>NZ_CP031153.1:250000-1450000 GCF_003352465.1 Kordia sp. SMS9 | reverse complement strand
TGAGTGTCTTCAATATCATCGATATCATCTCCTATAACAGAACGTTCTTCATAGTTTAAGCTTAAATAAATATTAAGATATTTATCTAATTCTTTACGAGTTTTAAAAATCCAATCCGAGTACTTTAGATAATAACGATAATTTGTAATCTTAAGATTTATAACACTATCTTTAGAACTTAATTTAGCTATATTCTTATCTGATAGTAGAGAATCATTATATATCTCAGAAAGATATTTATAAACCTCTTTTTTTCTTTTATCAAGTAATTCAAGAGAAGCTATTCTTTCCTTTGCGAGATTTATGAAATCTTCATATATCTTTTCAGCTTTCTTGTAAAGAACAAACTCTTTTTTTAAACTATTTGGTATATCTGCAAGTTCTTTTGACTGAAATTTTTTTTTATATTTACGTACAATCCTAGTAGCTTCAAAAGTAGCTCTATCGACATTTTCACCTTTTGTATTACCCAAGAAATTCCATCCATGAATGTCATCTACATAACCATTATTGTCATCATCAATTTTATTATTTGGGATTTCATTTTCATTTTTCCATATAAACTTTTCAATGTCTTCGTGCCAACGATCTATTCTATTATCTAATAAGGCTACAATAACTGTATCTCCTTTTTTATTTTTTAAAAGTTCTATATGAGCCCTGTCAATACTTGCACCTATTACAGTATCTTTTTTAATGTCTTTAAAATACCAACTTTGCAATTCTTGCTCAGTTAATTGATTTTTTTTTATTTCCATATTAGGCATAATTTTAACAGGGAATTGTATTTTACACCCTGTTAAAATTAAGCCTAATATAAATATTTGTACTATTTTGAATTTCATTAATAAAAATTGATTTTTAAATTGTTCTAGCACCCATTACGAGTATCTAATTGTGGTGGGCAGGTTGCTAATACATGTGTTCTACATGTTAAAGATTCAGGAGGACACAAAAAAGAATTCGTATTCGTGTTAGTTCCACAATCTGTTTCCACACCACTTTCTCCTCCTTTAATCTTATTTTCAACACCCAAGTTTGCTATGTTTACTTTTTTGAAGATAAGTAATTTAATTTGTTTTTTTTTCATTTCTTTTAATCTTAAATTAATTTTCCATAAATATATTTTAAATATTATGTACAGAACAAATTAAAAACAAGGTTTACTTTGAACTTTCACTGAACATTCTATGATAACATACTGAATATTAATTTTTTAGGTTTTTCATAAAAAAAGAGGGGCTTATACCTGTTTGTTTGAAAAAAGCTATATTGAATGCTCTTCTAGTGCTAAAACCTGATTCACTAGCTATATAATCTAATGTATACTTTCTAAATTTTTTATCTTTTTTAAGGCGATCAATACAATATTCAAGCCTTAACGAATTGACATATTGAGATATAGTTTTTTCTTTATAAGCATTTATAACTTTAGATATATATTTTGAGTTTACTTTAAATTCTTTTGATAATGTATTTAAAGATATTTTCTTTTTGAGAAAAGATTTCTTTTTTTCAAAAAGTTCTAGTTTATTTAAAATATCATTAACAATATTTTCATCTAAGTCAATAGAGTTTTTATCTTTATTGAGTTTTTTATCTTCTTTTTTCTCAATATTAGATTTCATTAATAATTCAAATTTCTTTTTATATTTTTTCTTATTTCTGTAGTTAACTATTAAAATAACTAAAATGATTATTGTAAGCAATATCAATAATACTAGGAAATATAAATATACATTATTGTTATTTTTAAGTTTACTTATAACTTCTTCTTTTTCTGCTATTAATATTGGTGTTTCATGTTCTTTATAAATAGTACTACTTATATATTGATAATTATTTTGAAGATAGTTGTCAAATTTTAATAATTGATTTGTGTAATATAATTGCAAATTTAAATCATTCTTTTGTTTTGAATCTTTAATCAAAACATTGTATGCTTCCCTACATTTTGGTAATAAACCATCTCCATCTGTAATTGAAAAAATAGAATCTACTTTTTTGAAATTATATAATGATTTTTTATATTTTCTCTTATTGTAATAGGACTTACCTAAGTATAAATAAGCAGCGGCTTCATATACCATATCTTTGTAAGTAATGTGTGTAGGTAAAGATTTGGTTATACTGTCAATTGCAGCATCATAATTTTTTTTTCGGTATAGGTTTATTCCCTCAAGTAAAACAAACATGCCGTAGAGTTCAACATCATTTACCTCTTTAGATTCTCTAATACCTTTTTTATTTAATTCAGTTGCAACTTCTAAATTTCCTACGCTAGAGTATTCACTTGATAACAATGAAAGTGTAGATAAGTATTGACTATTAATTGTCTTTGTTTTTTGATAATCCCAAGACTCCTTGGCGTACTCTAAAGCTTCTTTATGTAAACCTATTCTACTTTTTATGACTCCTATGTTGTACTTAGCCAAGCATGCATAATAATCATTATTATTTCTTTTGGATGCATTATGAGCTAATAAAAAATAATTTAATGCTTTTTTGTAATTTAATTTTCGTGAATAAATCACAGACTTTGTTAAATAAGTACTTGCAGGAACAATAAATCCCTCATTTTTTTCAGAATAAATAAGTGAGGTGTCTAAATATTTAAGAATTAATTCATCTATCTGCGTAGAAGCTGCTTTATAGTGATAGGCTTCAGCTATTCGCATAGAATCTTTTTCAAATTTCGCTTTTTTTAAATAAGCGTCAGAGTAGGCACTTATATTAAGTGTATCGTTTTTTGAAAGAAATACATAAATATTATGCATTAGCTCATTATAGCTTTTCTTATTTAGGGAATCTAAAGGCAACTTTTCATTTACTTGACTATAGCCCAAGTTTACAAAAAGAAAAACACAGAAAAGCCTGTAAATCATTATTAATCTTGTTTTTAAGGTTGAATATTCATTGAATTTACTTTGAATATTCATTGAATGTTCAAAGTATGTAGTTGTTTGATGCTAATTTTAAAAATACATTTACACCAATCAAAAAAATCTGATAGCTAAAATAAGAGTTTTAATTTTAACAAGCGAAATCTTAAAAATAAATACTACTTCTCACAATAACTCAGATTTTTTATAAAAAGTATAATTTTTAAAGCAATAACATGGCATTAGAAAATTTAATCAGTATTGAGTTTACACAAGAAGAACTCACCAACCTTGATGGACATTTAGAAGGAATTAAACAAATCCTAAACGGGAAAACAGTAAACCTTACGCCCGAACAACGCAGACAATACGGAAGTATTGGAAACCAAAACAAACTTATTGTAGACAAAGCCAAAAACTATATGGAACAACACCCAAATTGGATTCCTAGTTTTTTAGACAAAGTTGAATTTGACAAAGACTACGCCGCTCGCCAACAAATGGAACAACGCACACAGCTACTACAAAATCTCACCCAACAACTTTTAGACACCAAAACACTTTTAGATCACGACAACTATACAAACTCACTAAGTTTTTATCGGATGATGCGCTACCTAGCAGGTGAAAACGAAGCTGGTGCAAAAACAGTATATGAAGATATGAAAGTACTGTTTAGTAAGAGCGCTAGAACTGATAGTACTGAAGAAACTAATGAAAGTGAATAAAAACAGGTTGTTAACGGTAAAATATAATTTACAATGGGTTGACTATTCTATTTATCAAGTGAAGCAGTGGTTCTTTTAGGTTGATTAAACGTTATCTGCGATTATCTACAGCTTTTTAACGGTTAAAAATTAAAACGTAAGCTTCCCAAACCATTTTACCCCCTAAAAGAACCGCTTTTAATGGTTAGTGAACCTAAAATAAAGGATATGGAACTAGAAGAAAACAATAGATAACCGATCAATTTGAATTAACAACCGAATAAAAATATGAGTATGCTAGTAACAATGATTTATCAACCTGCAAAACACGTCCATTAGAATAAAAAACTTTTTAAGTAAGAAATTACTTTGGTGTTATAATTGAGGCTGTATTGCACGTATCGCTGTGTACTTCCCCCGAAAAACAGTCGTGGAAACCGAAAAACGTATGAGTAGGTATATTTTACAAAAAAGAAAAAAATGAAGAAACTTAGAAATCCGTATGTATCAATTATTTTAGCTTTTTTGGCATTGTTTGTATCATGTCAACCACAAGAAGTTGCTAATTCAGAGAATATTAATGATAAGGCTGCCAATGGAAAGACAGCAAATCAGAAATTAACTATTGAAATTTTTGTTGCCAATCATATAAATATTATAAACAATTATATGGTAAATCCTGAATATTACAGTAATTTTCCTTCGAATTTATCCTTGGATTTAGAAGGTTATGTAAATTATGAAGATCTTGTTTTTAACTTAGAAAATACCGATATTGAAAATACTAATGAATTTGCGAATATGTATTTACATGTTCAAAAAAATATAAATGTTTTTCTTGAGAACTATGATTTTGGAAGTTTAACACAACAAGAGATCAAAAATATTATTTTAACCGAAATTTCTGATCAACTCATAGACAAATCTAAAAGTTATCATCATAACTGTGGTGAGGCATACAGGAAAGCAATTGCAAGATGTGATAGAAATTTTTATGCTTCCCTAGCTTCAGTAGGTGTTTCTACTTTCTGGAGTTTTGGAGTAGGTACAGTTATTGGTATTGGCGCTGCAGGTGCTATTGCATTAAACTGCGCATATGAAGCTAAGGCAGATTTAAGAGAATGCCTAGCAAATAATCAAGGGCAATAAATAAAAATTTTAAAAATGAAAAGTCAATATATAATTATAGTTGTATTAATACTAATTTTAGCTTTACAATTCATACAAATATACTATCCAAATGATTTGTTTTTTTATGGACAACTCGCCTTGCTTGGACTAATGTTAGTAATGCTTATTTACAAATTTACCATCAAGAAGTAAGCACTAAATCACTTTTTAATAACTAACTAAAAGCCATGCTTTTAAAAACTATTTTTGACTGTACAAAAATGAGCAAATCTCAACAAATGAAAAAACAACTTATATTTTTAATTTCAATACTTATTCTGATTGTTGCTTGCAAATCTTATGTACCGTTTGCTTCTGTAAAAGAGAAAAAAACACAGTTAGAATTGATTAAAACTACATTTAATTTGACAAAGGCTGAATTTAAAAAAATGAAAAATGAAGACTCCATCTTGTTCACTGTAGCAAAGTCTTTGAAAAAAAATATTAAGTTTTCACTTATTCAACGAAGGTTAGACTCGTTTTTTCTCAATAATTATAATCGAAAAGAACTTTTGGCAATATTACTTGTTGATTATCATTTTCCACATTTTAAAAAACCTGTTGAATTGAATAGGAAGAAAAATGCCAAAGGAATTGAATTTAAAGACATGAAAGAAATGAAAAAGTTCTTTCAACCTGGCGGTGGTTTTGAAAAAGATATGAATGGTATGTTGGGCACGAAGAAAAAAGATTCAACAACCAAGAAAAAGGATAATAAGTAGAAACCTAAACCAAAAAATCAAACACTTTACAAACTCAAAAAGCCATGCTCTCCATAGCATAGCCTGCCATCGGCATGTCTTTTAGAAACTAATTTTTTAATCAAAAAAATGAACATCATGACTGAATTCTTTATAACAACTTGTATCGTTTTTGCTGCTTTTGCTGTCGTTTTCGTGACATTATATGCAATGAGTTCTACAAAGAAAAATACAGGAAAAACAAGAAATGAAGTCGATGAAGAAATCGAAAATGAACTGAAACAGCACATTTAACTACAAAACACACTACTATGAAATCCATATATCACATATTTATATTAGTAATCATCTGCACAGTAAATATAAGTACGAGCTACGGAAGTGAAAACAGGAGAGCATCTAAGAGTCTCCAAAATTTATCCGTTCCTAAAAAGGAAATACAAGTAGATAGTTTAGCCGTATTGCAGCAACAAGAAAAAATGATTGCAACCTTGCTGGAGAAACAAGAAGCGTTTGAAGGTAAGTATTTTGTCTTCATTGGTATTGTGTTGTTTTTAATAATACTTTTTGGAATACTATGTTTCTGGAATAAACGCGGCAATACACGACTGGAAAAGATTGTGTCTCTATTAGAAAAATATCAAAAAACTGAACATCATTCAAATGAAATTACGAAAGACAAAAAACTTGATATTGATCCCGTAATTGTACATACAATTCTCGAAAATTTAAAAGCTTTTGAAAACGAAAAAGGATTTTTAAATACTAAAATTACACTACATGCTTTTTCAAAAAAACTACGGACAAACACCAAATACTTATCGAAAGTAATCAATACCCACAAACTAAAATCATTTCGAAATTACATCAACGATTTGCGCGTACAATATAGCATTGAAGAATTACAAAACAACACAAATTATAGAAACTACACCGTACATGCCATGGCGAAAGAAGCAGGTTTTAGTAACCGAGATTCATTCTCAAAAGCATTCCAAAAGAGAACAGGAAAAACGGTTTCAAATTTTTTAAAAAATATATCATAACATAATTTAGTTAGTTGGTTATTATGCTAGAAAACAGCCGTTGGTAGTTAAGTATCACGTTGGATTGGGGAATCTTTAGGTAACGCTGTTTTTTAGTTCAGCAAAGCGGCACTTGCTTTTTAGTGAGTCCGCTTTGTTATTTTATATTTTAATAGAAACGTCAAAATTCTTCAAACTGAAACACCTAAAAAATTAGTGTTTATTCCTAAAAAGGAAAAGTTTGAAAAACATTCGTGAATTCGTGGTAAAACAGAGAAAGAATCAACATATCTGTACGACATAAAAAAACTCCCAAGCGTTCACACTTGGGAGTTTCCATTTGTATAAAATATACTGAGAAGTTGTCGCTTATTGCTTTACAAACTTCTGAATAATTGTTTCTTCTTCATCCGTTACTTCTAACAAGTATACACCTGTTTTCAGTACGCTTACATTTAGTCGCCCGTCTTTCAAGCTTCCTTCTTGTACAGTTTGACCGAGTAAATTTAAGATTCTATACGCTGAATTAACGTTATAGCTTGCTAAGTTCACTGTAATATCACCACGTGTAATGGTTGGTGTTATTAAAAGATCATTGCTTGAAGTGCTTGGTGGTCCGCTACGCAATACTTGTATTCCATCCGCTTTTGTTCTTGCACCTCCGTTGATACCTGTGATGGTTACTTGATCAATATAAACTTGATCTGCATTGGCACTTGCATCACACTGTACTCTGAATCGTGAGTTAGAGGCAAAGTTTACTTGACTACTGTCTAAGGTCACAGTTGCTGTATAGAAGCTTCCATTGGTAAAGCTACTTCCACTCGCATAGGTTGCTACCGTACTCCAAGAAGATCCATCGAAATAACGTACCCAGAAATCTTCTCCATTTTCCATTGAATTTGGATAGAAATAGAAGTTAAATTCTACTTGATTGAATGGGGTTAAATCAAAGGTTTCTGAAGTCATTGCCGAAGCAGTTCCAGAGTTGTCACGTAAACGGATAGAGAATGATCCTTCGTACGAACGTGATCCGTTGTAACGGAAACAGTCGCTTCCTCCATCTTGCCATCCGTCTAGGCCAGTTTCAAAGAATCCTTCGTGTAATACTGTAGTTCCTCCAGTTTGACATGGCGCACATGATGAACCTCCACAGTCAATGCCTGTTTCGTCACCATTCTGAATTCCATCATCACAAGTTGGTGTTGGCGGCGGTGTGCTACCTACACAGAATTCTGTAGTTTCAGATGAACCAAAACTTCCTCCAGACTGAATTACTCCGCCCGGTCCTGTTAATGTATACGATCCGTTTCCGTAAGAACAGCAAATTCCGTCTCCGTACGCATCATTAATTGTAAATGTATAGCAATCGTTTGGTAAACATAACGTTTCTGTAACCGTTGAACCATCTGCATTTGCAGCCGAGTAGCTTCCAGATGCCACGCTTGATCCTCCGTCAGTTACTAACGACCAAGAAGTTTCTTCAGGGTAATTATCAAATGTAATCGTTAAAATTACTTCATTATCCGAGCAACCTGATTGACATGGCGCACATGATGAACCTCCACAATCTACTCCAGTTTCATCACCATTTTGAACTCCGTCATCACATGTTGGTGGCGGTGGTGGTGTTGAACTACATTTATCTGATAATGCTAAACTTCTTCGTACACCGCCAGAATTTAATACAGCACGCATACGTGCTTTTTGTCCAGCTGTATATAAGTTCATACATCCATCATCTGAGTAATCCATATAGTTTTGGACCATGTCTGTACTTGAACAAGAAACGTGTGTTGGTGTACATCCATAGTTTGGACCATCGGAATTTGGTGTATCAGATACAAAATCATCTACGTTACAGTTTCCATCTCCCCAAATATGACGTAAGTTTAAAAAGTGACCTACTTCGTGTGTAGTTGTTCTTCCTAAATCGAAAGGAGCTGACAGGTAAAATCCTGATCCTTTAGCACTACTTCCAAAATATTGTGGGCTCATCACAACTCCGTCAGTAGAAGCATTTCCACCTGGAAATTGTGCGTATCCTAAGATTCCTCCACCAATGTTTCCTACCCACATGTTTAGGTATTGAGAAGTATCCCAAGCATTAACTCCGCCTTGAGATGCACTTTTGATAGCATCATTTGTCCCAAAAGAAGTTCTAGTAGTTGATGTTCTTGTGATTCCTGTGGTAGGATTACCGTTCGGATCAACAGAAGCCAAACAGAATTGAATTTCTGTATCTACCGCTTGCGACCATCTGTTGTCCGCATCCGCGTTTGTTCTTCTAAAATCTTCGTTTAATACATCTATTTGCGATTGTATTTGTGCATCGCTAATGTTTTCTTGGCTGGTTCTATAAACAACATGTACTACTACAGGAATTGTAATTACATTTCCAGAGATACTTTTAGGTGTTCCGTATAATTGAATTTGTTGTCTTGTAAAATCCTCAATTTGCTGCATGCGTGCTTCCAATTGTGGATCGAGTTGTTTTCTGTATTGTAAGTTATCCATTGAGGAACAATTTCGATCTTGAGCCGATAGCATTCCAACAAATAGAAAACTCAATAAGAGTAAAGTAATTTGTTTTTTCATAAAAAAAGTATTTAGGTTAATTAGCACTCTATTTTTTTAACACATTTGTTAAAAGCGTCCCAAATATGTTAATTTTTTGTGAATTACACGGTAGAATACTGATTTTTTCGATGAAATGCACGAAAACTTTCGAGTATTCGTAAGAATTAACAATTTTATAATCCTTTGATTTTCTGATTATTATCTGTGAAATATATAGGCTAAAACATTTATTACTTTTTTTAATGAATTCACAAAAAAAGTGTCGCATTTTTGAGAATATGACACTTTTTTTTGAAAATTTATTGTTTTTATGAAAATACTAATCGAGCTGCATTTCTGGAATATCTCCGTTTATAATTAAGTTTCCTTCAGTCGCATTTTTGATTTCTTCTACTGAAACACCAAGAACTCTTTCGAGCAATTCAAATCCTTCTGTTGTAACGTTTAAAACAGCAAGGTTTGTCACAATTTTTTAACACAATTTAATCTTGTAATTATTAATGTACATTTTTTTTAAGAATTTTACTTATTTTTTTTACATAAAAATAACAATTTACCTGTGTTAATTTAATCTCAAAACTTTGTATACAAAAAATTTTATTTGTAGAATTGAAAAAATATTAACTTATATAAAATACAAAATGAAAAAAAAGAATCTTAAATCATTAGAGCTAAACAAAAAGTCTATTTCTAATTTACAAGTTATCAATGGAGGAAATCGTCCAGTATTTGGAGAAACAGAAGAAGGACCTTCGGACTGCAATTCATGCAGGTCACAAATCCCTCATGGAACTTGTAATGATGATACCACTCCTATAGAAACATTCACAGATACATCAAAACAGCCAGGAACTATGTGTAATTAATTTATGCTATTCTATGTAAAATAAGTATATGATTATCAAACTATTACATGGTTTTGTAAACTTAATAATTGCATAAAAACTCCTAAGTATTTAATATATAACTTAGGAGTTTTACTTTTTTTAATTACACATTCTTATTAAAGTTGCATTTCTGGAATATCGCCGTTTACTATCAAATTGCCTTCCGTAGCCTTTTCAATTTCTTCAACACTTACGCCAGGCGCTCTTTCTAATAATATAAAACCATCAGAAGTAATTTCTAAAACGGCTAAATTGGTCACCACTTTCTTTACACAACCAACTCCCGTAAGTGGTAAGGAACATTTTTTCAATAGTTTGGAAGCACCTCTTTTATTGGTGTGCATCATTGCCACAATGATATTTTCTGCAGAAGCGACCAAATCCATTGCGCCGCCCATTCCTTTGACCATTTTCCCTGGAATTTTCCAATTGGCAATATCTCCGTTCTCCGCAACTTCCATGGCGCCCAAAATTGTTAAATCGACATGTTTGCCTCGAATCATAGAGAAACTCGTAGCGGAGTCAAAAAAACTAGCGCCTGGCAAGGTGGTAATGGTTTGTTTTCCTGCATTGATAATATCGGCATCTTCTTCTCCTTCAAAAGGAAAAGGTCCCATTCCGAGCACGCCGTTTTCACTTTGAAATTCTACTTCTATATCATCTCTTACAAAATTAGCCACCAACGTAGGAATTCCGATTCCTAAGTTTACATAGTATCCATCTCTTACTTCTTTTGCAATTCGTTTTGCGATTCCGTTTTTGTCTAACATCTTTTTATTTGATTTGAAAATGTGTCGATTTGAAAATTTGATAATGCAACTCTTTTCCGTTGTATATTTTGTTCAACTTTAGAAACGCTGCTCTATCAAACTAAATATTTTGACTCTTTTTTATTCTTTTTTGTTTGAAAATGTGTCGATTTGAAAATTTGATAATGCGATTCTTTTCCGTTGTATACTTTGTTCAACTTTAGAAACGCTGCTCTATCAAACTAAATATTTTGACTCTTTTTTTATTCTTTTTTGTTTGAAAATGTGTCGATTTGAAAATTTGATAATGCGATTCTTTTCCGTTGTATACTTTGTTCAACTTTAGAAACGCTGCTCTATCAAACTAAATATTTTGACTCTTTTTTATTCTTTTTTTGTTTGAAAATATGTCGATTTGAAAATTTGATAATGCAACTCTTTTCCGTTCTATATTTTGTTCAACTTTAGAAACGCTGCTCTATCAAACTAAATATTTTGACTCTTTTTATTCTTTTTTTGTTTGAAAATGTATTGATTTGAAATTAGATACTACTTTATTTTAACAACGCTCATGTTCATCTTCGTTTAGCGGTTGCTATGATTTTACTTATTATTTTTATGATGGATGTCAAATCTGAAAATAGTTTTTTTGTCGGATTTGGATAAAACTCTGATTTCTCACATAATAACAACCAATATTCCAATTCGTCTGCTTCTTTCGCAGAAATCTTAAACTTATGAATAAAATCTGCTTTACTTTCTGCATTTTGCGCTTCTCTTATGTTCGCTCCTATGGACGTTCCACTTCTAAAAATTTGAGAACTCATTTCGTATTTATGCAAACTCCTTAATTCTTCAGAGAACTTAATAACTTGAAGAGAAAATTCAAAAGTTAGTTGTACAATTACGTTGTCCTTGTCGTTTCTCATTTAACTATTCTTTGATTCATCATTTTCAAATTAAACCATCTTCAAATCATCAAATCAATAACTGCATCTCGCTGGTTGTACAATTACCTTATGCTTGTCATTTCTCATCCAACTGTCCATGATACATCATTTTCAAATTAAACCATCTTCAAATCATCAAATTAATAACTGCATCTCGCTTGGTTGTAAAATTACCTTATACCTGTCATTTCTCATCAAACTGTTCTTTGATACATCATTTTCAAATTAAACCATCTTCAAATCATCAAATTAATAACTGCATCTCGCTGGTTGTACAATTACCTTATACCTGTCATTTCTCATCCAACTGTTCTTTGATACATCATTTTCAAATTAAACCATCTTCAAATCATCAAATTAACGACTGCGTACGGTGCGTTGCTCTATTCTTTTTTCATAATGCGCTCCTTGAAAAATACGTTGTACAAAAATCCCAGGAATGTGTATTTGATTCGGATCTAATTCGCCCGCAGGCACCAATTCTTCTACCTCAGCCACCGTAATTTTGGCGGCGCCACACATACACGGATTAAAGTTGCGTGCAGTTCCTTTGAAGATTAAGTTTCCAGCTTCGTCACCTTTCCAAGCTTTTACAAACGCAAAATCGGCTTCGTAGGCTTTTTCTAAAATGTACATTTTTCCGTTAAATTCTCTGGATTCTTTTCCTTCAGCAACTTCGGTTCCATAACCTGCTGGTGTATAAAATGCAGGAAATCCTGCCTGTGCAGCTCTACATTTTTCGGCAAGCGTTCCTTGTGGTGTGAGTTCTACTTCCAATTCGCCCGACAACATTTGACGTTCAAATTCGTCGTTTTCACCCACATACGAAGAAATCATTTTTTTTATTTGTCGTCCTTGCAATAATAATCCAAGTCCAAAATCGTCCACACCTGCATTATTTGAGATGCACGTTAAATTTGTAACACCAAGTTGTACCAATTCGGCAATGGCATTTTCGGGAATTCCGCACAATCCAAAACCGCCAAGCATCAACGTCATATTATCAGTAACGCCTGCAACGGCTTTTTGCACAGAATGTATCTTTTTGTTAATCATCAATCAATAGTTTGATTGAAAATTACGAAATTTTTAAAAGATGTTTTGAATTTTTAGGAATAATTTAATCTGAGTTTAAGCCAAATTCTATAATAAGCTTTGTAATGAAGGTTAGAACTATAATGAGAAATCTATTTTTTTCTATTGTCTTCAACAACTCTAAATTTAGTAGCAAGTTTTAACTCATTTCCATTGGGTTCTATTTGAAAAATATAGGTTCCAGCCAAATGATCAATTCCATTTTCCACAATATTTTTGATTTCGAGCAAATCGGTTTTAATGACATTATCAATTTCGCTTCTTTCTAAACGAATTGATTGTCCGTTGATTTTATAATTACCGTAAACATACGTGCTAAATCCTATTGCTTGGTTATCAAAAATATAGGTTCCATCCTCTTTGAAGTCAATACTTGTTCCATTAAAATCTCCATCATAATACGCACGAACTAAAGTCTGCTTGTTGAATTCGGCGTTATTTTTCCAGTTCAATCCTGCAATTACTGCTATAAAAGCTATTCCTATACTTGGTATCATTAAAAAACGACTGTTCTTAGTCGATTTATATGCTCGAATATCTTTATAAACAGCCCAAATCCAATATGTACTACCAAAAAATGCTATTGTACCAAATATGATTCCATCAAATACAAAAAAAGAAAATTTGAACTGATAAACTTGATACATTAGAAAGATTCCAATTCCTAAAATCACAATCAATCTTATGAGCTGATTTTTATCTTTCATATACTTTTGCCAAGTGCTGAGTAATGCCCAACAGGAATTCTTTTAATCAAAAATCAATTCCTTCCAATTTATCATTAGGATCTTCTTTGGTATCGTCTTTAGTGGTCGTAACTTTGTCACAATCCACTCTGATCGTCATATCTTCTTCGTCAGGTTTTGGGAATTTGTCTGCCGAAACAGATAACGAAGTATCTGCATAGCATTTCTTCATAAATAATCCCCAAATTGGCAATGCCATGGAAGCTCCTTGTCCGTAGGTTGTGCTCGCAAAGCGAATTTGACGATCTTCGCCTCCAACCCAAGCTCCAGAAATTAAATTAGGTACCATTCCAATAAACCAACCATCACTGTTGTTTTGTGTGGTTCCTGTTTTTCCTGCGATTGGATTTTTGAATTGGTATGGATACCCTGTCATGATATCTTTGTATACATGGTTTCTTTCCATTCCCTTGTGGCGCAATCTTTTTCCCGAACCATTTGTGGTAACACCTTCCATCAAGTTGACAACGGTATACGCAACTTCTTCACTCAATACATCTTTGGTTTCTGGCACAAATTCGTAAAGAATGGTTCCGTTTTTATCTTCAATTCGTGTCACAATTACGGGTTTTACGTACACCCCTTTATTGACAAAAGTTCCGTACGCACCCAACATTTCGTAGAGTGAAATATCTGGTGTTCCTAAAGCAATGGATGGTGCTTCTGGTATTTCAGATTCTACACCCAATCGCTGTGCTAAAGAGCGCACATTGGCTGGACCTACTTTGTCCATTAAACGCGCTGTCACTGTATTTACCGAGCTTCCCAACGCACCTTTCAGCGTTCGCATGCCTTCGTATTTTCCATCGGAGTTTTTTGGACACCAAGGTTCTAACAAACCGTATTTGCCTTCTTCAATACAAAACGGTCCGTTTGGCATAGAATCGCAAGGTGATAAGTGCAATTGATCAATCGCGGTAGCGTATACAAAAGGCTTAAATGTAGAACCAATTTGACGCTTTCCTTGTTTGACCATGTCATATTTAAAGTTTCTATAATTGATACCGCCAACCCACGCTTTTACTTTTCCTGATTGTGGTTCTAACGACATAAAACTTGCACGCAAAAAGAATTTTGAATACTTGATAGAATCACGCGGCGTCATAATGGTGTCGATGCGATTGTTTTTGTGTGTCCATGAAAAAACGGTCATCGGTGTTTTTCGATCAAAAGAAGCTATGATGTCTTTTTCTGATTTTCCTTCTGATTCCATGATGCGCCAACGTTCGGATTGTCGTATGGCTCTTTCTAAAGCGAAATCAATAGATTTTTGCTCAACATCTTTGGCAAATGGTGCATTTTTATTCCGTTTTTTCGTGTTTTGATGGTAGAATTCTGCTTGCAGTTTTTTCATGTGCTCTTCCACAGATTCTTCTGCATATTTTTGCATGCGCGAATCAATCGTCGTATAAATTTTTAATCCGTCGAGATAAATATTGTACTTATCACCTTTGGCATTTTTAGGATTTTCTTTGATCCATTTCTTCAAAAATCCTTTTAAGTGTTCTCTAAAATACGTTCCTAAACCTTCATTATGCGATTCTGGATTGTAATCTATGACCAATGGTAATTCTTGCAATGAGTCTTTTACTGCTTCGGTAATGTAATCGTATTTATACATTTGCCCAAGCACTACATTTCGTCGAGCTTTTACGCGTTCTGGTCTTTTTCTTGGATTAAATAAAGAAGAGTTTACAAACATGCCTACCAACATTGCCGATTCTTCTATTTTCAATTCTTTCGGCTCTTTCCCAAAGTAAATTCGCGCCGCAGAGCGAATTCCATCGGCGTTGTTTCCAAAATCGTAAATATTGAAATACATCGCAATGATTTCTTCTTTGGTGTATTGGCGTTCTAAGCGTGTCGCAATGACCCATTCTTTGATTTTCTGTATCCCAGCTTCGAATAAATTTCTCGATCGGACACCTACAAATAATTGTCGTGCCAACTGTTGCGAAATGGTACTCGCTCCACCTTTGCTTCCTAAGTATGCAAATGCTCTCACAGTTCCGCGTACATCAATTCCGGAATGATCGTGAAAACGCGCATCTTCTGTCGCAATGAGTGCGTTGACCAAATCTTTTGGTAGTTCTTTGTAATTAACAGGTGTTCTGTTATCTTTTAGATAGTATTTTCCTAATATTTTTCCGTCGGCAGAAATCACCTGTGATGCTAAGTTTGTTTGTGGATTTTCTAAGATTTCAAACGAAGGCATATCACCCAAAGCTCCCCAAGAAGCTAATAAAAATAATAAGATGATACTGGAAATTCCTCCTGCGAAGACAATCCAAAACCACTTGACGAATTTTCTAAATTTGGTAGGTTTTTGTTTTTTGTTGTTGACCTGCTTTTTTGCCATTTTAATACGTTGTTTGCACTATTTTTTTTCGATTCTAAAGCCAACCTCTGTAATTCCTTGTAAGCTCTGGATTCCTTGAGGCTCATTAATTTTTCGCATGGCTTGTTGTATGCTTACTTCATACGTTCCTTCAAACGGAAAACGTACGTTTGGTTTGTATGAAAGTTTACTTTCTTTGGTCGTCATACCTGTACCAAGCCATTCTCCATTTGGTTTTGCCATTTCGTACGCTAAGGTATCTTTGACAACATTTCCATTTGGAAAGTTCATGTTGACAATGAGAAACAAGTTACGAAATTCATATTCGTTGGTGTTTCTCACATTGATAAACAAATTGTATTTGTGTATCGTGTCTGGCTGTTGGAATTTGAATGTCAGAGGCGTGTCTTTGTCCCAAGAGTTTCCTGTAGAAACATATTGGTCATACACACGGTTGCCATCACAAGAAATGAGTAGGATACTAAGAATAGCTATAAAAAATGCGCTTTTAGTTAGGCTTTGCATTTTTGTTCGATTTTTTACGTCTGTTGTTATTCTTGTTACCGGTGTTTTTTGGTCCTCTCGCATTTTCAGTAGTCGCTTTATTGCGATTGTTGTTTTTGTTTCGAGGATTGTTTTTTCCACCTGTATTGCCTTTTTTAGGAGCGGTTCCTGCTTTCTTTTGGTTGTTGTTGGTATTTTTTGCAGTTGCGCCTGTTTTGGTATTGTTGTTTCTACGCTTTTTCTTGTGTTGTGCGCCTCTTCTTTTTCGGTTTCGAGTGGGTTTTTTATCAAATCGTGTAAGGCTGTCTTGTCCTACAACGTTTTCAAAGTTTGTTTTAGTATTTTCATCTTCTTCAATAAGTTCTAAAGCATATTCTTCTAAACTTATGACTTTTTCTTTTTTCGCATTTAGCGCGATGATTTCATTGGCTTGATCGGTAGTGAGTTTATGCCAATTCATCCATTCACCTTCATACGCGTACCATATATGTCCTTTAAAGATATCTGTTTTTTGGCAAACGGCAATTCCTTTTTCTGTGTATAATTTTACATCACTTTTTGGAAATTGTTGCAAGGCTTCTAAATAGGCATCTAATTCAAAATTGAGACAACATTTAAGTTTTCCGCATTGTCCTGCCAATTTTTGAGGATTCAACGAAAGTTGCTGATATCTGGCGGCAGCCGTATTTA
This sequence comes from Kordia sp. SMS9, assembly GCF_003352465.1. NCBI lineage: Bacteria > Pseudomonadati > Bacteroidota > Flavobacteriia > Flavobacteriales > Flavobacteriaceae > Kordia > Kordia sp. SMS9. Next base: position 1,432,976 of record NZ_CP031153.1, on the reverse strand, counting down.
CAGAACGAAAATCGGTCAACCATGTAGAACAACACAATTCGCGTCCACAAGAGCCAATTCCGCCCAAGCGAGCTGCTTCTTGACGGAAACCTATTTGGCGCATTTCTATACGAATGCTAAAGGCTTTTGCCATGTCTTTAATAAGCTGACGAAAGTCTACACGATCTTCCGCAGTATAATAAAACGTTGCTTTGGAGGCATCTCCTTGAAATTCTACATCTGAGATTTTCATTTGCAAACCAAGGGCAATTGCCAATTCGCGCGAACGCTTTTTGATTTCTTCTTCTCTATCGCGCGAACGCGACCAAACATCAATATCTTTTTGAGAAGCTTTTCGGTATACTTTTTTGATTTCTTCACTTTCAGGACTTACTTTTTTCTTGCGCATTTGCACACGTACCAATTCGCCTGTAAGCGTTACAATACCTACATCGTGTCCAGGAGACGCTTCTGTAGCTACAATATCACCAATACTTAGGGTTAAGTTTTCTGTATTTCTATAAAAATGTTTTCTACTGTTTTTAAAGCGCACTTCTACACAATCAAAGGGTTTTTGATTGCTAGGCAATGACATGTTTGACAGCCAATTGAATACTGTGAGCTTGTTACAGCTATCCGTACCGCATGTACCATTGTTTTTGCAGCCTCTGGGCTGGCCGTCTTTACCAGTTGAACAACTGTTACAACTCATATTTTTATATATAGAATCTGCAATTCGGGGATGCAGATGTAGGGTTCGTATTGTTTTCTAAAGTTGTAAAGATAGGATTATTTACGTAGCATTGAAAATCTACTTTTTATACTTCAATACTTCTGATCGTCCTTTTTTGAATATTTTGTTGCTGACTTCTTTTCCTTTGCGCAATTCTTTTTGCACATCTGCTGGCAAGCTGTGTACTTCTTTACAGTCGTCAGAGCAGCAATCATTCATGGCTTCCGCACAAGATTTACACTGAATAAATAGCAAGTGGCAGGCTTCATTGGCGCAGTTTACATGCGTATCGCACGGATTTCCACATTGGTGACAGTTGGCAATAATGTCTTCTGAAATACGCTCGCCTCTTCGGTGATCGAATACAAAGTTTTTACCGATGAATTTGTTTTCCAAGTTTTGCGCTTCTACTTGGCGCGCATAATTGATAATTCCACCTTCTAGCTGATATACTTTTTTAAACCCTTTGTGCTTAAAGTATGCACTGGCTTTTTCGCAACGAATGCCGCCTGTACAATACATGACTAAGTTTTTGTCTTCTTTGTGTGCTTGTAAATCGTCTTCTATGATGGGCAATGAGTCTCTAAATGTATCCACGTCGGGCGTGATGGCACCTTGAAAATGACCAATTTCACTTTCGTAATGATTTCGCATATCAACAAGAATGGTATTTTCATCATCGAGCAATGCATTAAATTGTTCTGCGGCAACGTGTACGCCTTTGTCAGTAACATCGAAATTTTCATCTTCCAATCCATCCGCTACAATTTTATCGCGTACTTTCACTTTTAGTTTTAGGAACGACATATTGTCTTGCTCAATGGCAACATTTAAACGTACGTTTTCTAAAAAGGCAATTGTATCCAAATGGTCTTTGAATGCATTAAAATTTTCGGCAGGCACGGAAAGTTGTGCATTTATACCTTCGTACGACACATAAATTCGACCTAAAACGTCGAGTTTGTCCCAGTTGATAAATAAGTGATTTCGTAAAATTTCTGGATTTCCGATGTGTGCGTATTTGTAGAAAGATATCGTTAGGCGTTCTTTTCCCGCTTTAGCGATGAGTTCAGCTCTTTCCTTCGCACTTAATTTATTGTACAGTTGCATGCTATATCAATGATTAAGGTTAAAGTGTATATATTCGGCAAAATTACATTTTTTGTGGTAACTACCGAATTTTCGAAGAAAAAACAACGCTTATGAAAAAAAATCGACGCTTACAAAGTCAATTTGATTGTATCTAAAGAAATGCTGTATTTTAGTGAAAGTAAAAATGAAATTGTATGTAAAAACACGAAAATTGAAGATGATTTACAGGTCGGGAAAAGATGGAAAAGAAGTAAAAAAGCATGTTTTTGAAGACTGAAAAAAACTTTTTACTGCAACTACGGGAAAAATAAAAGTGCTTCTATGTGGACAGAAGCACTCTTACTAGCTAATTCATTGTTAATATAAAAATTTCTCTATTAAAGAATAGAATTAACAATGAAGCTAGCCACCGTCTAGCTTGCAATTCCCGAATATTGGGAACGAAGCGTTGTCCTGTGTTTGATAAACAAATTTATTAAATACTCTCATTTTTTTGAATCATTTTTATACTTAATAGATACATGATTTTGAAAAAGGTTGCGTCTATTTGTATTTTTTCTGGTGGATTTGTTTAAAATGAGAAAGCGCGAATTGTTTTCAGCGAAAAGAAATGGTAATTTAGCAACGTTCAAATTAATAGAAAATTGACATAATGAGTACAGATAAAGAAAAAGAAGCAAAATTAAAAGCGTTAAAATTAACCCTCGATAAGCTAGACAAAACCTACGGTAAAGGTGCTGTGATGAAATTGGGTGATTCTGTTGTAGAAGAAGTGGATACCATTCCTACAGGTTCGCTTGGTTTAGATATTGCCTTAGGCGTTGGTGGATATCCAAGAGGAAGAGTTGTTGAAATTTATGGGCCTGAATCTTCAGGTAAAACAACGTTGACTTTACATGCCATGGCAGAAGCTCAGAAAAAAGGTGGAATTGCAGCGTTTATTGATGCAGAACACGCTTTTGATCGTTTTTATGCTGAAAGTTTAGGTGTTGATATTGATAATTTAATTATTTCTCAACCAGATCATGGAGAGCAAGCCTTGGAAATTGCTGATAATTTAATTCGTTCTGGCGCGATTGATATTGTAGTAATTGACTCTGTTGCCGCATTGACGCCAAAAAGTGAGATTGAAGGTGAAATGGGAGATTCTAAAATGGGATTGCATGCGCGTTTGATGTCGCAAGCCTTACGTAAATTAACAGCTTCTATCAGCAAAACCAATTGTACAGTAATCTTCATTAACCAATTGCGTGAAAAAATTGGTGTGATGTTTGGAAACCCAGAAACTACAACTGGAGGAAATGCCTTAAAGTTTTATGCTTCTGTTCGTTTAGATATCAGACGTTCTACACAAATAAAAAGTACGGATGGCGAAGTAAAAGGAAACAAAACACGTGTAAAAGTGGTGAAAAACAAAGTTGCACCACCATTTAAAACGGTTGAGTTTGACATTATGTATGGCGCTGGAGTTTCTAAAGTAGGAGAAATTTTAGACATCGGTGTAAATTACGAAATCATAAAAAAGAGTGGTTCTTGGTTTAGTTATGGCGACTCCAAACTTGGACAAGGTCGTGATGCTGTAAAAACCTTATTAGAAGACAATCCAGAATTATTGGAAGAACTAGAAATTAAAATAAAAGATGCTATTGCCAATAGCTAAAAACCCATACAAATTTATATGCGAAAGCATTTGAGTATAAGTTCATTAAATTTAAAAAATCCCTTCTTGGGATTTTTTTTATTTTTAGACGCAACCTTTTACTATTTTGCACATCTACTTGAAAAGTAGTTTATAATTTTGATTATGAAGAAGATATTATTTCTAGCTTTGATACTAAGTTCGGTGCTTTTCAATTCGTGTTCGGTTGATGATGTTGCTTCCGATATTCAATTTCAATTTGAATTTATTCCTATTGAGAGTGTGGAAATGCCTTCTATTTTCAATCTTGGAAGCACACATACTATCAGTGTGACATACAAGCGTCCATCAACATGTCATACCTTTAGTAACTTTGATTATCAACAACAACCACAGAATTTAAGAATTGTTGCCGTGGTAAATTTTGTTACCCCTGGAAACAACTGTGAGCCCTTAGAAGAAGAGTTTAAAACCGAAACATTTAACTTTAGTGCTCTTGATCTAGAACCGTATACATTTAGGTTTTGGCAAGGAAAAGATGATGAAGGACAGGATATTTTTTTAACGTATGAAGTGCCTGTTGAACAATAACTAAAAATTATACGCTACTAAAAACCAACAAAACGAGTGAGTTTAGAACAACTCATACATAAATGTACGAATAACGACCGCGATGCGCAAGCACAATTGTATAGAGATTATGCCAAAAAACTATACGTTACCAGCTTAAAGTACTCTCGGAACAGGCTTGAAGCGGAAGACAATCTGCAAGATAGCTTTTTAGTTATTTTCGAAAAAATTGGTCAGTACACCTTTAAAGGCTCGTTTGAAGGTTGGTTGCGGAGAATTACCATCAACACCGTGCTTCAAAAATATAGAAGTAAAGGTGTTTTTGAAGTTGTGAATGAACGCGTACTCAAAGATGAACCTGTAACCGTGTATGAAGAAGATGTTTCCATCGATTTTTTGTTGGACATCGTACAAGAATTACCCGATCGGTATCGATTGGTATTTAATTTATATGTGTTGGATGATTATTCGCATCAAGAGATTTCAGAAATGCTAGACATTTCCGTAGGAACCTCAAAGTCGAATTTAGCACGCGCACGTATGATTTTAAAGAAGAAAGTAGAATCGTTTAAAAAAAAAATCGCCATAAATGAGTGATCAACATGATATAGATAATTTCTTTCGAAATCGGTTCAAAGATTTTGAGTCCGAACCCGATCCCGAGGTTTGGAACAAAATTTCTGAGCGATTAGACGAAAAGGAAGCCAACGAAGAGAAAGAAGGCATTGTATTTTTGCCTTGGCTGTACAGAGCTGCAGGAATTGCCGCTGCGATTGCATTGCTGTTTTTTGCAGGAAATGCTATTTTTAATACGAATGATGGTAATATCAATTCTGAGGAACAAACCACTTCAACGACGAAACAGAATTCATCCGACGAAAACCTTAATGGAACTCAGAACAATTCCCAAATAACAAATACTAATAACAGTTCCCAAGAAAATTCATCCCAAAAAAATAACAATACTGTTCCAAAAAATGTATTGTCAAACTCAGACCAAATTGCGAATGAAAATACGGAAGATGCTACAAATGCAGTAAACAATTCATCGCAACGAACAAAAGAAAATAGTGTAACACAAGGAAATGCATTGCAAAATTCTGTTGCTCAGCAAGAAGGTTCAAACACAACTTCGCAACATAAAAACAACGGTGAAAATCCAAACAACATTCAAAATAAGAATTTAGGAAATACCAAAAATGCGGTTGCAACTACTGTCAATGAAAAAGATAAAACCTTGACTCAAAAGCAAAGAAAACGCTTTAAAGGTGGAAACTATAAAATCAATGGAAAAGGTGATTATGTTTCTGGCAATGCCGAAGTAACAGCAATTGTAGAGAATATGAAGAATGGCGCAACTAACAACACTTCAAATAAAGTAAATAGTAAAGGTTCTGAAGTAAATTCAACTTCAAACACAATTGCTAATAAGAATGCAGTTGCACAAAATGAACTTCCGAACAAAGCCAATTCTAGTGATACAAACACAACAGATTTAAAAAGTAGCACGCTCAAAAATGCAGAAACAACTATTGAAAATGCAGTAGCAGCTACTGAAAAAGACGAGAAAGAAGAAACAATCAAAAGATCCATTTTAGACGTCATCAACGATTTGCATGACTTAGAAGAGAACAAAAAAGAAGTTGTAGATGTTCCGTTTAGCAGATGGACCATTTCACCAAATGCTTCACCTGTGTATTACAATACACTTGGCAATGGTTCCCCAATTCACGAATCGTTTGAGGACAATACCAAAAGCGGTGATATCAATTTGAGTTATGGTGTCAATGTTGGCTATGATGTATCAAAACGCTTAACGGTTCGTTCTGGAATTCACCGCGTGGATTATAGTTATAGCACGAAAGATATTGCAATTGTGCCTTCCATTGATGGTCCAAACATAACAACTATTGATTTCCGCGCAAATAATGTAGCATTTAAGATTCAAGATCGTCAAGCGCCATCTAATGAAACATTTTCACAATATCAAATGGCATCTACGGCAGAATCGTCCATTTTTCAAAAACAAATTGAAGGAGACTTAAATCAACGCATGAGTTTTATAGAAGTTCCCGTAGAAGTAAAATACGCAGTTTTAGATAAAAAAATAGGTATTAATGTTATTGGCGGTATGAGTACGCTGCTCTTAACAGAGAATAGCATCATATTAGATTCTCCACTATTATTGACAGAATTGGGAGAAGCTACCAATGTAAATGACGTGAGTTTTAGTACCAATATTGGCTTCGGAATTGATTACAAATTTTCCGATCAATTGGAGTTCAACTTAGAGCCGATGCTAAAATATCAGTTAAATACATTTTCAAGAAATACTGGCAACTTCAATCCGTACTCTGTAGGGATTTATACAGGAGTCAGTTTTAGGTTTTAGTTTTTTAGTTGGTTAGGTATGCCATATATACCTTAAAAGCAGTGATGTTTAAAAACCGTTTTCTTAGTGGTTTAAGAAAGCGGTTTTTTTAATGCTTTTTTTGAAATTTATTCAAATTCTTCTTATTTTCATAGAATGATAAAAGAAATCATATTCCGAGGTGTTAAAATCACTTTAGCAGTGATGTTTGGAATCCTGTTGTTTCCATATTTAGAACACTTTATTACTTACTATTCTGATCAATTAAGTTTCTTTTTTTCATTCATAGTATACGCAAGCCTTTTACTTATTTTCTTTTCAATATATTTCTTTCTGATTCGCATGCCTATTTTCAAAAAAATGGATGCTGACAATTTTGTATTCAATAGTATTTATTTTTTAATGAACTTGCTATTTCTTACTGTAATTGTAATAACTGGATTAAACATACTAACTCCTTTATGGGTTTTTGTGATTTTGATAGGATTTGAAGTTGGTGAAATAATACATGAAAAATTTGAACGGCAACATAACGTTGACAACGAAAAATCTGAGAGCTCATAAAAATTTAAATTAACTGTCCTTCTCTGGGAAACCTAAAAAATATCCTTTCCTTTTTGAGGTTTTTACAGATTGCGTTAGCTTTATCGAAAAGCAGGAATTTGAAAAAAGAATACGGATAATTGTTTTCAAAACGGCATCACTTCTTTTGCAAAGTTTATAATTCACTTGATACTTTCATAAAATGATAGATTTAATAACACAAAATAAATTTCAAGAACTAAAAGAAAAAATTCAAAATGATGAAGATGCATTAGCCATCCAGCAATTTTTGGTAGCGATTCTGAATGGTGAAGAAAATATAGAAATTGACGGCGAAAGTTTTGATTCGAAAAAGTATCAAGAAGAATTTTTTGAAGGTTTGAAAATTTACAAAGCATTGAAAACTTCCAAAATTTCCCAAAAGGAATTTACAGCATATTCAGATGTTTTGGTGAAATTAGCTTTTAAAACTGCTGGATTTATCCGATTGCTCGCCAATACTGCGATGGAAAAAGGAGTGTTTCTTTCGGATATTCCTGAAACATATCAAGTTTCTCCAAATTTAAGAGCTAGTTTTCAAGAATTTATTGATCTTTTAAAAGCCAAAGATGATGTAAAATCTGTCGCAAATATTAGTGCTGCTAAAGCACAAATTACTACTTCAGTTGCAAATTTACTACCAAAAGAAGCAATTGGAAATGATATGCTTCAATTTGCAGCATCGTATGCAGCTGTGGGACAAACGGAACATGCGATGCAAATTTACCAAGGAATTATGAATGATTTTGAATCTGAATCTGTTAAAAATTCCAGTGGACTTTTCCCTGAGTTAAACCAAGTAGACACAAGACCAGCAGTAGAAATTGAAGTTTTTGAAAAAGCAAAAGCGGAATTTGAAAAATTATCAGGAGAAGAATTCCCGGAAAAACAAAGAATGTCTGTAAACGACAGTGAACTCGCTCAAAAACTGGCTGCGGAAGTTCATAAAAAAGAAAAAGAAATTTTAGATAAAAGTCAAAACGAATCCAAAGGCTTCTTTAGCAAATTGAAAAGTTTTTTTACGGGAAAGTAAGCACAAAACCCCTTATTTTCAAGAAATTCCATACGCCGTCAACTCGCTCAAAATCATATTTCTGGCGTTCTCACTCATTTCTTTTTTGTCAGCTATTTTCTTGTCTTTGGTACTTACAAACGGATGAATCGTCACGCGCATACGACCTGGTGAGCCGCTAAAAAACGAATACGGAAAGCGTTTTTTGTTGTCTGCAAAAGTCATCGGCACAATCGGAATTTGGTGTTCTATTGCCAAACGAAAAGCGCCATCTTTAAAGGTATCTAACACAATGTCTTCTTTAGGTACGCCGCCTTCTGGAAAAATACAAATACTCATCCCTTGATTCAAACGTTCTTGCGCGCTGTCGTACACGGCTTTTCGACTTCGAGCGCTTCCTCTATCTACCAAAATACACGTTCGTTTGTAAAAGAAGCCAAAAATAGGCAGTTTGGAGAGTTCTTTCTTCCCTACAAAAACAAATGGGTTTTTAGATGCGATCAACATCAGCATAATATCCGTCATACTTGTATGATTGGCAATGAGCATATAACTCTTTCCTTTTTCAATTTTTTCTTGGCATTTGAATCTTGGAAAAAAGCCCATTCCGTATAAAATAGGTCTTGCCCATAAATTTCTAGCAACCCAAAAAAACTGCGGATACCACTTTTGGCTCGCACTAAAAAGTACTAATAAGGGAAAAAATAAAAGTATGGGAATCAGAACTAAAAGATAGAACCAACTCCGCCACAAAATTCTTCCAATATGCTGAATAAACGTTATCATCGTCGCCAAAAATACACTAAAGTTTCGAAAATGCATTTAAATTTTATTTTTATGAAATGTCACACGACAATTTTTAAAAAATTCTTGATAAATGAAGTACATTTGTCAAAATTTCATAATTAAACACGACCTATGGCACGAATACTTACAGGAATTCAAAGCACAGGAACCCCACATTTGGGCAATATTTTGGGAGCAATTGTTCCTGCAATTGAAATGGCTCAAAATGCGGAGAATGATTCTTTCCTGTTTATTGCAGACATGCATTCGCTCACACAGATTAAAAACGGAGAAACGTTACGAGAAAACACCTACAAAACGGCAGCAACTTGGCTTGCCTTTGGATTAGACATCAATAAAACCGTTTTTTATCGCCAGAGTGATGTGCCACAAGTCACCGAACTTTCTTGGTATTTGAGTTGTTTTTTTCCATACAATCGTTTGAAATTGGCGCATAGTTTTAAAGACAAAGCCGATCGCTTGGACGATGTAAATGCTGGTTTGTTTACCTATCCAATGTTGATGGCGGCTGATATTTTGTTATACGATGCAGAGATTGTTCCCGTAGGAAAAGACCAAGAGCAACATTTGGAAATTACACGTGTTGTAGCTTCACGTTTCCACGAAAAATTGGGAGAAACGTTTGTATTGCCGCAAGCCAAGATTCAGGAAAATACCATGTTAATTCCTGGAACGGACGGCACCAAAATGAGCAAGAGCAAGAATAATGTGATCGATATTTTTCAAACAGATAAGAAATTGCGCAAGCAAATTATGGGTATTAAAACCGATAGTACGCCAATGGAAGATCCGAAAGATCCTGATACGGATAATGTATTTGCGTTGTATAAATTGTTAGCGAACGAAGCTCAAATTGCAACCATGCGTCAAAATTACACGGGCGGAAATTACGGCTACGGACATGCAAAACAAGCACTTTTTGAATTGGTAGTAGAAAGATTTGCTACAGAACGCGAACGTTTCAATCATTATATGGAACACAAAAACAAAATTGATGATGCTTTAGCGATTGGTGCTCAAAAAGCACACAAAATTGCTAATGAAGTGCTGGCTAGAGTTCGTAAGAAAGTGGGATATTAATTTAGAAACAAGACTTTTAGACGTGCTAACGCTTTTTGATTGTTAGACCGCTTCACTTTTGGAAATGCCGTCGATCTTACTATTTTAGCTGGAGTTTTCAATTGTTCACCTTTTTTTATACAATTTACACCAATTCTCATTCGTTCTCAACAACTCTTTTCATTGCCATTTGCACTACTTTTTCTGCCTGTTTTACATGTCGTTCATTGTGGTAAATAAGCACTCTAAAAGTATCGCCCAGTCTTAATTTAATAAGCTTTGAAATAGAGATGGCCGTTTTTGTTTTGTCAAGATGTACGTGTTTTGCCTTGTTCAACAATTCAATGATTTGATGTTGTTGGTAGATACATGTTTCAAGTGTTTGCTCGTTCAAGTTTGAATGTAAAGGATTCATAGCCTTAAAGGTTTTCATTTTGTGTACGTTTTCGCTGTATGCAACAGATTTGCTAAAGTATTTTCCCAACCAATTGCTTTTAAAAATAGCTACACTTTTGTGCTTAGCATTGGCTATTTTTTGGTTGATTTCTGGAATGTAAAAATCTCCATAACGATTTAAATGTGCAATACATTCTAAAACGCTCCAACTTTTTGGGTTTTCTTTCCAATTTAGAATGTCCTTCGATTGGTTTTTAAAGTTTTCTATAGCGTTCAAATTTGCCTGTGTAAGTTCTAGTAAGTCTTGCAATAATTGTTCTGAAGTGGATACCATGATCTTTTTTATGGCAAATTTCAGAATTGACGCGCGCAAAAAAATTGATTCAAATTAAGATTTTTTAATTCTTGACAATGTTTCGGGCGTCATGCGCAAGTAAGAAGCAATATATTTATTCGGGATTTCTTGAAATAGTTGCGGACTTCTTTGCAATACTCTTTGATAACGTTCCAACGGAGATGACGTCAAAATATCGCGCTCTCTTTCCATTTGTTGCAACACAAAACTTTCTAAAATGGCAAGCCACAATTTTTTATGTTCCGCAGAAGATTCAATGAAGTTGGCATACTTTTGTTTACGAATAGACTTTATCACCGTTTTTTTAAGTGCTTGGATGTACAGTTCTGAAGGTTTGCCATTCAAAAAAGAATCTAAAGCCGCAATGAGGTTGTTTTTATACCCAAATCGGATGGTGTGTTCTTCCGCTGCGTCAATGACAAAAATGCGCAAACTTCCACTTTTTACAAAGTAAAGATTCGTATCAATGCTTCCCTTAACTTTTAAATATTCATTCCGCTTGAGCGTGATTTCTTCATCCCAAAGATCATTTTCGTGTATTTTATTAATTAAGGTTGAAATCGGATTCATAAATGATATTTTAGTGAAAAACTACAACGCTTCAAACAGTTTTCCTGGCAACGGTTTTACTACGCCTTTCATTTCTAATTGCAATAAAATAGGCGTAATTTTATGAATGGGGAATTTACATTCGAGCGCAATGCTGTCTAGTAACGATTGTCCTTTTTCTTGTAAATACGAATGAATACTAGCTTCTTCTGGACTTAAATCGACAAAAAGTTGTTTTTGCACAGGTTGAAACGGCTCTGCGTCCAATTCCCAACCTAAAAGATAGACAAGATCAGCTGCAGAGGTTAAAAGATGTGCGCGTTGCTGTTTGATGAGATTGTTACATCCAATACTTTGCGAATCGCCTACTCTGCCTGGCACAGCAAATACATCTCTATTGTACGAATTGGCAATATGCGCCGTGACTAAGCTTCCGCCTTTTTCAGCAGATTCAATGACAATGGTGGCTTGCGACATTCCTGCAATAAGACGATTGCGCTTCAAGAAGTTTTCTCGATCGGGATTGGACGTGCTCCAAAAATCCGTAACAAACGCTCCATTTTCTACTACAAATTTTACATATTTCGCATGTACTTTCGGATACATTTGATTCAAACCATGCGCCAAACAGCCAATGGTTGGAATGTTATTTTTGACTGCTGCGCGTTGTGCTACAATATCAATTCCGTAGGCAAAACCTGAAACAATTGTGGGTTGTAATGGTGATACACTTGAAATCAATTCTTCGCAAAATTCTTTTCCATAACTCGTCGCTTTTCGTGTGCCAACAATGCTAATCATTTTTGCAGCATTTAAACTGGCATTTCCTTTTTGAAATAATAAAATAGGGCCGTCAGCACAATGTTGTAAACGCATCGGATAGCTTTTGTCTAAAAAATAATGTACTTGAATGTTTTCTTTTTGAATAAATTTCAATTCGTTTTCCGCTGCTTTTCTGTTTTCACTATGTTGCAAATCTGCCAACACATACGTACCAATTCCGTCTATTTTGAGTAAGTTTTCTTTCTTCTCTTTCAATACCGCTTCTGGACTTCCACAATGACGTATCAGTTTTTTGGCAATCACATCTCCAACTTTTGCCGTTTTTTGAAGTGTTAACGCAGCCAATAATTCTTCTTCCGAATGCATATTCAATTCATTTTAAACTACTAAAGTTACAGGATTTTTACAGATTATTCCCATACATTACCATTTAATTTATAAACGTAAAACGGCGTCCTTAAACATGAATAACTGTATTGAATATGCACAAGTGCATTTTAATGTTTCAATACTCATATATTTGTCGTGAACGCCTTTTGTTATGGGCATTTGGAGCATCAAATATTTCCTTATAATTCTTTGATAAAATTAGAATTTTGCCACCATATTTACGCAATGAATTTTCCCTTAAAAAAGTTGATTTTTTGCAAGAAAATGCTTAACTTTAAGATACTATTAACACAAACACTTACAAATATGGGATCATACGGAAAAGAAGTAGAGATATTAAGATCTCTCAAAGAAAACAACAGTTCTTTCCCCTTTGGGGACAACTTAGAAAAAATAGCATTAATCAAGGCAGAAATGTCCGATCTTGACAAAAAAGGTGAAGGTTCTTCCGAAAGGGTAAAAGAGCTTGAATCTAAGTTGTTAGATTCGTACAAAGAGCTATCTGAGGAAGCTAAGAAAAAGTCCATCGGTAAATAGTTCTTAATTATTAAATATTTACCTTTATTTCTTCATGCTACATGATATATTCAATACAGTAATCAAAGATTCATTATGGATTTTGGATTTACATATAGATGAAAGAAAAGAAAAAGTCGTTCATTTGCCTCTAATTTACGCATCAAACGTGTATGCGGAATTAGAGGCTTATGCTAGAGCCGCTTCACATTTTGTAAAGCTTCTGGGTTTTGATGATAGTTTACAATTAAAAATTGTAGATGACTGCGTTTTTAAATTTAATAGCAGTCAATACGAGCCTTTTAAGTTCGAACTTTTAAAAAAGCTATCAGGCTATACAGAGTATGCTATTCGCATTGCACAATTAAGTATTGAAACACGCAATTCATTTGCCCAAAATTGCATTGAACTGGAAAGACGATACGTTTGCAATGAGAACATAGGAAATCTGTTTGAAAAAACATATATAGAGCTGGTAACGCTTATTTCTATCAATCTTTCCAACCAAGTTTTTGAAACCTTTTATTTGTTTTTAAACGAAAACACATCTAATGATGAATTATTTCAAAAATTTCAACGTACGTATATAGAAACTCCTACTTTTTCGCATTTAAAATGGTATGGAGACGAAACTAAAAAAAGAATTGAAACCGAAACTGTTTGTGCAGTCAATGCCGCACATTATTTTTGGAATACTGCTTTTTTAAGACAAAGTATACAGAATGACGATGTAAGTGCAACAATCAAGTTTATAAATGAAAAAACAAATTCTAGTTATGATGTAGCGCACTTCCTTAAAAATATTACAGTAGCTGAAGAACTTTTGAACAATAACCCTACAGCTATGAGCAACAAAATGCCTGATGCTGACATTTCGGATATTGAATTTATATTTTACATGTTGCATGTACTACAAGTAAATGAAGAATACAGGCATTATTGGCAAGCACGTTTTGTAAGATGGATGCACTTATTTTTTAAAGATGAGAAAGTGTTGCAAAATAGCAGCTTTTCATCCTTACAAAATATCATAAATGAAGTAGAACAAAGTACTGTATCATAAAATGATACCAAAAGAAATTTTATACGAACTAAATTAGAATCCATTGTATCATCAACATAAACTAGAACTTCCTTCAAAAATCAAAGGATTACTCAATTTACAAGAAAAAAGAATTGAGGTACCAGCTTTTGACTATTTTTTTGGTGATTTAAAAAATGTTGAGCGCCAAATAACGCGAATTTTAGAGAGTCTCGAAATTCCCACTACAGGTATTTCCATTCGTTCTGCTTCAATGGATGAAGACACAAAAACCAATTCAAACGCTGGAAAATACTTGTCATTTAACAACTTACAATCTTTTGATGAAATTGTAAATGCTTCCAAAGCTATTATCCGTGACTTTCAAGAAAAAAATAACACTTCCAATCCTTGCCACATTTTAATACAAAAAACCGTAGCAAGCATGTATAGTGGCGTCACTTTTGCTTCTTATCATGATGATTTGTTAAAAATATACACAGAATCTTTCTTTGGAGGTTGTAGAACTGTTGTAGATGGCATTACAACGCCCTATATTTCTCATTACAACAACGAAACATGGCGACACCTAAACAACACAGGAGATCAATATCATCAATTTATTACACATCCTACATTGTTTGATAAAACGAATTTTGAAATAGCAACGTCTGGAAATATCTTACTTACCAGCCTTTCTGATTTTCCAAAAAGAATACGATACTTTCAAAAAACAATGGATAATGAAATATCTGTATATGGCAATTGTCCGCGTAAAGCGCCTAATTTTTTTATTGAAAAACTTTTGCAGCTACATGCGATTTCCTCTTCGTTTACATCTGAATATCCAAATGGTATTGACATGGAATGGGGAATTGACAAGCAAGGTAAACTCTACATATTTCAAATTAGGGATTTAACGAGTCCGATAGATTTTGAAATCACTTCATATACAACAGAAATTGAAAAAACTCCCAATATTTTAAAGGGAATTCCAGCTTCTAAAGGAAAGCTAACAGGTGTTGTAGTTTATAAAAATTCCAATCTACAATTGCCAAAAGGCGCAAAAAAGATACTAATGCTCAAAGAGGCTAATGTTGAAAACACCAACAATTTGAAAGCGTATGATGGAATAATTTGCACGTATGGAGGAATGCTATCGCATTTGGCAATAGTGAGCCGAGAATTGCAAATTCCATGTATTGTAGGAGTACGATCCATTATTCCTGAAATGACCTCAATTTCTATGGATTGTAATAAAGGAATTATAAAACTGATGTAATTATGGAAAAGGCAAGTAAGTTTGTGGGTAAAGCGCATGATTTTATTTTGAATGAAAGGCATGTGCAAAAAATTGATGCTTTAATTGATGGAAAACCCTATTTTCCAGAACTGATTGAAATTTTTCCATCTAATATATGCAATCATCATTGTACGTTTTGCATTTCTGCTGAATCAAATAGTGCTAAAAGTTTTATAGATACTGAAGTTTTTTACAATACAATTCGTGAAGCTGCGCAAGGAGGCGTCTCAAAAATTAGACTTTGTGGCGGCGGCGAACCTTTATTACACAAATCTATTGTAAACTTTATAACCTTTGCTTCTCAACATATTGAATCCGTTAGTTTAATTACGAATGGATCGTTAATGACAGATGCAATGAGAGAAGCTATTGTAAATCATTGCAATGATGTCCGATTTTCTATAGACGCAGGAAATGCTGAAGTATATGCAAAAATGCATGGAACTTCTCATAAAAGTTTCGACAAAACGTTGCATCATATTTCTAAACTTATCAAAAGTAAAGGCAAGGCAATAACACCACTCGTTGAACTTTCTTTTGTAGCAACTTCGGAAAACATTGATTCGCTACCTCAATTCATAGAAATTGCAACCACCTTACAACCAAATTCTGTAAATATTACCACAAATACCTTAGCTCCTTTAAAATCACAGATTGCTATGTATAAAAAAGTAAAAGCAATTTTAAATAATCATACAGGTTCAAATGTTCCAATAAGCGCAAACATATCTCACTCAGATGCTTTTGAAGAAACATCAGAACCTTGTCCTGCTTTTTTACTATATGGTGTTGTTACGTCAAAAGGAACCTATTATTCTTCTTGTCATCATGTGGAGCGAAACATAAATTCATTAGGAACTATTCATCGCTCTTATACACTGAAAACTTTGCTTAGCGATCCTAAAGTCATTCAAAAACAATTAAAATACGCTTTCGGAAAAGATGTAAAAACCGAAAAACTTTATAAACATCCCTACAATGAAAAATTACTTGAATTAATGGTAAACTCTAAACAAACGCTTGATAAAGTCACCACTTGGATGAGCAAAAATATAACACTCAAAATTGACTAATTTTATACATAAAACTTCATTATAATCGTATCAAAAATCAATCGAACATAGCAAATTGGGTACTCCATAGAATTAGCAAATTGCCAAGCATTAAATCCATTAAAAAAACGGACACAAATCGGTTTCAGATTTATAAAAATAATGGCGATACGATTCATGTACTGATCATCGCTGTTAGAAATATGCATCTAACGACTATAAAACATGAATTGCAGTTACATACACCCAACTTCATTCTCAATCTTGTAGAAAAACCGTATGCATCTGCTGATACATTGCAGTTTTTAAATCAGATGCAAATTGATCATGGCAGCTTTAGTAAGCTCAAAAAAATAATAAAACAAGACGCCATTTGGACGTTTGAACTCACAAAATATGATTTTACCATAAGTTTTCTATTGAAACACGATGCTGTGAAAAATGTGAAGCAATTAGATTCCAATCGGTATGAAATAACCAGACATCAACTGCCTACTATAATTATTTGTACATTGAAAGAATATGACATTGGTATAGAAAGTCTTCGGTATGCAAAATCTAAACAGCAAAACTTTCACGCAATATTATCTCTAAACTCAAAAGCAAGAATTACTCGCCAAGCGCAAACTTATGCTAAAAATCATGCTATTAAAATCTATTATTGGGGCGAATTACTAACAAATTTATCAAAAGCATGGAACAAAGCCTAGTTTCTCAAATACGAACTATTACCACGACGCATGCGCATATTCGTTTCTATGTATTTGGGTCTTCACTAAAGTCACATAAAGAACAAAACGATATTGATATTTTAATCATTTATAAAAACGCGCAAGAACCAAAAATGATCAGAGAATTGCTTGATGCATCGCATCTTCCCATTGATATGGTATTCTTTACAGAAGAAGAAGAGGAAGAATTGGGCTTTATTGGAGAAGTAAATGCATCACCAATCATTTAAATACACAAAATCGAATGTTAATAAAAAGTTACGTCGATATGTGATCGGCTTTCTTTTTTTTCTAAATTTGTTTTAATGAGATTAGAATTATACATAAGCGACCTTTTATACAGATATGAATGTGTGACAATTCCTAACTTCGGTGCTTTTTTAACGCAACGAAAAGGAGCGCAAGTTCACCATACTACCAATGCTTTTTATCCACCAACCAAAGAATTATCATTCAATGCACAATTGAACTCTAATGACGGTTTGTTGGTAAAATACATTGCCGATGTGACCAAAGAAGAGTATGAAACTACACTTCAAAAAGTACAATCGGAAGTTGCGATTTGGAAAAAGCGCTTGGATAATTCTGAGATTATTTCTCTTGAAAATGTGGGTGATCTTTTCTTGAATATGGAAGGAAAAATGCAGTTTGAGCCATCATATCAACTCAATTATTTAACTTCATCATTCGGATTGTCTTCGTTTGTTTCTTCTGAAATAGAGCGTATTGTGGAAGAAGTACAGAAAGAAAAAACACCTTTGGTCATCAAAGAAGAAGTTGCAGAAGCCATTCCGTTGCCAATTGTGGAAGAAACACGTCGTAAACGTTTTCCTTGGACATACGCAGCCGCAGCCGCTATCATTTTGAGCGCAGGTTTTTTCGGTTTTAACGAATACAGCAACACACAACAAAAGAAACAACAAGTTGTGGAGCATGAAAAAGCGAAGAAATCTATTGATCAGTACATTCAACAAGCGACCTTTTTTAGTGCCAATCCTGTAGAATTGCCGTCAATTACATTGCAAGTTGCTAAAGAAATTCAAAACTATCACGTAGTTGCTGGCGCTTTTCGAATTGAAAAAAACGCACACGAAAAAGTAGCCGAATTGCAAACGCAAGGTTTTGAAGCAGAATTGCTAGGAAAAAATCGCTACGGATTGCATCAAGTATCATACGCAAGTTATACTACACGTGCAGAAGCCATTACGGCATTGGCACAAATAAAACGAAACACAGCTCCAGAAGCTTGGTTGTTAGTGACGAAATAAAAGAATCCATTTTTAGATATTTATAAAAGACTGTTTGCAAAAGCGGTCTTTTTTTATGACAATTATTCACATTTTTTTAAGTTGCTTCAAAACGAATCTCCGTACCTTTGCAAAAACTTTTTTTGATGGAAGCAAAACATCCAAAAGCCTCGAAAACGATTATGACTGACTTGGTATTGCCAAGTGAAACCAATCCGTTAAATAATTTATTTGGTGGTGAACTATTAGCACGTATGGACAGAGCTGCAAGTATTGCCGCACGTAGACATTCGCGACGTATTGTCGTAACCGCTTCTGTAAATCACGTAGCGTTCAATCGTTCCATTCCTGTGGGAAGTGTGGTAACGGTAGAAGCCAACATTTCACGCGCGTTTAAATCGTCGATGGAAATTTATATTGATGTTTGGATTGAAGATCGTGAATCGGGCATGCGCGACAAAGCCAATGAAGCTATTTATACCTTTGTTGCTGTAGATGATACCGGAAGACCTGTTCGCATTCCTGAGTTGATTCCTGAAACGGAATTGGAAAAAGAACGTTTTGAAGGTGCATTGCGTCGTCGTCAATTAAGCTTAGTATTGGCTGGAAAGATGAAACCTGCTGAAGCTACAGAATTGAAAGCGTTGTTTTTTAATTCATAGGTGCACTTTGTTTTAGATCGCTTTTAGACTCTTTTTGTTTGTGGATTTGTAGATTTTACACAGAACTCCTAATTTTCTTATTGATCTCAAAACTGTCATATCGAGTAAATTTTGAAAAAAATGTGTGTCGAGATATCCTGTGATTTTATTTTTCCTAAGATTGTATTCCTGCCCTTCTTCGGCAAACTCAGTACAAGTGCCAGAAAATCGAAGATTCGACGAAGTCAATGACAGAATAGATGCTGAATCACACTTCGATTTAACTCAGTGTAAAAGTTCAGCATGACGCACGCTTAGTGCGTCACATTCGATACAACCAAGTTTCTGGATTGAGTCGTGTGGTGTTTTTGAAAACCGTGAATTTGAGTTCGGTTTTTCCCGTACTTTTGTTGGTGTACATGGTTCCGATTTCTTGCTTTTTGGAAACTGTATCACCCGTTTTTACCGAAACTGTTTTGAGTCCGAAGTACGTGGTAAAGTAGCTTCCGTGGCGAATTAATACACATTTTACACCTTCTTTCGTTGCAAATATTCGCGTGATTTCTCCGTTGTACACCGCGCGCACCGTTTCGTCTTGATTGGTCGCAATAATAACTCCGTTACTGACTCTCGTTACATTCGGGTTGACCACATCACGATAGTTTCCATAGCCGCGCACTTTGGTTCCTTCGGAAACTGGCCAAATATGTTTTCCTTTGTTTGCTGCAAAACTGTTTCCAATGGCTTTCGCTTCTGGCGTTAATGCGTATGTTTTACTCGTAGTTGTTTTTCCTGCTTTTACATTGGAACTCGCAATGGCATCACGAATTATTTTATCAATTTGACGATCAATTTCATCGGCTTGTCGCTGCTTCTTTTTTACTTGTGCAGCGTATTTGCTCGTATCTTTTCGCAAGGAAGCCAACATTTCATTTTGAATCTTTTTTTCGTTTTCAAGCTCTTTTTGCACGTTTCGATTTTCCACAATCAATGCTTCTTTCTGCTTTTTTTGTTTGGAAAAGGTTTTGTTCAATGCTTGTAATTCTTGCGTTCGTGCCACAATCGCTTCGCCTTGCTCCTTTCGGTAATTCGCATATTGCTTCATGTATTGCACACGTTTGTAGGCTTGCAGGAAGCTTTCTGACGAAAGTAAAAACATCAATCTGCTTTGCTCAGAGCGACTTTTGTACGTCTTTCGGATCATTTCAGCGTAATCCGCTTTTAGCTTCGTTAAATCGTTCCGTAATTGTCCTATTTTTTTAATGTTGCTGTTTATTTGACTTGTGAGCAGATTTGTTTCGCGGTTCATTACTTTGATCAAATCGCGCTTGACGCGAATTTTATGATTGATGCTTTGTACGTCATCAACTATAAATTTTGTTTTCGAGGTGTTTTTGCGAATCAGCTTGTTGATCAATCGTATTTCCTTTTGCAAACGCAATCGCTTTGCTTCTAGTTCCTTTTTTTTATCTTCTTGCGCAACACTGACCGTACTTGCCAATAACAGCAGTACGAGGAGGATTTTTGTATGAATATGTTTGCTAAATTGTAACTTCACTATATTTTTATTTCTCGGTATCCACTTGGAATTTTAAACGGAAAACGCACCTTGTCATTGAATGTCACTTTGCGATATTCGACTTGAATTGTGGTGGTTTTATGAATTTCTTCCGCTTGTATTGCTATATTTTTTGGAAATGCTTGTCCCGTTATTTTTTGATACGCTGGATAATCAATCGTTAATAAGCGATTTTCGTTTTCTTGTGCAAGTTGTTGTTTTTTTACTTTGAAATGAAACGCATCTAAGAAGAACAATCGAGTGAAAAGTTCCAAATCGCGTTTTGGCGATAATGCATAGGTTTTATCTACAATTTCAGAAGTAAATCGTTCTTTTTTTAGATTGAATAACGCTTCGCCCACTAGTAAGTTTTGTATTTTTTCAAAATCTAGTGCTGTGCCTATAAATTTACTGATCAGTTTGTAATCGCCTTCAAAATAGGTATTGTCCAATTTGTTGTAGAAACTTACTTTTTTAGGTGTGATGAGAATTTTAACAACTCCTAATTTTGCACTGATCCAGATATTTTTGTCCTTTTCCATGCGGAGATTTAGCGTGAAATTATCCTGCATTTTACCATCGTCAAAATCCACTTTGAGCTTTCCGCGAATCGTTTTAAAGTTTACTGCGTTTCGGTAATGATTTTTAATGATATTTTTGGCAGACAGATTGGCTACTTGTCCCGAAGACACGATCGTTTTAGACGATTTGCAACCGACTAAAAAGAGCAATACGAAACTTGTAATAAAGATGTGAATGCTGTTTTTCAAGTGTGTGTTTTTTAGTTCACGCGAACGTTTATTGTATTTTTTTACGATAGAAATTTTCCTTTTTGGAGTTGCCCATTTTTTTATACGCAGCTGCAAAAGTTTGATAGAATTCTTTTTCAAGCGCGGCATCATCAACAATGTAATCCAAGCCAATTTCTAGCATTTCTATCGCTTTTCCATATTCTTTTAACGCAGTTAATGCCTTTGCATTGTATAAATAGAGTTTTGGTTGCGAAGGAAAGTCGTTTAAGCCCATTTTTGCAAGTCTATTGGCTGCTTCATAGGATTTGGTTTGCAACGCATCTTTTACTTGATCTATGATTTTCCCGTCACCTCTAACTCTTGGTGTTGGGGTTTGGTCAATAACCTCGGCAACTTTACCGTCAGATTTGCGTTTGCGTTTTACTTGCTTTTCCAACATGTCTTTCATGTTTGCAGCTGTAAAAGTCAGTCCGCCATCTTTTTGAAGTTTTTCGAGTTCTTTGAGTGCTTTTTTATATTCGCGCATGCTCACATAGACTTTGGCTACATCTTCTCTAAAACCAGAATTGAGTCGAACGACTTTATTACCCGTTTCTATGGCTTCTTCACGTTCACCCATTTTGACTTGCACGTTGAATAAGCCAGTAAGATACCATTGGTTTTGTGGTTTTTTGTTGACTGCTTTTTGAAACGATTCTTTCGCTTTTTCATAGTCTTTCAGCGAAAAGTAGTTTTTCCCCAATTCAAAAGCGATGGTCGCATTGTCGTCAATTTTTTGACATTTTAGCAATGCGTCCACAGCGCGATCGTAGTTTTCAATACCGCGTTGTTTTAAGGCTTCAAAGAAATGTTCTTGAAATTCGTCAATGTTTTCTTCTAGCGATATTTCGGCACTTTCTTCTTCTTGCGCATGCACATACTTAGGAATAAACGTGAATATTCCTGAGAGTAAAAGTATGTACATGTATTTTTTCATCTGTCTTTTAGTTTAATTGCAATTATTATACGCTTTTATAACTGTTTCTACATCTTGTTTTCTGTAAGTTTTGTTTTTTAGTTTCGCTACTATACTTGGACAATCGGCAAAATATTCCATCGCTCTTTTTTTAAACGATCTAGAAATACGCATGGTGATTAAAGGTTGTGCTATTTTTTCACCTTTTTTTAATACATAAAATTCATCAAAATCATTAAAGTCATACATTATGGGCTGCATCGTTCCAGGATGAAATACTGCTGGCGATGATGTATAACTGACACTTCGGGCATATAAGGTTGCATTTCCTTTAGTAATAAGCTTAAAAAGCTCGTGTGTGTTTTTAGAAACTGTAATGTATTTGTAAACAGCAGTTTCCGAATTAGCATACGTAAAGACAATTTTATCTACTTGTTTGTGATCGAATTGTTCTTTTTTTGCCTTTTTGTTTGTTTTGAATTTTACTTTTTGTTTTCCACTGAAAGAAATTAGATTTTTTGAAACTCTTGGAAACTTAATGAGTCCATTTTTTTCGGTTCCGTTTTTTAAATACAGCGTTCCTTCTGTCCAGCCATGCTGTGCAAAGGTTTGAAAACTTATAAAAATACATAATAGTAATACAATTTTTTTCATGTGTA
This sequence comes from Kordia sp. SMS9, assembly GCF_003352465.1. NCBI lineage: Bacteria > Pseudomonadati > Bacteroidota > Flavobacteriia > Flavobacteriales > Flavobacteriaceae > Kordia > Kordia sp. SMS9. Next base: position 1,410,224 of record NZ_CP031153.1, on the reverse strand, counting down.
TTTGTCTTCAATTATTATTCCAAGCTTGAATAATCGCCAATGCTTATTTTCGTAAAGCTTCCGTCAAATGTTGCATGGTTTCCGATCATTGCTTCGTCTAAATTAGCATTTTTTACGGTAGTATTGGTTTGTATTAAGCTATTTTTAAGAGTTACGTTTTCTAATGTGGTGTTGTCTCCCACAGAAACATTTGGTCCAACCGTCGCATTTTTAATCACAACATTTTCACCAATGTAGCAAGGCGAAATGATTTCAGAGTTGATGATTTGAGCAGAATCTGCTACTAATTTTTCGCCATCAGCTTGTAAAAAGCCTAGCATTTTTCCGTTGGTTTCTATGGTGACGTTTTTGTTTCCACAGTCCATCCATTCATCTACTTTTCCCGTAACAAAACGACGTCCTTTTGCCATCATTCCTTTGATTCCGTCATTGATTTGGTATTCGCCACCGTGAATGATATTGTTGTCTAATACGTATTGTAATTCTTCTTTTAATACCGCTACATCTTTGAAATAGTAGATTCCGATCACGGCTAAATCTGAGACAAATTCGGCTGGCTTTTCTACCAATTCTACGATTTCATTGTGATTGTTTAGTTTCACAACTCCATACGCTTCGGGTTTGTCTACTTGTTTTACCCAAATGGCAGCGTCTGCATCTTTGTCCAGATTGAAATCGGCACGAATTAAGGTATCTGCATACGCGATGACTGCTGGACCAGATAGTGAATCTTTCGCACACATAATGGCGTGACCAGTTCCTAGTGGTTCATCTTGGCGATAGATGCTTGCTTTTGCGCCCAAGCCTTCTGCCAGTTCCGTTAAACTTTGTACTACATCGTCGCCAAAAAACGCTGGATCTCCTAATACAAACGCCACTTCTTCGATAGGTTCGCCTAATACTTTGGCAATGTCAGAAACGAGTCGGTGTACAATGGGTTTTCCTGCAATGGGAATTAATGGTTTTGGTACGGTAAGTGTGTGTGGACGAAGGCGTGAACCTCTTCCAGCCATGGGAACTATTATTTTCATTTGTCTGTTTTTTTTGTTGATTCGTTTTTTTTCGATTTGTTTAGCTTACTCTTGCTTTTTATTTTTTGTCACGAATTCACGAATATTTCTTGATTACTTTTACTTTTTATTTTTATTGATTTGTCAATTTGTTGTTTCCTTTATTGGATGTTTAATCCAAAACTTAAACTTATAAACTTTATTATTTGTTATCTGTTGATTATTGAGAAACTTACTAATTCCTATTGTCTAAAACCTAATCTCTTTACCGTTTCATAGTACTTCTCGATACAATTTTCTTCTAAAATTACTCGAAGTGACGTTTGGTTTTTCTGTTAATTTGCTGATACGTTGACTTGTCAATTCGTTATTCAAAAATAGTTTTCGATTTATAATTTTACATTTAGCATTTATAATTTCTAAGCTACTTCGTTCCTGTGCTTCCAAATCCGCCTGCGCCTCTGTCGGTTTCTGAGAGTTCGGATACTTCTTGCCATTCGGCGCGTTCGTGTTGTGCGATGACTATTTGTGCAATGCGTTCTCCGTTTTCAATAGTGAAGCTTTCTTTGGATAGATTGACCAGAATTACGCCAATTTCACCTCTATAATCTGCATCAATCGTTCCAGGCGCATTGAGTACAGTGATTCCTTTTTTGGCGGCTAAACCGCTTCGTGGGCGAACTTGTGCTTCGTATCCAATGGGTAATTCTATAAACAAACCTGTTTTGATAATGGCTCTGTCCATTGGTTGTAAGGTTACAGATTCCGTAAGGTTTGCACGTAAGTCCATTCCGGCGGAAGCCAGCGTTTCATAATGCGGCAATGCGTGCTGAGATTTGTTGATGATGTTTATGGTCATTTTTTGATAGCTTTTGGCTATTAGCTATTTGCTTCTAGCTTTTTATTGTTTTTATTATTTGTTTATCGCTTTACTCTTCTTTTTTGTTGATTTGTTTTTTTGCATTTTAAGTTTTATAGTACTTCTCGATACAATTTTCCTTTGGAAAATTACTCGAAGTGACGTTTGGGCTTTTCAATACTCAATACTACTATAAACTATGAGCCTTTCCGCAATAAGCGTTTTAATTCTTTTCGTTCAACTATGTAAATCACTGTCAAAAATACTAAAACTAATACAGTTGCCATGATATAGTTTCCACGAATTCCATCATAGAATGCTATTGCTGACAGTACAGCCGCTAAGACAATATAACCGATTATTTGCTTGACATTGTACGGTACTTTGTAATGTTTTTGTCCCAATACATACGAAATGATCATCATGCTTCCGTACGCGACCAAAGTTGCCCACGCAGATGCCATGAATCCTATTTTGTCAATCATAATAATGTTGAACAGAATCGTCACAATCGCACCAAAAATAGAGATATACATGCCGTACCGAGTTTTGTCGGTAAGTTTGTACCATATTGATAGGTTGTTGTAAATTCCTAAACAGAGGTTTGCCAACAGGATGATTGGAACAATTGCCAACGCATCTAAGTATTGTTTTTGTTGAATTAAGATACTGGCAAAGAGATCAATATATGCCACCACAACCAACATAAAAATTGCTCCCAAAATTGTAAACCATTTGAGAATCGTTGCATAGTTGTTTTTGGCATTTTTTTCTTTCGCGTGATTGAAAAAGAACGGTTCGGCACCCAAACGAAATGCCGTTATGTACAACGTCATGAATACGCCGAGTTTGTAACAAGCTGCGTATTTCCCCATTTCTGTTTTCCCGATGATGTCGCCTAAGAAGAGTTTGTCAATGTTTTCGTTGGTTACATACGCCAAACTTCCAATCATGATGGGCGAACCATAAATGAGTAGTTTTTGCAATATTTTCCTATCAAACGTCCATTTTATTTTTAGGATATTCGGTAGTAATAATAGGAGTGTGAAGAAACTTGCAAAGACATTCGCTAAAAATATATAGATGACTTCTGGCGTATCTTTTACATAGAAATTGAGCACATCAGGCAGGATTTCTTTGGATAAGATTCCATTTGGAATTGCCCATAAGAACAGTACATTTAGCACTGCTAAAAATAGAATGTTGGCAATTTTGATTCCTGCAAAGCGAATCGGTCTGTTGGTGACCCGCAAATAGGCAAATGGAATGACGACAATCGTGTCTAAAAATACTGTCCACACTAGAATTTTGACATACATTACTTTTTCAAAACCAAACGTTTGTGCTATTTCAGGTGCAAACGTCAATCCTACTATCAAAAAGATCACCGTTGTAGCTAATAAGCTGATAAACGACGTAGAAATGATTTTCCCTTTTTCTTGTTCTTTACTGAAGAAGCGAAAGAAGGCGGTTTCCATTCCGTACGTGAGCAAGGCATTTAGGTAGGCTGCGTATACATAATATTCTGTGTTGACACCATACCGTTCTGGTCCAAAAACATCGGTATGTAAACCTACCAAGCCAATATTGATGGCTCGTGGCAGAATTGCTGCAATTCCGTAGATAATGGTGTCTTTGAAGAACTTTTGTAGTGCGCTCAAGGAATGTTTTGTTTACGCCCAAATGTATTGATTTCTTTGGGATTTCCCAAGTTCGGTTATTGTTTGTTTTGCGGAGCGCTTGGATAGTAATTTGGAAGTTTTTCCTCGATATTTTTAAGTTTGACATATTTTAGCGTGCCATTTTCCTCATAACTTAACACACCTTCATTGTCTTTTAGCGTGAATGGAAATTTAGCTTGTAATTTTGGCGGCTCGTTTTGGGCTTCTTTTTTAGGATCGTTGTGTAAAATGATTTCTTTTTCAGCCAGTTTGATGAAGCGTGCTATGTATAATCCTTTGGTGCGTTTTGTATTGTCTTCCAGCGTTGTCTTTTTTCCTCTGAAGTAAAAATGTTGAAGTTCAATTTCTTTGTTGTTTGGATTTTGAATGGTGATGTGTACATTGATGCCGCTTCCACTATCGGGTTGTCCGCCTGTCCATACTTGTGAAAAAGCAGCTTCAATTGTAAACGGTGTGTTTTCTTGAAGTTTCATCGTTTTTTGTTGTGAGGAGCAGTTGCTGAAACTGGTCATCAGTATTACTAATAATATCTTTGTGACGTGTTTGTGCATTTATTTGTTATTAATTTGCTTTTGGCTGTTAGTCGGTTCGTTGTGCATTTTCTTTTAAATAACTGAAAACTGATAACTTTTTCAACCACGAATTCACGAATGGTTTTTTGGTCGTTTTTTACTTTTTAATTGGCACGAATGGTTTTCGTATCAAATAGCATTTTGTATGAATGAATTGAAAACTGACAACCAATAACAAAACACGAAATAGTTTCTATGATTCTTGCAGGGCTTTAAGTATTGAAAGTTCGTTCAAGACTTGTTTGCGGATGAAATAAAACAGTACGACAAACGAAACTAAATACGAGATTAACACGTAATAGAAAAATCCTCTTGAAAGATATAAATAAAAATAATACATCATGATGCCAACACCAAGATTGTACACAATCAATAGGATTGGAATGGTTCTAAACGCCAATATTTTACGGTTTTGATAGTAATGAATGAGTTGCCCTTTGAAGTCTTCTAACGTAAGTAATACGTTGATTTTTCGCAGTTTTTGCCTGCTTCTAATTTCAATAAACACACGGATGACCACGACGCTGATCATGAGTAACATTCCTAAGAGCGTTCCGCTGTATTTGTAGGCTGAAATGTAAAAGAAGAATACAATGAGTATGATTCCTGTAACGCCCAAAATTAGTTGTGTGATGCGTTGTTCTTTGCGTAATTTTTGAAGTTTTTGTTGTGCAGGTGTAAAATCGGGTATCGTTGTTTTTCCCGATTGCTGTTGCCAAGTATTTTGTATGTCTTTAAATTCCATGAGTGACACATTTTGTGAGTTTTTCTTTGATTCTGTGTACCATCACACGAATGTTTTGGTGTGAATGTCCTGTGATGTCCGCAATTTCTTTTTGTGGTATGCCTTCTAAAACCAGTAAGATGACAATTCGTTCGGTTTGTTTGAGTTGCTGAATACACGCGTACATTTGTTGTAAACGCGTTTGACGCACTTTTTCTTCTTCCACTACATTGGTGTCGTCTTGTTGTATTTCGGGCAAACTGTAGCTTCCTTTTTTGTTTTTTCGAATGAATAGCAAACAGGTATTTACGGTAATACGATAGATCCAAGTGCCAATGCTCGATTTTTGTTTGAATTGCTCCAAATGTTCCCAAACTTTAATAAACGCTTCCTGTGCTAAGTCTTTCGCCAACGTTTCGTCACCATTGACGTATCCTAGACAGAGTCTGTAGACCTTTTCATAATGATCTTGGTATATATTTTTGAAGTTGTTGGTTTGTGGATTCACTTTTTTGTTTTTAGATCGCTGCGCTTTTAGATTCTTTATATTTTTTTGGCTCTTTGTTGTTAGTCGGTTCGTAGTAAATTTGTTTGAACTAACTGACAACCGACAACTCACAACTATAAACGAATTAACTTTTTAACTTCTTTCAGAAACCATTCCGCTTGATCAAACATAATAAAGTGCGCCGAATTTTCAACGTATAGCATGTTTTTATTTGTTAGTTTTTGATATTGTTCTGTGTATAGTTTTTCTACTTGTGGTTTTGGGTAGAAGCTCACAGACGCCATAATTGTTACCGGAATTTGAATACTTTTGATGTTTTCTCGTAAGTCTAACTTCATAAGGTCAATATACCCGTTCACATAGGTTTTTCGATCGGCTTGTTCCATCCAAGAAACTAATGTAGGTTGTTTTTCTTTGGTCAAGGTCATTCCTGCTGCCATTTGTGTTGCCATTTTGTTGAATGCTGTGGCGTCCATTTCCAATTGTTGTTTGGCAAACGGATTGTCATAGCTTACTTTTTCTGGTGAAAAGTCAGGAATCATAAGTGCGCCAATACTTGCCAGTCCGTCTACGATGATTAATTGTTTGTAGGTTTCTGGATTTTCGGAAGCTAACCACAGTGCCAACGATCCGCCCATACTATGTCCGATGATGGTTGGTTTTTCTAAGTTTTTACGAGCGACATATTTTTGGACCTCATTTTTAATGGTTTCCAACCATGGAGATTCTATTGCGGGAACGTTTCCGAATCCTGCAAAGGTAAATATGTGACATTCATTCGTTTTGGAAAGTTCTTTTACGGTTTCGTTCCAAACGTCGCCTGTACAACTAAAACCAGGAAATAGTAAGATTGGATTTCCTTTTCCTGTGACTTTTACTTGAAATGCGGTTTCTTGTGATTGCATTGTGTAACTCACAAAAACGGCGAATAAAACGATTAATTTTCTAAAGATATTCATCTGTTTGTTTTTTTGATTTTCCCTTTAGATGCAGTTTTTTGAAAATGTTACACTTCGACTCCGCTCAGTGTGAACATTTTTGGACCGCTTTGCTTTTAGATTGCTTCCTGTTGTGTTTTTGTTTTGCGCACTCTTATGCGTTTTTACTACGAATGCACGAATTTTTTATTGTTTTTTGGATTTGTCTTTTCTCTATAAATTCAAACGTATTGATTCATTTTCTATGCTGAACTTTTTTATGCTGTTGCAGAATAGTTATTTTTTGTTATTTTTGATACATTCACACCTCTAAATTTACCTTTATGCCTCTCATTGCTGAACGTCTTATTGCTGATGAAATTGTAAAAAAAACTTCTTGTGATCGTTGCAATACTGAGGAAAGTCTGAACGTAAAAGTGCATTCCAAGTTTTTTGCATTGAAAATTTTATTCTTTGCGTATGGTAAAAAAGTTCGTATTGAGTGTACTTCTTGTCATCGTATTGAAAAGGATGCAGACGCTTTTCCAAGAAGAACCAAAGACCGAATTGAAGCCGTTCTTGAAGATGCAAAACATCCGTGGTTTTTATATTCTGGATATGTTGTTTTCCCTATTTTTCTTATTCTTGGTTTGATGAATAAGTCGTAAGTAATACCAATCAGACTATAAAATGGTATGAGTTTGTAGAATAGCTGATGTAAAGAAAAAACAAAATTCTTATTTTCTTAAAACTACTTTTAGTCTTTGCTTTCCAAGCGCTTTTGTAATTGATTGATGAAGTATGAAGGCTTGATTCCTGTGATTTTATGAAATGCTTTGGAGAACGATTCTGTATTCCCAAAACCTGCTTCTTTTCCAATGGCTTTGATGGTGTAGTTTCTGAATTTAGAATCTGTTTTTAGTTTGGAAATGACATATTCGATGCGCAATTCGTTCATATACGAACTGAAGTTTTTTTCGTAATGTCCGTTGATGACTTTTGATAAGTATTTTGGATTGGTTTTTAGCTTTTTTGCTAAGTCTGCTAAAGAAATTTGTTTGGTGAATTTTTGAGAAGCTTCAAACTTTTGCAATTGAGTTAGAATGTTTTCCACGATTTCTTGTGGAACGTCGATTTCTTTGGTTTGTGTTTTCCGCGCTTCGAGAGCCTCAGCGCTCTTTTTTGGAGTATTCTGAGGCTGTTCTACATTCATCAAATTCTCGAAACGTTTTTTATAGTATTTTTGACGACGAAATGCTGCGATTAAAATACCGAGAATGATTAACAAAATTCCACTAATAGCTCCAAAACGATATTTCCAAGAGTTTTCTTTGGCTTGCGCTTCTTCTAGCAAACGTGCGCGTTCTGCAATGGCTTGTGGTGTGTCGAATTTTTTGTTGACAGTTTCTGTTACGTATGTATACGTTGAATCAATAATTTTATCCGTTTCTATTAATCGATCATAATATTTGATTTGATTTTCAACATCATTTTTGCTTTTGTAATACTCGATGATATGTTCATACACATTTCGCATTTCTGGGAAAATGTCTTTGGTAGCTTGGTAAATGGAATCTGTTTTTAAGAAATGAAATTGTGCCTTTTCTGGTTGCTTGAGTTTGTTGTAGCTTTTGGCTAAGTAATAGTATTCCATTACTAAATCTCTGTCATCAATTTTAATTAAATGAGGTAATACTTTTAAAGAGCTATCTATAGCTGCCTGATAATTTCCTAAATAATATTGAGTTTGTCCTGCTAAAGAAGTAAAATCATAAGACTCTAGAGTGTCTTTGAAGATTAAACTTTCTTGAATTCCTTGTTTAGAAATTTTCAAACTTTCATTATACTTTTTATTTTTTATATATCCTTTACATAGATTTCCTAAAGCATACAAATACTTTATTTTAAAATCTTGAATGTTTTCTTTATTGGTAATTAAAAATTCCAAATCTTCTTTAATAAAATCAAGGGTTTCCTCATTCGCTGACCAATTTCCTTGTATACTTATTATTGCATTTCTAGTATCAAGCTCTAACTCAACATTTCTATTTTTACTTAAAACTTTTAATGCTTTTAAAAAGTTATTTAAAGCTAAAGTATTAGTAAGTCCATCCAAACTATAAAAATATCCTTTGAAGTAGTAACCTAGAGCTGGATATTTATTATGCCTACAGTCTTTACATGTATCTATAATACTATCTGCGTATTTCAATCCTAAAAGAATATTTTTATCATAATAATAATATGTCAAATAAAAATACCCTCTAGATATTTTTATCTCATTTCCATCTAGTTTAGCTCGTTTTAAATATTCTTCTGTATATAATTTTGACAATTCTTGTTTATCATATTTTGTACTATCAATTAGCGCATGTAACTCCTCATAACTATACTTCGCCAAAGAATCATTTTCGGTTTGTGCGTTTAAAAAGGTATTCAAACTAAAACATAGCATTAGAAAGAGGAAATAAGGGGATTTTTGGCGCATGCGATTGGTAACAGTTTTTACAAAGATACAGAATTAAGGTTTTTAGTGTTAAAATGATAACGTTGTGTTTTGGGTTTTATTTTTGTCAATTTGTGGATTCGTCAATTTGTGAATTTGTTTTTATTACTGATCGTCACTTCGAGTGATTCGCCTAAGCGAATTGTATCGAGAATTGCTTTGAAGCAATTCGTTTTCATAGTACTTCTCGATACAATTTTTCTATCTATTTCGACTGCGCTCAATATGACAGAAAAACCACTCGAAGTGACGGTTTGGATTTTGATACGTCTTTACGAGGAAGTATGACGAAGTAATCTGTTTATATCATATGATAATTGTGTTTTGAAACTCACAGATTGCCACTAATTTCTTTGAAATTCTCGCAATGACGTTTCAAAATAGGTATAAAAACAAAAAACCTCATGGAAACATGAGGTTTTAGACTTATATATTCAGTAATTCTTTTAGATTCCTGCCTTCGCAGGAACGACAAAATAATACTATTTAGTTATTCAGCGCTTCCGCTCCACCAACGATTTCTAAGATTTCGTTTGTAATGGCTGCCTGACGTGCTTTGTTGTAGGTCAATGTTAAGGAATCTCTCAATTCTGCAGCGTTGTCGGTTGCTTTGTGCATCGCTGTCATACGCGCTCCGTGTTCACTTGCAAAAGAGTCTCTGATTCCTTTGTATAACTGTGTTTTTAACGACTTCGGAATCAATCCTTCAACGATTTCTTCTTTTGATGGCTCAAAAATATAATCTAATTGAACGTTTTCTTCTGATTCCATTGGGACAATTGGTAAAAATTGTTCCGTCATGACGATTTGTGTCGCTGCATTTTTGAATTTGTTGTAAACGATCTCGATTTTATCATACGATCCGTTTTCAAACAATTCCATTAATTTTTCAGCAATTTCAGCTACATTATCAAAGGTTAACGCATCAAAAACATCGCTACGATTTTCAATGATCGTGTTTGTTTTAGATAGGATATCGTTTCCTTTTTTACCAATCGTCAATACATCTACTTGCTTTCCAGCGTAGGTATTGTTGATTAAATGGTTGGATTGTTTGATGATGTTTGAGTTAAACGCTCCACACAATCCTCTGTTAGATGTAATAGCTACTATTAATACTTTGTTTACTTCACGTTGGTCTGCAAATTTGCTTCCGCTATCTGCATCTAAGGTTGCGCTTAAACTTTGTAGTAATTCTGTAAGTTTGTTAGCATACGGACGCATCGCTGTGATGGCGTCTTGTGCTTTTTTCAACTTTGCAGCGGATACCATTTTCATAGCACTCGTTATCTGCATTGTTGATTTTACAGAAGTAATTCTATTACGTATTTCTTTTAAGTTTGCCATTTGTTTTTAGTATTGAGTATTGAGTTGTTAGTGTTGAGACTGAAACTCAATATCATATTTTTATGTTGAAAGTACAAAGTATCGAACTATCTCAATACTTTGTACTCAATACTAATTACTAATTGTATTTCGCAGACATCTCTTTACAAACACGCGTTAACGTATCTGTAACTTCGTCTGTTAGTTTTCCTGCTTTTAATGTATCAAGAATGTCTCTGTGTTTTGCGTTTAAGAATTCAATGAAATCTCTTTCAAATTCTTTTACTTTATTTACAGGAACATCTCTTAATAAGTTTTTAGATCCAGCATAAATGATTGCAACCTGATCTTCTACTGTATACGGATCGTTTTGCGCTTGCTTTAAGATCTCAACGTTACGTTTACCTTTGTTAATTACGTTTAAAGTAACCGCATCTAAGTCAGAACCAAATTTTGCGAACGCTTCTAATTCACGGAACTGCGCTTGATCTAGTTTTAACGTACCTGCTACTTTTTTCATGGATTTAATTTGCGCCGAACCACCTACACGAGATACTGAAATACCTACGTTAATTGCTGGACGAACACCAGAGTTAAATAAATCACCATCTAAGAATATCTGTCCATCCGTAATCGAAATTACGTTTGTTGGAATATAGGCAGATACATCTCCTGCTTGTGTTTCAATGATTGGTAATGCTGTTAACGATCCACCACCTTTTACAAGTGGCTTTAAAGAATCTGGTAAGTCGTTCATGTTTTTAGCGATATCATCATCGGCAATTACTTTTGCCGCACGCTCTAATAAACGAGAGTGAAGGTAGAAAACGTCACCTGGATACGCCTCACGTCCTGGAGGACGACGTAATAATAACGATACCTCACGGTATGCAACCGCTTGTTTTGATAAATCATCATACACGATTAATGCAGGACGACCTGTATCACGGAAATATTCTCCGATAGCTGCTCCAGCGAATGGTGCATATACCTGCATTGGTGCAGGATCTGATGCGTTAGCTGCTACAATAACTGTATATGCTAATGCTCCTTTTTCTTCTAATGTTTTTGCAATTGCTGCAACTGTTGACGCTTTTTGTCCAATAGCTACATAAATACAAAATACAGGTTCACCAGCATCATAGAATTCTTTTTGGTTTAGAATTGTATCAATACAAACGGTGGTTTTACCTGTTTGACGGTCACCAATGACCAACTCACGTTGACCTCTACCTACAGGAATCATGGCGTCGATGGACTTGATCCCAGTTTGCATTGGCTCATCTACGGGTTGACGGAAAATTACACCTGGTGCTTTACGCTCCAAAGGCATTTCATACAATTTCCCTCCGATTGGCCCTTTACCATCAATTGGATTTCCTAAAGTATCAACTACACGTCCTACAACTTCTTCTCCTACATTAATAGAAGCAATACGTTGTGTACGTTTTACCGTAGCACCTTCACTAATTCCTCTTGAAGGTCCTAATAATACTACACCAACATTGTCTTCTTCAAGGTTCAATACGATACCTTCCATGCCTGTTGCGAATTCTACTAATTCTCCGTATTGAGCGTTAGCCAATCCATACACACGAGCGATACCATCACCTACTTGTAGTACAGTTCCAACTTCGTCAAGTGAAGCAGTTGCTTCAAATCCTGAAAGTTGTTTTTTTAATATTGCTGATACCTCAGCAGCTTTAACTTCTGCCATTTTATTTAGTATTTAATTTTGAGAGAAAGTTCGTTTGAGTGTATTTAACTGGTTTGCGATGCTTGCATTGTATTGCAAATCGCCCACACGTAAAATAAATCCACCGATAATACTTTCGTCGATTTTGTTTTCTATTGTTACTTGGTTTCCTGTAAGGTCTTTTACTTTTTGTAATACCTTTTCTCTTAACGCGTCTGTTAGCGGAACTGCAGTGGTAACGACTGCTTTTTCTTTTCCTTGTAACGCATCGTGTAAGATTCCATATTGTGTTGCTACATCTTCTAATAAATCAACACGCTTATTTGCAATAAGAACATCGATTAGTCCTTCAGAGATCGTATGAACTTTTGCAAAAATTTCATGTAACGCAGCTTTTTTATCCTCCAGATTTACAATCGGACTTTTTAACATCATTCGTAAGTCTTTGCTGTTTGCAGCTGTTTTTACGATGCTGTCCATATCAGTTGCTACCGTTTCTCCTGCCTTTTGATCTTGTGCCAATGCCAAAACTGCTTTTGCATAGCGTATTGCTGCTCTAGATCCTGCCATGATAGTGTTGTTATTAATTTAATGTAACGTCTCCAAGCATTTTATCTACTAAAGATAATTGCTTCTTTTTATCTGCTAATTCGCCTCGCACCACTTTTTCTGCGATTTCCACAGAAATGTTGGCTACTTGGTTTTTCAATTCTGCTAATGCGGCTTGTTTTTCGCTACGGATACTTTCTTGCGCTTGTGCAATCATTTTGTTTGCTTGCACTTGTGCTTCTCCTTTCGCATCAGCGATCATTTTGTCTTTGATCTCACGGGCGTCTTTCAACATCGCTTCTCTTTCTGCACGAGCTTCTTTTAATAGCTTTTCGTTATCAGCGTGCAAATTTTGCATTTCTTTTCTTGCATTTTCTGCTGCTTCTAAAGCGTTTTTGATAGAGTCTTCTCTATCTTTTACAGCGCCTAAGATTGGCTTCCAAGCCGCTGTTCTTAGAATTACTACTAATGCTAAGAAAGCAATTGCTACCCAAAATACCAATCCAATTGCAGGTGTAATTAAATCCATAGTATTTATTATTTATCTTTTTTTAAATTTTAAATAGTAATAACTCTTGTAATACCAACCGTACTACAAGAGTTATATTTTTAGTTAGATTATCTAAGACCTAACAATGATACTACGATACCAAACATTCCTGCACCTTCGATAAATACGGCAGCAATAATCATTGCTGTTTGTATTTTACCTGCTGCTTCTGGTTGTCTAGCCATAGCTTCCATTGCTTGTCCACCAACTTTTCCGATACCAAGACCTACTCCTAATACTGCAAGTCCAGCTCCTAATGCTGCGATACTACCAATCATAATAATAAAATTTAAAAATTAATTCTTTATTTCTTTTGTTTCTCTAATTCTAGTGATGTGCTTCTTCTACAGCCATTCCGATGAATAATGCTGTTAAGAAGGTAAATATGTATGCTTGTACAAATGCTACCACAAATTCTAATATCATAATAAAGATGGCCAATAGCATAGAAGGTGTTCCTGCCCATTGGAAGATAAATATTAATGATACTAAACTTAAAATGATAATGTGTCCTGCGGTAATGTTTGCAAATAAACGAATCATTAATGCGAACGGCTTTGTAAAGATTCCTATAAATTCAATAGGTGCTAAAATTAACTTCATGGGTGCTGGTACGCCTGGCATCCAAAAGATGTGTTTCCAGTAATGTGCATTACCACTAAAGTTTACAATTAATAGCGTTAATACGGCTAATACCATTGTAGTAGCAATATTCCCTGTAAGGTTTGCTCCTGTTGGCACTAAACCTAATAAGTTGTTTACCCAAATAAAGAAGAACAACGTTAATAAGTACGGTACATATTTCATGTACTTTTTTTCATTGATTAATGATTTTGCGATGTCGTCTCTTACGAAAAGAATGAGCGGCTCCATTAATCCTGCAAATCCTGTTGGAACTTTTGATGTTTTGTATGATCTAGCGATTCTTGTAAATATGAATAATATCAAGAAGATTGATACAAACATTGACGCTACATTTTTTGTGATAGAGAAATCTAGTGGCTTTACTCCATTTGTGATATGCTTTTCAGCATCCATTTTTACAGAAGTTTCACCAGTATTTAATTGGTAAATTTTCCCGTGATTTCTCACGAAATTCATTCCGTTTTTTGTCACAATATGATGACCAGAATCATCATGATGAAATTCGTTAGACATGAAAGTTACCAAACCATTGTCCGTATATAAAATTACAGGTAGTGGAATAGATACTGAATTATCACCTTCTCCCCATAAGTGCCATTCGTGCGAATCAGCAATATGGTGCATGATCATTTCTACTACATTAAATTCTTTTTCTTCTCCTTCTTTTGTACTTCCACTTGCCGTTGCGAATAGTGGTAATGCAAAAAGCACTGCTAGAATTAGATTCTTGATAGATTTTTTAGCTATCATATTTATTGTATTGTATATAAATATATGGTTCCTAAATTTCGGTGCAAAGGTAAGTTTTTAATTAACAATACAACGTTAATAACTATTTTTTTTTCGATTCAAATAAAAGTTTTTTTCAAAGTTTGTTTAGGAGTCCTTTATTTTTGGTTTATGAGCTTTAGCACATAGAAGGCTTCAAAGGCTAAGTATAGAAAATAAGGTATAAAAAATGCCAAAATATTTTCAATATTGAAGTAGTCTCTGTTTTTAAAATAAGGCACTAAAAATAGAATTGCAGCGAGCATTTTTAAAAAACTTCCACCTAAAAATACCAACGCGGCTTTGTCCTTAAAAATGGTTTTTATATAGGCTACTCCGACATACAAGAGAAAAGTAATTAGAAAGAGAAAGAGGTGAATGCTCCAAGGATTGTAAAAGAATGCCATTTCTGTAAGTACCCATGAATGCAATACTTGATGTATCGCGAAAAGCGAAATTGTAAAAATAGAAAAATGTGTAAGGAATTTGAGTACGTTTTGTTTCACTCTTTTTAGTCTTTATTGAATTTTTTGAGTTGTCGTATGACTTGCCACATGGACAAACTTACAAATACGAAAGAACATATAACTGTAAAAAGTTGGTGTTTATTAGGGTATTTTTCATCAAGCCAAATTCCCAGGTAAACACCAAGTCCAATGACAACTGCCATTTGAAATGCTATTCCTGTAAATTTTACATAGCTGTTAAGCGGTTTTATCGGCTTTTTTTCCTTCACTTGTTTTGAGTTCCTTGATTCCTGTTTTCATCGTACAGGTAGCATTAAACGTAGCGCCTGGTTCTATAGATAATTTACTTACAGTCACATCGCCTTCAATGATTGCCGAACTTTTTAACGTCAACAAATTCGTTACCACCAATTCGCCTTGAAAACGTCCTTCAACATCTGCATTGGCACAGATAACTTTTCCTGTAATGACACCACTTTGACCAATAACAATTTTTCCCGTAGTTTCTACACTACCATCCAACTTACCATCAATGCGAAAGTCAGCTTGCGAAACAACTTCACCTTTGATACTTGTTGATTTTCCTATTCGATTTGATTGTCCACGCGTAGTTTCGTTGTTGCGACCTTTTTTTGATTCTGAAAACATGGCTATTCGTTTTGAGAGATTAATTTGTTCTAATTTGGGGTATTATTTGATTTCTTCTATGTTTTTATGAATTTGAATGGTTTGATAGTTTTCCGCAGATACAATTGTGTTTTCCTTTTCTACTAAATACAATTCTTCTGTTTCCAATAAATCTTCTACGGTAATGGCCGCTAATTTGGTTTTAAACCCATGAACCACTACAAATTGTTGGCTTCTATCGTATACATCACGCGAAATTGAAAGCGAATTGTATCCTTTATCTTCAATCATTTGATTGATGGTTTTTTCCAACGCTTCCATCGCTTCTGTGTCATTTTTTTGAAATGCATAAATGATTTTAAAACTGGTAGATTTGTCATCATTTACTACCGCTTTGTTGGCTATTTTTGGCAAAGAAGATTTTAAAATTTCCTGCGCGCGTTTTCCTTCATCGTCATTCGGATAGTTCAGTGCTACATAATTCAACGCATCTTTATAGGCGTTAAAACCATCTAATCGAGCTGTAATGATTGCTTTGAGCATTTCAAATTTAGGCACTATCGGTTCGCCTGTAAATTGTCGGATGTATGTTTCGGCATCATTCAATGCGGCTTCAAAATCTTGTGTGGTAAACTTTTTATAGGTTTTGGCATACAAACTTTCAGGACTGTTTTCATCAGACGCGATGACATCTTGCGGATTGCGAAGAATTTGCGCATAACGCGTACTGCCGTGATTCGTTAGAATGTCGTTTTTCCACTGATCGGCTTTTGTTGGTTGCTCTAAAAGCACATAAATTTTATACAAATTGTACTTTGATGGCAGCACAAGTTTTTCTTCAGGATTGTTCTGTAATAATTGCTCCAAACGGTTTGCCGCCAATTCGTATTCTTTAAATTTTTCCTTGTAAATTAAGCCTAATTGATAATATGCAAAGTTGCGTTCTTTGCCTATGCTGTCAAGAATTTTTTCGTCGGTTGGAATTTTATCAGTATAAAAAGCCACAGAATATATATCTTTTGTTCCAGTATCTTTCGTTTCTGTTACGGCAGATTCAGCACTGGTTTTGGCAATGACACCTTTATCAGACAAACGCCAATTATCTTCCAAGGCACGATCGCCCCATTTTTTACGGAATTCGTTTTTTCCATACGCTACCGTCGTTTGATTGTAAAAGTAAAATTCGTCACTACCGCCGCCTCTACTATCTTTTCCTCTACTAGAAGCAAATTCGTTATCAGCAATGGCTTGTTTTTGCTCTTCAAGTGCTTTTGCGGCTTCTTCTTCCGCTTTCAATTTGTCAATATATTCTTGAAAATACGCGGTGCGTTCCTCATCCGAGAAATTGACCAATTGCAAAATACTGTCATTTGCCTTGGCAACATCTTCATACGCAATTACATCTTCCAAATTGGCTCTTTTCTTTTCAATTCGTCTAAATTTTCGCGTGTTCTTTTCTAAATTACGCAAGGTACTGTCGTAATATTTTCCTGCATCTTTATACAGGGCTTCGTCAAAACGTAACGCAGCAATACTTTCGTAATCCAATGCTTTTAAAAATTTGTCTGTTCGTACTTTGCGAAGCGATTTATTGAAATATTCTTCTGCCAATTCTAGCGAATCTTGTGCTAGATGATATTCTGCTAATTGACGGTAAATTTTATCTAAAAACGGTCGGTTTTCACGATCTTCCGCTAAATCTGTTAACTTTTCTAAAAATTCTTCTTTATTGATCGTATCTAAATCAACATTTTTTATTTTTTGAATTTTCGCGTTGATCATATACACACGTGGCGATTTCCTGTTTAAAGCAATCACTTTGTCAAAGGCAATATTGGCACTGTCTTTATAGCCCAATTCATTAAATAACTGTCCAATAATATAATTGAAACGACCTTGCTCTTCACGAATTTCCGTAGCCGCCGCCGCACGTTTTAGTACTTGAACTGCGCTGTCTTTATGTTTGAGGTTGATGTATGCCTGACCTAACACGGCATTGGCATCTGCATATTCTTGATCTTCCAATTCTTCAAACTTTAGCAAGCGTTTCAAATTGGCAATAGCAAACTCTTCATTTTCCAAACGCAAATGTGTTTTTTCGCGCCAAATTTTCGCCAAATTGATTTTATCGCTATCTGGATATTCACCAATGGTATAATTGAAGGCTTCTAATGCAGGAATAAATCGCTGATCAAAATAGCGCGCTTGTCCTAACAATAAATAGGCTTCGTCCATTTGCGGATTTCGCTGACGTCCTTTGATATCCATCGAATGCTTCTGAATGGCTTTTACGGCTTTTTCTTCTGCTCTTTTAAAATTTGGGTTTTTTCCTCCTTGTCCAGGAAGCGTTACATCGTCCAAAATTTCCATGCGTTCTATCGGAAGAATTTCCCAATAATTATCAATGTACGCGTTCATCAAAGCAGTGCGTCCTTCTTCAAGAGCCACTTTTCCATTGAACATTACATTGTATTTGGTGGTGACAGAATGCCAATTTCTGTTGATGAATGAATCTTTTCTGGTAGAGCAGCTAAAGAGCAAAATGCCTAATACTGATAGCGTTACCGATATATAAAGTGTTTTTTTCAAGGTGATCTATTTAGTAATTGTAAAACTAAAATTTGAAGTATTTAGTATACAGAAAGGTAAAAATACATTTCTTTTTGAAAAATTCGATAAAATCTGTGATAAACTCGCGTTTTTTGGGGTTTTTCACCGTTAGAAATTCTTGAAAATAAAAAAGAGTGCTTTTTTGAAGCAACAGTTTTCAACTCAAAACTCTTTTTTATTCCAAAAAATCACTCGATTTTCTAACTTTACCGAATCATGTTTCAATTTCTAAAAAAACCACATCCATTTATTTTTAACGCATACAGCGTTGTCATTCCTGGCGCAGCGAGTTTTTTGATCATTTTGTTATTAGCACCGCTCGATTTTAAAGAATTGGAACTCACATCACGAAGTCTGTACGCGCTTTGTATTGGTGTTTTTGTCTCCATGATTATCTTTTTAACGGTAAAATTGCTCCAAAAGCTATTTCCAACGTTTACACAAGAAGATCGTTGGACTGTTGGACGCGAAATTTTGCTATTTCTCATCGTGGTTTTGCTGATTATTTTGGGCGTTTTTTTAGGGATTTTCACTTTGTACGGCGCCAATCAATCTGCTTGGGAAGTGTTTGCAAAAACGACGTTTATTTCATTGTGTATCAGCTTTTTTCCGATAGTAATTTTAGTCTTATTTGAACAATATCGTCAACAAAAAATACAATTTACTTACGCGCAACAGTTGACACAATCGCTAAAAGCGGAAAATCAAAAATTGCAAACAAAAACGGTTTCAAACCAACAATTACAACTCAAAGCCGAAAACGGAAAGGTGGAATTGCAAGTATTTGCTTCTGAAATTATCTGCTTGCAATCCGACGGAAATTATGTAGAAGTTTTTTATGAGATAGATACAACCGTACATAAAAAACTCATCCGAAATCGACTGAAAAGTTTGGAAGCACAGTTGCCAATAACGACTTTTTTTAGATGTCACAATCGCTTCCTTATCAATGGAAATTACATTGTACAAATTGAAGGAAATGCGCGAAATTTAGAGTTGAGTTTGCGTGGAATTGCCTTTAAAATTCCTGTATCGCGCAGCAAAGCCAGTCAAATTTCTGAGTATCTTCAAGTGTTGTAAAGACCATTCTTCCCAAATACGTCCCAAATACACCAAAGCCTTTATATAAAAGACATTTCCAAGGTTTTATTTGCAGATTTGTTCCATCAAAAAAATAAAACAGATGGAAAAAGTTATTCAATATACGTTGTATTTGCACATTTTTGTCGGCACGATTTCATTAATTTCTGGAGCCATTGCTATTTTTAGTGCGAAGGGAAAAATGTGGCATCGCCAATCGGGAAAAATCTATTTTTACGCGATGACTGCCGTTTTTATTACGGGAATCGTCATTGCAGGGTATAAAATGAATCGCTTTCTGTTTTTAATCGCGTTTCTAAGTTATTACAGTGTGTTTTGCGGTGTGCGCAGTTTGAAACTGAAAAAATTACACAAAACACAATCGCCCAAATGGTACGATTGGTTTGCTGGAATCCTAAATACCTTGGCAAATGCTGTCTTTTTAGGCTTGGGATTGTATTATTTCCTTTTCGATATAGTTTCCACAGGCGGTGCGTTGCTCACCGTAGGTTTTGGCATTGGCGGTTTGGCAATTTCGTATGCCAATTTGAAACCGTTTGTCATTCGCCCAAAAGAAGCCTATCATTGGTATATGGCGCATATTGGGAATATGATGGGCGGCTATATTGCGACTTTCACGGCATTTTTATCCACAATGGTGACACGTTTCGACTTGATGAATCCGTTTTTGGCATTTGCGCTGCCTTCATTAATTGGAGTTCCATTGTTGATTTTTTGGCAAAAAAAGGTAGAAAAATCATTTCAACGATAAAACACTCCATTGTATGCACCCATTTTATAAGTATTCCCTTTTCGGGATGATTCTCGTATTCGTGAGTTGCAGTGCGTATCAACAATTACGGTCGGACACAGCAATTTCAGCGGATCAAAACACCCACCAAATTCCGTTTGATTATGTAAAAGGGTTGATGGTTGTCGAAGCAAATTTGCAGCAAAAAACTACTAAAAATCGCTTTATTTTTGACACAGGTGCTTTTCAAAGCAAAGTAGAATATTCGCTGGCAGAACACTTACAATTGCTCACAAAATCCAGACGATCTAATGGAACTGCGCAAGGCATTCGACGCACGATTGAAACTACCGTTGTAGATTCTATTTTGTTTGACGATGTGGTTTTTTACGGAATTTCCGCAGGAAAACTAAAATATGATGCCAAATCGTACAGTCCGTGTGTAGCTCCAGATGGCATTATTGGTGCCAATCTTATCAAATTGGCAAATTGGAAGATTGATTTTCAAAAACAGCTTTTAACAGCTTCCAAAAATACTTTGTTTCCGCCAGAAAATACACGCTATCACAGGTTGGATTTTAGAACTTCTTTTAGATCTGGGATTCCGAAAATTGACATTGAAGTGAATGGAAAACTAATTAAAAATGTGCTGTTCGATGTAGGTTTTAATGGCGGATTGGTCATTCCTGAGAACTATGTTTCACAGTTTCCAAATGTAGCGTCGGAGTTCTTTTTTGATCAATCGACTTCAGGAATTTTTGGAAGCAATCGCGATACATTAATCGTTAAAAAATTAAAGGTGCAACTGGGCGATTTCCACACGGAAATTCCAGTGCAATTTTCTTCGCTACATAAAGCGTTGTTGGGAACTGATTTTTTGGAACATTTTACAATTTATTTGGATTATGATCACCAAAAAATCATCCTGCAACCGTTAGAAAAGGTAGCAATTTCCAAAGAACACAAGTTCATTCCTGGCATTCTGAGCGATTCCCTTTGGATTGTAAATAGAACTGTTCCAAATTCAAAGTTACAGCTGGGCGATACACTGAAAGCTATTAACGGATTTGCACCAAAAGCGCTCTTTACTTCTCATTGTGATTATTTTTTGAACATTTCAAAACTATTGCATCAAGACACACTTTTTATCACAACTCAAGATCAAAAAATCATTCCTCTCTATTTATCAAAAAAATGAAAAAGACAGTATTTATTTTAAGCCTTTTACTGATCACTATCACTCAGTTTGCAATCGCATAAAAAGCAAAAGACTTTTTATGTGGAACCAAAAGCTGAAAATTTGCCCGTTTTTGTACGCGGCAACTTGATAAACAACACTATTTTATTATTTGTGCAGTTGTCTATATGTTAGAGTGTGAAGATCAACTTGGATCGGTTTTAGGATACAATACCAATTCTACAATAATCTGCGATGTATTAGAATTAAGATTATAGTAGAATTGGTATAATGTTATTTGCAGCGATGCTCATCCTGTGTCTTTGTAAGGTTTTTGAGAATGTTGTTTTGACTTGGCTCAGCATAACAAGATGCTATTTCGCGTTAAGGATAGGAGCAAGTTATTGTGTAACGCGGATAGCCTAACCATACTAGCACATTGAGGCACTTGAAATGCGCTAGTATGGAAACGCCCAAAGAATTCCATAAACTTCTTTTAATCAGATAGGTGCACTTTTAAGCTTACTACTTGTTAAAATTTTGTACTGTTCGTTTTAAAAAAAATCAACTTTTTTAAGAAATTTTTTTTATAAAAAATTATAGTAATTGTAGGTATTTTACTATTTTTGAAATCATACCTACTTAATGATTTAATATACTCAACTTAAAGGGGGAATTTTTTACCTAAGGTTGACTTTTAGATCCAAAAATTAATTTTAAGGGAAATTAAAAACAAGCTTATAAGAAGTAAAACTACCCTTTTGAGTAAGGCATTGCTGCTAATTGCTCATTATTTTTGGGATAAACAATTGTAAATGGAATCAAGGTATAGTAGGAATAGAATTTACCTCACAGAAAACGAACAAGAAACTATAAAGAATTGTCCCATTATTTTGGGTGGCTCAGGCATTGGAAGTGTAATTGCAGAATGTGCATTGCGGCTAGGTTTTGAGCATATTACCATTATTGATGGTGATGTGGTAGAAACTTCAAATCTAAATCGGCAAAACTATACCAGTCACGATGTTGGAATACATAAGGTTGATGCCATTAAGAATCGTTTGTTGTCAATTAATGAAAATGCTAAGATTACAACCCATAATTGTTTTTTGACTACCGAAAATGTTGAAGAATATGTTTTAGGACATAAGATTGCCATTAATGCATTGGATTTCTCCTCAGATGTTCCTTTAGTGTTTGATAGCATTTGTCAAGACAATGATATTCCTGTGTTGCATCCGTATAATTTGGGTTGGGGAGGATTGGTGACTGTCATTACACCTGACGGATTGTCCTTGAGTTCTATAGCCAAAGAAGACACGAAATTCAACGAAGTTACCATGGTAGAGTATGCTTCCAGTTATCTAAAATTTTGGCGTACTCCACATATATGGATTGACGAAATTATAGAAAAGTATAAACGTGAGGTTGCACAACTTCCGCCACCACAATTATCCATTGCTTCATGGACCGTTGCCTCTATGTGTGCACATTTGTTGTTTAATATTGCTACTGGCAATAAAATTAAGAAGTTTCCAGAGTTTTATTTGTCTACCCTTATGAACGGATAACTAGATGAGTTTGTTGTTTGTTGCGTATGCAATGGCTTCTGAAATGTTGGCTACATCCAGTTTTTCGAATAGTTTTTTTCTGTGAAACTTAACAGTATCAGGAGAAACAAAAATAGCTTCTGCTACTTCATTAATGGTATATCCTCTAGTAGAATATTGTAGAATTTCTCGCTCTCTGCTCGTTAGTTTTATGACTTCCCTTTCTTTCCAAAATTCTCCTTCTAAATCGTAACTAAACAACTTATTATCTCCTTTTTTATGAATTTTAATATTTCCAGATTTTTCTTCTGCGGAGAGTGAAATGATACAGATGGCTTTCCATATTTTTCCATCACCTGTAAGAAATAAAGGTGTAAGTTTCTGATTGATGAGAATCTTTTTGCCTTCTTGAGTTTTAAGGTGATAATCGTAAGAGATGGTATAATTTTTACGCTCTTCTAAGGGAATGGTTTCATAAAAGTCAAACCCTACTGTGTTTATTTTGAGCAATAGTTTTAAATCGGGTTCAATTACGTATTTGAAGTAAAATGCATATCCCATTTCTTTTACTTCCTCTGACGTATGTCCACACAAAAATAAAGGATTATCTGATACATATTCAAATCCTTTTTCCTGATAGTCAATGACGTAAATACTTTTGTAAGTTGTCCTTGCAAAAGCTTCAATTGGTACTAAGTAATTCGCGGTTTGTTCTCTTTCTGTATTAGAAATATCATTCACAGTATTTCTGCCAGAGAAAAAGTCATCAATTTTTGCCAAGGTTTCCTTTTTGCTACAAATATACCTATTTTTTTAAAACCTACCCTTTTGTGTGGTTTTTTAGAGGTATTGCATCTACTACCTTTTTGTGTAATGAAAGTCGCTCGATTCATGGATAATTTTGAATAAAACCAATCGACATGATACTTACACAAAACTATTTAGAAAAATTGAAACCTCATCAAATGTATGATTTAGCAGAATTCGTTGTAGCGGAAAACTTTAAATATCATACGGATGGAAAACTTCCACAAAATTACAAAAAGGATGTCATTTCTATTCAAAAAGAAGAACTAAAGTATTACGAAAATTCAGAAGTTTTTGTAAGCAAGGATTATTCTGGAGCTATTTTTGGCTCTATTAGAGTATTGAAATGGAATTTTATTGACACACTCCCTCTACAAAAGATTTTTGGCATTAATCCTCTCCTTGCCATTACTACACCAAACATCAATGAAATATACCACATAGGACGTTTCGCAATTCGCAAAGACATCACCAACCTCAACCTTTTTAAACAATTGATGATTTGCGCTATTACTCCTGTTTGTCAACACGAACACAATATCGCTTTTGCTGAATGTGATAGTAAACTGTTGCGAGTGCTCAACCTCATGGGCATCAAAACAAAGGTTATTGGAAAACCGCTGAATTATCTTGGTTCTGAAACGATTCCTGTAGCAATGAGCTATGACGGATTGATTGAATTTTACAATAAGAATAAGCACTTAGCTGCTGAAATCTTAAATGAGCGAATTAACGCTGCCTACATCAAGGCACTAAGTAATGGAAATAACACAATGTCATTTAGCGCATAAATATCTACTGATATGAATTTAGAAAGCAAGAATACTATAGGAACAAACTCTTCCGATGTTTTAATGCAACTTGTGAAGGAAATGAAAGTGCCTTTGGCTTCTTTAATGGAAGCCAACAAACGATTGACCAATGTTGGTACTTCAATGGAAAAGAATGATACGAACGAAGTTATTTTTACTAGCAGTCAAGAGATTGCTAGTTTAATTGAAGAGGTTGTCAAGTTGGCAAATAACAACAAACCTGTAGAAAAGCTTCCCATCATTTATGAAATTTATCACGGAAATGAACGTGTAAAATCTATGTGTAAACAAGAGATTAATCCGAATAAAATTTCAAAACAAGATACTTCTTGGTTGATTGAAATGGAGAGTGAAGTGTATAAAAACATTAAACACAAAGACTTAAACCTCTACGATTTGTCGTATAAAATGGCAGTAAGCGAGCGACAATTGCATCGTAAGATTAAAAGTTTACTGCATTTAACGCCCAATAAGTACATTAGAATCTTGCGTTTGCACAAAGCAAAACAGTTTATAGACGATTATATGTACGATACCATTTCTCAAATTTCGTATGCTGTTGGCTATTACGATACACATTATTTTTCAAAACTATTCTGTCAGCAATATGGAGCATTTCCAAAAGAACTGCTGAGAGAACGGAAGCTGTAAATGGCCAAAATTTATAGCAGCCGCTGGTATCTAACAGTATTTTTGGCAGTTTCACATGAGCTTTTGCCTGTACTTTTGCTACAGATTACTACCAATAATGGAACACGCAAAGCAAGATAAAGCAAATTTTTTCCTAAAAAGCATCTACAAGAAAGCTTGGAGAGATAAGGTTTTTTTGAGAAAATTAGTCAAAAATCCTATACAAACGCTCAATAGTTTTACAGGAAAGAACGGTGCATTGCCTAATGGAAAGGTATTAATTGTAGAAGATCAAACAAATCCTGATCATATTTATTTAAATATTCCTGCAAAACCTGTACATACAGATGATACTGATTTGAATGAAGATCAGCTAGATACGGTTACAGGCGCAGGAAACCATACAAAAGCAACGTCTTGGTATTATTTGTATAGAGGTGTTAAAAAGGAAATTCAGAATTTATTCGAAAAATAGTCATGCTTCTTTTGACCTGTCGCAACTGAATTTTTAACATTATATATACGCGTACACTAATTTCTTGAATCTATAAAAGCAATCTAATTTCAGAATTCTTTGTACTTATCTTACTATAAATGTCATATTCTTCTGCGTATTTGTCAGTTTTACAATGGTATCAAAATATACCTTAGCGTCACTAACTTTAATACAAAAGGAAATGAAACGTGTACTCTTTTTATTAGGACATCTAAATGATTTGGATATTGAATGGATGATTAACAATGGAAATAAAGCGTCTTTAGAAACAGGAGACCGATTAATTCGCAAAGGAAAAACTATTGAGAACCTTTATATTGTATTATCGGGCGAATTGTCAATTAATGACGGTTCCAGTGAAAAACATATTGCGCTTATTGGAGCCGGAGAAATTGTGGGCGAAATGTCTTTCTTAGAATCCAGACCACCATCCGTTTCTGTAATTGCAACACAACCTACCACTGTATATTGTATTTCCAGAGAATTAATGAATAGCCGATTGGCAACAAATTTAGAGTTCAGAGCCAACTTTTACTACGCTATCTCACTATTCTTATCAAACAGATTGCGTAAAACAACAAGCCAATTAGGATATGGAAACCCTGATGAAGTTGACGTTATCGACGAAAATGTATTAGACGGTATTTCTCAGGCAGGTTCTCGATTTGGGCAAATACTTCAAAAATTTTCAGAAGTATAAATCCCATCGTAATGACAAAAAAAGCCTTTTATATACAATTGATAGTACTGTTGGCAACTTTCCAAATGTTCAGCCAAAGCACTACACCTGTAAATTTGGTAAAACTATCGCAGATTACCTTAGCGGAAAGTCCCATCGTAAAGCAAAATATATTAACCATTTCAAGTGCTGAAGGTGGTTTTTTGGTGCAAAAAAGTATTTTTGACTATCAATTGACTTCGGGCATTTCCTGGAATCGTGATGAATTTAATCTTTTTACAGCAGATCCAAGAAATAGTTTCTTCAATGATCCGCTGGATTCAAGAGGCGCAGGCGTTTCTGTTGGTTTGCAAAAAACATTTCGTTCCAGTCTTACCGCCGCGTTATCGGTAGATTATACATTGGCTACGGACAATTTCCCAATCAATACGTTCAACCAAAATGTAGGTGCTTTTATTGACAATCATACGGTTTCAAGTACCTTCTCGTTAACGCAGCCGTTATTGAGAGGCAGAGGAAGAAGCATTGCCACAGCATTAGAAGAAGCCTCAAAATTAGATATAGAAAGTGCCGATAACAATGCAAATTTTGCAAATTCATTTGAACTGTTTCAAATGAGTACGGCGTACTGGCAATATGTATCCGCGTATAAAAGCTTAGAAATTTTTAACGAAAATGAAGCCAGAGTAAGACGTGTGTTAGAAATCACTGAAGAACTTGTAAAGGCTGATAAAAGACCTGCTGGAGATTTAGCCCAGGTAAAGGCAGATTTGGCTAATCAAGAACGGCAAACCAGAGTTGCAGAACAAATATTATACGCCGCCAAATTAAACTTAGGTCGTGTTGTTGGACTCAGCGAAGAAACCAGCAAACAACTCGGAAATCCACTCGATGAATTTCCTTCCATTGAAGCATCAGGCTATGCAAAAGGATTAAATGAAACTACATTTTTACAAATCGCGCAAAGCAATAGAGCAGATATTGAAGCCGCAAAACAAACACTGGAAGCCATAGAACTCCAGTTACAATTTACAGAAAATAACAAACGACCTCAACTAGACCTTACAGGATTTGTCAACTATGGCGGCATGAATATGGGAAACGGCATTGACAGAGCATTGGCAGCTTTTTCCAGAAATGAAGGAAGAAATTTTGGTTATGGTGTTCGGTTGAGTTTTTCATTTCCACTAAACAACAATCTTGCAAAAGGAAACTTTATTCAGAACGAAATTGCTTTCAAAGATCAAGAAATTACCACCACAAACTTACAACGAAATATAGACCTAAATGTGTCTATTGCGCTTAACAATTTAGAAAACAGCGTACAAGTGTTGGAAAAAGCAAAAGAAGCCCTCGAATTTAACGAACAAGTATTTGACAATGAGCAAGAAAAATTCAAAAATGGAATGACCATTTTATTAAATCTCATACAATTTCAAGAGCGATTAACATTTGCACAAATAGAATACTTACGCGCACAACAGGAATTTGCAAATGCTATTGTAAACCTCCGATTTGAAACTGGAACTTTAGTAGCAAACAAAAATCAAAATAGTAGTATCAACAAAGATCTATTCTTTACGATACCCAACTAAATATAAATAAAAAAAACATACGATCATGGCAGCAGGATTTTTCAGAAAAGCAGCATTAGAAAAGTTATCTACACCCGAAAAATTAGATCAGCTTATAAAAGTTACAAGTCCTAAAGGATGGATTGCCTTACTCACTATCGCAATAGTGTTAGGTACAGGAATTACTTGGTCTTTTATGGGCAGTATCAAAACCAAACTCAATGTAGTGGGCGTTTTGCTTGGTGGAGAAATTCATGAAGTAGTCGCTACCTCACAAGGACAATTGATCAACTTAAATGTCAATATTGGCGATGCTGTACAAGAAGGTGAAATTGTAGCTTCCATTGAACAACCCGAATTATTTCAACAAATTGAAGAAGTAAAAGCTTCCTTAAAAGAACGCGAATACGATTTGCAACGTTTGCTTTCTTTCGGAAATCAAGATACGCGTTTGCAAGGCGAACTCATTCAACAACAACGTGTCAGTATTGAACTACAAATACAATCTGAAAACAAAAACTTAGGTTTCCTAAGAACGCAGTTGGCTACGGAAGAAGGATTGTTAAAAAAAGGACTCATTACCAACACGCAATTAATGAACACCAAACAACAAATTGATGCTGCCAAAAACTCCATTGAACGCTTAAAAAGTCAATTGGTGCAAACCTCAAGTCAAAAACTAAATATTGGGTTCGACTTGCAACAAAAAATCAACGTTAGCAAACAACGTATTTCTGAAGCTGAAAGACGTTTGGAACATTTAAAAGAACGTTATGACATTCAAACAAATATCAGAAGCTCGTATACAGGCGAAGTAGTTGAAGTATTGACAGAAGCTGGAATTGTGGTACGACAAGGAACACCATTATTCAAACTAAAAAATCAAAGTAGCATTGCGGGCGATGATAAACTTAGAGGTGTATTATATATTCCTTCGCAAGATGGTAAAAAAATCAAAGAAGGCATGGAAGCATTAGTAGTTCCATCAACAGTGCAACCACAAGAATACGGATTTATAAAAGGAAAAGTAACCTACGTTTCTGACTTTCCTATTACACAAAAAGGAATGATGATGACGGTGAAAAACGATCAATTAGTATCCGGATTATTATCCAGAGGCGCACTCTTTGAAGTATATGTAGAATTTGAAAAAGATGCAAATTCATACAGCGGTTTCAAATGGACTTCCGCTACAGGACCTGAAATTGCCATCAACGAAGGAACATCCTGTATGGGGAAAATTACCGTAAAATCCGAACCGCCTGTCGCAGTGGTCGTTCCGGCACTAAAAAAATTCTTTGATCTATACTAATCGCTAGGAATCATGAGCAAAAAAACGACCAAACCAATCAAAAAAAAACTGCCTCGTCCAGTAAAAACACCTACGGTGTTACAAATGGAAGCTGTAGAGTGTGGTGCTGCTGCATTGAGCATTATTCTTGGATATTACGGAAAATTTGTTCCCTTAGAAAAATTGAGAATTTCCTGCGGTGTATCTAGAGATGGACTCAAAGCATCCAACTTATTGAAAGCGGCACGACAATACGGATTAGAAGCTAAAGGATACGCAAAATCCATTGAAAAACTAAAAGAGGTAAAAATGCCTGCCATCATCTTCTGGAATTTCAATCACTTCTTAGTCATTGAAGGATTTACAAAAAACAAAGTATTCTTGAGTGATCCTGCGCAAGGTAGATATCATGTAAGTCACCAAGAATTTGACGATGCTTTTACAGGCGTAGTCATGACTTTTAAACCAGGTGAAAACTTCGAAAAAGGAAACGAGAAAAAAGGGCTCATGAGTTCGTTGGCTGCTAGAGTTGCCAATTCTAAAATGAGCATTACCTATATCATTTTGGCAAGTTTATTCTTGGTCATTCCTGGACTCGTCATTCCATCGTTCACAAAAATGTTTATTGACAAATATCTAGTCAACGGTATTTCAGAATTTATCATGCCATTATTACTGGTCATGGGAGGCGTTTTAATCATTAATTCGCTCCTCATCTATCTGCAACAATACTATTTATTACGATTAGAAACAAAATTAGCACTCACAACTTCCAGTAAGTTTTTATGGCATGTATTTCACTTGCCTATCGCCTTTTTTACCCAACGTTATAGTGGGGAAATCGGGAACAGAGTTTCCTTAAATGACAAAGTAGCCAAACTACTCAGTGGCGACTTGGCAACCTCCGCATTAAATGCAATTGTCGTTGTTTTTTATGCCTTACTGATGTTTTCGTATGATGTCGTATTGACCTGTATCGGAATAGGAATGGCAACGCTCAATATTGTAGCACTAAAATTTGTGTCAAGAGCGCGAAAAGACGGAAACCGAAGATTCATGAATGAAAACGGAAAGTTATTAGGAACAACCACTTCTGGAATCAGCATGATTGAAACCCTAAAAGCATCTGGACGAGAAAATGACTTCTTCACAACGTGGACAGGTTATTTGGCAAAAGTAATGAATGCACAACAAGAACTCGGTTGGTTGACAACGCGTCTAAACATCATCCCGCCATTATTAATGTCGTTAACCACCACCATTGTACTAGGAACTGGTGCCATGCGCGTAATGGATGGACAAATGACGCTTGGTATGTTAGTCGCTTTTTTATACTTGATGAACAACTTTATGGGACCTGTAAATCAGCTAGTAACCATGGGTAGAATGTTGCAAGAAACGGAAGGCGACATGAGTCGCATTGATGATGTACTTAACTACGAAGTTGCCACGGAATTTAACGAAGAAAATGCTGCCAAAAAGAACAATGTTTCCCCAGAAAGTTTCAACAAGCTTACGGGACATTTTGAAATGAAAAACATCTCTTTTGGCTACAATACCACCATGCCTGCACTCATTGAAGATTTTAGCTTACGCCTACGACCAGGAAGCAGAGTAGCACTTGTTGGAGGTTCTGGTAGTGGAAAATCAACCGTAGCACGATTGGCTTCTGGACTTTGCGAACCTTGGAGCGGAGAAATTCGATTTGATGGAAAACTTAGAGAAGATTTACCGCGACACGTCATTACGCAATCCGTTGCTGTCATTGACCAAGAAGTGTTAATGTTTAAAGGAACCATTCAAGAAAACATCGCCTTTTGGGACACCAAAATTCCTGAAAAGCATATCATTCAGTCTGCTCGTGATGCTGCCATTCACGATACTGTGGCTGCAAGAACCAATGCCTACGATAGTGAAGTATTGGAACGCGGATCTAACTTCAGTGGTGGACAACGACAACGACTCGAAATTGCCAGAGCACTCGCACTAAATCCTACGTTCTTAATCATGGATGAAGCCACAAGTGCTTTAGATCCGAAATCGGAAAAAGTAGTCATGGACAACATCAAAAAACGTGGATGCACCTGTTTAATAGTTGCCCACAGATTGAGCACCATTATGGATTGTGATGAAATCATCGTTATGGAATTTGGAAAAATTGTAGAACGAGGAACGCATTCAGAATTATTAAGTAAAAATGGTACATACGCCAAGTTAATCGATTCAAAATAAGTGAGATTATGTTTGAAAATGAAAAAATAAAATTAGCTGCAAACCAATCATTGGTTCTCAATGAATACAATCGCTTTTGGATGATTACCGCTGGTGAAGTCGATGTTTTTTATGCTGATATTGACGAAGATGGAACGTATGTAAGTGCCTTAAATTATTTATACAGTGCCAAATCGGGCGAATTGCTATTAAGCTTAGTTCCTTCTAAAAAGGAAGAAAAAAATATCAAATTATTAGTGGTTAGTAAAGGTGCTTCTTTAGTTGCCATCAATAAAAATAAGCTGTTTGAAATAAATCATCTCTTTCTCAAAAAAATGATGGAGAATTGGATTCTAAAAACGGCAAGTATCATTCAACAAGTAATTTCACCAAGAGTATATACGCCTTTAGTTTCGTATGAAACAACAACCTTAAAAAAAGAAACCATTGCCTTTCCTACAAAAGGATTGGTATGGTGTCTATTGGAAGAAGGCGAAATTACAAAATATGCCAGCGATCAAATTGTCACAACAAATGATGAATTTAAATATCCTTTTCCTGTTTCAAACGCTTTATGGGCAACTGCTGCTTCAGACAACGTAAGCGTCAAAGTCATCAGCACTAGAGAAGCGTTAAAAGATGAAATTGACTTCATGTTGGCACTGAATGACCTGCAAAATCATTTGCACACCACACTCATTAAAAATTACGAAGTAAGCATCGAAGAAGAAAAATTGCGTATTGCAGACAGAGTTGAGTCAGAAACTTCCAATCTTACCAAAACGCTCAATCAACTACGAACCATTGTCATGGGTAAAAAAGATGATGGTAATGGTTCGTCTTCTCTAGACAAAAATATAGACAATAACTTATTTGCCGCTTGTAAAACTATTGGAGATGCTGTCGGATTCAATTTTGAAGCTCCAAAATACATGGAGTCGTATAAAAACAGTACCAAAAACCAATTGTATGCCATTGCGCAAGCTTCCAAAGTGAGAGTTCGAAAAATCATCCTAAGAGGTACGTGGTGGAAAGATGAAAATGGACATTTACTTGCGTTCTACAAACAAGACAAAAGACCTGTAGCTTTGATTCAAAGTTCACCAACTTCCTATGTTTTGAAAGATATAACTACGGGTGAAGAACACAAAGTAAATTACGAAATTGCAGAACAGTTAGAACCTATTTGCTACATGTTTTTCTACGGGTTTACTGGCACCATGACTTCCGTAAAAAAAATAGCAAACTTTGCGGCGCAAGGCATCAAAAAAGATGCTAAATATTTATTATTAGCTGCCTTTTCAGGAAGTATTATTGGGTTGCTCGTGCCTATCTTATCAGGAATTATGTTTGACGATGTCATTCCCGCAGCCGACAAATCATTGCACTTTGAAGTATTTGGCATCATGTTAATTCTTGGTTTTGTAACCGCAGGATTGCAATTGGTACAAGGCGTTTTATTACTTAGAGTAGAAACCAAATCAAGTATCAACATGCAAGCAGGTGTTATGGACCATTTATTGCGATTGCCAGTTACCTTCTATAAAAAATATGCCGCGGGCGATTTAACCAACAGAGCGTTAAGCATCAACGGTATTCGACAAATATTATCCAGTACCGTAATGACTGCCGTATTAAGTGGTGCCTTTTCATTTGTCAACTTAGGATTGTTATTTTATTACGATTCAAGTTTGGCGTGGATTGGTGTAGGATTGGCAGTACTTGCCATTACCTTCATGCTAATTATTGGTTGGTTAAAATTAAAACACGATCGTGACATCTCGGACGTGCAAGGTGATTTGCAAGGGTTTCTATTTGAATTCCTTTCTGGAATTAGCAAAATTAGAGTCACAGGTGGCGAAAAAAGAATATTCACACTATGGGCAACTAAATTTTCAAGATTAAAAAAATTAGGATTTACCTCAGGAAGCTATCAAAACTTCGTAGAAATCTTCAATGGTTCGTATCCGTTATTTACCAGCATCTTTTTCTTCGCTTTCATATACTATGCCGTTAGCAATGCCGCTGTGGCTGGCACCATGATTTCTGTAGGTGCATTTATGGCATTCATCAGTGCGTTCAATCAGTTTTTAGGCGATTGTTTAAAAATGAGCATGGCCTTAATTACGTCGTTAAACATCATTACATTATACGAACGTGTAAAGCCCATCTTAGAAGAAATTCCTGAATCTTCAACGCAAAGTACCGATCCAGGAGAATTAGTTGGCGATATTGAAATGAACGCAGTTTCGTTCAGATATCACTCCGAACAACCCTTGGTGTTAAACGATGTTTCTTTCAAAATAAATCGTGGAGAAATGGTTGCTTTTGTAGGCACATCAGGATCTGGAAAATCTACCATTATGCGTTTATTACTCGGATTTGAAGAGCCAGAAGCAGGATCTATTTATTATGATGGAGATGCGTTCGATTCTATGAATAAGGATTTGGTGCGAAGACAAATTGGAGTGGTGCTTCAAAATGGAGCTTTGATGTCGGGAACGATCTACCAAAACATTGTGGGAAACTCTGAATTAACCTTAGACGATGCGTGGGAAGCAGCACGTATGGCAGGAATGGAAGAAGACATCAAGCAAATGCCGATGGAAATGCATACTGTGATCAGTGAAGGCGCCGGCACTTTTTCTGGAGGACAGCGTCAACGTTTAATGATTGCACGCGCCATTGTTCACAAACCAAGATTGTTGTTTATGGACGAAGCAACAAGTGCGTTAGACAATAGAACCCAAAACATTGTTTCCGAAAGTTTAGACAAACTACAAGCTACCAGAATTGTAATTGCACATCGTTTGAGTACGGTTCGCAATGCCGATCGTATTTATGTATTGGACAAAGGAACCATTGTAGAACACGGATCGTATGAAGAATTAATGGAGCAAGGCGGCATATTCTCAAGTTTAGCAAAAAGACAAATCGCTTAGTAAGCTCATACATGATGCATCAAAAAGAAAAACGTTTGTGTATTCAACAACTTATCCACAATGAAAAAGCTGTCGATGAGTTGGTAGTGTATGCACAACATAAATTCACCAACAAAAATTCAACAGTACATACGTTGCCAAAGGAATTTATAGAAACTTGGGAACGCTATCATGAAGAAGCACAAACAGCAGGTGCTTTTGCAACGCTGAAAAAATACTTGGTGCAACTGCAATTTCCAATCACAAAAGGCATCTCTCAAACAGAAGCTTATAAAAATGTAACCCTAAGAGGCAAACAAAAAACAGGAACCAATTTTTTACAACTACAGCATCCCGATGAAATTGAATTGGTGCTGTATGAAAGTCCGATGATTGGAAAAATTCCTGTACTTATTGTTCCAAATACGGACGATTTTACAACGATTATTTGCGCTCTTGCCAACAAAAACGAACCAAAAGCATTTCCTGCTTCTATGGGCGCGTTGTGCATTAATGGACTTAATAATTGGCACAGAATACATTCACTTAAAGCAGCATGGTTGCAAAAAAATCCGTTGGGCAATTGGAATGAATTCTTTAAAAAACAAGTAGCTCCAAAACCACATTTATACAAAGATAAAATTATTGTGCTGAGCAAAAAAGGCTATAGCGGCGTTCAAAGTCACGAAGTACGCATGACCGATGCAGCATGGAAAAACGCATCGCTCATCATCAGAAGAGAACATGAATGTGCACATATATTTACCTTGCAACACTACGGAAGTATGGCAAACAATATGCACGATGAAATTATTGCCGATTACGCAGGAATTACCAAAGTATTGGGACGATTTGACAAAGAATGGTTTTTGCGTTTTATGGGATTGGAAAACTATCCCAACTATAGAAATGGTGGACGTTTGCAAAATTATCAATCGCCCATAGCACTTTCGGAAGAAGCCTTCAAAGGATTGCAAATGTTGATTTATAAAATTAGTGATACCCTTGTAGAATTTGATACTGCTTTAGGCAACATCACTTCTGCTCAAGAACATGTACACAGAATACAAAGCATCTGTGAAGTAGATATGATCACCTTAGCATCCACACAAGGATTGGAAACATTACACAAAACATACAACCGCAAAAAAGTACTTACAGCATGATGATACAAAAAAGTGAAAAAATATTACAGGAAGTAAACGCTATTTTAGATCAAATTTCTACACTAATGCATGTAGAACGCAGTACTTTTTTTCTATGGAATGAAACCGCAAATACACTTGAAAGTTTAGTAGCACAAGGTGTGGAAAATGTCATGATTTCGGTTCCTGTTGGCACTGGAATTGTAGGAACTATGTTTCAACACAAAGAAGCCATCATTGTAAACAATACGGAAAACAACGTGGCTTTTGAAAAATCGTACGACAAGCAACTGCAATTTGTGACCAAATCCGCCATTTGTGTGCCTGTATTCAATGAAAAAGGAGATGCCGTTGGCGCATTGCAATGTTTAAACAAACAACAAGGCGCATTCACACAAAAAGACATTAAAATATTGAACAGCTTTGCAGCAGCAATCACTTTAATTATAAAAAATAGCGAATTATACTTAGCTAGTGAACATATTAAAAATAACTTTTCAACGCTGTTAGATGTTTTCAAGGCAGTTTCATCCGAGTTGAATTTAAACAAACTCATCCAAGTAGTGATGAACAAAGCAGCCGAAATTACCAATGCAGATAGGAGTTCGCTCTTTTTGGTAGATGGAGAAACGGGTGAATTGTGGACCGTTTTTGCCAAAGGCTTGGAAGACAAAGTAGTACGTACTAGAAAAGGAATTGTAGCAGAAGTTGCCAAAAATAAAAAAGCTGTTATTGTCAACGATCCGTACAACCATCCGCATTTTAATCCTGCGGTAGATAAAAAAACAAAATACGTTACCAAATCTATTTTAAGTGTTCCGGTGTTCAACGCTAAAAATCAGGTATTGGGTGTCATTCAAGCGATCAACAAACGAACGGGCGATTTTGATGAAAACGACTTGGATATTTTAACAGGATTTGCCAGTCAAATACGCATTGCTATTGAAAACGCCAAACTCTTTGATGAAATTCAAGGCATGAAAAATCACTTAGATATTTTGGTGCAAAACTTAGATAACGGAATCGTTACGGTTGATAAATCTTTTAAGATAAGTACGGTGAACGAAACGTTTAACAGCATGTTTCAGATCGAAGAATCGCAAGATTTTACCCATCAGCACATTGATACGTTAGCGCATGAATTGAAACCGTTGTTTGCCTATTGTAAAGAAACGATTGAAACTGGAGAAAAAAGCTATTACGAAGAACTCAACGTTAAAATCAATACTAAAAAATCGGTTACCGTCAACTTGAGCGTGCTACCAATGCAAGACGCAAAAGAAAATATTATTGGTGCTATTGTCGTTTTTAATGATATTTCAAAAGAAAAACGCATTCAGTCAAATTTGAGTCGATACATTCCGCAGCATTTGGTAAAGCAAGTCATGAATCATGATAATTTATCGCTCTTAAAGGGGAATTTCTCAAAATGTAGCGTTTTATTCTCCGATATTCGAAACTTTACTACGCTTACCGAAGAATTTGGCGCCATTCAAATTGTAGAATTGCTCAACAAATATTTTGAAGTAATGATTGCTTCAGTGCATACATACAATGGCATTTTAGACAAATATATTGGTGATGCCATTATGGCGGTTTTTGGTGTTCCGTATGCAAACATTTCCGATTCAAAAAATGCCGTCAATTGTGCACTAGATATGTTTGCTATGTTGGACGAATTGAATAAAGCCAACAAAAAACTACCCACATTAAACATCGGAATTGGCATCAGTACAGGAAATGTAGTCTCTGGAAATATTGGTGCTGAAAAACGTTTTGAATATACTGTAATTGGCGATTCTGTAAACTTATCAGCGCGTTTGGAAAGTGCTACGAAAACTTACGGTGTCAAATTATTAATCTGTGAAAACACCTATCACGAAGTAAAAAATGATTTTCACTGTATCGAAATTGACACCTTGTTGGTAAAAGGAAAAAATATTCCGGTACGTGTGTTTTCTGTGTTAGGACAAAACACCACGCCATTGTCTAAAACACAAGAAGCCTTCAACACGAAATACCTACAAGGATTAACGGCTTTTAGAGCAGACAAACTAGAAGATGCCAAGCAATATTTTGAAGCCGCACATGCATTGATTCCAAACAATAAACCGACCAAAGTCTTTATAGAACGTTGTCGTAACATCTTAGCTTAATCCATCGTTTCTAAAATGCTCTCTGCTTGCGATTGCAGCGTCGTAATTTGTTCTTCTAAATATTGATATACTAGAATTTTTTGATCGCGGTTTGCTTCAATTTGCCATAAATAGCTGTATATTTTTTTTCGTTGCGCTTCCGTAATGTCAATAGGTTGTGTAACTCCTGAGAGTTTTCCGGCTTCGTCAAACTCCATATATTTTGCTAAAATGGTATTGATTTCTAGGTAAATCGCTTCTGGATCGCTTTGTTCTTCAAACTTTACCAACAAATCAAAATAATAATTGTAATAATACGTAATACGTGCGCGCAATAAATCATCTTTAATAATATCCAATCCTTTAGAAGCCAATCCTTCATATCCTGTTTTATTTGGCAAGAAGATAAAATTTGCAAATACGTGTGTATAATATTCGTGAATAGAATCTTGGTTGATCGGCTTGTTATCAATCAAGTCTCGTAAATGCGCACAGGACTTTTTAGACAATTTGTAGCCAGCTTTATTTGTTTTGATGGTTTGAAGATCATTTTTTACCGCCAGTTTTACCGCTTTAATGATTTCTTTCTCTGCTTTATAATCTCTTCTTTCTTGATTCCAATTGTTAAGAGCAAATGCAGAAATCACCGCAATAAACATAGAGAGTGTTTCAAAAAAATACTTTCGCCAATTGAATTTTATACGTTTAGATTTCATACTTCTGTGATTTTTGTCAGTCTTTTTGGCATTTTCTTACCTACCCTAAAGCGTAATTTTAAAGTTGTATTAACTGAACATATAACTGATATTATGGAACTTACAAAAGAACAAAAATTATTTCGAACTATTGTAGAAAAAGCGTGGGAAGACGATGCTTTTAAAACTGCATTGATTAAAGATCCAGTACATGCCATCGAAGCCTTAACCGGTGAGCATTTTGATGTTCCTGAAGGAAAAACAGTAGAAGTATGTGACCAAACAAATAGTGATACTATTTATATCAACATCAGTCCAATGCCATCGTTAGATGATATGGAGTTGACAGACGATCAATTAGAAATTCTTGCTGGCGGAGGTGATCCACTTCCCGTAATTCAAGGGGTAACCGATCCACCACCACCGCCACCTCCTGGAACGACTGGCGGATAAACTTACATACCACTTTTATGCTTAAAGCTACACACATACGCTATTTACAAAAGGAGAAACACAAAATATATATGTTTCTCTTTTTTGTCTTGATGCCCTTAATCATCCTTGGGCAATCAAAACAGAAACGTATGGCCGATAGTTTGATAGCAGATTGCAAGCAGGAAATAAAAAATAGAAACTTTGGCAAAGCATTGACTTTAGCAAACCAAAGTGTATCCATATATCAGGAAATACAAGATTACAAAGCTATTGGAGATGGCTATAATCAAATAGCCACCATTTTTTACTACCAAGGCGAACCGTATAAAGCACTCACAAATTTTGAAAAAAGCGCTTCCTATTTTAAAAAAGCCAATTTTAAAAATGGACTTGCGTCTGCTACCAATAATGTTGGTGCTATTTATTACTTTTTGGGAAATTACTCCAAAGCACTTGATCATTACAAGATTGCAGTACAACTTCACGAAGACTTGAATAACGAAAAGCAAGTTGCGGGAACTACACAAAATATAGGAAACATTTATTCCATCTTAAATGAATTTGAAGAGGCAAAAAGATACTTTGGCATCGCCGAGAAAAATTACAGAAAATCCAACGACGAAAAAGCACTTTCATTAGTACTCAGTAGTTTGGGTGATGTGTACGCAAAGGAGAAAAACTATACCGAAGCACTGCAAAACTTTGAAGTTTCACTCGAATTGGCAACTAAAAACAAAGCTACGCAAACACAAGCACAAGTACTTTTCAATTTAGGAAAATTACACGAAGACAAAAACGAGTACGACACAGCTGTAAACTATTACAACAAATCACTAACTATTTCCAGAACTTCCAAAAGTAATTTGAATGAAAGTTCAGCGTTGATTGCTCTGGGCAACATCAATCTAAAAATTGGGAAGAAGCAAAACGCTGTCGCGAGATGTAAAAAAGGATTGGAAATTGCCAAAAAAATAAATTCAGTATCTATTCAGGAAGAAGCCTGTAATTGTTTGTACAATGCATATAAAGCTACAAACAATCCTATAAAAGCATTGCAATACAATGAACGCATGTATTTGTTACGAGACAGTCTGAACCTCAAACAAACTTCTGACAAAATACTGAACATGGAGTTTGAAAAGGAAATGATTCTTGATAGTATTGCCAATGTGGAAAAAGAACGCATTCTAAAACTTCAACACAAAGAAGAAGTGGCAAAGAAAGAAAAGCAACGCAATATTTTCATCATTGCAGTTTGTTTTGCGGTTATCATTGTGTTGGCAATTTTTGGTAGATTGAATTACATGCGAAAATCGAAAGCCAGACTTCAGATTGAAAAAGATCGCTCGGAACATTTATTACACAATATTCTTCCTGAAGAAGTTGCGGACGAATTGAAAGAAAAAGGATTTGTAGATGCACAAGATTTTGAAACTGCTTCCATATTGTTTACCGACTTTAAATCGTTTACAGAGACAGCTTCACACTTAACACCACAACAACTTGTAGAACAAATCAATATTTACTTTAAAGCATTTGATGCCATCATTGGACATTATAAGATTGAAAAAATAAAAACCATTGGAGATGCATACATGGCTGCTGGAGGATTGCCAAAACCAGATGCCAACGCCGTGAAAAAAACCATTTTAGCTGCTTTAGACATGCAAGCATTTGTGACCAAAAGAAAGCAAGAAAACACCTTACTAGACAAACCTGCTTTTGATATGCGTGTAGGCATTCATGTAGGACCTATTGTGGCAGGAATTGTGGGTGTGAAAAAGTTTCAATACGACGTTTGGGGCGATACGGTTAATATTGCGAGTCGAATGGAAAGTAATGGCACTATTGGTAAAGTAAATATTAGCAGCAATACGTTTGCGCTGGTTAAAGATGATCCTGATTTCACTTTTGAATACCGCGGAAAAATTACAGCCAAAGGAAAAGGAGAGCTTCAAATGTACTATGTACAGCATGCAAAAGAGCAGAAAGATTTGACTACCACAACGCCTATTCCACAGAAAGTAGATCCTATAAGCGTGTAAATGAAATAGAAATACTTACTTCTTTTTTTACAAACGCTACATAAAATTACTCCTAACAGTTTTATCAGTTTTTTCGGCATTTTTATCACTATTCATGCAAGTATCTTTACACTGTAGTTAAGAAAGAACAACGCTAATTAGATAAAAATGAAACTGACAGCGCAACAACAAAAATCGCAAGAATTGTTACAAACAATTATCACTAAAGCTTGGGAAGATGAAAATTTCAAGCAAGAATTAATTGAAGATCCAATTGATGCCATTGAAAGAGCGACTGGAGAGCGTATCCGATTACCAGAAGGAAAAACACTTATAGTAAAAGATCAGACCAATACTTCTGCTATTTATATAAATATTCCTGCCGAACCAAATATTGAAGATATGGAACTTAATGAAGAGCAGTTGGAAGCTGTAGCAGGTGGATCGGCTGTTTGGACTTTTCCCATTATAAATTTACCAACCAATCCATCAAAAGATGGTTTTAAATAATTCACATTTTTAAACACAAATTTATTCATAATCAAACTTTAAATCATGGAAACATCTCAAAAACAAGAGCGCACACAACAGTTGCTTGCAAAAGCTTTAGAAGAGGCTTTGACAAACGAAACGTTTAAGCAAGAATTAATGACAAATCCGCTTGAGGCTATCGAAAACTTAACAGGAGAAAAGTTGAGCTTGAAAGAAGGAACAAAGATGCAAGTTGTGGACCAAACAGAAGATAATGTTTTCTACTTAAATATTCCAAAATTACCAAACCCAGAAGATCTTGAATTGACTGACGAGCAATTAGAATTAGTTGCTGGTGGTGGTTGGTTAGGTGCTGCAATTGGTGGTGCTGTTGGAGCTATTGGAGGTCCTGGAGGAGTTCTTATCGGAGCTATGGCAGGGCATGCAATTGAAGAAGCTTTTAGTTAATATACATGCAACACATATATAATAAGAACCAAATAAATACTTAATAAATCATGGAAAATACACAAGACCAAAAATTATACAGAGATGTAGTACAAAAAGCATGGGAAGATGCAGATTTCAAAAAAGAATTAATGGCAGATCCTGTAGCGGCAATTGAAAGTGTAAC
The DNA here is from genome assembly GCF_003352465.1 of Kordia sp. SMS9. Classification (NCBI taxonomy): domain Bacteria; kingdom Pseudomonadati; phylum Bacteroidota; class Flavobacteriia; order Flavobacteriales; family Flavobacteriaceae; genus Kordia; species Kordia sp. SMS9. The sequence goes on along the minus strand of NZ_CP031153.1, from coordinate 1,368,690 downwards.
AGGTGTACGATTGAATATTCCTGCTGGAAAAAGAATTGTAGTGAGAGATCAATCAGAAGAATCTACTGCATATATTAACATTCCTGCTGCAAAAGATACGGATAACGTGGAGTTAAACGAAGAGCAGTTAGAGTTAGTTGCTGGAGGACAATCAGTAGCAAGTTTCATTGACGTTACGATTTACCCAACATTTCCACCGATTGATTGTTTTCCAATCAAACCAATCGTATACACAAAAAGCTAATCAACCAACATAAAATTTATTAAACCATTCAAAAAAAGAAAATCATGGGAAATACACAAAATAACGGAGAAAAAGGACAAGAGTTAATGCAAGAGCTTATTACTAGAGCTTGGGAAAGTGAAACTTTTAAACTGCAATTGGTCAATGATCCTAAAGCAGCAATTGAAAGTGTAACAGGAAAGTCATTTGAATTGCCAGAAGGTAAAAGAGTGGTAGTACAAGATCAATCTGATGATAATGTGGTATATATCAACATTCCAGCGAAACCAAACTTAGATGAAATGGAATTAACGGATGAGCAATTAGAAAAAGTTGCTGGAGGATTAGTCGTTTCTGCTAGTATCGCATTGGTAGCATTAGGAGTTGCAGGATTTAGTGCTGGAATTGCATTATATGCATCTGTTAAAAACTAATGTGTAGTAAACACAAATGCTAAAGTATTAACATTAAAACATATATAAGATGATTACACAAAAACAAATGGATAAAAGCACGGAAGTGTTTCAAGAGCTCGTAAGCAAAGCATGGGAAAATGCATCTTTCAAAGATCGTTTAATCTCAAATCCTGAAGAAACTATTAGAGAAATTGCACCAGCATTTAAAATGCCTGCATCTCAAAAAATTGTAGTAGAAGACCAATCAGATGATTCTGTAATTTACTTAAACATTCCACGTAAAGTAACCGTAGACAATATGGAGCTTAGTGATGAGCAGTTAGAAACTGTATCTGGTGGAATTATTGTTACAGCAACAATTGTAGCAGTAGTTAGTATCGCCGCAGGATTTGGAACAGCAGCAGTTTTAGATAAGTATTTCTAAAATCACTCAATCGGATCAATACACTAAAATTGAAATTAACACTTTACTAAAAAAGTGATCATACATATCCGTGTTCAGTGTTAATTTCAATGTAGTAATACACTACTAACAACACACGTTACAAAAACGTTTTAAAATGAAAGAAAAGATAAATATACCAGGATATTTTTTACTAGGAATGGTATGCATGTTTATAGGAATTATACTCTTATCGCTTAGCTACAACGTACCTTCATTAATTGTCTTGATATCTAGTGTTTTTATTTTCATGTTTGGTGTAGTGAAAAACAAAAAAAAATCATAAAGTACTGACAAATTGAAGAGGTGTTAGTACTTACCGATAAACAAATAATTTATAGTTTGTGGTTAAACCGTAAATCAATGCTATTACCCTCGAATGAATTGTTCAGAGTATCAATGTCGAAAATTTTTGACCTTAAAAAGTTGAAAAGAAAAATGAACAATGGAATTAATAGATACGTTCTTCTATTTGTGTAGAATAGAGTCAGGCATGAGGGAGTCTGTAACTTTGTTTAATATGCAAGTAACACCTTAAAACTAACTTCCTTTACGTAAGTATAGCTAAGGTTGTCGTAAGAACATAACTATTGGTAATAGCACCAACAAAAGCACTAAAACATACTCATAAATGTATGGTTTAGTGCTTTTTTTATAATAAAGTGATATAAAATTATTCCTCTTCCAAAGCAGCAGCAGCAACCGCCGAGCTTGCGAAGAATGCTTCTAACTCTTTTAAAGTGGCTTCAGACGTTTCAATATCTTTGACAACTTCGCCTTTGTTTAACACTACAATACGATCAGAAACTTCGGTTACATGCATTAAATCGTGACTAGACACTAAAACTGTGACTTGATTGTCTTCTGATAGTTTTCTAATGATTCCTTTGAGTCGAATTTGCGTAGTTGGGTCCAAGTTGGCAAAAGGCTCATCTAAAATAATGACTTCCGGATTTCCAATAAATGACGCTACAATTCCGACCTTTTTCTGGTTTCCTTTACTCAAATCGCGCAGGTATTTTTTCTGATTGAGAATTTCCCCGTGAAAGAAATCTTCAAACTGAGCTAATAAGGCATCTACATCCGATTTGTTTTGTCCGCGCAAATCGCCAATAAAGTAAAAGTATTCTTCTGGTGTCAAATAGCCAATTAAAAAACTTTCATCAATAAATGATGAGGTAAACGGTTTCCATGCTTCACTTTCGTGAACGGTAATTCCGTTATTTTCAATGTGACCTGTAGTAGGTTGAATCAAATCTAACAGCAAGCTAAAAAGTGTTGTTTTTCCAGCTCCATTATTTCCTACCAAGCCAAAACTTTGTCCTTTTGGAATGTCGAGTGAATCTATTTTTAAAACGGTATTTTGTCCGTATGTTTTTGATATATTTTGTATGTTGATCATGTTTGTATGTTTAGTAATTTTTTATTTTTCGTCAAATGCGGCAATGGTTTTATATTTTCCGTCTTGATATACTTTTTCTATTTTCGTCAAGAAAAAATCTTTAAACACCAATCCTAACAAGCCACTGACTGCCAGCGTGATGATGCCTGCATTTAAATTATAATCTGCCAAATAATAAGGTAGCCAAAAAAGTCCTACAGGCAATAGTAATTTTGGCAACGCAATCAACAGTTGTGTCGGATTGAAACCATTGGTATTGCTAAATGCTTTTGCTTTTTCGTTCAGTTTGATAGGAACTCTGTTAAGCGCGCCACCAAATAGTGTGACAAACGTGTTGATTCCGATATTGAACGATGCACCTGCGGCAATTAAGGCGTATTTATCCCAACCAAAGTAAATATACGGCGTACTTAATATAAAAGATACCAACACTGCCAACACCATTAAATACCATTTGGACTCCAAATATTGTCGGTACGGAATGTTTTGGCTCATCATCATTTTGTAATGTTCACTATCCCAAGAAGGCACCAATTGCCCAAACGAGAATAAAAATCCTGCCGTAATAAAAATAGAAGCAAACGCTAACATTGCAGGCATATCATTGTATACTTTTTGCGTAAAAAAGATAACTCCATAAAACAAAAACAGAAACGACATGATTACTACTTGTCTTGGACGTTTGTTTCGCCAAATCATACGTACATCGTTTTTTAAAAAAGTTGCCATCGAACCAAAACGGTCAAGCCATGAAAGATCGGACGCGTTGACTTCTTTTACTTTTTTAGAAATGGCACTATCCAAATAAAAACGGTTGTTTAAATAGTTGAAATTCGCGTAATATAGCAATGCTAAAATCGCAATAGGAACTACGATGTAGAATGGATTCATATACAATCCGTAGAAAACCATTCCGCCATATTGTGCGATATTGAAAACTCCAAAATATTGACATGCTATGGATGAAACCAATACCGTTGCTACAATATAAAATACGGTATTGCTTTTATTGACCAACATGTTTAAAAAGTTGATAGAAAGTGTAATTATAATAATGGAAAGCAACCACAAAATAACATTAAGCGGCGAATGATTTCCATTTATTAATGCGGTAATACAGTAAGGAATGGCCACCAATAACGGTAGCAGATTGAAGAATGAAATGACCGATTTTCCTAGTAAAAAGTGAATGATATTTTTTTGCTTGATGGGAATAATCATCAGTGGTTTAATATTCATGACGGGCATTTGCTGCATGAAGTACCGAAGTAGCAAATCGGCCATAAACCAAAAAATAATAAAGCTGTTGACAATCAACATAGGATCTACACCAGGAATCATTTTTTTAATTCCTAAGTACAATCCTGCTCCTGTCACTATTGCCATTCCACCAACATACGCGGCGGCAATAAAAAGCAATACTTTAATAGCGACTCCTTTTTGGAAAGAAGCAGATCGGAGAAATTCTTTCCATTGAAGACTGATAAATTTTTGAATCATTGTATAGTTAATTTAGTTGTTATGGTTAGTAGCCGTTTTTTGAATTTGTTACAGTTTACGCCAAAAGTTCATACTCAGGATAGGTTTCTCGTAAAAGTTCTGAAGCTTTATCGGGCAATACAATAAAGACAATATATGTAAAGATTAGGCAGCACATCATCAAAATAGCAATTAAAAGTTGTATGTATATACTATCAATTTCATGCAAGTCAAAATTATAAATAGATTGAATAAAGAACAATATTATTGTAAATCCATACGCTGAATTAAAAATCATCTCTTCCAATTTCCAGCACTTTTTCGTTTTTTTTACTTTTCGCTTGTATTGTAGTTCTAACTGAAAAGAAGCAAGAAAAATGTAAGGTATCAGCATAAAAACGAAAAATATTATTCCCCAACCTTTAAAATACTCCTCATACTGTTGAAGATACACTAAAATAAAAATTCCTGCAATTGTACCAATAATCTTTGGCAGTTTTAAGTATTCTAATGCAAATCTTATTAGTAATTTTTTATATTTTTTGTCTAAAATAACATCGTGCTTTTCAATTACTTTTTTGAAACCATCAGGTCCAAATTTTTCAAATTCTAGTGCTAATATTTCCTGAAACGTACATGTTGGATTTTCTTTCCATTGTTTTTCAATACCATTAGCTAAATGATCTACTAATTCTGTTTGCAAATCAAAGTGCTTTACCTTTTGCTCTCTTGTAAACTTGTAGAGTTCTTGTATTTGTATATAATTGAGTTGCATCACTTTTGTGTTAAATATATATTTGATGAATGTTAGTCAATACTCCATTTTGGATTTACCAATACGTGCATATTTCGAATGTATTGTTCCAATTCTTTTAGCTTGTTAACTGTTTCTTCACTCCCTTTTTCAGTAAGTTTATAGTATTTCCGCATGCGATTGTCCACTTTGACCACTTCTACGTCTAGTAAATCTTCTGCTTCAAGTTTATGTAAGGCAGGATATAAGGCACCTTCTGTAATCATTAATTCGCCTTTTGTGATGTCTTTTACTTTCTGTGTGATTTCGTATCCATACATTTTTCCATGCTCCTCCAAGAGCTTTAAAATGATGGTTGTTAGACTTCCTTTATAGAGTTTTGAATTTCCCATAATCAAAATTATGATCTAAATATAATACATAATTTTCTTATGCATAAGTTTTTTAGGTATAATTTCTATTAAAATCATTTTAAAAGCCTTTCGGTATTGTTTATTTTTGCAGAACAATTCGCAAAACGCGATGACTTATTTAAAAAAATTGCACAATGTCAGATTTTCGTTCACTAGAAGTACGTCATATTCATAGAGAAACCCCAAGCGCAGTAAGCGTAGAATTTCATGTTCCAGAAGCATTACAACCTTCGTATTCGTTTAAAGCTGGACAATATATTACCTTAAAAACGCAGTTAAACGGTGAAGAAGTTCGCAGAGCGTACTCGTTATGTGCCGCGCCAAAAGAAAATAAGCTTCGCGTTGCTATTAAAGAAGTGGAAGACGGTGTGTTTTCTACTTATGCTAATAGATCGTTGACCGAAGGAACTACGCTAGACGTACATTCGCCAGAAGGAAATTTTGTATACACGCCTTCTACGCATCCAGGTGCGATTGCGCTTTTTGCCGCCGGAAGTGGCATTACGCCAATCATGAGTATTTTAAAAACAGCGTTGGACTACGGAAATACAGTAGCATTGTTGTATGGAAATAAATCAACGGAAGAAACTATTTTTCATGACGAATTGATCGCTTTGGCGGAGAAGTATCCTAATTTTTATTTAAAATTTGTATACAGTCAGGCACGCGCCGAAAATGCATTGCCTGGACGTATTGATAGTACTGCGGTAAATTATGTGATCAAAAATCAAATGAAAGCTGTTGATTTTAAACATTATTATATTTGCGGACCAGAAGCCATGATTCATACCGTTTCTGAAACCTTAGAAAATAACGGTATTTCAAAAGATACAATTTATTTTGAATTGTTTACCTCATCTTCAGAAACCAATGAAGCCGCTGAAAATGTTTCTGGAACATCCACGATTTCTGTGACGGTTGATGATGAAGAATTTACCTTTGAAATGGACGCCAGTGAAACCATTTTAGATGCTGCATTGAAACAAAAAATTGACGCACCATACTCTTGTCAAGGAGGAATTTGCAGCAGTTGTATTTGTAGAATTACCGAAGGAAAAGCGGTGATGGAAAAGAATCAGATTTTAACGGATAGTGAAATTGAAGAAGGCATGGTCTTGGCTTGTCAGTCGCACCCTACAACAGCAACAATTGCGGTGGATTTTGATGATATTTAGCATTTCGAATACTATTTTTAGTTAATTTTAATACCATTTGGAGTCAATAATTGAATGCAGTCAGCATACAAAAAAAGCACTTATCAAATGCGAACAAAATTACTATACATTATTATTCTACTATCTAACTTCTGCTATTCGCAAAACAAAATAGATAAGGAAAAAGCTTTGCTAACGATCGCTACTACAAAAAACTTGGTAGTAGCTGACACGCTATTCAATACTTTTGTGAGTCAAGGCATCTTTAAAGATAGAAAAGAATATAAGGCGTATGCTACCACAAAGTTCAATGAATATTATAGTAAAGGAGATACCATTAATACCCTTTACACCTTCAAAACACTAGGTTTGGACTGGGCAAGAAATGGTAGATTTGATTCCATTTTAAAAGTAAAACCCATTGCACCACTTTTAACAACAAATGTTCCCATAGCTTTAAGAGCAACTACAAAATCTGTACTATCGCATTGTTTGTTTTATATAAATACAAACCCAAAGAAAGCAATAGCATATAGTGATGAAAGTATTCAACTTTTTGAAAAGACAAACGACTCATCATATTATGACTGGGCCAATGCACATGCGCTTAGAGTAGATAATGCTACTATATCTAATAACTTCTCTAACATTATTCCGCATGCGTTTTCTGCTATGAAACTATATAAATATCAAAAAAACGATGAAAAACTAAATGACTTCCACTCTTCATTATCAGTATCTTACAGCTTAAACGGTCTTTATAAACCCGCTAAAACTTTGCGTGATGAATCTATCTTATACAATAAGAAAATAAAAAACTATCCAACCTTAGTTATAGATTATTTGAATGCTGCGTTAGATGAAAAATTACAAGGAAATTACACCTCACAACAAGAATATTTAGACAAAGCTTTGGCAAATGCAGCACTTTTAAATATAGACCATTATACATTTTTATGCTATCACGGCTATGTCGTTTTTGCTTCCCAACAAGATAAAGCAGCACTTGCAAGCACCTATTTTGAAAAGATAAAGGAGATTTTTCCAAAATTTAAAAATAGTGTTTTTCACAAGATATTATTTTTAGAAGTACAAGCATATCATCAATATGCTTTAAAAAATTATGATGCCGCAGAAAAATTTGCTTTAGAAAAATTAAAACTTTCAGAATCTTTTAATTCTAAAGAAATTTTGCAAGAAGCGCATGAACTATTAGCACTAATTTACACAGCTTCTGGACAAACTGTCAAGGCTAAAGAACAAGATTATTTTGTTTTAAAATATTTGAATGATACCAAAGAAAATTCTTTAAAAAATCAGTTGGTCTATTATCAAACGATTTATGAAACTGAAAAGCGCGATTTAACCATTAAAAATCAACAAGTAAATATTGCATTATTAGATGCTGAAAACAAAGTTAAAAACCAATGGCTGTTTTTTGGCGGACTGGGACTGTTAGCTGTTTTTGCTTTTGTATGGGTAATACGCTCTCGAAATTTTGCTCGTAAAAAACAAAAATTACAAGAAAATTTTACGCAAGATATTTTGAACACGCAAGAAGAAGAACGAGGTCGCGTAGCAAAAGAACTTCATGATGGTGTAGGACAACAATTGATGCTATTAACAAGGCGCTCTAAAAACTACAACGATCCTATGTTAGAAAATCTTGCGAAGGATACGCTAGATACTGTGCGTACGATATCACAAGGGCTACATCCTATTGTTTTAGAGCGATTGGGTTTTACGGCAGCAGTTGAAGATTTAGTGAGCACTATTGATGAAAACTCAGATATATTTTTTACGAGCGACATTGAAAATATTGATACGTTCATCACCAAAGATCAGGCGTTACATTTGTATCGAATTATTCAAGAAACACTCCATAATACCTTAAAACATGCAAATGCTAATACTGTTTTCCTAACCATTACAAAAGAAAAGAATACTATTTTGATTCGTATCAAAGACGATGGCAAAGGGTTTGAATATTCTAAAAAAATAGCATCCTCCAAGAGTTTAGGAATGAAGTCCTTATTGGAGCGCACTAAAATCATCAATGCAAAATTAAATATAGATTCACAACTAAACAGAGGGACTAATACAAGCATAAAAGTTGTGCTTTAGTTCATGTTTACTTCGTAGAAAACTTAATTATTTATTAAAATAAAAATCTATTTTGCATAGAAGAAAGCTGAAAAATTATGCTGAAAAAAAACATTACTATTATAATTGCCGAAGACCATCCAATTATGCGCAATGGTCTATTACAAGAGTTACAGCATGCAGGATACACCGTTGAAGCTGCGCTAGAAAATGGTGCTGCCGCAGTAGATAGTATTGCCAACCTACAACCCGAAATCGCTATTTTAGATATAGAAATGCCATTACTGAATGGTTTTGAGGTTATTAAACATTGCAAAACAATAGAGAAACTAAAAACTAAGTTTATCATAATGTCCTATCACAAGCAAAAAAGTTTTGTGATACAAGCAAAGAAAGTAGGTATTGATGGCTATTTGCTAAAAGAAGATAGTATTGAGGAAATTGAAAACTGTATCAATGCTGTCATGAATGGAGATATCTACTTTAGCAACTCTTTTGAATCTAATTTTGAAAAAGTAGTGGATAATGAACTTAAAAAAGTAGCACAATTAACACCTTCGGAACGCACGATTATCAGATTGATCTCTCAAGGTAAAAATTCTACGGAAGTGGGAGAAATTTTAAAAGTCTCCCCAAGAACTGTACAAAAACACCGTACTAACATTATACTCAAATTGGACTTAGATCCTGCTGCTGATACCTTATCTCAATGGGCAAAAGAACATAAAGAGATTCTTTTATCACTGTAAAGCAAAGCAAGTATCTCAAATTCTTTTAACGCTCTTTTCTACGCAATAACGATTCAGTAAACTACGTATCCTACGTAATATTTGCGCTGATTACGTATTTTAAATACTCTTTAAGACCTCTAATTTTACAGTTGAAATTATAACTCCTGTATTATGAAAACAAATACCCCTAAAAAGAGTATCTCAATTAAAATCCTATTGCTGTTAGTACTTGTAGGTCCTCTTGTACAAAGTCAAAATATTGTTCCAATAACTAATGGAATGCAACAAAATGAACACGTAACTATTGAAAATGCAACAACCATATCTAATGGAGCTACTAGTGCTTACCAAACAGAAATGACTGAAGCAGTAATATACCAAGCAACTGCTGCTTCTGGATCTGTTTTAGCGATTCCTATAAGCGCTCCTAATAAAAACGACGCTACTAGGATTGGAGATGTTGTAACTCTTGATGGTACAAATAGATTGCTTACAAATATTACGGTTAACTTATTCCACAACCCTGGTGATGCTTTGCAACCTGTAACGCTTTATGTATCTATATTTGATCAATGTGCAGCTACCGGTGTATCAGGTTCTCCTTGTACTGAAGGAAACAATCTTCTTCTTGAAGGTAGTATCTCTTATACGCCTCCTGCTTCTGGAGCATATACCGTTGATCTAAATATAGATCCAACACAAGCAAATTTATATCCTGTAGATGATGAAATCACCGTAATGTTTCAAGCTGTGAGTAATGCAAATGTTTTTGTGTTGGGTAATGTTCCTGTAACCGTAGGTGCAGATCCATTTTTGGGAAATGGAGGAATAACTCTTTGTGGTCCCAATATTACTTCTTCAGGATGTAACCTCGCTGTACCAGATTGGAACTTCAACAATATGGCATTTAGTCTTTCTGCAATAGGCGACACAACTCCACCTACAGCAATATGTAAAGACATTACAGTAACGTTACCAAATACCGGAACTCCGATAATATCGGTTCCCGTTAGTGCCATTAACGATGGTAGTTTTGATAATGCAGGTGGAGATCTTTCCCTTTTCTTTGGAGCATCTGGATTTACGACCGATATACTTCTTGGCTGTGGTAGTATTGGTGATAACCCTGTAACTTTAAGAGTTGTAGACGAGGCTGGTAACGAATCTACCTGTACAGCGACAATAACTGTTGAAATATCACCCATAGAATTTAATACAGGCAGTTGTTTACCTCTAACACTTATTGCTAATTGCGATGCTGGCATACTATATACACCGCCAATAGTAACCGCTACACAAATTTGCGAAACAGTTACTGTTACCCAAATTGGTGGTCCTGTAGGTACCTCTTTCTTGCCAATAGGATCTACTGTGTTTAGTTATAGAGCATTGAGTTCTTCAGGGGAAGAAAGATTCTGTTCCTCTATTGTTACCGTAGTAGCAGATAATTTTGACACAGTATACGTAGATGCCGCATCTACAGGGACAGGAGATGGTGCTTCATGGACAAATGCCTTTACAGATTTACAACCAGCAATAGACCTAGCCACAAGTTGTGCCAATGTAACCGAAATACGTGTAGCCTCTGGTACCTACTTGCCTACGGAGCACCCAGACGGTACAACAACTTCAGCAACCGACAGAAACAACGCCTTTCATTTAGATACTGATGTAATTATCAAAGGAAGTTACAACCCAAGTACAAATATTCAAGAGTATAGCAATCCCAGTATTTTAAGTGGCGATTTTAATGGAAATGATATTGTAACAGGAGCTGGTGCTTCCTTAACTATTGCCAACAATTCAGAAAATGCCTATCACGTTTTTATAACTACTGGCTTAAGCAATGCCACAGTCATAGATGGACTTAACATCGAAGGCGGAAATGCTAATAGTTCGTCCGTTTCTATTAACTATAGTGGTAAAAGTTTTTTTGCTGGGTATGGTGGTGGAATGTATAATGATACCTCTTCCCCAAGCTTAAGCAACATAACCTTTTCTGGTAATTCAGCCGTTTTTTCAGGTGGTGGTATGTACAATTTATTAAATTCTTCCTTGCTTACAAATACTGTGTTTACTTTTAATTCAGCACAATTAGGAGGTGGAATGTATAATGATTCATCTTCACCTAGCATCATTAATGGCACTTTCTATGGTAATTTTGCTTCTGCAAATGGTGGTGGAATGCGTAATATTGTGAATACTTCCCCTACGATTATTGAGAATACTGTATTATATGGAAACAGCACCGATATCGAAAACTCAGCTTCGGGTTCTGTATCAGGAGCTAACAACTTTTCTGAAAACTTTGCACAAACAGGTTTTACAACCTTGACGACAGATCCATTTACCAATAGTGCAGATCCAGATGGAGTAGATAACCTGCTAGGTACTGTAGATGATGGTTTGGTACCTGCAGCTGGCAGTCCACTTATAGACGCTGGCAATAGTAGTGTAAATACACAAACAATAGATATTACTGGGCAAGCTAGAATCAACGAAAGCGCCATTGATGTTGGTGCTTACGAGAGAACTCCATGCGCAGTTTTTAACAGTATTATCTATGTAGACGCTGCTGTGACTGGTGGAATGGCAGATGGTTCTTCGTGGGCAAATGCCTTAACAGACTTACAACCAGCTTTAGACTTAGCCATTTGTGCTAATGTAACCGAAATTCGTGTAGCGTCTGGCATCTATTTCCCTACAGAAAAACCTGTTGGTGGTTCAACCACAGCAACGAATAGAGACAACGCGTTTCATTTAGATACAAATATCATCCTAAAAGGAAGTTATAACCCAATTACAGATACTCAAGAGTATAACAATCCAAGTATTTTAAGTGGTGATTACAGTGGAAATGATGTGATAACTGGTAGTGGAAACACATTAACTATTACAGGCAATGACGAGAATGTGTATAGTGTATTTATTAGCGTAAATCTAAGCAACGCTACTATAATAGATGGATTTACTATTAAAGGAGGAAACGCCAATCTAGTGCAAGGATATACATATAATAGTGTGCTTTTTTTCCGTAATAACGGAGGTGGATTGCAAAATAGGCAATCTTCTCCTTCACTCACAAATATGGTGTTTACCAGCAATTCGGCTCTTGGTGGTGGTGGCATTCTAAATGGTAACAATGCCTCCCTATCATTAACCAATACTGTGTTCGCTTTTAACACTGCTTCTTTTGGTGGTGGAATTTCCAATAGTGCTTCCTTAAACATTACTAACGCCACATTTTATGGAAATAGAGCAACCTCATCTGGAGGAGGTATCGGTAATGGCTCTAACCCTTCATCAGCTAATTTAAACAATACTGTTTTCTATGGTAATACTACGGATATAGATAACACCTCTTCTGGTTCTATTTTAGGCGCTAATAATTTTTCTGAAGATTTTACAGGTGCTGGCTTTACCCTTTTAACAGCAGACCCATTTACCAACAGTGCAGACATAGATGGTGTCGATAACCTGTTAGGAACCGAAGACGATGGTTTAGTGCCAGCAGCAAATAGTGTACTTGTAGATGCTGGTAATAGTAGCTTAAATACAGAAGTTTTAGATATTACAGGGAATCTACGTATAAAAAATAATACTATAGATGTCGGAGCTTATGAAACAAAGCCTTGTCCGAGTTCTAATGTTATGTATGTAGATGCCTCGGTTACGAGTGGGACACAAGATGGTTCTTCGTGGGCAAATGCCTTTACAGATTTACAACAAGCTATAGACCAAGCGATTATTTGTGCTACTATTACCGAAATACGTGTAGCGTCTGGCATCTACTTACCTACAGAAAAACCAGATGGTAGTGCAACTACTGCCACCGACAGAAACAATGCTTTTCACTTAGATAGTGATGTAATTATCAAAGGAAGTTATAACCCAACTACAGATACTCAAGAGTATAACAATCCTAGTATTTTAAGTGGAGATTTTAATGGAGATGATGTCATAGCAGGAGCTGGTTCTAACTTAAGTATTACTAACAATACCGAAAATGCCTACCACGTAATGATAACTACAGGTTTAAGTAACGCTGCACTAATAGATGGGTTTATATTTCAAAGAGGTTTTGCTAATGGTGGGTCCATCACTTACAGCGGCCAAAATTTTTCAGGCAATAGTGGCGGTGGAATGAGCAATGTTGCTTCTTCTGTAACTGTAACGAATACTGTATTTGTTGGTAATAGAGCTAGTTTTAGAGGCGGTGGAATGTATAATGAGAGTGCTTCTCCTCAATTAATTAATGCTGTTTTTGCTTTTAATTTATGCCCAACTGGTGGCGCGTTATATAATGGAGGTGCTTCGCCAAGTATAACTAACAGTACTTTTTATGGAAATAGAGCAACATCTGCTGGTGGTGGTATACGTAATGCTCTTAGTGCTTCTGCAACATTGAATAATAGTGTATTATATAATAATAGCACAGACATAGAAAATGTTTCTGGTGGTACCATCACAGGAACTAATAATTTTTCTGAAGATTTTACAGATGCTGGCTTTACCCTTTTAACAACAGACCCATTTACCAACAGTGCAGACATAGATGGTGTCGATAACCTGTTAGGAACCGAAGACGATGGTTTAGTGCCAGCAGCAAATAGTGTACTTATTGATGCGGGTAATAGTAGTTTAAACACAGAAGCTACAGATATTACTGGGCAAATAAGAATACAAGATAGTGCTATTGATGTTGGTGCTTATGAAACAGATGCATCAACATTAGATGTTACAGATTTTGACGTAGACATAAGTAACTTAACCCTTTATCCTAACCCTGCAACGCGTCAAATTACAGTAGTAAACGACAATAATCTTGCTTTACAAAAGCTTGAAGTTTATGATATTACAGGGCGATTGGTCAATACGGTACATCTTAAAAATACAACGAATACCATAAGTGTTGATGTATCTTACTTAAATGCTGGCACTTATTTTATAAAACTAACTGCCGATGAAGGTACTACGACTAAAAAATTGATAAAAAAGTAATTTAAAGTAGTTATAATTCTCTTGAAAGCTCTGTGATATTTAATCTCAGGGCTTTCTTGTTTAAGCATTATCGTAGCTACCGAACGTCGCTTATGAGAACAGTTAAAAAACTAAAGTTTCGATTGAATCTCGATAGCTTCGCTAAGTATTTTCAATCAAAATATATTTAGATTTCAATAATGCTCGATTTGGCATAAATGCTTAAAAATCAATTTAATATAATTATATGATTAATGTTAAACTACATCCAAAATTTTATCAAAAACCGCTTCAGGCGTAATGGTTTGCATGACGTTTTCGTAGCCTTCTGGATATTTGTTTCCGTAGATAGACGTTGGCAATAGTGGATATGTTGATCGGTCTGCTAATAAGGCGTATTCTTCAGGTTGCCCAAATGGGTAAAAGCCAGCATACGGATGTGTTACGCCCCATATTGTAACTACTTTTCTGCCAAACATTGCCGCCAAATGTGCGTTTCCCGAATCCATAGAAAGCATGAGATCTAGGTTGGAAATCAGCTTGAGTTCTTCTTCAAAAGAAAATACACCTGCACAACTTTGTACGTGTTCGTACGTTTCTTGCCATGTAGATAGTTGTGTTGCATCTGCTGAACCACCAAAAAGGATAATTGTATATTGATTGGTTGCATTTAGTTTTGAAATTACCACTTCCATTTGTGATGCTGGATAGGTTTTTCCCGCGAAAGCAGCAAAAGGTGCAATGCCAATACATTTTTTTGTAGACTTCCCAATGAACTCAGCGATGTTTTCCGTCATTTTTAGCTGCGGTAATACATCTTCTTTTGTAAACTCTAAACTGTATCCTAGTTTTGTAAAAACATCCGCATATCGCTCGTGTGTCGTTTTGAGTTGTTTGAAAACTTTGCCTTCTGCTTTGGTCAATGCTTTTTTGTCCGCTCTGCCTTTGTCAATGGAAGCTATGTTGTATTTGCCAAACGAAAAGTAAAAACGCAACAGTTTGGATCGCAAGACATTGTGCATATCTGCTACGAGATCAATTTTTAGTTTTTTAAGTTCTTTGTATAGTTTGAAAAGTCCCAAAACACCTTTGTGTGTTCCTTTGACATCGGCTGCGTAAAAAGATACGTTGGGAATGTGTTGAAAGATTGGTTTGAAAAAAGCGCGCGAAACTACCGTTATTTTCACCTCGGGATGCATGCGAACCATGGCATTGATGACAGGAACCGTCATTGCCACGTCTCCCATGGCCGAGAGTCGTATGACTAAAATATGTTTGCCAGCTTTTTCCATAGTGTTTAGCTATGCAAAACGCCTTTATTTGTTTTTGTTGTATAATACGGGATTGAGGTCGTCGTCGTTGTACATTTTCATTTGCTTGTAGACTTTCATGTATTTGTCGCCACTTTCAATGTCGGCGATGAGTTGATCAATTGCGGTAGAAAGATCTACACGTTGTTCTAGCAGTACGTTTAACTTTTCTTGGCATTTTGCTCTGTGTGCGTCTGAAGCATCTTCACGAGCTGCTTCTTCTTGCATGTGGTATATTTTTAAGGCTAGGATAGACAAACGATCTATGGCCCACGCAGGACTTTCCGAGTTGATTGTTGCAGCATCTTTTACTTGAACGTCGTTGTATTTTTGTAGAAAGTAGCTATCTACATATTCTACAGTATCGGTTCTGTCTTGGTTAGACGCATCAATCAATCGTTTTAATTTTAGTGCAGCTACCGGATCGATGTTTGGATCTCTAATGATGTCTTCATAATGCCATTGCACGGTATCAATCCAATTTTTTCTGTACAATAAGTGTTCTATTTTATCTTTTGGATACGGATTTTCAAACGGTTGGTCTACATCATCTATGATATGGTATTTTTCAATGCTTTCTTGAAATATGGTATTTGCGAGATCACTAAACATAATGCTAATTATTTTGATGCAAATATACGCTAATATTTGAGTTTCGTATAGGAATTGAATCGTATTAGATGGTAGCGCGAATCAAGTTCAGTAGTAGATTCGGTTTCTCGGAGTTTTCACACTTATAATTTTTAGCTAATGAACTCTCGTCCTATAGATTTTTCAATCTAAACTTCACATAAAAAAAGAGCCGCTTTACAGCGACTCTTTTTGGATTGATAAGATTCTTGCTATGTATTATTTCTTGATGAATTTCTTACTAGCAACTTTGTTTCTAGATCCGAATTTAGCGTAATACATTCCTGGCGCTAACCTTTGAACGTCTACTTTAGCTTCGTTTCCAAATGGACTTACTGTGGTAGTTAATACTCTGTATCCTCTATCATTGTAAATCTCAACAGTAACATCGCCTGCAAACTCTTCTGCATTGATGGCAATTTGTTGTACTGTTGGGTTTGGATATAATCGCAATCTGTCTGATACATCTTCTGGAGCTCCATCTTGCGTAAACAATACGTCTGCATCGTTTGCTACTCTTGATACAGAGGTAGAATCCGTAATTTTAAGTCCAAAATTGATATTTGATATACTAGCCGTCATTAAGGTTGCAAATACTCCGTCTGGTGCCGCTGTTCCTGAATCTGGATCAAATGTGATGGTGTATGTTACAAGAAGTGTATCTTCTGGAACTACCAATTTGATAAATGTTTGACCTCCAGGCACAAAATCTACTATGTAGTTGTTAGGATCTTCAATTAGGAACCCACTGTTTGATGTTTGGGTAAATGCTACTAGTAAATCTATGTTTGTATCTAGTGTTCCTGAGCCATCAGTATCCGCATAAATTTCAACTGGCAATCCATCAATAGGATTTTCTCCTAGATCAAGAATTCCATTTTCATTTTGGTCATCAAATACAATTCCTGTTACTTGAAATAATGAAGATGCAATGCTAATACCAAAGTCAACATCAATAGCATCGGTACTGATACTTGAAACTGCTCTTGTATTAAATGTTGTAAATGTTCCGTTAGATGGCATCGTTGGAACTACCAATATATTTCTAAGGTTGATTCCTGTGAATTGGTAGTATCCGTTTGTATCGGTTACTAAAGTGCTTTGTGAGATATCATTGGTATCTAACGCTCCGTTTGCATTGACATCATGGAAAAGAGTAACTCCAATTCCTGCTAATTTATTTTCATTAGCGTCTTTTATTTGATCTTCATTTTGATCATCCCAAATTACACCTGATACATTGTATAAAACTACTAATTGTCTGTTGACACCAAAGTCTACAGTTGTTGAAACATCGCCAGTTATTGCAACACTTACTGGTGTCGTTGCGATGTAAGTAAACTGTGGAGTGTTGGTTGGTAATACCATTTGAAGAATTACATTTGGTGCTGTAATTCCACCAAATTGATAATTACCACTTCTATCAGAAGTCGTTGTGGCAATGAATGGTTCACCTCTATCTACTCTTCCGTTTCCATTTACGTCATCGAATAAGTTGATTACTACACCATTTAATCCAGCTTCTGTTGCAGCATTTACTCCGTCAGCATTTTCATCACTAAATACATTACCAGAAACAACAAAAGTAGCCGCTACTTTGTTGATTCCAAAGTTAATGCCAGTAACATCAGTACTTATAGAGCTTGTATCTACTCTTGCAGCTGTTGTTAATGTATATGTGTAGTTCGTTGTATTTTGAGGAACTGTAACAGCAACTACTGTGTTTTCAACGGTTATATTAAGGAATGAGTATGTTCCATCTGCTGCTGAAGTTGTTGTTGCAATTACTGTATCTCCACTTCCAACTCTTCCATCAGCATCATCATCAATATATAATGTTAAGGTTACGTTTGCTAATCTTCCTGTTTCAGTAGTATCTAATGCTGCATTTTCACTATCATCGTCATATACCGTTCCGAAGACGTTGTAATCTGCTTGTTGTACTTTAAAAATTCCAAAGTTAACATCAATGATATTTTGATTTAACATTGTGATTGCTTCTTGCGTATCTGTTGTAGCGATATAGTCAAACGAAGACGAGTTTCCTGGTACTACTACTTCAATAATAACGTGAGTGTACATAACTTGTGCAAATATATAAGCCCCATTTGCGTCTGTGGTTGTGGTTGCTACTTGCAATTCTCCTGCATCTAACGTACCGTTTGCGTTGGTATCGTTGTACATTTTTAGGACAACAGCGCTCAAGCCAACTTCGCTTTCGTTCATTCCATTTTGATTGTTGTCATCATAGACAACTCCTGAAATATTGTAAAAAGCTATTTGTGATCTTTTGATTCCAAAATCAACATTCATTACGTCATTGATAGTCAAAAATCGTGTTATTATGGAAGGTGTTGTTGCTTGGTATGAAAAATCGGCAGTATTAGAAGGTGGCACCGCTTCAACAATAATATGTAAAGCACTGGTGTTATCAAATATGTATCCACCAACTCCATCGGTTGTTGTAGTTTCTAATACTGGTTCTCCAGCATCAATAAGACCATTTCCATTGGTATCATTATAGAGATTGATTTGTACATTTGGAAGAAAACCTTCTACACCATCTTGAATTCCATTCGCATTGGTATCGTTAAATACGGTTCCAGAAATAGAAGTCGTAGAGAGATTTGTTGGTCCGTGAATGATTCCGTGAAATAACTTTCTTCCAGCTTTATAGCCGAAATCTACGTCACCTACATCATACCAACCATTTAAGGTAAAAGAGAATGTTTTGACACCTCCATTTTTATGTACAGAGGAATCCCATTTGATACCGTAATATTCAAAATGAGGATCTACATGTACTTCCCAAGTGTTGGGAGATGAAGTTGTAACATTGTGTTCATCAAATAATTTTAGTTTCCAGTGTGATAGGTTTCTTCTAGCACCAACACCTGTAACTTTGTAGGTCCAAGTGGATGTTCCGTTAAGGTTGTACTGAACACCTAAAAATTCAAATAAGAAACCGTTTAGGTCTACTGTGTCTGAAGCGTTGTCTTCTGAAATGTTCTCTGCAATTGGAGATTTAGAGGCTTCATTTGTTGGGGAGTTAAATGCATTGAGTGTAAGGCATGCGAAGAGCATCACCAATGCATTTAGTGTGATTTTTTTCATTAAATCGATTGTTGTTTAGTTAGTTATCGTGGGTATTTTTTTTACACAATAAAAAAGATTAATACTAGGTTTCGGGATAAGCGGCTTATGTCTCGATCACGAAAATAAATATTTTTAATAAGACTTGCCTTACTTTAATTGTGTAATTAGATGAAACAACTTTTTAGCTCGATAAAAAAGCATTTTATAGCTATAAACTTATATTGTTTGTATGTAAAATAAACTTTTTGATAGTCTTTTTTTAGGTTTAGAAGACTAAATCGTTTATTTTAAATAATTTTTATCTTTTCACCGATAAATTTAAAAAATGATGATTAAGTTTTTTCGTGTTAATTATATTGTTGTACGAACCTAATTTTGTCCTAAACTACATTTTTATACAACTTGATATTCATTAGAAAATTTATGCTTGACTTTAAAAACAGATATTTAGCTCTTGTCAGAAAACGCTAAAAATTCGTTCACTACTAGCTACTACAAACGGAATGTTTACAATGTAGCTACAAGTAAGATATAATACCAATTTAACTCATTATTTGGTTTAGGTTATAAAAGTTATAATACCAATTACATTTAAAATGGTGTTTTGGATACGAAGTTGCTTTGGCTGTATAGGATGCTGTGAATGATTTGCATAGCCGTAGCTACGGAACGTATTCGCAAAGAACTAGACTGTCAAATGAACGAGTTTATAAACATCATTTTATGTGTACATTGGTATTACTATTTATTGTGTACTATCAATTTTATAAAAACTTTTATAAAAAAAAAGAGCCGCTTTTCAGCGGCTCTTCTTGAGGTTATAGGGTACTTGCTATTAATTATTTTTTAATAAACTTCTTACTAGCAACTTTGTTTCTAGATCCGAATTTAGCGTAGTACATTCCTGGCGCTAACCTTTGAACGTCTACTTTAACTTCATTTCCAAATGGACTTACTGTGGTAGTTAATACTCTGTATCCTCTATCATTGTAAATCTCAACAGTAACATCGCCTGCAAACTCTTCTGCATTGATGGCAATTTGTTGTACTGTTGGGTTTGGATATAATCGCAATCTGTCTGATACATCTTCTGGAGCTCCATCTTGCGTAAACATTACGTCTGCATCGTTTGCTGCTCTTGATGTAGAACTCGTATCTTCAATTTTAAGACCGAAATTGATGTTTGATAAGTTACCCGACATAAACGTTGCAAATACTCCGTCTGGTGCCGCTGTTCCTGAATCTGGATCAAATGTGATGGTGTATGTTACAAGAAGTGTATCTTCTGGAACTACGATTCTGATTAATACTTGACCTCCTGGTACAGAATCCACTACATAGTTAGGATCTTCAATTAAGAACCCATTGTTTGATGTTTGTGTAAATGCTACTAGTAAATCTATGTTTGTATCTAGTGTTCCTGAATTATCAGTATCCGCATAAATTTCAACTGGCAATCCATCAATAGAATTTTCTCCTGCATCAAGAATACCGTTTTCATTTTGGTCATCAAATACAACTCCTGTTACTTGGAATAATGAGGAAGCAATGCTAATACCAAAGTCAACATCAATAGCATCGGTACTGATACTTGAAACTGCTCTTGTATTTGGTGTTGTAAATGTTCCGTCTGCTGGTGCTGTTGGAACTACTAATACATTTCTAAGGTTGATTCCTGTGAATATGTATCCACCGTTTGTTCCAGTTACCACAGTACTTAGTGAGATATCACTCGTATCTAACGCTCCGTTTGCATTGACATCATGGAAAAGAGTTACTCCAATTCCTGATAATCTAGGCTCGTTTGCATCTTTGATTTGGTCAGCATTTTGGTCATCCCAAATTACACCTGATACATTGTATAAAACTACTAATTGTCTGTTGATACCAAAGTCTACAGTTGTTGAAACACCTCCAGTTAATACGACACTTACTGGTGTTGTTGCTATGTAAGTAAACTGTGGAGTGTTGGTTGGTAATACCATTTGAAGAATTACATTTGGTGCTGTAATTCCACCGAATTGATAGTTACCACTTCTATCAGATGATGTAGTTGCAATTAATGGCTCGCCTCTATCTACTCTTCCGTTTCCATTTACGTCATCGAATAAGTTGATTACTACACCATTTAATCCAGCTTCTGCTGCTTCGTTTACTCCATCAGCGTTTACATCGTTGAAAACATTTCCAGATACAGTATACGTAGTAGATACTTGATTGATACCGAAGTCTACATCTGTTACATCAGTACTTACTGAACTTGTATCTATTCTTGCATCAGTTGTTAACGTGTAGTTGAAGTTAACATCGTTGGCAGGAATTGTAACAGAAACTAATGTGTTTTGAATGGTTACATTAAGAAATGAATACGTTCCGTCTGCTGCTGAAGTTGTTGTAGCGATTACTGTATCTCCACTTCCAACTCTTCCGTCTGCATCATCATCAACATATAATGTTAAGGTTACGTTTGCTAATCTACCCGTTTCAGTAGTATCTAATACTGCATTTTCGTTATCGTCATCATATACAGTTCCGAAGATGTTATAATTTACGATTAAGAATTCGTCAATTCCGAAATCAACACCTGTTACATCTGTAATAGCAGAACTTACTGCTTGTGTAGCTGCTGTTGTTAATGTATATGTTAAAGATGGTTGATTTGCAGGAACCGTTACTTCTACGATAGTGTTTCTTACTGTTACACCTGCAAAAGTATAATCTCCAGCAGCTGTGCTTGAAGTTGTAGAACCGATTACAGTATCTGTTCCTCCAAGGATTCCGTCTCCGTCGTTATCTGCATATAAAGTAACTACGACTCCTTGTACAAATCCTTCTCCTGTGTCTCTTACTCCGTTTGCATCGTCGTCGTCAAATACAGTTCCTGAGATATCGTATAAAATGATTTCTACTTGGTTGATTCCAAAGTCAGCAACAACATCTGTAATTAATGAACTTGTGTCAACAGCACCTGCCGTAGTTAATGTGTAAGTAAAGTTTGCAGTGTCTCCTGGTACTGTTACCTCTACAATTGTGTTTTCTGTTGTTACACCTGTAAAGTTATATACACCATCGTTAGCTGTTGTAGCTGTAGAGATTACTGTATCTCCTGCGTCAACCACACCGTCATCATTGTTATCAGCATATAAAGTAACCGTAATATTGTCTAAATCACGCTCACCAGCATCTTGTGTTCCGTTTTCATTATCGTCATCAAATACAGTTCCTGAGATGTTGTAGTCGATAACTTGTCGTTGGTTCACTCCATAATCAACATCTGTTACATCATTGATTGTTCCTGTTACCGCAACTACGTCTGGAGTTGTTGCTGTATACGTAAAGTTTGGTGAGTTTGCAGGGATTGTAAATTCAACTAAGGTTTTCTTCTTAGCTACGTTTTCAAATTGGTACTCACCACTAGAACCTGTCGCTCTGTTAGCTAACTGAACATCGTTTGCATCTAATGCTCCATCTTCGTTAACGTCTTCGTATAATCTTACTACTACGTTTGGAATTCTACCTTCAGAAGCATCATTGTTACCATCTTCGTTATCATCATCAAATACAACACCTGAAATGTTATAGTCAATTACTTCAACTTCATTGATTCCGAAGTCTACATTGTCAACATTTACATTTGTTGAACTTGTGTTTACTTGACTTGGTGTTGTTAATGTGTATGTGAAAGTTGCTGTATTTCCTGGTACAGTTACAATTGTTAACGTATTTTGTACGGTTACACCAGCAAAGCTATAGGTTCCGTCTGCTGCAGTTGTTGTCGTTGTGATTGTTGTATCAGCTACGTCTAAAACTCCGTCAGCATTGTTGTCAGCATATAATGTTACTGTGATTCCATCTAAGTTAGCTTCTCCAGCATCTTGTGTTGCATTTTCATTATCGTCATCAAATACAGTTCCTGAAATTGCATAGTCAATAACTAATACTTCGTTAATTCCGAAGTTTACATTGTCAACATTTACAATTGTTGAACTTGTATCTATTTGACCTGGTGTTGTCAATGTGTATGTAAAGTCTGGAGTGTTTCCTGGTACTGTTACAGCTACTACAGTGTTTTCAACAGTTACGTTTGCAAAGCTATACGTTCCGTCTGCTGCGCTAATTGCCGTTGCAATTACGGCATCTCCAGCGTCAACCGCACCATCAATATTATTATCAGCATATAACGTTACGGTGATTAACTCTAAATTGTCTTCACCAGCATCTTGTGCTCCACTTTCGTCATTGTCATCGTATACATTTCCTGAGATTGTATAGTCAATAACTTTAACTTTGTCAATTCCGAAATCAAATCCAGTTAAGTCAGTTGTTGTAGAGCTTCCAGCAAGTTCTCCTGCCGTTGTCAATGTATATGTAAAGTCTGGAGTGTCTGTTGGTACCGTTACCGCTACTACTACATTACCAACAATTACATTGCTAAAGCTATAAGAACCATCAGCTAAAGAGTTTACAGTAGAAATTACTGTATCTCCTGCATTTAATGTACCATCAGCGTTGTTATCAGCATATAATGTTACTGCAACCGCTTCTAAGCCAGCTTCTCCAGTCTCTGAAGTTCCGTTTGCGTTGTCATCATCAAATACAGTTCCTAAAATATTGTAATCAATAACACGTACTTCGTTGATTCCAAAATCAAGTCCCGTAACATTTGTATTGATTGAATCAATTGCTTGTGTTCCTGGAGTTGTTAATGTATATGTAAAGTCTCCAGTATCTGTTGGTACAGTTACTGCTACTAATGTATTTTGAATACATACATGTAAGAAACTATAAGAGCCATCATTTGCAGAAGTTGTTGTTGCAATTACAGTATCTCCAGCGTCTAATACTCCATCAGCATTGGTATCAGCATATAATGTTAACGTTACATTGTCCAATCCAGCTTCACCGTTATCAAAAATTGCATCTTCGTTATCGTCGTCATATACCGTACCAAATACGTCATAGTTTACATTGATAACTACTTCTTCTTTGTTAATTCCAAATTTGATTCCTGTGATATCTGCTGTTCCTCCTGTAACTGATACAACCTCAGCAGTTGTTAAGTTATATGTAAAATCAGTATCATCTGCAGGAACTGTTACTTTTACTAAAGTTTCAGCTACGTCTACGTTTTCAAATTTATAGTTTCCTGAAGCATCCGTATTTAACGTTTCAATTACAGTATCTCCAGCATCTAAAGCACCGTCAGCATTGGTATCAGCATATAGTGTTACTTCAACACTTGGCAATTTAGTTTCTCCTTGTCCACTGTCAAAGCTTCCATTTTCATTATTATCATCAAATACAAAGCCTTCAATTTTGTATGATACAGGTGGCGTTAAGTTGATGTAATCAGATGCATCTGTAATTCTACCAACATCATGAGGATCTAATCCTGAAATCTCCATTAAAGAACCTAACTGAATGCTATTGAATGTTCTTAAATGAGAAGGAGCTGTATATTTTTGCACAAAACTCTTTGCAGTGTACACATTTTGTGGACATCCGTGGTAGTAATAGGTTGTGTAGTACTTTCTGTTCTTCAATAACTGAAGGTGGCTGTGCTTATCTTTCGCCATTTGCGCGTAGATGTTTTCATTGTTAGCCCAGTCATATCTGTTGCTATTGAAATTGTATGCTTGCACTTGGTAAGAAGTAGCCGCATACATTTGACCGTTGTCATCAACAACGATATCTCCAAGTTCTCCTCTGTATAAGAAGCTAGAATACCACCAGTTGTCATATACTGGTCTTCCGTTCAATACAGATGTAGTTTGACCAGATGAATCTGCCAATCCGCTAAAAGAAATCTCTAATAAGTAAATGTTGTTGTTGTAAGAACCGTGGTAGTAACTTGTTTCAGTTGAGTAAGAGTTTCCTCTTTGCTGTAAGTTTGAATCTGAATTGTCTGCAGTTTCAGCAGGTAATTCTTCTTCAGAAATGTAATCAACTACATTGTCATTTAATTGATTTGCTTCTTCAGCTTCAATCTCTTCAAAATCATCTACAGTTTCTCCGTTTCCATCTCTTCCTCCATTGTCAGCCGTTGTATCAGCTTCCATAGAAATTGCGTTTCCTCTAGTGTTTGTTGAGTTCGTAAACATTCCTGCAGACACTGTTCCTGCTGCTCTTGGATTGTCGTCTAACTCATCTTTTGGATTTGCATTAGAGTTGCTAGAAGTTCTACGTCCGTCTCTGTAGTAGTAACAACGAATTGGGTATTCCATTGCGAAATATAATTTCCCATTGTAAAAAGTTGCTCCACCAGAAGCTAATCCTCTAGAAGATCTTGCGTGACCAGTACCTGTAAAAAAGTGACGTACGGATCCAAAGTTTTTGTGTGTATTGGTATACACATTGTAACCATAAATTGTCCAGTTGTATCTGGAGATATGGTTTGAAACGTAAAAAAGCCATCCGGTAGCATTGTCACTAGCGATGGAGTTAATTTCGTTTACATAAGGTGATGTTGCCAACAACGTAGCGTGGTACGTGTTCATGTCGAGCGAGTAAATTCTTTTTCCCGCAGAAATGATAATTGAGTTCCCATCGGAAGTCATCATTTCATTCTCGACTACATTTTCGCTTGTGGGCATTGAATTTGCGAAAACAGTCGTCAGTCCTAATAAGGCAGTTAGGACCAAAAGAGTAATTTTAGTCTTCATTGATTTGCTGTTTAGTTAACTATTATATATACCAGTAGTACATAAAATAGATTTTGTTTAAAATAAGTTCGGGGTGAGCGGCTTAATTCTCGAACACAAAAATATTTGGAATTATTCTAAAATGCAGACTAAGGGTTTTTCTTTTAGACAAAACGTCATTAAAATCGAGAAAGAGTATTTTTTGTAACTTTTAACTTACTAATTCGTAAGTATTTACTTTATTAATTTTACGGTTTCTGAGGTTATTTTGGATATATGTTGAAGAGAAAACTAACAATCATTAGCAAAAGTGTAATAATATCGCCAATCCTTTTGTTTTCTATCCTCTCTAGCAAATTGCCCATAAAAACTGCTAATGGAAATAGCAATAAAAGCTCTGTATTTTGCATGATATTTTTAGCGAATAGCACGTACGTAATACCCGTAAAAAACAGCACTTTAGTTAGTAAAAAAGAGATTTTTTTTTGAGAAGAATACGTTTTGTATTTTAAAAAAAATATTACAAAATTTATGCTAAAAAGTAGGGTGATTACTAAATGTAGCGCAATTCGCCTATAACTTGTCGCTGAATAGTTAATTTTTATATCAAACTGAAAGAGTGGGTTTGTAAGAACATTTTGTTCAACAAACAATAAATACACGATAAACAA
Organism: Kordia sp. SMS9; assembly: GCF_003352465.1. Taxonomy (NCBI): domain Bacteria; kingdom Pseudomonadati; phylum Bacteroidota; class Flavobacteriia; order Flavobacteriales; family Flavobacteriaceae; genus Kordia; species Kordia sp. SMS9. Next base: position 1,342,245 of record NZ_CP031153.1, on the reverse strand, counting down.
ACCAATCACGACCGTCAGTGCCACAATTGGCACCAACCAATTTCTATAATCGCTCGAAACATATAACAAAATTCCAAGGTAAATAACGATTGTGTAAAGTAGTATCCAAGAATCAAACAATACAGCACAGCCTATAAAAAATGTAGCATCAAATATTTTTCGTTTGACACTCCGTAATGATCCTAACGTTATGATTCGCCTGAAAGCAAAAAGTATCAAAATATATATGCATACCATTTGAATGTTTTCAAAAATAGCAGGAAAAAATCCTATAAAAATAGTGGCAAAAAAGAGCGCATAATCGTTTTGTTGGGTTAAATCGTTCTTCTTTACGATAAAATCAATCACAAAAAGCGCAAATACCAATAATAATAACACCGGAACTTCCGCAGCTATTCTATCCAAATTAAAGGCTTTATCTTCTGAAAATAAGTGCATTACAAAGTACACAAGAAGAATTCCTATGCAGAGAATAAAATTTATTGGTTTCGATTTCCCAAAAACACTTGTGATCATTTACAGGTTTTTATACTTTTGTGGTGTAAATATAATAGGATTTATCTATGAAAAGTTTATTTGAAGGAATTGCTTACTTGTTTGAAGAAATATTATTTCTTCCATTTGAAGCGTTACGTGCGATGGAATTACAGAATTGGACCTTAGCCAATGCATTGAACTGGATTTTTATGTTGATTGCAGCTGCTGCAATGGTATACTGGGTATTACAGTTAAAAAAATTCAACGACAGTGGTGAAGAACGCAAAGATGTTACTTCGCACTCGTATTTATAAGTCGAAGCCAATATCTTTTCTATAATACATCTTATCAAAATGTAACTTGTTTATATTTTGATAAGATTTTTTTATGGCTTCTTCGTAGGTTGTCGCATGTGAAGTAATCGCAATGACTCTTCCGCCATTGGTCACTACTTTTTCTGCATCTAATTTGGTTCCAGCGTGAAACACGATTGAATCTTCAATGGTTTCGATTCCTGTAATTTCTTTTCCTTTTTGGTACGCTTCTGGATATCCGCCAGAAACCACCATAATAGTTGTTGCCGCTTCTTTCTTGATTTTTAAATCAATTTGATCTAAAGTTTCCGTTCCTACAGCTTCCAAAATCTCAGCCAAGTCGTTTTCTAAACGTGGAATGACGACTTCCGTTTCCGGATCGCCCATGCGTACATTATATTCTATTACAAACGGATCGTTGCCAACTTTGATCAATCCGATAAAGACAAATCCTTTGTACGGCAAGTTATCTTTTTGAAAACCGTCAATTGTTGGTTTGATGATGCGTGTTTCTATTTTTTCCATAAACTCCGCATCTGCAAAAGGAACTGGCGATATGGCGCCCATTCCGCCTGTATTTAAACCTGTATCACCTTCGCCAATGCGCTTGTAATCTTTCGCTGTGGGAAGCGTTAGGTAGTTTTTTCCATCCGTCAACACAAAACAACTCAATTCGATGCCATCTAAAAATTCTTCAATGACAACTTTCGTACTTGCGTCACCAAATTTTGCATCGACGAGCATTTCACGAAGCGAATTTTGTGCTTCTTGTAAATCTTGAATGATCAATACACCTTTTCCTGCCGCCAATCCGTCTGCTTTTAATACGTACGGCGGTTGCAATGTGGTTAAAAATTCGCAACCAGCTGCTACCGTATCTTTGGTAAAACTTTCGTATGCCGCCGTTGGAATGTTATGACGCATCATAAATTTTTTGGCAAATTCCTTACTTCCTTCGAGTTCGGCTGCTTCTTGTTGCGGACCAATCACGTGAATTCCTTTTAAAGTATCATCTGCTAAGAAATAATCGTGAATTCCTTTGACTAATGGATCTTCAGGACCTACGACAAGCATGTCAATATTGTTTTCAATGGAGAATTTTCCAATGGCATCAAAGTCATTCACATTCATGGCAACATTTTCAGCAATACTAGCGGTTCCTGCATTTCCTGGTGCTACAAAAAGTTTTGTAACGTGCGGACTTTGCGCTAATTTCCATGTAAATGTATGTTCTCTTCCTCCTGATCCTAACACAAGAATATTCATAGTTGTACGGTTTGTCGTGGTTTTATAAAGAAATGTTCTATTAAAAATCGAAGTAAATATAAGCTCGATTTGAAAGCCCCAAAGTTAAGTGCCTTTCTGTAAATAGTATAATTGTATTTTAATAAATTTAGTTTATTGGACGAAATTGAATTCTCGCGCAAGCGATATCGCGCTAACGGTTCTTCCAAACTATAGGCAAATTCTACTTTTTTGACCAACGCAAGCCACAATGCCCAATCTTGGCGCTTGCGAATGTTTGGCATGTATACTTTCCCTAATGTTGAGGCATTGTAAATTCCCGTAAGGTTGCCTATATAATTACTTTTTAGCATTTTGTTATAATCTACTTTGGGCAATGCTTTGATCATTTTTCCCAATGAAATTCCTGCTTCATTCATCAATTCGTAGCTTGAAAAACACACCGAAATATCTTTTTCTTGCATGAATGCGATTTGTTTGGTGAGCTTTTCAGGCTTCCACAAATCGTCCGCGTCTAAAAATGCAATATACGTTCCTGAAGCTTTTTCAATGGCAGTATTTCGTGCAATGGCAGCGCCAGCGTTGGTTTTCAACACCTGTACTTTGATGCGCTCGTCAATGGCGGCATATTCGTTTAAAATGGCAACCGTTCTATCACTAGAAGCATCGTCTACCAAAATCAGTTCCCAATTCGTATAACTTTGCGCACGAACAGAATCAATCGTATCCGCAATGAATTCTTCGGTATTATAGGTTGGGGTAATGACAGAAACTAAAGGTTGACGCATGGTTAGTAGGCGTTTTTTTCTCCTTTGAGAATATTAAGAATCGTTTCAGCAATAATTTTGATGTCTAAAAACAACGACCAATTTTCAATATAAAAAATATCGTATTTGATTCGGTTGATGATGTCTTCGTCGTTTTTAATTTCTCCGCGATAACCTTTTACTTGCGCCAAACCTGAAATACCAGGTTTTACGCTGTGGCGGAATACAAAGTTGTATTTGTCAATTTTTTTGGCATATTCTTTTGTGTACGGAATCATGTGTGGTCTTGGACCAACCACGGACATATCGCCTTTGAGTACGTTGAAAAATTGTGGCAATTCGTCAATACTTGTTTTTCGAATGAAACGACCAATGCGCGTTACCCGAGAATCTTGCGGTGTTACATGTTCATAATCAGAATTGCTATTGTGCGCCATAGAACGGAATTTGTAACAGGTAAATTCTTTATAATTAATACCGTTTCGCACATGTCGGTAAAATACAGGACCTCTCGATTCTAATTTGATCAAAATTGCCATGAGCGGAATCAACCATGAAAGCAAGAAAATAATGATGAGCAATGAAAAAACAACATCAAAAACTCTTTTGATAAATCGGTTTAAATTATTATTTAGCGCTACTTCTTGAATGGATAAAACGGGCAAATAGTTGTAATAATCCGTTTTGAGTCGTTTGGTGATTAATTTTTTTGTGTTTGGAATGAACTTAATATTGATCATGCTCATGCTGGCATACTTGACATAATCGTTCACATGCTTTTCTGAAAGTTCATCAATGGCGCAGTATATTTCGTCAATCCCAGTTTCTTTTTCTATAAAGTCAAAGCTATCGTCAATTGTTCCTGTGATCAATTCGCTATTCTTATCGCTAAAAATACCCAAGAGTTTGTATCCCAATTCTTTGTTGTTTCTGAATAAACGCTCCAATTCCTGCGCGCCTGCACTAAAACCAATGATAATAACTCTACGAATGTTTCCATCTAAAACGGAACGATATTTTTTTAAACCGTAATAACCAATAATTTTCCCCAATCCGATAATTCCGAAACTCAACATTAAATATTTAAACGTGAGAAAAGCAGGCACATCAATACTTCTAAAAATTCCGATAAACGCATACATAATAAGCGTATATGCTAATAATTGCTTGATGAGTAAGGATAAAATTTGCGGAACTGAGGTGAAACGATATACGTTATAGAATTTTAAAAAGAACGCAGATAACGGCCAAAATATGACCGTATAAATAATAAATAGTAAATGCTTATTGTTCCAAAAACTGGAATCAAAAAAGTATAAATCTTGATCGTTGAAGTTAAAAAAAAGGAAGACAAGAATATTGATGACGCACAAATCGAACACCAGAAAAAATGGTCGCAAGAGCCATGAATATCTTCCTTTTACATGCATGGGTTACATTCTTGTATATGTTGAAAAATCTTTGTGTTCTTTTTTAAATAACTCGCTTTCTGGTAGTGATTTGAAATATTCGTAGGTCAATCGCATGCCTTCGCTACGCCCTACTTTAGGTTCCCAACCTAAGATTTCTTTTGCCTTACGAATGTCTGGTTTTCGCTGTAGCGGATCGTCTGCTGGTAATTCTTTGTAAATTACTTTTTGAGTCGTTCCCGTCAATTTGATGATTTCTTCCGCAAATTCACCAATGGTAATTTCATGCGGATTTCCAATGTTGATTGGCGCCGCATAATCACTTTTCAACAATCTAAAAATTCCTTCTACTTGATCGGTAATATAACAGAATGATCGTGTTTGTGTTCCATCACCAAAAACGGTTAAATCTTCTCCACGCAATGCTTGTCCAATGAAGGCAGGAATCACACGTCCGTCGTTCAATCGCATGCGAGGACCATACGTGTTAAATATACGTACAATCCGTGTTTCCAATCCGTGAAAACGGTGATATGCCATGGTAATAGATTCTTGAAAACGTTTGGCTTCATCGTACACTCCGCGCGGTCCAATGGTATTTACATTTCCATAGTATTCTTCGTGTTGCGGATGCACCAACGGATCGCCATACACTTCGGAAGTAGACGCAATGAGAATACGCGCGTTTTTTTCTTTTGCCAATCCTAATAAATTATGTGTTCCGAGCGAACCTACTTTTAAGGTTTGAATCGGAATTTTTAAGTAATCTATCGGACTTGCAGGCGATGCAAAGTGTAAAATATAGTCTAGTTTTCCTGGTACGTGTACAAATTTTGTCACATCATGATGGTAAAACTCAAATTCTTTAAGGTGAAATAAATGCTCAATGTTACGAATGTCTCCCGTAATTAAATTGTCCATTCCAATAACATGATAGCCTTCATTGATAAAGCGATCACATAAGTGTGAACCTAAGAATCCGGCGGCTCCTGTGATGAGAATTCGTTGCATAGCTTGGTTGGTTTAGGTATTATAAAACTTCTTTGCGTCCAATAGAAAAATAGGCAAAACCTTCTCTTTCCATTTCTGCAATGTCGTATAAATTTCTACCGTCAAAAATGACAGGTTGGTTTAGGTTTTCTCTTAGTTTGTTGAAATTTGGTGTTCTAAAGATGCTCCATTCTGTACAAATAATCAACGCATCTGTGTTTTGAATAGCGCCATACATACTGTCTGCATATTCAATTTTTTCTCCCAATTTTTTCTGCACATTCTCCATGGCTTCTGGATCAAATGCTTTAAGTTTGGCACCTCGCGAAAGCAATTCATCAATGATATATAACGATGGCGCTTCCCGAATATCGTCGGTTTCTGGTTTGAATGCCAATCCCCAAATAGCAATGGTTTTTCCAGTTAAATCTTCTCCTAAGTGACTCACCACTTTTGGAATTAACGCCGTTTTTTGTTTGTTATTTACATTGATAACCGCGTCTAAGATTTGGAAATTGTATTGATTGTCTTTTCCTGATTTGTGTAAGGCTTTTACATCTTTTGGAAAACACGATCCGCCGTAGCCGATTCCTGGAAATAGGAAACGTTTTCCAATGCGTGAGTCAGTTCCCATTCCAATACGAACTTTGTCTACATCAGCGCCAACTTTTTCACAGAAGTTCGCAATTTCATTCATAAACGTGATTTTTGCGGCTAGGAAAGAGTTGGAAGCGTATTTTGTCAATTCTGCTGATTTTTCATCCATGATGAGAATCGGATTTCCAGAGCGTACAAACGGTTTGTATAAACGTTCCATCAATTTGGTAGCGCGTTCAGAGCTAGAACCAATGACAATACGTTCGGGCTTCATGAAATCATCTACGGCAAAACCTTCTCGTAAAAATTCAGGGTTTGAAACTATGTCAAAATCAACCGTAGCATGTTTTGCCACTACTGATGTTACTTTATCGGCAGTTCCAACAGGCACAGTACTTTTGTCTACAATGACTTTGTAATCCGTCATGAGTTTCCCAATATTTTCGGCAACACCTAAAACATACGATAAATCGGCAGAGCCATCTTCATCTTCTGGTGTAGGCAAGGCTAAAAAAATAATTTGTCCATGCGTCAATCCTTCTTCAAGTGACGTAGTAAATTTTAAGCGTCCTGCGTTTATATTTCTTTCAAAGAGTATATCTAAATGAGGTTCGTAGATAGGAACTTCTCCATTTTGCATTCTTGTCACTTTGTTTTCATCAATATCAACACAAAGTACATCATTTCCTGTTTCCGCTAAACACGTACCTGTGACGAGTCCTACATATCCTGTTCCAACAACAGTTATTTTCATGTGCTATTTTTCTTTTTAATGGTTAAAAGTACATTCATTATGAGTTAAGGGACGAATGTACTTCTAGTAATTTTTTATATGATGTATTCCTTTACGATACTTTCTTATCTCTCAAATTGACCGTTTTGGTATCTTTTTTAGGTGGCAATTCTTTCTTGTCTAATTCTTCATAACAAGAGTTCATACTTTTATATTCAGGAACCAATACTTTCATTCGTTTTACAACTTCTACTTTGTTGTATAAACAAGCAGAATCAATAAGTTCGGCAATATTCGTATTTATTACTTCATAATCATACATTTCCGCACGAGCAATCATAATTTTTTCATTGTACGTTGGCAATGTCGTCGATTTGTCATTTAATAATTCTTCGTATAGTTTTTCACCTGGACGCAATCCGATGATTTTGATATCAATGTCTTTGTTCGGTACAAAACCTGCAAGTTTGATAATTTTCTTCGCCAAATCAATAATTTTTACGGCTTCTCCCATGTCAAAGATGTAGATTTCGCCACCATTCCCCATGGCTCCAGCTTCTAATACAAGCTGACACGCTTCTGGAATGGTCATAAAATAACGAATGATATCTGGATGTGTAATGGTTAACGGACCACCTTCCGCAATTTGTCGTTTGAATAATGGTACTACCGAACCATTGGAACCTAGTACATTTCCAAAACGTGTTGTGACAAAATTGGTATCGTAACGATTGTCGTTTTGAAATGCTTCTTGCATTGCCTGCACGTAAATTTCGGCAATTCGCTTGGAAGCTCCCATCACATTACTTGGGTTTACCGCTTTGTCTGTGGAAACCAATACAAATTTGTATGTTTTAAATTTTAAGGCAGTATCTGCTACATTTTTAGTTCCCATCACATTGGTAAAAATAGCTTGTGACGGATTGTCTTCCATTAATGGTACGTGTTTGTACGCTGCCGCGTGATAGACCACTTGTGGTTTGTAGAGATTAAAGATATTTTCCAGTTTCTCTTTGTCGCGAACATCGGCAATGACTGCTTCAAAATCTAAGTCTGGAAAGTTGGCTCTGATTTCCATTTGTATTTGATACAATGGCGTTTCTGCCTGATCGACAATGATCAGTTTTTGCGGATTGTAATTGGCAACTTGTCGCGCAATTTCACTTCCTATAGAACCCGCGCCACCTGTGACTAAGATTCTACGATCAAAAAGTTCTTTCGCGATAAGCTTATTATTTAAGACAATGGGTTCTCTTTCGAGTAGGTCTTCAATTTGTACATTTTGAATTTGTTGCGCCACGTTCACATTTTCCTTGTCTTCCATATCGGAAACAATTGGCGCTCTAAATACTTTGATGTTATGCTCTAAACACTCATCTACAATTTTGATGCGTTCTTCTTGCGTGATGGATTTGTTTGCTAAGATGATAGCATTTGCTCCATGTGCCCGCAGAATTACGGCAAGTTTTCTTTTGAGATGAATGATGGGTAATCCTAAGATTTCTTTACTTTGGTTTTTTCCTTTCTTGTCAATAAAACCAATGAGTTTGTATCGAATTGGACGTTCTACTTTGAGTGCGTTTGAAATGGCAATTGCGTTGGAGTCAATTCCGTAAATCATCACGCTGATTTGATCATCTTTTGCGGCATGATCAAAATATGCTTCAAAAACTTGTTTTACCAAGACTCTAAATAATAATAATGCTGAAAAAGAAACAGCAAAGTAGATAAACAGTTTCGGTATTAGTAATAACGTGTCTCCTCTAAATATGACATGCGAATAATTGACAACGAGTAATGTAATTAACGTTGCCAACGATGCCAAGAAAAATTTGATCGCATCAATAAACGTAGAGTGACGAATGAGTCCTGCATACGTTCTAAAGAAAATAAAGAATAATAAGTTGGTGATTAAGATCAATCCGTCTTTTGCCGAAAATCCAAAGATAGATTGTGGCGAAATGTTAGGATCGTTAATGTTGATATTATTTACAATAACGCCTGTAAGAATAACCGCGACACAACAAATGAACATGTCAAAACATAAGATAAGCCATCGAGGTAAATATCCTATGTTCTTAAAATCAATGCGTTTTTTACTTGATTTTAGAACTTGTTTAATTGCGTCTTTTATGTTCCTTGAATTCGATACCTTCATGTTCTCAAAAAAACAGATTCTTTATTTAGTAGCACAAATTACTTAATTTATTTGTATCTATGCTAGAAAAGCGGCTATAACTTGTGCAATACGCTCTTTTTCTTGTATAGTTAGGTTGGAACCTGATGGCAAACAGAGTCCTACATCAAATAGGTGTTCGCAAATATTAGTTCCGTAATACGGATATTTTTCAAATATTGGCTGTAAGTGCATTGGTTTCCAAAGCGGTCTTGATTCTATATTATCTTCCCACAAGGCAAGTCGTAAATCTTCACGAGAAAACCCTGCTTTTTCTGTGTCAACGGTGATACAACTCAACCAGTGATTTGAGAAATAATCGTCGCTTGGTTCTGTAAATACAGTCACACCAGCTACATCTTTGAAGACTTCTTTGTAGAAAGCTTGCATGCTTCTGCGAAGTGCAATGTGATCCTGTAGCACTTCCATTTGTCCTCTACCAATTCCTGCCACAATGTTGCTCATTCGGTAGTTGTATCCAATTTCGGAATGTTGATAGTGCGGTGCATCGTCTCTTGCTTGTGTAGCCAAGAAAATAGCTTTCTTTTTAGCGGCTTCATCATTGCAAACAATTGCGCCGCCACCAGAAGTCGTGATAATTTTATTTCCGTTGAAGGATAGCGCGGCGTATTCACCAAAAGTGCCACAATTTTGACCTTTGTAGGTGGAACCTAGTGATTCCGCAGCATCTTCTATGATAGCGATTTCGTATTTGTTAGCTATGGCAAGAATTTCGTCCATTTTTGCGGGCATTCCGTATAAGTGTACCGGAATGATTGCTTTTGGTTTTTTTCCCTTGACAATTCTGTCTTTAATAGCCGCTTCAAGATGGTTTGGACACATGTTCCATGTTTCTGGTTCACTGTCAATAAAAACTGGAGTTGCTCCTTGATAGAGAATCGGATTCGCGGAAGCGGAAAACGTCATGCTTTGACAAAGTACCTCATCGCCTGCGGTAACGCCAGCTAAGATAAGTCCTAAGTGAATGGCTGCCGTTCCCGACGCCAAGGCACCTACTTCTTTTTGCGTGTTTAAAAACTGTTGCAAATCGTCTTCAAAACCTGTTACGTTTGGCCCTAATGGAGCAATCCAATTGGTGTCAAATGCTTCGTGAATGTATTTTAATTCGTTTCCGCCCATGTGGGGCGATGAAAGCCAAATTCTTGAATTCATAGTTATTCGTTGTTGTACTTTTTTATTTTTCCTGGGTTTCCTACGACGACAGCATCATCTGGAACATCGTTGATGATGACTGCACCTGCGCCAATGGTTGCCCATTTGCCAATTTTTATGTTTGGTATGACAATTGCGCCTGCGCCAATATGCGTTCCTTCGCCAATGGTTACATTTCCTGTAATGGTAGCGTTTGGCGAAATGTGTACAAAGTCACCAATGTGGCAATCGTGTTCTATAATAGCCGCTGTATTGATGATAACGTGTTTTCCGATGTTGGCATCTGCATTGATGTTGGTTCCGTTCATTATCACCGTTCCTTCTGCTATTTTTGCCGAAGGAGAAATGGTTGCTGTTTTGTGAATGAGTCTCGTAAAGTCGTTTTTTATTTTTTGACTGAGGACTTTACGAACGCTGTTGTTTCCGATACTGATTAAAAACTTGTTTCCTGCGTATGTTGCTATTTTTGAAGACGACACCACGGGAATTCCTTGTAGAAATTCACTTTTGGGATGATCGTCAATAAAGGCATCAATTACCGTGTTTGTGCTTGCTGCCACATCTTTGACTACTTTTCCATGTCCGCTTGCGCCAAATAGACAAATGTTACTCATTCTTCTTCGTTTTTATCGTCGTTTTGTGTTGATTTTCAATAATTAAACTAGTTTTTGTATCGTTTTGATTAGTATGTTCAAATCTACTAAAAAACTTCTAGTGTGATAGTACTCCAGATTCATTTTAATTTTGTCTGGATAAATGACTTCATCGTTGTATTGTTTTGGGTTTTCTTTGGAAGCTAATAGTTGTTCTTCGTTGATGTATTTTAAGGCAGCTTCCGAAGTAACGCCTGGTTTTAGTTTTAGTATGTTTCTTTGTTCTCCTTCGAGCCTATCGTAATATCCAGGTAAATCGGGTCGTGGTCCTACAAAGCTCATTTCACCAATGAGAATGTTGAGCAATTGTGGGAGTTCATCCAGTTTTGTTTTTCGCAAAAAAGCGCCCCATTTTGAGGTTTTTCCGCTGTCCGCATAGATCGTTTTGTATTTGTACATAGTAAACGATTTGCCATGTTGCCCAATTCTTGTTTGTAAAAAGATACCATTGGAGCCTATAGAAATTGAAGTTATAAACCACAATAGGCACATGGGCACGAATAGTATGACTAGCAATGTAAACGAAAGTATGATATCAAAAATACGTTTTCCCAACATTACGCGTCGTTTTGAGTGTTGTTGTTATGATTTTTTTGAAAAAGCAAAGCGCCATGAAAACACAGCGCTATTTTAGATACTTTTTATATGTTTGGAGTTGTTTTGTACTGTTGATTCCTACAATAGTTGATAGGAGTGTTTTATGGTTTTCTACAAATTGCAAACTGCTGATGATTTCAACATCAATGTCTGTTGATTTTTCAATAAGTTTTCCTGCAAATAACGGACGTATCGCAATGAACGGAACTGTATTTGCAAATTCTTGATAGTCTAGTTCTGCTTTGTTTAAGTAGGTAACTAAACCATCTACCTGCTCAAATTCTAGTACTTTTTTGGCAAAGTTTACAGAGTATGGAAAGCTAAAACAGGTTTTTATTTTGCCTTTCTTTTTTAGATCTTCTATACTACTAGCAATTTCTTCTTGCTGCGTTTCCAATGTTTGCAAACGATCTGCATCATTGATAGGTTGTGACCGAACTAACCATTGCAATACGTCAATACAATCTGTTTGCAATGCTTTTAGTTGGTTGTCTACACGTTCTTCTAGTATGTTGGCAGAGAAAGCATCATCTTTAAAATGTGGAGAAGATAGTTTTACAATGTGTTTTGTTTCTTTTCCTTTTCCAGATTTCTCCAATGCTTTTGTGTATAGTTCATACGAGCTATATTCAAAAGAAGAATGGTGTGTATGGATTCCTATGTCGTGCCCTTCGTTAATGATACCTACAACTTCATTAACAGATAGTTGTTTGTCATGAAAACGCATGGTACCAAGCGTAAGCTTGCTGAGATTTAGTGTGTGTTTTATTCCTTCCACTTAAATCCTGTTTTCCATATAAAACGGTCGTTTGTCTTTTTTACATCGTACGAAGTGCGTCCGTGCAATACCAATTCATCCCACCATAATACGGCTTCTCCAGGATTTAGCACTACTTGTTCTACCATGTGTGAGTGTGCCACATAGTTTTGTAAAAAGTCGAAAAACTCTTTGTTTAATGCTTTGTTTTCTTCTGTTTCATCTTTGTCGACACAGTAGTAGTTAAAGTTGAAGTGAATTTCTCCGTCTTCTTTGATATCGATGATTTTTTCTGTACGCTCTTCATTTGCTTTTTTGTAACGAACTGGCGTTGTTTTCAATTTTTCAAGTAATTCTGGAGCATTTTCTTCCATGTATTCTAACAATACAGGACCATCGACAAATGTGGTTGCGCCACCTTTTATCGCTTTGTTGATGCTGTAAAATAACATGATATCCGCAGGATCTTTGATGTAAGATTCATCTGTGTGTAACGGTTGTGCATTTTTACTATGTCGGTATGCAGAAAGATCTGGAATGTCAGCATCGTAACGGATTTCTAACCATTTTTCGTGTGTTTGTGCGCCTTCATTTTTGAAGTCTTCTCCAATATTGATAGGAATTCCTATTTCATCCGTAAGTACTTCATAAAATGCACGAAGGTCTCCTAAATACCATTCAGGAACTACTTTCACAACTTTGTTGTTCTTTAAAACTTCCTTGACGGCTTTGGTAGCTTCAACAGGATCATTTGTTCTTAATTTAACATCAGTTATAAACTCCATAATTTTTTAATTTAATTTATACTTCTAATTAACATAAAAGCTTCAGCGGCATGTTTTCCAACTGTGGCTCCTCTAAATTTGGCTAATGCATCAATGGCTACTAATGATCGAGAATGAGGAAATTCTTTTACTTGACTTTCAAATTTTCGCATTGCCTCTTTTTTTAATTCTATATAGTCTGTTATGTCTTCAAACACATTTGGAATGAAGGCATCATCACCAAAAGGTGCGCCCCATTCTGTCTCCGATAAGGTTTCGTAACAGTAAATATGCTTTACCGAACAATTGTTTACCGGTTTTATTGCTACTAAAGAAGATTCAAATACCATTCTGTGGTCTTTGTGAAGATCTCCTCTATGTGGCAAATATACAACTTCAGGTTGATACGTTTTTATGATATTTGTCACTGCATTCGAAATTTTATACGAAGGTGTCTGATCAAGTATTGGTGCTGGGAAGTCAAAAAATAGTGTTTCTGATATTCCTAAATATTCATGTGCAATTTTTGCTTCGTTGCGAATGACTTGTACTTCCGCTTCTGAATATAGTTCTTCGGCACCTTTTGTGACTACCAAAACTTTTACCTCGTTACCATTTGCAATGTGTTTTGCAATGACACCGCCACATCCTAATATTTCATCATCTGCATGAGGTGCTATTACTAGAATCTTCATTTTAGTTTTTCTTTTAATTGTTTGAGTTCTTTTTTCAGTTTGAAAATTTCTAAGTCTATGTGATATCCTAGTTTCTGTCCAACTTTTAGGTTTTCTTCGAGTTGATTTCCGCCAAAATCAAATAATTCATATTCCGTCAACCATAGCAATCCTTCACCCGCTTGTACTAATGCTTCCCCTTTTTCATTCACTTCTAACACACGTCCTACAACTCCTGTAATGTTTCGGTTTTTTTCAGGTCTGGCTTTCCACACCAATACTCGGATGTTTTCTTTGAAGGTAAATGCTCCAGGATGCGGCCTAGAGGAAGCTCTGATGAGTGTGTATATTTCTGTAGCAGATACGTGCCAATTGATACAACCATCGTTTGGCGCACGTCTTCCGTAATAACTTGCGTTTTCGTCATTTTGTGGAATGGCGTTTACCACTCCTTTTTTGAGTTGTGGCAACCATTTGTCCAATGCAGTTTGTATGGCATGAATCATTTTCAATTCGAAGTCTTCCGCATAGTCATCTTCTTCAATGTCAAATAATTCTTGTGCTAAGATAGGTCCGCTGTCTACGCCATCATCAATTAAGAAAAAATTAGCACCTGCTTTTTCTTCCTTTAGTATTGCCCACGCAATAGGTGCGCGTCCGCGACCTCTTGGCAAACTTGTAGGATGAAACCCAACAACTCCGTGTGTGGCACTATGGATAAGATCGTCTCCTATAAGCTGGGAAAGTCCTACTACAAATAGTAAATCTGGCTTCCATTGTTTGACTTGCGCCACAATGTTTTCATCATTTATTTTTACAAACGGTTTGTAATTCAATCCGTTTTCTAGTGCCACAGGTTTTAGGTGTGAGTACGCGCTTACATTTTTGAGAGATGCAGGTTCGTACCCTAATACACCTACAATATCCATTTGGTGCTCCACTAGTTTTTTTAGCGTAGTCAATGTAGAAGAAACGGCTCCTGCAATTACGATTCTCATTCGTTGTCTTTTTTAAATTTTTCTTCTCCTAAGAGAATTACTGCAAAAGTCTTAAAAATGATTTTAATATCGTTTACGAAACTGATGTTTTCAACATATTTTCGATCAAAAACCCATCTTTCCTTCCAAGGTAAGTGAATGTTTCCATTTACTTGCGAAAGTCCTGTAAGTCCAGGGCGCACTTTGAGTCTGTGTTCTGCGTTTTCATCAAAGTGTTCTTTTACTGCTGGCAACACGGGTCTTGGTCCTACGATAGACATATCGCCATTGATGACATTGATGATTTGTGCAAGTTCGTCAATTTTGAATCTTCTGATGAACTTTCCAATCGTTGTTACGTTTTTATCGTTTTTGAATACTTGCGTGTTTACAGAGAAATTTTTGTTGGTGTACATGGATCTGAATTTGTGCAATCGGAACATTTCTCCGTTTTTCCCAATACGATCTTGGGAGTAGAATATAGATCCTTTGCTAGATAGGTAGATAAGTATTCCAACAATGATAAATAAAGGCAGTAAAACGATTAAGGTTCCAACTCCAACAAGGATGTCTACGATTCTTTTAAAATATTTTTTATACATCTATTTAAAATGTTTTTCTATTTCGGAAATATACGTGTCCGCCAACTTGTTTCTATCAAATCTTTCTTTGGCGTAAAAGTAGCCATTATCGCCCATTTTGTCAAACATTATGTCTGAATTGATGGCTTCTTTTATTTTGTCTGAAATGTCCTTTGCGTTTTCTGGTTCTACACAGATTCCGCAGTTGGCATCTTCTACTAAGTCTTTCGAAATTCCTTCAATGGCCAAGAGAATTGGTTTTTTGCAAGACATGTAGTCAAAGGTTTTGTTTGAGTAGATCGTTTTAAAGGTATCTATTCGTTTTAGTACTGATGCGCCCATGTCTGATGAAAGAATGTATTTGAATACTTCTTTTTTGGAAACTGGATCTCTGAAGATGACTTGTTCGTGTAGGTTTCTTTTGGCAACTTCGCTTTGCAGCATTTCTTTTTGCATGCCTGAACCAATAAGCTGAAATACCACATTCGTATCGCGCAAGTGTTCGGCAGCATCTACCAATTGAATGAGGTGATTGGCAACTCCGTGCGCACCAACATACGTAATGACAAATTTGTCGTGCAGTCCGAGTTGTTTTTTGAACGCTGGCGCATCAAAGTCTTTTTGTATTTCTTCCGCCAAGGTAAAATCGGCAGCATTTGGAATGAAGATAATTTTTTCGGGCGGAACATTTTTGTCTGCAATGAGTTTGTCTCTAAATGCAGGTGTTAATACATTGATGAGTCGCGCTTTTTTGTACATGAATTTTTCAAACCAATAGGCAAATTTGATCATGATTTTGCTTTTCAACACGCCTGTGTCAATGGCTGATTCTGGCCACAAGTCTCGAATTTCAAAGACAAACGGAATTCGCTTGAACACGTAAAGTACATACGCCGTGATTCCCACAAATAGTGGTGGCGACGTTACCAAAATAGCATCAAATTTTTTTCCTCTGGTTTTGAATAAACCTGCATAGATGCTAGAAAACACAAACGAGAAGTACGCCCAAAGTCTTCCTAAGAAGTTGACATTGTAACTTTCGGAAACATGACAGCGAATGACATCTACATTTTCGTAAAAGTCTTCATCTTTGAAGGTGTATTTTCCTTTGTATTTCGGGTTCTTTTTTCCTGTTGTATAATGCACCATTCCTGCCAAAACTGTGATTTCATGCCCTTGTTCTGACCACATTTTTGTCATTTCGTTAAAACGTGAGCCGCCGCCTTCATCTTTCTCCAGAAATGCTTGGTGTATGAGTAATATTTTCATCAGGTGTTTGTTACTTAGGTGTTAATCTGAATTGATGTTGTCATGTTGCTTCGCTCAGTAGTAAACGTAATGCGAAGCGATTTTTCTTTAATTCCGTAATACCCAGAAAACCATGTTTCTTCTACTAACGGTTTTAGTTCGTTTCCTTGATCGTCTTTGGTGCTAATGTTCACTTTGTCAAAATGATCAGGATGTACATGCCAGTATTGATATAAAGCATGCTCTTTTTTGTTTTGAACTATGTCTTGTATTTCCCAGCGATTTTCGGTTGCTATTTTTGTGACTTTTCTTCGATGTACGATGTTGTTACCCAACTGTGCAAAGGCTTTGATGTTTCCGTCAAATTCATAGGTGTTTGCCTTTTTTTGCAGACTTGCTTTTGCTTTTTTTACCCAGTAATACCAAATAAATCTGCCTCCTTTTAGCATTTGATCGGCTTTGCCAACACTGACCGTATTGTGTCCTTCACAGCCATTGAAGTAGTTGAGTTCTTCTTGGGAAGTGTTGTATTTGTACGAACCGTTGTCTCTGAGATAGTTGATTCCGTTTGCCCAAATGTCAATGTGTAAGTTGTCTGACTGAAACGGACGATCTTTGTATTTTCCGCAACGGATGAAGGTTTTGGTGTTTCCATCTTGCATGATGTAGTAACCGCCTTTTGTATAGGAATTTAACGTGTCTGGCGTTTGGTATGCTTTTGTTTCTGGCTGAATTCCATACCAATGCGCACTTTCAGATTCGTTGTAGGTGTATCCGTTTAATACAGCGCGTAAGTCATCTAGTTGCGATGTATAGATTCGGTAATCGTCATTGGTAAGTTTGAAGAACAAAGCACCGTCGTTGGAACCGTAGTTGGGCAATTTCCCGCTTACGGGATCCGTACAGTTGTCCAAGAAATCGAGCGATTTTTGCGCTCTTTCGTATACTTTTGGATTGAATTGTTCTCCATTGAGCTTTGCAAGTTGTATTGCCCAAGTAAGCAATTGTACCACAACTCGGTGGTAATTCATTGAGAATTGCAAGAACGTACCATCTTCATAGATTTGATAGGCAATTTCTTGCTCAAACCATTTTTTACCGTGCTTGCTCCATTTTTGTACATTGGGTAAAAACGGAAATAGTTTCGCCGAAAGGTACAACATCAAGGTTTCGGTAATGGCGTGATTGTTTCGCACCGTAATACGAGAGAAGTTGATGTTGTGATATACGTGATGAATTTGCCAGTAAATGGTGTGCATTATTTTACTGAATAACGCTTCCGTAAGATGTGGCGAATCTTTGTAATAGTATAAGGCAAATGTCCAATTGAGCGTACGTAAACTTATTTCCTGACTGCATTTGTAATTTGGTCCTTGATTGATAGGGTTTTTGTCTATAAAACTTTCTATTTCACTAAATACAAATGCTGATTTGTCTTCATTGTAATGATAATCGTAGCGGATAATGTCATATATGTATGAGAATCTTGCTTTTTCCCATACATATTTGATATCTCCTGCTTCTGTGGATAAGTCTTGAATTTCCGACCAGTGTTTGTTGCTATTGTACCGATATCCTGTGGACGGATTGACCAACCAGTTGTATTCCGTACCAATAGTGAGTTTTGATTTGTTGAAAAAGGTGAAGATTCCGTTTTCAATGTCTTGAAATGTATTTGCGAGCGCTTCCGTTTGTTGCTTTGGCAGCTTGAGACTATTTTTTCCATAAAAAAAGAATGGAGGTATGTTTTCGCTCCATTCTTTTAATGAAATGTATGTTTTGAAATCGGGATTGGTTGGAAATGCTTTTTTTTGCCAACCTAGTTTTGCTTTGATCGTATAAAAGATTCTAAAAAAAAGGTAGCGTGCTCCCATGTTGGAGATCAGATTGCTTATTTTTTTTATTTTTTGAATCATGTTATGAACTGTTACTGCATTTAACGAATTGAGTTATTCAATGTCAATCCATTTCCCTTCTTTTAAACTTTGTATGGCTGCAAAACTCGCTTTGGTTACGTTGATGAGTTCTTCATACGGAATGAGTTCAATGCTTCCTTGTTTTGCTTTTTCAATGATTTGACCAAATTGCGCCTTGTGCCCTTTGTCTAGTTTTGTTTTTAATTTTGAGAATCCTTTTACACCATATCCTCTTGTTTTGATGAAGTTGTCCATGATGAGTGTTTTCTCTTGTGAGAATACTTCTAAACGTTCTTTTGAATATGATTTGGAACCATTGGCAAAGTAGTTGACAACTCCCGTAGAACCATTTTCTAGTTTGACTAAGATGGAAGCATTGTCTGTGTTTTCTTGCGGATTTTCTCCCAAGGCATTCATACAAACTGCTTTTATTTTACTTCCCGTAAGGAATACGATAAGGTCTAAGTAATGACATGCTTCTCCGATGATTCTTCCGCCTCCAATTTTCATATCGTGTACCCAAACTTCTGGTGGAATGGCGCCTGCATTCATCGTGGCAATAACATTCATTGGTGAATCGCCAATGAGTGATTTTATTTTTTGTGTATGTGGAGAGAATCGTCTGTTGAACCCAATCATTAAGGAGCCTTTGTTTTTGCTATACGATTCTTGAATGGCTTCTAATTCTTCGTTGTTGAGCGCCAACGGTTTTTCTACAAAGACGTGTTTTCCTTTGTCCAATGCTTTGATGACCATATCTGCATGCAAATTGTGTCGTGTGGTAATCATGACTACATCTACTTCTTTGTCGTCCAAGACTAAATTATAGTCTGTGGTACTTTGGGCAATACCGTGCTTTTTGGCAAGTACTGTTCCGTTGACTCCTCCCGAAGAAACAATGTGTTTTATTTGTGCATTTTTTCCTTTTAAGGCTGGCAACAAGGTCATTTTGGTAAAGTTTCCTGCGCCTACCAATCCAATAACTCCGTTTCCTGCTTGCAGTTCTTTTTTGGTAACTACAATGCTGTTTTCTGGTTTGCTGTCTTCATTGTATTTGAAGAGTACGGCAATGGATTTTGAGTTTCCAATATCGCCATATATTTTTTCAAAATCATTAAGCGGAATGTGTTCCGAAATTAATTCTTCTACCCCTAATTTCCCCGAAGAGATGAGTTGCAATACGGTTTGAAAGTTTCTTTTTTCTGTCCAACGCACAAATGGCAACGGATAGTCGATTCCTTTAAATTCATAGTCATCATCGTATCTTCCTGGTCCGTACGAACACGATACTTGAAAGCTGAGTTCTTTTTCGTAGAATTCTGCTCTGGAGATATTTAATCCGATAACTCCAACAAGTACAATTCTTCCTCTTTTTCGGCTCATTTGAGCGGCTTGCGAAATGATTTGATTGGTTTTGGCAGATGCGGTAATTAACACACCATCAGCACCGATGTTGTTGGTATTTTCGAGTACAAATTTTACAGCATCATTTCCTTTGAGTGGATTGAAAGCGATGACACCTTTGCTTTTCGCGATTTCTACTTTTTTATCATCTAAATCGTATCCAATGACTCTACAACCGTTGGCAATGAGCATTTCTGCGGCGAGTAAACCGATCAATCCGAGTCCAACAACGACAATGGTTTCTCCCATCGTAGGATTGATCAACCGAATTCCTTGCAGTCCAATAGAACCAATGACTGTAAATGCGGCTTCATCATCAGAAACATTGTCGGGAATATGTGCCACTAGGTTTTGTGGAATGGAAACAAATTCCGCATGTTGTCCGTTAGAAGCTACACGGTCTCCTACTTTGAAATCGGTTACTCCTTTTCCAACGGCAATTACTTTCCCCACATTACAATAGCCTAATGGCAAGGGTTGCTCTAGTTTGTTAAAGACAGTTTCAAGCGTAGGCATTAATCCTTCTGCTTTTATTTTGTCGAGCACCATTTTTACTTTATCAGGTTGCTGTCTTGCTTTTTGAATCAGCGAAGCTTTTCCGAATTCAACTAACATACGTTCTGTACCTAAGGATACTAAGCTTCGGGTTGTTTGTATTAAAACTTGACCTGCTTTTACTTTAGGAGATGGCAATTCTGCTAATTCTGTGACTCCTGTTTTAAAAGACTGTAATATTTGTTTCATGAGAAAGTGTCGTATTTAATGTATGCTTAGCCTTTGGTAAGTTTGAATCTTACACTAACAGCTAAGTATATGATGATAAATGGTATTATTGTTATAAAATATCGCGAGAAAAACCCAAGGAATTCCGCAAAGTAAAATTGAGTAAAAAACAGAATCATGGTAAAAAAGGATGCCATTTTTACAATCAGGTAATTGGATCTGTTTAGGTGTTGTAATATGAGTCCCATAACAATGGCAATGAATATGGGGAATATGACAATTCCTACCACGCCAAAATTCATCTGTAATTCTGTAAAAAAGCCTGTGGTGAGTGATGAATTCCTGTCTCTACCCAACACATAACTTCCGGGATCAATAAAGTTTTTCAGTTTTGGTCCAGCGCCTAAAGGTTTGCCTGGCCAGAGTTTTCGAGGAATTACGTTTGCATATCCTGCTAAATAGGTTTGACCGTATGATTTTTCATAGTCATTTTCAAGCATCCAAAGGATGTTTTCATGGTTTCCAAAGGCTCCGTTTAACGATTTTACTAATGGATATTTGAATTCTTTATGTCTTGATGCATATAATGCATAGCGTTCTTTTCCAATATTGAAGAAAAGTATAAATGCTACTCCAACAAGTACAAACATCAAGAGGATTCTTTTCATCTGCTTTTTGTTTGCCTTCGTATTGAGCGATCTGTTGTTGATAAACCATGCGCCACCCAAAAGCAATAACATGATAAATATAGAGTTTCTGTTACTGTTTAGAAAGTAATAGAGCATGCTCATTCCAAAGGAGAGAATACTTAAAATAAGTGCTCTTATTCTGAGTTTTTTTGTGCCGGCCATATAGTAGCAAAAAATGAATATGAAAGCTGACACGTACGTCCAATGGGCAAATAATAGTTGTATTCCTTTTCCTTGTCCGAAACTAATTCTGTCTCTGAGGTATTCCGTTACGCCCACAGAAAGAATGATGGAAAGGTTTTGATAGGAGAAATAAAATCCTACTAGAAATACGAGGAAGCCCACAAAGAGCATTCGCTTTATTTCCCTATCACTGACTTGGAGATCTTTGAATAGTTTGTAATAATCTAAGTTAAATCGGGTAATAAACAGCATGAACAGAAATTGTCCTAACACCACTAAAACTATGGAGAGTATGATGGTTAGTAATGCGTATTCTGTTTGGTATCTGTAATAGTCTTCATTTATTTGTAATAACGGTAGTAAAAGATGAATGATGGTAAAAAACAATACACCCAACACCACTGGTTGAGAAAATAGTGCTCCTATTCCTCTGGCAAGTATAAAATATAGCGTAAATGCAAATACAATTACTAATAAGATACTCAGAAATATAATCATGTGTTACTTTTTATATATTATATTCTGGTGAGTCGAATTGTGGAAATTTGGATTTCAGGTATTTTCTGGAATCTCCTACAACTTTTCCAGGACTTCCGATGTATATACTAAAATCAGGAATGTCACCTCTTACTACAGTTCCTGCGCCAATGATGCATCCTTTTCCTATTTTACATCCTGGCATAAGTATGGTTCCTGTGCCAATGAATGCGTAATCTCCAATTTCAATAGTACTTAAAATCCCTAAGGGTTTTTCTTGTGGAATGTCAAAAGCTTTTGCGATAGTGTGTGGAGACCAATCGTGTGTTAATACTCTAATATAGCTAGACATGGTTACCTCTTTTCCAATAGAAATTAAGGAATAATCTGTACCGTCAAACCAAATTTTAGAAGAAATGTAGTTGGGTTTCCCGTTAAATTTCATTCCATATTTTTTGAAGAACTTGTATTGAATGTTTGTAGCTCTTCTAGGACTGAAGTTTCCGATCATTTTTATTAACAAAAAAGTATATGCTTTCTCTATTTTACCTGGCTTCTTCTTCATTGTTTATTTTTTTAAAGAGTTGTATCAACTGATCTTCATAAAACGGCATGATTTCCGAATATTTTTTTGCGTTCAATTTTAATTCTAATAATTTAGAAGGATCGTTTAATAGCTTTTGTATTTCATTCACCAATGCATCAACATCATTGTACGGGACACTAATTCCAAGATTGTTTTCTTTTATGAATTTTGCTGACTTTACCTCTTCATTTACAATAATTCCAATTCCTGTTTTAACAGCATCTCCCCATTTATTTGATTCGGCATATTGATTAATTTCCAATTTTGGATCGTAATACGTTAATACCATATCTGATAGGAAGTAGTTTGCCAACGTTTCAGAATTAGACAACTTTCCTTTGTATATTACATTTTTGTGTTTGGCCAAAGCGTCAGCAGCAGTACAATCTAACTTTCCAATGAGAATGATTTTTATCGCTTCATTCTCTAAAGTGTTCACTAGTTTGAGCGCTTCATTCATTCCTCTACCAGCGCCTAACCATCCATTGATATTGATGACAAAGTTAGCAGGTTTTTCTAAATTCTTACTGATTTCTTTAGCTTTTTCTATTTGGCTTTCACTGGGCGTATTTTTTAACACATAAAACTTTTTAGATTCAAAGTCATATCGCTCTGCTCCAGGCACTACATGAAAGTCAACACCTCGTGAGGTTCTTTTTTCTAAAAACCGTATAATTTTGTCTATGAAACTCGGAAATTTAAAGATCATAGAGAAGCGATCGGCATCGTCAAATACAACTTTAAAGCCTTTTATTTTGGATGCCATCATTGCGGGAAAGGCACTTTCAAAACCCAATGCCCAAACGATGTCTTTTTTTCCAAATTTGAGACAGTAAAAAAAGGTTTTGATCAACCATAAAAAATAGAGTCCTTTTACTTTGCTTGTCCCATAACCGCCACCTTTTAGAATGATTTTTTTCTCTATTTTAAAATCAAATCTTTTTTCTTCTCTTTCACCAGGAATGCGTTCCCAACCCACATGTTTTATGTTTTTATAGCCTAACGTATCATGTAAAAATAGAGTTAGTTTGTATAATCGAGTTCTTTCAGATAGTGACGAAAGTGGTGCAACTATTTTAATGTTTTTCATCTTTAAAAACGTTTACTGCATAGCTGTGCGATATAATTAATCGCGAAAGCCAGTGCAATGTTGTGAGGATTGCAATCACAATAATCAGTGTGTCTACTGCGATGTTACTTATTAATCCTACTAATATTAATGAGATATATGTGATAAGCACAGCCCAGTTAAGACCTGCCGTTTTGTATAAGAAAGCGTTGCTTCCAAATACGCCTAAGTATAAGGAAGAAGCTGTGTATACGGTTCGAATCATACAACACGCCAATACCGTTATTGCCAAGGGAATATTCACCTCAGCAAAAGGTGTTCCTTTGAATTGATCTAATAAAAAGATCCCTACTGCAAAAGAAATGAGCGCCATGACTACGGCAAATAATACCAATTTTAATTGCAACGACCGATAATCTGCCGTCGTTACGGTTTTTCTTGCTCTTAGTTTTGGACCAATGATGAAGCCGATGAAGCCATTGGCACTGAGTATGATGGGACTGAAATACGCGAAATACATAAATAATTCTGATGAAATGTATTCGTTTCCATATAGATTGATGATAAATTGCTCGCCATACACTGCACTTGTCAAGGTCATGTTGTGTAAAAAGAAGGCAATTCCCGTTTTTCTATACGTATCATATTTGAGAATTTCATCGCCAGAAGGTGCTTTGCTATAATTTTTTACATACAGTAATATGAGAATGATAAATATAAGTCCCAAACTCATGGCAAGCAGGTTGAGCATGTTTTTTTCTACAATTAAGAAAAAAGCAGCTACAATGACAATTTTCCATCCGTTGGTGGCTAATTGTGCAATGGTAAATTTTTGATTGGCTCTAAAGATTCCCGAAAGGAAAATCACCATAGAAAACAGGTTGAGCGTCACAAAAAACAACCACACATTTTGTAGCGGATAGAAAAACCAAACTAACGATGTGCCTAAAATACTGATGAGCAGTGACTGAAATACAAATTTCTTTTTGATAAAGAAGTGTAATTTGGGAACACGCACCATGACTTGGTCGAAGCCTAAAATACAAAATCCGCCAAGGATAAATATACTGGATTTATAGAATGCCCATTGACTTACAAATTCTTGATCGTAATTTGAAGAAATGTAGATGTCTAAGAAGAAGAAACTGGCAAGTCCTAATCCGTACAACGCCAATGAAGGCAAAATAGCTATGATTCTATTCATTGAATTCGCCTACCTTTCTTTGTGCAATTTTCTTTGCTGGGTTTCCAACATAAATTCCATACGGTTCTGTGTCTTTGGTAACAACCGCTCCTGAGCCAATGATACTTCCTTCTCCGATACGCTTTACGGACGGCATGATTAACGCATCGGCACCAATCCAGGCATAATCTTCAATAACTACGCTAGAATAGGTGATGCCATTTTTTTGCCAATCTTTAAATTTTCCGTTGATATCGTGATTGTGTGTAAATATTTTTGCGCCTGCAGATACGGCGACTGCATGTCCAATTTTTACACCTCCAGAATAGTCTATGTACACACCTTTTCCGAGGTTTATTTTTCCTGTTCCTTCAAAAGAAGCATTTGCATTGGTATGTGCTGAAGAAATGTCTACACCACTATCTACATATAATTTAGGAGCTCCGTAGTATTTCCTGTAAAAAAACCATCGAATGTCCCGCAATACGGGAACTTGAAAAATCGCTATGTTTTTTATTAATAGGATTCCTATTTTTAAAATAATGCTATGCTTCAACATTTTAAATTTTTGACAAAATTAACAATTTTCTCTATCCAAGCTCGAATTCACTTGTAAAAAACAGTAAAAAAATATGAAAAAGGAAATTCCTATGTATCTATTAATCACGGTTTCAGAAAAAGAAAAAAGGACAATGAGTAGTATGAAAGTTAGTTTTAGAAATTTTGCATTCGTGTTCTTTTTTACCGCTTGAATGATAAAACTAATAAATGCTGCGATGTAAATGAGAACTCCAAAAATTCCTATTTCGCCCCAAATTTGCATGTATTGGTTGTGCGAATTGAATCCTACTTGACTGAGTAAGTAACGACTCCAACCAACTTTTTCATGCAGTATATCGTTGAATGCCATATCAAAACCTTCTTTTCCATACCCAAACCAAGGCGCTTCTTGAATAAGGTCTATAGAACAGGTCCACATACGCCATCGGTTTCCTAAGAAGTCTTTGGGTATTTTATCGGGTTCTGTCAAATACAACCAAAATTCTGAACTGTATTTAAGAAGTCGCGGAGACAACAATACTACAATGGTGACAAGTACAGGAATTAACAGTATTAAGTATGGTTTGCGAATACTAAAGGTAAATACCACAAATAATACACCTAAACCTAAAAGTCCAATGAGGCTGTTAGACAAAAATATGTGTAGTAAAAAGAATAGGATAATGGCTATTTTGTGTCGCATTTTCCAATTTAACAAATACCAAACCACAGCAATCGCAAAATTCAAGTATATAGAATAATACGATCTGTCTAGAAAATTTGGAAAGTGTAATGAGTAAAAATGATTGAGCCAATTATGGTTTTTAAAAACAACTTTTTGCTTTACCTCCACAAACTGCATGGTTGCCCAATCAAAATCGTTGATGAATGGTTCTATCAAATTTAATAGACAACCAAAAGCCACTCCATACACAAAAAATAAACATACTTGGTATATTGCTTTTTTATCCACATACATGATGGAAAACGCAATGGGCAGAATGAAAAGTGATAGTTTTTTTTCAACCGTTTTAAACAAGAAGTTTTCTTCTACAATAAGATTGATGCCTACATACACAATGAATAGTAGAAAGATGATACTTACTTTTTTAAATTGTGCACGTGAAAAGTTTTTAATGTTCAGTATGCTTGTGGCAAAGAATAAGATGAGTAATAGTGTTGATATTTTTTCACTAATATTTATAAAGAATACAAACGCACATGCAATGTGTATGAGGTATGTGTTTACCGATTTTTCTTTTAAGAAATTTGTAATCGCTACATTCATAAATTACCGTTTTCAGACAAGGTTTTGTGTGTTCAACAAGCGCAAAAATACACAATTAACTAAGAAGTAAATGAAATCCTGCCGTCTATTGCTATTTTATTACTAATGACAGTACATTCACTGGAATGGATTGGCTTAAAAACCAAGCTAAGAGCGCATTTACAACTGTTTTTCTTCGGCAGTATTGATGTCTCTTAAATACATAAAAACAACCGCAAAACAGAACGCATTGGTAATAGAGAAAAATAAGTTTCCGCCTAAACTGCTAATTAATATGATGGTGAGAAATAAAACACTATACAGCCAATCTTGTTTTTTTTGGAAGAATACTTTTTTAAGGATGAAAATGTATACCAAAAGTCCTGTAATTCCTAGAAATAGAAAAATATCGACAAATTCAAACTCTACTCGGTGCATTTTTAGATCAATTCCGCCAATAACATAGTTGAGTACATTCCACTCTTCTTTAATGTACGTCATGGCATCTATAAAGAGTAAATCTCTTTTGGAAGTGATAAACGTGAGCAATCCGTGTTTTTCGTAGATATACGGTCCAAAACTGAACGAGTTGATGGCTAACGTAATGATTGTATCCTTTAAAATTAAAAACGAAGTCACCAATACTGCCACAAACGAAAGTCGGTATATATTCTTTTTGAGAAGTATCAGTATATGGATAAATACCAAAATGGCCAGAAATAGCAATCCTGATTTTGTTCCAAGGAAAAAAACACCAATACAGATCAGTAGCAGGTTGATAAGACTTCCTTTTTTGTAAATGTATTTCATGTACGCTATAATGGCGAGCAGCATGTAAAAATAACTGCTAATTCCAGGTTCTGAAATGATTCCATTAAATCCGAATCGGTCTGTATACGGATACGATTTAAAGATGTCAATCTTGAACAAAAAACCAATCACGATAAAGATGAGATTGATTTTAGCGATTAAGAATAATGCGTTGATGGTTTTTTCTAAATGCTCCTTTTTTACATCTTTGATCGCGATGGCCAATAAAAAGAAGAAAATTAATTTTGAGAAAAAATAGCCTTTGCTCATAATTACGGAGAACGCCTCTTGATGGAACACTTTGATCAGTACATCTACTAGGAAAACTCCAACGAGAATATACACGTATTTTGCCAATGTGTCTTTCCGTAGAAACATCACAAAATAGATTCCTAGTACAAATACCGCTAGTATTTTTAAAATGGTGCTTGGGTAAAAGGAAGCATTCATGGAGAATACTTCTTTGCACAATTTTGAAACAAAGTTGGAAGCAAAAAGTAAGATTGCAAAAATTAATATACTCTTTGAAGATATAATTTTTGCAATCTTACTTTTCATTCGTTGATTTTGGATATAATTGTTAACAGCTAAAAAATAGGGTTCATCAAGATAGAACCGTATTTTTTATAAAGAAAACTCTTCAACAATTAGTTTTGGTCTTCCTGGATTTAAAATTCCTCCGCCTGGTTTGTATAAATATGCTTTTCCACTTTTCATCTTCTTTCCAAGAATTCTAAAGTCTGGAATGACAACTGCTACCGATTTTCCATCTTGTACCAATTCACATTTAATACTTTTAGCGGTTAAGCCTCTTTTTCTATCTTTTTCAGACTCAATAGTGCTTACATCTTCTGGATATAGCATTAAGGCTAAATAATAGTTTTCTAATTTTTCAAAGTTTGTGTCATCACTAAAGTAGAATACAAAATGGTACGCATCTTTTTCAGCTGCTGGTACAACGCCTACTTCTTCAACACTAATTTCATCATCAAAAGCATGTAATGCAGTATGAATATACATTGGCTCTTGACTAAATTTCTGAATAGCAGGATACGCAGGTGTTACTTCTTTTTCTTCTTCTTTCACAACCGTTTTGCCTGCTTCAGGATCTTTTTTTTCTCCTTTTTTATCTTCTCCACATGCGATAAAAGCTACTAAAGCAAAAAGTAAGATGAGTTTTTTCATAATATGTATTTTGTTTCGTTTTTTTAATTTGAAACCTCAAATATACAATGATTATTTGTTTATAGAAATTTCTTTGTTTAATATGATTGGCTTCTTTGTTTCTCTTACTCAGTTAAATCGACATCTTCTATTGTTAAGATTTTTTTAATCCAACCTTCCCTAACTTTAAAAAATTTGATTTCTATTTTTCTAAAATTCGTAGGATCTATAGTTTCATACGCGGCATGTACCACTTTATAGTCTTTGTAATTGGTAGGAATTGCGTGATCGGTTACAATTCTTTTCCAGCTTACCTTTGCCTCTTTAGGTAGTTTTAATAACGGCATTTGCTCTTTTACAGGGTAATAGTAAATTCCCAATCGGTGCGAGGTCATTTCTGTAATATCTGTTTCTTTGTCTAATAAAATAAAAAAGATATGTTCGTTATTTTTGGTTCGTTGTATGCGTACTTCTTTGATGAGAATGTCTTCTGAAAGCTGAAAATCTCCTTTAAATACCGTTTTTGCTTCGTCTAATTTGTTGTTGTAAAGGTAATATTCTGCATCATTCTGCATGAATGCATCATCTTCTTTGGGCTCAAAATTATATTGATTAGCAAATACATCAGCAATTTTTTCAGAAAACTTTAAAGCTCCTAAATGATTAAAATGCACCATGTCATAATAATCCACTTTGGTAATATTTAATTTTTCTACATCACCTGTTGGATATAAATCGGTGTAACTGATTTGCAAGCTGTCACATAGTTTTTTTGTGATCGGAGATACCTCATCTAAATAAAAACCCTTGTAGGTACTATAGTTTAATACAGGAGCTCTTACAATATGAAGTTTGATATCGTTTTCGTTACAAAAGTCAACTACTTTCCCCAAGTATTCTATATTTTCTTCCGGGAATTTAAAATCTTTCGGGACTTCTTTTAGTCTCTTTTTTATCGTATTGTCTTTTACTCTTCTGTAGATTCCAATTTTATAACCATCGTATTCGCTAGGCTTGTATTCATAGTTTAAATTTTCTTCTAATAGTTCAAGATTTGCCCATTCGTGGTGATTTCTGAAATACGGAAAAAAGCTATTGACAATATTCGATTTTTCTGAAAATTGGCCAAGGACCGATTTTACTTTGTTTAAATTTAGATTTTGACCATCTAAGTTTTCAAATTTATATCCTAGTCTGTTGTCTTCTCCAGCATCAACAATATCAATTGATCTAGCTTCTACAACTAACACTTTTAATTTTTGGTGTTTTACAATTTCTGGTAAATTGTAGTAAATCTGTTTGATGTTCAGTACAGGTATTGCTAAGTTGTATGTTTTTGCATTCAGTTTAGCATTAAATACTTGTGGAATAAACGAAAAAATACTCAGCGAACTTCCTGTAAAAAGAATGTCTACCGTATTTTCTTCCTGATTGTAAAACTCTGTCCAACGATCTACACCTTCTCTTTTTTCAGTCACATAGTACGACATGTAGCTTACGCATACAAGCACGATTCCTGTGAGCAATACCATTTTTAAAAGTAACTTTCTCATATCGAATTAGAATTGAAAGTATATAAATTGCGATTCGTCATAAGATCCATAAATCCCGAAAGTAACCAATATAAGCGCTGCAATAATATAAAAGCTCCATCGAACTACTATATTTTGTTTTGCCAAGGTTACGACCATGCTTTTACGCTTGTGAATGATTTCAAATACAATCATAAGTGCAATAAAAATAAGTGCCGCATAAAAATTTGGCGTGTCCATTCCTATTTCAGAAATCACTGTTTTTTCTCCTTTATCAAACGCAAATACTTTTCCAACAATGGCAAGTGCATCCTTTAATGAGTTTGCTCTAAAAAATATCCAAGCAAAACACACAATAATAAAGGTAACCGTCATAAAAAACAACCTTCCAACGATGTTCTTTTTGGTCAGTTTTATGGTTTTAAATATATTTTTTCGAAACGATCCTGTTGCTTTTTCTAACACAATAATAATTCCGTGAACAGCTCCCCAAATAACAAATGTCATCGCAGCTCCGTGCCAAATACCACTTATTAAAAATACGAGGAACAAGTTTAAGTACGTTCTGTATTTTCCATCTCTACTTCCGCCTAACGGAATATACACATAATCTCGAAACCATGTAGATAACGAAATATGCCATCTACGCCAAAATTCAGTAATTGATTTGGAGAAATACGGACTGTCAAAGTTTTTCATTAAATCAAACCCCATGGTTCTGGCAGCTCCAATGGCAATGTCTGAATATCCTGAGAAATCACAATAAATTTGGAAGGCAAAAAAGATGGTTCCCACTACAAATTCCATCCCGTAATAACTTCCGACGTTATTGTAGGTTTCGTTGACCAAAAGTGCCACTCTATCCGCAATAACCATCTTCTTAAAAAGTCCCCACAACATCAACAACAATCCACTTTTTACCTGCTGATAGTTAAATTTATACTTTTCAAAAAACTGTGGCAATAAGTGTGAGGCTCTTTCAATAGGTCCTGCGACTAATTGTGGAAAGAATGCTACGAATGCAAAAAACGCAATCATGTCATTGGTAGGTTGAAATTTCTTTTTGTAAATATCAACTGTATAACTTAACGTTTGGAATGTGTAGAAGCTAATTCCAACTGGCAAAATGATTTCGAGCGTAGATATTTCGAGTTCTTTTCCGAATAAACTAAATGCATCTACAAAAGATTCTATAAAGAAATTGAAGTATTTGAAGTAAATGAGAAAGCCTAAATTTACGAATAAACTCAGTATTAATAAGCCTTTCCGCTTCTTCTGATTTTCTTCTTTTCCAAGTTTCTTCCCCACAAAATAATCAACAAACGAACTAATGATGATGAGTGATAAAAATTTCCAATTCCACCAACCATAAAAAATGTAACTTACAATTAATATGAAAGCATTTCGCTGTTTTAAATTTTGTGAAAACACCCAATATAGTATAAATACTATGGGGAAAAAGATGGCAAAGTCTAACGAGTTAAAAAACATTTTTTATAAAGTTTTTAGCACGCAATTCTACGCTAAGATCAACTTAAAACAAAATTGCGCACTAAACGTACTATTTTATTTAAACACTCCACAAAAATCGAGTGTACTTGCTGTTTTTTCTAAATTAGAAAATTCTCTGTGTGCTACTAAATATACAACAATATCTGCTTCCGAAAGCGCATCATCTACGTCGTGAATTTCAAATTTTGTGTGCGATTTTATGTTTGGCTCCACCGCTAATACATTGAAACCATCATTTACTAAGGTATCAACTACTAATAATGCTGGCGATTCACGTAAATCGTCAATATTTGGTTTAAATGCCAATCCCATACACGCGATTTTTGCATCTTTACCATTGTCAATTTTAAATTGTAAAGCTGTGTTTTTTACCTTTTCAATGGCCCATTCTGTTTTGTAGTTGTTGATTTCTCTTGCAGAACGAATAATTTTTGCTTTTTCTGGAAATTCAGACACAATAAACCATGGATCTACTGCAATACAGTGTCCACCAACACCAGTTCCTGGCTGTAAGATGTTTACACGCGGATGTTTGTTGGCTAAGTTGATCAATTCCCAAACATTGATGCCTGCTTCATCACAAATCATGGAAAGTTCATTGGCAAACGCAATTTGTACGTCTCTCGAAGAGTTTTCCACCAACTTACACATTTCTGCTGTTTTAGAGTTGGTTCTGTGCAATTCTCCTTTTACAAAGTGTCTGTAAAATTCCACTGCTTTTTCCGTCGATTCCGCATTGATTCCACCAATAGCTCTATCGTTATGCTCCAATTCGTAAATTACGTTTCCTGGCAACACACGTTCTGGGCAGTATGCCATGTATATTTTTCCGATCAATTCAGGACGTTCCGCTTCAATAACGGCTTGCATTTTTTCGGTAGTTCCTACAGGACTTGTCGATTCTACAATGACCAAAGCGCCTTCTTTCAAGGTTGGCAATAACGCTCTCGTTGCCGATTCTACATACGAAATATCTGGTTCGTAATCGCCCTTAAAAGGTGTTGGTACGGCAATTAAATATACATCTGCTTCTACTGGCGATGTACTTGCGGTTAAATATCCTTGTTTTACCACATGATGCACCAAGCCATCTAAATCTGGCTCTACAATGTGAATTTCTCCTTTGTTAATAGTATCTACCACATGTTGATGAATATCAACGCCGGTTACTGTAATTTCTTTACTTGCAATTAAGGCTGCTGTTGGAAGTCCAATATATCCTAGACCTACCATGACAACGCTTGGTTTGTTACTTCCCATGATGTTTTAGTGTAATTTTGACATGTATGTTACGATCTTATCACAAGCCGTTCCATCTCCATACGGATTGTGTAGTTTACTCATTTTGTGATAAGCTGATTCGTCTGTTAGTAATTTGTTTGCTTCGCTAATAATTTTGTCGGTGTCCGTTCCTACCAATAAAACCGTTCCTGCGTCTACCGCTTCTGGTCGTTCAGTAGTATCACGCATTACCAATACAGGTTTTCCTAAACTTGGTGCTTCTTCTTGTACGCCGCCACTGTCGGTAATAATTAAGCTCGATTTGTCCATTAACCATACAAATGCAGGATACGATAATGGTTTGATTAAATTCACATTATCAATATCCGCTAACAATTCGTATACGGGTTTTTGTACGTTCGGGTTTAAGTGTACAGGATAAATAATTTGTGTATCTGGATGATCCGTTGCAATTTGCTTCAACGCCGAGCAAATGTTGATAAATCCTTGTCCGTGATTTTCTCTACGGTGACCTGTGACTAAAATCAAGCGTTTCGAAGTGTCCAATACTTCTTTTACGTCTTCAATTTCTTGATCTTGAAAACCGTCCGATTTTACTTTGGCTGCGCTAAAATGCAACGCGTCAATTACGGTATTCCCCGTGATTAA
This sequence comes from Kordia sp. SMS9, assembly GCF_003352465.1. Lineage (NCBI taxonomy): Bacteria > Pseudomonadati > Bacteroidota > Flavobacteriia > Flavobacteriales > Flavobacteriaceae > Kordia > Kordia sp. SMS9. The sequence goes on along the minus strand of NZ_CP031153.1, from coordinate 1,309,168 downwards.
TATGTTTTCGTCTGCTACGTTTTCGTTCAGCAGGTTTTGTTTGGATGTTTCTGTTGGAGAAAAGTGATAATCGCAAATGCTTCCCGTAACACATCGGTTGATTTCTTCTGGGAACGGCGATCTTTTATTAAAGGTACGCAACCCAGCTTCTACATGACATACTTTTGCACCTGAATAAAAAGCGGCAATACTTGTTGCCATTGTCGTGGTTGTATCTCCGTGAACGTATACATAATCTGGTTGAAAATCTTCCAACACAGGTTTTAAGTTCGTAATGATATCTGCTGTTAAACCATATAAGTTTTGATTCGGCTTCATCAAATCCAAATCATAATCTGGCGTAATTTCAAAAAATGACAGTACCTGATCCAGCATTTCTCTGTGCTGTGCCGTGATACAAACTTTTGTTTCAAAAGTGTCTTGGTGTTTTAAAAATTCTTTTACCAGCGGTGCCATTTTAATAGCTTCTGGTCGTGTACCAAATACAATTAGGTTTTTTTTCATCAGTTTGTTTTTGTTCTTTATTTAGTGTTTTACGGCTATAATCTCTCTGTAACTATTGGTTTAGGGAAGAAATTTTTCGCGTCAAAAATAATACATCCTGCTTTAAAAAAGGGAGTTACGTCAATTTTATTGAAACTTTTATGGGCAACTGCCAAAATAATCGCTCTGGTGTCGTTTGAAATCGTCGAAACCAAATCAATATCGTATTCCTTTTTTACTTCAGCAGCATTTACATTGTCGTCAAATACCTCAACTTCAATCCCGTATTCGGTAAGTTCGTGTACAATGTCAATAACGCGTGTATTTCTAATATCTGGGCAATTTTCTTTAAAAGTGATGCCCAAAATGGTCACTTTGGCGCCTTTGATGAGTTTTTCTTGCTTGATCATGAGTTTTACAACGCGTTCTGCAATGTATTTGCCCATGTTATCGTTTATTTTTCTTCCGGCTAAGATGACCTGCGGAATGTATCCAACACTTTTCGCCTTGTGTGTTAAGTAATATGGATCTACGCCAATGCAATGTCCGCCCACCAAACCTGGCGTAAACGGTAAAAAATTCCATTTGGTTCCCGCAGCTTCTAATACTTCGTGTGTGTCAATGCCTAATTTTCCAAAGATTAATGCCAATTCGTTGACAAACGCAATGTTGATATCGCGTTGCGAATTTTCAATGACTTTGGCAGCTTCTGCTACTTTGATGGATGACGCTTTAAACGTGCCTACCGTAACAATACTTTTATACAATGCATCAATCGTTTCGGCAATTTCAGGCGTGCTTCCTGAGGTAACTTTCACAATATTATTAACTCTGTGTTTTTTATCGCCCGGATTGATTCTTTCTGGAGAATATCCGCAGAAAAAATCTGTATTAAATACCAATCCGCTTTGTGCTTCTAAAATAGGCACACACACTTCTTCGGTACAACCTGGAAACACGGTGGATTCATAAATGACAATATCATCTTTGCCCAACACCGAACCAACTAAAGTAGAAGCAGCTTCTAAAGGTGTTAAATCTGGAAATTTATGTTCGGTAATGGGTGTCGGAACTGTGACGATGTATATGTTCGCTTTCGCGAGATCGGACGCTTGGTTCGTATAGTGTAAGCTAGTGGCTTCTTGCAATTCCTCGCGGCTTACTTCAAGCGTATGATCGTTTCCTTGTTGCAACTCTTGAATTCGCGCAGCATTGATATCAAACCCAATGACTTGATACCCTTTTTTGCTGAATTCAACCGCCAATGGCAATCCAACATATCCTAAACCTATTATAGAAAGTATCTTATTTGTCATTTGCTTCCGCTTGTTTTTTAAAAAAGTCGTGCGTAATGCTTAAACCATCGCGCACGGTGTATTTTGGAGTGTAGCCTAAAATGCGCTTTGCTTTTGAAATATCGGCCAAAGAATCGCGTACATCGCCTATTCTACTTTCTCCGTGAGAAGCTTCAATAGTACTTTGTGTAATTTCTTTGATATTGTTCCACAAATCGTTCACACTAATGCGATCGCCCACAGCTACATTGATGACTTCATGTTTTGTAATTTCTGCAAATAACGCCTTTATGTTTGCTTGCACTACATTTTCAACAAAAGTAAAATCTCTCGTTTGATTTCCATCCCCATTGATGGTTACGTTTGTGTTATGGATTCCTGCGTTGAAAAATAGTGGAATGACGGCTGCATACGCGCCTTGTACGTTTTGTTTGGGTCCAAAAACGTTGAAATAACGCAATCCGATCGTGTGAAAGTCAAAGTTTGTAGAGAAATTGTCTGCGTACAGTTCGTTTACATATTTGGTAATTGCATACGGAGATAATGGTTTCCCGATAATTTCTTCTTGCTTGGGCAATGCTTTGCTATCGCCATACGTACTGGAAGAAGCTGCATATATCATACGTTTCACACCAGCATCGCGCGAAGCTACCAGCATGTTTAGAGAGCCTGTAATGTTTACTTCATTAGAAGCAATAGGATCGTTAAACGAACGTGGTACGGAACCCAACGCGGCTTGATGTAGCACAAAGTCCATTCCCGCGACAGCGTTTTTACAGGTTTCCAAATTGCGAATATCTCCTTGAATGAATTCAAAATTTGGGTGCGATTCAAATTCGGCAATATTGTGTTTAAAACCTGTGGCTAAGTTGTCTAATACACGTACTTTTTGGGCGTTGTGTTTTAGTAGATACTCCACCAAATTGGCTCCAATAAATCCTGCGCCGCCGGTAATTAAAAAACGATACGTATGTAGGTGTTCTGGGTAATATGCTTCTTGATACATGTTGCTATGATTCGCTGCAAAACTAGCTATAAATTTTAATTCTAGGAAATAAATGACTTTTAAGGGGAAATACCCTTTGCAGAAAGGGTTTTATCCCCTTTTTAATTATCGTACTTTTCTAACAAGAAACCACGGATTTAGTAGGTTTTCTTTGTTGTATTTTAGGGGTTTGTTGGTTTCTAAGGAATATACTTCGAGTCCGACAGCGTTGCAAATAGCATGTCCGGCAGCCGTGTCCCATTCCATTGTTGGTGCGTATCGCGGATAATACGAAGCTTGTCCTTCTGCCATTAGGCAAAATTTTAACGAGCTTCCTGCCATGATGAGATTGACTTCTTTTCCTTCGGTTTCAAGCGTGTCAATAAGGTCTACTACTTTTTGATTGGTATATGAATGACTAGAAGTTAAGGTAATTTCGTCACTTTCGTCTGCAGCAAAAATTTGTTCAGCGTTTGTGAGCATGTCACGCGTTATGGTATGTTCTTCCAATTCCAATTTGAACGCTTTTTTTTCCGCAGGAATGGCAAAGTATACTGATTTTACCGCAGGAATGTAGATAACGCCTAATAACGAAACTCCGTTTTCTACCAATGCAATATTGACGGTAAATTCGCCATTTCGTTTAATGAATTCTTTCGTGCCGTCCAGCGGATCTACAATCCAGCATTGTTGCCAGTGTTGGCGAATGTCGTAATGTGCGTGTTCGCCTTCTTCACTGAGCACAGGAATTTGCGTGCTTTCCAATTCTTTTTCAATGTATACGTTGGCTTTTTTATCGGCAATGGTTACGGGAGAATTGTCTGATTTCGTTTCAACAGCTACAATCTGATTTTCGTAAATATCCATAATAATTCCGCCTGCATGTACGGAAGTTTCAATGGCTTTGTATAGATATTCGTTCATCAAGTTAGTTGGAGTTTTTCATGAGGTTGCGCAGACTTTCTTGCCAAGAAATGGTTTCAATAATGCTGCGAACTTTCGTTTTGTCTAACACGCTGTTTTTAGGGCGCGCTGCTTTGGTTTTATAGCTGTCTACAGGTTTTAGTGAAGGTTGATCGGCTTCCGCCAGATGCATATTTTGAATGATTTCTTTCGTGAAATCGTACCAAGTTGCTTCACCATCATTGCTAAAGTGATAGATGCCGTAGTTTGTATTGTTTGTGTTGATGATTTTGACGATCAATGCTGCCAAATCGTTGGCGTTAGTTGGCGTTCCTGTTTGTTCCGTTGTAATGGTGAGATTTGCCTTTTCTTTGGCTTTTTGAAGCATGGTTTTATAGAAATTCTTTCCAAATTCCGCATACAACCACGACGTACGAATGATAAAGTACTTTTCAGAAACCGCTTGCACGTTTTGTTCTCCTTTTAGTTTAGACGCGCCATACACACTGATCGGATTTGTTGCGTCTGTTTCCAAGTATGGAGTCGTTTTTGTGCCATCAAATACATAATCGGTAGAAATATGAATCATTGTCACCTTGTTGTCGGCACACGCTTTCGCGAGATTTTTGGCTGCTTCTGCGTTCACCAAATACGCTTTGTCTTCCTCACTTTCTGCAAGTTCCACATTGGTGTACGCGGCACAATTTACACAGTAATCATACGAATTTTTCAAGAAGAATTCCTGTACTTTTTGAGTGTCTGTAATGTCTAGCTCGTCAATAGAAGCAAAATGAAAGTTGATGTCCGAATGTGCTGCTTGTATCTTTTGAATACACTGTCCTAGTTGCCCGTTGGCGCCTGTTACCAAAACCGATTTCATAACGATAGCGATTTCAAGTTTGGCAATAGTTTGTCTTTGTCTGAAAGCATGATTTCTTCCTCAGAAAGTTTCCAGTCAATTGCAATGTCTGGATCGTTGTATATAATGCCTGATTCTGCTTCTTTGTTGTAGAAATTATCACATTTGTAAGCGAAAATAGTATCATCTTCCAACACGGCAAAACCATGTGCAAATCCTCTTGGAACAAAGAGCTGTTTGTTGTTTTCGGCATTTAGAATGATGGAAAAATGCTGTCCGTAGGTTTTAGAATCTGGACGAATGTCTACCGCCACATCTAATACTTCTCCACGAATGACACGTACGAGTTTTGCTTGTGCATGTGCGCCTTTTTGAAAGTGCAATCCGCGCAAAACTCCTTTTTGTGAAATGGATTGATTGTCTTGTACAAAATGAACCTTTGCTGGGAATTTTTGTTCGTTGTAACTTTCCATAAAGCTTCCTCTAGAGTCTCCAAATACTTGAGGTTCTAGGACAAAACAGCCTGCTAATGGTGTATGTGTTATGTTCAAGACGTTTTTTATTGTATTTCTAATAGATGTTTTCCGTACCCACTTTTTAATAAAGGTTTCGCCAATGCATCTAGTTGTTCTTTGGTAATGAATCCCATTCGGTATGCTGCTTCTTCAATGGCGCCAATTTTGAGTCCTTGTCGTTCTTCAATGACTTGTACAAATTGTGACGCTTGCATGAGCGAGTTGAATGTTCCTGTATCTAGCCAAGCCGTTCCTCTGTCGAGAATGCTTACGCTGAGTTTTCCTTTTTCCAAGTATACACGATTTACATCGGTAATTTCAAGTTCGCCACGACCACTTGGTTGTATGTTTTTGGCAATTGTTACCACTTCATTGTCATAGAAATAAATACCTGGCACGGCGAAGTTTGATTTTGGCTGTGCAGGTTTTTCTTCTATGGAAATGGCGTTTCCGTTTTTGTCAAATTCTACCACACCATAACGTTCTGGATCGTGTACGTGATATGCGTAAATAATGCCTCCTTGCGGGTCGTTGTTGGCTTGCAATAGGTTTGCCAAACCTGATCCGTAAAAGATATTATCGCCCAAAATTAAGGCAACTTTGTCATCGCCAATAAACTTTTCACCAATGATGAAGGCTTCTGCGAGTCCGTTTGGGTTTTCTTGTACTTCATACTGAAATTCGCAACCAATCTTTTTTCCATCACCCAACAATTTTTTAAATAATGGCAAATCTTGCGGTGTGGAAATGATGAGTATTTCACGAATTCCCGCACTTATTAAGGTTGAGACAGGATAATAGATCATCGGTTTGTCATACACAGGCATCAATTGCTTGCTTACGGCTAACGTAAGTGGATGCAATCGTGTTCCTGAGCCACCGGCTAATACTATTCCCTTCATTTTGTGTTTATTTTGTTTCGTATTTTTTTAAATACCATTCAATTGTTTTTAAAATGCCCGATTCAAAGTTTTCTGCGGCTTTCCAACCGAGTTCATTTTCTATTTTGCTGGCATCAATGGCGTAGCGAAAATCGTGTCCAGGTCGGTCAGTCACAAAACTAATTTGTGCTTTGTAAGAGGTTTCTTTGGGACGTAATTTGTCTAATAGTTCACAAATTGTGTTGGCAATGTACATATTGGTACGTTCGTTTCGTCCACCAATATTGTAGGTTTCGCCAGCTTTTCCTGTTTGATATACGAGATGAATTCCTTTGCAATGATCTAACACGTATAACCAATCGCGAATGTTCATTCCGTCGCCATAGATAGGAATTTGCTCTCCTGAAACCGCTTTGCGAATGATGGTTGGAATCAACTTTTCATCATGTTGTTTCGGTCCGTAATTATTAGAGCAATTTGTCGTTACCACATTCATTCCGTAGGTGTGAAAGTAACTGCGCACAATAAAATCAGACGATGCTTTGGAAGCACTGTACGGACTGTTTGGTGCGTAGGATGTGTCTTCCGTAAACAAACCTGTTTCGCCCAGCGTTCCGTATACCTCATCTGTTGAGATGTGATGAAAACGGCAAGCTTCACAACCTGGTTTTACTTGATTCGGTCCATCCATCCAATGTTTTTTGGCGACATCTAATAGATTGAAGGTTCCAAAGATATTTGTTTGTATAAACGCATCTGGATTTTTGATAGAGTTGTCTACATGTGATTCTGCGGCAAAGTGAATAACTGCTTTAAAATCGTGTGTTTTAAACAATTGCTCAATCAAATTTCGATCGCAAATATCACCTTTTATAAAGTGATAGTTTTTATGATTGCTGATTGCTGATAAATTTGCCAAATCGCCAGCATACGTAAGCTTGTCAATATTTACTACTGTGGTGTCTTGGTGTTGCTCCAAGAAATACGGAATATAGTTTGCTCCTATAAATCCTGCTCCTCCAGTAATAAGTACGGCATTTTTAGACATTCATTCGTTTGTTTTCTGCGTATGTGTTTAGGTATTGGTTTAATTCTCTTAGTAAGATAAACATCAGCAATAATGATACGGTAATCATAGGAATTCTGTACAAATACCTATCATAGAACGATCGAATTCTTGCTCCAGGAGAAAAATCACTTAACACATTGATGGTTTCTCTTTCCATTTCTCTCTGTCGATTGATTTCAAGAATTCTATTCGATATTTTCTCGTTTACTGCAAGTAATTCTAGTTCTTTTGTTTTTTTCTCGTTATTGGATGCCAATTGAATATAGGTATTCGAAGCTTTGGAAGAGTTTTCTTTTGGCTCTTGCAACAATAAATCTTTATACACTTCACTTAACGTATCGATTCGGATCAATTGTTTTTCGAGTGCTTTTACTGATTTTTCAAGATTTTCAAGATTGATTTCTTTTTGTCTCTTGATGTGAAAGTTTTCTACATTCTTTTTGGCAATAGGTTCTTGCAATGCTGGAATGATTTCTTTTTCGGTAGAATACACAGAAACTTGATGCACGCTAAAATCCATCGGACTTGTGTTTTTCTTGTATTTTTCGAAATCAATTTCATTCATGACAAACGTTGTATCGGCCGTTTTCATGAATTCGTTGTATGCTTTTAGCATTCCATTATCCGTTACATCTGGATCAATAACAAATCCACGTAAACTCCCTGCTTCATCTTTAGTAATGCTAAAAATATCTGCAAGTTTCATACTGTCACCTTCTTCTACAAGACCTTGGTAATACTTAATGTTTGAGTATAATTGACGTGTACTTCCATAGTTTGTTTTTACATACATGCTTGATCCAAATACTGCTTCTTTTCTTGAATCAACAAACCATCCTATAACAATACTTAAAAATCCGACAATTGCAAATTTTACAATGTGTACTCTAACGATGATTAGCGCTCTGATTAATAAGTCTAATAGGAATAAAAGAATATTTCGGATAAATAGGAAGAATCTGTTGAAAGCACTTCCTATCATTCTAAACAGCTCTTTTAAGTCTATTTCATTACCTGCTGGTTTTGGTGGTTGTTCAGGCAACACGTTTTGGCTATTTTCACTCATTTTCTTATTATTAGTTGTTAAATAGTTGTTCTAATATTTTTCTTGTTATTAAATACGTTGGTTTTACGCCCGTAGTTCCCAATCCGCCAGAAGCGAGCGTGCTTCCAGTTTCTAAAGGATTATCAGAAGCATAGTATGCATAGCGTACTTTTACATTTTCTGAAATACTTCTTCGTATTTTAGAAGCCGATTGCACTGCTTTTTGATAATGTGCTCCTTCCATTTCAAGTCCAATGACATTCCATGTGGAATCGTGAAAGAATTTTAAAATGTCTTTGTTTTGTAATGAAGTTCCTAATACCGTAATCATAGAACCTTCAAAAACTTGCAATCCGTGACCTTCTAAGTCTTCTTTTTTCAATTCGTTTTTAAAAGGATAGTTGTCCGCTGTTCCTTCAAATATATGTGCCGACGGAATCATGATGTCTCCTTTTCCGCCTTCTAAGATTCCCGCTTTTCCCATAATGGACACGGACGCTACATTTAAGTATTCTTTTTGCGTTTTGTCCGCACTCGTGTAGGGTTTTAAAAACTCATCAATGGTTTCATACGCTTGTTCTCCAAAGGCATAATCCATTACAAATAATACTGGTTTTTCAGCATCATTGGTTGCGCAACACGTATACGATGTTTTACTGAAATCAATTTTAGCCGTATCAAAAATTTGCACGTTGATGTTGGTTCCTGATTCGTCTTTGATGTAAATCATTCCCTTTTTCAACGCTTCTTTTTCTACTTTAGTACGAAGCGCATTACTTTCCGAAGCACTTAACGCTTCAAATATATCAAATTCGTCTGTAGTATTGAGTTGTTTTTGCAATAGTTTTGGTGCAAATATAGAGTTCATTACACTGTGCATATTGGCACTTATGATGTGAATAGGTCTGTGTAATAACTGATGCGTTTTGAGTACTTTTTTAATGTTGTTTGCCCAAACTTCACCATGAATGTGATGTCCCAAACGTTCGCGCAGTACAGGACTGAAGGTAATTTTTCTTTTTTGACCGTTTGTACATTCTTCAATGGCTAATTTTCCTAACCAATAAATAATGTTTAGAAAACGCTCTGGATTTTCCTTGGTAGAAAAAGTTTGATGTGCGTCTAATATTTCTTCAAAAGTTCTTCCTAAAATATTCGCCGTATGTGTAATAGCAACTTCGCGTTCTGCCAAACTTAGCTTTTTCTTTTTGCCAACAGCGTGTGTTAATTTTTCCCAATCGCGCGTTGTTTCTCCATCTTCATTAATCAATACACGGTCACAAATTTTGTGCGATTCGATAAATAAAAACGTTAAATGCGTTAAAATGTCATAGATTTCAGAGCGGCCACGCGTGATCTCAATATTCATTTGTTCATCATCGATTCGGTAACAATTTCTGCGTCTTTTTGGTGGAATGATGACTTTAAAGTGCGAATTTTTAAATCCTTCATCCGACGTTAAATTGATATAGCGACATTCTTCAATACCAATTGGCAAACGATCAATTACATACAGTAATCCGTTGATTTCCGCCTTTTTATCCGCAACCGAACCATAAATTTCTGGACGCAACAACAACAACGATTCACGCAAGGTTTCCCCAGAAACGCCCATTGGTTTGTAAAAGCCACGATTGAATAAATGTCTCATGGTAATATACAAACGTTCAATAGCTCCTGATGATTCTTGCGCTCTTGTTCTTTCGTGTATTGTAATGTTGCTCATAAATGATTTTTCCGCACAAAAATACAAGTTAATTTGATATTTCTAAGCTTTTTTGTAATTCGTTAGTAAATCCGCTATTTTTCGATCGTTTGACAATCTAGGAATTTTATTTTGTCCGCCCAATTTTCCAATGGATTTCATGTAGTTTTGAAAGCCATCTTTTTGAATTTTTGTGATGTGTAATCGCTGCAAAATTTTCCCATCGATCAAATCAAAATAATAACTGTTTTGTTGTTGTAGCGAAGCATCTATCGTTTCTGCAAATGCTGCTATGTTTTCGGGTTCCTTTTCAAATTCAATAAACCATTCGTGATATGGCAAACCGTCTGTGGGATTTATTTGTGGTGCCACCGTAAATTCATTAATGCTTGCGCCAGATTGCTGCAATGCTTCGTGTAATGCTTGTTCTACTTCTTTGCCAATAACATGTTCACCAAACGCCGAAATAAAATGCTTGATACGACCTGAAACAATCACTTTGTAAGGTTTTGTGGAGGTAAATTCTACCGTATCACCAATATTGTAACTCCACAATCCTGCGTTTGAGGAAATGATCATGACGTAATTCACGCCAATTTCCACATCTTTTACAGTGATTCTTTTAGGGTTTTCATCAAAAAATTCATCCGCTTTGACAAATTCGTAAAAAATACCCGAATTCAGTTGTAGCAGCATGCCTTTATCATTTTGTTGGTCTTGATAGGCAAAAAACCCTTCACTTGCTGGATATAATTCAATGCTGTCTACTTTTCGTCCAATCAAATTATCAAATTTGTTGCGATACGGTTCAAAGTTGACACCACCATAAATAAACAGTTTAAAATCCGGGAAAACTTCGCCTACTTTTTTGCCCGTGCGCGCTTCAATACGTTCAAAATACATTTGCACCCACGACGGAATTCCGCTAATAATCGCCATTTTTTCGTGCAGCGTTTCATTGACAATGGCTTCAACTTTGGTTTCCCAATCTTCGATGCAATTGGTTTCCCAGCTTGGCATTCTGTTTTTTTGAAGGTATCCAGGTACATAATGTGCTACAATTCCAGAAAGTCGTCCGAGTTTTACACCGTTTTTTTCGTTGAGTTCTGGACTTCCTTGTAAAAAGATCATTTTTCCATCTACAAAATCGGTATTTCCAGTTTCCGCAATGTACAGCAAAATCGCATTTCGAGCCGCTTCAATATGTGTGGGCATGGATTCTTTGGTAATCGGAATGTATTTTGAACCAGAAGTCGTTCCAGAAGTTTTGGCAAAATACAGCGGTTTTCCTTTCCAAAGAATATCTTTTTCACCCGCTACAACTCTATCTACATACGGACGTAAGGCTTCATAATCGCGAATCGGCACTCGTTTTATAAAATCGGCATGCGATTGAATGTTAGCAAAGTCGTGATCTTTTCCAAATTGTGTATGCGCAGCTTCTTTGATGAGTTTTTGAAACACTTTTTCCTGCGTTTCAATAGGTTGGTTTGCCCATTTTGATACTTTTTTTTGAATGTATTTTGCAAAAGGTTTTGCTAAAAAGGCTTTGAATGATTTCATCGGTGTGAGTTTGCTTCTTTGGATTACATCAGCTATTTTAAAGTGTAAAATCAATAAACGATTCTGGATCAATGGAATATCCTTCGCTCCACAATTCAAAATGCAAATGTGGTCCTGTGGTGAGTTCGCCTGTATTTCCAATACTGGCAATAACTTCGCCTACGCGTACCAAATCGCCTTGTTGTTTTGTCAACGACGCATTGTGTTTGTAAACAGATATTAGATTGTTGGAATGTTCAATGATAATGACATAACCTGTTTGTGCGGTCCATTCGGCAAAAATCACCATTCCGTCTGCGGTTGCTTTTATCGGCGTATCTTTTGGCGCAACAACATCGACGGCAAAATGTTTTTCTTTCGGATTGTATTTTTGGGTAATTGCGCCTTTGACAGGTGGAAAAAGTTTAAAGTTGACTTTGGCAGTGGCGGTTTCAAACAGATTGTATTTGTCTTCCTGCGCTACTTCTTCACGCAATAACGAATCTTGTTTGTTGGGCGATAAATCGACCTGATCAGGATCTAATTCAAACGACTTGAACAACGAATCTTTATTGATGCTCTCACTTTTGAGTTCTCCCGTAAGGACATTACGAATAGAGTTTAAGTAAATAGAATCTCTTTGTGCCACTTGTTCTAACGAATCAATTTTTTCATACAAATCAATGGCTTGTTGCTTCAATGCTGTCGATGAATAGCCGGGAATATATTCACGCAATGACGTAAAGGCAATTAAAAATGTAGTCAATACGATCAACATAATTGCGGAAAACGCAACCAACACAAACACATTTAAACGTGTGAGTTTAAAAGAAATACGCTCTTCAAAAGTATCTTCGTTGAGAATGACCAAGCGATACTTGTGCAAAAGTTTCTTTTTGAGTTGCTGTCTTTTTTGCTTTTCTTTTGCCATGGTTACAAACTTAAAAAGAAAAATAGTAGTATTTATTGCTCTGAATGTGTTTTTTTTATGCTTCTGTACCGTTAGGTATCTATTTATTTTTACCTTTGTAACTTAAATACGAATCATTATGATGTCATTACATATGTTTTTAGCCATTCCAGGAGGAACTTCGATTATCTTAATCGTAGTTGTTGTATTGCTTTTATTTGGAGGAAGAAAGATTCCAGAATTAATGCGTGGCTTAGGTAGCGGAATTAAAGAATTTAAGGATGCAACCAAAGGAGACGAAGAAACGAAAAAAGTAGAGAAAGAATAATTTTCTATTGTATATACTGCATACAAAATCCACACTGTTACGGTGTGGATTTTTTTGTTTCTATCATTTAAAGAACTAGTTTTAAGTGCTGAATTAAAGATTAAAATATACTCGTATGAAAAAAATAACACTCCTTTTACTAGTAACTGCGCTTATGTGTATTACTGTAGAAGCACAAGAATCATGGAAAACGACTACACTTGATAACTTTTCCATTCAACATCCGAATGATTGGAAAGCAGATACTTCTAAAACCGTTGGTGTTGATTTGATTTTATACGCACCACAAGAAATAGGTGATAATTTTAAGGAAAATATCAATGTGGTTGTGCAAGATTTATCAGAATATAACCTGAATCTTGATTCGTATACGAAACTTTCTGAAGAACAAATAAAAAACATGCTGGAAGGCGGAAAAATTACAAAAAGTGAACGCATTACAGCAGATTCAAAAACGTATCATCGCATTCAGTATGTAGGCACACAAAGTGGTATTGCGCTCAAATTTGAGCAACGGTATTATGTTGAAAACGACACAGCGTATGTATTGACAGTTACATGCTTGAATAGTAATTTTGACGCATATATCGTTTTATCGCGTAAAATTTTTGATACGTTTCAGATGAAGTAAATGGCTGAAGAAATTACACAAAAAGAAGTAGCAGCACTGATTACACTAGAAAAGCCCGATACATTTCGAGCGCATTTTTTATGTTTCCTGTTCAAGAATAAAAAACTACACGGAAGCAGCAAAGAAAGGGAAGTGCGACTTTGGCAACACAATAGTTGGACTGCAAGTTTGTACGCTGTTTTTATTTTTAAGTTTGATCGTAAAAACCACTTGATCGACATTAAAACAAAGCTTAATATTTTTGGAAAAACCTTTTTCATGGGAGTGTTTTCTATATTGTTTGTCTTTTTTTCTTGGAAGCTTTTTTCTTTGTATAAAAATGAACGCTTTTGGTTATATACTTCCATTGTTGGAGTTTTTATGATCTTATATGTGCTATTTTGTAAAGCAGTGTATGAAGGTGAAAAACGCATTCAACGCAAAGTTTTTTTTGAGAAACTTGATCTAGAAATCATAGAAGAATCCTAAAAACTATTTCATATCGAAACTACCGAAAATATATTTGAACATTTTGAGCAATACATCAAACTTTCCGATCAGCTTAAAGCGGAATTAAAAGATAAATTACATATTGTTACGTTTAAAAAAGGCGAACTTGTGTTAGATGCCCATCAAATTTCTACTAAAAGTTATTTTATTAGAAAAGGAATGTTGCGTACGTATTTTTTGAAAGATGGAAAAGAGGTTAGTGAATACTTTTGCAGTGTAAATGAATGGATCAATTCTCCCAGAAGCTTTATGCAACGCAAAAAAGACATCTATTATATTGACGCTATTGAAACTACAGAAGCTTTCTCGTTACACGTAAATGATTTGGTATATTTGTTTGATCATTTCCCAGAAATGGAACGCTACTCGCGACTTTCTATGGGAACTATTTTTGGACATTTAATGGAGCGAATTACCTCCATGCGTTTTGCTTCTGCCAAAGAAAAATACGATCATTTTTGTGAAACGTATCACGATATTTACCATCGAATTCCCTTAGGAATGATCGCTTCATATATTGGTATTACACAAGAAACTTTAAGTAGAATTCGCGCCGAAAAATGATTTTTTGACCTAAGTCAAAAGTTTTGAAATTATGAAACAGTTACTTTGTCTCAAAAGCAAACTACTATGATTTCATCAAAAAAAATACAATTCGCATTCTTCTTCTTTTTTTTAATTGCTACCACATTATTACATGCACAAGAAACACTTGCTACCAAAAATACAGAAGCTGTTTTATATGTTGGAAACGGGCAAAATCAACCTTTAGTTGTTGGACTTGGCGGTTCGGAAGGTGGAAACGCTTGGACAAGCAATCATTGGAAAAAAACGAGAGATCAATTTCTTGAAAAAGGCTATGCTTTTTTAGCAATTGGCTATTTTAATGCAAAAAACACACCGAAGCTTTTAGAAAAAATTGCCATTGAAGATATACACAACGCTATTATAAAAGCAACAAAACACGCACAAGTACATGCGGAACAAATTGCTATTGTTGGTGGTTCGCGTGGAGGTGATTTGGCATTGCTAATTGCTAGTTATTACGATGATATTGATTGTGTGGTGGCCTTAGTGCCAAGTCACGCTGTATTTCTAGGAAACACCAATCATTTTACAAGTTCCTCTTGGACATTTAATGGTGCTGAATTGCCTTTTGTTCCTATAAATGAAGCCACTGTTCCTTTTTTGATGAAACGCGATTTACGCGGTGCTTTTGAAACGATGTTGCAAGATACAGAAGCCGAAAAGAACGCATTGATCCAGATTGAAAAGATACAAGCGCCTATTTTACTAATATCTGCCACCGAAGATGAAATTGCACCTACAACACCAATGTGCAATAAAATGATGAATAGACTGAAATATCATCATTTTACATACGAAGCTGTACATATTAACATTGTAGGTTCGCATGCGGCTCCATTGAACCATTTTGAGCTGGTATTTAATTTTCTAAAACACAAGTTTCCTGTAAAGAAATAATGCCGTGTAAGCGTTATTTTATATCTTCATAACATGAAAAATAACGCATGCTATATTGTTTTACTTATTTTCTTGGGATTTTTCTCTTGTGATGTTAATTCGGAAAAAAACGCCGATAAAACAGGGAAGAAAACGATAGAAACTTCTAAAGATACGATTTCGCCAAAAGTCAATTCTCACGAAAGTGAACCTAAAAAAAACAGCGATCTTACTTCTAAATTGAAAGAAAAAGTAGCGCGCTTAGCAACGTTAGCACATAAGTATCAACTGAAAAATTTAGAAGTTGTTTCACCAAAAAAATCAATGTTATTAGGTAGTTTACAACGCGTTTTACAACTAAAAGGTAATCTGAAAGCTATTGATATCGCTATATTTAAAAATAAACTTCATAAGATTCACAAAGCCTTTTTAAAAGGAACAAAACCAATGCAGACTAATGGAAATACGTATCCAAGAGTTACGGTGGAAGAATATATTTTTAAAACTCCTGAAAGTGCAGAAATGACATACGAAATGTTGCTGAATTCAAAAAGTGAAAGTTCTGTTTGGATGTACGTTAGCAAAGCGCCATACGAACTATTTGTAGAAGAAAATAGACTTTATTTTGTAAGTTCAGGTGGTTTTTACATGATGGACATGTATAAAGATATTGTGGAGAAACTTAAAGATTAGCTAAGATGAAAGATTGGTTTAAATACAAATATGGATTTGTGAATATAGATTCCGAAAATCTATATTTTACAAATACTGGAAATTGGTCAGAAGTGAAAGACTTGAAAGAAAAAGGAATTCAGAAACAGGATTCGTTTCGGCAATTTCGAATGCGATTTATTCCATTTATATTGGTCGGAATAGCAGTAGTACTGGCTTTTTTTATGCTATTTAAGGTCGATCCAACGATTAAGTACACTGTTGTTGGTTCGGTTTTAGTCCTCGCATTAACTTCGTATACATATTTAAAAACAGAAATTGGCGAAAAGTTTAAACTGCCGATTTCTAAAATTGAAACGATTGATATACGTGGCGAAACTGCAACCGTTACATTTCAAGATGGAAATGAAAATGTAAGCGTATATATGCTTGAAAAACTAGATCGAAAAGGAATGAATTTGCTAGAAGAAGTTGTCAATCAACTTTCAAAAAATAAAGCCTAACTTGCTCGTTAAAACCAATACAAACTTAGTGATGATATCCAAAAATAGTATGAAGAAGTATATATTACTTATAATTTCGTTAGGCATGTATATGTCCTGTAAAGGTCAAAACACTTCCGTGGAAACAAAAAAAGATAGCTTTCCTCTAGCAAAAACGGAGTATACCATTTTACCTTTTAGTGAAAATAGAGGTTATTATTTTAAAAATGTGAAAGAAGCAACGCTTTCAACTAAAGAATTGATTGAAATTGAAGAATTGTTACAAAAAATGATTGTTGCACACAATTCAGCACAAGCAAAAGCATTGGTAAAGTATAATAAAGAAAATCCGTTGTATCAAGAAGAAGAAACTGGAGATGAACTAGAAACCAATGGTTTTAAAAGGCAATATTTACCTGTCATTAATGCAAAAGAAGAAAAAGAAGTGTGGATTAATTTTTTCTGTAAAGTTCCTAAAAATCTAAACTGGAAGACAGCTGCTTTTAGTACGATGTCTGGTGGAAATTGCTATTATAGGTTCAAAATAAACTTGAGTACCAAAGAAATTTATGAGTTACAAATTGATTAATGGAAATGCGTACTAAATTCCTGCCTTCATTTCAACTACGCTCAATATAACACGTAGGAAATCGAAGATTCGACAAAGTCAATGACAAACTGTACTTAGTCAATCATCGACAACTGAATGCGTTTGCGCGCTTCATCAACCTCAACAACAGTCACGGTAACATGTTGGTGTAGTTTTACCACCGAATTGACATCGCTGATAAATTCATTTGCCAATTTTGAAATGTGCACCAAACCACTTTCTTTGATGCCGATATCGACAAAACAACCAAAATTGGTAATATTATTGACAATTCCTGGCAAAGACATGCCCACTTTTACGTCGGAAATGGTTTTTACATTCGGATCAAATTCGAAAAGTTTGGCTGCTTTCCGCGGATCTACGCCTGGCTTTTCCAATTCTTTGACAATATCGTTCAACGTTGGCAAACCAATGGTTTCTGTGCAATAGTTTTCTAGTTTTATGTTGCTTAAAATTGCTTTGTTTCCAATCAATTCATCTACGGAAAGTTTCGCGTCTTTCGCCATTTTTTCTACAATATGATAACTTTCAGGATGCACAGTCGAATTGTCCAACGGATGTTTGGCGTCCGTAATTCGCAAGAACGCAGCAGCTTGCTGAAATGCTTTTGGCCCCAATCGCGGGACTTTTTTTAAGTTACTTCGGGAATCAATTTTCCCGTTTTCCGAACGATAGTTCACAATGTTTTCTGCCAAATTCACGCCAATTCCAGATACATAACTCAACAATGCGCTACTTGCCGTATTCACATTGACACCAACGGCATTTACACAACTCATCACCACAGTATCAAGTTCTTCTTTTAATTTGGTTTGATCAACGTCGTGCTGATATTGTCCTACGCCAATCGCTTTCGGATCAATCTTTACCAATTCTGCCAACGGATCTTTTAAGCGTCTTCCGATAGAAACTGCGCCACGCACTGTAACATCGTAATTTGGAAATTCGGCACGGGCAATTTTAGATGCAGAATACACAGATGCGCCTGCTTCATTCACGATAAACACTTGCAAATCGCGATCAAATTGTATTTTTTTAATGAAAAATTCGGTTTCGCGTGAAGCGGTTCCGTTTCCAATCGCAATGGCTTGAATTTTATAGGCATTGACCAAGGAACGTATTTTTTTTCCTGCTTCTACATTTTTTCGCTGCGGCGGATGTGGATATATATTTTCATTATGCAGTAAATCGCCTTTTTCATCCAAACACACTACTTTACAACCCGATTTAAACCCAGGATCAAGCGCCAACACCCGTTTTTGCCCCAAAGGCGCACCGAGTAATAATTGCTTTAAATTATCCGCAAATACTGAAATCGCCGTTGCATCTGCTTTGGCTTTTACATCGTTCATGACTTCATTGACAATTGCGGGCGCCAACAAACGTTTGTACGCATCTTCAATGGCAAGAAACACTTGATCGGTACAGGAAGCTACATCGGTTTTAATAATGAGTCTGTCAATGATTTCCAACGCTTCTTCTTTGTCAACCGCAACTTTGAGTTTGATGAAACCTTCGTTTTCGGCACGCAACATGGCTAACAATCTATGAGAAGGTGTTCGATGCAGCGATTCGCTCCAATCAAAATATTGTTTGTATTTCTGCGCGGTTTCGTCAGCAATTTTTGCTTTCACTACTTTGGTTGTAATCGTTGCTTTTCGTTGGTACAGCCGTCTTATTTTGTTTCGAACGTATTCGTTTTCGTTCATCCATTCTGCCATAATATGGCGCGCGCCTTCCAATGCTTTTGCTACCGAAGTAACCTCACCTTTTACAAAACGTTGTGCTGCATATTCAACATCTTCATGTTGTTGTTTCATGATGATTTTTGCCAGTGGTTCCAATCCGTTTTCTTTGGCAATCGACGCTTTGGTTTTGCGTTTTTTCTTGAATGGTAAGTATATATCTTCTAAAGCAGTTAAGGTATTCGCTTCCGCGATTTTTTCCTGTAATTGTGGTGTAAGCGCATCTTGCTCCGTAATCGCTTTTAGGATGGTTTCTCTGCGTTTTTCTAACTCTTCAAAGGCTGTTTTTAGTTTTACAATTTGACCAATTTGTACTTCATCCAAATTGCCTGTCATTTCTTTTCGATAGCGTGATATGAACGGAATCGTACAATCTTCATTGAGTAATTCAATTGTTTTTAGAATACTTTTTTCTGGTAATGAAAGTTGGGATTGTATGTATTGGAGTTGGGTCATGGAAGCTTGTTTTATATCGTGAATTTCTAACTCACATAGCAAATATAAAAAGTTAGTCCGAGTTATAAACTCGGACTAGCACTTTTTGATATAGATAAGATTGTAATTTTTTATTGCTGAATCTTTAACGACTTTAAGATGGCTTCAATTTCAAACATAAAATCGCGTTTGTCTTCCGATGGTGCAAAGGTAAATCCTTCAATGACCATTAAACGATTGTGTTCTTTGTCTTCCACAACATAGTTGATAAACGGACCTGCCATTTGAAAACCGAACACTTCCCACATTCCTTTGGTTTCAAAGGCAAATTTATTGTCAATTTTAGCTTCATACAAATACGGTGCATACGCTTTTTCGGTAATCATATACATTGTTTCCGGATCTCTTCCGGGTACATACGCTTCTCCGATAGAATCGCGCATTTTGATAATGGCGTCAATCGTAGTATCATTTTTTGGAATGCTTTCAGAAGGCATCGCATACGCAATAATATTCATCGTTCCATTTTTTACTCTGCGTTCGTACCAGACAAAGTTATCTTCCTTTTTTACCATTTTGTATACGGACGGAATGTTGAGTGAAATTCCAAAGGTTTCTTCTAAAGTTTTATCATCGCTTAAAGCGTTGTTGATAAATCGCTGTTTGGAAACCAATTCGTTGTTTTTTAATATTTTAATAGATTTTTCAGCATTTTCACTAAGCTGCTGCACAATTTCATCATCTGTTCCAGAAACAAAGATGATTTTTTGTGGTTTTGCAAAGGAATTCGTTTGGACTTTGTATTGTTTTTTGTCTGAATTTTTTACGATCAATACACTTCGGTAATGTGTGATGGGACCATCAAAAAGTTGCGGATTGATTTGTTTTAACGAAAAAAGTGGTTCTTCCATCGGCAAACCGTCTGTAGGAGCGCCGTAAATACTTCGAATGCTATCGCCTACTTTTCCTTTCCATTGATCGCTATCCATGATGACCGCGACCATATTTACTTTTCCAGCAGATAATGGTAAATATTGTTCAGCAACAGCTTTATCATTGGGATCTTCGCATGCAGAAAATAATGCCAGCACCAAGAGAAATACGTATAGTTTTTTCACGAGAAATCAGTTTTATGATTGTTATTTATTTAGTTGAAACCTTGAGCTTCATACCCGGTTTTAGTTTATTCCCGCTAATATCGTTCCATTTTTGAATATTCTTTACAGAAACTCCAGGAAATTTTTGCGCAATGCTCCACAAAGAGTCGCCAGACTTAACCGTATAGGTTTTTGCATTTCCTGTGTTTTTTTTCTTTTTGGAAGATTTTTTAGCTGCAAAACCTGGTTTTTTTGGATATATAGTTAAACGTTGCCCAATGCGCAATCGGTTTGAGCGCATTCCATTCCATCGTTTGATATCGCTGACACGCACTCCAAAGCGTCTTGCAATTTTCCCTAAGTAATCACCTTGTCTGACACGATAGCGCGTGCGTTTGTCCATTTCAAACAGTTGTGGTAATGGTTTTTCACGTTTGGCAAGTTCTTCTTTTGCCAAATTGTAAATCGCGGCTTCGTTATTGACAAATTTCCCAACTTCTTGTACAGGCAATCGCAAGGTGTAGTTTCTGTCTTTTATGTGTGGAATGATGTCTAATTTGTACGCTGGATTGAAAAATTGGATGTCTTCTACTTTTACGTTTAATACTTCCGAAATTTGATCAAAGGTCAACAATTGCTTCACGCGAATGGTGTCAGTGGCAAAGTGTGGCACTTCGATAGTTTCTACCTGAAAACCGTGTTCGTCCGCATATTCGAAAATATACATCGTAGCTAGAAACGCTGGTAAATATCCTGCGGTTTCGCGTGGTAAGTTGGGACGAATATTCCAGTAGTTTTCATAACCGCCAGAACGTCTGATGGCTTTGGAAACATTTCCTGGACCAGAATTGTAGGCGGCTAATGCCAAATCCCAATCGCCAAATATTTTGTACAAGCTTGCTAGGTATTTACAGGCTGCTGTGGTGGATTTTTCAGGATCGCTGCGTTCGTCTACATACGAACTTACATTCAAATCGTATTGTTTTCCTGTTTGATACATAAATTGCCATAAACCTGTTGCGCCCACGCGAGAACGTGCTCTTGGATTTAAAGCAGATTCAACAATGGCTAAGTATTTTACTTCGAGTGGAATGTTGTAGTTGTCCAATTCCTGCTCAAATATTGGAAAGTAGTACTGACTGATTTTCATCAAGCGTTCCATAGATTTTTTGCGTCGTTTTAAAAATCGGCGAATGACACTTTCTAGTGATGGATTGTATTCAATATTGAACGGCGTTTTTGCGTTCAATCGCGCCAAGCGTGCTTTGAGTGTATCTGTTGGCAATTCTTGATAGACAACAGGTTCGTATTTTAGTTCAGAGATTTCTTTGTGAATGGTATCAAATAATTCCGAACCGCCAAGTTCGCGAAGCCATAGACTGTCTATTTTGGCTGCCATTTCGTTGTCTAGCAGCTTATAACTTTCATTGACTTTGTTGAGTGAATCTTTATCGTTTAGTGCTGTTTGTACACTGTCTAATTGTGGAAGTATCTCATCTGCGGAACGTTTGATTTCGTTTTGTATATCCAGATAAATCGTATCTGTCATTACGGTTTTTTTCCCGTCAAGAATGATGGTGTCTTTTATGATTTTGAATGCAGGTTTTTTTATTACTGGCTTTTCTTTAGCTTCTTGAGCCATTCCCGCAAAAGCGCACAATAAAAATAGAATGCTAACTAAGTATTTCATGTATGTGTATGCGTTTTGTCGTTTTTAACATAATTGTATGTATGGAAACGAAATTGCTGCTAAATTCGTGTTTTTTCTTCAAATTTTGAAATTACGGCTTGTGAAAAAGGGCTCACTACAGGAATTAGACTTTATATACAGTTTGTCTTTATAGAATTTTCACTCTAATAACTCCAACACTTTTTCCACCATCATATCTCTTTCAGGTTGCGAAGCCCTTTGTGTAATTTTATAATCTAGTTGTAGTCCTTTGTTTTGAACTCCTGTTCCGTCAGGATAGAAAGCGCCTACGCTTGTAAAGTTCACTTCTTGACCTTCAGGCATTGGAATGCTCGTAATGTTCATCACAGCACCCATAGTTTCTTCACCAATCGTAGTACAGTTTGGACTGTTTTGAATGGCCATGGAAATGTATTCCGCTTGACTTACGGTAGAAGCATTTACTAACAGAAAGACTTTTCCTTTGTAGTAATTTTTGTTTTTTCTTCCGCCCGAAAAAGGGTCTGAAACAAAGTTTAATGGAGCTTCTGCATCGTATTCGCCCAAACCAGGCACTTTTGTCGGAAAGAGTACTTTTATGAATTTGCTTCTGTTTGGATATAACCATTTGGTCAATTTTGGCAAGTCTACATATTTCGGATACATGCGCAAGTCAAAAATAACCGCTTTGTAGTTGCTTGCCTTTTTCAAGATTTTATTCAAATCTTTTTTTTCTAAAAATCCTAAATTGATATATGCCGTTGTAGGCGTGATTTCATAGAATTTTTGTCCGTAATATGGTGATTTTTTGAGGCTTTCTTTTTCAGCATCTACGTTCATTCTATCAAACAACTGAATGGTTTTTGATGCGCTTTCTGTACCATTCGGTTTTGTGTAACTGATGTTGACTTCTTCCCTATTTTCTTGATATAACGCAACTCTTTCTGCTCTGTACATCAAGGTGTTTTCGTTTGCGTAATTATAGATGGTTTTGAAATTTTCTTTGATATATTCTTTAACCGTTTTGTCTTCTATTTTGGTGATCATTCCGCCTAATTCTATACCGTTTTTTTGACAGAGTTCTTTGTTCCATAATTTTGTCACAACCAAGGTATCATTTATATATTTTGTTTGAAAAGGAGTTTTGTATTTGAATTTTGGCAAACCATACGCTTCTCCAATGTAAAACGCATGCGCGTCGTTGAGCTTCGATATGAGTTCTGTTTTTGCCTTGTCATACGTTTTGGCATCATACGCATTTATAAATGGAGTTATCGCATTTTCTAACACAGTGTTCCAATTTTCCTTAGCTAAGTATTTGTTTACATCGTAATAATTGATCACATTCCAAAATCGAAATAGTGTCAACATTCGATGTGCTTTGTTTTCGGGTGAAAAATTTTTCAGTTTTTTTTCCTTATTGAAACTGACAAAACGCGTGAGTTTTTCAAGTTGTGCATAATGTCCTTTATAGTTTTTTGTGTTTGAACGTACTGTAGAAAGTAGCTGTCGAAGTTCTGTACTGAACGCTTCATTTTGCATCCAATCGAGGTTTAGATTTTTTGTGAAATTGTAATCTTCACTTGGTGTTTTAATTTTATCAGAAACCTCACCGTAACTGCGAATCCAATCGAAAAAAAAAGTATTTAATGCGCTTCTTTCTTGAATGTTTTTTAATTGTTGAAAGTGATGTAAAAATTCGGCATCAATATCTGTTTTTCCTGCCGAATGTATGGGATGATGGTATTTTAAGAATCCCCAAATGAGTCCAAATTCTTTGATTTTCGTTTGTTCATCAACAGATTGCGCATTTGCATTAATGATGAACAGCGAACAAACTAAAAATAGGATGGTTTTTTTCATGAAGTGTATTTGTGTCGAAAATAGAATTCAACACCTAAAGAATAGTTTTTTTTAACGTTTTTAACAATGAATTCACAGCATTTTAAGAACTGTATGAGAAAGAAAAAAGACTGTGTAGAAAATTTAACTTTTGTCAAATTCCATCAAATTCTTATCATATTTTGAAATGAGTTTGATGAGATTCCGAGTCAAGCTCGGAATGACGTTTCTGTAAACTTTTTACACAGTCTTTTTATGTGTTTTTCGAAAGAATATATTACTCTAAAATTGCAGCAATACCTGGCAATGTTTTTCCTTCCAAGCTTTCTAACATTGCGCCGCCACCTGTACTTACGTAGCTTACTTTGGTTGCAAAACCAAATTGTTTTACGGCAGCAACCGAATCGCCACCACCAACTAAAGAGAACGCTCCGTTTTTGGTTGCTTCGGCAATGGCATCACCCAACGCTATGGTTCCTTTGGCAAAGTTTGGCATTTCAAAAACACCTAACGGTCCGTTCCAAAGAATGGTTTTGGATTGCGCAATGACCTCCGCAAATTTTTCACGTGTTGCAGGTCCGGCATCTAAGCCCATCCAGTCGTCTGGAATTTTAGTGACGTCCACTACTTTGGTTGTGGCATCATTCGCAAACGCATCTGCAATTATAGAATCTACTGGTAAGTGAATGGTTACATTTTTTGCTTCTGCTTCTTTCATAATTTCTTTTGCCAATTCTAGTTTGTCATCTTCCACGAGCGAGTTTCCAATGCTTCCGCCTTGCGCTTTGATAAACGTAAAGGTCATTCCGCCACCGATAATTAAGTGATCTATTTTGTCTAAAATATTGTCTATTATCGTAATTTTCGACGATACTTTCGCACCTCCTAAAACTGCTGTTACAGGTTTTTCACCTGTTTCCATCACTTTGGCAATGCTTTCAATTTCTTGTGCTAATAACAATCCAAAACATTTTTTGTCTGCAAAGTTTTGTGCGATTACTGCGGTAGATGCATGCGCTCTGTGTGCCGTTCCAAAAGCATCATTTACATAGATATCTCCATGCTTTGCCAATTGCGCCGCAAACGCTTCATCGCCTGCTTTTTCTTCTTCGTGAAAACGTAAATTTTCTAAGAGTAATACTTCGCCATTATCCAATCCTGCGACCGCTTTTGTAGCTTCTTCACCAATACAGTTGCCTGCAAATTTTACTTGTACGCCAATGATTTGAGAAACGACTTCTACAATGTGACGCAATGAAAATTCTTCTTGAAATCCTTTTGGTCTTCCTAAGTGCGACATGAGTACGCAGCTTCCACCATCTTCCAATATTTTGATGATGGTTGGTTTTGCAGCACGAATACGTGTATCGTCTGTGACTTCAAATTGATCGTTGAGTGGTACATTAAAATCTACTCGGATTAATGCTTTTTTATCTTTAAAATTAAAATCGTTTAGCGTTTTCACGGTTTTGGTTTTTAAGCGTTAAATTCTTGTGTGTTAAATCCTGATTTAGCAAGCAATATAAGTTCTTTTATATTTTTGGGAATGACTTTTTTGAAGTTTTTTTTCATCAAACGTTTTAGTAAGACACCAAACGGCTTAAAATCGACAAATACTTCAATGCGAAGTCGTGTTTTTTGATCATTTTCGGGTGTTAGAACGTAATACACATTCAATTTTTTGGTGAATGGAACTTCCGTTGTAGATTCGCCATACACCAACTGATTTTTTTCGCTTTTTTTGGTGACAGTTTTCGGATTGATTGCTTTTTTGTCAATTAAACATTTGTGCTTGTCTCCTACTCGATTGACACGATTTTTTTCATATTCGACTTTGTTAATTCCTTTTGCCCACAACAAACGATAGTCAAAATTACTGATGATTTCATAGAGTTCTAAAATGGGCATATTGATGGTAGCTTCTTCACTGTACAGATGGTGTTTTGGTACATTGTCTGGAATTGGCAAAATGTCGGGAAGTTCCTTTTTGTAGTCAGACAGCGATTCGTACGCATACGTAACATCGCCAAAATCGTAGTGGGTTTGCAATTGACTTTCTGATGTTTGCACCGTTTTTGCATCTACAGCTTCCGTGAATAACGCATATTCTGAAATTGGCACTTCATTTTTGAGCAAGCGATGCACTTTGATCACATTACTTCCATACGGTTTGTTGGTCGCTTTTACAGAAATAAATTCGATATCGCCATAATGCACAATAAATTTCAATGATAAGTTGTATACCGATGAACAGGCACCGCATTGGCAAATTTTTTCGTATTCATAGCGTTTTAAGTACGTATGAAACGCCACGTACATTCGTTTGACTTGTTCTCGGACTTGCTGAATATTCACATCGCCAATTCGATAAAAAAATAGCGCATCGCCTTCTATTTCTGCCAATTGTAACCCTGTAATATTGTTATCAATCAATAACTCTAATATTTCTGAAATAATATGACGACTGTGTTGTATGGCCGTATGTTGTACAAATTCGGTAAATCCGGAAATGTCAGGAATAAAAAGAAGCGCTTTGTCCGCCATGTGGGTTGTTTTCGATTGAGTTATTGTAAAGATATTGAGTTTGTCGTAATTATTATGTAAATCATTCAAAAAGTCACATAGACAAACACCATTTAGCCTCGTTTTTAACTTTTTATATGACAGATCATTATCATGATTTAGTGCCGAACCAAAACAGTATTCTCAAAAAACGTCGTTCTTATTGGTAAATTAAAAAAATTAAGGTGTTTTTATTTATGATTCCGCAATTTTTTGTTATTTTGAAGGATCTCTAAATTTTGAATTTATTATCATGAAAAAATATCTTTTAGTTGCTGTTATTTTTAGTTTTTTCTCAAGTGTTATGTTTGCGCAAAGTGCTGATGTTAAGGTCGGCGATATTTTTGTAATAGGTAAAGCGCATAATAATAATTATAAGCATATCAATTTTCCAAAAGCGAACTTCATTGCAAAAAAAGGAGGCATTGCTAATTACGAAAGTGTTAAAGGTGAAGAAGTTACCGTAACTTCTGTTGATGAAAAGAAAGACGGAAGCATTGTTGTAACGATTAAGCTAACTTCAGGAAAAGCCTTTTTTAATAGTCACAAATACATAACTGTAGATGTGGAGGAAGCAATTCGCCATAAAGAACTCTTGAAAAAGTAACCTCATTTTCTACATATTTAGCCTTCATTCTTGAGTATTTTTGAGTTTTTAAGATTTTACTGAAAAATTCAAAGGTTACTCCTATATTTGCCACATGCTTTTCCAAGATATTTTAGGACTTACACATATCAAGAAACATCTCACGCTAAGTGCCGATCGTGGACGCATTCCGCATGCGCAGCTTTTTGTCGGTCCCGAAGGTTGTGGCACACTTCCTATGGCAATTGCCTATGCGCAGTATGTGTTGTGTAGTAATGTAGACGGTGAAAATTCAGGCGGAAACGATGCGTGTAATTTAAAGTTGGAGCATCTTTCGCATCCCGATTTGCATTTTGCGTTTCCTGTGGCGGGAAATCACAAAGTGAAAAGTCATCCAGTATCCAAGCATTTTTTGGAAGAATGGCGACAGTTTATTAGAGAGCAAGCATACGGAAATTTGTTTGATTGGTACAAAATGCTCGGCATTGATAACAAGCAAGGTCAGATTGGCGTGGATGAAGCGCTCGATATTGTAAAATCGCTGACGCTAAAATCGTATGAAGGTGGTTATAAAGTGATGATTATTTGGATGGCGGAACGCATGAATACGGCGGCGGCGAATAAGTTGCTAAAGTTGATAGAAGAACCTCCAAACAAGACACTTTTTATCTTAATTGCTGAAGATGAAGAGCAAATTATCAACACCATTTTATCGCGCTGTCAAATTTTACATTTTCCGCCTTTGGGCGAACAAGCTATTAAAGAAGCACTCATTAAAAAGTTAGATGTTTCGGAAACCGAAGCTACTAAAATTGCGCATCAAGCCAATGGAAATTATAACAAAGCTGTCGATTTGGTGTATCAAGATTCGGAAGATTTGATGTTTGAAACTTGGTTTGTGACGTGGGTTCGTTCTGCTTTTAAAGCCAAAGGAAATAAAACGGCGATTCGCGATTTGATAGCTTGGAGCGAAGAAGTTGCCAAAACTGGGCGTGAAACACAGAAGAAGTTTTTAGGCTTTTGTTTGAATCTTTTTAGACAAGCTTTACTGCACAATTACACCGCAACCGATTTGGTATTTTTTGAATCGCACACCAAAGGGTTTTTCTTAGAAAAATTTGCTCCTTTTGTGCATGGAAATAATATTTTAGATATTTCTAAGGAATTGCAAGACGCCATTTACCACATAGAGCGCAACGGAAATGCTAAAATCGTTTTGACCGATTTGTCTATTAAGTTGACACGACTACTTCACCGAAAAGATGTGCCTTTGTAGCTAAACATTGTTTTCATAGTACTTCTCGATAAAATACTGAATTGAATTCCGCACACTCAAAGTGACGGTTTTATTTTTGATGTATTATGATTAAATCAAAAGAGATTGATCTTGTTTGAAACTAGCAAATTCTTACGAAGGAAACGCACGATTATGGGATGCTGAATCAAGTTCAGCTTGACGCAGACTGTTTTGAAAAAAGATTTTTTCTCAAAGCAAGAAATCGTTCTTCTCTAAAAATCCACTCTAAATAATAAATTAGGCGTCATGCCTAACGAGAATTTATCAACGGTTTCTAGGCGAAATTGCACATCGTTATTTTGATTTAGAAACGGGCGTATTTCATAATAGCGTTCTAGCAAGTTTTGACGATCGTAAATATTTAACAGTGAAAAGCCTATTTTACCTTTCCAGTTGTTCTTTTTGTCAAAGTTGAATGTGTACGTTCCTGAAAAATCCAAACGATGATAGTCTGGAATGCGCGTGCTGTTCGTATCTCCAATAAACACGAATAAGTCTCCATTGGGTTGCGTTTCCGATGTTACGGGCGTGTATGGCGTTCCTGTGCGGTAATTCCAACCTAAAGAAAATTCAAAATTATTAACCGTATACGAATGCGCCCAACGAAAGTAATGGCGAATGTCATAATTGCCAGGAAAGGTGACGCCGTTGTTGATTCGCGAGAATTCAAAATCATTGTCTGTGTACGAATATCCCATCCACGTTTTGTAATTGTTGAACTGTTTTTCAATCAATACATCAACGCCGTAAATGATGCTATTTCCTTCGGTAAAGGTTTCCAAAACACTCGTATTCCCAAAGCTTCTGTTGAACGAAGTTAATCCTGTGATGTTTTTGTAATAACCATCCAAATCGACACGCCAACCCTTTTTGTTAAAGACAACACCTGTAGAAATCTGTCTGCTTTTTAATACGGGAAATTCATCTCCATTGGCAATTGCCCATACTTGATTTTCCAATCCGAAGTTTAAGGTATTGAATTCTAATATTTGACTGACCGCTTGGTGTTTTACTTCACCCGAAAAATTGACACTAAACGCATTGTTTAGCTTTTTTTCTACGTACAATCTTGGTTCAAAATAAGAGGTTTCCGTGGTACTAAAATAGTTCATGCGCAAACCTGCATTGACAATAAATTCATTTTTATCGTTGTATTTGTACGATGCAAATACTGCGTGTGAATTGTTGATACTTTCTTCTCCAACATCATAAATTGAAATACTTTCCGTAGTTTCTGTAAAGCCCGAAAAGCCAAACGTAGCATGATTGGAAGAGAATTGATAACCAGATTGAATACTGCTTTTTTCATTCAATATCCAATCGGTATTGTATGAAAAGCCAACGTCTTTGATTCGATTGCTTTTTTGGTCTTCTTCGGTAACTTCTACAATATTTCCTGTAAAAGTTCCTAAATAGTCAAAATCGAATCGGGAATAATATATATCAAACGTATGCGAAAAATTTTGGTTCCATTGTCGTTTCCAAAATCCGCTAAACCCTAAATTTTGAATGCTCAATTGATCGCGTGATGTTTCTTCAAAAAGTTCAATTCGCGACATAAAATCCAGTTCGTTTTTCGTACGCAAATTACTAATCATAATTTCGTCTTTGTCCGAAAGTTTTCCAATCAATTTGATCGTGTAATCGGTAAAGAAAAAGTTGTTTTCCGTTTCTGAGAATACATTTTCTATGATTTCGGTGCTTTCGGTAATTTTAGTGTTCTGAAAAACACGATCGGAAAAGTTGTTATATGTAAACGTTTCTAAGATGTCTGTAAACGCTCTACGCGCCGAAACCGTAACGCCAAAATTTTTAGAAATGGGCACTTTTAAATACGCGTCTCCATGTGTCATATTGAACCCAAAACCTCCCGATAGTTTTTCGGGAACTTTGGTATCTGTTTGAATGTCAATTACGCCTGAAATACGATCGCCATAGCGTGTTTCTGTTCCGCTTTTATAGACTGAAACTTCTTCGATAACATACGGGTTAAACGCAGATATCAACCCAAAAAAGTGACCAGAATGATACATTTTAATACCATCCCACAAAATGAGATTTTGATCGGGCGTTCCACCACGGATAAATAATCCTGAGGCAGTTTCGTTCGGACTTTGAATGCCTGGCAATAGTTGAATGCTTTGCAATACATCAGGTTCTGTAAGTCCTGGAAGTATGCCTAATTTTGAAGGTGATAGCGATATGGCACCATTGGTGTTTTTGTTAATTCCTGATGTGAGATAGTTGCTAAGTAAAACTGTGCCTAAATCGTACTGATCGGCTTCAAACAGAATGGTTTCACATGGTGTTTTTTGTAAGTCTTGCGCTGTAATTCGTTGTGTTTTGTAGCCTAAAAAACGAATTTCAATCGTATCTGATGGAATTGCCAAGAACAATTCAAACTTACCATTGGCGTTGGTAACTGTTCCTTTTTTTTGGGAGATATTTACCACAGAAGCTTCTGCGATGGGTTTTTCGCTTTGCGCATCTACTAAAACGCCGCAAATACGAATTTTTCCTTCTTGAGTTTGACTTCGTATGATGTAATAGCGATCGTTTACTTTTTCAAAAACAATGGGAACTTGCTTTTGCAAACGTTGAATGACTGTGTTGAGTGTCGCATCTTTTACCTGTAAAGTGATGGTTTTGTTTTTGGCAAGTGTAGCTTTGTATGAAAATTTTACATCATATACTTTTTCTACCGCAGTCAATACATTGGTCAGTGGTTCCTTTTCAAAAGAAAACGTTCCATTGTTTTGGGCAAACAATGAACACGTAAGGAACAATAAGAGAACACTAAAGGTATTTCTCATAAACGTAACGGTAAAACTTCTTTGTGCGATTTTTTTATTTCATTTTCGTTTGAAAAGAAAGGGATTATTTCGCTTCTGTAAGTATAACTGATTTTTCGTCCTTAAAAGTATATGAAATTTC
The DNA here is from genome assembly GCF_003352465.1 of Kordia sp. SMS9. Lineage (NCBI taxonomy): Bacteria > Pseudomonadati > Bacteroidota > Flavobacteriia > Flavobacteriales > Flavobacteriaceae > Kordia > Kordia sp. SMS9. The sequence goes on along the minus strand of NZ_CP031153.1, from coordinate 1,278,133 downwards.
CATAGGATCAAAAACAGTTCGCAATGCAAGTTTTAAATTTTTGTGTGAAAAAGTTCCTGTAAAACGTTGTGTAGTGTCTACGTTTTCGAAGTCAAATTGTATGTTGTATTGATTTTGAAGAGCTTGAATGACGTGTTTTATCGGCATTTCTCTGAAATTGCTTTCACCGTCTCTCCACGTAGGATTGTCAATATTGAAGTCCCAAGAAGCACGATTTCCATAGATGGAAGAAAATGCATTTCCTTGTGTTAAAGTTTTTATTTCTTGTGTTTTGGAAGTCACTTTTACTTTTCCTTCATGACATTTTACTTCAAAAATACCATCATGTACATGCACATTAAATTCTGTTCCCAATACCTCAACCGTTCCCGAAGTTGTGGCAACTGTGAATTTTTCTCCTTTTTTTACTTTAAAATATGCTTCTCCTTGTAATGAAACTGTTCTGTCATTACTCCAAGAACTTTCGTTGAACGATAGTATTGATTTTGCATTTAGAGTTGCTTCAGATCCATCTGGCAAAACGATCATTAGTTGTTCACCAAAACTGGTTTCGAAAGTTGCATTTGCAGTAGCGTTGAAATAAGAGAATCCAACAAATAAGAGCACAATTGCCGCAGCCGCATACATCCAAGACTTTTGAAGTTTGCGCACTTTGGGTGCTGGTGTTTGTTGTGTTTGTTGAATCGATTTCCATGTAGCTTTCTTATCAAAAGAAGGTGCTTCTAGTAGGTCAACACTTTCTATGATATCAAGATAGTCCTGATACTCAGCAGAATTTTCAAACCGTAGTTTTTCATCATCTGTGAGATCGTTGGCAAGCCATCTTGCTAGAAACGTATCATCATATTTTTCTTCCATCATTTGTGTTTGATTCGCTTATTAAACAGTTTCTTTATAAAATACCCTACTTTTTTTTACACATTTCCTATTTCTTTTCGCAAGGTTACCAAGGCTTTGTGCATTCGCTTTTCTATAGCTTTTACAGAAAGTCCTAATATTTCGGCAATTTCGGCATAGGTTTTTTTGTCAATTCTGTTCAATAAAAAGACTTCGCGTTGTCCGTCTGGCAATTTTGCGAGCGTGTGTTGTAATTTTTTTTGAAATTCTTTTTGTCTTAGTATAAATTCTGGTGTTTCGTTAGAAACCTTGCTTTTCGTTTGCTGTTTGTATTTTAAAACGACTTTTTGATGTGCAACTTCGTTTAAAAACATATTATTTGCTACCGTAAACAAATACGATTTGGCTTTTGTGAATACTATTTTCGCACAGTTTTTCCATAGTTTAATGAAGGCTTCTTGCACAATATCTTCTGCTTGCTGTTCACTTCCACATTTGTAATACACAAAATTCCGAAGTGTTTCGGCATGTGTATTAAAGATGCTTTCGTAGTGTTTTGATTCGCAAACGGATTTGTCTTCCGAAGTCATGAATTCTGGGTTAGGTACGTTCAGTTTTCAAAACTACGGAAATTTATTTTTAATTTTTTTTAAAATATTGGTAGGGTATTTTAAAAGTTACTTGTTTTATCATCAAATTAAGCACATTAAAGATAACAAATACTTAGAAATTTAACATTTCTATACGTTCATAAAAATATTAAGTTCAATTAAGTCGGTTTTTTATTAGTTGAAAATAAGTGGCAGCAAAGCTATTGAGATCGAGGCTAAAGTCTTTGTTGCCCTTTTTTTTAACTGAATATAAAAAATTTAGGATGGGAAACGAATGTTATGAAAAAGAAAAGCAACTATTTCGGTAGTTGTCTCACGAAATTCGGGAAAAAGAAAATACATCTCAAAACCTATTTACTAGTTTTTCTTCCCTCGGTAATGCTTTATTACCGAGGTTTTTTTGTGTCTTTTTTGAAGTGAATTTTCTCGTATTCCTTCGCTATTTTTTTTGTGATTTTAAATACTTATGATGCGCAATAATTGTTTGATTATCTGCAATTCCAGTTACCTCAACTTTGTAGCCTAATGCTTTTAGCTTTTTTTGATACTGCTGCATTTTTTGCTTTTCCGTTTCTATTTTGGAGAGTTGCGCTTCCGTAAGTTTTGTATTTTGTTCTTTTATTTTTGAACAGTCTATTTCTTTCCATTCAAATTCTTTGTTGTAATCAAAACACCTTTCATAGCATTTTCCTTGTTCCGGATTTGGTGGAACGTCATAGTTTTGGGCGTTCATTACTTGTACTGTACACAAACAGATTAGAGCTAGTAGGAATACTTTTTTCATTTTTTTATTGTTAGGTTGATGATTGGGACTTCAAAATCTTTACAAAGATGAAACTACAAATTTGTAAGATTTGTTTGATAAATCTAAGCGATTTTTAACTAAAATCAAAGCCTGTAAAAAAGTTTTCTACTGAAACGTATAATCTACTTGATCAAATTGTGTGACTCTGAAATAGCCAAACGCATAGTTATCAGCATTCGTCAAATTGATACAGTTTCCACGAATTTCCGCAGGTGTGGTTGCAAATGGGTTTCCTGAAGAATCATATTGTTCTACGAGTAAAGTTATGTAATTGTAGTAGCGTTCCGAAATTCCGAAAAGTTTGATGTTTACTTCATCTCCTGGATCAAATTGATTGTCGGGATTGTCGTCATCGTCATCTTTTTCAAAGAATTCGTCTTGTACATTTCCGTTGGTAAATTCGTCCGAACGCGTTTCAATGATCGGAAACAAATCGCCCACTTCCTGCAAGCGAATCATATAAAAATCGCCCATTTCTTGTGGATCATTGTAGGTGATATTTACATCGAGCAACTCTTCGTCAAATCCGCCTTCTAAGGACTGAAATACTTCGTTGATGCCTGTAATTGGCGTCATGGTTTCCGTAGCGTTGTACACTTCTCCATTATAAATCACTTCCAACGTATATGAATTGTTTAAAATTGGCACAAAATTATTCGTGGTATAGTTTCCATCATTTTGATCTGTAAAAATGAATTCAGCACCTGTATCATCATTGGTCACCTTTATACTTGCGCCAGTTACACTCGTGTCAATATTAGTATCAAAAAACGGCGTAGACGTGCTTAATTTTACCGTTTGGTTGTTTCCCGCTGTTCCTTGTTCCCAATCGAGAGAAGCTTCAATCACCAAACGCGGTGGCGCTTCTTCCAAATCTACATCAATAGGATCGTCACATGAACTAAAAGCAATCAAGAGAACAAATAAAAATGTGAGTTGTATGTATTTTTTCATGATCTTAAAATTTAAAATTGTACGTAATAGATGGAATGACACTTCCGAAAATAGAAAGTCTACGTGCTTCGTTAATTCCTGTGTTAAAATCTTGCGTGAATGATACCGAAGCAGCGTTTCTTCTCGCGTAAGCGTTATACAACCCAAAAACCCATTCGCTTTGCCAACGCCTGTTTTTATTTTTAGTTGGTGTAAAAGTTGCAGAAAGGTCTAAGCGATGGTAATCTGGCAAACGATTGGCATTTCGCTGATCGAAACTGGCAATGGACAACCCTTCATACTCGTATTGTCCGTTTGGAAAGGTTACGGGACGACCAGTTTGGTAAGCAAAGTTAGCGCTGAATCGCCATTTTTCATTGAAATCATAACTTCCCGTGATGGAAATATCATGCGTTCTGTCGAAAGGTGTATTGTACCAATCTCCGCGGTTAATTCCTGGTCCGCCCGCATTTCCGCCCAACGCACGTTGCTCCGACTTGGAAAGTGTATAGGCAAACCAACCTTTGAATTTTCCTTTGTCTTTTCGGAATAAAAGCTCCAAACCATACGCGCGTGCTTCTCCATTTAAGATTTCTGTTTCAATAGTGTTATTTCCGATCAAATCGGAACCGTCGATATAATCAATGCGGTTGTCAACGTTTTTGTAATACGCTTCCACTTCGAGCGAATATTTTTTGTCTTTGAAATTTCGGTAATATCCAACGGCATATTGATTGGATTTTTGCGGATCAATGTATTCGCCACTTGGTGTCCAAACATCTAACGGCGTTACCGAAATCGTGTTGGAAAGTAAGTGTACGTATTGCACCGAGCGTGTGTAACTTGCCTTTACAGAAGAATTGTCATTTAATTGATAAGACAGTCCTAAACGCGGTTCAACATTGGCAAAGGTTTTAATACTTTCACTTTTTGAATACTCCGTAGTACTGATTTCCTCGCCTTCTTCGTAAATACCAATTTCTTCATTATACACGACTGGTTGATTGTTGGCGTAGTTTGAAATGGCTTGTCCGCCCAAACGACTGAATACACTAAAACGCATTCCATATTGTGCGGTTAATTTGTCTGTCAATTCGTGTTCTGCGCTGATGTATGCGGCGCCTTCAAAAGCTCTTTTTTGATCTAGTTTTCGAAAGTTGATGGACGAACCTGGTTCTGACGGACGCACTTCTCCAGGATTGAAATCATAGGTAATTCCGCTAACTCCAAAATCGAGTTTTAATTTGTTGTTGGCGTAGTAACGTAAATCGTATTTTAGGTTGAAGTTTGTAATGTCGGAAACCCAATCGAGTTTGATGAAATCGAGAATGACTTCATAATCGTATTTGCTATAGATTAGTGATAGGTTTGAGAAGAGTTTTTCATTGAATACATGATTCCAACGTAAGTTTGCTGACGAATTTCCATAGCGGTTTTTGATGAATTGTGAAATGTCAAAAATGTCTCTTCCAAAGTATCCAGATAGATAGATTCGGTTGTTTTCGTTGATTTCGTAATTGGTTTTCAAATTCAAATCGTAGAACGAAATTTTATCATCGGCAATTTCTTCAATTAATGGCATGAATAGATGTGCATACGAGCTTCTTCCCGCTACTAAAAAAGATCCTTTTTTGTTAAACATCGGACCTTCAACCGCCAAACGGCTCGAAATGATTCCGACACCGCCATTTACTTCTAAATTTTTACTGTTTCCATCTTTCTGACGTACGTCTAACACCGAAGAAATTCGTCCGCCAAATTTCGCGGGAATGTCTCCTTTGTACAGTTTGATATCTTTGATCGCATCTGCATTAAACACCGAGAAAAACCCAAAAAAGTGTGAGGTATTGTAAATGATGGCTTCATCGAGCAAGACTAAGTTTTGATCGGCTGCACCACCACGCACGTTGAATCCGGCAGTTCCTTCTCCACTATTGGTCACTCCTGGCAACAACTGAATGGATTTGATGACGTCTACTTCTCCCAAAACCACGGGCATTTGTTTGATGGTTGCCGCGTTGAGTTTGGAGACACTCATTTGCGGTTTTCGAATGCTGACACGTTCTGATTCTTCCGCTTCTATGACCACCGTATCTAACGAAGTGGATGCTTCTGCGATTTCAAAATTGAGCGTTTGATCTGCATTGAGCGTAATTTCTTTGGTGACATTTTCATAGCCTAAAAACGAAACCACCAAGGTATATGTTCCTTCAGATGCTGTTATGGAATAAAAACCATATTCGTTAGTGACGGTTCCATTTGTGGTTCCTTTGAGATAGACGGTGGCTCCAAAGAGTGTTTCACCGTTTTTTTGGTCTTTGATGGTTCCGCTTACGCTGAATTTTTCTTGTGCAAAGAGAAATGTAGACATAAGGAAACAGAGACAGACGAAGCTGTTTTTCATAGGTAGTTAGAATTAAATTTGGTGGTTTGTCATTCAAAGAAACGATTCAGTTGGTGAAAAGTTACGTCGCTACTATTGTTTTTACACAAAATTAACGTTCTCGTAGCGGCATAGCTAATTTTTGTAGGTTTTTTAATACAGTATTATGAAATCAAGCCAACCGATCATCGAATCAACTCCACGTTTTATAAAACTACTCTATGCAATTGGCAATGACACGTTCATCTTTGTGCTCATCAATTACGTAATGAAACCACCTCAAAAGGCGGAAACCGAAAAGCCTTTTTTAGAAATAGAGTAGGAAATTTTAAAATATATATTTATGAAAAATAAAGAAAATTGTCAGCAGACACGGTTGATAAAAGGAATTTATTCCTGTGATAATTATGCCGATGTATATATTGGTAATTGTAAAGAATTGACAAACAAAATAGCAGACAGCAGTACATTAGACGCTGTACAGTTTGAAGCCAAAGCAAGCTGTGATCAATTTATATATTTTGTGTGTTGGAGTGATAATGGCGGATTAAATGGTTTGCTAGCAGAATTGCACGGAGCAAATACCGTTTTTTCTGGAACACATGCAAAATGGGAAGTGTTTCCAACAGGAATTAATTTTAGCACACCACAAACACGACCTTCTGCACAATTGGTGAATACCGAATTGAAAAAGGCACATTGCAAAAAATGGAAAGCAGTAACAAAAGGAGTTTCCAACGGAAATAGACCTTTTAGAGCCTATCCAAAAATTGACAAATCGGCACATTTTATTTGGTACGACTCTGGAAAAGATTCATCGGCAGGCGCGCCCTTTCAAGGATTTAATCATGATGAGTTTTTGATTTTCAGATTCCCAATTAGCGAATTGTTTGCAAAAGAATGTCACGACTGTACCCACGATTGCGAATGTGTAGATGATTGTCATTGCTCCGTTTGTGCAGCAGCTATTGGTGAAGAACAAAAAGTTTTGAAAGAGCAAGCACTTGGTAAATCGTTCTTGATTAAAGGAAAAGAAAACAATTCGCGTAGATGTAAAACGCCGTATTCTGAAGAAACCTGTTCTATGCTCGATTTGCCAACGTTAGAGCCTTGCTTCTACTTGCATTGGGGCGATGGAAAAAGAGATCAACTGGAGAGTCGCGATCAAGAAGTCGTGTATATCACAGCGTGCAATCCGTATGGAAATTTACGCTTTAGAGGATTGACAATTACAAATATTAGCATTGTTCCTAAAGGACAAAGCGGAACAGTTGTAGGTAATGGCAATGCAGTTGTATCACAAAGTACTAACGTACATACGCCTATCCGTACGCTAGGAAAAGAAAACGCAACGATTGTTTCACAAGTAAATAATACCATTCAGTTGATTCCAAGTCGTTTGATACATTTTGGAGATTTATGCGGATGTACTTGTGCAAGCCAAGAACTACACTTACTAACTGAAAATGCAACACCACAAGACTATGAGATTTTGGTAGACTATTGCATTGATCAGATAGAAATTAATCAGGATAATACAGGAAAAACACGCTTTCCTATTACCGTAATAAAGAGTTAATTAACAGTTTAAAAAACGTTCCGCTTGTTTGCGCAGGCGGAACACAATACTACGATTATGAAAATAAATACAAAATATTTAACAATTTTATTCTTACTTTTGATGATAAGCAGTTGCTGCGATGATGATAAAGTGAATCTTACAGTGTTACCAAAAACAGCACTATGCACTATAGACGCCCAAACTATGGAGGAGAATTATGTCATAAATAAAGGTTTTGATCAGAATCCCGAATATGACAATCGAGAGATTTCATTTACAAACAAACAAATGGTAGATGCCTTGGCTTTTCTAAGAGGAAAAGCTAGAGAAGAAAATGTAAATGAAGAAGAATTAGGGTTTCGCGTATACATAGGTGCAAAATACATAGAAGATTATAACCAAAAAGAAGATAAGGTTAAAGGTGATATGAAATCTATCAATGATGAACCAGGCATCTATTATACCACCGTATTTTTTGTAGCCACTCGAAAAGGTGCTACCGATGATGTAAATGACTATGAAAATATATACGAAATCCCTGCTTTAAATTATGGAGGCTCGCGCAGACCGCCAAAAAATTACGACTCTCCTTTGGAATGTCCTGTACATAATGTAATACACTAATTGACAACGATGAATCTATTAGTAAACAGCTTCTTTTTATGCTTCCAAATAGCGGCTTTGACAGCGGCTATTTGGTATTGGCAAGCGTATAAAAAAACAACAGAGCGTTATTTTTTGTGGTTCTTAATTTATGTAGTGATACATGAAATTGTAGGACTATGTTATGGTTATTTTGCAGATGGTTTGAATGATATTGTATACAATATTTTCACTTTAGTATCTTTTTTGTTTTACTTCTTCTGGTTTCACAAAATCATACGTAAGCGCAAATTTTTAATTCCGCTTTTATTAAGTATTTTTTTAGTGTTTTTTGTGTATGATCTTTTCGATAAAGATCTATTTTATTATTTATATCTAAATCCAATCATTGCAGGTGCTTTTTGCATTTTAACGTTGACCATTAGCTATTTTGTAGAATTGCTCAACACCAATACGATTACTTCGTTTGCTTCCTCACAAAAATTCTGGATTGTCACAGGATTGTTTTCTTTTTATATCGGATTGATTCCGTTGTTGATATTTCACAGTTACCTAGATTATGGTGGAAATTTTTATGCGATTGTCATCACAGTATTGAATGCCGTTTTATATGGTTGCATTTTTAAAAGCTTTTTATGTTTGGAGAAGAAGAAAAAATAAAGGACGCGTTTTCAGAAGAAATATTTTTTTTGCTATCTGGCGCTTTTTTGCTGATTGCCGTAGGAGTTGTGTTCCTGTTTTATGTGTTTAATACGCGTAAAAATAAAATTCTCACAGAAAAAACAATGTCTATCAATAGTTACGAGAAGAAAATGGTTGAACTTGAATTGAATGCCTTGCGATCACAGATGAATCCACATTTTGTGCATAATTCATTGAACGCGATTCAGTATTACATTCAACTGAATAATATTGAACTTTCAGAGAATTATTTGACACGTTTTTCAAAGTTAGTGCGTCAGTTTTTTGAGTATTCCCGCAAGCAACTCATTACCATTGAAGAAGAAATTGAATTGATTTCCAATTATTTAGCTTTAGAAAAACTTCGTTTTGAAGAGAAATTATCTTATGAAATTATCTGTGACGAAACAGTTGATACAGAAGCGTTTATTCCATCCATGGTGTTGCAACCTATTGTAGAAAATGCCGTAAATCATGGTGTTTTTCATAAGAAATCTCCTGGAAAAGTCACAATTACATTTTCACAACTTTCTGAAGATCGTTTTTGTGTAGTGGTGAAAGATGATGGCATCGGTATTAAAAATTCTAAAAAATTAGCTAAAAATACGATTAAAAACCAACAATCACATTCTTCTCAAGTATTGGACGAACGTCTAAAATTGCTAGAGCAAATTGATAATTGGCACGTGGAATATACCATGAAAGATCGTTCTGATATTAGTGATCAACAAGGAACGATTGTCACCCTAATTTTTAAATTACCAAATTAATTATGACTGTAACTGCTATTTTGATTGACGACGAATTTAAATCCTTAGCGATTTTAAAGAATAAACTCGAACGCTTGTGTCCCAACGTACAGATTATTGGCGAAACCCAAGATTCTGAAGAAGCTGTGGAATTGATTACCAATTTGAAACCACAATTGGTGTTTCTAGACATTGCCATGCCAGGTATGAATGGTTTTGAAGTATTACAAGCAATTGCACAGCCTAGTTTTGAAGTTATTTTTGTAACCGCTTTTGATAATTACGGCATTGAAGCTATTAAACATTGTGCTATTGGCTATATTGTAAAACCAATTGATAGCCACGATTTAATACAAGCCGTTTCTGTTGCCACGCAGAATATTGCCGATAAAACGGCGTTGCAAAAAAACACACAGTTGATTGAAAATTTGGGCATTCAGTCCTTTCAACAAAAGAAAATTGTGATTCCTTCTCAAGAAGGGTTGGAGTTTGTAAAGATTGAAGACATTATTCACTGTCAAGGAACCGATGGGTATACTAAAATTTATTTTCTACACAGCAAACCCATTGTGAGTTCGTACAGTATTGGACACTTTTTTAAATTGCTACAACATCAAGATTTTTACCTCATTCACAAATCGCACTTGATCAATATCAATTATATTTTAAAGTATTTAAACGAAGGATATGTGGTATTACAAGACAATCATAAGTTGCCTGTTTCACGAAATAAGCGAGCGGATTTTTTGGAAATGATTCGGAAGGTTTGATTTTAGCACGAGTTGGAACTCACGCTGACTTAGGAATCGGAGTGTGTAGTGTGTATTTGTCAATTTGTTTGAAACGTCCTTGCTTACTTCAACTCACTCAGCATACAAGGAGTTTACAACGTGGCAATCTGTTTCTAAAGTAACAGACAGCTTCACTTTGTTCGCTATGACGTTTCAAAACTCTCAATACTCAATTCTAATGATCTAAAAGCAACGCAGTCTAAACTTCTATTCAAAACCAAAAAAGACCTTCTTTCGAAAGCCTTTTTAGTACATCTTGTGTGCGTTATTTTTATTATTTCTTTTCTGCTGCGTATTGCTTATTCAACTCTTCCAGCATCGTCTTCGTTAAATCGTATGTTTCCTTTCCATAGTATAAATTCCCAGTGAATTCATTTTTTCCCATGATAAAGTCGTAGCCGTTTTTTTCACCATACTTCTCAATAAAACGCTTTATTTTATTGATAATCGAATCATTTTTGGTTTGACTCTCCTGTTTGATAGCGTTTTCATCCATTTGAAATTGGCGTTGCAACATGGTTTGTTTGTTTTGCAATTGTCCCATCAATTCTTCTTGCTTCTTTTGAGACATTTTTGCAGCTTTAATTTGTGCATCTTGAACTTCCATCTGAAAAGAACGTCCAATACTGTCGTTTCGCTTTTCAAAATTTTCAATCTTTACTTTCATCAGCGCTTCCAACTCTTTTTTCTCTTCGTAATCATTGATGAGCGTTGAATTGTCTACAAATCCAATTTTTGCAGGTTTTTCACAAGCATAGAATGCCAACACGGCAAGTACTAAAACAATTCCTTTTTTCATTTGTATCGTTTTTTATTAGTTTCAAGGTTTTTTGAAAAATGAGCAAACCAAGTTTTTTTGTTTTATGTCATTTTCGTTCCGCAAAAATAGAAATAAAGTTTACATAACAAATTGTGATGGTTGCATGATTTTTAACGAAAAACGATGACATAAGAATAATTTATGGTTTTAAATCATATTATAAGTATCATTTATTAAAATTCACCTTTTTATACCCGTTTTTAAGATCGTTTTAAAAAATCGACAGCAGTTTGTATGTGTTTTGCTAAATAATAGTCTTAAAACAGCTTAAAATGTGTTGTTACTTGTTTTTTATGACGTAAATGAGCGAAGAATACTCGGAAGATGATATGGCTTTGAAGTTTGACACAAATCCTCTGTAAAATCCTTTGATCGGATTCATGTTACCTGTTTTGTGTTTTTCAGAAAGTAAACTCACATAATACGCATCAAATTTCATTGGTAAGATTTTTACTACTTTCATGTTTTCTTTTGCAAAAAGTAATTTGATAGATTTTTGTGAGAAATGCCACAAGTGTCGTGGCACATCAAACGCTGCCCAAAATTCTTTGTAATGATGTGCATCGTGACTTTTAAAATTTGGAACTGCTATAAAAAGACTTCCGTTAGGTTTAATGATTCTTTTTAGTGTTGCAATTTGTTCGTCCAAGTTTGGAACATGTTCCAACACATGCCACATTGTAATTGCATCAAAACTATGATCGGGAATTTGTGAAAGCCAATCGTTCGTGTGAATTTCTGTTTCGGTTTTTTGTGCGGCAATTTTTCTAGCTTGTGCGTCAGGTTCAACGCCTGCAATTTCCCATTTGTATTTTTGAGACATTGCTAAAAAGTCGCCTGTGCCACAACCAATGTCTAATACTTTTTTAGTATTACTTTTGGTGTACTTTTCTACAATGATCATTTTTTTAGAAAGCATGTATGAACGAACCCAATGATATATTTTTTCGAACAAATTACGCTTGGCATCCGTATGTGAAATATAATCTTCGCTTTCGTAATAGGAAGACAAGGTTTCCAAGCTTGGTTGTGGTTCGGTTTTGTACATTTCTAAAACTTCATCAAAAACCAATTGAAAATCTTCACCAGAAACAGAATGATCTTTTACTGTAATGTTCTCCATTTTTAGTTGCTTCTAAATTTTTATTAAATTGTTCCACGTGGAACATTATTAATTTTTTAATATACCTGTTTTATCAGTTTTCAGAATCTTATGATTGAACGAAGTCGAAATCATAACTCATATCATATTGATCAATATAATTATCAAACTTCATTGTTTTAAAAAAACTGTGTATGTTTTTATTTTCTGTAGCTACATTTATGATATTATAATTTCCTGTTGGTAATCCTGTAAACAAAATACTTCCGTATGTTTTCCAATTGTTACCCTTTGCTCCTAAACGATGAATTCTTTTGGACGTTTTATGAAAGAGTAAATACGCAACAATTTTACTTTCGTCAAAAACAGAAATCGCATGCAAACTACTTTTATACTTTTCTAAAAAATGATCTTGATTTTCAATAGAAGGAATATAGTTTTGTAATTCTTTGAAATCGTCAAAAGAAAAGTTATCGTTCGTTTTAATTTCAAACTCAGATTTAATTTCAGTTTTCTTCCAATCGAAGGTATATAAATGATACTGTCGATCAATTTTGAAACCTACTTTTTGATACGCCAAAATAGCACGTTCATTTTTAGTAATACATTCCAGCGTGCTTTTTTGAATTCCGTTTTCCTGTAGTGCAGAAATCGCCTTTGCATACAACTGTGTCAACAAACCTTTTCTTCGATGTGTCGGAATGATTCCTGTAGAAGCATTGTACGCAACTTTAATTCCATCATACTTATTAATCGCATGAATAATGAAACCGACTAACTTTCCTTGATCAAATACACCAAACGACAAACGGTAATCTACGCCAGAAGCTGTCCAACGTTCATTGACATACGCTTCGGTAAAATTGATGGGAATTAAGTAATCCGAAAATGCATAATTCAACGTTTCTAAAATGGTTTGTATTGGCGTATGTTCTAGTGATTTTACTTCCATAAGAAAATGTTCCACGTGGAACAATCTAAGTTTTTATCTGTTCAAATACACCAACATCACACTGATATCACTTGGAGAAACTCCACTAATTCGTGAAGCCTGCGATAAGTTTACAGGACGAATTTTAGATAGCTTTTGTCGTGCCTCCATCGACAAATTCGTCAAGCCATCATACACAAAATCTGATGGAATTTTTACACGTTCTAAGTTGTTCAACTTGTCTGCGTTGCTTTTTTCCTTGTTGATATAACCCGCATATTTGACTTGAACTTCCGTCTGTTCTAATACATCTTTTCCAAGCGCATGTTCTTGAATAAACTCTTCCACGGCAGCCACATTTCGCATGTCGTCCATACTAATATTTGGACGCGCAAATATTTTAAACATCTTATCCTGTTGTTTCACTTTCGATGAATTCTTAGCTTCCAATACAGGATTGATTTCCTCAGGTTTTACACTGGTGTCTTTAAAGAATTGAATAAATGCATCCGAATTTGTTTTCTTGGTTTCCATCGCTCGCAAACGTTCTTCACTTGCCAAACCTAATTTGTGTCCGACAGGTGTTAAACGAAAATCTGCATTATCTTGACGCAACAACGTTCTATATTCAGCGCGAGACGTAAACATTCTATACGGCTCTTCCGTTCCTTTTGTGATCAAATCATCAATTAAAACTCCGATGTATGCTTCGTTTCTTTTTAGAATAAATTCTTCCTTTTCCTGCACTTGAAGTGCTGCATTTATTCCTGCCATGATTCCTTGCGAAGCCGCTTCTTCATAACCTGTTGTTCCATTAATTTGTCCCGCAAAAAACAAACCTTCTACAAGTTTGGTTTCTAGTGTATGCTTCAATTGTGTTGGTGGAAAGTAATCGTATTCAATGGCATATCCAGGTCTAAAAAACTTTACGTTTTCAAAACCTACGACTGATTTTAATGCGTTGTATTGTACATCTTCTGGAAGCGACGTTGAGAAACCGTTTACATATACTTCAACTGTATTCCAGCCTTCAGGTTCTACAAATAATTGATGACGATCTTTATCAGCAAAACGATTAATTTTATCTTCAATCGAAGGACAATAACGTGGTCCAATCGACTTAATTCTTCCATTAAACATGGGCGATCTATCAAAACCTTCTCGCAGTAAATCATGTACTTCTGGAGATGTGTACGTCATGTGACAGTCACGTTGCGTTTCTAATGGTTTGGTTGCTTTTAAATACGAGAATTTATCTGGAACTTCATCACCTGGCTGAATGATCATTTTTGAATAATCTAACGATCTTCCATCTACTCGTGGCGGTGTTCCAGTTTTCATTCGTCCTGATTCAAAACCAAGTGCTACCAATTCTTCTGTAATTCCAGTTGCGGCTCTCTCTCCTGCTCTTCCGCCACCAAAATTTTTATCACCAATATGAATCAATCCGTTGAGAAATGTTCCATTGGTTAAGACAACTGTTTTGGATCTTATTTCTAGTCCTAAAGAGGTTTTTACGCCTTTTATTTTTCCTCCTTCAATGATCAAACCACGCACCATTTCTTGATAGAAATCTAGGTTATTGGTTTGCTCTAACATCAAACGCCATTCTTCGGCAAAACGCATGCGATCGCTTTGTGCTCTTGGCGACCACATTGCTGGTCCTTTGGACTTGTTCAGCATTTTAAATTGAATAGCCGAATTGTCCGTAACAATTCCGCTATAACCTCCAAGCGCATCAATTTCGCGCACAATTTGTCCTTTGGCAATTCCGCCCATAGCGGGATTACAAGACATCTGCGCTATGTTTTGCAAGTTCATCGTCACCAACAAGGTTTTGCTTCCCATGTTTGCAGCAGCAGCAGCAGCTTCTGAGCCTGCGTGTCCTGCGCCTACAACAATCACATCATATTCCGTATTAAACATATCCTAACGATTGAAATTCTGTTTTACTTTAGCAATTATGTACAAGTTATTTATGAGTGTTCCACGTGGAACATTTGAAGTTTTTCGTTTTCTTTTTCGGTCATTTTTTCTTGATCGGCGTCTGTTTTGTCTTTGTATCCACAATAGTGCAATACTCCATGAACCATCACGCGACGCAATTCTTCTTCAAACAAAACCTTGAAATCTTTGGCATTGTCAGCAACACGTTCTACAGATATAAATATGTCACCGTGCAACTCACTTCCAACAGAATTGTCAAAGCTAATAATGTCCGTTAACGTATCGTGATTTAGAAATTCTACATTCAATTTATGCAGATACGCATCATCACAAAATATGTAATTGATGTCACCTTCTCGTTTGTCTTCAGACGCGATTACATTGCTAATCCATTGTTCTATTTTCGCTTCAGTTGAAAGCTCAAAATCCGTTTCGTAATGAAAACTAATCATCCTTCTTTTTGAAATACTCTTGTACTTTCTTTTTGTAATTATTCCGCAAAGGTAATACTTGTCTGTTTAATATCTCAATTTGATTGAAATACTGTCGCACATCGGGCATTTTTTCATTGGTAGTATTGTTGAAATCTTTGCGATTTGAAGTAGATTCTCGCTTGGTTTCTTTCTCTTGTTCAAAGGCAGCTTTGTCTAGTTTTTGAAGCTGATATTTCAATTCAATCATCTTTTTCATGGTTTCATCATTGAAGCCTCTTTCTAACAATTCCGTTTCTACTTGCTCCATTTGTTTGAGCAATTCGCGCGCTTGTGGATCTTCAATTTTGTCTCCGTATTTATCTTTTAATTGCTGTTCTAATTGATTGCGCAACTGTTGTTGTTGCTTAAAAATGTCGTATAGTTTTCCTGATTGGTCTTCACTTCCACTACCCGATCCACCACCATTTTGACCGTTTTCACCATCTTCTCCATCTTTGTTTCCTTTGCCTTTGTCACCTTTTTCCTTGCCACCTTCTTTGCCATCTTTGCCATCTTTTCCTTGACCTTCTTGCTTCATGCCATCTTTCATCTGTTTGTTGATGTCTTCTTGCGATTGAATGATATCAGGCAATTGAAATCCTTTTCCTTGACCTTGGTTTTGTCCACTCTGTCCCATGCCTTGATTTCCTTGACCTTGACCTTTTCCCATGCTTTGATTCATGTTGTCTAAAGCGCCACTAAGGAAGTCAGCTAACTTGTTTGTAGACGTCAACGCGTATTGTTGAGAAGCAACACCTCTGTAGACATTATTCTCCGCTAATTGTTCTAAAGATTTGTCAATATTATAGTAAATCTCTGTGATTTCACCATTAATTTTTTCAGAAATGGTTGGCTGACGTAACGACAATGCAAATAAACTATCGTCCACATGTTCAAACATTTTTCGCAGTTCTTTTTGACGTTTCAATTTAGAAGCATATCCCGCATTTGAATTGTCAATTAATTCAAAACCTTTCATTAACGTTTCTTCATCGAAAGAGAATAAAAGTAAATTATCTAGAATTTGACGCAGCATTTCGGCATCTTCTTGGATACTTTGTTGCCCGCTCATTTGCATAGACGTTTGCATACTTTTGCTCATGCGCTGCATTTTTTGAGCCGCTTTTTTCTGCTTTGATTTCGCACTTTTTTGCTTGTCTCCTTTTTGTTGTTCACTTTCCGACTCTTCACTTTTTTCTAAATCTTCAGAAGCGCCTTCCTGTTCTTCTTTGATGTCTTCTTCATCGTCTTTGCTTCGTTCTAAGTCTAGCGGTTTTTTGAGCTTGTTGTTTTCTTTGTCCAATTCGTCCATCTGCTTTTGCAAATCGTCAAATTTCTTATTCAGATCATCTTGCTTTTCTTTGGTATTTTCGTCACCTGATTTTTTAGACAATTCTTCTTGCTCTTTCGCTAATTCTTGGAGTTCTTTTTGAATCTTTTCTGCTTTTTTGGTTACATAATAACGCTTTGTCAATTCCAGAATTTGCTCCAGATTCTTTTTATTATTTTGTTGTTGTTTTCCGAGTTCTTCGAGTTTTTCTTGCAATTCTTCTTCGCTGATTTTATCGGCTAATTTTTTCAGCTCTTCCATCAACTTTTCATTCTTCTCCAATTCTTTTTGCTGACGTTCCAAACGTTCTTTCAACAACTCTTTGTCTTCGTCATCTTGCGTTTCTTCCTTTTGAAAATCTTCTAAGTTTTGCTCTAATTGTTCTGAGAATTTCTTCATCATTTGATCGCTTTGATCTTGTCGCTGCAAGAATTTTTCCAGCTTTTTACGATCGTTGAAATTCAGCTCACTTTTTTCTTTTTGATTTTGAGTGATCTTTTTGAGCTCGTCTTGTTGCTTTTGAAGCTTTTCTAGAGATTTGTCTAAATCTTTGATCGTTTCGTTTTGCTGTTGCAACTGTTTTGTTTGCAACTCCGTATCGGTGAGTTTTCGATAGTTGAAGATTTCACTTTTTACATTCTTTCCTCCACGAATTCCGTCGTTATCTGTCAACTCAAAATAGAATTCATAATTGACGCCTTTTGTCAATTCTAAATTTCCTGGAAATGTGTATTGAAATTGGTCAATATTTGACGAACTGATTGGAATGTTATCCGACGTTTTGTCCTTAGCATTTTCTGCTGGATAGTACACCAATCGCAAACGCTTCAATCCGTAATCATCTGAAACTTGCCCTAAAAAGTACATTGTTCTTCCGTCAATAGAATCGCGTTTTGATTGCAAATCGAGTTTCGGATACGCATCTTTAATGACATTCAAACCAAAACCTAAATTTTCATAGTTTTGAAGCGCTGAATTGCTTGTACTTATCTGATAATCAATATTTTGATATATTTTTCGTTCCAATTCAAAGGTATCTCCTGCTCTT
This sequence comes from Kordia sp. SMS9, assembly GCF_003352465.1. Taxonomy (NCBI): domain Bacteria; kingdom Pseudomonadati; phylum Bacteroidota; class Flavobacteriia; order Flavobacteriales; family Flavobacteriaceae; genus Kordia; species Kordia sp. SMS9. The sequence continues at coordinate 1,260,528 of NZ_CP031153.1, read as the reverse complement.
CCAAATACATACGTACTGTCTTTGGAAATTAACTCCAATTTTTCGGTTTGTTTTGCCTTTGCTTCCCAAGTTACTTTTGTCCCCTCAGGAATCGTTGCATTTCCTGTGCTTTTTAATACTTCATCTTTTCGTTTGGTATACGCAGGATAATCCAACACCATTTGAAAGTTAACTAATGAAGGAACTTTTACCACGTTTAATGTATATGGTTTGGAAGTAACTTCGTTTGCCGTTAGCGTGAAGGTTGTTGCTTCTTTTGGTTGCGAAAACGTATATTCGAATGTTCCGATACCTTTGTTTTGCAGAAAATAGGTTTCGTCTCCCAATTGTATTTGTACTTCTTCTGGAATGATATCACCCAAGGTTTGTACTTGCAATTTGTACGATTGATTTTCAATAGCTTGTAAACTATCATTCACCACTAAAAACTGAAAAGGCGCTGGCGGTTCGTATGCCGTTTGGTAATTGACAACACGTTCGTAGCTTTTGCTAAATAACGAACTGTTCCCAGAAATCCACACAAAAAGTACAATTGCCAAAGGCAAAATAGCATACTTTGCGTATTTGATATTCTTCTTAAAATTAATCGCTACTTGAAATGGAATCGGTTGTAGTTCTTCTGATTTTTGTTCGATGCTTGCCAATAGCAATTCAGATTCCTGTGACGTTTCAGACAATTGCAAGACGTTCAATAGTTTGTCGTTCACTTCTGGGAAATGATTCCCGATAATCGTAGATGCATCTTTGAAACTAATACCTTTCTGTAGCTTAAACAACTTTGTCAATGGTAGCACAATAAACTTCGCGAAAAGCGATACCTCTACCACGATAAAAATCCAAAATAACGCCGTTCGTGCGCCTGTGGAAAGCCATAGAAAATGTTCCACCAATAAGGTAATGATAAAATATAAAAGTCCGATGCTAAAAAATAAAATCGTTCCTTTGATAAGTTCGTTTGTGTAATATTTCGTCACAAACTGACTTAGTTTCTTTTGTATGTGTTCGTAAGCATTCATCATATAACTGATAAAAATAACATATTTAGCCAATTAATAGTATGTAGAACTTGTTAAACATTCTGTAAGATTTTTAAAAAACTTACTACTAAGCATTCATAAACATGCCAATTATGAAAAATTTATATACAATTATCACCATTTTATCTGCCCAAATTTTGTTCGCACAGAGTCCTTGGACGCAAGAAAAAGGAACATTTTATACACAACTTTCGTTTACTACGATTTCAAATTATGACGAAGTTTTTGGCGATCCTAATTATCAAACTGAGCGCGAAATTACCGACAATACACTACAATTGTATGGAGAATATGGAATATCGAACAAAACAACGTTGCTTGTAAATCTTCCTATCAAATTAATTAGCACAGGCGATGTCGTCAATGGAAGTTCTTTTATTACTGAAGATTCAAAAACTGCTTTTGGAAATGTTTCGGTGGGTTTGAGACATCAATTTTATAATAAAAAGTGGATTATTTCTGGACAGTTAAATGTAGAAGCCAATACAGGATCGTTTGAAGCGTCTTCGGGAATTCGAACAGGATTTGACGCTTGGACCTTCACGCCTACTGTAAATTTTGGTCGAAGTTTTGACAAGTTTTATGTGCAAGCTTTTACAGGAATTGATTTGAGAACCAACGATTATAGCAATAATTTTAAAATTGGTGGCGAAATTGGCACCAAAGTACATTCAAAAATTTGGCTGATTGGTTTTGTAGATATTGTCAGCTCTTTTAACGATGGTGATGTAAATTTACCGTTCCGTAATATAGGCACTGCTTTGTATGTAAATAATCAAGAATATGGTGCATTTGGCTTGAAAGCTATTGGAGAAATTAACGAATCTTTCGGTGGAATTTTAACCTTTGGCGGCGCATTTTCTGGAAATAATGTTCCAAAACAAGCGGCATTAAGTATTGGTTTGTATAAGCGACTTTAATTCAAAACTTCATTTCAAAAAAAAGTACTATTTTTAAATGCTTTTGAATTTAGCATTTGATTTATGAGGGACTTAAAATATTTAGCAGCATTTTCTACACCATTAGTTGCTGCAATTGCGCTGTATTTAAAAGGATATTATACATTTTTAACGCCAATATATGCTTTTGGAGTGATTCCGTTGATGGAATTGATTTTTTCACAAAACACAGAAAATTTATCGGAAGCAGAAGTCGAAGAAAAGTCTATAAATCCTGTTTTTGATTGGTTGCTGTATTTGAATATTCCGGTCGTTTTTGGATTATTAATCATTACACTTTACAATGTTTCTACAGGAATGTATGCAACCTACGAATTCATCGGATTGATTTTTTCTACAGGAATCGTTTTAGGTTCTAATGGTATCAATGTGGCGCATGAATTGGGTCACCGAAAAACGCAGTATGAACAAATTATGGCAAAAATATTACTCTTGCCTTCGATGTACATGCACTTCTTTGTAGAGCACAATTTTGGACATCATTTGCACGCCGCTACGAAAGAAGATCCGGCAACGGCACGCTACAATCAAGTGGTATATTCGTTTTGGATTACCTCAACAGTGCGACAATATATCAACGCCTGGAAAATTCAACAAAACTTACGCAAACGTGGAAATTTTTCATTCTTTTCATTTAAAAATAACATGTTGTGGTTTACGCTGCTGCAGATAGGCTTCTTGGCGAGTATTTTCTTTTTCTTAGGAAGTTTGGCGTTTATGTTTGCAGTGGCAAGCGCAGTGGTAAGTTTTTTACTCTTAGAAACCATCAATTACATAGAACATTACGGATTGCTCCGAAAAAAATTAGCTTCTGGGCGTTACGAACGTGTGCGCGAAATCCACTCTTGGAATTCCAATCACGTTATTGGGCGTATTGTACTGTATGAACTCACACGACACAGCGATCACCATTACAAAGCTTCCAAAAAATACCAACTCTTAGACTGTCATGAGAAAAGTCCGCAAATGCCTTTTGGCTATCCAACGTCTTTGGTCATGGCACTCATTCCACCGTTATGGTTCAAAGTAATGAACAAGCGTATTCCTGCTGAAATGGTTGCTATTGCCAAATAAAAGTAAACAAGCAAACTTCCTTGTGCAAGCTATCAATAAATCAAAACCCTCCAAACGAAAACTTTGAGGGTTTCACTTTTCCTAGTACCTTTGTACTTTATAACCATTTTACTTAAAATCTATGACTAAAAAAGTTCGTGTTCGTTTTGCACCAAGTCCCACAGGACCGCTACATATTGGAGGCGTTAGAACTGCCTTATTTAATTATTTATTCGCTAAAAAACATGGTGGAGATTTTGTGTTGCGTATTGAAGACACTGATCAAAGCCGATTTGTAGAAGGTGCAGAAGCATATATCGTAGAAGCTTTAGAATGGTGTGGAATTCCGTTTGATGAAGGTGTTGGAAAAGATGGCGGATTTGGTCCGTACCGACAAAGTGAGCGCAAGCATTTGTACAAACAATACGCGGATCAATTGATTGAAAAAGGACATGCGTATTACGCGTTTGACACTTCTGAAGCATTAGATGGACACAGAAAAGAGCATGAAACCAAAGGAAAAACCTTTATTTATAACTGGCACAATCGTTTAAAATTGACGAATTCTTTATCGCTTTCGGCGGAAGAAGTACAGGCAAAATTAGCTGCTGACGAACCGTATGTAATTCGTTACAAATCGCCACAAGATGAAATCTTACATTTAAAAGACATTGTTCGTGGTGATGTAGAAATTGATACCAACATTTTAGATGATAAAATATTGTACAAAAGCGACGGAATGCCAACCTATCACTTGGCAAATATTGTAGACGATCATTTAATGGAAATTACACACGTAATTCGTGGAGAAGAATGGTTGCCTTCGTTAGCATTGCACTATTTATTATATCGTTCGTTTGAATGGGAAGCACCTGTTTTTGCACATTTACCATTGATTTTAAAACCTACAGGAAAAGGAAAATTAGGAAAACGCGATGGCGCCAAATTTGGCTTTCCTGTGTTTCCACTAGAGTGGAATGATCCAAAAACGGAGGAAACATTTGATGGTTTTCGTGAAGATGGATACTTTGAAGATGCATTGATCAATTTCTTAGCTTTTTTAGGATGGAATCCAGGAACGGAACAGGAAATCTTTAGCTTGAACGATCTTATTGAGGAGTTTGATTTGGAACGCATCAACAAAGCAGGTGCACGTTTTGATATTGACAAAATGAAGTGGTTCAACCAGCAATACATGCAGTTGAAATCTAACGAAAGTTTGGCAGTTGCGTTTCAAAAAGAACGTGAAGAATTGAAAGATATTGATATCAATTACATAGAAATGGTCGTGGCACAAATGAAAGAACGTGTTTCTTTTGTCAAAGAATTGTGGGATGCAAGTCACTTTTTCTTTGTAGCACCAACCGAATACAACGAAAAAGCACGTAAAAAATCTTTAAAAGAAGGCACCGAAGACATTTTAAAGAAATTGATAGCAATTATCGAATCTACCGACGATTATACCGTAGAAAGTTTGCAAACCAACATCAAAGGTTGGATTACCAGCAACGAAATTGGTTTTGGAAAAGTAATGCAACCATTGCGTTTTGCGTTGGCAGGCGCATTGAGCGGACCTGATTTGTTTACCATTATGTTTATGATTGGAAAACAAGAAACCATTAAGCGTATTGAGAAGGTGATTGAGATGTTGTAGAATGAAAAAAGTTCTATTCATCATTTTTATTTTTTTCATTTCGTGTAAAACGAATCAAAATGTAGTCGTAACGGGAAATACTCTAGAAATAATTTCGGATGATTTTGGTCCTTTTACAGTACATACAGAAAAATTAATTTTCAAAAGTGGTACCGATGAACTGATTGAAAATTATACCTCAGAAATTTTAGCCATTAGTAAAATCATCAAAAAGATTTCTGATGAATATACTGTTGAAATTTCTGGTCATACGGATTCGGTTGGAGACAAAGATTTAAACTTCGCATTATCACAAAAAAGAGCGGAGAAAATTAAAAAACTTTTAATTCAGCAAGGTTGTGAAGCTTCAAAATTGGTTGCCAAAGGTTACGGAGAAACTAGACCTTTAGCATCAAACAAAACTAAAAATGGAAGACAACAGAATCGAAGAATTGAAATTATAGTTATTGAAAACTAATATATAATGTGTGATACTGAATCAAGTTCAGCATGACGTTTTTTAAATACTGTTTTGAGAAAATATAAAATTAAAAAAAGAGCGTTTATCGGCGCTCTTTTTTCGTGTTACTTACAAATAGAAGGTGGCTAAAACACTCAACTGTTCTATGTTTCCTTTGAGTTTGTTATTGTCAACTGTGAGTTTACTTAAAACGTTGGAAAATCCATATTCGTATTGCAAAGAGATTTTAAACGATTGAAATCCTGCCGAAACTCCAATAACGCCCATCAAATTGAATTGCGATGTTTGGCGTGCTTCTTTTGCGGTAAATGTGTCGTATCCTTGTAAAATAAAGTCTTCAAACTCGCTATCAATTTCAAATTTATCTGAAAGTTGTAAGGCTGGACCAAATTCTACACTCAAATGTTTCTCGATGATTTTATAACTTCCCAACACTCCTACTTTGGCAGCCAACAGGTTAAAGGGAATTTCCACATTTTCAGAGAGCAACGTTTGCCTTCCCATAACATTGAATTCGTGAAAATTAAGATGTAAAAAATAGATCATGTCAAAATGTCGAGCAACCGTTCCGCGCGTGGATAAACCTGCTTGAAAACCCGTTGATTTTGTAGTGACTAAATCGTTGGTACGAATGTCAAATTGATGAATTCCGGCGGATATTCCTAAGCGATTATAGTTGTCATAGCGACCTTGAGCGAACGAATTTGTAACAAAAAGTAGTGTAATTGCTACTAATGTAAAGTACGTAGGTTTTTGCATTTGGGGAAACTTAAAATTTTAAAGTTCGCAAATGTATCTTTTTTTACGCAAAAACGATTATTTTTATATACTAACATTTTAAACATTACAGATTATGCCAATAAGCCCATACTATGTTGTTGCAGGAGTACTTGCCATTATTATCCTATTAGGAACCTTTTTTATTGTAAAACAACAAACCGCTGCTATTATTGAGCGTTTTGGTCGTTTTCAAAGCATTCGTCAGTCAGGATTACAGTTAAAAATTCCGCTGATGGATAGAATTGCAGGAAAATTAAGTTTAAAAATTCAGCAATTAGACGTTATTATTGAAACCAAAACTTTAGACGACGTTTTTGTGCGTTTAAAAGTTTCTGTTCAATACAAAGTGATTAGAGACAAAGTGTACGACGCTTTTTATAAGTTGGATTATCCGCACGATCAAATTACCTCGTATGTTTTTGACGTTGTACGTGCCGAAGTGCCAAAAATGAAATTGGATGATGTCTTTGTAAAGAAAGATGACATTGCCATTGCCGTAAAAGCAGAATTGAACGATGCCATGATGGAATACGGATATGACATCATTAAAACCTTAGTTACCGATATTGATCCGGATGCGCAAGTAAAAGCTGCCATGAACCGAATTAATGCGGCTGATAGAGAAAAAACAGCAGCGCAGTACGAAGGTGATGCACAACGTATTTTAATCGTTGAAAAAGCAAAAGCAGAAGCAGAAAGCAAGCGTTTGCAAGGACAAGGTATTGCCGATCAGCGTCGTGAAATTGCGCGCGGTTTGGAAGAATCTGTTGAAGTATTGAACAAAGTAGGTATCAATTCGCAGGAAGCTTCTGCCTTAATCGTAGTAACACAGCATTACGATACGCTACAAGCTATTGGACAGGAAACCAACAGTAATTTGATTTTACTACCAAACTCACCACAAGCAGGAAGCAATATGTTAAACGATATGGTGGCTAGTTTTACGGCAAGTAATCAAATTGGTGAAGCGATGAAAAAGACAAAAAATAACAAAAAAGATGAGCTATAATTCGTAGTACTTTTCAAAAACCCGAAATTGAACGTTTCGGGTTTTTTTTTATGTGTATCTTTAACCTTAACAAACAACGTATTATTATGAAAAAAATCACGTTCCTCCTATTTGTATTTTGTGCTACACAGGTTTTTTCACAGGATATGAAAGCACTCAAAGCAACGGCTATGAGAGACGCACAAGCGGCTTGTAATGCAACTTTGAAACAAGATTTTAAAACCTTACTTACGTATACACATCCCAATATTTTGAATGCGGCTGGTGGAGCGGAAGTCATGGAAAAATATTTAGAATCTACTTTTAAACAAATGAATGACGAAGGTTTTGTATATGAAATTGCCGAAACAAAATCAGTATCTGATGTGGTAAAAGAACAAGGCGAACATCGTTGTTATGTAGAAAACTACAATGTCATGAAAATGAAAGACAAGCGCATTGTTTCTACGAGTTATATGCTAGGCTTTTATAATGAAACTGCTAAAAGATGGACGTTTGTAGAAGCGAAAGAAATGAAAGATTCAGGCGCTATTATTGCATATTTTCCAGATTTTAAAACTGCTATGAAAATTCCGGAGAATACAATGGAAATGAAAGATATTAAGGAGTAAAAGTTTGTTTGAAGGCGTCATTCTGAGCTTGATTCAGCATCTCATAACAATTGAAAATTCATTTAATAAGATCCGTTCAACTTACAACTTTAAATATGCCCGATGGGCTTTTCAAAGTTGAGTTTCACTGACGTTCATCAAAAACTTGTATACGTTCGTCAAACGAATTGCATAGTGTTCGTTTAATGTGCTTATTTTGAAGTATTAAAAAACAATCATCATGAAACGAACACTCCTTTATTTTTGCATTATTTTCCTTTCGGTGTTTTCGCAAGAAAAAGCCGTCAACGCGATTGATACAAGCAACATGTCTGCCGAAATCGCCAAAGTGATTGGCGAAAATGCAGCACTTTTTCCGAATAATACACAGCTTTCTATTGCGCTGATTGATGGCGAAACCACCAAGTATATCGGAATTATTCGCCAAAACGATTCCCTTCAACATATAGATAATAAAGACGCTATTTTTGAAATTGGCTCTAATACGAAAGTGTTTACCTCGCTCCTACTTTCGCATCAAATTCATGCAGGAAACCTTCAACTGAATGACAAATTGGTTAATGTGTTACCGTTTTCAATGGAAAATTCCCCTGAAAAGGCAACAGAAATTACGCTACAAATGCTTTCCAATCATACTTCAGGTTTGCCAAGATTGCCACAAAATATCTTTCCACTGTTGGAAAAAAACATGGCGAATCCGTATAAAGACTACACCGTTGAAATGTTGCACGAATATTTAAAAAGTGAATTTACACTCGACAATGAACCTGGAAAAGTGAGTGCCTATTCCAATTTAGGTGCTGGATTGTTAGGATATGTTCTCACAGAAAAAACTAAGAAAACCTATGAAGATTTGCTGCAAGAAACGATTTTAAAACCTTTAGGAATGAGTCACACTACAACGCTTTTATCAAAAATAGATGCTTCACAGTTGGTAAAAGGGTTGCAACCTGACGGCACCGAAACGTCTAATTGGGATTTTACAGACGCCTTGGTTGGTGCTGGTGGAATGAAATCGAATGTAGTTGATATGGAGAAATTTATCCGTAAAAACTTTGAAGATGATACAATTTATAATGTGCCGCAACAAGCTACGATTGATATTAATAAAATGGTTCAAATGGGTTTGGGCTGGCATATTGTAACCAAAGAAGGAAAAACCGTGTTGTTTCACAATGGTGGCACTGGCGGCTATTTATCGTGTATGATTGTTGATAAGAAAAACAAAAAGGCCGCTTTGCTCCTGTCCAATGTTTCAGCCTTTAGTCCGCAAGGTCCAAATATTGATAATTTATGTTTTACTTTGATATCGCTTTTGTAGTCAGACGCTGAATCAAGTTCAGCATGACGTTTTATGGTATTTCAATATAAAATCATGTCCAAAACAAAACTGTACATACTAGTCTTAGCGCATCTTCTTTTTTGGGTGTTGAATTATGTGTACATCACCACAGGAAATTTAACTTGGATGGGCTTTGATAATGATTCTGGCTCATTAGCAATTGTATATAATTACGGCATGTTTTTTAATGCGTTTTTGTGCTATATTCAAGTTTTTTGGCTCGTTCCTGCGTTTTTTATCAAACATAAAAAGGTGAAATTTTGGACTTATTCGTTGCTATTTTTGGTAGGCATCACTTTCGTGGAAAGTTACTTAGATACGCGAGTTGCCATTCACTATAATTTGCTCGATTCTGCTGTTTCTTTACCTCTTGTCATTTTTTCGGTGTTTGTTCAAAATGCATTTTTTCACGTTTTGTATTCCGTTTTCGGGTTTTTGTATCGCTTTTTGTTTGAATATCGCAAGTCAGAACGCGCCAAACAAGAGTTATTGAAAGAGACACATCAAACGGAATTAAAATATTTAAAAGCACAGTTAAATCCACACTTTTTGTTCAACGGCATTAACAGTGTGTATCATTTGATTGGCAATAATAATGCGTTGGCAAAAGATACTTTGTTACAGTTTTCAGGCTTGTTGCGCTATCAATTGTATGAAAGTAGTGAAGCGTTGATTGATTTGGAAAAAGAACTCGATTATGTATCGCAATACATTCGCTTGGAAAGCATCCGGAAAGGTGATGATATTTCAGTAACATATACGATTGATTTTGAAAATACTTCATTGAAAATTGCGCCATTATTGCTCACACCTTTTATTGAAAATGCTTTCAAACATATCAGTCATCATGATGAAGCCAAAAAAAATACGATTGTGATTACTATTGAAGAAGCGCAACAAAAAGTACAGTTGTCCGTACAAAATTCTACCGATCAAACGCTACAACAACAAAGTTTTGGCGGTGTTGGTTTGCAAAATGTACACCGACGATTGGCGCTTTTATATCCAGAAAAACATGACTTGAAAATTACTGACGAAAAGGATTTTTATAACGTTGATTTAATAATTGATCTTTCATGAACATACTAAACTGCATATTAATTGACGATGAACCGTTAGCACGAAAAGGCTTGCAAGCCTATTGCGATGCTATTTCTTTTTTGAATGTAGTTGGTGTGTGTAAAAATGCGCTTCAAGCGAATGAAATTTTACATCAACAAAGTGTAGATTTAATTTTTTTGGACATTAATATGCCGATAGTTTCCGGATTGGATTGGCTGAAAAGTTTAGCTTCTTCCCCACCCGTCATTATGACAACGGCGTATCCGCAATATGCATTGGAGAGTTTTTCGTATGAAGTAATTGATTATTTGGTGAAACCTATTTCGTTTGAACGTTTTTTGCAAGCCGTAAATAAAGTCTATCGTTTGACCAAAACAACCGAAGACGAACAGGTGTTTTTTGTAAAAAGTGACAAATCGCTCAAAAAAATTCACCTCAACGAAATTTTATTTGTGGAAGCGATGCAGAATTATGTCAAAATTGTGACTACTGATGAAACGATCGTTACACATTCAACCTTAAAACAATTGCGAGACCATTTGCCTGATTCTATTTTTGTACAAACACATAAATCGTATTTGATTTCTAAAACACATGTTTCAGAAATTACAGGAAATCAAATTGTAATCGGCGATCATACCATTCCGATCAGCGTTCGACTGAAGAAGGAAGTTTTACAGCAAATTTTGGATGCTTAGAGAAGATTTACGCAAAGTCAGTCTCAACTTCCCTATTTATCATTTTAAAGTGGTTTTTAGCGTGGTTTTTCACCAAACAAACAAAGTGGTTTTAAATGTGTTTTTAGCTTGTAAAAACGCTTCTGAAAAGGTTGTTTTTTATAAAATTTCTATATAGTTATTTAAAAATAGATAAGGAAAATCTATCTTCTGTGTTATCACAAAAAAAATCCCGAGAATATGAATTCTCAGGACTTCTTGTATACATGGTTGGATGGGTGATGCGTTTCTAGTTTACAATCAATTTTTTCGTTACTACTTGATCGCCCACTTTGATTTTTACAAAGTACAATCCAGTATCAAATCCAGACACATCTAATTTTTGTTGTGCGCTGGCACTAAAACGTGTTTCATTAATTTTGGTGATTGTTTGTCCAATGCTGTTGAGCAATTCAATTTCATACGTATTTCCAATCGTAGTATTGATGGCAATATCTACATTGTTTGTTGCAGGGTTTGGATACATTGTAATTGCTTTCTCCAATGTGTTTTCTCCTAAAGATAAGGTAGTTTCAACTCTGATATCATCAATAAAAGTACTGTTACTAAAATCGTTGATATTTACAAATCGTAAGAGAATATTGTTTCCAACATACGGAGTTAAGTCTACAATTTCTTCTCTCCAGTGTGAAGCATCTGTTGGTTCCCAAAGGTTTGTTGTGTTTGGAACCGTGGCTAAATTGCCGCCATCTTTAAAGTACACTTCTGTAAAAGATACGCCACAATCTGTAGAAACTTCCACACGTAAACCATCACTAAAACCAGGACCGTATTGTGCTTTTGAAATATTGAATAGTAACGTTGCGTCTGGATTAACTATTGTATTGAAATACTCTGTTGTAAACGTATCCAGCGCACCTCCTGCATTGTTATAATTATATCCATCAATGAAAAAGGCGTTGGAAGGGTTTCCGTCTGCTCCAACAATATTTTGACTAATTTGCCAAGTCGTTTGCGAATCTGGATTTGTAATTGTCCAATCTTGTGGCAATGCTGTAGAAGCGTTCAAGTCTTCTAAGAAATCAATGGTCGTTCCAGAAACAAGTGCTCTGAAGTCTAGCGTTTGCTCGTCATTAATGAGGAATTGATCTCCTGTCAAGGAAGTCCACACACGAAGCGTTGTATCTCCATTTGCGGTCACTGTAGCAGGTGTGGTAAAGTTATACACTGTATTTGCTCCAGAAGCCAACGTATTTGTAAAGGTTTCTTGCACTACAGTTCCCGAACCTATTTGATACGATACTGTAAAGTTTGATTGTGCATCCGTTCCATCATTTTGTAAAGCTGCCGAAATAATAATTGGCGCTGTATTACAAAGTATGTTAAAATCATCTTCTATGTTATTGATAGTCGTCACCGCTAAATCTTGCGCTAATGGACAATTGAATAATCCTCCACCATTCACATTTATAGCATTCGTTCGTAACGATTCCCAGCCGTTTCCGCCTTTAGCGCTCACTGCTACCCAAACTGGATCTAAAGGATTTGGTACAGGAACTGTCATGCTAGTGGCTGTAGTATTGGCAGCTACTTCCATATACTTTTCTCCTAAGAGGTAAATATCGTATGAACTTGCACCTGAAACTGCGTTCCAAGATAGAGTAACACCGTCGGGACATATTTGAGAAATAGCAACTCCTGTTGCTTGTGGCGCCACAGAGAAAGCTACTGGTGATTGACTACTAAAGCTACCGTTTGTAACACGAATCATACATTCTCCTGAAGTTAAATTACTCGGAATAGACCATGTAAAGTTTCTGGCTGAAGAAGCTAAACTCACAATGCTTGACCAACTAGCTCCATTGTCTCCAGAAAATTCAAGTACTGTGGTAGAGTTTGCCAAATTATTAAAATCCCAGTGAATTACAGTCGAAGCACCTGAGGTTAACTTTTCTCCTCCTATTGGATACGTAAGTGTAATTCCGTCTGTAATGATTTCATATACTACGTGATATTTTTGTGGTCCAAAAGGAACATTTAATCCATTAACGTTAATAGTATACGTTCCTGCTGTTGGATTGGTAATCGCTACTTGTTCCATATTATTCAAACGATCCGTTCCTGGTGCCGCTGGAAAGTTTAAGAAAGATGCAATTGGTGAGGAATCTAAAATCCAAGGTTGGTATGTAGTACTGTTAGGATCTGTCACTAATAAATCTAGGTCATTTACCAAAGCTGATGTTGCGCCTGCTGCTGCTGGAACATCGTCCCAGTATACCATAAAACGAACTTCTCTTGTATTTGCTGGTACTGTAATGGAGTGATTGTTACTGTTTCCTTGCGTTACCGTTGCATCTAAGTAACGTCCATCTTCAATTAACATTGCTGCTCTTAATGCATTTACCATTCCCCAACCAAATCTGTAGTCAGGTCCTGTATTTCCGTAATCGTTCGCTGTATTTAACATCGCTGCTTTGATCAATCCAGAATCGGGTAAATTTCCGCCGTTTAACAATGCATATGCTTCGTATAGTTGCGCTGCTACACCTGCAATTCCTGGTGCTGCTCCAGAAGTTCCTCCAAATGTTTGGTATCCGTTGTTTCCTGTCGTAGAAACTTGTTCTTGTCCATGTGCTGCAATATCTGGTTTGATACGTCCGTCATATGCTGGTCCACGACTACTTGAATTTGCTAAGCTTCCATTGAAGAACGTGTTTGCTACGGCAATTCCATTTTTTCCTTGTTTCGCGCCTCCTGTAATATTTCCCCAGCCTGCGCCTGCTCCATAACCGCAGTTAGAACCTCCAGAATTTCCAGCTGAAAATACATGCAATGCAGATGGAATGGTACTTATTTGCGTGTCTACTGTTCTTGCTGCAGATGTATAGCCACCATTACAAGTGGTTCCGTATGAGTTGTTTGAAATTTGTACTGTTCCATCATTAAATAAATCCACCGTAGGACCATCTAAAAAGGAAACTGCAATTGTCGTCACATATACATCACTTCCTGCTGCCATTCCTCTAAAACTAGGGTTTAAGTTTCCGGCTCCTGTCATAATTCCAGACACACCGTCACCATGTGTTCCAGTGTTTGCTGTGGTTACCGTGTTCAATCTTCCTTGAAAATCGATATGTGGCCCAACAACTCCGTCATCACGCACTAATAAACCTACGCCTTCTCCGGTATAGTTTCTACCAGTTGGTGTTTGCGAATCTAAGTTTGAAGATCTGTGTATGCTTCTACCTCTAACGTCTTCTAAGATTGCTGGTGGTGGAATTAATTCAATCCACTTTACAAAAGGTTTTGATACTACCGCATCCACTTGACTTGTAGGAATTGCTACTTGAAGATAGTTACTACTGCTGTAATCTTCTTTAATAATTACAGCGTTGATGTTGGAAAGCGTTCTTTTTATATAGCTTTTGTCAATAAAATCGTGATATTCTAACATAACTACCATGCTGTTTCCTTCCATCGCATGATCGTCAATGTTGTTTAATTTTATTTGTGATGATTTTTTGACATTGTTATCTACGGGAATAACAGAAATGATTCCTGCTTCTTGCAGATACGATACTTCCGTATTTTCAGGAACGTGTACTAAGTATGTTTTATCCGGATAGTATTCAATAAGTCTTAGATTTCTTTGTGCAAAATCATTTTGTATTGCTTGTACGGGTGTTTCACTGAAACGAACCCAAGCAAAATATCCACCATCAAGTTTGGCAGATTCTGGCATTGAATTCCAGGTAAATGTTGAAATATTGTTTGGCATTGTAATCACTTCATCTTGAAAATACACAGTATTCTGTGCAGTTAAAAAGGTAGTGTTTAATAAAAGTAATGCCACTAACAAGGGAATGAAAGAGCCTGCAAAGCGCTTCGCTAGAGTAATTTTTTTCATGACAATTTTAATTAAGTTTTTGTTAGGGTCTAAATGCATTTTCATAATCATTAACGTTGATTTAATGATGGCTTTTTTTATTAAAAATATATTTAGCTCGCTAATATAATGATTAGTTAGCAAAAAATTGTTAAGATTTATAACGATATCGTAGCTTTATGTAGGTCTTTTTTAGGTTTTTAGCACTGTTATTTTCTAGTGATTTGCTATTATTTTCTCTGAATATTTAGCTGTTTTTGATTTTTCAATGGCTTTCTTTTTCCATCAAATTCAAAATAACTCTTGATTTTACTGATTTTTCGTGTGCGAAGTATATATTCCAAAAGGAATAGAAAAGCACGCTAAAAAGTGTCGCTTTTTGAATATCACATTCCAAAGATTTTTTGTGATTATTTTTAAAAGAGAAATAGGAGAGATGTGCTATTTTTAGTAGCTATTCGTCGTTATTTTTACTAAAAAAGACCGTACTTTTTTATGTACAGTCTTTTATAGGTAATATATCTCGTTTGTTTTGTTACAGTTGCTGTGCTTCCGTTACTAACAATTCATTTTTGTCTTGCAATGCTTTTTCAATGAATTCATCAATAGTCGCGTTGCGTTCTTGACCATTTTTCAGTAAAACACCTAACGTTAGCATCGCAGCAATACGTGTTCCTGCTTTTTTAGCTGCCGTTGCAAATAACGGTTCTAAGTCTTCATAGGCAACATTTTGTGCTAGGGTTTGAATCTTCTCTTTGGCAATTTGCTGCTTTTCTTCTGGAAGATTGGTATATTTTTTACCTAATTGTTTGATTTCTTCAATTGGTGGGCGTTGGTGCTGATTTTTTTGTGCTTTTGGTTGATTTTGTTGCGGTTTGCTTCTACCTTGCTCAGCAACCTTTTTTTGTTTCGCCCACGTATCACGCAAACCAACCGTTTTATTGAAAATGAGCTTTTCAGCCGTCGTATCTTCATCTACAGAAAAATATCCCAAACGTTGAAATTGAAAACGATCACCTATGGTTGCTTCTTTTAAATAGGGTTCTACAAAGGCATTCACAATATGTAATGAATTCGGATTGACAAATTCCATAAAGTCTTTGTCTTTGTGACTATCAGGCGCTTCATCCGAGAATAAACGATCGTATACACGCACCTCAGCTTGCATTGCATGTGCAATAGAAACCCAATGAAGCGTTCCTTTTACTTTGCGAACACTTGCTTCTGTTCCGCTTCCGCTTAAACTGTCTACGTCATACGTACAGTGAATTTCTGTGATGTTTCCATCCGCATCTTTCACTACATTTTCTCCTTTGATGATGTACGCATTTTTGAGTCGCACTTCTTTTCCAAGTGTCAATCTAAAGAATTTGCTACTTGCTTCTTCTTTAAAATCTTCGCGTTCAATGTATAATTCTCTTGAAAAAGGCACTTTATGACTTCCCGCAGCAGCGTCTTCTGGATTGTTTTCAGCTTCTAACCATGCTACTTTTCCTTCTGGATAGTTTGTAATGACAAGTTTGACAGGATTTAAGACCGCCATCACACGATTGGCAGTTTTGTTTAGATCTTCGCGAATGCAAAATTCCAATAGTGAAACATCAATGACATTTTCACGTTTGGCAACACCAACTGTTTCTACAAATTTTTTGATTGCTGCTGGCGTGTAACCTCTTCTGCGCAACCCAGAAATGGTTGGCATGCGCGGATCGTCCCAACCAGAAACAATGTTTTCTTCTACCAATTTGAGCAATTTACGCTTACTCATAATGGTATAACTTAGGTTTAAACGTGCAAATTCGCGTTGTTTTGGTTGCAATGGATATTCGTCTTTGCTATAATCGTACACATGCTCTTTGAACCAGTTGTAGAGCTTTCTGTGTGGTTTAAACTCTAAGGAACATAACGAGTGTGAAATTTGCTCAATGTAATCACTTTCTCCGTGTGTCCAATCGTACATTGGGTATATACACCAATCGTCGCCAGTTCTGTGATGATGTGCATATAATATTCTGTACATCAACGGATCACGCATGAGCATGTTTGGATCTTCCATGTCAATTTTGGCACGTAATACGTGTGTTCCTGCTTCAAATTCGCCATTTTTCATGCGTTGAAACAAGTCTAAGTTTTCTGCTACACTTCGGTCTCTGTACGGACTGTTGGTTCCTACTTCCGTAGGCGTTCCTTTTTGTTCCGCCATAGCTTCCGACGATTGCGAATCTACATAGGCTTTTCCGTCTTTAATGAGTTCTATTGCCCAATCGTATAATTGTTGAAAGTAATCTGAAGAGTAACATTCGTTTGCCCATTGGTAACCCAACCAAGCAATATCGCGCTTGATGGCGTCTACATATTCTTGTTCTTCTTTGGCAGGATTGGTATCGTCGAAACGAAGATTTACTGGTGCATTGTATTTTTCGCCCAAACCAAAACTGATACCAATCGCTTTGGTATGTCCAATGTGTAAGTACCCATTTGGTTCTGGAGGAAATCGAAAACGCAAGGTATTTTTTGACATTCCATTTGCCAAATCTTCTTCGATGATATGCTCAATAAAATTGAGTGATTTTGCTTCTTCAGACATTCTTTTTTGTTCAAATACGTATTAAAATAGAGCGACAAAATTAAGCAATTCAAGCGAATATCTAAGAAAAAACCTTTTGGGATATTTTACTGAAAAGTATTCTGATCAAAAAGAGAAATAATTTGTTTGCTTGTAACGATACTAATCAATCTTACACTAACTTGATATAAAACTTAATATTCATCTCAACAAAAATTTATGCAACATCCTAACTACAAATGTCCAAAATGTAATAACAGAACCTATACTGTGGGACAATTACGAGCTACTGGCGGAACTTTTTCTAAAATATTTGATATACAGAATCAGAAATACACTTCTGTAACCTGTGATCGTTGTTCGTACACTGAGTTTTATAAAACAAAAACAAGTGCTATTAGCAATGTGTTTGATTTCTTTACAAATTAACATTTTTAACTTTGTAAAGGAATATGTGCTAATTCTTTAACAATCAGTAAATGAATTTGGTTGTTTTTTTGCTTAAATTTTAATAATACTGTATTCATTATGAAGCTATTATAATGAATACATAATGCGTGCATTTGGCTTTTTGAAGTTTTCGTCAAAATCAGTTTGTTCATGTATTTTTTAGATACAATTTACAAGATAAACCGTAATTTTTTTTAGCAGGTTTGTAAGTTGATATTTTGACATTTATGCAGTATTTTAGCGGTATCAAGAAGCATTATTTATGGGAATTATTCGTGTTACCAACATTAAGGCGTATGCCTTTCATGGATGTTTGGAAGAAGAAAGCAAAATAGGAAGTGATTATAGAGTAGATGTGGCTGTAAAAGCAGATTTACAAGTTTCTGCAAAAAGTGATCAATTGGAAGATACCGTTGATTACGTGCATATTAATAGAATTGTAAAGGAAGAAATGACGATTCCTTCTAAGCTTTTAGAACATGTTGCCAAACGTATTTTGAATCGTATTTTTGAAGAAATTGCTATTGCAAATGAAGCAACTGTGGAGGTTTCAAAAATAAATCCGCCAATTGGTGGTAATGTTCAAATGGTTACGATTGAAATGACTTCTACACGCTCATAAAACTATTATTTAATCCTCGTTTTTTGTTGCATAGAATGTAAATTTAGTTAAATTTGCATTCAAATATGGCGTCGTGGCCGAGTGGCTAGGCAGAGGTCTGCAAAACCTTGTACAGCGGTTCGAATCCGCTCGACGCCTCCAAAAAAAGAAACCTTCTGATAATCAGGAGGTTTTTTTATATTGTTACTTTTTTAGTTTCTTACGTAATTCTGGCGTAACCGCCTTTCATAATCATAATGATTCCAAAAACAATGATAATGATGCTCACCCATTTTTTTGCTTTGAAGATAAAACGTGGTGTCATTTTACTTTTTAGTTTTTTTGCCAACATAATTTTTGAAATGTCCATCACCAATAACGTGATCAAAATGGTACTAATAAAGATGAACAAACCGTATTTGGTATCGCCTGTAATTTTGCTTGCGGTTGCGATGGCAACAATCCAGCCCGCTAGTACACCAAAGTTGATAAAGTTTAGAAAGAATCCTTTGATGAACAGTCCAAAAAGATTTTTGCGCGTGTCTACACTGTAGTGTTCTCGCACTATTTTTCGAAACGATTTGGAAGTTTTTATATAGGAAATGACTCCGTATGCACAGAGAATCAATCCGCCAAAAATGATTAGATTGGGATCGTCTTTTATCTTTTCTATAAGACCTGAGGTACTATAATATGCAAAAAAAATGAAGACAATATCGGCAAAGATAGCGCCCAAATCGAATACCAATGCACTGCGAAAGCCTTTGGTAATGCTTATTTCTAATAGTAAAAAAAATATAGGTCCAATAGCTACAAAGGATAAGAATAATCCATATAAAACTGCGTATTGTAATCCGTCAACCATAAAACAAAAGTAGTAAAAGAGATGCAATTACTGCTTTTTATATACCATTTCTGGTGTTATTTTTTTGACTTTTCTTCCCTTTTGTTTCTTTTTGGCAATTTTTTCTAAACCGTTTTTGATTTTTTTGTCTGCTTCTTTTGTTTTATCCTCATATATTTTTTCAGATTCATCTACAAGTTCGTGTGTATTCAAATCAATAAGTTCTTTCTTTTTGAATATTCTGAAAATGCGTTTCATTTGTCTTTTATCGGAATAATCGACCGTATTAAATTTTACGGCTGCTTTGACAAAACCAAAGCTAGCTTTTACTTCCAATAGATATATGGCATCTGCTTTTAATTCAGCTTCTACATAATCTACATTTTCAGATCGTGCCCAAAAGATATGTTTTCCTGGATCGCACTCGTATCTGAATACTTTTCTTCCATTGAATTTTCCAAGGTATGTTTCTCCATCAAAGTATTTGAAATTGATGATCGATCCTGCCGAACTAGTTCTTACGAGATAAATAACCGCTTTTCCTTGTGCTGGCGGTGTTATTTTTTCTTCTTGAGCCGTGAGTATTGACGAAAATCCTAAACACAGCAGCAGTGCAAAAAATGTATGTAATTTTTTCATAGTATCAGTTTTAATTTAGTGTACAATTTATATCAATTCATGTATAAAATAAAATGACTGGTCATTTTATTTTTCTACGTATTCTGTAGTATTGGTTTAATAAATAATTGTGCACGTTTTGATTCGTTTCGTAGTTAAAGCAGAAATCAAATTAATCCAATAGATTCATTGTATAAGATACCGCTCTACAGCGGTATTAGTTCAACCAACATCATTGAATGCGCGTTGCTTTTCAATGATGGGTTTCACTAAAAAAACGTCTAAATGGCAGTTTAGACGTTTTCAAAATTGATTGATGAATATATAATATGTGTGTTATTTTACTTTTATTTTTCCACCGAAAACTTTATTTTTTTTGACGGTTTCTGGATCACCGTGAATTTCAATGTATCCACCAGCTCTTACTCTAGCATCTGCAAGTACAGAGGCAGAAACATACGCTTCGCCACCAGCACTCACTTTGACTTTGGTTTGTTCTGTTAGTAATTTTTTACCTTCGTAAATTCCACCTGTGTTTAGTACAATTTCTTGGTGTTTTACTTTTCCAGATGTTTCTATGATACCGCCTGTAACTGCTCTTGAATCTAAATTATCTACTTCTAAATTGGCAATGATTCTGCCGCCTTCTTGCGCTTTTAATTTCAAATAGGGTTGTGTCATGGTTTCGTTTGCTACAATGATAGCACCTTCATTGGCGTCGATGATGTCTACATCTTTGTAATATACTTCTACAAACGTTTGCGATCCGTCAAAAATACGATCAAATTTCATGCGTATTTTTAGTTTTCCGCGTTTGTTTACAATTTCAACATCTTCGGTATCGGCACCCGTAATGACTACTTTACTTTCTTCTGATTTGATTAAGTTGATTTCTATCAAATCAAATACTTTTACTTCGTCAAAATCGCCTACTTGTTTTTCAATGGGCGTTTGCGCTGTAACTGCGTATGCGAGTACACAAAAAATACATGTGAATATATGTTTCATAACCTTTGGTTTTAGTGTTTGTTTGTAAAGAGTATTTAAAAAACATATTGTTACAGTTTTTATTTAATTTTTTTAAAAAGATGTATTTTTTATAAGAAATTTCTTTGATTTAACTTCGTTTAAATGACTGCTATTTACGGTTTTACCGTAATTTTTATCTGTTTACATTTAGTAGTTTTACAATGAAAACTTCAAAACTATAATTATGAAAAAAAAGAACTTAAAATCGCTAAAATTAAACAAACAAAAGGTTTCTGAATTGAATCACGATGAGGTTACAGGTGGAACAGGAAGTTTTTATTCCTTTATTCCAGGCCTTTATTGCGGTGCTGGACCTACTACAAGTTTTGGTCCATTAGCTTGCGAAGTTGCTTGTTTATGTTTGGATGAAGAGTATTAGTATTCCTAAAGTTTGAATATGTTGAAGCTCGGTTTTTAGGAATCGAGCTTTTTTTATTTCAGTTTCACCGCAGTTCCAGTAATGCTAACCATAACTGCTCCTCCAGCACTGATTTCCATATCTACATGAATCCCAACAACGCCATCAGCATTGAGTTTTGAAGCGTTGTCTTGTAATTTTTGAAATGTTTTTTCTTTCACTTCTTCGATCGCTTCTTCTACTTGTGCATAGTATTTTTTCATGTTGAACATGTCTTTGAACGACATGCCTTTGTAAGAGTAGTTTACACTATATGTCATGCCAGAAACTAAGCCTAAGTATTCGATGATTTCTCGGTTTTGAAAATTGTCTGTAGTAGTAAAGATCATATGGATTTTAGATTTATGATTGTTTGATACGTTAGTATTTCTTTTTGAAATATGTTACAGTATAAAAAAGTTCATTTCGAGTGCCTCAATGAACTAATATATTTTCAAATTACAAAATTATACCAAATCTACTGTAAAATGCAATTCATACTTATTTTACAGTAGATTTGGTATTAGTACATTATTTTAAGCTTCTACCTCAACACGTTTTCCGATAAGGTCGAAATCTAAATGACGCTTGACTAAATCGGTGTTTTTGACTTTTACCACAACTTCATCACCGAGTTGATACATATTTTTGGTGATTTCACCAACCAAGGCATATTGCTTTTCATCAAAAGTGTAATAATCATCCTTGATTTCACGAATGCGAACCATACCTTCACATTTATTGGCAATGATTTCTACGTAAATTCCCCATTCCGTCACACCTGAAATTACGCCTAAGAATTCTTCGTCTTTGTGGTCTTGCATAAACTTGATTTGCATATACTTCACAGAATCACGTTCCGCACTGGCAGCCAAACCTTCCATGTTGGACGAATGTTCACATTTTTCTTCATATTCTTCTGCATTTGCCGATTTTCCGCCATCTAAATAGTATTGCAATAAACGATGCACCATCACATCAGGATACCGACGAATTGGCGAGGTAAAGTGCGAATAGTAATCGAACGCCAACCCGTAATGCCCAATGTTTTTGGTGGTATATTTTGCTTTACTCATGCTTCGAATTGCAAGTGTATCTACCATATTTTGTTCGCCTTTTCCTTTGACATCTTCCAAGAGTTGATTTAAGGAATTGGTTGTCGTTTTTCTCGATTTTAGATTCAATGCATAGCCAAATCGTGAAATGATCGTTTGCAGATTTGCCAGTTTTTCTACATCAGGTTCATCGTGAATACGATAGATGAATGTTTTTTCCGGTTCTTGTTTTCCAATGAATGCCGCCACACTTCTGTTGGCTAACAACATGAATTCTTCAATGAGTTTGTTGGCATCTTTTTGCGTTTTGAAATACACACCTTCTGGATTGTTATCTTCATCTAAGTTGAAACGAACTTCTACTTTGTCAAACGAAATAGCACCTTGTCGCATGCGTTTTCCACGCATGATTTTGGCAAGTTCGTCTAGTTTTAAAGTTGCTTCTACAATTTCAGGAGATACTTTGTACGCTTCTCCCGTAAGGGAAATATCCGCAGGAATTTCGTTGCCTTTGGTTTCAATGATGACTTGTGCTTCTTCGTACGCAAATCGTTTGTCAGAATACGTAACTGTACGTCCAAACCATTGATTTTTTACTTCCGCTTTGTTAGTGAGTTCAAAGACGGCAGAAAAGGTATATTTTTCTTCATTTGGTCGTAAGGAACATGCGCCATTGGAGAGTATTTCTGGTAACATTGGTACTACACGATCTACTAAATACACCGAAGTTGCACGTTCGTATGCTTCATCATCCAACACAGTTCCTGGTTGTACGTAGTGTGAAACATCAGCAATGTGAATTCCGATTTCGTAGTTTCCATTTTCTAATATTTGAAACGATAACGCATCATCAAAATCTTTCGCATTTTTAGGGTCAATCGTAAATGTCAACACTTTACGCATGTCGCGACGTTTTTTGATTTCATCGGTTTGTATAGAAGTGTCTAGTTTGTTTGCAGAGCGTTCTACATGTTCTGGAAATTCGTACGGCAATCCGTATTCAGCTAGAATCGAGTGAATTTCTGTATTGTGTTCGCCAGGTTTTCCAAGTACTTGTTTTACAATCCCGAAAGGAGAATCGGCGCGTGCTGGCCAGTCTTCAATTTCAACAATGACTTTGTCGCCATCTGCTGCATTGTTTATTTTATTTTTTGGAACAAAGATGTCTGTATACATTTTTTGATTGGAAACCACCACAAACGCAAAGTTTTTTTGCATTTGCAACACACCAACAAATTCGGTTTTGGCACGTTTTACAATGTTGGTAATTTCACCTTCAGGACGATTGTTTCGTCTGCGTTTGTACACATAAACTTCTACCTCATCACCATCGAGTGCTCGATTTATTTTGTGATTTGGAACAAAAATATCTTCTTCAAATTCATCGCAAATTACATAACCTTGTCCGCGCGAAGTCATGTCTATGATTCCGGTATAGTATTCTGTAGAACCAACAACACGGTATTTTCCACGATCAATTTCCTCAATTTTTTGTTTTGCTTTGAGTTTGTTGAGTGTTTTTATGATTTGATTTCTTCCGCTGGTATCTGTTATATTCAGCATAGCAGCTATTTGTTTGTAATTATATACTTTGTTGGAAGATTTTTTAAATATTTGAAGGATCGCATCCGTAAGATTTGGAATTTTATGCGATTTCTTTTTTTTCTTTCTTGTCATTATATCATTCTGTTTTACACGATTTCGTGTATGTTTTCGGTATGTGTTATTATTATTATTTGATTCTTTAAAAAAGCATACCGAAACTACTTTTTTATTCTTTTACTCGATCATCGAGATTTTCTTTTTTCAAAGGTTGCTGTACGCAATTTACTTTGTGTTACTTTTTCATGAAAAGTACAAATTTATTATGTCAGGAAAATTATGTTTCTAGGAAATTAACAGTTTCATTATAAAACATAAAAATAGGAGAGAAGCAGTAATAATTCTGTTGCAAAGATATAAATATTTTACAATTCGTATTTTGCAACACATTAAATTGATGTTATGTATGCGTAAAAATATATGGTTTTTGATTGTGAATCCGACTTCGGGAAGCTTCTCCCGGAAGCGAAAATGGACACAAATTACCGCAGCTTTTGAAGCGAACAATCTTCCGTATACATTTGAATTCACTACAAAACCTCAGCACGAATATGAGCTTGTGCTAAAAGCCTTAGCAGCTGGCTATCGAAAGTTTGTCAGCGTTGGTGGCGATGGAACCTTGCATCATATTGTCAATGGTTTGATGCAGCAACAAAAGGTTTCACGTACAGAAATAAAACTCGCCGTGATTCCGTTAGGTACTGGAAATGATTGGGTAAAAACACATCAAATTTCGAAGAATATTGCCAAAGCAGTCCAAATTATTAAAGAAGAACATACTATTTTTCAAGATATTGGAAAGCTGTCATTGCTGAGTGAAGCAACAACGGTGTATTTTAATAATGTTGCTGGATTGGGTTTTGATGGATATGTGGTGAAACGCAATGAAAAGTTGAAATTTTTAGGCGCCATTTCTTTTTTGGTATCTACCGTTTTGGGATTGATTCGTTATAAATCTTCTAAATTTTCAATTAGAAGTAAAGAGAAAGAAATCACCAGTACATCCTTGTTGACGATTGTTGGAATTTGTCAATATTCTGGTGGTGGCATGCAATTAACAAAAGATGTAGATCCTGTAGATGGACTGTTTGATGTGTCTGTAGCAAAAAATTTTACATTGTGGAATTTGTTAAAAAATGTGCTTGGTTTGTTTAACGGTGCTATTGTGAATCATTCTGAAGTAGAAACGTTTAAAACTTCTTCCGTTCGTATTGATACTTTTCAAGAAAATGTATACGTTCAAGCAGATGGAGAATTGCTTGGAATGGGCGGATTTACTGCGGAAGTTTTACCGAATGTATTGCCGTTTGTTGTTTCGAAACTAACGAAATTTTGAAACTATTATTAGCCATTTTAAACGTACATTGGTACTTTTTTCTTCAAAAAAATATTGAAATTAGTATTTAAAAGTTAAACAAAAAGTCGATTTTTGTATTGAAAAGTTAAAAAAATCTTAAAAAAACTGTAACATTTTTGTTTTTGTTTCGTCTATAGAACAAGTATCAAACCGATTTTGATGTAAAAAGTCATGAAAAGAGTATATAAAGTCATCTTACTATTTGTTACCATCTTCGTTACCGGAGTGCTCTCGTTTGGTAGTTATATTAATTCTTCTTTGAAAACTAAAAACGACTTTCGTGATGATATTAGAGCTGTAGAAGTTCCGCAAGATTCTATAAAAAATGCAGCGATTGATGCGTATTATTTGAACTAGTTTTCTTATTTTTAAATGATTACAATTTTATTTTTTTAATTTATGACTCATTTTGTAACGGTCGCTACGTTTACATATCATTATGAATATGCTATTTTGCGTATTGTGTTAGATCATAAAGGCATTAACTATGTATTTGAAAATGATATGATGTTGAGTGTATTTCCTTTCTATTCGAACGCAATTGGTGGTATTTCGTTGAAAGTCCATAAAAACGATGTTGCCCTTACCAAACAAATTTTAGACGATTTTTACGGCAAGCAATCGCATTTGAGGATTGTGTAGATTGGATTCAAGAATATAGAATCAAGATGTTAGATTTTTTCTAGACTTTCTTTTTTACTTCATAATTACAAAGCTTTTTTATTCCGCTCGTATTTTTTCTTTCTGAGAAGTTTCACTCGAAGTAGCAATTTTGATCGTTTTAACAATGAAGTTTTAGCTAGCATATAATTTTTCTTCTTTTTTTCCCGCGAAAGCGATCACTTCCAAACACACAAAATTTTAAAATAACAGACACAATTTAAGTTTTAAAAAGAGAAATTCAATTTAAATGTTATGAACATATATAATAGTAATATTTCTTTCTTTTATAAATTTAAAAAAAATAATGATGGTTATTATAGCGTGTGAATAGGTAGCAAAACTTTTAAGGCTTTTTGTTGCAATTGTTTGTTATTGAATTTGATCAACAGTTTATGAAAAGGCTAACTTGTTTATTTTAAGAATTATTAGCTAGGTTATCAACAGCTATTAACAACCGTTATACACAGGGTATTTTTGATAAAAGTTCGTTGAAAAATTGTTAACAATCAAGAGAACGGTTTTTGAAAAGTTTTCTAAAAAGAAGTGCTAAATAAGTTGTGAAGCTTTAAAATTTGTTTGTATTGTAAAATATTTTGAAGCCACAAAATTTTCTTCTCAGTTTCTCACCACTAGATATCAACAATTCATGTTAACTTATAATCCTCTCAAAATTAACGAATTGTAAAATTAAATTAACACTGACTTTTTTCGGTTGTTCAAAAGTCGATTCATACCTTTGTTTTCAACAAACACAACACGAAAAAACATGAAAACTATTGCCATCGGAAACGATCATGCTGGAACCGATTATAAAAACGCTATTGTAGCGCATTTGGAAGCAAAAGGCTACGCGATTCAAAACTACGGAACCAACGCTGATGCTAGTGTCGATTATCCTGATTTTATACATCCAGTTGCTACGGATGTGGAAACCGAAAAAGTTCCGTTTGGAATTATCATCTGTGGAAGCGGAAACGGCGCTGCTATGACGGCAAACAAGCACCAAAAGGTACGTGCGGCACTTTGTTGGACCAAAGAGATTGTAGCACTTGCCAGGCAACACAACGACGCCAATATTTTGAGTATTCCTGCGCGTTTTACTTCATTACAACAAGCAATTGCCATGGTTGATACGTTTTTAGACACTGAATTTGAAGGTGGAAGACATTTGCGTAGAGTGGAGAAAATTGCGTGTAGTTAATTTATATATTGATCTCCAAAATTTATGTTAACCATAACTGTAAAACCGTTCGATGCCTTTACTATTGACGAATTGTATGATGTACTACAACTCCGAAGCGAAGTTTTTGTAGTGGAACAAGATTGTGTATATCAAGATATTGACGGAAAGGATAGAAAAGCGCTGCACGTAATTGGCAAAGATTCCGATGGAAAAATTGTAGCTTACACGCGCTTGTTCAATGCAGGCGATTATTTTGAAAAAGCAAGTATCGGTAGAGTAGTGGTCTCTGAAAAAGCACGTGCATTTGGATATGGACACGAAATCATCAAAGCTTCTATTGAAGGTATTAAAGAACACTATCATACAGAAGCCATCAAAATTTCTGCACAAACGTATCTGCGAAAGTTTTACAATTCACATGGCTTTACACAAATAGGAGAGGAATACTTAGAAGATGGTATTCCTCATATTTCTATGATCCGATAGTTCTTAGTTTAAAATACGATCGTATTCACTTTTATTTGCCAATAGCTCAGTCGCTTTTTTAATGGCTTCATCATGTGTTAATTGATACTGATATAAGCCTTCACGGTAGAAATAACGCTTTAAAATTTCGTTTTCAAGTTCTACTTGTATTTGTGATTTATAGGTGTCTAACGCGTCTAATTTGCTTTGTTTGATAGAAGCTAATAAGTCGTTGTATTCTTTAGAAACATTGTTACCAAATTCTGAAGCTTCTTTGGTACTCATAATTTTTTTCAATTCTTTTTCCGTATTTGTTTCATAGAAACCCAATCCGTCAGCGGCGACATTTTGTTTGAATGCTTTGTAATTAATAGTTTCTGTAGAAAAATCATTAATGGAAGCCAACGAATTTTGATTGTAAAATTTAGTAGCATAATCAAAAATGGAATAATTTCTCATCAAAGATCGTGTAAAGTCACTAGTTTTTTGAGAGGCAATTTCAATATCTGGATTGATTCCGCCGCCATCATACACAGTTCTTCCTTTTTTTGTTTTAAACGCATTGTAATCCTCTTCACCTGTTCGTACGGCATTTCCGTTTTCGTCTCTATTCCAGTAATCCAATGCTTGAATACAACGTCCAGAAGGTGTAAAATATCTTGAAATGGTTACTTTTAATTGTGTTCCGTACGTCAATTTTTTAGGTTGTTGTACCAATCCTTTTCCAAAACTACGCGCGCCAATTACGACAGCTCTGTCCAAATCTTGTAAGGCTCCTGAAACAATTTCGCTGGCAGAAGCACTCTTTCCGTTTACCAATACAACCAACGGAATTTCCATATCTACAGGGTTCTTTTTGGTTTTATAGGTTCTGTTGTATTTCTTTACTTTCGATTTTGTAGTGACGATCACTTCGCCCTTAGGCACAAATAAATTCACAATTGCGATAGACTCACGCAACAATCCACCAGGATTTCCACGCAAATCAAGGATAATACGTTCTGCACCATCTTCTTTTAATCGTTCGAGTGCATCTTTCGTTTGAGCGCTTGCTTTTTTGTTGAATTTAGCCAATACAATATATCCAGTTTTGTCATCAATCATCTTATAAAACGGAACCGCATCTACTTCAATTTTAGTTCGTATTAACTCTGTAGTATATTCTTTTCCTTGACGTTTGTAGACGATTTTTACTTTACTATTGGCAGCACCTTTTAACAATTCGCCTGTGTTTTCCTTAAAATTCGCAATCACGATGTCTCCAATTTGTACAATTTCATCACCGGCTTTCAGTCCCGCTTTATCTGCCGGATAGTCTTTGTACGGCTCTACAATAGTGATTTTATTTTTTTGTCTACGGACAGAAGCGCCAATACCTGAATATTCGCCAGCATTTCTAATTTTAGCTGCTTCTACATCTTGCTCGTTGTAAAATTTGGTATACGGATCTAAGTCATTTAGCATTTCTTTGATGGCATCATCCATCAATTCTGCAGGATTTGTTTCATCCACATAGTTCATATTTAATTGCTTAAACATGGTGGTGAATATTTCAATTTGCTTTGCGATTTCAAAAAAATCACTTTTAAAACTTACAGCTCCCAATAAAAAAGTAATTGCCAATACAGGAATTAGTACTCTTTTTTTAAATAATTTCTTCATCTTTTTACTTCATTAATAATTAGCAAGATAGCTTTTGTATCACTCGTTTTCAAGTGTGTTTGTAGCATCAATTTTTTCACTAAATTTTTCCAATAAGCGAATCATTGATTTTTCTATTTCTTCAAAAGTTGGTTCTTGTTTTCCAATATACAAAAACATAAAAGCATAGGATGTTGATATTCTGTTAAAAACCTCATTTTTGTGCAAACGATAGGCTTCTCGCATCAATCTTTTAATGCGATTGCGCGTTACTGCTTTTTTAAAACGTCTTTTCGTTACAGAAACGCCGGCTTGAATTGGGACATCTTTTGGCAAAGTGGCCGCAATATAAATCAGTCTCAAAGGAAATTTAGACACGGAATTTCCTTCACTAAACAGAAGTTCTATGCATTTTTTGCTTTTTAATTTTTCTTCTTTTGGAAAACGATACTTCATGAAAACGTATTGAATCGCGGTAAAAATAGAAAATAAGATTGTATTTACTATCTTTATTCAACACAGACCACAAATGAGTAAAGTAAAATTAGAGCGATATTTTAAACTATTTACCAATAAAGAAGCCGAAATCTTTTTTGATAATGCGTTGGAAAGGCAACAGGTAGATTTTGTAAAAAGGGAAATTCCCGATTCAAAATTTACAGAATATTTTTTTCACGAAAAAGATTTGCCTTTTGTAGAACACGTGAATGAATGTTTGAAAGAGAAAGAATCTGAAGAGACACTCAATGCCATTGAAAAGTTAAAAAGAAAACCCTTTATTTTTGAATTTTTAATGTTGGTGTTAATCATTGTAATTATTCTATTCATCGTTTCCATATAAAACATACAGCTTTACTTTTTATAAAACCTTCTTCTTTTTACGTTGGAATGATATGTTTTTATTGAAGATGATTCTTCGTTTACAATTGTTAAGTTGGGTTTTAATTGTATATCTGTTTCACTCTCACAAGCGTTTACTAAATGAATATACCAAAGTAATAACAACGTTACAATCAGTAATATTCGATCTGTAGATAATTGTATTTTTTTCATGTGGATACAAGTTAATAAGAGCCTTTGTATGGAAGACAAAG
Organism: Kordia sp. SMS9; assembly: GCF_003352465.1. NCBI lineage: Bacteria > Pseudomonadati > Bacteroidota > Flavobacteriia > Flavobacteriales > Flavobacteriaceae > Kordia > Kordia sp. SMS9. Next base: position 1,230,433 of record NZ_CP031153.1, on the reverse strand, counting down.
GCTCTTGAAGTGTTTCTATTTTTTTTGAATTTCTTGATCTTGATCTTTATGATTTACAAGTGCATCAATAGTTTCTTCTAAAGTATCAATAGACTTTTTTTTAATTAATCTGACCAAAGCTTTAAACGGATTGATTCCGTAGATGCTATTAAAATTCTCTAGGATGGATTTAATTTCAGCAATTGCAATAAATCCAGCAATAATGCGCATAAACGGAATTTCATTTACAATATATTTTTCCAATAAAAAGGCAGACATAACAACCAAATTATAGATAAAAAACTTGGAAATTGTATTTCCAATGCGTTCCTTCTTAATAGGAATATTTTTCTTAATAGCTGCGTATGTTTCGATAATAAAATTGACACTGATTAAAAAACCAACGGTTAACATTACAGAAACAATAGGCGCCAATAAGGCAAATAACCAAAAGAAATATGGTTTAATCTTCTCCATATTTTGATAGTTTTCTATAATCTAAAACTCTGTTTTTAGGATAGGCTTTAATAGAAACTTTATTATTTTGGTTGCCTCCTAAAATGTATACATATCGCTTGGTTTGTTTTACAAAAAAACCGACATGTCCTTTCCAACTACTAGGAGATTCGCGCCACAAAACGACTACGTCTCCTTGTTTGGGTGCTGCTGTAGATTCACCTACATTCAACCAACTCCTAGCATTTAATTTTCCACTGTATGAATACTTTTCGGTTTTAGAAACCCAATTTACAAATGCACTGCACCAAGCAGTTTCATCGTGTAACTTATTAGTGTCGAATCCTAAAACTTCAAAATATTGTATAATTTGGGGATTATCAGCTTTACCATCAACTTCGGTGACTCCATATTGTGATAACGCTTTTTGAATCAAGCTCATAGTTTTAACTTTTTTTTATTGTCTGACAAATAGCTTGCTTGTATCGCTTAAAAAAGAGCAAAAAATTGCCTTTTGCGACTGAAATTGTCAGTGCAGGTTTATATATTCATGAAAATGTTGGAATTTAATTTGAGAGTAAAAACTTAGATATGATGCAACGTCTTTTTTATATATGTTCTTAACCAGAATAAGGTTTTGCATGCTATTAAGATTCTTCTCAACAGTGTATTATAATATACGAATCGTACAAAATGATGTACTATTCATTAGAAAAGCGAGTACAAATATAAAACATATTACAATATAAAACAAACATATTACACTAATAATATATATTTTTCTGTTTTTTGTTTGAATGTGTGCTTTTTACAATATGCTATAAAAAATCCCTTCACGAAGAAGGGATTTTTTGAATACGTATTGCAACTATGAAGAATGATAATTAACCCTAAGAACTTTTTTTCATAGTACAATAACAATATTCACTGCAGGATGCGTTTATGCTGTTGAGAAGAAAAACTCCTCTGGCAAGAAAGGAGTTTTCCAGACATACATCTTTTAATGCATATTGAGTGACTAGCTGAATTATTGCTTTAAAATGTTGTATATCGTCTTTTCTGAAATGAACAGTTTGTCAACCAATTCGTTGATAATCACTTTCATTTGTTTTGCAGAATTGTCTTCTACGTAGTTGTGAATGAATTTTTTTCTTCTGTCTAATAGTTCTTTACTTCTTTTCATGGTATTCTATTATATGGTGTTCTATCTATTCTACTTTTTTTAAATCGTATGCGAATTTTAACATTCAAATACGTAACCGTCAGTCTATATTGTATCGCTTTTTATGTATTTATGAAGAATAAAACCGACAATTATCCTCACAAATGTTTGATTTTCAATAAAAATTCGTATATTAGCAACAAATTACAGTACAAATATAAACAAATTACAGATTATTTAAAACATAAAGCAGAAATATTTTGTAAAATGTTTAAATTATGGAGCGTTATATGGAAGGAATACATGAAAAAATAAAGCAGATCATTGATCATTTTCGACTGAATAATAATTCTTTTTCCAAGCGAATAGGTGTCACTAGCACAACGATAGACAGTATTACGAATGGTAGGCCACAATCCGACGGATCAAGAAAAAGAACCAAACCAGGCTACGATTTGCTAACGAGTATCATCAATGAGTTTGATATCAATCCAGATTATTTATTTGGTAAAAGTTCACAAATGTTTAAATCGAGCAAACCCGAACTTCAAACATATGCTGGAATTCCACAAGTAGTAGCTGTAAATCAAGAAGGAGAAGAAAATGTTGTGTATGTGCCCATAAAAGCACGCGCAGGATATTTAGATGGTTACGGCGATGCCGATTATATTGAAACCTTGCCTTCGTTTAGCATGCCGCACCTAACTAATGGAACGTATCGCTGCTTTGAAGTGCAAGGAAACTCTATGGTTCGAACGTTTTTTGATGGCGATTTGGTATTTGGAAAATACGTAGAAGATTTGCAAGATATAAAAGATGGTCGCGTATATGTGATAGTAAGTCGTAATGACGGAATTGTGCTGAAACGCGTTATCAACAGAATAGAAGAACGCGGAAAGCTTATTTTAAAGTCTGACAATAAAGATGGAAATTATCCAACATACACCATCAATGCAGAAGAAATCATGGAAGTTTGGTATGTAACGATGTTTGCGTCCAAACAAATGCCAGAACCCGTAGATGTATATGACAGATTGCACGATTTAGAAAGCAAAATTGTACTGCTCGAAAACGCACTCCGACAGAAAAATTAAAAAAATATACTCCAATAAAAAGAGGCTGTCTTAAAAGTTTTAAAAGCCGTCATTCTGGACGTGATCCAGAATCTCATTGAGCTGATTTTTAGCTGTTATGATAAACCGAATCAAGTTCGGTTTGACGAAATCGTGACCTTTAAGTCAGCCTCTTTTTTATGAAAAGTTGCGGCTACTTTCTACTGTTGCGCAACATTATTGTCCCTGTTGATATCTGCCATCAATTGTGATGGATCAATTTCAACACTTTGTACTGTTTTACTAGTTTCTAAAGTATAGGTTGGATATGCCCAAGCCCAATCTGCTTTTTGAGTCGCTGAAGTTGGTTTTTCACCGCGCATCATGCGCAATGGAATGTAAAATTCTTCACTAGAACCATCCGCATACGTTACCGTAATATCTATCGGCATTGGCATCAATCCAATACGTTCTAAAACAACCTTGTTTCCACTGATTTCTTTTACGCCATAATCAATCGTATTGGTGGTTTTAGCCCAATCTGTCAAATACCAATCTAAATGAATTCCTGAAACTTTTTCAGCCGTTCTTTTAATATCGTTTGGTGTAGGATGCTTGAATTTGAAATCATCAAAGTATTTATTCAACGTTTTTTCAACATTTTTCTTTCCAATTACATATTCCAATTGTGCTAAGAAAATAGCGCCTTTGCTATATGCAGAAGCGCCATACGCTCCGTTGTATTCGTAACGATCAGCATGTGTCGTCAACGGTTGTTGCTTTCCTGATTTTACCAAACGAAAATACGAACTGTACGAACCTTTGTACGGATTCTCTTGATTTCGGTCCATAATATGATTCATGCAACGGTTAGAAATATAGGTTGTAAATCCTTCATCCATCCATTCGTGCTTCGATTCGTTGGTTGCCAATAAGAATTGAAACCATGTGTGTGCCAACTCGTGCGCCGTTACACCTATAAGACTGTTAAGACTTCTTTTTCCTGTAATTAGCGTACACATTGCATATTCCATTCCACCATCGCCTCCTTGAATTACAGAATATTGTTTGTACGGATATTGTCCTACATATCTATTAAAATACACCAACATTTCTGCTGTTTTTACCTGTAATTCTTTCCAGTTGTCTTTAATTGCAGGATCATTTTTGTACAAAAAGTGAAGTTTTACGCCATTGGCACCTTCATACGTGTCATGTACATACTCAGGATCAGCAGCCCAGGTAAAATCGTGCACATTTGGTGCTTTAAAATGCCAAGTCAGTTTGTCTCCAGCAGGTCTTTCTACAGTTCCTGTTTCATAGCCGTAGCCGATTTCATTTGGATTTTGCAAGTAGCCAGTTCCACCTAAAATATAGGTTTTATCTATGGTAATTTTTACATCAAAATCGCCCCAAACACCATGAAATTCTCTCCCAATATATGGAGGTGTATGCCAACCTTCAAAGTCATATTCTGCCATTTTTGGATACCATTGCGTCATAGACAATGCTACACCTTCACTACTGTTTCTACCAGAACGACGAATTTGTACAGGAACTTGTCCTTTAAAATTCATATTAAAAGTGGTAGAAGCGCCTGGTTGAATAGGTTTTGCCAAGGTGACTTCTAAAATAGTACCTTCTGTAGTATACGAAAGGCTTTTTCCATCTTGTGTTAATGAATTTACACGTAAAAAGCCAATCTCTGAATCTGAAAGCTTGCTAATACGATCGCCTACTCTTCTATCAGGATCGGCAATAGTTCTGGAACGTACGTCCATTTCACTTCCTGGCTGAAACGCATTAAAGTATAAATGATAATACACTTTATCCAACACATCAGGTGAGTTATTCGTGTAGACTAATTTTTGTGTTCCAGTGTATTGATAGGTATCCACATTCATGTCAATTTCCATTTCGTAGTTGACTTTTTGTTGCCAATATGTAGCGGATACTGAGGTACTTTTGCTTCCGCCAATAGCTGCTTGTTGTGGCCTGCAAGCAATAAACGCTAAGACGAGAAGGATGTTTAGTTTATTGAAAATTTTCATCTATTTTGGTTTAGATTTTTTTTGTGAACGATTACAACTGAACTTTTCCTCTACTTACTTTATCTGCTAAAATAAGTGCGTTGTATGCGTTTGCTATTTTTCCTGACTTAGATCCTTGAGAAAATGGCATTGCGTTTTTCTTTTGATCTACAACCACATCTCTATTGATAGGTAATCCAGATTGCATGATGATTTTCTTTACTTGTGCAGCCGTCAATTTCGGATATTGAGACATGATCAATGCAGCAATTCCAGAAACACCTGGAGCTGCCATAGAAGTTCCTCCGATAGACTTGTATTCATTCTCTGGAAATGTTGAATAAATGCTTGATCCTGGTGCAAAAACATCTACATTGTTTTGTCCGTAATTAGAAAAACCAGATACCATTTGCGAACCATATTTGTTTTGAAGTGATCCAACGGTTAAAAACGTATCTGAAATTTCAGTTCCTGTAGGTGTTTGATCGTTTGGAAATACCGATTTGATATCTAAATTTTCATTTTCGTTTCCAGCAGCTTTTACAATCAATACATTGTTTTTTCCCGCGTAAGCGATGGCATCACGAACCCATTCGTTGTTTTGAGAAAAGTATTTACCAAAACTACAATTGATGATTTGTGCGCCATTATCAACCGCATATCGAATTCCTAAAGCAACATCTTTGTCATACTCATCACCATTTGGTACCATACGTACTGCCATAATTTCAACATTATTTGCGACACCATTCATTCCGATTCCGTTATTACGTTCGGCAGCAATAATTCCTGCAACATGTGTTCCGTGCGATTCTGTTTTTACAGAATGCTTAACGTTTGCGTTACCATAATCAGTATCCGTAATGTCATACGGATCGTCTCCGACAACGGAGCGTCCGTCAAAATCTACATTCAAATTGTAATTTAAACGCTCGGTAAACGAAACGATATTGTCATCAATTTCTTTTTCTACTTCATCTAAGCTTTCAAAACGTCCATTACCCATAATACGTTTTGCGATGAAAATGTGTTGTGACATGGTTTCATCTGGCGATTCAATCTTATTGATGTCGTCCATCGTATACGCATCTTTCTTAAAATAAGCTTTAAAAGCTGCATTTGCATCTTTGACGCGCGTATTAATTTGTTCCAATTGTATTTTTCCTTGCGAATATTCATTATAATCATCTTCAATTCCAGTTTTTGCTTCTTCTAAATTGGGATGACTTTTTCCTCTTTTTACGATCCGTGTTTTTTCTAAATTTTCATTGTATGAATCGCCTAAAAAGTTCCAACCGTGAATATCATCTATATATCCGTTTTTGTCATCGTCTTTTCCATTGTTAGGCTTTTCTTTCGGATTGGTCCAAATTACGTCATTTAAATCTTCATGATCAATATCAATTCCAGAGTCCAACACAGCCACAAGTACTTTTTTCCCTTTTCTTCCTTTAAGAATTTCTGCATACGCTTTGTCGATACTCATTCCAGGAATGGTATCCGTTACCAAGTCTTTATGACTCCAAGATTTGAGTTCTTCTTTCGTCAATGTACGCTCTTTTAAAGGCGTTGCATCAATGTTTGCAATAGGAGTTGATAATATAGGCGCTGTCGTACTACAGGATGCTAAGATTAGCAAAGACGCAGCAAAAATTGAGGTTTTTAGTATTTTCATTATTCTAAGTTATTTAATATAAATGTGGGTTTAAAGTATTTCGTTACATGTAAAAACTTCGTGGAGTCGTACACCTTTTTCTGTGTGTTTTACGGTGATGATTTCGTTGTGTGCATCATGTTCTAGAAAGAGGTAAAAATTGTTGTCTGCCGCCAGATTAAGAAATTTTTCTTTTTCATCTAAGGTAAGCAAAGGTCTGGTGTCGTAGCCCATGACAAATGGAATTGGTAAATGTCCAGCGGTTGCCAACAAATCTGCCATAAAACAAATGGTTTTTCCGTTGTATTGAATCATGGGAATCATTTGTTTGTCGGTGTGTCCATTCGCAAAAAAGACATCAAAACCTAATGCTGAATTTTCCAAAATATCCACCTTTGGTTGTGCAATAAAGTTGAGGTGACCGCTTTCTTCCATTGGAATGATATTTTCCTTTAAAAACGATGCTTTTTCGCGTCTATTGGGTTCTGTTGCCCATTTCCAATGATTTTCATTGCTCCAAAAACGTGCATTTTTAAACGCAGGTTCATACCCAGTACGATCTTTATTCCATTGAATGCTTCCGCCACAATGATCAAAGTGCAGATGTGTCATAAATACATCCGTAATATCGTCTTTATGAAAACCGTATTTTTTTAGTGATTTTTCTATCGAGTCATCGCCCCAAAGGTAATAGTAGCCGTAAAATTTATCGCTTTGCTTGTTGCCCATGCCAGTATCCACCAAAATGAGTCGATTGCCATCTTCAATTAATAAACAGCGCGCCGCTATATCAATCATATTATGAGCATCTGCAGGATTGGTGCGTTGCCATAAGGATTTTGGTACCACGCCAAACATGGCTCCACCATCTAATTTAAAGTTTCCAGCTTCAATGGGATACAGCTTCATATCTGTTTCAAGTTTTATCTCGCAAATTAACAAAACCGCAGGAAAAAAAGGTAATTGTTAAGTTTTTATTAAGAAAACTGGGTGTCTTTTGAAGATGATTTAGCATCAGTTCAATATAAATTATTCAATTCATCTGTAGAAACACTTTAGTAATAAACCGTTTTTTTATCAATACAGATTAAAAATTAATGTCGCATTAAAGTGAAGTGCAAGTATGGCAGATTCTAGGATATTTGCTTTTAGATTTGGAAAAATACAACTCCAATTCTAACAATATCAAAAGGCTTTAGCTACAATAATGATAATTTTTGAAAAAATATATCAACGTACGTTTGATGCCATAAAATTCTTATATATTTAATGCGATTTCGAAATAAGGAATCATGAATACTAAACTGAAAACAGCTCAAAAACCGTATATCATCTATTTTTTTACCTTTAAGACAAGAAACATCTTATGGAAATGAACAAGGAGCTAGAGTTAGCATTTAATTTTATAGAAAAAACAAATCGGAATTTATTTCTTACAGGAAAAGCAGGTACTGGTAAAACTACTTTTTTACATAAAGTAAAAGCGACCTCTTTAAAACGATTGGTTGTCGTAGCACCTACAGGTGTTGCCGCCATCAATGCAAAAGGTGTCACGATTCATTCCTTTTTTCAATTGCCTTTTGAACCTTTCATTCCTGGAAATACTGGAAGAAACCCCAAAATTCAACGCAAGTTTAGTAAAACCAAAATTGATATTATACGATCGTTAGATCTTGTGATTATTGATGAAATTAGTATGGTGCGCGCCGATGTGTTGGATGGAATTAATGAAGTATTGTGTCGGTATAAAAATAACACAAAACCGTTTGGTGGCGTACAATTATTATTGATTGGTGATTTGCAACAACTCTCGCCAGTGGTACGGCCAAACGAATGGGAATTGCTTAAAAACTATTACAAAACAGCTTATTTTTTTAGCAGCATAGCGTATCAAAAAGCAGCTATTTTAGCGATTGAATTAAAATATATTTACCGACAGCAAAACCAAGCATTTATTGCGATTTTGAACGAAATTCGGACCAATACATTGTCTTCCGCTTCCGCAGAAATACTAAACAAACAATACCAGCCAGATTTTACGCCTGCAAAAGAAGATAGTTACATTACATTGACCACACATAACAATCGTGCAGATGCTATCAATCAAAAAGAATTAGACAATTTAGAAACACAAGAACGCACTTATATTGCAGAGATTTCAGGGAATTTTAGCGAAAAAACCTATCCAAATAGTGAAAACTTAATGTTGAAAGAAGGTGCGCAAGTCATGTTTATTAAAAATGATAGTTCTCTGGAAAAGCGTTATTACAACGGTAAAATTGGCACCGTAATTTATTTAGATGAAGATACTGTCACTGTAAAATGTTCCGAAGATGATATTATTGAAGCAACATACGAAACTTGGGAAAACATAAAATATACGCTCAACAAGGAAACCAAAGAAATTTCAAATACTATTGAGGGAACATATACGCAAATTCCGTTGCGATTGGCGTGGGCAATTACCATTCATAAAAGTCAAGGATTAACCTTTGATAAAGCGATTATTGATGCGGAAGCTTCTTTTGCGCACGGACAAACCTATGTAGCGTTGAGTCGGTGTAAAACCTTGGAAGGAATTGTATTAAAAACTCCGATAAAAGCGGCGAGTATTATTAGTGATGCTACGGTAGATACGTTTACAGCACAACTAGAAGAAAACGAACCTACGGAAGCCGATTTGAAAGCGTCTAAAAAAGCGTTTCAACTCAATTTAATGAGCGAAGTATTTGATTATCATCCGTTTTTATATCCTGTAAAACGATTGATAGATATTTATTATAAAAATAAAAATACACTCAGCGGACACATTTTGCAACCACTAGAAACCATTAAAGACAAAGGAATTGTGCCTTTTCTCAAGATTAATACCACCTTCAAAAGTCAATTGGAATCCTTGTCAGCAACTGTAGAAAACCCTGAAGAAGATGCTACGATTCAAGCGCGTTTTAAGAAAGCGATTGCCTATTTTAAAGAGAAAACGAAGGAAAATATCACAACGGTGTTAAGTACGCTTACATTTGCCACAGACAACCAAGCCGTATCCAAAGATTTTGAAAAACAATTGAAGGACTTAGAAGATAAATTAGCTGTAAAAACTAAAATTTTAGAGGCATTATCAGGTCATTTTTCCACAGAAAACTACTTAAAAGTACGCGCAAACTCTATTTTAGAAGTTTCAGAAGTGAAAGTCGTAAAACGCGCCATAGCCACTTCTACAACGCATGAAGAATTGTTTGAAGATTTACGATTGTTTAGATTGAGCGTTTCCAATTCTGAAAACATTCCGCCGTTTCAAGTATTTACACAAAACTCCTTATTTGAAATGTGCGAAATGTTGCCAGCCACACCAAAACAACTCCGAAAAATACATGGCATGGGCAAAGTGCGTGTTGAAAAGTATGGTGAAGAAATCTTAGAAATCATCAAAGAATATTCGGCAAAACACAATTTGTCACCAAAACAAGAAGAAGTAGTGATTGAAGTTGCCAAGAAAAATACCAAAGAAATTTCGTTAGACTTTTTTAAAGAAGGTTTATCTGTAGAAGAAATTGCCGAAAAAAGAGGGTTGGCGGCTTCCACTATTTTGGGACATTTGGGGCATTTTGTTGTGGAAGGCGTGTTGGACATTACCGAAATTCTACCCGAAGCAAAAATAACCAAAGGATTAGAAATCATTAAAAACAATACGTTTGAAAGCTTAAACGAACTCAAAGAAATTGCAGGCACGGATTTTTCATATAATGAACTTCGCATCTTGGTCAATTACAGTAAGGAACAATAATTTATAGATTTGCTATTGTACTGTTTATGAAATTAGGAAACCAAGTTTATTTACAAGCTACAAGAACTCATACCAATTCCATACATCGCAGATGATAGTAGCATTGGTATAAAACACAACAAAGAACAGGTTTTACTAGTACACAAAACACAGAATATCAATTTAAAAAAATAAAATAATCGCAAAGATTTTTGTGATACGAGTTTTATTGGGTGTACTTTACCATTATAATTGTTAAATTTACGTTTCAAAAAAATTGCGTACATGCTCGAATTAGCTGGGATTATTATTTTAGGAATATTGGCACAGTGGTTTGCGTGGAAATTTAAAATTCCAGCGATTCTACCATTAATATTAATTGGGCTGCTTGTTGGCCCCATTGCTGCAGAATATTTATCGGAAGATGGTACCAAATGGATTGAACCTATTTGGGATAACGACAAACAAAAAGGACTGTTTCCCGGAGAAAGTCTCTTTAACTTTGTGTCGCTTGCCATTAGTATCATTCTGTTTGAAGGCGGACTGACTTTGAAACGATCTGAAATAAAAAATGTAGGTCCTGTCATTACAAAATTGATCACGCTAGGTTCCGCAGTCACCTTTTTTGGTGCTGGAATTGCCGCACATTTTGTATTTGAGTTGAGCTGGGATTTATCGTTTCTATTTTCTGGATTGATCATTGTTACTGGACCAACGGTAATTACGCCGATTCTTCGAAACATTCCACTAAAAAAAGACCTTTCTGCGGTATTAAAGTGGGAAGGAATTTTAATTGATCCTATTGGTGCATTGGTTGCCGTTTTAATGTTTGAATTTATCAGTGTCGGTGGCGATAGTGGATTTACCAAAACTGCCCTAATTGAATTTGGAAAAATCATCCTTTTTGGAACTACATTCGGGTTTACGTTTGCACATGCGTTGGCGTTTGCGATCAATAAAAAATTGATTCCACATTACTTATTAAATGTCGTTTCTTTATCAGTTGTTTTATTAGTTTTTGTAGAATCGGAAATCTTTGCACATGAATCTGGTTTATTAGCAGTTGTTGTGATGGGAATGGTGTTAGGAAATGGAAAACTAGAAAACATAAAAGAACTTTTATACTTTAAAGAATCGCTGAGTGTCTTGCTAATTTCCATCCTTTTTATCTTGCTTGCCGCGAATATCAATATAGAAGATTTACTGTTGCTGTACAATTGGAAAACCGCCATCTTATTCGCGTTGGTGGTTTTCGTGATACGACCGATAGGCGTTTTCTTGAGTACGGCACAATCAAAATTAAAAACGAAAGAAAAACTCTTCATTAGTTGGGTTGGACCACGAGGAATTGTAGCAGCTGGTATTGCTTCGTTATTTGGTAGCAAGCTGGCTAAGCAAGGTGTAGAAGGTGCAGAATATATTACACCTTTAGTATTTATGATTGTACTCGGAACCGTGTTACTCAATGCAACAACAGCACGTTTATTTGCAAAATTGTCAGGTGTGTTTTTGACAAAATCAGAAGGAATACTGATTGTGGGTGCTTCCAAAGTATCTCGTTTGTTAGGACATTATCTTAAAACGAACGGACGCCATGTGGTGTTAATTGATAGCAATTTAAGCAATATTGAAAGAGCCAAAGAACTTGGTTTAGAAGCGATCAGTACAGATATTTATTCCAACACATTGACCGACAATATCGAATTGAATGATGTTGGATATTTAATTGCACTTACAGGAAATTCAGGCATTAACAAATATGCTATTGACAAATTTGGTGCTGAGTTTGGTGAAAATGGTTCATTCCGATTGGTTACTAGAGAAGAAATGTTAGACGAAAATAACAATCCGGCAGAAGGACTTTTTTCAAGCACTGATGATTACAACTCTCTCACCGAAGTAACACGCAAATATCCTTCCATACAAGAAATTGAAATCACAGATATTGCACACTATAAAAGTCTTATTGAACAGACACATAACGATAAAGACATTGTGCCGTTATTCATTAAAAAAGATAACGGTGAATTGGACATTATTTCTTCTCAAGAAATAGAGTTTGAAGAAGTTGGTAAAACCTGGAAGCTTGTCTATTTAGGAAAACCTTTTGATGTAGAAACTACGGAAACGATTTAGTTTGCGCTATCTAAAATTTCAAATTTGAAACGTCCTTGCGAGGAATTTATGATGTGTCAATCTTTTTCTTCAAAGAAGAAGTACGTTCTACTATAAACAGAGTATTTCGCTATCGCTCGTAATGTAATGACGAATCATAGTTTTAGCTTGTGTGTTGGTATGAGTTTCAAATTAAACGATCTAAAATTTTAAACTTTAGATGCTACTTAATCATTCAGTTTCAACACTGCCATAAATGCTTGTTGCGGTATTTCTACATTTCCAACTTGGCGCATGCGCTTCTTCCCTTTTTTCTGCTTTTCAAGGAGTTTACGCTTACGCGAGATATCACCACCGTAACATTTTGCCGTTACATCTTTACGAAGTGCTTTGATGGTTTCACGCGAAATAATTTTGGCACCAATTGCAGCTTGAACCGGAATATCAAACTGTTGTCTTGGAATCAATTCTTTCAGCTTCTCACACATCTTTTTACCGATGTTATACGCGTTATCTGCATGAATCAACGCAGAAAGTGCATCAACCGATTGTGCATTCAATAAAATATCGACACGAACCAATTTCGACTTGCGCATTCCTATTGGCGAGTAGTCAAACGACGCATATCCTTTGGAAACCGTTTTCAATCGATCGTAAAAATCAAATACAATTTCAGCTAATGGCATGTCAAACGACAACTCCACACGCTCAGTAGTCAAATACGTTTGATTGGTAATCAATCCGCGTTTTTCAATACACAAGGACATTACATTCCCTACAAAGTCCGATTTTGTGATAATCGTCGCTTTAATATACGGTTCTTCCACACGATCTAAACTTGACGGATCGGGCAAATCGGAAGGATTATTGACAATGATTACTTCTTCAGGATTCTTTCTTGAAAACGCATGATACGATACGTTAGGAACCGTGGTAATCACCGTCATGTTGAATTCGCGTTCCAAACGTTCTTGAATGATTTCCATGTGCAACATTCCTAAGAATCCACAACGGAAACCAAATCCTAATGCGGCTGAACTTTCTGGCGTAAATACCAACGAAGCATCATTCAATTGCAGTTTTTCCATCGAATTACGCAATTCTTCATAATCTTCGGTATCTACAGGATAAATTCCTGCGAAAACCATTGGTTTTACGTCCTCAAAACCTTCAATAGCATTGGTAGTTGGCGTTTTAGCATCTGTAATAGTATCACCGACTTTTACTTCGCGCGCATCTTTAATTCCAGTAATTAAATAGCCAACATCGCCAGTTTTAATCTCTTTTTTTACAACCTGACTCAACTTTAACGTTCCAACTTCATCAGCACCGTATTCGTTTCCAGTGGCTACAAACTTAATAAGTTGTCCTTTCTTTATAGAACCATTCATGACTCTAAAATAGGTTTCTACACCGCGAAATGGATTGTATACAGAGTCAAAAATCAACGCTTGTAATGGCTCGTCAGGGTTTCCTTTTGGTGGAGGAATACGGTCAATAACGGCTGCTAAAATATTATCGACACCAAAACCTGTTTTTCCACTTGCGTGAATGACCTCTTCAGGATCGCAACCTAATAAATCAACAATATCATCGGTTACTTCTTCAGGATTGGCACTTGGTAAATCTACTTTATTCAATACCGGAATAATTTCCAGATCGTTCTCTAAAGCCAAATATAAATTAGAGATAGTTTGTGCTTGAATGCTTTGTGCAGCATCCACAATAAGCAAAGCACCTTCACACGCAGCAATAGATCGTGATACTTCATAGGAGAAATCTACGTGTCCTGGTGTGTCAATCAAATTTAAAATATACTCTTGTCCTTCATACGTATATTCCATTTGAATGGCATGCGATTTAATCGTAATTCCACGCTCACGCTCTAAATCCATACTATCTAATAATTGATCCTGCTTTTCTCGTTCAGTGACAGATCCTGTAAAATCTAACAATCTGTCCGCTAACGTACTCTTTCCATGATCAATATGTGCAATAATGCAAAAGTTTCTAATGTGCTTCATCTAATTCATCGCTAATAATGTGCAAATATAGCTTTTTACAAAGTAAATACCTGCGTTTTACAGACAGATACAAACTTTTTTTAATTAATGATGTAGCTTTTTTTCTACGTTCAAGAAAAATGAATATATTTGCGCCCAATTAACCTAACCATAGCCATGAACCTAAAAATCACAAGTTTAATTGTGCTTTTTACATTTTTTACCGCAGTAGGTCAAGAAACCTATCAAGTCACAGGTAAACTGATTGCTTCCGATTCGGAAACTGCAGTCTCATTTGCCAATGCGGTATTGCTTCAAGATGGCGAAGTGGTGAAAGGAAGTTCTTCAGAAACTACAGGAACTTTTTTAATCGAAAATATCACGGCAGGCAAGTACACATTAAACATTAGTTTTTTAGGCTACAAAACCTATAACAAAACTATGGAAGTCCGTAGTAACTTGAATTTAGGTACGATTGTGCTTCAAAAAGATATGGAAGCGTTGGACGGCGTAACGATTACCCATAAAAAACCCTCATTAAAACGAGAAATAGATCGTTTGGTTTTCAATATTCAAGGAACACCACTTACAGAAGAAAACACATGGGAAGTGTTGCGTAGAACACCTGGTGTTATTGTCATTAACAATACATTATCAGTTAAAAACGGCTCGCCAACCGTGTACATTAACGATCGAAAAGTACATCTTTCGTCAAGTGAAATCTATCAATTGTTGGAAGGAACACCTGCAGAAACAATCAAATCTGTTGAGGTGATTACCAATCCACCAGCGCGCTATGATGCACAAGGTGGCACGATTTTGAATATTGTGATGGAAAAGAACTTGATTGTTGGCTATCATGGAAGTGTGTATGGAAACTTTACACAAGGTGTTTTTCCACGTTATAACGGAGGAATCAATCAGTTTTATAAGCGTGGAAAGTTCAATATTTTCGGAAACTATAATTATACGCACAACAAACTCAATCGTGATAATGATGAAGAGATTAACTATTTGGATAATGCAACAACAACGTCCGTTTGGAACTCACTCATTAACAGAAATGAACGCTCAAATCAACATAATTTTAGCTTGAATGTCGATTATGAATTTGACGCAAAAAACACCGTACGTTTTTCGGGAAGCTTCTTGTATCTTCCGTATTGGAAGCGAGACACAGAGACCAATTCGGTGATAGATGATCAAACCGCAGCCAACGAAGATTTTTCATTACAGGCAATTAATAAATTCAATCAAGACAAGCATAACTTAGGATTGAATTTGGATTACGTACACAAATTTGAAAAAGAAGGCGAACAACTTTCGGCAAATGTACATTATACAGATTACGATAAGGCAAACGATCAATCTGTAGCAACGGATTATACGGTTGTTGCCAATCCTAATTTTTCTACGGCATTTACTACACACGCCAATCAACGCACGAATATTTTGAGTGGACAAGTAGATTATGAATTGCCCATCAGTGAAACAGCAAACTTTGAAGCAGGAGCGAAAGTAGCAAATATTGACACGAAAAGTAATTTACAGCAATTCAATATTATCAATGATATTTCCACACTTGATGTGGACAACTCAGACATATTTGATTACGATGAATTTATTTATGCAGCGTATGTGAGTTATGCGAAAAGTTGGGAAGATTGGAGTATAAAGGTTGGTTTTAGAGGTGAACAAACAGAACTCAGAGGAAACTCTGTAAGTACCAATCAAGTGAATACGCAAAATTATTTTGAATTGTTTCCAACGGCGTATATCAGTCATAAAGTATCGGAAAAGGTAAATGTATACGCAGATTTCAGTCGAAGAATTCAACGTCCAAGCTTTGACGATTTGAATCCGTTCCGATTCAATTTTACAGATTTTTCCTTTGCTGCAGGAAACCCACGATTGCAGCCTGCTATTAGAAATATGTATAAAATAGGTGTAGAAATTAACGATACGTTTTTTATTGAAGCCTATTATGCATACAACAAATCGGCAATTTTTGAACTCACTTTACAAGACAATGATAGCGACATTTTACAATATCTTGCTTCAAACATTGAGAAAAATGTAGACTATGGGCTAGATTTTATCACTTATTTTCCTGTTTCAGACACTTGGGATGTCTCTTTTGTCTCCTCTGTATTCAATATGAGCGATACCTTTACACTAGGTGACAATGTGCAAACGACGCAAAGTAAATGGTCTTTATATACCACTTTGGACAATAATTTTACATTTTTAAAAGATAAAAGTTTAACGGCAAATCTTTCCATCTTATATGTTTCTGATAACATTCAAGGACTTTCAGAAGTTTCAGGAACCAACCTAGTAGCGTTGTCGCTTCGCAAGACATTGTGGAATAAAAAAGCAACACTTTCATTGACACTAAGTGATATTTTAAACGGACAAGAATTTACAAATACGACCCGATTTGTAAACCAAAATAGCCGTTACTTTTCTAACTACGACACGCAAACCATTCGTGTAGGACTCCGTTACAATTTCGGAAACACGAAATTGCAAACCAATCAACGTACCAAATCTTCTGCCGAGCAGGAACGTTTGAAGGACTAGTATCCACACAATTTTAATTTTTCATGTATCTTTGCCAAATCTTTATAGAATACTAAATTGTGGTTAAAATAGGAAACATAGAATTGCCAGACTTCCCATTGCTTTTAGCACCGATGGAAGATGTAAGTGATCCGCCTTTTCGTGCATTGTGCAAAGAACAAGGAGCTGACGTTGTATATACAGAATTTATTTCTTCGGAAGGACTCATTCGCGATGCCGCGAAAAGCACTATGAAACTTGACATTTACGAGAAAGAACGTCCTGTTGGAATTCAAATATTTGGTGCCAACCTGGATTCTATGTTAAAATCTGTAGAGATTGTAGAAAAATCAGGTCCAGATATTATTGACATTAACTTCGGTTGTCCAGTAAAGAAAGTTGTCAGTAAAGGTGCTGGTGCGGGAATTTTAAAAGATATTGATCTCATGGTTTCACTAACAGAAGCCATGGTAAAACATACCAAATTGCCCGTAACGGTAAAAACGCGTTTGGGTTGGGATGAAAATTCTATCAAAATTGTAGAAGTTGCCGAACGCTTGCAAGATGTAGGTTGTGCTTCTATTGCCATTCACGGGCGTACACGTGCACAAATGTATAAGGGTGAAGCGGATTGGCGTCCGATTGCCGCAGTAAAAAACAATCCGCGGATGCATATTCCTGTATTTGGAAATGGCGATGTAAATTCTCCTGAAAAAGCGATGTTAATGCGTGACGAATTTGGCTTAGATGGTGCTATGATTGGTCGTGCAAGTATTGGTTATCCTTGGTTTTTCAGAGAAGTAAAGCATTATTTTGAAACGGGAACACACATGGCAAAACCAACCATGGATGAACGTGTAGAAGCCGCACGCCGTCATTTGCAAATGTCTATCGATTGGAAAGGCGAACGTTTAGGTGTGTTTGAAACCCGACGCCATTATACAAATTACTTTAAAGGAATTCCACATTTTAAAGAATATCGCCAACGGTTAGTCACTACGGATGATTCTGCGGGTGTTTTTACAGTATTGGATGAAGTCTACGAGAAATTTGGGGATCATCAGTTTGTATAAAATTCTTTTTTTCATTCCTGCGAAGGCAGGAATCTACACCATTGAAAAGTATAATGGCTAACACTTCGTTAATCAAAATGTAACGCATCTAAAATCTAGGCATTAGCTTTTGGGTATTAGGTATTAGTCAAGTTCTATAGGCAATCGAAAATCATAACTAAAATACTAAGAGCGAAGCGATATTAACCTACTAAGAGGCGAAGCCAAGTCTAAAAAACCTATCAAGAATTTGCAATAAACCCTTTGGTAATTCGTCTACTTGCTAAATATGAAGCGAGTATTCCTAAAATCGTAATTGTGAAGAATACAGTAATGCAGTTCATAAACTGTAATTCTACTGGATAAGGCAATGTTGGTGTAATGTAAAATAGTTTGTATTCTAATTGTAAATACACGACAATAACTCCGAGAATGATGCCTAACAATCCTCCCAAAGTGGTAATAATAATGCCTTGAAAAAAGAAAATACGCTTTATTTGTTTCACGGTGGTTCCCATGCTGAAAAGCGTTTTTAAGTTGCCGCGTTTGTCTAAAATCATCATGACAATGGCACCAACTACGTTGAATAAGGCAAGAATTAATACTAAAGTGAAAATTAGGTAAATAGCTAAGTTTTCAGTGTTTAGCATTTTGTACAATGCGTCGTTTAATTCGATACGACTTTTGGTACTAATTTCGTCATTAAAAATAGTGGAAATTTGTGCTTTCACTGCGCTTTCATCAGCTTCTGGAAGAATATTAAATTCAATATGTGTCACTTGATTGATTTCCAATTCCAATAATTCCTGTGCTAATTCTAAATTGGTAAAGACATATTTATCATCCAAATCTTCATTGATACGATAAATTCCGCTAGTGAACACTTTTACTTGCTCATACGGAGCTTTAGAGCTACTGGTAATACTTTTTGTACCAGGCTTTGGAACAATAATTTCGAGCAAATTACTAGGATCATTCGCAATGACACCTAAAAGATTGGAAATACCAATACCAATTACTGCTTCTTGATACTGAATTGGATCGATCCACTTTCCAACATATAAAATACTGTCAACCGCATTGACTTCCTTAAAATAGCGATCAACACCTTTAATATTGGCGATGTGATGTTTGTTTTTATAACTCAATACCACACGCTCTTCTACCACTTGTGAAAACGATACAATTTCGGGAATTTCTTCTAGCGCATTACGTTGTGAAGCGTTGACGCGAAAAGTTTTTCCTATAGCAGCTTCAATCTTAATATCAGGATCAAAATCATTACTAAAAGACAAGCTAAAGGTTTTTAATCCTGCAAATCCAGCAAGGACAATGAACAAAGCCAAGGCACCAATCACTACTACGACACTTGTAACAATGTTGATAATATTGATAGCGTTTTGCGAACTTTTAGAAAGCAAATATCGCTTGGCTATGTACAAAGCGAATTTCAATTACGTCTTTTTTCTTTTATCTAATAAATCACGATCCTCAATTGGGTTTTCGTCGCCTTTTAACGATTTTTCAATGTTTTCAATGTATTCTAAAGAATCGTCTACATAAAACGTTAAACTAGGTACTTTGCGCAATTGGTGTCGCACACGCTGTGCTAAATCATGTTTGATTAAAGACGCGTTTGACTGAATTCCCTTTAGTAATTCTTGTGATTTATTATGTGGAAAAATGCTCAAATATACTTTGGCTACGGAAAGATCCACAGTGACGTTCACTTTTGTTACTGAAATAATAACGTTCGTCAATCCGCCACTTCTTGCTGCACCTTGCAAAATGTCTACCAAATCTTTTTGTAGTACACTTGCTATTTTTTTCTGTCTGTTACTTTCGATATCACTCATAATCTGCAAAAATATAATAATAACACTACAAAACGTTGACATTACTCTCGAATTGCAATAACTTTACGATTAAATTAAGAAAAATCGTGAATAAAATAGAACATATCGGAATCGCCGTAAAAGATATTGACGCTTCCAATCGGTTATTTGCCAAATTATTCAACAAAGAACATTATAAAATGGAAGCAGTGGAAAGTGAAGGTGTGAAAACTTCTTTTTTCCAGCTAGGCGAAAGCAAAATAGAGTTGTTAGAAGCCACGCGAGACGACAGTCCCATTGCAAAATTTATCGCTAAAAAAGGCGAAGGTGTGCATCATATTGCCTTTGATGTAACGGACATTCATGCTGAGGTGGCACGTTTAAAAGAAGAAGGTTTCGTTGTACTCAATGAAACTCCCAAAAAAGGTGCTGACAACAAATTGGTGGTCTTTTTACATCCAAAATCAACCAATGGCACGCTGATAGAGTTGTGTCAGGAACGAATTTAATGCGATATAAATTTTTTCGAAAGTAAAAAAAGTAGTAATATTGCATCCCGTTTTTACGGTCCCATAGCTCAGCTGGTTAGAGCATCTGACTCATAATCAGAGGGTCCTTGGTTCGAGCCCAAGTGGGACCACTTTTATAAAACGTAAAGCTTCTTGAGAAATTGAGAAGCTTTTTTTATGAAGTGAATTTTGTGGCGAGAAGTTTATGCTGAGCATTGGTGAGTTGGAAATATATTTTCAACGAAAGCACCTTACGCAGTAATTAGAAGTGAACCTAAGTGTTTTTATTCTGTATGTCGAAATATAGAATCACTATAGAAAAACACAAAAGCTCCCCAATTTCTCGAGAAGCTTTTTTATTTGTAGACCATTACAAGCCAACAATTCGTTGTTGTATTTAAACGTTATTTTACAATAAATTTCTCGGAAATATATGAGCTTGTCTTAATTCCTCCAATTTTTAACGTGTATACACCAGAAGCAGCTTGCGACATGTCCAATGCAACCACATAAGAATTCGGAGCTGATTTGGATAAATTCTTAAACTTCAATTGCTGTCCGTTCATGTTGTATATGGCTGCATACACATCACCATTGTAAGGTGTATTTAATACAGCTTCAAATTGATTTTCTCCTTTTTCTATAATGCTCAAATCAGAGTTATTCCCAAATGCAAACTCTTCAACACTCAAGGTTTGAACACTTACGGTATAATCTTCCGTTTCACCATAAGCTGTATTTTCACAGGCATCATCAGGAACTGCATTATTCCAATTTATTTTTGCTCGCATGGTGTGTGTACCTGTATTTGCATTGGCAGGTATAGATACATCAACAGTTTCAGTAAATGTACCGTTGTTTTGATTTGCTCCAATTATAAAATCAGTCACTACCTTTTCATTTATCTCAAAAACATTATTATCATTAAAATCGATCCAAACCGTTAAATATTGATTGCCATAATTTGTTGTTACCGTCAATGGATATGTAGTGCCAGGTTCTAAGTTTGCAATTTGATTCGTAAAATCACCATAGCCTTCACATCCAGAAGTATTGTTTATTTCAGCCACAGAAAACAGTCGAAAACCATCTCCAAAACTACAATCGGCTGTAGACATACATATTAAGTTTTCAACGACTTGAATCGTACTGTCATTGCTTGGCATTTCATCACCATTTAAAACTGTCGTAGCTGTAATGGTGTAAGCTCCCACATTTGAAAAATCTGAAGTTTGTGTAAAGCTATATTCCAATGTCTCTTCTGGGTTAATCGTTGCTGTGATTGTTTCAGAAATAGTAGCGCCTCCATTCACATTATATTCCACAGGGATATTACTTTGAGGATTGGCACCAAAGTTTCTAACAATTACGGTTACAGTCTCATTCCCAAGATTCGATCCAGTTTGTGGTGCGTTAATACTAATAACTCCCACATCAGTATTCAATAAATGTGTCACATCTTCACTATACGGATCATTCGTTACAAACTGATCCGTAGAAAGTGCCGTTTTTGCTTCTATAGTGTACGTTTGTCCCGCATTTGACAAATCAATAGTTTGCGAAAATATATAATTTGTAGCATCGCCTGAATTCAATGTACCCGTAAATACTTCTGAAGCAACCAATGTTCCATCAACTCTAAGTTCTACGGGAATATTGGATTGACTTAAATTCCCAAAATTTCTAATAGTGACTTCTACAGCTTCTGAATTTGTTAAGATTCCATTTTGAGGACTTACAATTGCAGTTATACCTACATCATTATCAAAACCAGGAGATATTTTAAAAGAAGCTACGCGCGATCGCCAAGTATTATTAGTCGAAAAATATTCAGCCGTATGCCAAAATGTAAATCCATCAGGATCCATGGTAAGGTGTGAATAATCACCAAATCTATTTGTAAAAGTTTGCACTCCAAAACCATTAACAATACTCGTTTCTGCAATCGTCATTTGCCCCAATGGATCTGTACTAAAACGACCAGTATAGGAAATACCAACAGGTATTGTACTACTAGCAATGTTGAAACCTAATCCAATATTTCCTTGCAAATCAATGGCAGCAGATCCCATAAAGCGACTGCTTCCGTCTGCGGGTGCGTATGTACCTTCTTGGTAAACGCTCCAATTATCGGATGCATTATTTCTTAATTCAATCCAACGTACACCAGACGTGTCATTTCCGTCTACATCTACGTTAAATGTGATTACCCACGAATTATGTGTACCAAAACTTCTATAATTTGCGGCATACGATATCACTCCACCAATCATATCAATTTTTTGCGTCGTTCCAGGTTGTTCAACATCACCTGTTCCAAAAGGAGCAAAAACAGCATCAAAAGCATTCAGTGGAACTTCTATTGGGTTTGTTATTGTGGAGTTGGCAGCATTGATCCAATCCATGTCAATTTCCCATATTTTCAAATGATCATTGGCTATGGAAGTACTCCATCCGTCATCTTGTAGATATACAATATATCCTGGCACATTCGCAGGGAAATTAGTTCCTAATAAGTTTGCGGGCTCAGGACTAAAAACGGTATTTGGGTTATTCACCACTCCTGGCAATGCAAAACCGACAATTTGAGGATTTGGACCACCATTTATAATCACATCTCTTTCCAATACAAATACAGTTTCGGTTCCTCCTTTGTTAGCGGTTAAGTAATATCCATCTGGCCATATTGAATAGTGTGGGTAATCAGGGAAAGAATCAAAAGTAAATTCATACACATTATAAGCGCCTGTCGGATCTGGCGTATCAGAAACTCCTATAACCAACGAGTTTGACGCAGCTCCAAATTGACTTACAAAATAGCGATCCGCAAGATGATCATACATTACAATAGGATCTCCTGAATTATTTCCAGAACCTAAAAACGTACCCAACGGTGTTGGCCCTGCCAATGTGTTTCCCATCTTATCAAAAATCTTTACTACTGTATTTACCGCATTCACATAGTGATTAGGGCCAGCGGCACCAGTAGGATCTGGCGGGATAGAACCTCCCGATTCATTAATGGAAACTCCATCAAAACTTTCTTCTAAATTAAAACTAGCGGAATAATTCCCATTAGATGTTTGTCGTAATGGGTCAACGCCGTTCAACGGAAGACCTTCGGGATTTAACTTTTCATTTGCCCGTAAGTTGTTGGCTATGATTCGTATTTCATTTACCTTATAGGTTTTATCCTGACTTGTTACAAAGTCCCTAAGAGGAATGGTTTTCATCATAAACTCACCTTCAATAATTACGGTAGGATTGTTTTGCGAAAATGCAAATGATGCACTTAAAAGAATTAGAATTGGTAGTAACTTTTTCATAGAATATTGATATTAATTCGATACATGGTTGGCTCTTATTGTGTTTGATGAACAATGCGTATCTTCAAAAACAGATAGAGACTGTTTAACATAATTTCAAAAATGTTTTCGGCATAAGTATGTGATCATTGCAACGAGCATGAAATTAATATCTTATAATGGGAAAAGCCTTGAATGATTTTTGTTTTTTAGAGGGAATGAAATCAAAAATTCACTACATAATCTGTCACACACATAGAGATTAAAATCTTTCTGACGTGTTAATTTTTACAACGTATAACAATATCAGATACCTATTTTTCTATAAGATTTACAGACTATTACGCTATATTTTAGTTTGCTAACGTTATTAGTATCAGCAAAGTAAAATAATATGCGTGTACGTTTTTTAATAAACAGTTTTAGAAATTATACAATTTTTTTAATAAAAATACTGTTTTTAGGGATAGTATCAAAGTGTATTCTATCAAGTACAGTATTCTAAGCAACTTTTTTAAAATACGATTTCACAAATTCTCAATAGGAAATATGGGAGACTTTTTTATGAATTTTGATCTTCTGCGCTGTTGAGTGAATTTGCAATTTTTTGTAAATCTTTTTCGCCAGAATGGTAAATATCTTCATGAAAGCCATCTAGTTTTTTGAGAAGTTTCAGCAGCTTACTTTTCACATTATATCACGTAAAATCAAGATAAAATAGTAATTATCCTTATTTTTGTTTAACATTTATTAAAATATATTAAACAAAAGTACGCTTAAAACAGAAACAACTTACTATTTATGTTATGAAAAAGCTAATCATTTTATTAATTTCTCTCGGTGCGTTCTTCACAACCAACGCACAAGTTGTAGGAGAAGTGGCAGGAAAAGTCACGGATGAAAAAGGAACACCAATTCCTGGAGCCAACGTTATTATTGATGGAACCACTTATGGTGCGCAAACCGATTTTGACGGAAATTACCGAATTACCAACGTGCCGCCAGGTTCATACAATCTTACCGTAAGTTATCAAGGTTTTGAAAACCAGACAGAGTATAACATTATTGTTCGCTCCAAAGGAACACCTGCATATAATTTCACGCTAAAAGAATCCAAAGAATTTTTAGATGCAGTAATTATTACCAATGCCGACAAAATTAGTCGCCCAAAAGAAACACCGCTTTCCACACAATCGCTTTCTGCTGTGGAAATTGCAACGTATCCAGGAAGTAATAACGATGTGGTACAAGTAGCGCAAACGCTTCCAGGAGTTTCACCATCCATTGGTGGATTTCGAAACGATTTAATCATTCGTGGTGGTGCGCCCAACGAAACAGTGTATTATTTGGATGGCATGGAAATTCCGAACATCAATCACTTTAGTACACAAGGAAGTGCGGGCGGACCTGTAGGAATGATTAATGTATCATTTATTGACAATGTAACATTGTCTACTTCGGCGTTTGGCGCACAATATGACAATCCATTATCGGGAACCTTACAATTCAGTCAGCGCAGCGGAAATGCCAGAAATTTTACGGGAAACTTTCGTGTAAGTGCCAGTGAAGCAGCGCTTACGCTAGAAGGACCACTTTTTAAAGGAAATAACGAAGAAAGCAAAACCACCATTTTGGCTTCGGTACGTCGTAGTTATTTGCAATTTTTATTTGAAGCGATCGGTTTGCCATTCCGACCAAATTATTGGGATTATCAATTTAAAGTAGCACATGAAATTGATGCGTTTAATACGGTTAGTTTGCTCGGTTTGGGTTCTATTGATGATTTTTCGGTGGAAGCACCCGACGATTTCGATGCGGAACAACAAGCACAGCTAGAACAAGCACCGTTTATAAATCAGCGAACCAATGCACTTGGTGTAACATGGAAAAAACGTTTCAAAGATGGTTCAGGATACATGCAAACGACGTTGAGTAATAATACCTTGGTGAACGAATTTACACGCTATGACGATCCTGAAAATGAAACGGGCGTATTTTTCAACAACGATTCGCGCGAGTCTGAAACTAAACTTCGTTATCAACTCACCAAATTTTACGACGATTGGAAATTTACGACAGGTTTCAACGCGCAATATTCTGATTACGAAAATAACACGATCAACCTAACCGATAACATCGCTTTCAATACGGAAATTGACTTTATGAAATATGGTTTCTTTGCGAATGTGACCAAGAGTTTCTTTAATGATAAATTAGATGTTTCTTTTGGTTTTAGAATGGATGATGATTCATTTACAAGTGAAGACAACTTGCTTTCTACCTTTTCACCACGATTGTCTGCTTCGTACGAATTTGCAGAAAACTGGCGTTTAAATGGTTCTGTTGGGCGTTATTTCAAACTTCCACCATATACAATCTTAGGATTTAGAGACAGTCAGGGAATGTTGATCAATCAAAATTCAGAATACACCGTAAGTGATCATTATGTCATTGGATTGCAACATTATTTCAGTCCGTCATCTAGTATTTCTTTAGAAGGATTTTACAAACGATATGACGATTACCCAGTTTCTGTGTTAGATGGCGTTTCATTAGCAAATAAAGGAGCCGATTTTGAAGTATTGGGAAGTGAAGACGTGGAAACAGTTGGACAAGGAAGAAGCTACGGATTGGAATTGCAATTTCAGCAAAAGCTGACTAATAATTTCTACGGAATTTTTGCGTATACGTTCTTTTACAGTGAATTTACAGGATTTGACCGCAATGAGTTCATTCCTTCAGTTTGGGACAGTCGTCATTTAATTTCCTTTACAGGAGGTTACAAATTAAAGAAAAACTGGGAAGTAAGTGCACGCTATCGTTTTGCAGGAAATACGCCGTTTGTGCCAACAAATGAAGCGGCAACGTTGGCAAACTATCCAGAAGTAGTGTTGGATTATAATCGTTTGGGCGAAGAAGACTTAGATGTATTCAGTCAGTTAGACCTTCGAATTGATAAAAAGTGGAACTTTGAAAAGCTGTCATTAAACGTCTTTATAGAAGCGCAAAATATTTTAGGACAAGACATTCCGCAAAACCCACAATACGGTTTGACAAGAGATATGAGTGGAAACATTGCACAACCAAGAAGTTTACAACAAATAGAAACCGATTCTGGACAAGTAATTCCAAGTTTGGGAATTGTAATAGATTTTTAACGTAGTGTAAAATTCTCAAAATATACAGAAGCCTTTCAAGAAATTGAGAGGCTTTTTTTAAGCAATAAGAAGAAGCGATAAAGGAACTAAAAATTATCATGTATCTTGTTAACACATTTTAAATACGTACGTACTAAAAAATTACTTGAATGATAAATAAATCCCTTTTTCCGTTTTTGCTAGTTGTCATATTGACTTATTCGTGCAATTCTACCCAAGAAAAGAAAGTTGATATTACTAAAGAAAAAGCGACCGAAGAACCCAAAACTATAACCATGCCAGCGGATACGATATTTATACAAAGTCCGCCAAAAATCATGACAGCGCCTCGTATCTTAGGATCAAGAGTATTATATGCTAATTGCCGGAATACACTACAGTTTGATGCGCTAGAAGGGTTTTCTGATTTTAAAATAATGACTGATGCCAATTTTCTGGTGATCCCTAAAAGCGGAAGTACGCCAAATTATTGGGAAATTATTCCAAAAACTACAGGAAATCATACAATTAACTACAGCGCTACACTGGATACCATTCCATACAACTGGTCGGAAACGGTTAGTGTAATAATGCCTCCTAAACCTAGTGTAGAATTATTTATTAATAGTAAAAAAACCGACGGTAGCATTCCTGTTCCCAAAACTTCTAGAATCATCGTTAATATAATTCCAGATCCAAATTTTGCAGCCCTAATGCCAGAAGAAGCAAACTATTCGATAACCTCTATTGATGTTTTAGCACAATTAAGCCTTGGCCCACCGACCAAAGTAAATTCAGTCTCAGTAAAGGGTAAAAGTAGGGTAAATGTGGCGTTAGGAACTCAAGTTAGACAATCGCGTCCTGGAACGAAAGTGATGCTTAGAATAAATGAAGTGTACAGACTTACTAGTATGAAACGCCGGATACCTGACAGACGGTTTACCGAAGTGGAAAGAATAGTGTCTCTAACGGTAAAATAGGAATGTATTTTCAATCCTTTCACGGTAAATTGGTATTATATAAACCAAGCAAACCTCTTTTGATAAGATATCAATGTTAAAGGACAAAAACCTTTCTGGAAACAGGAAGGTTTTTTAGTTATCATTAACGTGAAAAAACCGAACTTTTTGATCATTTAAAAAATTCGCTACAAGCACAAATAAAACCAATCAATTCATGGCTGTTTTTCAGTGATTTACATAAAATTCAAGCAATCAAAATAACTTTCTTCCCTAAAAATTGATCAAAAACATTTCTAAAAACGATCAAAAAGAGTGTAAAAAAGTGATAAAATGGTCAAATCTTACATTTTGGTCATTTATGATGTGATTTTGGTTAACAGATGCGATACGTCTCCAGCTACATTTGTACCATCAAAAAAATAGAATCACAAAAAACTAAAAATATAATACAATGAAAACACTCAATCTAAACACCAAAAAAATCACACTACAAGTCTTCGCATTTGTAGGATTGATTTCACTAGCATTAGTAGTGGTCGCTTTTACAAAAGCAGATGACACAAAAGCAGAAACAACAGAAGTAATCCCACCAGCATTAGCTGTGGAAGTATCAACTCCTGTAGTTGATAACATTACCGAATGGGACGAATACACAGGACGATTTGAAGCCAGTAACCGCGTAGAAGTTCGCGCTAGAGTCAGCGGATACATAGAAAAAGTAAGCTTCAAAGATGGACAACATGTCAACAAAGGAGACGTTTTATTTACGATAGATCAACGTCCGTACAAAATTGCCTTAGCGCAAGCAAAAGCAACGTTGGCACAATCAAAATCACTCTTAAAAACAGCCGAAGACAACTTTAACAGAGTACAATCGTTAAAAGCTTCTGGTGCCGTTTCTATGGAAGAATACGATCGCCGTAGTCAAGCTGTAGCGGGCGCAAAAGCTGCTGTACAATTAGCACAAGCTACTGTGGACAATGCTCGTTTAAACTTAAACTTCACCAACGTAAAAGCACCAATTTCAGGACGTGTAAGTCGCGATATGGTGAACGAAGGAAACCTCATTGATGGCGGATCGGCAAACTCAACCTTACTCACAACGGTAGTTGCTACGAGTCCAATTCACTTTTACTTTAACGGAAGCGAAGCAGATTTTCTTAAATATGCACGCTTGGCGCGAAACGGAGAACGCGGATCTTCACGATCAACCGCAAATCCAGTATTCTTACAATTACAAGACGAAAATGATTTTGCACACGAAGGTGCGATGGATTTCGTAGATAACGAAATTGACAGAAGCACAGGAACCATTGAAGGTCGTGCTGTTTTAGACAACAAAGACGGTTTCATAGAGCCAGGAATGTTCGGAAAAGCACGTTTACTAGGAAGTGCGGAACACGAAGCTATCATGATTCCAGACGAAATCATCGGAACCAATCAATCGGTACGGTATGTATATGTTTTAGGAGCAGACAATAAAATAATGACTAAAAACGTAACGTTGGGTCCATTACATACCAACGGATTACGAATTATCAGAAACGGTTTAACAGCCGAAGACAAATTAATCACAAACAACATTCAAAAAATTCGTCCAGGCGTTGTGGTACGTCCAATAGAAACAATACTTCAATACACAAACAAATCCTTGTTAACTGTCGCAAACGCAGAATAACAACCAAAAATATATCGGTATCTAACGATCGCTTTTACAGTAAATTATCACACTAAATCAAAGGGCGACAAGGATACGCATGTCCAACATTAACACATTTAGAACTCATGAAATTCAGTCATATATTTATCAAAAGACCCATTTTCGCAGCCGTATTGAGCATTTTAATTCTCATCG
This sequence comes from Kordia sp. SMS9, assembly GCF_003352465.1. Taxonomy (NCBI): domain Bacteria; kingdom Pseudomonadati; phylum Bacteroidota; class Flavobacteriia; order Flavobacteriales; family Flavobacteriaceae; genus Kordia; species Kordia sp. SMS9. The sequence goes on along the minus strand of NZ_CP031153.1, from coordinate 1,201,002 downwards.
TCGGCGGATTAGCATACGTGTCGCTTCCCGTATCACAATTTCCAGACGTAGCGCCACCAACTGTTGAGGTAGTTGCTACCTATCCAGGAGCCAACGCGGAAACACTCTCACAAACGGTTGCTTCTCCTTTAGAAAAAGAAATCAATGGTGTAGAAAACATGATTTACATGACGTCGCAATCATCTGCGGACGGACGTGTAACACTACAAGTTGCCTTTGAACTCGGAACCGATTTAGACAGAGCGCAAGTGCAAGTACAAAACCGTGTAGCGATTGCCGAACCAAGATTACCAGAATCGGTACGTCGTTTGGGAATTACCACGAAAAAAATTGCGCCAGACATCTTACTAGTGGTCAATATGTATTCACCAAACAAAACCTACGATCAAACTTATATTGGAAACTATGCAACACTCCAATTAAAAGATGAATTAGCCAGAATCAAGGGAATTGGAGACATTCAATTATTTGGTGCTGCAGAATATGCCATGCGCATTTGGTTAGATCCTGATAAAGTTGCCAGTTTCAACATGACAGCTGGTGAAGTTGTTGCCGCATTGCGTTCTCAAAACGTACAAATTGCGAGTGGTACATTAAACACCTTACCATCTGGAAGTCAATCCGCATTTGAAATCAACATTCAAACACAAGGAAAATTAGTAACCACAGAAGATTTTGAAAACATCATTATCAAATCGGGAGAAAACGGTCGTATAGTTCAATTAAAAGATGTCGGTCGTGCCGAATTGGGCGCACAAAACTATGCAACCAAAGGATACTTAGGAAAAGATCCTGCGATTGCGATGCCAATATTTCAACAACCTGGCGGAAACGCGTTGGAAACTGCTGCTGAAATTCAAGCAAAAATGGTCGAATTATCAAAAAATTTCCCAGAAGATTTAGCCTATAAAATTGCCTACAATCCAACGGAATTTGTACAAAAATCAGTAGACGAAGTATACCACACGATCTTTGAAGCCGTATTGTTAGTTATCTTTGTCATTTTACTCTTCTTACAATCATGGAGAGCCGCAATTATTCCAATCTTAGCCATTCCAGTTTCTTTAATTGGCACGTTTGCCGTGATGCAACTATTAGGGTTTTCACTCAACAACTTAACTTTATTCGGATTGGTATTAGCCATTGGAATTGTAGTGGATGATGCGATTGTGGTGGTAGAAAACATGGAACGCTATTTAAAAGAAGGATTTTCACCAAAAGAAGCCGCTCGTAAAACGATGGATGAAGTTGGTGGCGCGTTAGTCGCGATAGGACTCGTATTGATTGCCGTTTTCATTCCAACGACATTTTTAGACGGAATTTCAGGCCAATTTTACAAGCAATTCGGATTAACCATTGCGGTTGCAACGGCAATCTCCGTATTTGTTTCGTTGACTTTAAGTCCAGCCATGGCAGCTTTATTGATGCGTCACGAGGAACATAATCCAGACAAGAAAAAACCATTTTTACTACGTCCTTTTAAATTTATTGGCGATCGTTTCAATCGTTTTATGGATTGGCTTTCGGAAAGTTATGGAAACAGCGTTCGCAAACTCGTTCGTGCAAGTGCCATGGTCATGTTTGTATATTTTGGATTAATTGCCTTTACGGGATTTGAATTTAACCGTGTCGCTTCAGGGTTTGTACCAGCAATGGATCAACAATATTTCATTACGGCGATTCAATTACCACCAGGATCTTCTTTAAGCAGAACGGACAAAGTAGTACAAGAAGCCTTAGATGTTTTATTAGAAGTTGACGGTGTAGAAACTGCCGTATCTTTCACAGGATTTGACGGCGCTTCCTTTACCAACGCATCCAACGCAGCAGCAATATTCGTAACACTTGAAGATTTTGATATTCGTAACGAAAAAGGAATTGGTTACAAAGAATTGTTAGGAACATTAAGAGGAAAAATGTCGCAAGTAGACGATGCGTTTGTCGTGGTAATTCCGCCACCATCGGTACGAGGAATTGGAAATGCGGGAGGATTCAGAATGATGGTACAAGACAAAGCAAATTTAGGTTCAGAAGCTTTACTAAACGCAACGTATAGCTTGGCTGCCGCAGCAAATGCAGATCCAGCGTTGAGTAGTGTATTTACGTTCTTCAACACACAAACACCACAAGTATATTTAGACATTGATCGCGTAAAAGCAGCACAATTAGGGATTGATGTTGGTGACGTATTTCAATCACTAGAAGTGTACATGGGATCAGCGTTTGTAAACGAATTCAATTACTTAGGCAGAACCTATCAAGTAACGGCACAAGCCGATGCGCCAAACCGATTGACGGCAGACGATATTTCTCGCATCAAAGTACGAAATAACAAAGGTGAAATGGTGCCACTCGGAACCATTAGTACACAAAAAGACATTGCAGGTCCCAATCGTATTGCACGTTTCAACTTATATCCTTCGGCTTCTTTAGTGGGAGACATTGCGCCAGGTTTCAGTACAGGTCAAGCGTTGGACAAAATGGAAGCCTTAGCGGCAGAAGTGTTGCCACAAGGAATCTCCTTTGAATGGACAGAAATGGCATACCAACAAAAACAAACAGGAAACACCGCAGCAATTGCCTTTTTACTCGCAGTTATCTTTGTATTCTTACTCTTAGCGGCACAGTTTGAAAGTCTCGTACTTCCATTAGCTGTCATCTTTATTGTACCGATGGTCTTACTTTCTGCGATGATCGGAATTGACTTAGCAGGATTAGACAACAACATCATGGTACAAATCGGACTCGTTGTGTTGGTAGGTTTGGCAAGTAAAAATGCCATCTTAATTGTAGAATTTGCCAAGCAACTAGAAGACCAAGGAAAAGACTTAAAAACGGCAGTCATAGAAGCTTCAAAACTGCGTTTGCGTCCAATCTTAATGACGGCAATGGCGTTTATCTTAGGAGTTGTGCCACTCGCAATTGCAACGGGTGCAGGTTCTGAATTGAGAGTTTCTCTTGGAATTGCAGTTTTTAGTGGAATGTTGGGAGTTACCATTTTCGGAATCTTCTTAACGCCAGTTTTCTATTACTTAGGTAGAAAATTAACAACGCGAAAATCAACACAAGAACCAACAATATCTGTTGAAACAACAAATACAGAAAATGTAGTGTTGACGTAATCAGATTTCTCATAACTATAAAATCCGCTTCACAATCGAAGCGGATTTTTTTGTGTATTTTTATAAGATAGAAACAACATTCTTTGAATCATTTTTCCACATTAGAAGCGTATTGCAAAGGCATCAATATTTCACCGCCACAATGGAACGATTTTGACATTCGTGACTTTCAAGACAATATGAAAACGGTGCAGCAACGTATGGAGCCTTTTAAACATGAGTTTTATGCCATTGCCATCAAATTGGACGGAGAAGGTTTTGCGAAAACAGGCAATTTCTCTACAGAAAATTTAAAAGTAACCGTTTTTTTCAATTCGCCCTATCAAATATTACAGTGGGACATTGCGCCCAATTGGGAAGGTTTCTATATCATTTTTTCAGAAGATTTTTATAGAAGAACGCTTTCGCGGAAACGCATCACAGAAGCCTACCCGTTTTTATTGGCAGACAAAACATTGCCGGTAAACATGAGCGATGCAGAAGCCGAAAACATCAAAAAACTATTTTTGGATATGTTTGAAGAACACCAACTCAATCATAAAACGTCCAAAGAAATCATTGCTAATTATTTGAACATTGTCTTGTGAATTTTATAAAAAGTAAACGCAACTGTTTACTTTTTTTATTTTTTGTCAACGTAACTGTTTACTTTTCGATCCTCGGAAGGAAAACAAATTTGTCATTCTGAACTCAATTCAGATTCCTATATTTTGGTATACGAGACCGAATTACATTTTTCATCCTACACTATAAAATACCAAAAAACAAACCAATCTTCCCCAAATCTTACATTTTGGTCATTCCTAGCTTGTTTTTGGTTATCCATGAAGCTGTTTGGCAAAGTACATTTGTAGTATCAAAAAAATAAAAGAATTTACAAAAACATACTACAATGAAAAATCTAACACTAATTACGATTGTTTCGCTGATCTTGGTTTCATGTGGAATCACAAAGCGAGATTTTGAAGTCAATTCTAATGTTGACATTAACAAAGAATATTTAACCGAAAACTTAGCAGACGAAGCTTTTGAAAGCACCGCTGTCACTATTGAATGGTGGACGAAATTCAACGATCCTGTGTTGGATAGCTTAATCGAAAAATCAAGAAAACACAACTTAGATATCAACGCGGCAGTTGCCAATTTGTATGCTTCACGCGCTACCTTAAAAGGTACAAAATTTGACCGATTCCCAACGGTAACTGCCAATGGAAATTATACCAGAACACGTTTAGGGGAAAATATTTTTGTGCCAGGAAGCAATCCTACATTTACGACGTATAATAGCAGTTTTGATGCGTTTTGGGAAACCGATTTGTTTGGAAGAGTTTCTAACCGAATCAAAGGCGCGTATGCCAATCAACAAGTAGCCATCGCAGACATGCAAGCTACGTATATATTGATTTTTGCAGAAGTAGCACGTAATTATATGGAACTGCGCGGCACACAATATCAACTGGACATTGCACAACGAAATTTACAAGGGCAACAAGAAACCTATGATTTAACCGTGCGACTTTCCAAGTCAGGAATCAACAATAATTTGGATGTTTCTAGAGCCTTGGCACAGTTAGAAAATACACGTGCGACCATTCCGCCATTAACCGCGCGAATTGAAGCTTTAAAAAATAGTTTGAGCGTATTAATCGGAGAAATTCCTGGAAATTTAGACACTACAATTATCAATAAAAAACCATTGCCAAGTTTACCAACAAGTGTCTCTGTAGGTGATGTTTCTGAGTTAGTACGTCGTCGTCCCGATGTGCGCAAAGCGGAAGCAGCATTGCAGATTCAAATTGCGAAATACAATCTTTCGGTAGCGGAATTGTACCCAAAAATTCAATTTGGCGGAAGCATTGGATTTTCTGCGGTAGATTTCTCCAACTTTGGAAGCAATGAATCATTTACCTGGAATATATTTCCAAGCATCAGTTGGGCAGCATTTAATTTAGGTCGCGTCAAACAACAAATTAACAAAGAAGATGCTTTAACATTAGCTTCGCTACAAAACTATGAAAAAACGGTTTTGGAAGCCTTGGAAGAAATCAAAACGGCGATGAGCAATTATACCAACGAGTTGCAACGTAGAGAACTATTGCGTCAATCCTCAGAAGCGAGCGCTACAGCAAAAAACTTTGCGCAACAACGCTTCAACGCAGGATTGGATAATTTTATTGATTATTTAAACGCTGATAACACCTTGCTTCAAGCCGAAAACCGATTGGCAATCAGCGAAACGCAATCTATGACGTCTTTAATTGCTATTTACAAAGCTTTAGGTGGCGGATGGGAAATCATTTCTGATCAAGAATTACAACAAAAGTACCAAGACTTACAAACAAAAGAGACTTCAAAATAATATAAAATTCATAACGACATCATTTAGTGTTGGACAGAAACGGCGATTTCTCAGCAATGAGTGTCGCTGTTTTTTTATGATTAGATTTTGGTCATTTTACCCCTTTTTTTGGTTAACCAAATACCTGTAATCGGTAGTACTTTTATACTATACAAATTAACACTCACTAAAAACTCAATATCATGAAAAATGCAATCAAAGTTACCTTAATCAACGTACTATTAGCAAGCGCAAGTATTTTAATTTGGACAATTCTTACGACGAATATTTTATAACAAATAAGCACTAAAAAATCATCTTTCCGTAGATTTTGGTCATTTGTGATAATTGTCTAACTTTACTTTATGACAAAAAAAGACATTCCTGTTTTCAATTTTAGCAATGATTTGCACGAAGCTACAGGATACGACCATAAAAGCCATATTCCAGCGTTTGATATCTTCACGTTAGAATCACTAGATCCGAGTTGTAGAAAGTGTATGCCACCATACCGACAGGGATTTTATCAAATTGGCATTCTGAGTGCTACTGGAAACAGCAAAATAAATTTGAACACCAATGAAGTGGCGCTAGAGCAATTACCACTTTGGTTTGTGGTGCCAGGACAAGTATTTTCTTGGGTTCGCGATTCAGAAACAAAAGGATATCACATTCAATTTAGAAAAGAATTTATTTCGTCAACGGTTACCAATCTAACAGAAGAATTTCCTTTTTTAAAACTTTCAGAAAACAGCGTTTTTTTAATGACGTCTGAAGAACAAGCTTCGTTAGAATTTGATATGAAGCGCATGCATTCAGTGTTTCAAAACCCGCATCCGTATCAAGAAAAAATGCTAGAAGGAATGCTCGTTTCAGTATTGTATAATTGTAAATCTATTTACGAGCGTTACAAAACTACAGAAAGTCATTTATCACGCGGTCAAATATTGACGCAGCAGTTTCAACAATTGGTAGACAAACTCTATGTAGATTCTAAAAACGTGAGTGATTATGCGGAACAACTCAACGTAACTCCAAACTATTTGACGACAATCGTAAAAAAAATTACGGGAAAAACCGCCAAAGACATCATCCAAGAACGTGTTTTTTTAGAGAGCAAAACGATGTTGTCTTTTACGGCAATGGACATTGCTGAAATTGCGTACCAACTCAATTTTCAAGAACCTACACATTTTACGCGTTTCTTCAAGAAATTTAGTGGATTGACACCAAATAAATTCCGCCAAGCACAATAGTCGCTATTTGTGTCAGTATGCATTACAAATTGGTTATTTCTTTATACAACTTCTTCGGAACTTTGTGATGTAATTAATTAAAAAAAGATGCCGTATGAACCGAAAGAAAATAGCATTAGTTACAGAAGCAGGAAACGATTTAGGCTATAAATTTGCTTCTATTTTACAAAAACAAGACTACACCGTAATTCTAGCCGCTAAAGGCAAAATGTATGAACAATTAATGCAGCAACAACTTGAAAATATACAAGTCGTAGCCATTGATTTTACAAATAAAAATGATATTCAAAATCTCGTAAAATATATTGAAGAAGCATACGGGAAATTGGATGTATTGGTCAACAATGCTGAAATTGCGAATGGTTTTGGTCAGAAAGTTGCGCAATTGAATATAGATGAGATCAAAGAATTGTACGAAGAAAATTATTTCTCTGTATTGCAAACCATTCAAACCATGCATTCGTTGTTATTACAAAGCGAAGAAGCGCATATTGTGAATATTTCCAGTGCGATGGGACAGATTGAAAACATGAAAAAAAGTGATTTCTGTTATGGAGATTACCAAATGACAGCGTATGCAACTGCGAAAGCTTCGTTGGAAATGTTAACTGTTTTACTTGCGAAAGAATTTAAAAATACATCACTTCACATTCACACGTTTGATCCAATTTTAATGAAGAATTGCACACACAACGATGTAAAAATTTGTCAAGAAGTCACGCAAAGTTTTTTACAATTATTAGAAACGCATGAAGTGTCTGTATGATTTAGGTTGCTGTAAAGTTTTAAAGTGAACGTATTCCTTTTATATTTACGTTGATTTTCATCCAAATTCAGCAAAATCTAAACATGCACACATTCTCATTCAATCATATTGCACTTTCCGTAAAAGATGTGGACGCGTCTGTTGCGTTTTATCAAAAAGTATTTCAATTTGAAGAAATTCCAAACACAGCTTCCGATTCTAAAACGAGATGGTTGTCAATGGGAGAAAACAAACAGTTGCACTTAATTCCGCGTCCGAATGCTGACATAAAAACCAATAAAGCCGTTCATTTTGCCTTGGCAACAGTGGACTTTATTGGCTTTGTAAAGTTTTTAAAAGCATTAGAAATTCCGTATTCCGATTGGCGTGGCACGCCAACCAAAGACTATGTTCGCAAAGACGGCATTCAACAAGTGTACTTTCAAGATCCAAACGGCTATTGGATTGAAGTGAATGATGATGTTTAAACAACTAGTGTTTACAAGGTTTCTTTGCAAGTGTAACTGCATTCAATTCGTTCCAAATGTTGTGTTCCAATTCTTTCGGAGAAAAACGAAACAACACTATCGATTTTTGCTTTTTCGGACAATAAAATTGTGCTACAGTACAGTTAAGTACCATGATATCTTTGGTGTGAAATGAATTGTAAATTTGAAGCTTTCCAACAAAAGAAACATAATTCGGTTTGACTTCTTTTTTTAGAAATAGCGCAACGGTTTTTGGTAGTTTTTTGTCTTTATCTTTATTTACAACTGCCATCAATCCGTCAAAATAGTATTGCACATCAATTTCGAGTTGTTGGGAAGTTAATAGCGTTTTTAAATCAATATCCCACACAAATACATACGACCAATACCCATCTTTGTCTTGTTTGGACCAATCGGGTGAAAAACGGATTTCTTCTACACCTTTATACGGAATTTGTGGCGCAAAATGTATTGGCATCTGAATAATTTCTTTTCCCCAAGAAGCTTCAGACGTTAACAAATCAGGTGGTTTAAGCTCTTGTGCAAAATTTACAAAAGAGATCAAAAACGATACTATAAAGAATATCCTATTTTTCATACCTACAAATTACAAACTTAATTTCACTTCAAAACCAACAGCGTCGGAAATGGCGCTATCTTTTATTGCACTATTATAATTAATTCCCCAACGCGTACGATCAATTTTAAACTTTGTTGTCATCGTTTTAGTCGCAAAATCAAGTTCCGCCTGAAATTTTACAGGTTCCGTAACACCTTTAATGGTCATATCAGCTTTTGCTTCAAAATGTGTGGCGTCATGATAGGTAATATCGGTAATCACCAAAGTCGCTTTTGGAAATCGTTTCACATCAAAAAAATCAGGATCTTTCAAATGTTTCGTCAAGCTTTCATTGCCTTCAGCTTCCATGTCTGTTGCGCGAATAGTGTTGAGGTCAATTACAAAACTGCCGCCTGAAATTTTGCCGTCAGTTTTCGTAAAATAACCTTCTTCAAAATTCACCAATCCATAATGACCATTAAAATAAAAACTATAATCGCACGACCATTTTATGTCACTTTTGGAAGTGTTGATTGGCAATTTTTCGCTGGTTGAAACTTCTTGCGCATAAAGTTGTGTCACAAAAACCAATGCGATAAGGTGTACTAAATTTTTCATCTGTTCTATAATTTTTTGATTTCGAAGTAAAACTAGCTTGGAGTCGTATTAAAAAATGTCAAAAAAGTGTAAAAGAAGTGTCAACAGTTGTAAAAAGTCGCGAAATTGTCTGTTATTTACGGTCGTTATGAGTAAAAAGAGAATCTATATTTATAGCATATTGGTAATTGCGGCATTGAGTGTGTGGATATTTTCAACCCAAAATGAGCAACAAAAAGAATTTTCAGAAAAGGTAAAAATTGCGTTGCGCGATGTAGGCAATAAATTATTACTGTCTGAACAAGATTCTACGTCGTTAATTTTGCCGATCAGAGAAATAAAAAACTATACCTACAAACTTTCGTTTCAAAAGCAGTTAACTTTTGAACCTCATGCAATGGTTTCTATCATTGCAGAAAGCTTCAAACGCTCCAAATTGCCTGAAAAATACCGTGTAGAAGTATTGCAATGTACAGATGAAGAAGTAGCGTACAGTTACGAAATGAGTCTCCAAGAAGAAAATACCATCATTCCCTGTGCAAGTCGCTACTTACCGAGCAACTGTTATACGATTCACGTGCGATTCACGTCTAAAAAAGCATCCATTTTCACGATTTCTGCTATACTATATGGACTCATTTTGTTAATTTTCATTGTGATGGAATTGTTCTTCTTCCGAAAGAAAACGAGCAAAAATGACAACCAAAAAGCGTTCGATGAAACGACAGAGAATTATGCCACAATCGGAAGCTTCTATTTTTATCCGACACAAAACAAATTGGTAATGCAAGCTGTAGAAATCAATCTTTCCAAAAAAGAATGTGAGCTATTACAAATTTTTGCTGCTAACTTAAATCAAGTTGTTACCCGCGACGAATTGACCAAAAAAGTATGGGAAGACAATGGCGTGATCGTGGGAAGAAGTTTAGACACCTACATTTCCAAACTCCGTAAAAAACTCAAAGACGACGAACGCATCAAAATCACCAATGTGCACGGTGTTGGGTATAAGTTGGAACTTGGGAGTTAGACGCGGCTTTGCCTTTTAGATGAAAGGTCTTCGTCAAGTTGAACTTGATTCAACTTCACATAACAGTGAGTGAGAGTTTATTGGTTTAGTTGTGTATGTTTTTTAGAGAAGAAAGCAATTCAAAACGTATCATCTTAGGAATGACAGATTAAATCAACAAAGAAAAAATTCATGTATTCGTGGTGAAAGAGATAGTAGCTATAAGTATTGAGTAGTGAGATTTTTTCAAAGAAAGCTTCGTTTATATTAGAAACAGACTGCCACGTCGCAAGCTCCTCGCAGTGACGCATCAAAAAACAAATAGACAAACCCAAAAAACAACAAAGAAAAGTCTAAAAGCGACAGCGTTCTAAGAGATTTCTGCGAAAGCAGAAACGAGTCTAACAGGCAAAGCCGGTCTAATATCTAACAGCGACAGCGAGTCTAAAATCTAGTATCAAAACTTCACATTCAACAAATCTCCACTTAATTGTAGTACAACCAATTCTGCCAATTTTGCATTGTATTTTGCTTGGTTTTTGCTCAGTTCGGCGTTGAGTAAATTTAATTGTGCTTGTCGAAATTCAATAGAATTTACTTGTCCAATTTTGAACTTTTCTTGGGTACGATTAAAGTTATTTTCTGCCGTTTTAATATTTTCTTCCTGCAATTGAAAAATCAACACTTTATTTTGATAATCGTCCCAAGCGTTGTTGAAATTGCGTTCCAAGTCGATCATAATCTGTTCTTTTTGCAACTGCTGATTTTCCAAGGCAATCTTTGCGTTTTTGACACGTGTAATTGTTCCGCCACCGTCAAACAAATTCCAGGTTAAATTAATGCCGCCCGAAAGTCCTGTATTGGTAGAAACTGCCACGAATGCCGCTGCATTGTTGTTATTTCGATTCCAACCATAACTTCCTGTTAATCCAACGGTTGGCAAATACTGCGATCGGTTCGATTGTACATCCAACGAGCTAATGTCAATATTTTTATTTGCTTGTAACAACGACACATTGTTCGCTTTCGTTTTTGTCCATAAATCTTCTTTATCTAACTGAAATAAAAAGATAATGTTGGTGTCCACATTAAAATTTTCCATCAATTTATTTCCTAAAATCACGTTCAAATCACGCTTGGCGTTGATGAGTTGTTGTTCTGTATTGACAATGTTGATGCTGTCATTATTAATGTCAACTTCTGCATTCAACACATCTAGTTTTGTGTTTTGACCATATTCAAATTGATATTCCGAACGTGTCAAACGTTCTTTCGAAATTTCAAACGTTTCTTGAATGGCAGTTGTATTTTCAGAAAGTTGTGCTACCGAATAATACACCGAAAATAATTGAAGTAAGGTGTTTTCAATCGTTTCACGCGCTTCCAATTCGGATAATTGATATTGTTCTTTCAGTCGTCTGTAATTGTACAATCGGCCCAAACCATCAAAAAGTGTATAATTTAGGTTGACAGAAGCATTGTAACGCGAACTTTCTGCTGCATTCAACACGGTAGATTCTCCATTGGAAAATTCGGCTTCCGTGTTGTCCAAATTATACGTGGCACCTGCATTTCCAGTGACAGTTGGCAAATAGCCAGAATTTAGAATACTCGTATTATTTTCGGCAACTTTCACCGTATTATTTGCGATCTGAATACCGTAATTATGCTCCAAGGTTAATTGAATCGCTTTGTCTGGCGAAAGTACTTCTTGTGCATTTATCATATAGATTCCGAAGAAAACTAAAATATAAGTGAGGTAACTTTTAGTGTACATTTGCTTCGTTTTCGTTTAGTTCGTTTTCTGTGGTTGGTATTTCCGCTTTTAAAAGTTCTTCAGCGTGTTCCTTTTTTAAAAGTTGTTGTTCTTCATGGCGTTTTACACGCACCACACGCTCTACTTCCTCTTTGGTAATGTCTCTATTGTAATACAACCATTTTCCTTGTTGTTTTACATAATTTCCAAACGATAAAAATATTGGCAACACAATCAAGGTTAATACAGTGGCAAACCCAATTCCATACGCAATAGAAATTGCCATTGGAATTAAAAATTGTGCCTGTCTACTCGTTTCAAAAATTAAAGGCGCCAATCCTGCAACGGTTGTAAGAGAAGTTAAAAAGATGGCTCTAAAACGCGCCCGCCCTGCTTCATACAAAGCCTCATCAAACAACATACCTTCCCGCAGATTGTTGTTGAATTTTCCAATCAGAACGAGCCCATCGTTCACCATAATTCCGATCAAGGCAATAATCCCAAGCATGGATAAAATATTTACAGGGAAATCATGAATCCAATGTCCCCAAGCGACGGCTGGCAAACTCAACGGAATTAATAGTAACAATAGTAATGGCTGACTGTAGCTTCTAAAGGTAAATGCAATGACGATGTAAATTAAAATCAGCACGGTAATTCCAACAGGACCTAACGAATCAAATAGTTTGTTACGTTCTCTATTTTGTCCTTCGTATGATGGAGTTACTGTTGGATATCGCGATAAAATTTCAGGCATGATTTCATTTTGAAGTTCAGCCATAATGTCTGTAGAACTGGTCTTTTTGGGATCTTTAATATCGGCAGATACTTGAATTTCACGACGACCTTCCAAGTGATTGATGGCAACTTCTCCGCGGGCAATGCTGTAACTTGCAATTTCTTTTAATGGCACACGTTGTCCCGTTGGTGTGATGATGCGCATATCGTCCAAATCATTCACGGAAGAACGATTTGGTCGGTCATAACGCACCCAAACTCGAATTTCATCCTGTCCACGCTGAAAACGTTGTGCCTGTGCGCCAAAAAATGCCGATCGTACTTGTGTCATCACCGAACGTAGGTTTAAACCTAAGGCATACGCACTTTTATTGAGTTGTAGGCGTATTTCTTTAATTCCCGCAGGATCCGTATCGGTAACATCTTTTAATAAAATATTGTTTTTAAGGACTTCTTTGAGTTCTTGTTTTACGGCTTTTAATTCCGAAATATTATTCCCTAAAAGGGAAACAGAAACAGGAAGTCCGCCAAAGTTTCCTCCATTATTATATACCAAACTTTCAATACCAATTACAGGACCTACAGCTTCTTCAATACGATTGGAAACCAAACCAGACGTAATTTCATTTGGGCGTTCTTCTCCAGGTAATAAATTTACCTCTAAAGATGCCGCCGCCGATCCAGGACCAATTTTTCGAATGATGTTTTCTACTAAATACTTTTCAGAATCTTCACCGAGATATTCGTCATTGATTTCTTTGGTCACCATTTTGGCTTTTTCTTCTATAAATGAAATGATGCTGTCGGTTACTTTTTCATTGGTTCCGTTAGGCATGTTCAGTGTAATCGTGACACGATCACTAGCAATTCTTGGGAAAAATGCACCTCTGATAATTCCTCCTTGAAAACTTGCTTGTGTTAGAATTAAAAAGACAATGAAGAATGAAAAGGTTAAAAATTTATGTTTTAGTGCAAATTTTAATGTTGGACTGTACATTTTGTCACGCAACCACTTCATAATAGCGTCACCAAGTGTGTTGATGTATCGCAATTTTGAAAACAATCGTGGCAACAATCCTTTCGGTTCTTTATTTTGAATGCGCAATGCTTTGGAATGTGCCAAATGCGCAGGTAAAATGATTAATGCTTCTACCAAAGATACAATGAGCGTAAGCATTACGACGACTGAAACTTCTCCAAAAAAGTCACCAATTCTACCATCTAAAAAGAGAAAGATACTAAAGGCGAGAATGGTAGTGACGATTGCCGAAATAATAGCAGGCAATACTTCCATCACACCGTCAATAGCGGCTTCTTCTGGCGATTTCCCTTTTTCATATTGTTGATAGATGTTTTCTGCAATGACAATTCCGTCATCCACCAAAATTCCAATTACGATAATCATCCCGAAAAGGGACAATACATTGATGGTAACATTAAAATAACCTGCCAACATGAACATTCCCAAAAAGGCAACAGGCAAGCCAAACGCTACCCAAAATGCCAAACGTGTGTTTAGGAATAGAGACAAAAAGATGAGGACAAGCGCCATTCCAATCATGGCGTTTTCGGTCAACAATTCAGTTCGTTGCACCAAGGTTTTAGATCGGTCACCTACAACATCTAATTGAACATTTTCATATTTTTGATTGAACTCCTCAATATATTCTTTTGTTTTTTCTGCTGAAGAAATTAAATCTTCGGTATTGGTACTTGTAATGCTGATATTGATGGACAAATTGCCGTTAAAGTAGTTCGCGTTTGGTGTTTCCGAAAACTGATCGCGGACGCTGGCAACATCTTTTAAGCGAATAATGCGACCAGAAGCATCTGATTTTACCACCAAGTTGGACAATTCGTCCGCATAATACGAACGTGCGTTGGCGCGAATTAAATATTCTTCAGCACTTGTTTTAATCGTTCCTCCTGTCGTAATCAAACTCGCTTGATTGATAGCGTCTGAAACTTCCGCAAAGGATAAATTGTATGCTAGTAAATTTGATTCGTTGATGGCAATTTCTATTTCTTCATCGGGATATCCTGTGATATTGATTTGTGATATTCCGTCAATGCCGCGCAAATCGTTTTCTATTTGGCGTCCTATTTGTTTCAAGGTTACTAAAGGAATTCCGTCGCCACTTACCGCAAAAGAGATTGTTTCACGCACGGCTTCTCGCTTGGCAACCACCAAAGGTTCCATCCCTGTTGGAAACGAAGGCACGCGATCTACAGCGTTTTTTATTTCCAGCAGCATAAAATCAATGTCTTTTCCTTTTTCAATTTCAACATTGATGACACCGCTGTTTTCGTTAGAAGTGGATGTAACACGTTCTACACCGTTCAATCCTTTTAGATTGTCTTCAATTTTGAGTACAATTCCTTCTTCAATTTCTTGTGGAGAAGCACCAGGATACGTAACATTGATGGTTACATTTTTGGAGTCTACCAAAGGGAAAAATGAAGAATTTAAGGTAAAAGCTCCATAAATTCCGAAAACCACAAATAAGGCAATCACGATATTTACGGCAACGCTGTGTTTTATAAAGTAAGCAATTAGTTTTCTCATGACTTACTCTGTTTTTTTAGATGCTGTTTTCTTGTCTTTCGTCAAAGGTTTCACCAACATTCCTGCATAGGCTCCAGGAACAGATTTTGACAAAATAATGGTTCCGTCAGGAATATCTTTTAGCACGGCTTTAGTATCTGAGAAATACACGGGAGTTACTTTTATAACATCCAACACACTGTCGCGTACAATAAATATTTGATCGTTGTCCATCACTAAATTCCGATCGACTTCAATGGCATTTTTTTCATCTTTTGCATTCAAATTGGCTTCCAAATACATGCCTTCTTTGAGTTTGTCGTCTTTTACTTCAATGTATGCGGTAAGTGTTTGTGTGGTAGCATCAATACTTCCGTTGACACGGGAAACGATTCCTGAGAAGCTTTCTGTACGATCTAAATTGTTTAACGCTACTTTTTCACCTACTTTTAACAAAGTTGCATATTGTTTGCTGAGCGCGACTTCCATTTCATAAACAGAATCATCAATATATGCGCCTAATTTTTGTCCGTTGCGAATCAAAGAACCTTCTGTGACCAAGGCTTCTGTTAAAATTCCTGAAAAGGGCGCGCTAATCGTATATTTTGTCAAACGTTGTTCTAAGTTTTTAACGTTGTAATAATTGGTTACAATATTACGTCCAGTAATAAAGTATTTTTCTTTTTCAGAAGTCATTTCAGGCAGTTTCGGCGTGGTTTTATTCATATCAAAACTACTGAGGTATTGTTGCCATTTGGGATATATTTCTGGAAAATCTAATCGTAAATCGGGCATAATTGCCGCAATAGAGTTGTACAAATTACTTTTGGACGATTGTACATTGGCAAAATATTCGGCAGCATCAATACGAATAAGTGTTTCGCCTCTGCGGTATTTTTGCCCAGGTTTAAATAATTTTCTACCACCTTTAAAAATTCCTTGCACTTCGGCATAGAGTTCCACGCGTCTTTTTGCCACTAAATTTCCATTAGCAGGAATGATAATTGGAATTACTTTGTTTTGAACCGTATCTGTGTAGATTGTTTTGACAACTTTTTTAGGGATAGGTTTTCTTTTTTCTTTACCACTGGCTATCATATTTCCAAAATACAACGCACCAGCAATTAGTACTACTCCAAGAATCGAAAGTATAATATTTCGCATTTGGCGGGATCATTTTGATGGTTAAGCTGCAAATTTATCCATAACTTGTGGCTAACTTTCTTAAAAAAAACTTAATTAATGAAGAAACGCTTGCAAAACACACGATTTCTTGATGCAACTGTGGAAGAAATGTGGCAGGTTTTTATATTTTTGTACTTTTTAAAATCCAGGATTAAGAAAATTACGTACATAAAATCAAAGGAATTTGTGCATTCGACGCTATTTTATGTTATTTCATGGATATTTTTACAATGATATAACCTAAAATATTTTGTCAAACCTTATATTTTTATACTTTTACACCGTTATGGCAAAATTAAACCAAAAGACCCTGTTGTGTTTTGTTGTACTAGTGTTAACTTTTTTAACGCAAACACACGCCCAAATCGTACCTCCGCCGCCACTACCACCACCACCACCGGGATTCCCGATTGATGCTGGACTCATTGGTGTGCTTGCTGCTGGACTTTTGTATGGTATACGGAAAAAAGTGAAAAAGTAATTACTTCGATAGCCCCTGAAGTCTTGCAACATATTTCCCTATAACATCAAATTCCAAATTTACAATAGAACCTACTACCAAATATTGAAACGTAGTGTGGCTATATGTGTATGGAATTATAGCGACCGAAAATGAATTTCTTTCTGAATTTACAACCGTTAAACTTGTACCATTTATTGTAATAGAACCTTTTTCAATGGTAATATTGTTTAGTGTAGGATCGTATTCAAAGGTGTAATACCAACTTCCGTCACTTTCTCTAACAGAAGTACACGTTGCAATTTGATCTACATGACCTTGTACAATATGTCCATCTAACCGATCGCCTAATTTCATAGCGCGCTCTAAATTCACACGATCATGTATGTTCCAAGTTCCTAAATTTGTTTTCTCTAACGTTTCTTGAATCGCTGTGACAACGTATGTATTTTCATCGAGATTTCTACCAACAACCGTCAAGCAAACACCATTGTGCGCTACACTTTGATCAATCTTTAATTCGTTCGTTAAGCTACTCTGAACCGTCACGTGGAGGTTTTCTTTTTCGCGCTCCAACTGTGTAATCACACCTAATTCTTCAATAATCCCTGTAAACATCTATTTATTTCGTTAAATTTGCATGTAAAATTAAGAAATAAAAGTCTGAATTAGGTAAATGAAGAAAGAGGAAAAAATAAAAGTTGGAATTTCAGTTGGTGACTTAAACGGTATCGGAACAGAGGTAATTTTAAAAACCTTCAAGGATATTAGGATGTTGGAATTATGTACGCCAGTGATCTTTGGGTCTACCAAAATTTTATCATTTCAAAAAAAGCATTTCAACATACATACGAACCTTCATGGTGTTCCCAATGCAGAAAAGGCACAACATGGAAAAATAAATGTGGTCAATATCTACAAAGATCCGATTACGATTGAATACGGGAAATCAACGGAAGAAGTAGGGAAGTTTGCTATAAAATCGTTTGTAGAAGCGACCAATGCGTTGAAAGAAGGTACGATTGATATTTTGGTCACTGCACCGATTAACAAACACAATGTGCAATCGGAAGAATTTACTTTTCCCGGACACACCGATTATTTGGGCGAAAACTTAGAAGGCGATAGTTTGATGTTGATGGTGAGTGATACACTTCGCGTAGGTTTGCTAACGGATCATGTGGCGGTAAAAGATGTTTCTGCAGCAATTACACCCGAACTGATTGAAAAGAAAGTAAACATTATATACAATACGCTAAAACAGGATTTTGGAATTTCGAAACCAAAAATTGCCGTATTGGGCATCAATCCGCATGTTGGTGACAATGGTGTTATTGGAGTAGAAGATGATGAAGTATTAAAACCTACCTTAGAAAAGATAAAAAACGAAGGCAAACTTGTGTTTGGGCCGTATGCAGCTGATAGTTTTTTCGCGTCGAGCAATTATAAAAACTTTGATGCGGTTTTAGCAGCATATCACGATCAAGGACTCATTCCGTTTAAAACCTTATCTTTTGGACAAGGTGTAAACTTTACGGCAGGACTCAATAAAATACGCACTTCACCCGATCATGGAACGGCGTACGAAATTGCAGGAAAAAACAAAGCAGATTACAACTCGTTCAAAGAAGCAGTATTCACTGGCATACAGATTTTTAGAAACAGAAATATATACAAAGAGATTGCCGAAAACCCTTTAAAAAAACAGCCAAGTAAGATATAAACAAAAAAATGTTGACAACTTTACGTTGATACAAAAAAATTTATATCTTTGCACGCTCGAAACTGATGTTTAAGATGATGGAACTAAAGGACTTTACAATTCCTTTTATAGGATTAAAAGAAGGAAAACACCAGTTTGATTATCAAATTGATAATACGTTCTTTGCACTTTTTGAATTTGATGAATTCAATGAAACTGCCGTAAACGCAACATTGGAATTTCACAAAAAAGCAACCCTGCTCGAATTAACCTTTACGGCTTCTGGTACGGTCAATGTAAATTGTGATGTAACCAATGAGCCTTTTGAGCAACCAATTGATGGAAATTTAGACTTAATTGTCAAGTTTGGACATGAATACAACGATGAAAACGAAGAAATTCTCATTGTTCCGCATGGCGAATATGAAATCAATGTTGCACAATATATATATGAAATGATTGTGTTAGCGGTTCCTTCAAAACGAATTCATCCTGGTATTGAAGATGGCACATTGCAATCGGAAATACTCGAAAAGTTAGAAGAATTACAACCTGGTACAGAGAAAAAAGAAACTGAAGAGGACATTGATCCTCGTTGGAATACATTAAAAAAACTATTAACGGATAATAAATAACATAGAAAATGGCACATCCAAAGAGAAAAATCTCGAAAACAAGAAGAGATAAGAGAAGAACTCACTATAAAGCTACTGCTCCTCAAATTGCTACGTGCCCAACTACTGGTGAAGCACACTTATATCACAGAGCGCACTGGCACGAAGGAAAATTATATTACAGAGGAAAAGTATTGATTGATAATACAACAGAAGAAAACTTAGCATAACACACACATGTTTAGTCATAAAAGCTCTCACTTTCGTGAGAGTTTTTTGTTTGCTCGTTTTTTTTGTTAAAATTGTAAAAACGACATATTTTACCGTGATTATCGGAGAATTTTAGTAATTTCGTTTAATTTTTAATGAATTTTTGTTAAAAATAAACCAAACCAACGTTAAGGTATGACCAAAATTACAGCAGCAATAACAGCTGTAGGAGCGTATGTTCCTGATTATGTATTAACCAACAAGATACTTGAAACAATGGTTGATACTAACGATGAGTGGATTACAACTCGAACAGGTATCAAAGAACGCAGAATTCTGAAAGAAGAAGGAGCGGGATCTTCATATTTAGCGATCAAAGCTGCCCAAGACCTTATTACAAAGAAAAATTTAGACCCAAAGGAAATAGACATGGTTATTGTTGCTACAGCAACACCAGACATGCCTGTAGCTTCCACCGCAGTATATACCGCTAGTAAAATTGGAGCTACCAATGCCTTTGCGTTCGATTTGCAAGCGGCATGCTCTAGCTTTTTGTACGGAATGTCTACTGCAGCAAGTTATATCCAATCGGGGCGTTATAAGAAAGTATTATTGATAGGAGCCGATAAAATGTCTTCTATTATTGATTATACAGACAGAGCTACCTGTATCATTTTTGGTGATGGAGCCGGAGCTGTACTGTTTGAACCGAATGAAGAAGGACTCGGATTGCAAGACGAATACCTTCGTAGTGATGGTATTGGTCGTGAATTCTTAAAAATTGATGCTGGAGGTTCCATATTGCCAGCTTCAGAAGAAACTATAAAAAACAAACAACATACCGTATTTCAAGACGGAAAAACTGTTTTCAAATTCGCAGTATCCAATATGGCAGATGTGAGCGCCAAAATTATGGAAGACAACAATCTGACGAATGAAGACGTACAATGGTTGGTTCCTCACCAAGCCAATAAACGTATCATTGATGCCACTGCAAGGCGTATGGGCGTAGATGAAAGTAAAGTGATGATGAACATTCAACGTTATGGAAATACAACTTCTGGAACGTTGCCATTATGTTTACATGACTATGAAAAACAACTCAAAAAAGGAGATAACCTCATCTTTGCTGCCTTTGGTGGTGGATTTACGTGGGGCGCAATTTACCTTAAATGGGCATATAATTCTAACTAGAAACGACTAAAACCTATCTCATGGATTTAAAAGAAATTCAAAGCTTAATTAAATTCGTAGCCAAATCTGGAGCAAGTGAAGTAAAACTTGAAATGGAAGATGTAAAAATCACCATTAAAACTGGAAGTAGCGATTCAAAAGGCGAAACGACAACTGTAGTGCAACAAATACCAATGGCAGGCATGCCTCAACCCGCAGCAGCTCCTGCACCAGCACAACCCGCAGCACCTGCAGCACCAGAAACTCCCGCAGCACCAGCAAGCGATGACGCAAAATATATTACTATAAAATCACCAATTATTGGTACTTTCTATAGAAAACCTTCTCCTGATAAACCAAACTTTGTAGAGGTTGGAGACAGCATTTCTGAAGGAAGTGTTTTATGTGTGATTGAAGCGATGAAACTTTTCAACGAAATTGAATCAGAAGTTTCAGGAAAAATAGTGAAAGTCTTAGTAGACGATGCTTCTCCAGTAGAATTTGATCAACCATTATTCTTAGTAGATCCATCCTAAGAAATTTTAAATAACACTTGACGTACACTACTCTTTGTACCCCTCGAAAAGTTACAGATTTTAATTTCAAAATTTAAAATTTCAAAAGATGTTTAAAAAAATATTAGTTGCCAACAGAGGTGAAATAGCTTTAAGAGTTATTAGAACCTGTAAAGAAATGGGTATCAAAACCGTTGCTATATATTCTACAGCCGATGTTGATAGCCTTCACGTACGTTTTGCCGACGAAGCAGTTTGTATTGGACCTGCGCCAAGTAGCGAATCGTATTTAAAAATGTCAAATATTATTGCTGCTGCCGAAATTACCAACGCAGATGCCATTCACCCAGGATACGGTTTCTTATCTGAAAACGCCAAATTCTCAAAAATTTGTGGAGAACACAATATCAAATTCATTGGTGCTTCGCCCGAAATGATTGATAAAATGGGAGACAAAGCTTCTGCAAAAGCTACGATGAAAGCAGCAGGCGTTCCATGTGTTCCAGGAAGTGACGGAATCATTGAAAGTTTTGAAGAATGTGAAAAACTAGCGGTAGAAACAGGATATCCTGTGATGCTGAAAGCAACTGCTGGTGGTGGTGGAAAAGGAATGCGTGCTGTATGGAAACCAGAAGACTTGAGAGATGCTTGGGATTCTGCTCGACAAGAATCAAAAGCTGCCTTTGGAAATGACGATATGTACATGGAAAAACTTATTGAAGAGCCACGACACATCGAAATTCAAGTAGTAGGCGATTCTTCAGGAAGAGCATGTCACTTGTCTGAGCGTGATTGTTCTGTGCAACGTCGTCACCAAAAATTAACAGAAGAAGTACCTTCGCCATTTATGACCGACGATTTACGTCAACGTATGGGAGATGCTGCCGTGAAAGCAGCTGAATTCATTAGCTATGAAGGTGCTGGAACAGTAGAATTTTTAGTAGATAAGCATAGAAATTTCTACTTTATGGAAATGAATACACGTATTCAAGTAGAGCATCCAATTACCGAACAAGTAATTGATTTCGATTTGATTCGTGAACAAATATTAGTAGCGGCTGGCGTGCCAATTTCAGGTAAAAATTATACGCCAAACTTACACTCAATTGAATGTAGAATTAACGCAGAAGATCCTTATAATAATTTTAGACCTTCTCCGGGAAGAATTACTACGTTGCATGCGCCTGGCGGACATGGAGTTCGTTTAGATACGCATGTATACGCTGGCTATTCCATTCCTCCGAACTACGATTCTATGATTGCAAAATTGATCACCACAGCACAAACGCGTGAAGAAGCTATCAATAAGATGAAACGTGCGTTGGATGAGTTTGTGATTGAAGGCATTAAAACAACAATTCCATTCCACAGACAATTAATGGATCATCCAGATTATGTAGCTGGAAACTATACGACAAAATTTATGGAAGACTTTGAAATGCAACCAGAAGCAGAGTAAACTTCAACTCAAAACTATATATAAAAGGCTCCTTTTCAATTGCGAAAAGGAGCTTTTTTAGTTCTGATACCAAACCAATTTACACATAAAATGATGTTTATAAACTCGTTCATTTGGCAGTTTAGTTCTTTGCGAATACTTTCCGTAGCTACGGCTTTGCAAACCATACACAGCATCCTATACAGCCAAAGCAACTTCGTATCCAAAACACCATTTTAAATGTAAATTGGTATGAGTTCTTAATCAGAGAAAGCATTGATTGCTGCTAAAAAAGCACGCTTATTCCTGGAGGAAACAGGCAATATAGTTCCATTATTTAGTTTTACCCAACCATTTCTATTCATTCCATACGATTGCACAAAATGTAGGTTTACGGCATGTGATCTGTGTATTTTGATAAAAAAAGAAGGCAATTTGTCATAAAATGATTTTAAGGTTCCATTTAACAAAAAACTTTGATTGTCATTGAGATATACGCGTGTAAAACCTTCCTCACTTGTCCAATTTAAAATTTCAGCATAATTTAAAAGAACCTTTAACTTATTAATTTTTTGGACTAAAATCTTCCCAGAAACTTCTTCAATAGTAGCATCTGTATAGAATTTTCTTAGCATGTGTTTTTCCTTCACTTTTGCCTTTGCTTTTTCAACAGATTCAATAAGTTCTTTTAGAATAATTGGTTTTAAAAGATAATCACTGACGCCATATTTGACAGCATTAATTCCATATTTTGAATATCCTGTTAAAAAAATGGTAACAAAATCATTGACATCAAAACAATTTAAAAGATCAAAAGCTTTTCCGTCTTTTAGTTCTACATCTAGGAATATCAATTCTGGTTTTTTGATTTTTATTAATGATGTTGCTTCTGCCACAGAACTGCTTGTTCCTACAATTTGTAAGTCTTTGCAATATGTAGAAAGCAAACTTACAATGAAATTTTGAATTTCAATTTCGTCCTCTATAACTAGTACATCTATCATGTTAGGTGTTTAATGGTAATAATAAGCGAATGGTAGTTCCTTTACCGAGTTCACTGTCAATGTAAAAAGCAACTTCTTTATTGTTGAGATTTTCTCGAATCAGGCTAATACGATCTTTTACAATTCCCAATCCCACAGATTTGCTAGAATTTGATAATTGTGACAAATCAAACCCAACTCCATTATCTTTTATAATTACTTCAAAAATATCGTTGATGTGTTCATGTTTTTGAATCGATATTTCAATTAGCTTGTTCTTATCCATTCCGCGAAACCCATGTTTAATACAGTTCTCTAACAATGGCTGAATAAGCAATGGTGGAACTTGTAGCGCACTTTTAGATAATTCTGGATCAATGATAATATGATACTCAAATAACTCTTTAAATCGCTTTTTTTCGAGTTCTAAATAATTTTCAATAAACTGAATTTCTTCTTCAAGTACTATGTTTTCAAGTTTTGAGTATTCTAAACTCTTTCGCATCAGTCTAGAAAATTCACCAATGTATGTATTGGCTTCTAGTTTTTCTCCTTTGTAAATTAGTCCTTGAATTGCTGTAAGCGAATTGAACATAAAATGCGGGTTCATTTGATTTCTGAGTGTCGTGAGTTCAGATTTTCTAAGTCTGTTTTCATTTTCAAGTTTTTTCTGCCAATTCTTCTTATAGCGTACTATTACTAGGAAAATGATAATACAGACACTACATATCATAGCAATTTTAAACCAAATACGTTCTAAAAAATGTGGTTCTATGGTAAAAACGAGTTGTTTTGTGTTGCTCCACTGGCTGTTATCACTACGACATTGCACTTTAAACGCATATTCACCATGATTTAAATCTAAAAAACTAACTTTTCTTTCGTTGGTTTCCACCCAAGGTTTATCATTTATTTTATACCTGTAAAACCCTTTTTTGGGTTTGTTATGTGAAATCCCTGTGTAATGAATAGTGACGTCATTTTCATTATGAGGAAGCGTAACCTGGGTTGTGTGTACAGCTTGCTTTTTATCTGTTTCTATAAAATCAATTTGCAATGAAGGAATAGTATGACTTACAGACAATTGCGACGGTTTAAAATGACAAAGACCATTATCGGTAGCTAACCAAATTTCATCATTCCAAAAAGAAACATCGTTAATATAGTTTGATATGAGTCCGTTTTTTATGGTATATACATCCATTTTCTCAATAATAGGAATGTTATTTTTAAACGTATATTTAGCTTTTAAAAGTCCTCTATTAGAGCCAAGCCACAAGGTAGAATCGTTTTGCTTGTAAATAGCTTGAAGTACTTTATTACTTAATTTTTCATGCTTAAAAGTATACTCAAGAGAATCTCTCTTATATACCAATCCAAACTTAGGTGTTGCGAGCCAAATACCATCGTTATCCATTTTTACATCATTTACTCTAAAATCACGAATTCCTTGAATGGGAACTAAAGCGGGTTCTGTTTTTTTATATTCGTTTTTCCACTTAAAAAGACCTTCCGTAGTTGCAATCCATATATTTTTTTTACGATCTATCGTTGCCGATAATGTACGAAACTTGTATTTTAGAGTAGGAATATAGTTTTTATCAGTATTGATATTAAATCCAGTAGAATTGTATACTAGAAAAGTTTTATTTTCAACTTGAAGCATGTTAAAAATGCCTTTATAATTATGTACTGATGAGCTTATGATTTTTCTTTTTTCATTAGTTAAATTATCAACGATTATATTATCATCAACCTGAGCATTTAATTGATTTTTCGTTAATAAAAAAGTCCTGCCTTTTTCACTCATTACTACCAAGTAATTGTCTGCTTTTTTTAGCTTATAAAAAGTTTCTCCATCTAGCCAATCTTTTGATTTAAATTTTTTGATAGTAATATTTGGAATATGAAAAAGGCCATTATCTGTAGAAGTGACCCAAAGAGAACCGTCTTTAGACTTAGAGATGACAGTAACTCCTATTCCTTCAAGAATAATAATAGGTTCAGCAGATAGGTCTCCATTTTTAAAATAAAAAACACCTGCTTTTGTAGCAATCCATTCATTGTTATTTTCATCAATATATAAGCCAATGATCTCTTTGGTAATATTTTTTACATTTTTGATTTTACTTTGAGCATTCCATTGAAAATGCACCTCAGATATTTTCCTTAATTCAACATTAAGTGTTTTTAATGAATCTTTGACTGCTTGTAGGTTTTTAGCAATATTAATTCTTCTCTTTATTATTTGATCTGTTGGTGCTGTATTGTTAAGAAAATCAAGAATTTCTTCACCGTGCGTAGCTGTTGTACCATCACAGGTATTAATTGAATATATAGGATAAGTTATTTCCCAATAGTCTGATGCAATAAGTTGAAAAAATAAGGTGTTTTCGTGTAGCCCAATGAAGTCTAACCAACCTTCTTGGTCAGGTCTTAAACTTTTTAATTCTTCATTAAATGCAAAAGGTTCAAAAAAACTTCCATTCCAGTAGCTCAATGAACCATCGAGTCCATTTACCCAAAAAGTATTATTATTCATGGGTTGAAAACTGAAATTTACAAGATTAGCTAAGCCATCTTTGGTGCCATAGCTTTTAAAATCATATCCATCGTACTTTACAATCCCTCTATCAGTAGTAAGCCAAATATTTCCTTCAATATCTTCATATAAGTCATAAATCTCCGAACTCGGCAAACCATCGTCCGTATCAAACTGATATGATTTAAACCCTAAATTCTGAGCCGTTGACAAACTTGACACGAATAGAGTTACAAAAAATAAGATGAATAGTTGTTGTGATGTATACATAGAGGTTTGCTGAAAATCTAGCTTAAAAACTAGATCCTTTCTTACAAAGCAACTCAAATATAATTAGCTAAACAAGTATTTATGAGCTAAATAACCAAGCTTACACTGAAAATAGAAAAACAAACACGTTTAATTTTTAATAGAACCGTTTTTCTTCTTTTTGAGATTTTATTTTGAAGATTTGATTGAATTTAAAAATACACATTATGAAAACATTAAAACAATTTGAAAATTACCAAATAGAAAAACCTCAATTAATGATTTGAGGTTCAATTGTTGAAGAAGATGCAATAGGTATCTAGTCAATTACAAGCGAATTTCTATTCGTTACAAATCTTATTAACATTTATTAATATTAAAACTATACATTATGAAAAAAAGAAAGTTAAAAAACCTAAGTTTAAACAAAAGTAAAGTTTCAAACCTTAAACCAGTTATTGGAGGAAAGACACCAAGGTCATTTAATAGAACCGAGTGTGACCCTTGTAGTCCGTCTGAACAAACACTTTGTCTTGTTTGTAACCAAACACTTCCACAAGCTATTTGTGCTACTTTTTTAGAGTGCACAGAACATTGTTAGACATTAAAGTTAGGTATCGAAGACAGGATTGTATAAAATCCTGTCTTTTTTTTATGCTACTTTTAATCTTTATTCTTTTGAAGTAATTTAGATATAAACCTATTTCTTCTCTCTTTGATAGTACGCTACCATACTTGCTTTCGCAATTGTGTTGTTCCACAAATAATACCCAACAACTGCCGCATTGGTATCTTTTGTCAATCCTAACGAATCTGTTTTTAAAGCATACACCGTAATAATATATTGATGCCATCCGTGACCTTCTGGCGGACATGGACCACCGTAACCTGCACTACCGTAATCTGTAATGCTTTGAATGCTTCCTTTAGGAGCAAGATTCATGGTAATATTTCCTGCATTGCTTACCAATTCGTTGATATTTGATGGAATGTCAAAAACTACCCAATGCCACCAACCACTTCCTGTTGGCGCGTCTGGATCGTACATAGTAATGGCAAAGCTTTTAGTGCCTTTGGGCGCATTTGCCCATGATAACTGGGGCGATTCGTTGTTTCCTGTACAACCAAAACCACTAAACTCTTGTGCTTTCGTAGCTTGTCCGCCCAAATCTTTGCTGGTTAAGGTAAATGTATTTTGTGCGAAAGCTGTGGTAGCCATCAACACAAAGAATGCTAAAAAAGTGTGTATTTTCTTCATAATTGAACTAATTTGATTTGAATACAAAAGTATAGATGGTGAAGAAATTATCACAAATCAGTCAGTTCAAAAAGTAGTGCTAAAAGTTCAATCTTGCAATTGATACTGTTTTGGAGTTACGCCAAATTTAGTTTTAAACGCGTATACGAAGTTGGACAAATTCTCGTAACCAATCGCTTCAAAAATATCGGAAGGTCGTTTGGCTTCGTTCTTCAATAAAAAAGCAGCATGTTCCAAACGTTGTTGTTGAAACCATTTAATAGGCGATTGTTGAAAGTGCTTTTCAAACTCACGCTTAAACGTGGAAACACTCATGTTTGCTAGGAATGCGAGTTCTTTCAATGTCAATTTGTTGAGTTTATTACTTTCTACCACATTGATAAAATGACTCGTTTGATCGTCTTTAGAAGCAATTAAAAACAATAAAAAATCAGGGCCTTTAGTTGCGACTAAATACAGCAATATTTCTTCTAGCTTTACCTGTAAAAGTTGTTGTTGTACGTGTTGCGGAAGCTTATGAATGTCTTCCAGGCTTTTTACAAATGAACAAATAAAATCATCATACACACACGATTTTGCGGCCGTTGTAGCGGCAATGCGTTTGCTGGTAATTTGATGCTTCTCAAGAAATTGAAACAAAGCTTCATCCGAAAAAAACAATAAGATACTTCGGTAAAAATGGTGGTGTTCCGACAAATTCTCCGTCATCAAACAATGCCCAGATTTCATGATTAAAAACGCGTCATTCGTGATGGAAATCGGTTGATGACTCGTGGAAACTTTCTTAAACCCTTCTTGCAAAAAGCTAAAGGTATTTTTGGTGAGATTGATCTTGTTGTTCAAGTGTTCAGTTGTCGATTCATAATCAAACAACTGAATCGAGCAATTTGTTTCAGCAGTCAAATAATCGGGCAACGTAAAAATGTTCATAAAATTTGGTCGTTTCTGTCAAGCTAAAAATACAAATTTGATCGTGTTTTCCATCAAAATAAAACAGGGATCACACACTTTAACAATTCACTTAACATACCATTTTACCAAAAAGTCCTATCTTGAAAATGTTAACATTAAGCGAATGATCTCAAAAATTATATCTTTTTTTACCACAAAACAAGCACTTTTTATTTTCATCCTGTTTGTATTATTTTTTCCACTAAAAACACAATTTTACAACGCGTTTACTTATGTATTCGATCAATTATTTACGGATGGAATTATGACCAAAATTTACACGTATAATTACTTTGGCGAGTTGCTAGGCTGTAACGAATTGATGACATTGAGAGCATACGAAGAAACCGCGAATATCTTTCAAAAAAGAGGTATGTATTGGTTGCGGATGGTCATTTCAGGACTTTTTTGGTTGGTACTTTATCTAAAAACAAGAAAGACCAACGCGTTTAAAACACACTATTGGATTTACGTGGTTATTTTTGCATTTTATTTGGCGAGCGAACTTGAATATTTTCTCACGATGATTACATACATCAACACGGAAATTGTACTTTCATTCGTTCCGTTTGTTATCTTTTTTGGATTGGGAATTCACATTTTCTTTAAAATATTCGGCAAAAAAGAACGCTTACAACTCGTTTTCATCGCTTTTCCTGCAAGTGTGTTAAGTTTATTTTTATGGTATGCGTATCTTGGTCCTAAATTACTGCCAATTATAACATCGTAACTATGCAATTAAGCTATTGGGAATACAAAACGTGGCTGACTAATGTCGATTTCACTATTGTGGGAAGCGGTATTGTAGGACTGAATTGCGCGTTGCAACTTCGAAAGCACTATCCAACGGCAAAAATTATCATTCTAGAAAAAGGAATCTTACCACAAGGCGCAAGTACTAAAAATGCGGGTTTTGCCTGTTTTGGAAGTCTCTCTGAGATTTTAGACGATCTTACGACACATTCAGAAGAAGAAGTCATAAACCTTGTCAAAAGGCGCTGTAAAGGCTTGCAATTACTTCGTGAAACTTTAGGCGACAATGCGATTGATTATCAGGCGTTGGGCGGATACGAATTGTTTACAGAACAAGATGAAGCGCTGTATGAAACCTGTTTGGCGAAAAAAGACGCGATCAATCAATTGTTACATTCGGTTTTTGATGGAAATGTCTTTAGCGAAGTTGAAAATAAGTTTCAGTTTGAACGGATTCGGCCGCATTATATTTTTAATCAGTTTGAAGGACAAATTGATACGGGAAAAATGATGCAATCACTCTTGAAAAAGGCAGTATCCAATCACATTCAGATTTTAAATTCCGTTTCGGTTGATGGGTTCACGGAAACTGAAAATGCAGTACATGTACACACCAATCAGTTTGACTTTTCTACGAAAAAATTGCTCATTGCAACCAATGGTTTTGCGTCGCAATTGCTAGATGAATCTGTAAAACCGGCGCGTGCGCAAGTATTGATTACCAAACCGATTCCGAATTTACACATCAAAGGAACGTTTCACTTGGACAAAGGGTATTATTACTTTCGAAACATAGACCATCGCATTCTATTTGGTGGTGGACGAAATCTGGATTTTGCAACCGAAGAAACGACCGAATTTGACCAAACGGAAATCATTCAGCAAAAGCTGGAAGCACTTTTACAAACAACGATTTTGCCCAACACCACATTTGAAATAGAACACCGTTGGAGTGGCATTATGGGTGTTGGCTCACAGAAAAAAGCGATTGTAAAACCCTTATCAAACAATGTATTTTGCGGCGTTCGCTTAGGCGGAATGGGCGTTGCTATTGGGAGTTTGGTTGGGAAAGAATTAGCAGCATTGGTATGACAGTCAAAGAATCTTTATACAACGCGTGTTTGGAAATCGTAAATGAGCGGCAAGCCAACATTCAAGATCGTTTTTCGGGCATTCAAGAAGCGATGCTATCGGAAACCAAAAGTTCGGCTGGCGACAAACATGAAACAGGTCGCGCGATGTTGCAACTAGAACGAGAAAAGCTGGGAAATCAGTTGTTGGAAATTCAAAAAGTCAAGGAAATTCTACATAAAGTTGATTCAAAATCTACGGTTTCACAAGGTTGTTTGGGAAGTTTGGTGTATACTTCGCAGGCTAATTATTTTATTTCGGTCAGCGTTGGCGAAATTACTGTCAATCATCAAAAATTCTACGCCATTGCCACCAATACGCCCATTGGAAAGTTGTTATTGGGAAAAAAAGTAGGAGACACCATTACCTTTAGAAATCAATCGTTTGTAATTGAGAAGATTGTTTAAACTTGTTTTTTTGATATGTCGCTGTGAGGAAGCATGACGCGGCAATTTTCTTCTAGTGGAAACGCTACTGTACTTTGATAAACGCTCAATACTCATATCTCATTACTTTTTCAAACAAAAAAACTCCAACACTATACAGCATTGGAGTTTGGCAATCTAAAAGTTTATTTGTTATTGCTTAATGAATTTTTGTGTAAATACTTTTCCGTCTGATTCTAAACGAAGGATGTAATTTCCTGTGGTTAATCTTGAAACATCAATAGCATGTTGTTTTAGTTTTAAGTTCATCACACGTTTTCCTTCTATATTGAAGATCGTTGCAATTTTTCCAACCAAATTCACAGGACTGTTGATGTTCATAATGTTTCCAACTGGATTTGGATGAATTGCCACCTTTTCTAGTGTTTCATCTGGAATACTTAACGTTTGTCCTTCCGTAATAATATGATGCGTATTAATTGTAGGATTTACCAAGTTATCAACTGTTCCCGATGGCCAGTAAATGATAATGTTGGTAATGTTAGTTTCCGTTCCTAAACCAAAATGCGTATTTAATGAGCTCATAAAGCGGAAACCTTCTCCGCTTCGCACATCGCGAATTTGAGTTCCTGCGGCAGTAACTACTTCTATTCTAGCTCCAATTCCGTTAATATTACTTGCGACTCCCGTTGTGGTAATTTTAACCCAATTGTTGCTGTTGGCTGTGTTTGTATACAAGGTTGTCCCAGAAATGGCATCCATAAATCCGTCATTATTCAAATCACCAAACGAACCGTTACTTCCAGAAAGGATATTGTCATATACGGTAAATGTTAAATCACCATTTCCAAATAAAATACTTCCGTTAGAGGCAATGTCTAGGTTTCCGTCATTGTCAAAATCGTGCGTAGCATTTTCAATTCCAATATTTGTTAAGGCTGGCAATATTCCTGAAGCCGCAGTTACATCAGTAAACGTACTATTTCCGTTATTTCGCATCAATTTATGCGTTCCATTAGAAGTTGAACTTGCGCCTACAAAAACGTCCATATCTCCGTCATTGTCAAAATCGCCCCAAGCAGACGACCACGTTTGAATTGGATCTGCTAAGTTTAAGGCAGAAGCTACTTCCATAAAGTTTCCGCTTCCATCATTTTCGTGCATTTCATTGATGTTGATTGCTGAGGAACCACCACGACATTTCGCGATAAACATGTCCATGTCTCTATCGTTGTCATAATCAATCCAAATAGAACCATAGTTTCCTCCACCAGCAATATCTCCCAATCCACCTTGATTAAAAGTTAGGTTTCCGTTTCCATCATTGGTATAATATACATTTGGATCCACATCATGACATACAAAGGCATCTAAGTTTCCGTCGTTGTTTAAATCGACAAAATTAGAACGCTGAGAGAATACATATTCTGATCCTGAAATTTCAGTAAAAGCAGTTCCTGTAGCATTGGCTCTCATAAAGGTAACACCACTTCCACCTCCGTATAGTAAATCGGTAAATCCGTTTCTGTCATAATCGGCAGCAGCCAAACTCCAAGAAGGTGTAAAATCGGCAGCAGTTGTCGTAATGTTTGTTGGCGTCGTACTTAATCCTCCAGAAGCTTGCTGATAAAAAATATTGATATTTGTAGAACTTATAGAAACCACATCGTCTAAAAAGTCACCATTCATATCCACAGCGGCTCTTTGGCTACCACTGGTACTCACTGTTGAGGTTGTAAAAGTAGCTGGTGGTGGTGGTACAGCTGTTGTAAAGGTTAAAGGTCCGCCCCAAATACTGGTATCTAATCCACAGATGGCACGTACATATACTTCATACGATGTACTTGGTGTGAGTGACGAAATATTGACACTTGTAGTTGCTATTGAAGTTCCAGCTCCCGAAGGTGCTCCTGTTCCAGCAGGTTGTACTACATATTCCCAAGCTGTTTCTCCACTATTTGGAGACCAAGAAATGGTTGCTGCATCTTGTGTAATGGCAGATGCAATTATACTTGAAGGAGCAATACAAAATGATCCGCAAGTTTCTACACGTACCAAATCAATAGACAGATCTCCTTCAAATCCTGTTCCTGTAGCTCCGTAACTAAATTCTATATATATTATTTGCCCTAAATAGGCACTTAGATCAATTCCGATAGGTGTCCATGCATCTGTACCAGCAGTTTGCAATTCTCCAGTCCACGAGTATACATTTGTAAAAGGACCAGCTGCAGCAGTTCCTATACTAACATTTAATGTTCCAGTATCTGCGCCAAACGCATGCATGTAGAATGACAACTCTGCTCCGTCCGTTGCAGAAGTCATATCAATAGCAGGACTTATGGCAGAAGCAATTGCTGTTGAATTTCCTGAAGCTTCGTACTCTAGGTGATTTCCTCCACTGAAAGAAGCAAAAGGACCTGTACCATTTGAATTTGAATTCCCTGGAGCAATATCCCAGTTTCCTTCGGAACCATCAAAACCTGTTCCTGTCCAACCAGATGGCGGATTGTTTTCAAAGTCTTCTGTAAAAATAAACACAGATGATCCTGAAGCACAAGTTACACCTACAGGAGTTGGCGGTGGTGTTGCTGTTGTAGAGAAATTTAATGGTATGCTCCAAGTACTGGTATCTGATCCGCAAATGGCACGTACATATACTTCATACGATGTACTTGGTGCTAGTGATGAAACATTGATACTTGTAGTTGTTGCTGAAGTTCCGGCACTTGAAGGTGTTCCTGTTCCAGCAGGTTGTACTACATATTCCCAAGCTGTTTCTCCACTGTTTGCTGTCCAGCCTATATCGGCAGATGTTCCTGTTACATTTGATGCGGTAACACCAGATGGCGCAATACAGAACGATCCACAGGCTTCTACACGTACTAAATCAATAGACATATCTCCTTCAAATCCTGTTCCTGTACCTCCGTAACTAAACTCTACATATATTGTTTGGCCTAAATAGGCACTTATGTCAATTCCAGTAGGAACCCATGCATCTGTATCAGCAGTTTGTAATGGTCCATTCCATGAATATACATTCGTAAAAGGACCTGCTGCCGCAGTACTGATACCAACATTTAATGTTCCAATATCATCTCCAAACGCATGCATGTAGAATGATAATTCAGCCCCGTCGGTTGCAGAAGTCAGATCAATAACTGGACTGATTGCAGATGCAATTGTTGTTGAGTTTCCTGATGCTTCATACTCTAGGTGATTTCCTCCATTGAAAGAAACTGAAGGACCTGTGCCACCAGAGTTTGCTCCTCCAGGGGTAATATCCCAGTTTCCGTTAGAACCATCAAAACCTGTACCTGTCCATCCTGAAGGTGGATCATTTTCAAAATCTTCTGTAAAGAGAAAAGAAGAAGTTCCTGTGGCACAAGTTACACCAACGGGCAATGGCGGCTGAGCGCTATCTGTTGTGAATCCGATTGGCCCCACCCAATTACTAAATCCATCTATTAACCCACAATTGGCTCTTACATATACTTCATACGCAGTATTTCCTGTTAAACCAGTAGCATTATATGGAGCATTTGCTGTAACTGCAGTTCCTGAACCTGTTGGAATCCCTGTTCCTTGAGGTTGGATTACAATTTCCCATGCTGTTTCTCCACTGTTTGCATTCCAGCTTATGTCTGCTGCTGTTTCTGTAACATTCGCAACTGCTAAGTTTGAAATTTCTATACAAGATGGCGGTGTTGTAGAAGTGATTGTTGGTGAATCAAAGCAAAAGCCCCATTGCCAACCATCAACATCATCGTACGCCAAACGGTAACGAAATCCTGATTGCTGTGTCACTGTAAATCCAGAAATATTAAGAGGATTACTGGTAAAGACATCTTTTGCGGGTGTACAGAAATTATCATTTGGCTGATTTGTAGTAGCTGTAAATTGTTGCCATACAACCCATGCTGCGGCGTCCGCATCCCAATACTCTATATTTAGGATATCGTTACCATTATCATTGTAGTTGTAGGCGAGGTCTACTGTAAGCCAAGTTTCTCCTGCTGTAAAAGCATTTGTAATATCTACAATTGGCGATTCAGCAGCTATATCATTATTAGTGGTATTTCCTGCATCATCATCATCGTACGCAAAATTTGCTGTTAGTGTTGGATCAGCTTCGAAAGCATCTACACCTGCGTTATATGTTCCAGTGACCGACCAATTGGTGTTTGGCCAGTTGGCAGGCTGATTTAATATTTGAGCATATGCAAACGTGCAGCACAGCATTAGCATACATAACAAGGTAATTTTTTTCATAATTATCGGTTATTAACAG
Source organism: Kordia sp. SMS9 (assembly GCF_003352465.1). Lineage (NCBI taxonomy): Bacteria > Pseudomonadati > Bacteroidota > Flavobacteriia > Flavobacteriales > Flavobacteriaceae > Kordia > Kordia sp. SMS9. The sequence goes on along the minus strand of NZ_CP031153.1, from coordinate 1,166,005 downwards.
GAAATCATAGATATATTTCCAGTATTAGTTTAGTTGATTGGTATTAATCTTCGCCATCGCCACCACCTTCGCTATCGCATTCGGTTGTGAGTCCATCAATCCATTGTCCGATCATTTGAACAGCTTCTTCATGGATGATAGTTCTACCGAGTAATGGCATTCTAAATTCTTCGGCTTCGGTATTAATTCTGAAGTATAGTACAGAACTTTCGCTTTGCGCAGGCGCTACAATTTTGGTCATCTCTGGAATACTTTCATCAGGATCCACGCAGATACCTAAGTTTGTTGGATCGGCAGATTCATCAAAGGCAAAACGCATCGGTCTGTAATCACAATGTGATAATTCTTGATGGCAATGTGCACAGTTAATATCTATGTACGAACGTACACGCATTTCGATAGGCTGTGTATCATCGCTCCATTTTACAACCGTATTAATCGTTGTCGGTAAATTATCTTCCAAATAGCCTTCATCAATAAGGTTTTGTAGTTGATTTTCGGTGCCATCTGCAAAATCGTACATGCTGTTTAGATTTTGCGGTTTTAACCCGATTGGAACTGAACTTGTACCGCTTTTGTGGCAGGTAAAACATTCTACTTCCGAAGGAATTCTATAATTGGCACTTTTCATTTCGCCATTTTCTAGGAATTCTACATTGGTAAACGAACCGCTAAGACTAAAAGTTGCTTCTGTTTGTTCGTCGTTCCAAATGTAATCAGCAAAATACCAATCGTCCGCTTTTTTCAGCATTAAACGAGTTTCTATGATGCGTGTATCGTTATTGGGCTGTACATTAGTATAATAAAAGGTTTTAATCAAAAAGGTTCCTACAGGCATGTCAATCACTTCTGTATCGGCAGCATAGGTTGCTTGCACATCACTTGGCATCCAAATGAAGCGTTTCTTTTTTGCGTAGTCGGTAAATAGTGTAGAAATCGGCTCATACGGAATCACACCTAATACAGGGTTTTGTTCTTTCATATTGCCTTCAAAAAAGCTGTATTCAGATAGTGTGTTGAATGGAAACGCGTCCATGTCTAATACTACGGGTGATTCTGGAATTGGGATATAATCATCATCCATAGCAATCGGCGGATCTGGATCAGGATTGGCAGGATCATTGTCGTCGGAGCAAGAAAAGAAAATAGCAGAAAGTGCTGCTAAAATAGCAATTTTACGTAGTCTTTTAATCATGTTTTAGTTTAGTTAGAGCACTAATATAACAAAAATAACGTTTGTTGTGTTTGATTTTTAGTGAGTTACTCATTATATATAACAACTCAACGTGCTTTTGTCCTACCTTTGGGATGGGATTATTTGTGATTTTAGACTTTTGATTTACGAATTATGTGATTTCCAACCCAATCAAAACCCCAACTTCCAACGCTTCCAAACTCTCAAAAAACACCACCATATCCTCATATTTCGCCAATACTAAATAATGACTTCCCTTAAAGTAACTTTGCTGTACAATCACTTTAAAATTGGAAGTTTCTGAAATTTTTAGCTGGTGCGGATAGACTAAAATGGTTTCACTTTCTGTTTCAATTGCTGGAAATAAACTCGCAGGTAATTCGTTGACTTCGCCAAATAACGACGCTACATATTTGTTTGGTGGATTTTTGTAAATTTCTTTAGAATCGCTTTGCGCGATGAGTTCGCCCTTTTTTAAGACAATTGTTGTATCTGCAAATGCCAATGCATCTGTTCGGTCGTGTGTGGCCACAATGCAGGTAATGTTTTCTTTTTTGAGATAGCTGAACAGATTTCTACGCAATGCGTTTTTTCTAAAGTTATCTATATGACTGAACGGTTCATCAAGTAATAATACTTCGGGTTCGCGCGCCAAGGCTTTTGCTAAGGCAACGCGTTGTTGCTGTCCGCCACTGAGTAGTTTTGCTTTTACATTCGCGAAAGCGGTCATTTCTACCATTTCCAAGAGTTCATCAATGCGTTGTTGTTTTTCCTCTGGATAGAAGTTAGACAGGAAGGTTCCAATGTTTTCTGCAACCGTTGTGTACGGCATCAAATCGAAATCTTGTGCTACGTATTTCATGTGTTCAAAACCTGGTACTAAGTTGTATTTTGGCCCTAAGATGGGTTCATCCTTCCAAAAAATTTCACCTTCATTTACATCATACAAACCATACAACAATTTGAGTAAGGTGCTTTTTCCGCATCCACTTTCGCCAATAATAGACACATGCGTTCCTTGTGGAATTTTAAACGAAATGTCTTTTAAAATCGGCGTGTTTTCCAAATAGGAAAAGGAAACCTGTTGAACGTTGAGCATGGCAATTTTTTAGAACTGCAAAAATACGGAGATAATCTTTGAAAATCTATTTTTTGGATTCTAGAATCATGAGTTAAGAATTTAGATTTTTAATTATTTCGCTGGCAATTGTTAAGCGATTAATCTTCGAGTAATTTTTTCAATGTTTCAGGATTCATTCCATTATTAAAAAAGGTGATGAGATAGATTTTATTAGCTGTTTTATCCTTTTTGTAGAATAAAGAAACATTTTTATGAATGATACACTTTTGCACTTCAAGGTTATCTTTTATAACTGGATGCTCAATTTTATCTTCTTGAATATTTTTTAGTGTCTGATTAGTTAAACTATGAAAATTTTTAATTTCCCTTTCTGTCCACCTTTAGATAAGATTTTCCAGAATTTCTATATATGTAATTTTTGCAAGTTTTGACCAAATAATTTCCATCTACTAAATTCCATACTTTTTACTAATTTCTTCCATAACTTGCTGATGTGTAAAAGTATTTCCTTCATCAACATCTTTTAAACCAGCTTCAATGAATAATTGTTCAGCTTCAGAAATAGCATATTCTGATTGATTCGTTTCTTTAATTTTTTTTAATTTGTGAATGATTGATTCGTCTTTCAAACTTACCAACCATTCCATCAATTTGTATTTTTCCAATTGCAAGTCCATAACGAAAACTTTATACTCAAAGATAGTAATTTTATACAGATTCATTAAAAATTGAGAAATGCGTATTAAAGAAAAAAATATGTTGCGTTTTAAAGTGGATTCCGCAACTGGTGAGGAATGACAATGGCAATACCAGTTTAACTATAAAACAAAACCGCCAAATTGAAGTTCAATTTGGCGGTTATGATAGTATTCATAGTATTTCTCGATACACTTCGACTCCGCTCAGTGTACTCGAAAAGATGTTTTGAAATGAATTAGTTCTTAAACTCTTCCAAAACTGCTTTGTTCGGCAATTCTGTAAAGCCCATGTTGAACAATGTGAAGCCGTAAATGTCTGCATATTGCTCAATGGTTTTTGAAATTGGCGTTCCTGCGCCATGTCCTGCATCGGTTTCAATACGAATCAGCGTTGGATTGTTTCCTGCTTGTTTTGCTTGTAATTCTGCTGCAAATTTGAAACTGTGCGCTGGTACAACTCTGTCATCATGATCGCCTGTTGTCACCATGGTTGCTGGATATGCTACACCTTTTTTTACATTGTGTACAGGAGAATAACCTTTTAGGTATTCAAACATTTCTTTGCTGTCGTCGGCTGTTCCGTAATCGTATGCCCAACCTGCACCTGCAGTAAATTTGTGGTAACGCAACATGTCTAATACACCCACAGCTGGCAAGGCAACTTTCATCAAATCTGGGCGTTGTGTCATGGTTGCACCCACTAACAATCCGCCGTTAGAGCCACCACGAATGGCTAAGAAATCACTAGACGTGTATTTTTCTGCAATTAAATATTCCGCCGCAGCGATAAAATCGTCAAATACATTTTGCTTTTGCATTTTAGTTCCGGCATCATGCCATTCTTTTCCGTATTCGCCACCACCACGAAGGTTTGCTACTGCGTAAATTCCGCCTTGTTCCATCCAAATGACATTTGCCACACTAAATGAAGGTGTTAGTGGAATGTTGAATCCGCCGTAACCATACAAAATTGTAGGATTTTTACCGTTCATTTTAATGCCTTTTTTGTGAGTGATGATCATTGGTACTTTCGTTCCATCTTTTGATGTATAGAATATTTGATTGCTTTCATATTCATCTGGATTGAAGTCAATACCCGGTTTTCTGTATACGTTTGAAGTTCCGTCTTTTGGATTGTACGTATAGGTAGTTCCTGGTGTTTTATAGTTTGAGAACGAATAGTATAATATTTCATCTTCTTTTTCACCACTAAATCCACTAGCACTTCCAACACCTGGCAACGTTACTTCGCGGACTAGATTTCCATCGTAATCGTATTGTAAAACTTTTGAAACGGCATCAACCATATATTTTGTATAAAAATAACCTGCACCTTTAGAAATACTGAGTACGTTTTCGGTTTCTGGAATAAAATCTACCCAATTTTCTGGAGACGGATTAGATGCATCTACGGTTATCACTTTTCGATTGGGCGCATTCATATTCGTCATAATGTACAGTTTAGAACCTACATTTTCTATGATGTTTGAGTCTGTGTCTGTATTGTCTAAAATTGTGACTATTTTGTTGTTTGGTTTTGACAAATCTTTCATGAACATTTTGTTACCAGAAGTAGAAATTGCTGCCGATATAAATAGATATTTACCATCTTTTGTAACGCCACCATATACATAGCGGTATTTTTCTCCCTCGGTATCACCAAAAATAACAGGATCATTTTTTTGCGAAGTTCCTAGTTTGTGGTAGTATAATTTGTGGCGATCGGTTTTAGCAGATAATTCACTTCCTTTGGGTTTGTCGTAACTTGAATAGTAGAATCCGTCATTTTTTTTCCATGAAATTCCTGAAAATTTAATGTCTACCAATGTATCTTCAATTACTTCTTTTGAAGCCACATCCATGATTACAATTTTTCGCCAGTCGCTTCCACCTTCTGAAATGGCGTATGCAACCGTTTTTTTGTCGTCAGAAAAACTCAATCCGCCTCCCATGGAAATTGTGCCATCTTCTGAAAATTTATTTGGATCTAAAAACACTTCTGGTTCTCCATCACCTTTTTGTCGGTAGATTACATATTGATTTTGAAGTCCATTATTTTTATAAAAATACGTGTATTCTCCTCGTATAAAAGGCGCACTTATTTTTTCGTAATTAAATAGTTTTTCATAGCGTTTTTTGAGCGCTTCTCTAAAAGGAATTTTGTCTAAATAGTCAAACGTTGTTTTATTTTGATCTTTTACCCAAGCTTCAGTTTCTTTGGAACGATCGTCTTCAAGCCAACGATATGGATCTTTCACTTCAGTTTCAAAATACGTGTCAACCACTTCTTTTTGTTGTGTTTCTGTGTACGTCACTGTGATGGGTTTTTTTTCTGGTTCTTTCTCGCATGAGAAGAAAAGTATTGCAAGAAAACTAATTTTTAACAAGTGTTTCATTAGTGTTTGTGTTTAATTTTTTTGTGTAGCATCGAATTTGCAAGAAGTTCTATGTTATGGTCGTGAATTCGGTGAGAAGCAAAGTCGGTTTGTACACAAATATTGGTTTGTTTCAAATTTAGGATAAAAAAACCACTTCGTTCAATTGGAAGTGGCTTTTAACAAAATGCTAAGGTTTTTACTTGATGTGTAAGGTGTCGTTGTTTACGGTTTGTTTGATATCAAATTTACTAATAGAACAACGGTTTAAATTGTGACCAATGTTTGTAAATGAGTATTATATTTAATGTGGCAACGATCAATGCACCGATCATTCCGCCAGATAAGTCCAAAAAGAAGTGAAAGAGTACAATATTTACAGAAATTGGCGCGAGTAAGATCAACGCAAAAGGCACCCATTTTTTAAGAATGAGCAATACGCCAACATATACTTCTATTGCACCAACAATAGGGAGCATATATCCAGAAGCATTCAATGATCCCATAAATTTTTCTGCTTCATTAGGCATGGAAGGTTGTGGTAAAAAGCCAGATTCCATAAAAATCATGACAAGTTTGTTGGCGCCAAATACAATAAGAATTAAGCCCAAAACAAAACGGATAATTTTGGTGAAGTTGGAGTTCATAGGTGTAGAATTTTGTGTTAGTGTAACATCAATATAAAAAAAAGATAGCGGATTTACTAACTATTTTCAACAACTAGAACTTCTGTAGTGATGTTTTAACTGATTAATTTTCAGTTTTTTGTATAAAAAAGAGGCTGTCTAAAAGACGAAATTTCGTCAAACCGAACTTGATTCGGTTTCTCATAACAGTTAGTAATCTGTTTGATGAGATTCTGAATCAAGTTCAGAATGACGGCTTTTAGAACTTTTAAGACCTCTTTTAACTTATGTTGTTTACAATTACACCAATTGATGCTTTACTAAATGTTGTGCAATTTGAACCGCATTGGTGGCAGCTCCTTTGCGTAAGTTGTCAGAAACGATCCACATATTGAGTGAATTTGGTTGCGAACCATCGCGGCGAATTCTTCCCACGAAAACATCGTCTTTTCCTTCGGCGTAAATTGGCATCGGATATACATTAACGTCTGGATTGTCTTGTACCACAATTCCTGGGGATTCGTGCAATAGTTTGCGAAGTTCATCCACATCAAAATCATTTTCAAATTCAATATTTACACTTTCCGAATGTCCTCCAACCACAGGAATTCGAATGGCAGTTGCCGTAATTGCGATGGTGTTATCGTCTAAGATTTTCTTCGTTTCATTCACTAATTTTACTTCTTCTTTCGTATAGCCGTTTTCAACAAATACATCGCAATGTGGCAAGGCATTTCTGTGAATTGGATACGGATATGCCATTTCTCCTTTTTCGCCAGCGTATTCACTTTCTAACTGTCGCACTGCTTTTACGCCAGTTCCTGTAATGGATTGATAGGTAGAAACCACAATACGCTTGATGGTGTATTTTTTGTGTAATGGTGCCAACGCTACCACCATTTGAATCGTAGAACAGTTTGGATTGGCAATAATTTTATCAGTAGCCGTTAATTGGTTGGCATTAATTTCTGGTACAACTAATTTTTTGGTTTCATCCATGCGCCAAGCGGAAGAATTATCAATAACCGTAGTTCCTACGGCTTCAAATTTTGGTGCCCATTCTAGCGAAGTATTTCCGCCTGCAGAAAACAATGCGATATCGGGTTTGGCGTCAATCGCATCTTGCATGCTTACAATCGCATACGCGTTTCCTTCATAGGTAATTTTTTTTCCAATAGATCTTTCAGAAGCTACAGGAATTAATGTGGTTACAGGAAAATTTTGTTCTGATAATACTTTTAACATTACTGTTCCTACCATTCCTGTTGCACCAACAACTGCTACTTTCATGTGTATATTTTTTTAAGTCTTTTTATCTGTTTCACAAAAACACAACAATCAATTATATTTTGATTGCATGTTTAATTTGGTAAAATTAGCAATAATTACTGGGCAAAATCGATAAATTTTTCTAAATATCAAATATTTAACAAAAAGTTATATTTAAAACAAAAGCCACTTCGTAACGAGTGGCTTTTTATAGTATGTGTTGAGAACTTTTATTTTTTCAATAAGTCTCTAATTTCTGCTAATAATTCTTCTTGAGAAGGTCCTTTTGGCGCTTCTGGAGCTGGCTCTTCTTTCTTTTTGGTTTTGTTGTATGCTTTTACAATGATAAACATTACCAATCCTACAATTAGTAAGTTTACGATCGTGTTAACCCAACTTCCCCACATAATTGCATTTTCGGGTGTAGTTACTTTTCCTGTTGCATCAACAACGGCTTCCGTTAAAATGATCTTCTTTTCTGAAAAGTCTTGTCCGCCAGTAAAATACCCAACAACAGGCATTACAATATTGCTTACAAACCCTTTTACAACGCCACCAATTGCGCCTGCCATAATTACGGCTACTGCGAATTCAATAACGTTTCCGCCAGTGATAAATTCTCTAAATTCTTTAATCATAATGTTGATTGTTAGTTATTATTGAATTTAAAAGTAATAAAAATTATGATAGTTTTCAATTTGTCGTTTGAAACTATTGTTCAGATTACCGAAGAAATACACGTTTTACTCGTTGAGAGACCGCTGTGAGGATTTCATACGAGATGGTATTTATTTTTTCACCAAATTCTTCTGCATTTTGCCCTTCTCCAAAAATAATGACTTCATCACCTTCATTACAACGGATTCCCGTAATGTTTACCATAATCATGTCCATACAAACATTTCCAACGATTGGTGCAGGTTTTCCATTGATAATGACATTGCCCACACCATTTCCAAATTGTCTGCTTATTCCGTCTGCATGTCCAAGTGGAATGGTTGCAATGGTTGTATAATCGTTGGCAATAAACGCGCGATTGTAACCCACACTTTCTCCTTTTTCGATGCGATGTATTTGAGAAATGACCGATTTTAAGGAAGCGACAGGTTGTAGGTGTTTATCGTATTTTGGATCGTTTCCAAAGCCATACAAGCCAATTCCAGTGCGAACCATGTCAAAATGTGCTTCTGGATAGTTTAAAATCCCCGAAGTATTGGTCATGTGTAACATTGGTTTGTAATTCAGACCTTTTTCAAACGCTTCACTAATTTCTTTAAAGAGTTGTATTTGATTTTGAGTGAATTCTTTTTCGTTCGGATCTTCTGAAGCGGCTAAGTGTGATAAAATGGAGACTGCTTTTATCTGCGATAGCGTTTTCAACTTTTTAATAACAAAATCGGTGTCTGTATGAAAAAAGCCCAAACGATTGAGTCCGGTATTAAATTTTATATGAACTGGATAGTCTTTTTTTCCTTGTTTGGCGGCTTCTTTAGCAAAAGCTGTAAACACACGATCGTTGTATAAACTGGGTTCTAAATTGTACGCAATGGCGTGTTTTAGATTTACAATTTGTGGATGTAATACTAAAATTGGCGTGGTAATTCCTGCAGCGCGCAAATAGGCACCTTCACGAATGTAGGCAACGGCAAAATAGTCAACGTTGAGTTCGTCTTGTAGAAACTTCGCAATTTCAACAGCATCACTTCCGTAGCCGAAAGCTTTTACGACGGCTAAAATTTTGGTACCTGTGTTGGTTTTTGATTTTAAAAACTCGAAATTATGTTTAAGCGCTTTAAAATTAATCTCTAAAACAGATTCTTGAATGTTTTGCATTATGGTAGTTAGTTGTCAGGTTGTTGTTTTGGAATGATTTCTTCCGCATCATCAACTTCAATCTCTTTCACTGATTCTTTGAGCATTGCTTTATAATAAGCAGCGCGGCTTAATGGTTCGTATTCATCAGTTTCTCCTAGCAAGACCAAATCGTCGCTTTTGGATTTTCTAAAACTGTATTGTGCTAGGTTTCCTGTTCGTGTGCAAACAGCATGTACTTTGGTAACATACTCAGCTGTTGCCATAAGCGCAGGCATGGGACCAAAAGGGTTTCCTTTAAAATCCATGTCTAAACCAGCAACAATAACGCGGATACCTTTGTTGGCTAAATCATTACAAACAGCAACGATACCATCGTCAAAAAATTGTGCTTCGTCAATTCCTACAACATCGCAATTGTCGGCTAATAATCGTATGTTGGCGGCGGCGGGAACAGGGGTAGAGCGAATTTCGTTTGCGTCATGAGAAACGACCATTTCCTCGTCATAACGAACATCAACAGCAGGTTTGAAGATTTCCACTTTTTGCTTTGCAAATTGGGCTCTTTTGAGTCTTCGGATCAGTTCTTCTGTTTTTCCAGAGAACATGGAACCACAAATAACTTCAATCCAACCAAATTGTTCTTTATGATTTACTGTATTTTCGAGAAACATTTTGTAATTTTCAAGTCGAAAACGAATTTATACTCGTTTTTGTAAAGGTGAACAAATTTATTAAAAAATCAAAGGTTATACAACGACATTAGTTTAAAAATTATGAAGAAAAAATTAGAAGGAGATTTAGTGAGTATCGCGCATCGAATCCTAAAATTAAAAGGTAAAGAAGATGTAGTTGCATTACACAAAGAAGCGAAAGAAGTTTTTGAAAAATTGTCTGTACTATTGTTTTTTGAAGAACAATTTAAAGATACGGTACCCGATTATGCAGATTCTTCTTTTTTCCAAACCTTAGAGAATGTGTACAATCATGATAAAGTAGAACAAAACGCTGAAGATGATTCTTTCACCAGACATCATTTGGTAAGTGAAGATCCTGAGCAAGACGATTTGGTAGCACCTTTAATGGAAACCATTAAGAATATGGTGGCCGAAATGCCAGAAGATGGCGAAGAAGATCCAATATTAGCAAAAGAAACTCCTCCATCACCTAAGCGTGAAACGCTAGAAGATATTTTAGCAGATGTAATGCCACAACCTACGTTTGTTAAAAGTGAAGAAGTAGCAGAAGCTGAAAAACCTGCGCCAACACCAAAAGTAGTTGAGACGGTGACGAAGGAAGTAAAAGCTGCTGTTGAGGTAAAAGAGGTGAAAAAGGAAACCAAACCAAAATCATTGAATGATCGCTTGAATACAGGAATTTCTATTGGATTAAATGACCGAATTGCCTTTACAAAACATTTATTTGATGGCAATCAAGAAGATTACAACCGCGTGATTTCTCAATTGAATACGATTGAAAGCGAAACAGAAGCCAAAGATTTTATCTACAATATGATCAAACCTGATTATAATAATTGGGCAGGCAAAGAAGAGTACGAAACACGTTTTATGGGAATTATTGAGCGTAAGTTTTCGTAGTTTGATTTTTTAGAAAGAGTTAACATGTATGGAATCTAAAGTGTTTCAAATTGGATTCCGCAATAAATGCGGAATGACAGAAAAAATAGATATAATTTCTGTATTCCCAGTACTTCTCGATACTATTTTCTATCGAAAATCACTCGAAGTGACATTTCGAGAAAATACAATAGTAGCGTCATGCTGAGCTTGACTCAGTATCACATACAGAGAGATTCCTGCCTTCGAAGGAAATCAAAGATTCGACGAAGTCAATGACAAAAATGTCTGATGATCTAAAAGCGTTAGCGGTCTAAAAAAATCAATAATTCAAATACACCCAGCCCGTTTTTTCAATGGTATTGTTTTGTAATTTCAACACATAAAAATACGTACCAACTGGCAAACGCCCATTTTTATTGAGTAACACCGTATTTTGATTGGCTTCACCATTCCAGTTATTAGTATAGTTGCTGGTTTTATAGACGACAGTCCCCCAACGGTTGAAAATAAGCAATTCATTGTCTATATAATTCTCTAAACAAGCAATTTCCCAAACATCATTTATCAAATCATTGTTTGGTGAAAATCCACTAGGAATTTGCAAACAATCTGGAAATGTAATCGCGGTTGCGCTATTATTTGCTGGATTGCTATCTACAGAAGATTGACTGATAATTTCAACAACATTCGTATAATCATCACCATCTACAACTGTTACCATAAGCGTTAAAGTGGCTGAATTTCCTGCGGCTACACTTCCAATCGTCCATAATTGTGTACTTTCATCGTAGGTACCATTACTTGCTACGTGTGACGCATATTCGTATCCGTTTGGCAATAGTTCTTCTATGATGATATTGGTAGCTTCTTCATTGCTATTGTTGGTGATGGTTATGGTAAATGTAACAGTTTCACCAATAGAAGGCATGTCAGTATCTACTGTTTTTTCAATTCCTAAATCAATACAAGAAACTGCGGTTACTTGAACCATTTCACGTGCAATGCCAGGACAATTATTTTCATTGATGATTTCTATTTCATAGGTTGTATCCAGAGTGAGAATTCCAGTTTCAAACATAGTTCCTGTAAATACAATTTGCGTAGGATTGGATGTTTCATACCAATTGTACGTGTAGGTTGCGGTTGGATTGTCAATCGTAATTGTAGCCGTATTTCCAATACAAACTTCTATGTCATCAATAGCCAAATCAATATCGTTGTGAATTTCAAAAACGGTAACTTCTAATTGTACTTCGTCATCATCTGCAACGGAGTCTCCTAAATCGTCAATATTAAAACTAGCAGTTACGTCGCTATCAATGTCAAAAATGCTTGAAGCAGTTATTTCTGCCATAGTTTCATATTGATTGTTAGTAGCATCAACATCTAAAATTATAGTCGTAATTTCGGCGGTAAATGTATTGTTGCCGGCTGTACCAGCAATGCTAATTCCAGAAAGTTCCCAAATTCCTGTGGCACTTGTATACGTTCCGCCTGCATCATCGGAAAGATAACTAAAGCCTAAAGGATTTAAATAATGTTGTATGGCGACATTTTCTGCATCGTCAGGACCATTATTGGTAATGGTGAGCGTAAATATAGCTTCATCACCTTCACAATATTCTGTTTGGTTGGGCGCGAGTGAAATTTCTAAATCAGCACTTGGCGGAATTGGCAAAACATTCAACGTAGCAAGTACTGCACTGGCGTCAATATTATTCAAGTTTGAGAAATTGGCAAATTCATTCGTATAGAAACCGCTCGTATTTGAAGTAACGACAACGGCAAATGTACAACTAGCAACGCCATCAGGAATGATCAAATTGGCGATTCCCACGAAAGTGTCATTTGTCAATCCGACAAAATCTGCTGTAGCGCCATTATCGGCTACCCAATACGGATCGCCCGCTAAGACGATTCCCGCAGGTAAATTATCCGTAAAAGAAATGCCTGATTGTGCTAAATTTCCAGGAACATTGTCAATAGTAAATGTCAACACAGAGGTTTGCATTTCCATAATTTCGTCGGGTGTAAATGTTTTACTCACCGTTGGCGATAATACTTGTACGCTTGAAATAGAGATATTTGTGCTTTGATCAGATTCTGCATTGTTCGCAGGATCGGGCTGTACTTCGGCAACGTTTGTAAACGAACCTCCAAAACCAGGCGCTGTTACTGGAATGACAATTTGTATGGTTGCATCAGGCTCTAGTAATGGGATGATTCCCGAAACTTCATTCGTAGTTGTATCTACCATAAATGATGAAATACACGTGGCATTTCCAGTAGTTACAGTACATGTGGGCGTTCCTGTGATTGTAAAAGCGTTGTTTACAGTGGTCGTAAATATGGCATTGGTGGCGGTGGAACTCGAAATGCTATTGGTAATGTCTACAATCCAATTAAAGTTGGAGTTTACAGGCGTTGTCGGTTGCGAAGGAAATGTTTGAATGATCAAATCTACACAAGAGGTAAGGTAACTTGTCTCCGTTACCGTTATGGATGCATTATTTAATCCAGTAATATTCACTGTAGCAGCATTTGTTACTGGTGTTACCAAACTAGAACATGCAGGATTCCAATTTACGACAACTTCAAAAGTAACGGAGCTTCCTGCGGGAAGCACCCAATTTTCAGCTTCTGTAATTTCCCAAAATACGTCTCCTGTTGCAGTAAAAGGAGTCCCAATATTGGCGTTTGGTATCGGAACACAAGTTGCGGTTCCAGTTGTGGCAATACAAGTGACCGATTGTAAAATACCCGTAGCAGAAGTAGTACCTCCATAAAAATCAGCTAAACTGACAGGAATGTCATTCAAGTTATTATTTTCAACTGTAATATGATAAGTAATATCGCCCCAAGGAACTGGGTTGCTTTCAGAACTTCCCAAAGGCAACATAGGAGCTACTTGTGTTTTTGTAATACTTACTGCTGTCGGAGTGATACAATCAGCAGTTCCGAGCGCTTGCGGCAATGTGATCGTATCAAAATCATTATTGTCAACGTCATTACAATCAATATGTTGCAACATGTTGACGGTGGTTCTAAAAGGCGAATCATTAACACTATCAGTTGGACATTCAGGCTCTTGATATTGTACAATGGTTTCAATCACAATGATCGCACCTACGGGAATAGAAAAATTGTCTACTTCCCAAAATTGATCTGTGGTATCAAAGTTAATATCAGCACAGGTGACGCCACCAGTAGCACTAATACAACTAATAGAAATAAAATCCCAAGGGATTCCTAAGTTTTGAAAAAAGAACTGAATTGTCGTATCTAACGGACCATTATTGGTCAATGTCGTTTGGTAAGTCACTTGTTGATCCCAACCAGATAAAACACCGCCAGGCGTAGGATTTATTTGCACGGTATCAATGGAAACATCGGTACACGGACATACCGTAGAATCTAATAAATTGGTGATTTCTATATTGGATTGATTGGATGCAGTATTGGCTTCCGACAATGTGATTTCTGCAAAACTTTGCATCCTAATTAACTCAGATTCAACGCCACAATCACCTTCTGTATATTCAAAAACGGCACTAAAAGTGAGACTAGATTGCGAAGGAAAAATTAGTTCTTGATCGTATTGATATACTTCTTGAATGGGAACTACCAACGTTGGGTTTTGTGGAAAAATCCCCAAATCTAACGGACAATCCACACCATTTGTGGCAGCAATACAATTTAGTGATATGAGTTGCAATGTGGCAGAACCATTAACTGAATTAGACGCCAATCCTTGAAATAATCCAAAATCATCAATCGGATACTGAAATGCACCATTATTAGTAATGGTAAATTCATACGTAACCTGATCGCCCCAAGCAGAAATTCCTGTTCCAGATACAGGATTCACTTGTTGGTATGTTACCGAAAAATCTAATGGCGCATACGTGACATTCATAGAAATAATGGACGTATTTCCATCAGGAGCTGTATCTGTAGTACCATTGGGTGGAGTAATGGTTGCAGTGGTAGAAATTCCTCCAGAAACTTTGGGTGCTCTCACCAATATTCGAATCTCTACACTAGAAGCATTGGGTAAGTTGGGAAGCAACGCTGTCACTGTTCCCAAAGTAGGATTGTATACCAAATTTGTAGCATTGGCTGCACCACCAACGGCATTTTGACTTTCTATAGCTAACGCAGTTACATTCGGAGCTAACTGTTGTGTAAATGTGGCATTACTCACGCCATTGCCAGAGTTACTTATGGTAGTTACATAATAAAACTCTTGAAAAATTACAATGTTTGAAATTGGTGTTCCACTAAGATCAGTAGCTTCTATACTTGCAGATAAATCTGTGGTTTGACTCCATCCAAAAAGTGAACAGAACAGAAAGAAGATGGTTAAATATCGGTTTTTCATAATTACTGTAAAGATGGGAAAATTCTGAAAAGGTTGCGTATATAGAACAATTAAGATATCAGAATTACTACTTTTTATACAGTAATGGTTATTTTTGGACTGAGAATAAACTCAAAATTTCAACGACTAAACTTGTATTGATGAAACTTTATATTGTGCCAACACCTATTGGAAATCTCCAAGATATGACTTTTAGAGCTGTGGAGGTTTTACAAAATGTCGATATGATTTTGGCAGAAGATACACGTACGAGTGGAAAGCTGTTGAAGCATTTTGAAATTACGACACCAATGCAAAGTCACCACATGCACAACGAGCATAAAACGACCGAAACGTTAGTGCAACGCATGAAAGCAGGCGAAACTTTTGCTTTAATCAGCGATGCAGGAACACCAGCCATTTCTGATCCTGGGTTTTTGTTGACGCGCGCCTGTATTGCAAATCAAATTCCTGTAGAATGTTTGCCTGGAGCCACAGCGTTTGTGCCAGCACTAGTCAATAGCGGATTGCCCAATGATAAATTTGTCTTTGAAGGATTTTTGCCCGTGAAAAAAGGCAGACAAACCCGATTGAAGCTTCTTGCAGAAGAAACACGCACCATGATTTTCTACGAATCGCCACACAAATTGGTCAAAACCTTGGGACATTTCTGTGAATATTTCGGCGAAGACCGACAAGTTTCAGTTTCCCGTGAACTTACCAAACTCTACGAAGAAACCATTCGCGGTACAGCGAAAGAAGTCTTAGCGTACTATCAAAACAAACCACCAAAAGGTGAAATTGTTGTGGTTGTGGAAGGGAAAGGGAAATAGAACTAGTTTTGAGATATTAGTAGTGAGTATTGAGATTTTTAGATACGGCTTTGCTTTAGGCTTGTTCCCGCGTATACGGAAACCTCTTAGATTGCTACGCTTTTAGACTTATTAGAAATTATGTAAATAAAACAATTCGAGGTAAAATTACAGTGACTCAGAATCAAGTTTGAAACTCCAAAACACCACGCAACGAAAACACATTCTTTTGTACAATACGTTTGGTTTTTTGAAACAAACCGGTCACTATACCTTTTTCTTGTTGAATACTAGCAAACACCTTTTCAAGTGTTAAAAAATCCTCAGAAACATAGGTTTTCAAACACAAAATAAAAGGCAAGTCGTGTGCGCTATTCAAATACCGAATGCCTGCTTTGACGGCAGCATCATGACCGCGATTCTTCTTTACATCAATCACAGAAATCGACAGTTCGGCTTCTTCTTGAATCTCTTTTAAAAGTGCAAATGTGTTGTCGGTACTTTCATTATTCACCAAGCAAACATTCAGTTTTACATTTTGCGAAAAAAGTTCAATAAACTTCTGTACGTCAATAATATTTTCATCATTACGGAATATAATTAGAATTCCAATCTTCATTAGGTAGGGTTTTAAGGTTTAGGGGAATCTTTGGGAATTGGGGAAACGTGTGCTATTTTTACAGGCTAAGCAATCTCAAAATCAGTATTTATAGCTTCAGTTGAAACTTTTTTTTTGCGATTGTAATACCAAGCAATCTGTCCTAACTGACCAATAATTTTGATCGAATCTTTCATAGACAACTTAGAACCATCTGCGTGAATCCAACGTTTCAAAGGCTGCTCGCACATCATTGCTCTAGCGTTGTCCAATCCGAAATGAATTCGCATGCGCATAAAAATTTCTACATCAAACAACCATTTGGTAATAAACTTCTTGTCGAACGCTAAGTGAATCACATCTTTGTGAAAAATTTTGGCGCCACATTGCGTGTCTTTAAAATTCATGGATAAAATGGTTCGAATGATCAAATTAATCGTCATACTAATCACTTTACGTGCCGATTCTTTCGTAATATTTGCGCCCATTCTGCTAATTCTTGAGCCGCTTACAATCTTAAAATCAGAGTTTTCAATCGTCGAAACCAATTCGTCAAAATCTGCCAAATCGGTAGACAAATCCGCATCCAAAAATCCAATATAATCCAAATCAGCTCTTTCCGCCATGTGCAACATTCCCAATCGAACTGCTTCTGCTTTTCCACCGTTTTTCTCACAATCGTACACGGTTACAAAATCCTCTCTGCCTTTCTGTAACTTGTGTAAAACATCTAGCGTATTGTCTTTGCTTCCATCATTCACAAAACACAAATGATACCCAGAATTACGATCCACAAAATCGGTAAATTCTTTACTTAGCAAACGTTCGGCTTCGTTATAACACGGAATCACAACACCGACACAACGTTGTTGAATCATTACAGTTTCTGTAGCAATATCAGCCGTATTTTCTGGAACACCAATCAATCGTTTCACACGTGCACAAACCTCATTTAAGCTCAAAGGTTTCTTCATATAATCATTCACGCCTAAATCAAAACCTTTTGTGATTAAATTATCATCGGTATTTCCCGATAAAATCATCACAGGAGTATCATCTTTTCTAATAGTTCTGATATGTTGTACAATGTCCATTCCCGAAACGGTTGGCATATTCATATCTACGATCACCAAATCTGGCTGAAACATATCGTACATTTCAACAGCTTTTAGGGCGTTGGTTTCTGTCAATACTTGATATCCCAATGCCTGTAACCTGCTTTCTAAAGGAATTAATACTAATTTCTGATCGTCAATCGCTAAAATTTTCATTGCATGTAGTTTTTAATTAGACTATAATTTTGTGTTGTATTCGAGAGGTTTTCCGAACGACTTACAGGTCAAAAGTAGGTCGGATTCGCGGTCAATTTT
Source organism: Kordia sp. SMS9 (assembly GCF_003352465.1). Taxonomy (NCBI): domain Bacteria; kingdom Pseudomonadati; phylum Bacteroidota; class Flavobacteriia; order Flavobacteriales; family Flavobacteriaceae; genus Kordia; species Kordia sp. SMS9. The sequence continues at coordinate 1,148,229 of NZ_CP031153.1, read as the reverse complement.
ATCCAAAACACCTTAAACGAACCTATCCTTAGACGAAATGCAATTTCCTTTAGTCCAATTAAAAAGCAGACAGTTTATCTTTATTTCATCGAAAAAGCATTGCATCTCATGATGAAAAAAACGACGAACAAACTCTTACTAATAGCACTACTTCTTGCAGTGGTGTTTCACGGTACGTCTATTTTTTTCACGCTCGAAACTACGTATGATGCGTTAATCCATTTATTCTTTGCCGATCATTACGCCAACAGTTGGTTTGAACCTTGGAACTACAAATGGTACACAGGATTCACAGTCATGAGTTATCCGCCGTTAGTACATCAATCTATTGGCGCGTTGTCGTTTATTGGCGGACTCAAATTTGGATTATTTACAGTTGCGATTATTGCCATCATCCTATTTATTACAGGTGTTTATCGCTTTTCGTTACTGATGACAGGAAACAAAAAAGTAGCAGGATATGCCGCTATTTTAGCCGTTTTCTCTTCATCTTTTGTGGAAACCTTGCACATCTTTGGACAATTGCCAAGTATTGTGGGAATTTCGGTTTTAATGCATGCCTTGCCAGAGATTTATCTTTGGTTAAAAACAGGCAAATACAACTATCTTTTTACGTCGCTTTCGCTGATTGCGGTGACAGTAACTTCTCATCATGTAACGCCAATTTTTGGAATGATATTCTTCATATTTCCATTAATCGGAATGGTGATTATGGACGTTTCCCGTGAACGTGTCAATACTATGAAAGAAGTCACATTCAACGTTTTTTGGAAAAGCTTTTGGAAACTTTTCAAACGCATCATTGGTTTTGGAATGTCTTCTTTGGTAATTATTGTCGGATGTATTTTACCCTACTGGATCAACTCAAAAAACAACCCGATTACGCAAGTGCCCATTCCGCACGGTTCGCGTGATCATTTCCTAGAAATTACCTCATCTGGACTGGTTTTTTTCTTAATTCCGTGGGGAATTTTGCTGTTTTTATTACCATACATTTTCTACAGATACTACAGCAAACGGTATTTATTTTTCGGTTTGTCAATCACCTTACTATTTGTGTTAGGAACAGGCGGAACAACACCAATTCCACGCATGATTTTGGGTGAAACCGCTTTCAATATTTTAACTTTAGACAGATTCACCTTGTGGGCTTCCATCATGTCGTTGCCGCTTTTTGGCGAATTTGCCTATCGTTTTGCAGAAGCAGATTTAAAAACGTATTTCCAAGAAAAATTTGGTGCCATGTATCACCGAATTGTTGGCGGCGGATTGGCAATGTTATTCGTCTTTATGACAATTTTTACAATGAGTTTGGGCTATTTCCGTCCATCACAACCACAAAAAATCAACATGTTGCCCATTGTGAATTTTCTCAATCAAGATCAACACGATCAATGGCGGTATTTAACTTTAGGTTTTGGCGATCAAATGGCGTGGTTATCGGCACAAACCAACGCGTTCACTGTGGATGGAAACTATCATTCGGCGCGTCGTTTGCCTGAATTGACCACACGACCTATAGAACGTTTGGAAAACTCTAAATTCAAAGGTGTTGCCGGAATTGGTTCGTTGCAACAATTCCTCACAACCCCCGAAAAATATAACTTGAAATACATTTTCTCTAACGATAAATTTTACGATCCAATTCTCTATTTCTGTGGCTGGCAACGCTTGTCACCGTTAGAAAACGGCATCATGGTTTGGGAAAAACTGAATGTTCCGCCATTATCTTCCATCTTACCAAAAGATGAGGTTGCTACTTGGCAAAAATTGATTTGGGGAATCATTCCGTTTCTGACAGTGATCTTGGCAATTTTGTGCAACATTCAACCCATTTTTCTGAGATACATCCAGCGAAAGCGAACAGACGAACAAGCATATATACAATACCACAAAAGCTACACAAAATTTTCAAGCAAACTTGTCACCATCAATCATGTTTGGGCAATTCTTTTGATTGGAATTTTGGCAGTTGGAAGCTACCAATTCTATATAAAAAACGATGCGCAACGTTCGCCTGAAAATGTAGTAAAAGCCTATTACGATGCGCTTGATTTCAAACAATTTGAAACTGCTCACAGTTTTATCAATCCAAAAAATAATCTGACAATTGCGCAGTACATGTTACAAATTTCGGCAACAGATGGTTTGTTGAGTTCATACGCAAAACTAGACGCGATAGCAACAAAAGTGACCACGGAAACAGATAGTTTGGCAACACTAAAAGTACTCACAAAGTGGATTACACCGTTGGAAAAAATTGACAAAACAACTTACAAAACTGTTGTAAAAATAGATGGAAAATGGTTTTTAGAAGCAGAAAAAGTGACTGCCGATTTGCCGCCAGATCAATTATTTTCCAATAACAAAACAGCCTATTTCAATCACGGACGCAGACGCATTACAACGGAGCAAACGTATCATGAAGATGTGTTAAAACAACCTGTTTTAGAGATCATTACGGCAAAATTAGTCAAACGAAATGGCCATTATGCTATTGTGGGCGAAGTGCAAAATATTGACAATGTGCCTGCGGATGTGGTGCTAAAAGGAACATTGTACACTAATGAAAATGTGGAATTGGCAACGTATAACGCCAAATACCACATGAAGCACAAATTGATGCCGAAAGAAGTGACTTCCTTCCGAATCAACTTTGAAGGAATTGCGTGGTCGAAAACGCAAGATTCCATTCCTGAAACCTTCAATCCGGACGAATTTACGCCTGTGGAATTTACGGATGTACCAACCAAATTCAACTTGCAAGCCGCAGGAAACGTTTCTGGTTCGGATTTGTATAAAAATTTGGTGTTGAGTCAGCTTCAAATTGACAAAAAAACCATCCATGGAAACCTGTTCAATAGCGGTTTGCAAGAAATTACGATTCCGCAAGTATTGATTTCGTATTATGATGAAAACAAAGAACTTTTGTGGGTTGATCATCAATTTTTAGATCGTGGAATTCGCCAACAACGCAAACACGCTTTTCAGTACACAATCTTGCAAAATGATACCATTCAAACCATTAGTAAAAATATGGAAAACTGTTACGTAAACGGTTTGCCAAATGCGGATATTTCCAATAAAATCATCCCAAATAGAAAAAATAAAAACCAGTTACAAGCTATTGAAAATTCAATCTACAAATATGTAAAAATTGAACTCAATGCGTATATCGGAAACCCAAAATGATGAAATATAGCTACTTTTTATACTGTTTTCTACTATTTGCGTCAAGCGCGAATGCACTCGGAGTGAACACCACCGAAACGATTCAACTAGAAACTTCGCAACAAAAATTCACGGCGGGCGAAACCGTAGTATTAACATTTTCTGGAACGCAAGATCCTTCTATTCTGTTGTATTGTGCCAACAGTTACGGAACGACTTTAGTGTCTCCGAAAGTGCAAAAAAATCAACTACACTACGCGATTCCGACACAAATGTGTAACAAAATTGGCGTTGTCAACTGGAAATTGTTAGAGAACACAACTTCGCTTTCGGGAACGTTCCACATCATTCCACAAGCAAATCCTGTGTCTTTGGAAACTTATGTTGGTCCGCCAAGTATCGAAGCTGGCGAAACCGATTATACGATGTTGGTTGTGATTCCAACAGATGCGTTGGACAATCCTGTAAAGGCAAAAACGGAAGTCACTATAAAACGTCAATTTTTAGCAAACGAACAACAGGAAATTGTGCAAACCAACCATTTGATTGCGTATCAAAATCTCTATTCGCCACAAAAAAGCGGCAGAATGTTGCTCGCTACGGAATGTTTAGGATTGAATTCCAAAGAATTTACGGTAGAAATCATGCCCGCAATTGCTACCGATTTTGAAATTTTCGCCAAACGTTCTCACGAATACGCAGACGGAAATCAAATAACCACGTTTACCACTTCGATCTTAAAAGACAAAAATAACAATGTCGTCAGCGATGGCACTTTCGTGGAATTTATCATTACAAACGCCAATGGAAACTTACTAAAAACTTCGGGAATGACGATTGACGGTATTGCAACGGCAAAAATGTTGCATCCTGATCGTGCAGCAACTTGGGACATTCAAGCATTTGTGGTAGGAATTTCGGAAAGCAACACAATTTCGCTCACGTACAAAAAGGTCATTGAAAATTTTACCGTTTCGTTCTCAGAAAATAACAGAAATATGGAAGTTGGTCCGTTGCGAAGCTTTATGAATCAACTCATTCCCGATGGTTTGCAAGTGACTTTAAAAGTTTCCCAAAATGGAAAAATTCTTGAAACCTACCAAAAAGAATCACGCGATGGATTTGTCAATTTTCAACTAAATCCGAATAGTTGCAGCAACGGAAACTACGATTTCGAAATCACAACCGCAGGAATTACAAAAACCATTCAAAACAAAAAACTATGGTAACAGCAGACAAAAATATCATGCGTAGCTTTTTGGTGTTGACGTACGTTGTCATCATTTCCATGCTCATTTTCTTGATCAGTAGCGCGTTTACCTATCTCAATACAGGCGCGGACAGAAGCAAAATGTTGCACACGGAAGTGAAAAAAGCAGATGTGTATTTGCCAAAAATGAATTGGGCAAATGACGGAAATGAAGGTAGAAAGCTAGACAATCAAACCTTGGCGAAAATTGAAAGTGATTATCTAAATGCTTGGTATGTAAAACATGTGGCGTACAAAACCAATCAAACCATGGGAATTGACGATTATTATACGGAAAACGCGCGAAAAAATGTGATAAATTTCGTTTCGCAAAATCAGCAACAAAACATATCTGTACATGCTACAACATTGTCGCACCAACCCAATATTGAATTCTTTAGTGAAGACGGACAACTCATTGTGTTAACAGATGAAAACGTGTTGGAATACAAGCAGTTATACAAAGATGGAATGTTTGTGATGGAAACTACGGAAACGGCAACATACAAAGTTGTTTTACTCTTAGAAGATGGTTTTTGGCGTGTGCGGCATTTGGTCAAAGAAAGTGTGCAAACTGATGAAAAAGTTGCGGAAACCCAAGCGATTTCTAACCTGCATATAAAAGGAATCAATTACTATCCGCAAGCAACGCCGTGGGATATGTTTGGCGATCAATTTGACCTAGAAATCATCAAAAAAGACTTCGATATTATGAAAGATGCAGGTTTCAATACGATCCGAATTTTCATTCCATACGAAGACTTTGGCAAAGCAAATGTAAAAGAGGAAAAGCTGCAAAAATTACAGCAAGTGTTAGATGCTGCCGAAAGCAAACAACTCAAAGCGGTGGTGACACTTTTTGACTTCTACGGAAATTATGAAATTTTAGATTGGACACTAACACAACGACACGCAGAAACCATTATTTCCAACTTTAAAAACCACGAAGCAATTTTAGCGTGGGACATCAAAAACGAACCCAATTTGGACTTTGAATCGCGTGGAAAACAAAACGTATTGGCTTGGTTGGAAAGTATGATTTCGCTTGTAAAATCTATTGATAACCAACATTTGACTACCATTGGTTGGTCCAACACGGAAAATGCACATTTACTGCAAGATAAGCTCGATTTTGTGTCTTTTCACTATTACAACGCTGCTGCAGATTTTACGCAGGAGTATGCCAATTTAAAGTCAAAAATCATTGACAAACCTATTGTTTTAGGCGAATTTGGACAATCTTCGTATGGCGGATTTTGGAAACCATTTGCAGGATCGGAGAAAAAACAAGCCAACTATTACAAAGAAATGGAAGTCGTTTTAAAAGCAGAAAATATCTCGTATATAGCTTGGACTTTATACGATTTTAAAGACATTCCAAGTTCGGTTGTCGGCAATCGTCCTTGGCGAACGAATCCACAGAAAAAATTTGGACTTATTGATTCGGATGGGAAGAAGAAATTGGCTTTTGAGGTTTTGGAGGAGTAAACGGTATAACTTCTAAGCGATTCATTTTTGAGACAAAAAATCTCAAAACCTCAAAATATGTACTTTATTTTGTATTTTTGGTACATATAACACATATACGGGATAAAATGCACCAGGTAAACAGCCTTGATAAATTACCACCAAAAAGAGAGAAAGTAGAAACTTTAAATACACTTAGACAGCTTAGTATTGCATCAAAATCATTAGGAGAGTTAAAAGGAATAGCACAAACGATGCCTAATCAAGAGATGCTAATAAATGCAATAGTTCTTCAAGAGGCAAAAGATAGTTCAGAAATTGAAAATATAATTACTACACAAGACGAATTATACAAAGCACTAACAATAGCTCAAAAACAGACACCACAAGTAAAAGAGGTGATCAACTACAGAAAAGCAATTTTTTTAGGATATGATTTATTGCGTAAGCAAGGTTTTTTAAAATTGAAAGATATTGAGCTTTTACAAAAAACAATTATAGAAAATGATGCTGGAATAAGAAATATGCCCGGAACTGTTTTAAAAAATGATACAACTGGAGAGGTTGTGTATACGCCACCACAGGAGAAACAAGTAATATTAGATTTATTGGGTAATTTTTTAGAACATTTTAATCTAAAACAAGACAATTTTCCAGTGTTAATCAATTTGGCAATATTGCATTATCAATTTGAAAGTATTCACCCTTTTTATGATGGAAATGGTCGGACAGGACGCATATTAAATATTTTGTATTTGATCATAAATAATTTTTTGGACATTCCAATTTTGTATTTGAGCTCTTATATAAATGAAAACAAACATGATTACTACAGGCTTCTAAATAAAGTTAACAAGTCCGATGAATGGGAAGAGTATATTCTATACATTTTGAAAGCAGTTGAAATAACGGCTAATAGAACAATAACTAAGATTGCATCAATTAATGCGTCACTATCGGAAACAATAGAAATAGTAAAAGCGAAAGAGCCTAAAGTGTACAAAAAAGAACTTATTGAGTTACTATTTGAACAACCATACTCAAAAATTGAATATGTAGTAAAAAAACTAAATGTAGAAAGAAAAGCTGCATCAAGATATTTGAATAAATTAGAAAAAATTGGAATAGTGACTTCTAAAAAAATTGGGAGAGAAAAAATTTATATTAATATCAGATTATTTGAAATACTCAAACGAAATTAATTTTTAATAGGTTCAAATGTTAGCTCTTAGATAAGCAAGAATGACAGAATATTTAGCAGCGTCAGCAATCTAAAAGACAATTCGTGGTGAAAAAGAATTGAGAAGTTAGTATTGAGTATTGAGCGTTTTTCAAAGTACGATTCGTTTTTCACGAGTAACAGATTGCCACGTGTTTTTTTTAAACACTCGCAAGGACGTATCAAATAACAAAAAGACGAATGAACAAATTGACAAATCTACAACCGTAAGAACCAATTTAAAATTCAGCATTCAATAGTTACAATAAAAACAGTCTAAAAGCGATAGCGATCAAAAAAAAGAATTGAGAAGTTAGTATTGAGTATTGAGTGTTTTCATAGTACGATTCGTTTTTCACGAGTAACAGATTGCCACGTGTTTTTTTTAAACACTCGCAAAGACGTATCAAATAACAAAAAGATGAATAAACAAATTGACAAATCTACAACCGTAAGAACCAATTTAAAATTCAGCATTCAATAGTTACAATAAAAACAGTCTAAAAGCAAAGCGGTCTAATATCTAAGAGCGTCAGCGGTCTAGCAGTAAAACGATCTTAAAAAAATCAAGATGTTTCCGATTGCCGTTTGATGTCTTCGGTCAAATCTAATTCACGCAATGAAGGATTAAAATAACCTGTCGCAAAAACAGTAATCAACGTCATCGTTCCACCAAAAATAACGGCCGTAACTGTTCCCATCAACTTTGCAGTTAATCCACTTTCAAACGCGCCCAATTCGTTAGACGAACCAACAAATATTGAGTTCACAGAGGCTACACGACCGCGCATTTCATCAGGCGTACGCAATTGTAAAATGGTTTGACGAATCACCATAGAAACTCCATCGACCAAACCACTGAAGAATAAGGCAACTAACGAAATCCAAAATATATTAGACAAGCCAAAAACAATGATACAAACTCCAAATCCGAAGATGGCAGCCAATAACTTTTTACCTGCGTTTTTGGTAATCGGAATGTACGCAGTAGTCAACATTGTTAAGACAGCTCCAACGGCTGGTGCCGCACGCAACATGCCAAAACCTTGCGGTCCGACTTCCAAAATATCTTGTGCGAAAACGGGCAATAAAGCAACCGCACCACCAAATAACACCGCGATCATATCTAGCGTAAGCGCGCCCAAAATTACTTTTTCGTTACGTACAAAATTGATGCCTTCGCGCAAACTTTCCCAAACATCTTCGCCAATTTTAGGATTCAGAATTGGTTTTTTAGGAATCAAGAAAAGAATCATAAATGACAACACGACCAATCCAAAAATGATACACAACGACCAATGCACGCCAATCCAGTTAATGGTAAATCCAGCGAAAGCGGGACCTAAAATTGTAGCGGTTTGCCAAGTAGAACTACTCCAAGTTGCTGCATTTGGATATATTTTTTTGGGAACGATTAACGCAACCAATGAAAAGATGGTTGGACCAAAAAAGGAACGTAGAATTCCTCCGAAAAAGACCAATGCATAAATAGAATACAAAACAGAATTTTGTGACCAATTTTCAGTGATTTCTGGAGACGTCAACAAAAACAATCCCAAACTAATTAAAGAGAAAAAAGCAATACATGTTGATAATAAAGTACGTTTTTCTCGCTGATCCACAATGTGTCCTGCAAACAACGCCATTCCAACAGCAGGAATGACTTCCATCAATCCGATCAATCCTAACGACCATGGATCTTTGGTGATGGAATATACTTGCCATTCAATCACAATAAACTGCATGGACCAACCAAATACTAAAAAGAATCGGACTAATAAAAATATATTGAATTCTTTGAATCGTAAGGCTGCGTAAGGATCTTGTTTTTGCACGTGGTGTTGGTTTCATGGCAAAAATACACTATAAAATGGAATTAACCGTGAATAAAAACTTTCACAGCTTAGCTGCGTTTTTTTGTGTAGGAGTTTATAAGTTTAGATGTTTATGGTTTCGATTGATGGTATTCTTAGTATTGTGGGAAGTTGAACCATACTGAATCAAGTTCAGCACATGAGTTCAACTTAACGAAATACATTTTCAAATTATCAAATTTCTACATTAAAAAAAACGTCACTTCGAGTGGCGAATCCGTGATTCGTTGTATCGAGAAGTACTTTGATAATCTGAGTTTCATAGTACTTCTCGATACAAATTTGTTCCACAAATTCACTCGAAGTGACGTTTTGTATGTAAACTTACTTTCTCATAAAACTAATCGCCGTTCCGCCACCAGCAGCTAAGTGGAAGTTAAGTTTTGTTTCAGAAGTCACTTCCATGGTTTCAATCACAATTTCGGTCGGATTGTCATTCCAATGTGCATCTTTTCCATCTTTGTAAATGATAGCTGTGTACGTTGTATTTGGCGCTAAAAAGTCTAAAGAAACATCTAGGTTTCGAGCGTTTTCATCTGTGATACTTCCCAAAAACCAATGGCCAGTTTTTCGTTCTTCACGAGCAATCGTGACAAAATCACCAACCTCTCCGTTAAGGACTTTGGTTTGTTTCCAATCTACACCCACATCGCGGATAAATTGCAACGCAGGATTTCCTTCGTAATGTTCAATCAAATCGGCCGCCATTTGAATGGGACTGTAAATGACAACATATAATGCCAATTGTTGCGCAATGGTTGTATTGACTTGATTTTCGTCTTTATACGGTGTGAGTTTGATGTTGAAAATTCCTGGTGTATAATCAATCGGACCTGCCAACATGCGTGTAAATGCTACAATTGGCAAATGTTCTGGAGGATTTCCACCATCGGCTGCCCACGCGTTAAATTCTTGTCCACGCAACCCTTCTCGGGAAATAATATTCGGATACGTTCTGCGCAACCCAGTTGCTTTGATAGGTTCGTGCGCGTTTACGGCAACTTCATATTCCGCGGCTTTGATGGCTGCGTTGTTGTAATGATTCACCATCCATTGTCCGTGATGATATTCGCCTTTTGGAATAATTTTGCCTACATAACCCGATTTTACCGAGTGAATTCCCAAATCCTTCATCAATTGATACGCTTTGTCCATTTGTTTGTCATACGTGCCAATCGCTGCTGAAGTTTCGTGATGCATGATCATTTCCACACCTTTTTCATTGGCGTAACGGACAACTTCTTGCAAATCGTAATCGTCATACGGTGTAATAAAGTCAAAAACACCTTCGCGATCTTCAAAACCGATCCAATGTTCCCAACCTGTATTCCAACCTTCTACTAACACACCTTTAATGTTATTTTTAGCTGAAAAATCTATAAAAGCTTTCGCGTTTTCGGTAGTCGCGCCGTGTTTTCCTGCGGCTTTGTCCCAAGACGATTTCCCTAAGTGCATTTCCCACCAAATTCCTGTGTATTTCATGGGCGTAAACCAAGAAACATCGTCTAATTTAGAAGGTTCGTTGAGGTTGACAATCAGTTTGGAATCAATCAATTCCGTTGCTTTTTCTGCAATTTGAATCGTGCGCCAAGGCGTTGTAAAAGGTGTGCTGCGTTTTACTTTATAATCAACACGTCTGGAACCTACCAATTCGCTTTGAAGCGTTAAATTTTCAGTGTCTACTTTCAGTGTCATTCCCGAATAATCAATCAGTGCGGCTTCATGAATGCTGATGTGCAAACCATCTTTGCTACGCATCGTAACTGGCGTATTGACGGCATTTTCAGGAATATAGGTTTGTGCCAAACTTCCGTGATTTGCTTTGCTCAACGCGTCAATTTTAGAAACTTTTGAAGTGGTATATAAATGCTCATAAATGTCCCAATCGCCCGGAATCCACCAAGCAGTGTGATCGCCTGTGAGTTGAAATTGTGTATTTTCATCCGTGATCAACACGTCGTTTAAATGTTCTTGTTTTGGGAATTCGTATCGAAATCCAATTCCGTCATCATATACTTTAAAAACAATGTTTAATTTTCGCTGTAGCGAATCGTTCTCTTGTAGTTCAATGGTGAGTTCGTTGTAGTGATTGCGCACGGTTTCCTGTTCGCCCCAAGGCATATTCCAAGTTTCATTTACGGAATTTGTCGTCGTTTTTACAATTTTAAAATTATCATCCAAAGAAGGTACATTTTTCAAGTCAAAACCTAAGGCAGAAGAATCAATGACGGTGGTGGTTTTGTGTGAAATTTTGTAATGAGCAGTTCCGTCATCTGACAAGAAAAAATCGACATTCAAGTTTTTATCTGGCGAAGCAATAGTTGCGATTTTTACTTCTTTCGCACACGAAAAAAAGCAAAAAATTCCAACAAGTAGCAACGTTTTCAAGAAGGTTTTCATAGTACAAACGATTGATTAGTTTTTTAAAAGTACAGTTTTCAACACAAAAAAAAGTACGCAACCGTTTTCGTGTTGATAAGTTGTGCTCTAAAAGATTCAGGATTTTTAGATTGAAGAATCAAGATGCTTTTAATATCACATTTACCAATTAAAGAACTTAGAAGATTTCAAAGTGCTTCTTGATAGATTCTGAATCAAGTTCAGGATATTATAAGTGACGCTCAAGTATTCTAAAAAATTGAATTCAAATCGTCTGTTCGAGTGATTCGCATCAGCGAATTGTATCGAGAACTGCTTGTTTTTAATATTTTTTTCGTTTCAAAAAAACTTTCCTCTGAAGTAAATTTTCAAATCAACACATTTTCAAATCAACACATTTTCAAATCTTCAAATTAACTACCGAATATCCCGCAGTCGCAGTTGTAATTTGGTTTCGCCGTTCCATGTGTTTTCGTCAATAGAATAGACAGCGTCAAATGGTTTTTTACCTTTTACTTTGGAAAGTTTCTCGCCTAAATTGAATCCGATGCCATCAATTCGTGGCGAGTTTCGTTGTAAAGCCGTGAGTTTAATATGTGTTTTTTCCGAACCGACACATTTTGCCCAACCTGTGTCTTGCAAGTGCGTACTCATAAAAACAGGACTCATATTTTTTGGCCCAAATGGCGCAAATTGTTTTAGAATTCGGTAGAATCTTGGTGTGATTTCTTGAAGTTTGATTTCTTTATCGATCAAGATTTCAGGTGTCAATAATTTCTTGTCGATTGTATTTTTGACGACTTCTTCAAACGCATCTTTAAACGCTTGATAGTTTTCTTCTTTCAACGTTAATCCTGCTGCATATTTGTGTCCGCCAAACTGAATGATATGTTCTTTGCATTGTTCCAACGCATTGTACACATCAAAACCTGTTACCGATCGGGCAGAAGCAGCAAGTTTGTCACCACTTTTTGTGAAGACTAAGGTTGGTCTGTAATAAGTTTCAATCAAGCGCGAAGCTACAATTCCGATGACACCTTTGTGCCAATTTTCATCGTACACTACTGTGGAAAAACGTTCTTGCTCTTTTAATTTCTCTATTTGTTGAAAGGCTTCTTGGGTAATTTCTTGATCCAATGTGCGTCGTTCCGAATTGAACGTTTCAATGGACGCAGCGTATTGTTTGGCAACTTCCAGATCGTTCTCCGTTAACAACTCTACCGCATGCAAACCATGACTGATCCTTCCTGCGGCGTTGATGCGTGGTGCCACCACAAAAACCACATCCGTAATCGTTAATTCGTCCTTTTTTAATTGACTGATGATTGCTTTAATTCCTGCTCTTGGCGCCGAGTTGATCACTTGCATTCCAAAATATGCCAAGGTTCTATTTTCGCCTGTGAGCGGCACAATATCTGCTGCAATTGCGGTGGCTACCAAATCCAAGTACGGAAATAAATCTGTTATTGTTTGTCCTCTTTTTGAGCCTATGGCTTGAATCAATTTAAAACCTACGCCACAACCGCACAATTCGTCATACGGATACTGGCAATCTTCCCGTTTTGGATCTAAAATTGCAACGGCTTTTGGCAATTCAGTTCCAGGTCGGTGGTGATCGCAGATGATCATATCAATGCCTTTTTCAGTGGCATACGCTACTTTTTCAATCGCTTTGATGCCGCAATCAAGTGTAATAATAAGCGAAATATCATTGTCGGATGCAAAATCAATTCCCATGAACGACACGCCATAACCTTCCTCATACCGATCAGGAATATAGGTGGCAATATTAGGATAAATTGTTTTTAGATAGGAAGAAACCAATGCTACAGAAGTAGTTCCATCCACATCATAATCGCCATATATTAGTATATTTTCGCCGTCAGCTATGGCGTTGTCAATTCGCGCCACAGCGACGTCCATATCTTTCATCAAAAACGGATCGTGAATGTGTTCTATAGAAGGGCGAAAAAAGTTTTTGGCATCTTCATAGCTTTCAATGCCGCGTTGCAATAGCAAGGTTGCTACAGTTTCGTCAACTTGCAACACGTTTACTAAGTGTTGAATTTTTTGTGTTTCTGGTTTTGGTTTTAGTGTCCAGCGCATGTGTGATGTGTTTAGATTTTTAATGTACTTTTGGTTTCAGAGTACTTCTCGATACAATTTTCTATCGAAAATCACTCGAAGTGACGTTCGTTTATGCATCAAAATCTAATTTTATTGTTGGTTTCGTATTCTACTATTTTTTCGTTTCAGAGTACTTCTCGATACGATTTTTTATCAAAAATCACTCGAAGTGACGTTATTGCTTTTCTACAAATACTCAAACGTCTGATCGAGTGGAATTCTGAAAGAATTTTGTATCGAGATCTGCTTGTTTACTCAAGTTTTCTTTTCTGTTTCAGAGTACTTCTCAATACGATTTTTTATCAAAAATCACTCAAGGTGACGTTTTTGTTTCTTTACAACTGTTCTGATTCCCATACGTCTGATCGAGTGGAATTCTGAAAGAATTTTGTATCGAGATCTACTTATTAACTCTAAATTTCTTTTTTGCTAAATTAGGTAAAGCTTCATATTCATTATTAATTAACGCTTCTTTTTTAGCACGCGACCATTTTTTTATTTATTTTTCAATATCAATCGCCAGATTAATATCTGTGAAAGAAGCGTAAAAAGCTAAGGATATTGGTCTTCGTAAGTAGGTATAACAACGTTTATAAAATCCTCTTTGATGTTGTTCAAAACGTTGTTCAAGATTTGAGGTAACTCCTGTATAATAAGAGCCATCATTACATTTTAAAATGTATACATACGATTGTTGCATTTTCCTTGTTTATTTTTCTTTCAAAGTACTTCTCGATACAATTTTCTATCGAAAATTACTTGAAGTGACGTTTTTGTTTCTTTACAAATATTCTGATTTCCAAGCGTCTGATCGAGTGAAAACCCCCAAGAGTTTTAGTATCGAGATCTGCTGTGAAAATCACAATATTTTTTTGTTTCAGAGCACTTCTCGATAGATCTTGAATCAAGTTCAGTACACTCGAAGTGACGTTTTTGTTTTTTTACAAATGTTCTGATTTCCAAGCGTCTGATCGAGTGAAAACTCCCAAGAGTTTTAGTATCGAGATCTGCTGTGAAAATCACAATATTTTTTTGTTTCAGAGCACTTCTCGATAGATCTTGAATCAAGTTCAGTACACTCGAAGTGACGTTTTTGTTTTTTTACAAATGTTCTGATTTCCAAGCGTCTGATCAAGTGAAAACTCCCAAGAGTTTTAGTATCGAGATCTACTGTGAAAATCACAATATTTTTTTGTTTCAGAGCACTTCTCGATACAATTTTCTATCGAAAATTACTCGAAGTGACGTTTTAAGTTATAAACTGAGGAAAATGATTCTACGGAATTAAGAACTGTGAAAATACGTATTGGTTTCCACTTTTGCAAAACGACGGAACATTTCCATCACACCGCAATAGGTTTCTACCGATAAATCAACCGCGCGTTGAATCTTTTTTTGATCTAAATCATTCCCGTAAAAGTGATAATCTAAGGTGACAGTATGGTAATATTTTGGATGTTCGTCCGTAAGTTCACCAGCAACTTCCATTTTAAAATCAGCTACTGATACTTTCATTTTGTTGAGAATGGAAACCACATCCAAACCTGAACAACCTGCCAATGACGATAACATCATGGCTTTTGGACCTAAACCTTCATTGTTTCCTCCATTTTCAGGCGATGTATCCATCAATACGGTTTGTCCTGTAGGATTGTCAGATTCAAATAACATATTACCTTTCCATTGTGTAGTGATTTTATGTGCCATCGTAAAATTTCAATTCATTAATAATTGTGTAAATTCGCATGCAATACAAAATTGTTTGTTCACGCAAAGTGAATTCAAAAATACAAGTAATTAATTTAAAAATATACGATTATGCCATTAGTAACGCCACTAAATCCAGATCATGATTTGGAAACGAAAGAATTAGCCGAATTTTTCAACGAAACGCTCGGATTTTGCCCAAATTCTGTACTGACGATGCAGCGCAGACCTGCCATTTCGAAAGCATTTATCAATCTAAATAAAGCTGTGATGGCAAATGAAGGGCGCGTAACGTCTGCTTTGAAACGTATGATTGCTTGGGTAAGTAGTAATGCTACAGGATGTCGTTATTGTCAAGCGCACGCTATCAGAGCTGCGGAACGTTACGGAGCAGAACAAGAACAGTTAGACAATATTTGGGAATATAAAACACATCCTGCGTTTTCAGATGCGGAACGTGCTGCATTAGATTTTTCGTTGGCAGCGTCTATCATTCCAAATGCGGTAACTGAAGATATTAAAGCTGAATTATACAAATACTGGAATGAAGGCGAAATTGTAGAAATGTTAGGTGTTATTTCCTTATTCGGTTATTTGAATCGTTGGAATGATAGTATGGGAACTTCTATTGAAGAAGGCGCCGTAGAAAGCGGAAACCAATATTTAGGAAAACACGGTTGGGAAAAAGGGAAACATATATAATTTATGGGAGAAACTCAAAATAAATGTCCACATTGTAGAGCAGAAACAGCACAAGTAGCAATTACTTGTGAAGCGTGTAAATTTCCAATTGCGGGAACCGAAAAAGAGAAAGCGATTTTTATTGGACAACAAACAATGAATATCTCAAAGGTTGTCAGTGCTGGAGAAGTGGTGAAAAAAACACAAATCATTCTTTATATAGTAGCTGGATTTAAGGCGTTGAGTGCTTTTTTAGTGTATTACAATTTTAACAGTGTAATAGACGCAGTATTCTATCTAGTTATTGCACTGATTTTAGCAGTATTTAGTTATTTATTACCTAAAAAACCAGTCGTTTTTATTCTTTCTTCGCTCGCTGTTATTTTAGGATATTATTTGTTGTTATTTTTAGTGAATCCTAGATTATTATACAGTGGTGTTTTGTGGAAATTTGCCACTGTAATGGCACTTTTATACGCGTTATACACTGTTGTGGAAAGTCAAAAACTAAAGAAAAAATTCAATTTATAAAATATAAAACCCTTATTATGAACATGTAAGGGTTTTCTTTTCTTTCAAGATGATTCCTTAAAAAAATGAGTATTCTCAAAATTTTTCATCTACACTTATTTGCATTTCGTCTACACATATTCTTCGTTAAACTGCAATCAGCGTTTCCTAGTTTTTTATACAGTAACATTGTACTTCAATTGCTACAGACTAGAAAATGAAAAACACATTAAACGTATTATTAATCGAGGATAACATGATTGAAATCATGAAGATGAATCGGACCGTTTCTTTGTTGGAAACCAAGCACGCAATCACGGAAGCAAAAAATGCAGAAGAAGCGTTGGCAATTTTAGAAACGAAAGAAAATTTACCCGATATTATTTTACTTGATTTAAATATGCCGAAAATAAACGGAATTGAATTTTTAAGCATTTTAAAAAATGATCCCGATTTGCGACATATTCCCACCATTATTTTAACAACCTCAGACAATAGAAAAGATATTTTGGAATGTTACCGCATTGGAATTTCTGGCTACATTTTAAAACCCTTAAAATATGAAGAGTACGTTTCTAAAATAGAAATTGCACTTTCGTATTGGTCCATTAACGAATTGAAAAGTGCCTAACCTTTTTTTATCCCAAATAGTAAAAGAGAACTTAACCTAACTGTGCTTTATGAAAGGAATTATCTTTACAGAATTTTTAGATTTGGTTGAAGATAAGTTTGGACTAGAAATGGTAGATACAATCATTTCACAATCTAAACTTGAATCTGAAGGCGTGTATACCGCCATTGGAACCTACCGCTTTTCAGAAATGTTGCAGTTGATTCAAAACTTGAGCAAACACACAGAAATTTCTGTAGATCATTTGCTACTTACGTATGGCGAACATTTTTTTAGCATTATTGAAGACAGTTACCCCGGACTGTTAGCCACGTACAACGATCCTATTGAAATGCTATCTTCTATTGAAAATCATATTCATGTAGAAGTTCGCAAAATTTATCCTGAAGCTGAATTGCCCACATTTATCGTGGAAGAAAAAACGGCAAACTCATTAATCATGATCTACAAATCGAGCAGAGCCATGCACCATTTTGGATTGGGTTTAATGAACAAAACCTTTGAACACTTCAACAGTTCTGCCGAAATTATACTAGAAAAAATAAAGGAAGACGGAACCGAAGTAAAGTTTATCATTAAAAAGAATGAATGAGTCAGGAAGAAATAGACATACTACAACGCGCTTTACAACGTGAAAAGGCTGCCCGCCGCGCCGCCGAGAAAATTCTGGAAGATAAATCGAGAGAATTATACGTTTTATCAGAAGAATTAAAAGTCTCGAATGCCAAACTAGAAGCATCTGTTAGTGAGAAAACCTCTCAATTAGCAGGTGTTTTTGAGAATATAATAGATGCGTATTTAGTGATGGATTTGAAGGGAAATGCATTGCGAATGAACGATGCAGCTTCCGAACTTTTTGGCTATGATATTTCCAAAGAAGCGTTGAACGTCAACAATTTAATTTATCCTGAAGATGCAACCTATGCTTTTGAATCGTTTGGTCAATTGATTGAAAAAGGACGATTTTCCAATTACACAGCACGCATTGTGCGAAAAAATAAAGAAATACGTTGGGTGCAAATTAATGCCAGTTTGATTTATGACGGACAAAACCGCCCTATTGCAGCACAGGGAATTATTCGTGATATCACCGATCAAAAAGAATTTGACGACAAACTGATTGAATCTGAAAATAGATTATCAAGCTTAATTCTCAATTTAGACAGTGCTATTTTATTGGAAGATGAAGATCGAAAAATCATATTGACCAATGAAAAGTTTTGCAATATTTTCAAAATTCCTGTGGCGCCTGAATTTCTAAAAGGACAAGACTGTTCTAATGCTGCGGAACAAAGTAAAAATTTATTCAAAAACCCGGAGGTCTTTATTGAAACCATCAACCACATTTTAACAGCGAAACAACAAGTTATTGGAAAGGAACTTGTGATGACAGATGGCACGATTTTAGAGCTAGATTTTATGCCAATTTTACAAGGCGACATTTACAAAGGACATTTGTGGACGTATAGAAATGTAACGCTAAAAAGGCAGTATAGCAAGAGTTTAGAAGCACAAAAGGAAAAATATAGCAGCATTATTGCCAACATGAATCTCGGTTTGGTGGAGGTTGATAATGATGATAACATTTTGATGGTGAACCAAAGTTTCTGTGAAATGTCCGGTTATCATGAAGAAGAATTGATTGGACAAGTTGGTGGAATATTATTTCCAATTGCGGCAGATCAATATATTATTACGGAAGAGAACAAAAAACGGATGGACGGCAAATCAAATTCGTATGAAATTATTGCAACCACTAAAGGTGGGCAAATGCGAAATTGGTTGATAAGTGGTGCGCCCAACTACAACTTGCAAGGCGAAGTTATCGGTTCTATCGGGATTCATTTAGACATTACCGAACTTAAAAATCTGGAAAAACAAAAAGAAGAAATCTTAAAACAACTCGAAAAAAGTAACAAAGAATTATACGAATACGCACACATTGTGTCGCACGATTTAAAATCGCCACTGCGTAGTATTGATGCATTGATTTCTTGGATAAAATCAGACAATGAAGGGAAACTTGATATGGAAACCTTGCAAAATTTTGGCATGATTGAAAGTACGCTTGAAACCATGGAGCGACTGATTTCTGACATTTTAGAATACTCGAGTGCTGGTTCGGAGACTAACAAATCAGAAGCAGTAAATCTCAACAAAACGATGGAAGATTTAGATCGTTTGTTATTTGTGCCAGAGCATATTTCTGTAAATGTGTTAAAAAAAATGCCTACCTTAAAAGGTGATCCTACCAAATTTCAACAACTGTTTCAAAACCTGATGAGCAACGCTATTAAATTTTGTGACAAAGACAACGGAATCGTAGAAGTCGATTTTGTAGAAGAACCTTCGTTTTTTCAATTTTCAGTGCGTGACAATGGCATTGGGATTGAAAAAAAGTTCCACGATCGTATTTTTAAAATCTTTCACTCGCTCAACAAAAGCAAAGATTCTACAGGAATAGGCTTGTCGATTGTGAAAAAAATTGTGGATCTATACGAAGGAAATATTTGGCTGGAAAGCGAACCAGGAGAAGGAACAACATTCTTCTTCACAATAAAAAAATAATACATGAAAACGGTACAACTCAAAAAAACAACACAATCCGATTGGCAGTATTTGAGCGAAGATATTCCGCTTCAAAAACCGCTTGTGTTGGTGTTTGGAAATAGATATATGTTGGAAAGCGGAACGCTTCTTAAAGAAGTACGTTCACTGTTTCCCGATGGTGAATTTGTATTTGGTTCTTCTTCTGGAGATATAACATCGCAATATGTAGATGATGAAAGTATTACACTAACAGCAATTGAATTTGAAAAAAGCTGCTTTGAAATAAAAACGGCAAATGTTGTTAAAAACGGTGTGAAGGCAGACAGTTATGAAACGGGAAAAAATCTAATCAATCAACTTCACAAAAAAGGATTGAAACATGTATTTGTAGTTTCGGAAGGAAGTTTTGTCAACGGAAGTCAATTAACTTTAGGAATGAATTCGGCAATCGACGACAACGTGCTCATTACAGGCGGATTGTGTGGCGATGCAGCACGATTTGAAAAAACACTCGCTTCGTACAACGAATTGCCAAAATCGGGTGAAATTGTCGCCATTGGTTTGTATGGAGAAACCCTAGAAGTCAGTTTTGCCATCAACGGTGGTTGGACGCCTTTTGGACCAGAACGTATTGTGACAAAATCAAAAGAAAACATATTGTATGAATTGGACAACAAACCTGCGTTAGATTTATACAAAAAATACTTAGGTGACAAATCGAAAGAATTGCCTGCGGCGGCTTTATTATATCCACTCAAGGTAAAATCGACAAACGAAAAACAATCTATTGTACGCACTATTTTAAACATTGACGAAGAAGAAAACTCCATGATTTTGGCGGGAGATATTCTTGAAAATTCGCGCGTTCAATTGATGATGACAAATGTTGACAATATAGTAGATGCTTCTGAAAAAGCTGCATCGCAAGCATTAAAATCACGAAAAAACAAACCAGATTTAGCTATATTAGTCAGTTGTATCGGACGAAAACTAGTGCTAGATCAACGTGTAGAAGAAGAAGTAGAAGAAATATTGGAAGTCGTTGGAAAAGAAACCACTATTTGTGGATTATATTCTTACGGAGAAATTGCACCTTTTAGTAACGAACAAAACTGCCAATTACACAATCAAACCATGACGATTACACTGATAAGCGAATAAAAATGAATCCCCTTTTAAAACGACAATTGCGAAAATATGTATCACAGGAATTGCAAAATCATCCTGAAATGGAACGATTTCTCGATGCTGTAAATCGTTCGTACAATACATCCAACGAGCAATTTTCCATGTTGCAACGTGCTACGGCAATAAGTTCGGAAGAGCTTTTTGAAGCCAATGCACAACTTCAAAATGAATCAGAAGCACAAAAAAAGATCATTGAGAAGTTAAAAAACGTGATTGACACCTTAAAATCCTATGAATTAACCGATGATGAAACGCAAGAAGATATCACATCAGATTCGCTGCGTTTGGTAGATTTAATTGACAATCAAACCAAAGAAATACTACAAATCAATAAACAGCGCGATAAATTATTAGCCAATTTAGAACGTCAAAACCAAGAACTGAACAACTACACACATTTGGTTTCGCATGATTTAAAATCGCCGCTGCAAAGCATAGACGCACTCTCCACTTGGTTGAAAGAAGATTACAACGAATTGCTCGACGAAAACGGAAAGGAAACCATCAAACTGATCCGGAATAATGTGGAAAAAATGGATCGGTTGGTCAAAGGGATTTTAAAATATTCTACGATCGGAACGGTGGCGCACGAATCCTATGATGTGGATTTGGATCAAATGGTGAAAAAAATTCTTGATTTTATGGACATTCCAGATCACTTCACGGTTTCTATTCCTGAAAAATTACCCACCATAAAAGGTGATAATTTCCGCATGGAAGAATTGTTTCGAAATTTAATAAGGAATGCGATAAATTTCAATGACAAAGCCAAAGGCGAAATTACTATTGGGTATACAGATAAAGATGACTTTTGGGAGTTTTATGTGAAAGATAATGGCAAAGGGATTGAAGAAAAATACTTTCAAAAAATCTTTGTAGCATTTCAAAAACTAGAAAACAACTATAAATCTTCTGGGATTGGACTTTCCATCGTGAAAAAAATTGTGGAACTTTATAATGGTTTTGTTTGGATAACATCCAAGCCAAATGTAGGAGCTACCTTTTACTTCACCCTAAAAAAGTAACCAATGGAACAACCAAATTTAAACTATGTAGAACAATTAGCGCGGGGCGATGAAAAAATTCGACAAACCTTAATTGATGTCATCAAAACAGAGTTTCCAACAGAAAAAAACGAATACTATAAAAGCTTAGCAGAAAAAAATTACAAAAAAATAGAAGAAAATGTTCACAAAATTAAGCACAAAATTAGTATTTTGGGACTTGAAAAAAGTTATGAACTTGCCAATATGTATGAACACAATCTTCGCGAAAAAAGTAGGCAAGGTGAAGCTGACTTTGAACAAATTTTAAACACAATGACGGCGTATATAAAAACTATGTAAGGTATGAATTGTATAATTATTGATGATGAAAAACTGGCGAGAACGATTATAAAAACATTGTGTGATGAAATTGATTCTTTGCAAGTTGTAGGCGAATTTCCAAATGCGATGCAAGCTATTAAATACTTGAATGAGAACGAAGTAGATTTGATATTTTTAGACATTCATATGCCTGATTTTACAGGATTTGACTTTGTAAAAACGCTTAAAAGTCCGCCAAGTATTGTATTAACAACATCTGATCCTAAGTTTGCTATTGAAGCGTTTCAGTACGAATGTATTGTAGATTATTTGCTAAAACCGATGGAAGCAGATCGTTTTAAAATTGCCGTTAAAAAAGCCGAAAAACAGCAATTAGTAGCCGCACAAACAGCAGAAAGCAATACAGAAAGCAGTTACGAAAATGACTTTTACATCAACATTGATCGGCGTTTGATCAAAATTGACATTCCAAGCATTTATTTGGTGGAAGCTAAAGGCGATTACATTCACATCAAAACCGAAGATAAAAATTACACGGTACATTCTACCTTAAAGAAAATTGAAGAAAAACTACCCGATTCATTATTTCTGAAAATTCACCGTTCGTATATTATCAATTTAAAGAAAATTATTGATATTGAGGACAATAGCGTGTTAATCAAAAAAGATGTCATTCCCGTAAGTCGCTCCAAACGACCAGAATTGATGAAGCGTTTGGATCTTTTATAAGGTAAATCGCTGTTACTTCGACGAGCTCAGTGTGAACGCTTTTAGAAACGCTATCGCTATTAGATCGCTACTAGATTTTAGACATGTTTGATACATCTTCGCGAGAATTTCAGAGAAATTCGTGGCAATCTGTTTGTTTCGTATTTGTATTTTTTTAAAAAATAAGCCAATCATTTTTTAAATCCTCTATCAAAAAGTTCGCCTCTTAGAATTACTGCATGGCTTTAGCGAGATTTGCAATCTCGCGTAAACTTTGAAGCTGAAAGCAAAGCAGTCATAGAAGATGCTGCGAAAGCAGAGACAAGTCCAACAACCGAAGAAGTCTAAAAAACAGTGTACAACGTCGTCACAATCACACCTTTTCCATTTTTCGGTTGAATTGCCAATAATTGTGTTCCATTTTTCACTTTAAAATCAAATGGCGGCGCTAACACATCAATACCACTTTGTTTTTTTAGGCGAATGCCTTGTCCAGAAATAATATCCATGTTTGGGATGAAACGCTCGTTTGGTATATGTTCGGTAAGAATAACATATTTGTACATTGCTAACTTAGGCACAATTTGTTGAATTTCACAGTTGGAAAGATGTTGCAACACCTGTCGCACCAACGCACAATCTCCTTTGGGTAATGTATCTTTGGCAATATCCAAACACAGAAACGATAGATTTTCCGCAGAAAACTGTTCTTTATTTCGCGCGATCAAATCAGGAACAATGTCTATAGCAATATACTTTTCGGCAAATGCTACCAATTGCGTTCCTATATTAAAATCGCCACAACCCAAATCGCAAACAATCAGCGGTTTTTCAAAAGAAGTCAAAAACGAACGTACTGCTTTTAGGTATGGTTTTACCAATGTTTCTTCATGCGAACCTTCTCCAGAATAAAAATCAGTTTTAGCATCAGTTCCCCAAAGATTCAGATCGTAAATCTGCTCCATCGCTTCTTTCGTAGGCCATGGTTTCTTATCTTTTTTGGGTGAATTGTTGTGTTGCATCTCGCACAAATATAAAGTTTACAACGCACTTTGTATGTTCGACGAAATTTGCTAGTCAACAGAAAATTGCATTTCGTCTACACTTTTCATGATCGTGCCGCCAATTGAGCTTTTCTTTTTTCGCTCTTCCTAGATTTGTGATGTAAATCATTAAGATCATGAAGAAGTCACTACTTATATTAAGTCTATTTATCATTACTATTGCAAACGCTCAATTCCCTTTTTATTGCGATTATGATGCATATTTATTTCAATATAACGATGTGTATTCTATTGATTTAGCTTCTGGAAATTCATTTTTAGCAGCCGAAGATATTACACCAGGAAATATTAATGCAGCCGCATACAATCCGATAGACGGATATATTTGGGGATCGTTGAGTTCGCCTGCAAAAAGTATTGTACGTATTGGACAAGATTTTCAAACGACCACTTTTTATGTAGACGAATTGCCAACTTCCAACAGGTATGTTGGCGATGTGAGTGCCGCTGGAATATATCACTTAAAAGGTGGTGGCACTACGTATTATAAAATTGACTTAGATCCAAATTCACAAACCTATACACAACATTTAGGAACAGGGACTTTATCACAGAATATTAATATTCACGATTGGGCTTTTAACGCCGTTGACAATATGTTATACACGGTTGAAAAAGGTTCCAATATTTTGTACCGAATTGATCCTACCACAAGTACCGTACAATCACTTGGTGAAGTTCCTGTTTTATCAGGTTTAAATTACACGTATGGCGCGGTTTATTTTGACCTTTCTGGACGTTTTTATGTCTCTGCCAATCAAACAGGAACAATTTACGTGATTCAAGCTGTACAAGATTTGAGCGGTGCAAACGGAATGAATTCTAATTTGTTTGCGTTTGGACCATCGAGTGCAAGTAATGATGGTGCGCGTTGTCCGACGGCACCAGTTCCACAAGAAATTTGCGACAACGGTATTGATGATGATGGCGATGGTTTGATTGATTGTCAAGATCCTTCGTGTTCGGGTTATGGTCAATGTGAAATTATTAACCCAGAAGCTTCTGGAGGAAATGAAGGCGGATTGGAAAGTAATGGTCGCTTGTCGGAAGCCATTAACAAGCGCAATTACAATCGTGCAAAAACCAGCTATACATTTGATAGAAGCACCGCTAAAACAATTAAAAAATCAGCTTCGTATGCAAAATCGAATACCAACGGATTTCAATTACAAGATTTTATTCCAATCAACAGCATCGGCGAAGATAGTGCTGTAGAATCAACGCCTGCGGATTTGGTCAACATTACCAATGCCACTGAAATTTACTCGGTAGATTACATAAAAAACCAAACGTCGGTTGCTTCTATTTTGGCTTTAAAAACAGAAAATGGCGTGTATGAACACACAAAATATATTTGCGATCGGTTGTTGGGTGCGGAACTCATCTCGGTTTCAACCATTGATATCAACGGACAGCAGTTTATCAAATCGCTTATAAAAAATACAGACAATACTGTAGAATTTGTGTTAAGCCTTTCGACGAAAGTAACAAACGGCGATCTTAATTTCGGTATAGAAAGTCACTGGAATTTAGATAGATACGAAGAAAATGTTACTTTTTACAACTTTCAAATTTGGTCAAATTCTTTGGACGATTTATATCTTTTAGGAACAGAAGTTTTACACTTATTGAATGTTCAAAAACCAATTGCAACCTATGACGTATCAACGCCGCCAACGGTTTTTGTAAAAAAAGGAAACTATGAAAATGGCGCATTGAATTTGCAAATTGTCAACACAAACGCTACACAAAACATCACGTTTGATGCAGGTTTTAGAACGACAGAAACCAGCGATTTTACTACGACAAGTTCAGCATTGGATTTGAATGGAAATTATAGTACCAACATGCAAGTGCCCACAGGAAATTTATTTGACATTGGATTTCGAATTGGCGATGGCGTTGCCACTCCGGACGATGTATTTATGTCAGATGGTCCTTGGGGAATTGATGATTCACAACAAAACACTACCGTTTTAAACTACACGGTTTCCCCAAATGATTTTCAGTTTGATTCGGATGTTTTTCCAATAGAAAGAAATGTGTCGCTTCAAGCAACCACAAACACCTATGTTGCAGCATACAGAGCGTTGACACCAAGATTTCAACCTGTAGATTTGACAGCATACAATACTTTTAATCTAACTGCAAGTGGAACGGGAACATTAGAAATTGCGTTGGTAAAAGGAAGTATTAGCAATTGGGAAGCACAACCTAAAAAGCTCATCACATTGACAGATACGGATCAAGAATTCAACATTCCGATCTCAAGTTTTTCAACGGCGACGAATTCGACAGTTACTTTAGATGACGTAGTTACAATTGTCTTTACCATAGCTTCTGAAAACGGACAAATCAGTACACATACAGTAGATTTATCACATATTTATTTTTCTATCGAAAGCACTTTAAGTGTTGTTGAAATAGAAAATGACACAACGAATATCTCGGCAATTCCGAACCCGATGACAACACACACAAAAATCCTATTTACTGCAAAGCAATCCGAGGACGCACAGTTAGCTGTTTATGACCAAGTAGGCAAGGTAGTTTATACAATGATGGTTAACACCGAAATTGGTCAGAACAACATCCCCCTAAACCTAAATAACCTGCGTCCTGGATTGTATTTTTGTAACATACAAAGCAAAACCCAAACCTACAAAACCCTAAAACTGATTGTACAATAATATTTGGTTTTTTAATGTGAAGACTCCGCTCATCAGCGGAGTTAATTCAACTTACAATTTTGAATGCGCTCAAAAGCTTCTCAAAATTGAGTTTTATTAATTTTTTCGTGATAATTATTTTGGTTGATTGTGAAAAGGCAAAAGGAAGTGATTCTTTTTGCCTTTTTGATTAGTTCCAATTATGCTACAGTTCGACACCAAAACGTATCAGGACAATATCCTAGAGACTCACAATCAGCAGCCAATGTATTATCACTACAGCCTGGATGTTGCATCGTATTACAAGTTCCGGAATCAGCAGGATGCGGAATTGTAGTGATTGTTGTATCCGACTGTCCGCATTCAACAACTGAGCAAGAAACAATAGCTCCTCGTTTAGTGGCATGTAAATTAGAAATAGAAATTTTGCTTAAATTCAGGTTTTTTAAATTCTTTTTTTTCATAAGATGTGATTTTAAAAGTTATAAGTGGAACTAAAATAGAATCAATAGTGATAAAAGAATAATAACCTATACTACGATTCACTGAATTGTAGTAAACTAAAAAAGAACTAATCAGTAAGTGTGAGTAGTGAAGTTAGGGTTTAACGTATTCGTACTAAAGACATTAGTCAGCATTTAGTTTTCTTGCACCTAAACACCTTATATCTGTACTTTGAAAAGTAAAATACAGATATACAAAACGCTAAGATTGATTGTTAAGTAATTAATTATCTACTATTCGCGGTAATTTTAATTGGTTGGTTGAAAAGTGGAAATGAAGTAATTTTTTGTCTTTTTAATAAGAAGTTAAGTTTAAGGTGATATTTTTACTTTAGCCAAAAACTCATCAAGTTCGGTTTCGGTTTGAAAGTGAAAATTACCTTCAAATTTATTTTGGAAGAACTTCATTAAACTTAATAAGTTTTCAAAAACTCTAAATGAGTTTCCCTCATAATTATATATATAAAATACTTTACTGGAATTTTTTTTTGTAACTAATATTGTTTCTAATGTTCTGGATCCTCTTAGATATTCCACATTAATGGCTTGAAATTTATTCATTTTATAAATATATTTTGAAAGTGATAATCTAGAAATTCCTTTTTAGGTAAAAACTTTTCTGGCCTTATAATATTTTGATTGTTATACTTAGTAAAGAAATCTTTTACAGCTTTATCTTGTGAAAAGTCATCAAAGAATTCGGATATTTTAACTTTAAAATTTGGTGTTATTGTTATTAATCCTCTGTCGAAAGCTTTGTCATGAATTGAATTTAAACATAATCCATTGTGAGGGTTTGTTCTGTTTTTAATATCTTTTGACCAAGGTTTTATATGACTAGCAATTAAAAGATCGGGTATGGAAAGTCCAGTTATGCAGCATTTTGAATTATATGAGGATAAAATTGTGCTTCTGAAAAAAGTTTGATTTATTCTTGTTTTGATAATTATTTCTTTTTCTTTTCCTTGTGGTATATATTCTAAATTAATATCTTGAGTTTCTTTTTTTTGAAATTTTAAAATTAACTTTTCACTTTCAAAAACTAACTTTTCCCAATTTCCATTAAACTCATTCCAAATATCTTCTTCAAGTTTACTTCCATTAACTAAACCTATAATCCCTTTCTTTTTCAACTCTGGATCTAATCTTCCAAAGTTACCTATCTTCATATTCAAAGCTGATGGTGATCTTCCAATGATCTTGGCGTATTTTATAACCATTGGATTTGTTTTACTACTATTTTTAAAAGGTATTTTACAATACGCATTAAACGCAATAATAGTTTCCTCTCTTGACCAGTTTTTCCTTGTCATTATTTTCTTTGGAATTTTGTTCTAACAAGTTATAAAAAAGATTCTAATTAAGTAAATTTAAAACATCAACTAGCACAGGGTTTTTCAAACAAGATATTGATTGAATTCTACTTCTCCCCAAAAACCCACTTCACCCTAACTCCAACTTCCGTAAACGTAAACCCAGCAGCCGTGGCGGAAGCAATATTACTGCGTGTTCCAAAGATATTTGCCAAACAACGATCAGAGAATTTGTAGCCTAATTTCCCTTGAAAACGATATGTACTCTGACTTTCGTTATCTTCAATATACTGCAAACCTGTAGCTGCTGTGAGTTCGTAAAACCATTCGGTGGGTTTTGTCACGTTTTCATCTTTGATGAGGTTGAGAAATACTTCACCAGCGTTGAATTTCTTGGGACTGAAATATATACTTGGCACTTGATTTTCAAACGTAATGTACTGATAGTTCAACCCAACTTTTAAAGAAGGCTTGCTCAAAATGTTATAGTATAAAGACGTAAACAGTAAATTCCTAGAATTACCATCGTTTTGCGTCGTGTAATAATATTGCGTAAACCAACCCAAATTGAAATTGGTACTCACATTGTAATTCGCGTAGAAGTTGTTTTGTGCAATCTCACGATCCAACAAATCGGCATTGAAACTTTGAATTTCACGTTTGTACCCAATATCCAACGTTTGTAATTTAAACGGTTTTATGTGCAACGATACATCTGCTAATAACTGCGTAAAATCATTCGTTTCGGCAGTTGCAGCTGTGAGTCCGAATGTTCCTTTAAACGTTATCGTTGGCAACAATTGATATTCCAAACCTGCTGAAAGTGCGTGCGAAGTCGCTTTGTTATTGGTTATTGTATTGTTTGTAGTTCGGTATTTATAGTTTCCGAGAAGTTTCAAACGTGTCGAAAACGGAAACTCAACCGTATTTTGCACCGAAAACGCTTCGTTATCGCCATTGTCAAATGTATACGAGGCTTTTCCATCATAAAAAGGTGAAAACTTTGTGTCCAACTCTTTCAAAAAGGTCATCGCATCTTTCTGATTGTCATAAAATGTCAGCGTCTTTTCTGCGGTAGCGATGGCGTCATCATAACGACCTAAGGCTTTTAACACGTTGGCTTTTCCTAAGTTTCCATCAAAGGAAGTGGAATCGTTTGCTAAAATCTGATCGTAATCAGCCAAACTCTTTTTAAAGTTACTTTTGTACACATGTAACGTTGCGCGTAAGGCTAAAATCCAGTTTTTGTTGGGTTGTTTTTTAATGATTTCATCAATTAAATGTTTCGCTTTTGTATACTTTTTATTCCAAATTAATGCCTGAATATAACGTTCTGTCGTTTGCTGTTTTATAGATGAATTTGAAATCGTATTTAAACGATCATACGATTTTTTACTTGTGTTTAAAGCTTGTTTTTCCTTTCCTTTCAAATGACTCACCAATGCCAATCCGTTCAATGCAGCAATTGTAGCTATTTCGGTTTCAGCGTTTTCAAACAGTGTTTTATAGGTTGTTTCGGCATTTTCAAATTCACTTTTAATCAAATACAAATTTGCCAAATTCAACAAGGCATTTGTATCATTCGCGAAAAGCGACAGACATTTTTTTAACAAAGTTTCTGCTGCTACATATTCTTGTTTTTGCTGTTTTTGGTAGGCATTGCCTAAATAAATATACTTTTTAGACGTCAACGCGTTCGGATTTCCCGGCGAAACTTCCAAGGCTTTATGCACATACACTAAGGCTTCGTCATATTCTTGTAAGTTCGATAAAGTATTGGCAAAACCTAACAACGCAGGGAAACTCGTGGCATTTTTTGCAACTAATTTTTGGTAATACGCTTTCGCGAGATTAAACTCTCGGTTCCACAATAACGATTCGCCGTAATTCAACTGCACTTCAAAATCGTTTGGAAAGTCGTTTACTAACTTGGTGAAGATTTTTTTCGCTTCCGCAGAATTGCCATGGAGTCCAACTGCGCGACCGTAACACAAGCGCGCCGTTTTATTCGTTGGATAGTCTTGCAAAATGGTTTTAAAAAATGTTTCTGCTTCTTGATACTTTCCGTTTTCCAACAATGAAAAACCATCTTTCATATTCTGAGAGAAGCAAAAAATACTTGTAAATAGAAACGAAAAAAGTACGATATATTTTGAGTGCATTGTCTTTGTTTTTAATCAATTGTAAGGTAAGCACAACCTACCGATCATTCATCGTAAGAAAATTGAATCTCACCGACAACACGCCTATTTTCGTGGTGTTTCAGAGATATTTGTAGCAGAATTCATCGCAAAAACGAATAAAAGTGATGATATTTTCAAACTGAAATCACAAAAAAATAACGCATGATTGCAATCGTAAAAAAAGTAAAAAACAACCTTTCCGCTACACATGTATTTATGGGAAGCGTGTTGTTAGTAAATGGCGGAAACTACATATATAATTTATTGCTAGGTCGTTTTTTAGGACCTGAAAAGTTTGCCGACGCTGCGATTTTAATCACTTTTTTATTGGTGTTATCTTTTGTAGCAATGACGTTTCAACTGGTCACAGCAAAGTTTTCTGTACTGTTTGAAGCTGCTGTTTTCAAAGTTTTTGCTTCCAATATGTACAAAAAATCTGTGATTACTGGAATTGTTGTAGGTTTCTTAATCGTGTGCTTTGCAAACGAATTACACCTGTTTTTTAAAACATCGTCTTCCAGCATGTTTGTGGTTTTCGGATTGGGAATTCCGCTGTATTTTATCATGAGTGTAAATCGCGGTATTTTTCAAGGAACACAACAATTGGTGTCACTTTCGGTAACGTATCAAGCAGAAATGATCAGTCGGTTGGCAATTACATTGGCACTTTTATACTTTTTACAAATTGACTCTTCTTTGATCATTTCTTTGGGAATTTTAGCATCTTTTTTCTGCGGATTGATTCCGTTCAACCTGAAAAATATTTCTTGGAAAAGGAAAAATGAATTGAACAAATCGCAAAACAAATTGGTGCGTAACTTTTTCATCATCACGGCCTTTTATGAACTCACACAAATTATCATTAACAACAGTGATATTCTACTTGTAAAACACTATTTTGAATCTTATGATGCAGGATTGTACGCTTCACTTGCGTTGATTGGACGTGTTGTCTATTTCATTGCTTGGATGTTTGTGATGTTGCTCTTACCAACGGTTGTAAAATTGCAGAAAGAGGGAAAATCTACGGTTCCAATTTTATTAAAATACGTAACCTACATTGCAGGAATTGCAGCTGTGATTATTTTGGGCTGTGTATTCTTTCCAACACAAATCGTCACGATTTTATTTGGTGAAAGCTATCTTTCCATCACACCATTGTTATGGAAATACGCACTGGCGACAGGTATTTTTGCGCTCTCCAATATTTTCGCCTATTACTATTTATCGTTAGACAAATACATTCCCGTAGTACTTTCTGGAGTTTTTGGAATGTTTCAAATTGTGTTGGTCATTTTCTTCCATGAAAATTTAGCCCAAGTTGTGCATGTACAAATCATCGCGATGGTTTTGTTGTTGATAGTGCAGTTGGGCTTTTTCTTCAAAAACAACTAGTTTTTTTAAGATCGCTTTTCTTTTAAATTTTAAAGGGTTTCTTACTGCTGTAAATTTGTCAATTTGTTTGATACGTCCTTGCGAGTATTTTGAAAAAACACGTGGCAATCTATTACTAGTGAAAACTAATTCTACTTTGAAAATACTACGTTTTGTCATTCCGCACTTTTACACTGAGCGGAGTCGAAGTGTTGCGGAATAAACTATGAAACACATTTTCAAATGAACACAGCAAAAATGTTTCACATTGAGCAGAGTCGAAATGAAATCCAAACATTCTTTCATTTCACCGAAACATACTTGCATTTCGGCACAAGTCGTCTATTTTTCAGAAGTAGAAACTGCACATTTGTATTATAATTAAAAAACACATTCTCATGAAGTTAGCCATCGTAACTGCATATCCACCAAGTAAAGTCACCCTAAACGAATACGCATATCACTTAGTAAAAAGTTTTCGCCAGAAGAAACAGATTACTGAACTTATTTTGCTTACCGATGCCACACCAGAAACAAAAGATTTAAATTTTCCCGAAGCTGGCTGTAAAATCACCGTGAAAGAATGCTGGAAGTTTAACAGCTATAAAAACCTCTTTTCGGTGACTAAAGCGATCAACCAAACAAAACCAGATGCTGTGCTATTCAATTTGCAGTTTATGAAGTTTGGCGACAAAAAAGTAGCTGCTGCCTTAGGTTTAATGCTTCCGTGGATTTGCTCGTTAAAAAACATTCCCAACATTGTATTGCTTCATAATATTTTAGAAGAAGTCGATTTAAAAAGTGCAGGGTTCACCTCAAATAAACTAGTACAAAAAGTTTATAATTTCATTGGTACAAGCTTAACAAAATTGCTTCTTCAAGCGGATACTGTTGCCGTAACGATGAAAAAGTATGTAGCTATTTTAGAGAAAAAATATTTAGCGGATAACATCACGATGATTCCGCACGGAACGTTTGAAATTGCGCAAAAACCAACATTCACTTTGCCTCATGGAGCTTTAAAAGTGATGGCGTTTGGAAAATTTGGAACCTACAAAAAAGTAGAAACCATGATTGAAGCGGTGGAAAAAGTTCGAAAAACGTCAGGTTTACATTTAGAAATTGTCATTGCAGGAACCGACAATCCGAATGTGCCAGGATATTTGGCAACGGTTCAAGAACAATACAAACACATTCCGCAACTGACGTTTACAGGCTATGTAGAAGAAAAAGACGTTGCTTCGTTGTTTCACGAAAGTGCTGTGGTTGTATTTCCATATACAGCTACCACGGGAAGTTCTGGAGTATTGCACCAAGCAGGAAGTTACGGAAAAGCGGTTGTGATGCCAGATTTGGGCGATTTAGCATTATTAGTAAAAGATGAAGGCTATCGAGGCGAATTTTTTGAGCCTGAAAACATAGACAGCTTGGCAAATGCTATTGAAGCGATTGTGACCAATGATGCATACAGAATCTCGTTGGGAAAAACCAATTATCAAGCTGCTACTGCCTTTCCTATAAAACGCATTACAGAGATGTATTTGGAACAGTTTGAAGCGATTATTGAAAAAAAGATGTTGGATGTTGGACAGGCTTCGACACGCTCAGCGTAAGCGCCTTTATACTTTTTTATAATGTTACGTTTTTAAATGTTGGATTTTTTATAAAATAAGTCAATCGTTTTTGAATCTTCTATCAAAAAGTCCGACTTTAGAAACTTTGGGTTTAGATCACTGTCGCTCTTAAAGATTTCCAAATCAACACGACTATCGAAATTTTATTTGAAATAGTATAGATTCTTGCCTTCATTTCGACTACGCTCAATGTGACACGCAGGAATGATATCAGAAAACATCTTGAATCTAGATTCTAAAAGTCTTGGCTCTAACAAAAAAACTACTTCAAACTAATCTTTAACTCCATTTCTTTTTTCATCATTAATAATACTTCAGCATTTCCCATGGCGTCGTCAACGGGATTGTGCGTGTGTACAGTTTTGCGTAAATGTTTCCATTTGGCAAACGTGTCTTTTTCCAATCCACAATACAAATCGCCAAGTCTTCTTGAAGAATAGCCAAATGGATTTTCGCCGATAAAATGATGAAAGTACCAGCAAATAAACATCCAATCGAAGCCATTGTTATCACTGATAAAAATAGGTCGTCCTTTGGAGTTTTCTTGAATCCATGTTTTAAAATTGCTCATCACCGTTTTCGGATTGTCAAATGCTAAGGTTTCTTCTCGTGAAAATCCCGAAATTGACAACGCTGTCGGATCAAATTGCTCAGAAATAGGTTTTAGGGTTCCGTAAAAGGTTCTGTCAAGCGAAGGATCTACTAAAACAGCTCCAAAACATATCATAGAATAGTCGCCCGGAATTGGTCCGTCAGATTCTATGTCTACCATTATATAACTCATCTTTTT
This sequence comes from Kordia sp. SMS9, assembly GCF_003352465.1. Lineage (NCBI taxonomy): Bacteria > Pseudomonadati > Bacteroidota > Flavobacteriia > Flavobacteriales > Flavobacteriaceae > Kordia > Kordia sp. SMS9. The sequence goes on along the minus strand of NZ_CP031153.1, from coordinate 1,113,910 downwards.
TTATTTTAAATGTTTGATGTTGAATTTTTCAATACGTCATCCAAGGAGAAACGACGAAGGAATCTGTTTCTAATTCTCACTAAAAATAGTGTTGGAAACAAACAGATTGCCACGAGTTTTACAAAACTTTCGCAATGATGTTTCAAAAAGAAGCAATTGTCCTCCGTCTGTTCGATTTTCGATAGAAAATTGTATCGAAATCTACTTTGAAATAGTACATATTCTCAAGGATAAAGGAATGATCATTGAAAGCGTTTAGATTCCAGCCTCCAACAGTCTTGGCTCACAAAAAAATTACTGCTTCGGTTCAAACGTTTTCAAAGACAGCGTTTTCCCATCAAATTCTCCGTAGGTGTAATATTGAATCCAATCGCCTAAGTTTACATAGCGGCTTTTTTCGTTGAGGTCAATTTCTAGCGGCAAATGACGATGTCCGAACACAAAATAATCATAGTGTTTGGTTTCTAATTTTCGTTTGGAATATTGCACCAACCATTCGTTTTCTTCGCCTAAAAACTTGGCGTCTTCATCACCTGAAATCAGTTTGTTTTTTACCGACATGTATTGTCCCAATCGCACACCTAAATCTGGATGTAACCAGCGAAAACACCATTGAAAAAACGTGTTGGTAAACACCTTTTTCATGCGTTTGTATCCTTTGTCACCAGGACCCAATCCGTCTCCATGACCAATCAAAAAAGTAGTATTGTTAAACGTGAATTCTTTTGGTTCTCGGTAGACAGGAATGTTGAGTTCTTTTTCAAAATAATCACGCATCCATAAATCATGATTTCCCACAAAAAAGTGAATTGGAATGCCTTTATCGCTCAAATCTGCCAATTTTCCTAGTACGCGCACAAATCCTTTGGGAACTACGGTTTTGTATTCAAACCAAAAATCGAACAAATCTCCCAACAAGAAAATAGCAGCAGCATCGTGTTCAATTTCGTTCAGCCATGCTACAAATTTTTTCTCTCTCGGAAAACTAGCTTCCGCCGTTGGCGCACCCAAATGATTGTCGGAAGAGAAGTATATTTTTTTTCCTTCAGGAATGTTCATGGTGTAAATATAAGAAAGCGCTTCGACTTCACTCAGCGCTCTTACTTTTTTTATTGGTTATCGCTGGCAAACCATTCTGCACATGACGAATCGGTTTCTTGCAAGCGCAATGAAAACAGTTGAATTTCTTTAGGAAGTCTATTTTTGATTTTTTCTGCAAAATCAATCACCATGTTTTCGCTTGTCGGTTGGTAATCGGCTAAAATTACATTGTGACCTTCTCCGCGCATCGTTAGTGCTAATGATTTATGCGGTGTATTTTTATTAAAAACAATTGCGTGATCAAATACGTCTACTACTTCTTCTTTTACAATTTTCTTCAGATCGGTAAAATCAATCACCATTCCCCATTTCACGTTGGTATTGTCTGAAATTGGTGTTCCAATCACGGTTACAGAAAGTTTATAACTGTGTCCGTGTACGTTTTTACATTTCCCGTCATAGCCGTATAACGCGTGACCGGTTTCAAAATTAAATTGCTTTGTAATGCGAATTTTACTCATGAGTCCTCAATTATGCGGCAAAGATAGAATATTTTACCATTTGTCATTCCTGCGCAGGCAGGAATCTAAACGCTACAACTGGATTTTTTGTGTTAAAATTGGTTTTAGTTCTTGGGTTTTTTAAGAATAGAATGGCTTAAACGATTTTCTATTTCAGAAATTTTTGCTTCAAATGTATGATACCTTATGTCTCCGAAAAGGTTAAAATACTCTTCATTTTTTTCTTTTACTAATTTCAATAAGTTAATATCTTTTTTTAGCCAAGTCAATTCAATTAAGGTATTTAATCTATCAACATAGATGTAGGGATTATTTTTTTCTATTGTTAATGCTATTTCAAACTTTTCTAGTGCTTTTTGATAACTCTTTTTGTCTTTTGTGATATTACCTAAATTATACAAAGCATTTCCTAACTTATAGGTAGTTCTTAAATATTTAGAATCAGGTATTTTTTTGTAACTTTCAATTGCTTGTTTAATTAGTTTTTCATCATTTTTTAAGTTACCAAGAAAGTTATATAAAGTCCCTAAGTTGTATTTAATTTTTAAATTAAATTGTTTATCGCTTGATATTGATTTATATTTTTCAATTGCTTGTTTAATTAGTTTTTCATCATCATTTATTTTTCCTAAATAATATAAAAAGTTTCCCGAATTATATATTGCTGAGGAATATATAGGATCGTCTTTCGTTACTAAGCTATATTTTTCAATTGCTTTTTTTAGAAGATTCTGGTCATTTTTTAATTGTCCAAGGTTACCAAGTGCTAGTGCATGATTAGAATGAAGTTTTGTAAAATTAGGATTAATTTCAATAGCCTTCTCACAATATTCTATTGCCTGTAAATGAAACTTTTTTTTATTCTTTAAAATACCTAAGGAAGTTAAAGCTACAGCTAAATTATTATAGCCTTCCACTGAATTAGGATTAATTTTAATCGCTTTTTTACAATTTTTAATCGCTAACTTAATTAGATTTCTATCATTTTTTAGATGTCCCAATTGAGACAATGCATGTCCTAAGTTACTGTAACTCGCGCAATTATTTGTGTTTATTTCGATAGCGCTTTCATACATTTTAATTGAACTCAAAAATAAATTTTCTTCACTTTTTAAAAGTCCCAGAAATAAATAGCTGTTTCCCCAATTAACAAAAGCATTTTCATATTTGGAATTAAGTTTTAAAACTTTTTTACAATTTTCAATGGCTTTTAGAAAAAGTTTTTCATCATTTTTTAAATTCCCTAATGTATTTTGGGCATCACTTAAATTATTGATAGCAAGTATATTTTCTTGATCACACTCAATAGCTTCTTCATATTTTTCAATGGCTTTCGCGTATAATTCTTTATTATTTTTTGGTTTAGCAATAGCTTTTAAACATTCAGCCCAGCTTGTATAAACAATACTTTTTTTGGGATGTAATTTGTTAGACATTTTGTATTTTTCAATAGCTTTATCATAATCTTTCTTCAATTCAAATTCTCTGCCTTTCTTATAAAATTCTATAGCTCCAAGCTCTAATAAAGTATTTTTACGTTCACTTTCATTTTTAACATTGTCTAATTTTTTTTCTAGAAAAATTACTTTTTTTTCTGTTTCATTGATTTGTTGTTCTAATAACTCCTGCTCAGGTGTTTTTTGGCTAGTAAAGCGCTCTTTTTCTTTTAGTAATTGTTCAATTACTAAGTTAGTTTCTGAATAATCTTCAATAGTAATAGCTTCTAAAAAACTTAAAGAACTATCCAATGTGTTTTTTGTGATAATAAAATGTTTTTGATTGTGAATACCTTTTAGGGTTTTAATGTATTGAAATAGTTCATTGATTTGAAAGTCACTCATGCTACAGCCAATAAACAATACAGTTTTACTTAAAATAGTGTTTCTCAGTGTTAATAGCGTTAACTCTGCATCATTATTGGGATTCGTATAAAGAGAATCGTAATCAGATGAGAATAAAATCATAGAATCAGAACGTTCATAAGTTCCATGAAGTTTAAATAAGGTAGGAATAGTAGATTTTGTAAAATTTACTAATTCGTGTCTGTTTCCAGTATGTGCTATGTTTTTTCGAAGCATAGGGTTTACTTCTTCAAATGCACAGTCATAATTAGTTGTAATAATTTGATTCGTTAATTTACAAATTTTATCATGTAATGATAGATCATTATCCTCTTTTAAATCAAAAAATCCTTTTGTAAAGTTTTTAATAACTCCTATGTTGATCGTTTCCCTTTTTTCGATTAAATCTAAAATATCAATTGGATCAAACTTACCAATAAGTGGAATGAGTAAATCAGCATCTTCATAATTTTGGTTTTTTAGATCATTTAAAATCAGTAATACTAAATTATTCCAGTCACCAATTTTTTGATTTTGTTTATTCTCAAGATTAAAAGATAGTCCAGCTCCAACAAACATAACAAGATTATCTTTTTTAATTGCTTCTAATATTTCAGGATGGAAGCTGTATGTTTTAGCAGTCATGCAATAAAAGTATTATGATAACCACTAAAATACAAAAATGTATCTATTTTCTTTCGAAAAAATAGTTGTATAGCCTACTTTTTAGCATAGAAGTGAGATTTTTCAATTTGTTCTCGACTGCGCTCGAACTGACAGTATCTAATCGTGAAGCAAGTTGTTAAATTAATGATGAGATGCTGAATCAAGTTCAGCACTACAAACAACAAACAACTACTTTTTAAACTTCGCCAAAGCATTTTTGGTAAAGTCTGATAAAACCAATGTTCCTGAAAGTTCGGCGCGTTCGGCGAGAAGTTCATCCCAGTTTTCAGTGTCTTCCCACAATATTTTTTTCATGCCTGCCAACGCATCTGGATTGTAGGAAGCGAGTTTTTCTGCGAAAAGTTCTACTTCCTTGTCCAATTCGGCTTGTGTTTCAAAGACTTTGGCATACAAGCCTTTTTCTTTTGCCCAATAGGCAGTTTTCCATTCGCTTGGTGCCAAACTTAATTCTGAAAATCCTGCTTTTCCAATTCGGTTTTGTACGGCTGGTGCAATGACAAACGGACCAATTCCGATGGTTAATTCTGAAAGTTTGATGGAAGCTGCTTCGGTTGCTAAAGCGTAATCGCACGCTGAGATCAATCCTACGCCGCCGCCAACAGCTTTTCCTTGTACGCGACCAATGATTAATTTTCCGCAGGTTCGCATGGCATTGATGACATTGGCAAAACCACTGAAAAACGTTTTACCGTCTTCTAGATTATCAATCGCAACGAGTTCGTCAAAGGAAGCACCAGCGCAAAACGCACGATTGCCTTCACTTTTTAAAATAATCACACTGACAGCATCGTTTTCTGAGAGTTTCTTCAATTCATTGGTCAATCTATCTAACAATTCGCCTGGAAATGAATTGCTGGCAGGATGTCCAAATTCGATCGTTGCTATATTATTTTGAATGTGGGTGTATAAACTTCCGTTGCTTCGTGTGGTGGTCATGATGTGTGATTTTGTGTTGCAAAAATAGGAAGATATTTTTAGTAGTGAGAATTTAGATATGAGTATTGAGATTTTTTCAGATGTCATTCCTGTTAAGACAGGAATCTATAATACTTCAAAGTGGATTCCGCAATAAATGCGGAATGACAAAATGTAAAATAGAGAAGAAATGTTATGTTGAACTAGATTCAAGAGTACGCATCAATTCAACATTCAACATAAAAAGGTTACACTTTCGTTTTCGGCACAAATTCTCTTCGAAATAAATAAATAAGCGGAATTCCGCGTGCAATCATCCAGAAGGTAAAGGCAATCCAAACGGCGTAGAGTTTTAAATCGAAGATATCTAACACCAAAATAGTTGGGACAAATACGAATATCGTTGAAAAAAGCAATACGTTTCGCAAGGTTGCCATTTTCCCTAATCCCTTAAAGATTCCATCAAAAATAAACGCAACGGCACAAATAGGTTGCATTGCTAAAACGAGCCAAAAAACAGCGTAAAATTCTTTTAAAACAGCAGTTTCTTGTGTAAATAATCGTCCGATAGGATAGTATAAACTGCTACCAAGAATCAACATAATTACACCTACAATGATGGCATATTTTGTCAATCGTTGACTGAGTTGCACCAATTCGGTATAGTTTTTTTCACCATATAATCTTCCTGATAAAATGTTCCCAGCACTGGAATATCCATCAATGATAAACGCGCCAAACAACCAAATATTTAGCAAGACAGTATACGCTGCACTGTATTGCGCACCGTATTTTGCTGCAAAAGAAGTTCCGAAATATAAGGCTACATTTAACGCAATAGTTCTGATAACTAAATTGAGAATCATGACGGTCATTTTGGGTAATTCTTTGTGAAAAGGCAATTTGATCGTCAAAGGAATTTGTGTTTTTCTCAACAATAATATTACAGATAGTATTGCCATAAAGAGTTGTGAAATGATACTTGCATACGCCGCGCCATCTACATGCATGGCAGGAATGAAATTTTTGATTCCGTACACCAAGACAATGTCTAACCCAATATTGAGTAAGGTTCCCAAAATTGCAATAATCATAGGAATGTAGGTGTTTTGCAAACCTCTAAATACGCCAAAGATGGCAAAGGTGAGCAAGGTAAATGGCAAGCCAAAGATGCGAATGCGGAAGTATGAAAAACTATAATCTAATGTGACGCCTTCTGCATTGTAAAATTTCAAAATATATTCGGCAAACGGATAACTGATGGCAATCAGCACAAAACTGATGAGCAGAATAATGGCAATGGCTTGTGCAGGCAAGGTTTTGATGTCTTCTAATGTATTGGCTCCTAAGTATTGTGAAACCAATGCGGAAATAGCGCTGCGTGTTTGTCCAAAAACCCACACCAACATGGAAATGAACGCGCCCGCAATTCCAACAGCAGCCAAAGCTTCAGTGGCGTCTATAGCTACGTTTCCCACCACGGCAGTATCTGTGATAGAAAGCAATGGTTCGGCAACTCCAGCAATTAACGCAGGAATAGCGAGTTTGTTAACGAGTGATGTGGTGATTTTTGTTTTCAAAGAATGCGTTCGTAACAGTGAAAAGGATATACACTTTGTTTGGGAAAGTAAATATCTTCCAGTTTTTTATAGCCACGAAGTTCGTAAAACTTTTGGTTTCTAGGGTTCTTACTAAAGGTATCTAATCTTATGGAACGATAATTATTTTCTATCGCGTAGTTTTCGGCAAATTCCATCAAAAATTGAGCACAACCTTTTCCTTGTACTTTGGGGTGAATTGCCAATCGGTGAATGTATAGATTTGCTCCATCTGGCGAAAGCCAATTGACAGCTTTATATTCTTCATCCATCAAGGTAGAAATGACAATGCAGCCAATAATTTCGTCAGTTTCTAGCAAAACATACAATTCACTTCTTTCAATATCATGTACAAATGCGGCGCGATTTGGATAGTTTTCATTCCACTGAAATATTCCTTTTTGAATCATAAATTTTGCACAGGCTTTGGTTATACTCAGAAGCACAGGAATGTCTTGAGAAGTGGCTTTGCGAATGTTCAGATTCATAGTAATATGCAATATTTTCGGCATTTAAAGATATTTTAAAAATTTGAAAAATGACCTTTGAATTAAAAAATGATTATTTTTGCAGAAATTTTAAGACAATGAACCATATTTTAGTTCCTATAGGAGAATCTACAAATGCAAAGAATACGTTGCAGTACGCGATTGATTTTGCGCAAGCTGTAGACGCCAAAGTATTTGTATTTAGAGCATTTAAAGTACTTTCTAAAGCAGGAACGATTTTAAATGTCGATGAAATCGTAAGTCGTGAAGTAACGACATCCGTAAAAGAAGTTGTAAATAGTGTAGACTTGAAAGATGTTGAGGTATCTGTAATTTCTGCGAAAGGAAATGTCATTGATAGCATTAATTCTATTGATAAAGAGCTAGGAATTGACTTGATTATTTTGGGGCCACGAAGCAACTCTATTAAAGAAGAAATGTTTTTGGGAAGTACTTCAGGGAGCATCGTAAAACAAACGGATATTTCCGTATTAGTGGTGCCAGAAGGATATACATTTAAACCAATTAAAAAGGTGTTGACAGCGATTAAATCTGGTGTGATCAAACGAAAAGAAGTACTGCAGCCGTTGGAAACGATTTTAGAAGTTTTTGGAGCAAAAATGCGCTTGCTACAAATAAAAACACCGAATTTTTTACCTGAAGATTTAGAGTTTCATTCAGAATTGGCAGCCATTACATCTGCATACAGAAGTTCTGAAAATTCTACGTTATTTCAAGGTGTATTAGAGCATTTAAATGCTAATAATCCAGATATGATTTGTGTGTTTAGACGCAAACGTGGATTTTTCAAAAAATTGTGGGAGCAAAACTCTGTAAAGAAAGTCGATTTTGAAAGTCGTTTGCCTTTATTGGTTTTAAAAGGAACTGACTAAGAAAAGAAATATTTTATACGATGAAAGCTGTTCAATCTTCACATTGAGCAGCTTTTTTTGTTTGCAGCTTTTCAACGTTGGAAAGCTTCTTCATATATTTTGTAACTTGAAGAATTAACCAAAAATTTTAAATCATGAAAAAACAAAATTTGAAGAGCTTGCAATTACGCAAAAAAGTAATTAGCGAGTTTAAAGTAAAAGACTTGACAGCAAAGGTTGGAGGCGCTACAGGCGATCCGTGTAGTGGAGACACAGCTCCTGTTTATAGTTGCCACCAGGAAACATGTATGGGGCCACCAAAATAAGAAAAATAGTAGTTGTAGAAAAAGCGGGTTTTAGGACTCGCTTTTTTGCTTTTTAATGAACTCAATCGTCGTTTCAACCACTTCTTGTAAATCTTTTGGCAGTTTGGTTTCTTTCCACGGATGTCGTGCGCCAAATACATGATCAGCATTTTCAATAAGCTGCAACTTACTTTTTGGATTCCATTGCTGGATTTTTTTTGCTTCTTCCACAGGAACTGCGGTATCGGTAGTTCCGTGAATGAGTAGGTGTGGAATTTCAATATTTTTAGCGGCACTTTCAATATTCAAACGCGTTGAATTTGATTGAAAATCTTCAAAAAACTGATAGAAATGTGGCATTTCTTGTTTGGTTCTGCCATTCACGACATAAAAAACACCTGAATTTTTCCAGTCTTCCAAAGCTTTTCCTTTTGGGAATCGAGTTGCGTAATCACATACACCAGCCCAAGAAATAAGTTGGGTAATTTTGGGTTCTTCTGCAGCTTTGATTGTTACAATTCCGCCGCCGCGTGAATGTCCAATTAAGGATATGTATTGTGTGTTCGCTTCCGCAGAATGAACAAACGTATCGCTTATTATGTGATTGATCACATAGTGCAAATCGTTCAATTCTTTACTATAATTGTTTTCGCCAAACGCTTCCAAATCTGGAAAGTCGATCGGTTGTTGCATTGTGCCGCCGTTGTGTGAAAAATTAAATTTCACAAAGAAACAATCCGCCGCCGCGAAGGCTTCTGCCACCAAATTCCATGCGCCCCAATCTTTAAAACCTTTATAACCATGACAAAAAATGACCACAGGTTTCGGCTGATCGTTCTTTTTAAAAAAGTAATCAATCAGTATGTTTTTGTCGTTTTTGCGTGTTAAAATGGTGTTTTTGAGCTTCTGTATCATGCTTACACTTCTTTTTCGGTGAATGGAATGTCTATGTTACAAATTTCGAGAATGAGCTGTTTTAGCTCCACTAAAAAAACATCTAAGGTTTCTGTAGTCACTGCTTGATTTTTGGTGCGTGCTCTTGAAGATTCTTTCGTGCCAAATTTTAAAAATCCGCTTTGTAAATTTTTAAACGATATAATGCCTGCTTCGGTTTCTGGCTGTAATCCTTGTTCATGCTGCATCATATACGCGTACGCCAACACTTGAAAGCTTTTGCTAAATTTATAATCTTGTGTGAGCAAATCCCAATCGACAATTTCTACATCGCCTTGCATTACTTTTCCCGTTTTATAGTCTATAATACGCATGACGCCGTCCAATTCGTCTACACGATCCACTTTTCCGCCAATAAATACAGGAAAATCTAGTTCCGGAATTTCTACTTTTGCTTTTAAGGTTTGTTCTATTTGAAGAATTCGCAGTGTTTTTCCACTTTTCAAGGTTTGCAATTCTTGCTGTAAAAAGTTAGTCACATAGCGTTTGGCAACATTAAAAATGATGAGGTTTTTTCCCCGGTGAATGTTGCCTTCTCCATAGGTTTTCTTAAAATTTCTCACCACCAATTCTTCTACATTGCCAAACATCGCTTTGATGTCGTTGGTCGTGACAATTTTGCCTTCAAATGGTTTATACAATAACTCTAAGGTATCGTGTACAACCGTTCCAAGCGTGTTTGCAGCAACCGTTTCTTCTACTGCTTCATACTCGTTGATGCCCAATATTTTTTGGTAATAAAAATCGATCGGATTTCGAATGTAGGAAGTCAACGCAGAAGGTGAAAATCCTTTGTTGGCTATATCTTTTAGGCGATCAATGACAGATGTTTCTTTTTGTACCACTTGCGGTGCATGTTCAATTTTAGGCATTTTCGGAATCACTACATTCTGCGTTAAAGTGTGATTTGGCATGTTGTACGTTTCCAATTGCATTAAAAAACGACTGCGTTCGCCACCACCAAGTCCTTCAGCTTCTGTGTTGTAGAGTAAATATACATTTTCCGCTCTGTGCAATAATCGATAGAAATGATAGGTGTAAATGGCGTCTTTTTCTTTATATGTTGGCAGGTTGAACTGTTTTTTCAAGTCAAACGGAATGAACGAATTGTTGCTTTTCCCAGAAGGCAAAATGCCTTCGTTTACTGAGGAAAGAATCACGGTTTTAAAATCGAGTACACGTGTTTCTAACATGCCCATTAATTGCAATCCCTGGAGTGGTTCGCCTTTAAAATCGAGTGTTTCTGTGCTGATAATTTCTTTGTATAACGCCAATAAAGATTTAATATCTGAGATGTAATTGTGTTGTTTGGTCAACAATTGCAATTGATTGAAGACTTCATTGAAACGATACAAATATTCTAGTGAGAGTAAATGTTGTTCTCGATCTTCGATCAATATTGCCTTTAAATAACGAATTAATTTTATACAATTTTGAATGGCAACTTTTGGTTTGTCATTCCAATAGGTAAACAAAAGCTGTGCAATTTCTTGAAGTGCCTTTGGAAAACGTGCTACAATATTTTCTGTAGCTACATAAATGATATTGTTCGATTGAATATACTCAATAATTTCTGCGGCTATATTTTTGTCTTTTTGTTGAAAAAGTGGTCGTAAATTTGTGTCCGACAGCACATTGATGATATTTTTATAGTAAAACGTATCGTTTCTTTGATGTTCTTGCAGCAGATATAAATTGTTGAACGTTGTGGCGAGTGGAATGTCTTTTAGCGGAAATCCCATTGTAATATTGAGCCGTTCTATGGCTTGTGGAAGCGAATTTAAACACGGAATTAATAATTGTTCATCACCCAAAACCACTGCGACATCTTGCAACGTTTCATCTTCTCTTTGTAAGGTTTGAAGAATTTCTCCAATGTATTTGGCTTGGGTAATATTTTTAGGAACCCCAATAATTTCAATATTTTTCTTGGCTGAAAAGTTATCTGCAACCCACGAAAAGTCATGTTTTTCAAAATAATTCCATTCGTAGCGATGGCGGCGCAAAAACAAACTTGCATCGTGTTCAGGATCGTCAAAGAAAACATGATCTGTATCCCATAAAATTTCTGCCAAACCGACTTCTAAAAACTCTTGAATAATTTTTTCTTCGGCAGTATTTAAAGCGTTGAATCCAATGAAGTAATGTTTTTTCTTTTCATTTTTTTGCAGATAAAATTCCAAACTATCTACGGCTTCTCTGTATACCAATCCTTGATAGGCAATTCCTTTTTGCGTTATTTTTTCAGTAAGTGCATCGTAATATTGCTCTAATTTATCCCAAAACTTCAAATAATTATTCATCAAATCGCTCGGTTCCTTATCTGGCGACCATTGTTGAATGCGTTGCACGGCGCTTAAATAGTTGAAAATTTCTTTATGCGAAATGAGATAGCGATCAATTTCATTAAAGTCTTGCAATAATATTTGTGCCCATTTGGAAAAAGAATCAAACGGTTCTTGTGCATCTTTTGGGGTTAACTCCTTGTAAATGGTATAAAATTCGAATAGTAGTTCGGTATTGCTCACGGAAGTATAGCCAGAAATTTGTTCTACTAATTCTTCAATACTGAGAATATCAGGTGCAAAAGACGTTTGTTGAATTTGCTGAGAAAGTTCGTGTTTTAAGAAGACACCAGCTCTTTTACTTGGTAACACCAACGTAAGATTGCTAATATCGGTGTTTGCTTCTAAAATGTAGTGAACAACATGTGAAAGAAATGACTTCATGTTGTAAAAATAAAAAAACGCCTCGATATATCGAGGCGTTTTTTATAATGTTATTGAGATCTTAAATTAGTTTTTCAATTTAATCTCTACTCTTCTGTTTTGTGCTCTACCTTTTCTTGTTCTGTTAGATGCAATTGGCTCAGCTTCACCATATCCTTTAGCAGTAAAGCTATTAGATAATTTTGATTCTAAGTATTTCTTAACAGCATTAGCTCTCTTTTCAGATAACTTTTGGTTTAAAGAATCAGATCCTACACTGTCAGTGTGTCCACCGATTTCGAATGATTCTTTAGGGAAACCTTTGATTAACTCAACGATTTTGTCTAAAATAGCATACGTTTCAGCTTTGAAAGAATCTTTACCAGAGTTGAAGTATACTGTTCTAGCTAAGTTACCTAACTCAGTAATTTCAGTTACAGTCATTCTTGGAATTGGAGGACATCCGTCGTTCTCAGCAACACCAGCTACTTCTGGACATCTGTCATCTTTGTCTAATACTCCGTCACCGTCTTTATCAGTCCATGGGCATCCTTTGTTTGCAGATGGTCCAGCTTCCGTTGGGCAGTTATCTTTTTTGTCAGTGATTCCGTCACCATCAGTATCAGGACATCCGTTCATTGCAGCAGAACCTGCTACTTCTGGACAGTCATCTTTACCATCAGCAATTCCGTCACCATCAGTATCAGGACATCCGTTTAATGCAGCTAAACCAGCTGTATCAGGACAGTCATCTTTACTATCTTCAATTCCGTCACCGTCAGTATCAGGACATCCGTTGAATTCTGGTAAACCTTTTACGTCTGGACAAGCATCATCTTTGTCAAAAATTCCATCATCATCAGTATCTTTTCCACCAAACTTGATAGCGATACCTGCAAGGTGTTGGAAGTGAGGAGCTAAATAGTCCTCAAAAGAGTGCTTATATGTTGTTTGTACATTTAATGCAATGTTTTCGTTGAACCAGTAGTTGATACCTAAACCTCCGTTTACAGTACCTGCTCCGATATCATCAACCCAAGCATAACCACCACCAACTTCTACATAAGGATCAAATTTTCCTAAGTCATAAAGTTCATTAAGGTTGTACTTGATTAATGCATCAAATGAGTAATACGTTAAATCTTCTACTCGTTGAGATCCAAACTTTTCAATTCTATTAACAGAACCTCTTACTCCTACAGAAAATCCGTCTCCAACATATTTAGAAACGCTGATTGCTGAAAGTGTTGGTAGGATATTCCAGTGGTCTCCTAAATTGAAGTATTCGTCGAACCACTTTCCTGTAACTCCTGCCGCTTCCATATCGTTTGTTGGATAGAAATCAACAGCATTAACGCTAATGTTAATCTGCCACGGGTTATTTGAGTCTTGAGCTTTTACGTTGCTGAATCCTACTACAAGCAACAAAGCAACTAAAAATCTGCTAAGATGTTTCATGTTTAATTATTTAATTTTAAGTGTTAATTAAAGGACAAATGTAAGTTGTTAATACTTATTAACAAAGACAAATATATTAATTTTTTTAGAATCCTTTAAGAAATATTAAGATTTAAACTTTTAAATGACGTTTAATTCTTTTCCAATCTCAGTAAATGCGGCAATTGCTTTGTCTAAATGTTCTTTAGTATGTGCCGCTGATAGCTGTACACGGATTCTTGCTTTTTCCTTAGGAACTACGGGGTAAAAGAACCCAATTACATAAATTCCTTTTTCTAATAATTTGTCTGCCATAATTTGAGACAATTTCGCATCATACAGCATTACAGGTACAATAGCAGAGTCGCCATCTACAATATCAAACCCCGCATTTTTAATACCTTTTTTAAAATATGCAGTATTGTCCATGAGTTTGTCACGCAAGGTAGTATCGGTATCCAACATTTCAAATACCTTGATTGACGCACCTACAATAGCTGGTGCCAACGAGTTTGAAAATAAATACGGTCTTGAGCGTTGACGCAATATTTCAATGATTTCTTTTTTTCCAGTGGTATATCCGCCCATGGCACCGCCCATCGCTTTTCCAAGTGTTCCCGTAATGATGTCAATTTTGCCCATTACATTTTTTTCTTCTAAGGTTCCGCGACCAGTTTCTCCAATAAAACCAGTAGCATGACATTCATCAATCATCACCATGGCATCGTATTTTTCCGCCATAGCGACAATTTCATCGAGTGGAGCTACCAAACCGTCCATAGAAAATACACCATCTGTTACGACGATTTTAAAACGTGCGCCATCCGCATTGGCTTGTTGCAATTGCTTTTCTAAATCGGTCATGTCGTTATTTTGATAGCGATAACGCGCCGCTTTACACAAACGCACACCATCAATAATAGAGGCGTGATTGAGCGAATCGGAAATAATGGCATCTTCTTTCGTTAATAATGGTTCAAAAACACCGCCATTGGCATCAAATGCAGCTGCATACAAGATGGTATCTTCTGTACCGTAATAGTCTGCAATTTTTTGCTCTAATGTTTTGTGAATATCCTGCGTTCCACAGATAAATCGTACTGAAGACATTCCAAACCCGTGCGTATCCATCGTATCTTTTGCTGCCTGAATTACCTCTGGATGCGAAGACAATCCCAAATAGTTATTCGCACAAAAATTAATCACAGTTTCTCCAGTATTAATCGTAATTTCTGCGCCTTGAGCGGACGTAATAATACGCTCTTTTTTATACAATCCGGCGTCTTTTATTTCTTGAAGTTCTTTTTGTAAGTGTTGTTGAATGCTTCCGTACATGGTTCTTTAGATTTTTACAAAAATAGTAACGATTTTTGAAGTAACCATAGCATCTTTTGAATTTACCGCAATACAACACCCTTTTTTACATGATTTTTTATGATAAATTCAAAATAAAGGGCAATATTACACATACTTCACAATAATTTCTTCGTTGATGTACAACAGTATTTTTTTGGTGACCGAAAAGCCCATTTCCGCCAACGTATCGCCGTATTCGTATATTTTTTCGACGTAAAACGGATCGTGTTTGCCCGTTTTGTAATCAATAATGATGGTTTCGTTATTCGGATTCACTACAATTCTATCGGGACGCAGAATTTTTCCAGCTTTTGAAATGATGTCTTTTTCGTTGTACACCGTATTATCTTGGTGAAAATAGGGTTCAATTTCCACATGATTTACCACCAAACTGATACTTTCCTCCAATTTTTCACGTTGTTGCGCGTCAATAATTCCTTTACTTATATATTCATCCAACACAAACTCTAAATCCGACGGATATTTTATTTCTGCCAACACATCGTGGATCAGATTTCCTTTTTCAATTGCCGCTTCCTGCGAAGTATCCCACAATAAACCTTGTTTGGTCATTAAATGCAAGTTGTGATCTTCTTTGGCGGTGCTGATAAATTTTTCCTGTGTAATCGTGTGAATGTCTGCTATGGTGTCCGCTTCCGCGAGATTTGCCTCAGAGTCCCCAAATGTATAGGTGGAAAGTTCATCATTCCAGACTTCTTTTGTTTTCAAATAATTGATAAAAATCCCTGAAAAGGTTTGCAAACGCTCATTTCCTTTACTATCTATATCTTTTTTGGTGATGATGTGCAATTGTTGTTCAGGTCGCGTACAGGCAACGTACAGAATGTTAAAATTATCCAACTCCAATTCCGATCGGCGTGCGTTGTACAAGCTTTCGCCCAATTCGCCATATTCTTTTATGCTGCTGTTTAGGTTTAAATACGCTTCTTCAAAACCATTAAAATCGGCTGCGTTGATAGGATACCAAAGTTTCGGTTCTATTTCTTTGTAAATATCGGTGTTGGCAAATGGGAAGATTACCACAGGAAATTCCAAGCCTTTTGCTTTGTGAATCGTCATAATTTGCACTGCATTTTCCGAACCAGAAGCCATAATACTGATATGATCTTTTTTCTTTTCCCAATGCTCTAAGAAACCAGCAAAACCGAGTTGTTTTTTCTGTGTGTATTCCAATACAAAATCTAAGAAAAACTGAAGATACGCGTCAGATTCGTACGTAAGTTGAAACGCGCGAATGCAATATTCCACGGCTTCATACAACGATAATTGCAAGAAATAAGTAAAGTCAAACGTAAAGTCCTGCAACGCTTCAAATAGTTTTTCTGGTTCTAAACCAACATGTTTTTTAAGGAATTGATGTTTTTGAGGAAGCTGTAATTTTTCAGTTGCCAAATAGTTTAATAAATGCAATTTGACTTCATTGTTTTTGGGTTGAATTGCCAATTTTAAAACATCATTGATAAATTGCACTTCCTGCGAACGTTTGATGAGTAAGGTTTCTGAGGAAATAATAGGAATTTCATGAGCAGATAAGGCGTCAGCTACGGCAATTCCTTCACTTTTTCGGCGTGTGAGTACACAAATATCTCTATGTTGAAAACCTTTTTGAAGTACTTCTTGAATTTTAGTCACTACTTTTTTAGGAATGATTTCAAATTCTTCCTCTACTGTTTTGGCTTCGATAAAATCGAAAGAAATCAATCCGCCTTTTTTGTCATTTGTAAGCTGTGTAGCACCAATTTTATAAAGGTCTCTAAATTCTTCTTGTTGAAAAAATGAAGCAACATGTTGAAAGAAATCATTGTTAAAATTGATAATTTCATCATAACTGCGATAGTTTCTAGGCAAGTTTTGCGGATCTTTTTCCACAAAAAACGGATTCACATCTTTGTTCAATCCAATAAATTGTTCGGCTTTTCCGCCGCGCCAACGGTAAATAGATTGTTTGGCATCACCCACAATCGTCAACGAACCACTTTTGGCACCTGTCGCTTCCGTTTGAAGCTTGTTAGCAATCAACGGAATTAAGTTTTGCCATTGCATTTCGGACGTATCTTGAAATTCGTCAATGAAATAGTGTTTGTATTTTTCGCCCAAACGCTCGTAAATAAACGGCGCAGGTTCATCTTTGATGGTTTCGCTAATTAAAGTGTTAAATTCGGAAATTAATAGTAAATTTTGCTCTTCTTTAATGATTTCTAGCTCATGTTGAATGGCGTTTAAGACAGAAAGTGGCGTTACGTTTTTATAGAAATTTTTTAGAAACAACAACAGCATTACAATTTCTTTACTTTCAATAAAAGCTGCGATCAGTTTTGGTTGAATGGTGTCAATTGCATCCGCATTTGCGGTATTTTCTTCGCGTTTTGGGTACAATGTTTCGTTTTGAAGCAACTTTTCTTGCCAACTACTTCCAAAAGTTACTTTAAAATTGCCTTGTGCCAATTTTTGAAAATGCTTCGGGACATAACCGCCAGAAAAACTTTTAAAGTCCAAGTTGTGTTCATTAATCGTCGCTAAAATGTCTTCGCCAATGTGTACAATGGCTTTTTCAGCATCTTGAATTTTAGATTTTAATAAACTTTTCAACGCACTAAAATCTTCCAGCGTTTTGTCTTTTAGCTTACGCAGATGTGGCTTTTCGTTTTCGTTCAACAATAATTTGGCAATCTTATTCAAATCGAACGCAATGTCCCAACTTTTGTCGTCATCGGCTTTTTCAAGTGCATATTCGATTAATACTTCTGAAATCAATTTGTCTTCACCTGCTTTTGAAATCAATTGATCTACGGCTTCATTGAGCAAGGCATCCGTGTCCAATTCTACTTCAAAATTCAAGGGAAGTTTCAAATCGTATGCAAACGTTCTAATGACACTGTGCGTAAATTTATCAATCGTAGCGACTTCAAAAAACGCATAATTGTGCAAAATACTTTTTAGGACTTCTTTCGCTTTTTGTTGCAACTGCGCTGGATGCAATTTTAAATCTGACGTCAAGTCTACAAACATTGGCGAATTTTTCGCAGTTTCATCAAACGCAAATGCATTTAAGTTTTCAATAATTCGCGCTTTCATTTCAGCCACTGCTTTATTTGTAAATGTAACGGCTAAAATTTGCTTGTACGCTTCTTTCTGAACAGAAGAAAGTAAAATGCGCAAATAGTCTTTGACGAGTGTATAGGTTTTTCCCGATCCCGCGGAAGCGTTGTAAATGATGAAAGGTGTAGACACAGAAGGTTTTTTAACTAAAACAAAGATAGTTTAAATTATAAAGTAGTGAAAAAAACAAAAAGTCCAGCTTCCAAATGAAGCCAGACTTTCTAAATTTGTACGATTTTTTTCTTAGCAAACGTATCCTGGACATGAAATTCCGCCAGAAGGATTGCAATCATTCGTTCCACAATTATTTGTGCCGCAGTTGTTGGTTGCGCAATTATTTACGGTGCAATTTGCAAACGTAACTTCATTACAGTTTGTGTAGTTTGTACAATTCACCGTAAGATCACAACCTGGCAAACAAGTTTCTACAACAGAAAGATCAATAGGCTCACAAATATATTTATAACTTCCCAAACCTCCGACAACTCCATCTTTATTAAAGTTGGATACTTGTGTTTTCTTGAATTGTAATTTCTTAATTAGATTCTTTTTTTTCATGATTTAAAATATTTATAGTTAATGATTTATTTACAGGTTTTCAGTAGGTTAGGCTGAAACCCTTTTATAAAATAACGAAAATATTCTAAAAAGCGGATGCTTCAATTTACAGTATTTTACTATAAAATAGGTACGTATATTAAAAAATGAAGCGTTGTAATTGTTTTAAGCTATCAGAAAATTAAGATTGTTGCTTGTCGAAAAGATTCTTATAGAATAGATTAACTTTATGTGAATATTATCATAATCTTTTTTCGTGACTTCATTTTGTCGACTGTTATGATTAAATTTGTAAACATAAAAACTAATGTTTAACTAAATAAAAGAAGATATAATGGCTTTTGAATTACCAAAATTACCATACGCATACGATGCTTTAGAACCAAATATTGATGCTAGAACAATGGAAATCCACCATTCTAAACATCATAATGGATATACAAACAAGTTAAATGCTGCTATTGAAGGAACAGATTTAGAAGGAAAATCTATCGAAGATATTTTAACAAACTTAGACATGAGCAATGCAGGAGTTCGTAACAATGGAGGTGGATTTTATAATCACAGCCTTTTTTGGGAAGTAATGAATCCAGAAGGTCGTGGATACCTTTCAGGAGAATTAAAAGACGCGATTGAAGCTGAATTTGGTTCTAAAGATGCTTTTATAGAAGCATTTAGCAAAGCGGCAGCAACTCAGTTTGGATCTGGTTGGGCATGGCTTTGTGTGCACAAAGGAGGAAAAGTTGAAGTATGTTCTACACCAAATCAAGACAATCCATTAATGCCAGGAGTTTCTTGTGGAGGAACCCCAATTTTAGGATTAGATGTTTGGGAACATGCATATTACTTAAACTACCAGAACAGACGTCCAGATTATATTAAAGCATTTTTTAATGTAATTAACTGGAATGAAGTTGAAAGACGTTATGCAGCAAGTAAATAAGAAGTAACTTTCTTTAAATTATATGAGAAGGCGAGCAGCGATGTTCGTCTTTTTTTTTGGAGTCAGGATTTTTGGAATCAAGAGTCAAGAAGTTTTCAGATGCTATTTTTGTAGTGTTTGAAATGTTATTTTTTCAAAGCAAATCTCGATACAATTTTTTCGCTGCTCTTCAAAAATCACGATTTGACGATATTGCATCACACAAAAATGAGATTCCTACCTACATTTCGACTGCGCTCAATGTGACACGCAGGAAATCGAAGATTCGACGAAGTCAATGACAAATACCTTTGAGTAAGCATCTAAAAGCGTTTACACTGAGCTTGTCGAAGTGAAGCGATCTTATATTTCACAACAAAACATAAAAAAAGGTGGAATAAACCACCTTTTTTTGCCCCAAATCTTACCATGAACTTAACCTACTTATGCTATGGCATTGCTAATGTAAGTAGACTCGTTAAAACAGCACTAATAAATCAGACCAAATACCTCTTTTTTAGACTAAGTGTATGATTTAACTTTTATTTAAGAAATTACGAATGACTCTAGTAAATTTCCTACAAAAATAATTTCGTTTTTTGTTGAGTTTCAAAAACTTATACCAATTTTACTATAAGAAGCGAAGTTGCTTTGGCATTATAGAACGCTGCGAATGTTTTGCATAGCCTTAGCTACGGAAAATAGTCGCAAGGAAATAGAATGCTGAATGAACGAGCTTATTTGTTGTATTTTATAGTAGAATTGGTAATTAGTATGCGCGCTCTTTGTTTCCTTCGTAAAAGTTGATGAATGCTTTGTTCACTACACGATTTCCTCCATTGGTTGGATAATTCCCCGTAAAATACCAATCGCCTAAATTATTTGGGCAAGCTTTGTTTAAATTGGCTACTTTTTGGAAAATAACGTCTACTTCAGCATTCACAGTGTCCGTTTTGATAAGTTCACTTATTTTTTGCGATATTTCTTCATCCGTAAAAGGATCGTAAATCTCTTTTACGAAGTTTTTCACCTCAATATCTTTTAAATTTTCTTGCAGTTTGCACTTTTTGTATACTGCTTCCACCAAATCGTATTGATTGTGGTCTTTTAAAAGTGCTAAGGCGGCTCTAAAGGCAATTAAGTCTTCCATACGTGCCATGTCGATTCCATAACAATCTGGATAGCGAATTTGCGGTGCAGACGAAACCACCACAATCTTCTTTGGATGCAAACGATCCATCATTTTAATGATACTTTTCTTCAAGGTTGTTCCACGCACAATACTGTCGTCAATAATGACTAAATTATCTTCGGGTTTTATTACGCCATAGGTAACATCGTATACGTGTGCTACCAAATCATCACGACTGCTATCTTCGGTAATAAATGTACGGAGTTTTACATCTTTGATGGCAATTTTTTCCACACGCGGTCTTTCCGAAAGAATTTCACGTACTTTTTCGGCAGATAGCGAACGTTGCCCGTTTAAAATCTCTTTCGTTTTGCGCTCATTCAAATATTCTTCTACAGCTTCCGTCAGTCCAAAAAATGAAGTTTCTGCGGTATTTGGAATAAAGGAAAATACCGTATTTCTGATATCATCGCCAATAGAACTCAATACTTTTGGAAGTAGCAATTTTCCAAGCATTTTCCGCTCTTTGTAGATTTCTGCGTCGCTTCCGCGCGAAAAATAAATGCGTTCAAATGAACAGGCTTTGCGTGGTAACGGAGGTATAATTTCTTTGGTATGTGCTGTTCCATCTTTCTTGATGATCAATGCATTTCCAGGTTCAATTTCTTGTACATTTTCAAAATCTACATTGAATACGGTTTGAATCACAGGACGTTCCGACGCAACGACGACAATTTCATCATCTTTATAGTAATACGCTGGACGAATTCCCGCCGGATCACGCAATACAAACGCATCTCCATGACCTAACAATCCCGCCATCGCGTAGCCGCCATCCCAATCTTTAGAAGATTTTTTTAAGATCTTAGCAACATTCAAGCGTTCCGCAATTAACGGCGAAGCTTGCTGCTTGTTATAGCCTTCCGCTTTCAGTCTTTTGTATAATTTAGCTACTGCATCATCCAAAAAGTGACCAATTTTCTCCATAATGGTAATGGTGTCGGCTTTTTCCTTTGGATGCTGTCCGATCGTGATCAATTTTTCAAAAAGCTGATTTACATTGGTCATGTTAAAGTTTCCTGCCACGATCAAATTACGATGCATCCAGTTATTTTGTCTTAAAAACGGATGCACACTTTCAATGCTGTTTTTACCAAAAGTTCCATAACGAACATGTCCTAAAAACAATTCGCCCAAATACGGCAATTCCTTTTTTTGGCGTGCAACATTTTCGCTTAAACCAGGAGTTTCCTCCATGATATCATTAATGCGCTCATTTATCTGTGCAAAAACATCTTGTATCGGTTGTTGTTGATTGGAACGAACGCGGCTAATATAGCGTTCTCCAGGATTCATATTGAGCTTAATGCTTGCCAATCCGGCACCATCTTGCCCTCTGTTGTGTTGTTTTTCCATTAGCAAGTACATTTTATTGATGCCATAAAATGCAGTACCATATTTTTCTTTATAGTATTCTAATGGTTTTAATAGCCTTAAAAGTGCAATACCGCACTCGTGTTTCAAAGCGTCACTCATTGTCGTAGTTTGTTGTGTTGTTGTTGCTTGTTATTGTGACAAAAAAATGCGCTCAGTTTTGAGCGCATTTTTTTAGTTTACTTCTATTTCGAACTGCGTCAGTTGTTTAAACTGCTGCAAGCGACTTAAAATTTCTTCGTTTGTGAGCGATTCCATTCGTTGTGTTCCAAATTTTTCTACACAAAATGAAGCCAAGTTAGAACCATAAATGATGGCGTTTTTCATGCTTTCAAACGAAATGTCTTCATGTTTTGCGATGTATCCAGAAAAACCTCCTGCAAAGGTATCTCCTGCACCTGTTGGATCAAATACTTCTTCTAAAGGCAATGCTGGTGCAAAGAAAATATTTCCATCATTGAAAATCAACGCACCATGTTCTCCTTTTTTAATCACAACATATTTAGGGCCCATTTCATGAATTTTTTGTGCAGCTTTTACCAAAGAATATTCGCCAGATAATTGACGTGCTTCTTCATCATTAATGGTAATTACGTCTACTTTTTTGATCACGGCGAGCAAATCGTCCCAAGCGCAATCCATCCAAAAGTTCATCGTATCTAATACAATTAGTTTTGGTTTCTCTGTCATTTGATTGATCACACTCATTTGGACGCCAGGATGTAAGTTTCCTAACATCACAATTTCCGCATTTTTATAATTTTCTGGAACTACAGGATTAAAATCTGCCAATACATTGAGTTCCGTAACTAAGGTATCTCTCGAATTCATATCGTTGTGATATTTTCCACTCCAAAAGAATGTTTTTCCGCCTTTTACCACTTCTATTCCCGAAATATCAATATTTCTTGCTGCTAGCATGTCTAAGTATTCTTGCGGAAAATCTTCTCCCACTACGGATACAATAGCCGAATCTACATTAAAGTTTGCTGCAGACAATCCGATATATGTAGCTGCGCCTCCTAAGATTTTATCTGTTTTTCCAAAAGGTGTTTCAATAGCATCAAAAGCAACCGTTCCTACAATTAATAATTTGCTCATTTTATGAATTAAAATTTTTTGCAAACTTACATAAAATTTTTCCAAGAAAAATAGCTTGTTTGCGTGGATATTTTTTTTGATGGAAAGTGTATTTAAAAATACTATTCTACCAATTCTTTTAAAGCCACAAAATTATAATGTGGCGCTCGGGTAATGGTACTATTTATAAACCAGTTTGGCAAGCTTCCACCTGGATCGCCAAACATTTGATGTGTCACTTTTACAGAATCTCCAATTTGCTCTAACAGCCAATAGCCTTCAAACGTGGTGATGCGCAAATAATCGTCGTTTTCGGCATACCGTTCGGAAGCTGCTGAAATGTCAATTTTTACAACATCATCCGTAATTCTCAATATTTTTAAAGCAATCACCACATCGCGGTTGCGAACGGGCCAAGGAAGATCGAGTGCCAACCAAAGTAAATAATCGTTTTCTGAAGATTTACTCAATAATTTGCTGTCCAATGCTTTGTAATTCCAATCTTTTAGCTTGTCGCCATCCAGAATGACATTTAACACATCATTTAAGGAACTTTTAACAGTCATTTCGGCTTTAAAAAGCTTCAAACTGCTCGATTCTGTAGATTTTACATAGATTTTTACGTCGTCTTTGTCTTTTTTGAGTTTCCAATTTTTTTGTGAAAAAACGGGCGAAAAGACTAGTAAACTAAGAATAGCAATGTGAATTTTCATGTTTGATTTTGAGCATTTTAGAGTTGCAAAAATACGAATTAATCAAATGAAACCACTATTTATAGCAACTTGCGCTGCTCATTTTCGAAGAAAGTATCAATTTTAACCTTTTCTTTTTTAGAAGCTTCTACGGCTAAAAAGTCGCAACGTTCATTTTGTGGATGGTTGTTATGCCCTTTAATCCATTGAAAACGTACGATGTGTTTTCGGTAAATTTTTAAAAAACGAATCCACAAATCCGTGTTCTTTTTTCCAGAAAATCCTTTTTTCTCCCAACCAAAAACCCATTTCTTTTCAACGGAATCTACCACATATTTAGAATCGGTAAACACTTTTACATTTGTATGCATAAACTTTAATTTCTCTAAGGCTACTATGACCGCCAACAATTCCATACGATTGTTAGTCGTTTTTCGATATCCTTCCGAAAATTCTTTGTGATACGGTTTTCCAACCCATTCCATGACAATTCCATAACCGCCAGGGCCTGGATTTCCTCTAGAGGAACCATCTGTGTAAATATGTACGTCTGCCATAATTATGAATTTGTAAGCACTTGCGCAATAACTTCTGGAAAGTGTTTGTATTCGAGTTGATGAATTTTTTCTGCTAGCGTTTCGGGTGTGTCATTTTCGATAACATTTGTCTTTGCTTGGAAGATAATAGCACCTTCATCATAATTTTCATTGACAAAATGTATCGTTATACCACTTTCTTTTTCTTTATTTGCAATGACAGCAGTGTGCACGTGTTTTCCATACATGCCTTTTCCTCCATATTTTGGAAGCAAAGCAGGATGGATATTCACCACCTTATTGGGGAAAGCGGCCAGAATGTGTTTTGGAAATTTCCATAAAAACCCAGCCAGTACAATTAAGTCAATTTGAGCACTTTGCAGCAAATGAAGAACATCATCACTGCGATATAAAGCGGTTCTATTGAAGCTTAAACCACTGATTTTGTGATTTTTAGCTCGTTCTAAAACTTTGGCATGGGGATTGTTAGTCAAGATTTGAACAACGGAAGCAGTATTTTGCTCTTGAAAATATCGAATAATATTTTCAGCATTAGTTCCGGAACCTGAAGCAAAAATTGCGATGCGCTTCATACAAAGAGTGAAATTTAGTGACTGTTGTTTCGACAAAAAAAAGAATAATTATTAACAAAATGAAGGCAAAAGCAAATTACTTATCCTAAAAATTTAGTAAATTAGAACACATTTTTTGTACAAAATGTTGTTTTAAACTAAAGTTTTTTATTTTTGCCAACAATTAAATTTTAAAAACTATAAGATTATGTCAGACATTGCATCACGAGTAAAAGCGATTATCGTAGACAAATTAGGTGTAGATGAGAACGAAGTAGTTCCAGAAGGAAGCTTTACAAACGACTTAGGAGCAGATTCACTGGATACTGTTGAATTGATTATGGAATTCGAAAAAGAATTTGATATTCAAATTCCAGACGATCAAGCAGAGAACATTGCAACTGTAGGTCAAGCTATCTCTTACATTGAAGAAGCTAAAAAGTAAGGAAAGAATAAATTTTCTATATTAAAAATGACATTAGAATGCAGACTCTGCATTCTAATGTTTTATTAGAAGGAATTTCTTCTTAAATTTAAACGAACGTATCAAAGATGGAATTAAAGCGAGTTGTAGTTACAGGTTTAGGAGCACTGACTCCAATCGGAAATACCGTTGAGGAATATTGGAATGCGCTTATAGCTGGAAAAAGCGGAGCCGCGCCAGTAACACATTTTGATCCTGAAAAGTTTAAAACAAAATTCGCCTGTGAAATCAAAAATTTTGAAGTCACAGATTTTATCCACAGAAAAGAAGCAAGACGAATGGATAAGTTTTCGCAATATGCAATGGTCGCTTCTGATGAAGCTATTGTAGACGCGAAACTTGACATGGATAGCATTAACAAATTACGCGTTGGTGTGGTTTGGGGCGCAGGAATTGGAGGCTTAGAAACATTTCAAGAAGAAATGATCAACTTTGCCAACGGTGACGGAACTCCAAAATTCAATCCGTTCTTTATCCCGAAAATGATTGCAGATATTGCGCCTGGAAATATTTCCATCAAACATGGATTTATGGGGCCAAATTACACGACGGTATCTGCATGTGCATCATCAGCCAATGCGATGATTGATGCTTTAAATTATATTAGATTAGGACATTGTGATGTGATTGTCACAGGTGGAAGTGAAGCTGCTGTAACCATTGCTGGTATGGGCGGTTTCAATGCTATGCACGCCATGTCGACACGAAACGATGATCCACAAACAGCTTCCAGACCATTTGATGCCAACCGTGACGGTTTTGTATTAGGAGAAGGCGCAGGTGCCATTATTTTAGAAGAATATGAGCATGCGAAAGCCAGAGGTGCTAAAATATATGCGGAAGTCATTGGTGGCGGATTGTCATCCGATGCGTATCACATGACAGCTCCACATCCTGATGGAATTGGAGTGATTGCTGTAATGCGAAACTGTTTGGAAAATGCAGGAATGCAGCCAGAAGAAGTAGATCATATCAATACACACGGAACATCAACGCCATTAGGTGATGTAGCAGAACTGAAAGCGATTTCTGAAGTATTTGGTGATCACGCTAAAAACATAAACATCAATTCTACCAAGTCCATGACTGGACATTTATTAGGAGCAGCAGGCGCTATTGAAGCAATTGCGTCCATCCTTGCCATTGAGCATGGAACGGTGCCGCCAACAATAAATCATTCTACGGTAGATGAAAATATTGATCCGAGTTTAAACTTAACACTGAACACAGCCCAACAACGAGACGTAAAAGTCGCCATGAGCAACACATTTGGTTTCGGTGGGCACAATGCGTGTGTATTATTTAAAAAGTTAGACTAGCAGATGAATTTCGTTCGCAAAATATTAAAGTCCCGATCTGAAGTAGATGGGGATTTTTTTGTTGAACTTGAAGATATTCTCGGATTTAAAACCAAAAAAAAGAAAATATATAAGAAAGCTTTTACGCATCGTTCGATGAATCAGAAAGACTCGAAAGGGAATTCTGTAAACTACGAACGACTAGAGTTTTTAGGTGATGCTATGTTGAGCAGTGTCATCTCTGCCTATCTTTTCAACGAAGTTCCTTCAGGAAATGAAGGCTATTTGACCAAAATGCGCTCTAAAATTGTGAGTCGCGAGCATTTAAACGAATTAGGGCGTGATTTAAAGTTAATTGATTTAGTGCGATCTCGCATTCCGAAAGACAATTTTGGTGAAAACATTCACGGAAATTTATTTGAAGCTTTAATTGGTGCTATTTTCTTGGATAAAGGCTACAAATACTGCGAAAAGTTTATTCAATTGCGTGTCATTTCTCCGTATGTAGACATTGAACGTTTGGAAGGAAAAGTAATCAGCTATAAAAGTTTGCTCATTGAATGGTGCCAAAAAGAAAAGAAAAACTTCAAATACGACGTATACGAAGACACCGGAAATGACGAATTGAAACATTTTGCAGTCAAACTTTTTATTGACAATCGCGTGGCGGGAAAAGCGCGCGCTACTTCCAAAAAGAAAGCAGAAGAAAAAGCATCCAAACGTGCATTTTTTGCCTTTCAAAAACAAATTATGACCTAAAAAACACAGGTCATTTCTCACTTTTATTCCAAAATTCTAAATAACAAAGCGGTGATTTTGCGATTTCAAAAAAAGAATCATTCAGCGATAACGTTTTCGTTGCGAAATCTTTAGAAACATTACCAAAAATTAACAGCTATGTAGTCATTAAATCATATATTTACGATTGTTAAGTATAAGATTTATGGCAATTCATAAACTCTTTGAGGATGATTTTGAAGAAGATAATTACATGCTGATCGCAATTCATTGTTCAGCAGAAGATTATCGACTAGCGTATTTATTGAACAGCAATCTTAATCTAAAATTAGCACGAAAACAGGAAGATTTGGATTATAATTATATGGAAGCTTCTTTCTCAATTTACGAATGGAATGATGATGAAAACTTTGTCACTTGGAATTTGGTCGCCAATACAAGCCGCCAAGAAGTAGAACAAGTAGCAAGTGCAGGATCTTTATTTTCCAATCAACAAGGAAAAAGAACCGTTTCCAAATTCTTAATCCCAGAACGAAAAAAAGTTGATTTTTTTGTGAAAATATCAAGCGAAAATCAGGTGAAATCCCCTAAAATTATACTATCTAAAATAAATGCCGTAGCCGAAGTAATTACCGCGTATATTTTAGATGCAAATCAACTAAAATCTAAAAACAATTTAATTTTTGAGTAATGCCAAAAAGAAAAAAGACGAAAATAGTAGCGACGCTTGGCCCTGCATCAGGATCAAGAGAAACTATGAAAGAAATGATAGAGCAAGGCGTAGATGTGTTTCGCATCAACTTTTCGCATGCTAACTATGAAGACGTAACTGAACGTATTGCCATCATTAGAGAATTAAGTGAAGAATATGGTTTTAATACGTCCATACTTGCCGATTTACAAGGGCCAAAATTAAGAGTAGGCATCATGTCAGAAGATGTGATTGTAGAACCAGGCGATCACATAAAATTCTGTACAGGAGAAGAATTCAAAGGAACTTCTGAAAAAGTGTACATGAACTATCAAAACTTCCCAAGAGATGTAAAAGCGGGCGAACGCATATTATTAGACGACGGAAAACTTATTTTTGAAGTTGTAGAAACCGATGGCGTTCAAGAAGTAACTGCCAAAGTCATTCAAGGCGGACCGTTAAAGTCTAAAAAAGGAGTCAACTTGCCAAATACCAACATTTCGTTGCCAGCTTTGACAGAAAAAGATATCAATGATGCCATTTTTGCGATTAGTCAAGATGTAGATTGGATGGCACTTTCGTTTGTACGTCACAGTCAAGATTTAATGGACTTGCAAGCTATTATCAACGAACATTCGGAACATAAAATTCCAATCATTGCCAAAATAGAAAAGCCAGAAGCGGTAGAAAATATTGATAAAATTGTTGCCTATTGTGATGGTTTAATGGTTGCTCGTGGCGATTTAGGTGTAGAAGTACCTGCGCAAGAAGTACCACTAATTCAAAAGCAATTGGTATTGCGAGCTAAAAAAGCTAGAATTCCAGTAATCATTGCGACACAAATGATGGAAACTATGATTACGAGTTTAACACCAACAAGGGCTGAGGTAAATGACGTTGCCAACTCTGTGATGGATGGCGCTGATGCTGTAATGCTTTCTGGTGAAACTTCCGTTGGAAAATATCCAGTACAAGTCATTCAACAAATGACGAAAATCATCAAAAGTGTAGAAGATTCTCCGTTGATTCAAGTACCACATTCGCCACCGCACATTCGCACCAAACGATACATTACCAAATCAGTATGTTACCATGCATCGCACATGGCAAATGAAATCAAAGCAAAAGCCATTTGTACGTTGACAAATAGTGGATATACAGCGTTTCAAATCTCCGCTTGGCGACCAGCTTCACACATTTTAGTATTTACATCCAACAAAAGAATCTTAACACAATTAAGTTTACTTTGGGGCGTAAAAGCATTCTATTACGACAAATTTGTCAGTACCGATGATACCGTGGAAGATGTAAACCGAATAGCCAAAGAAAAAGGATTTGTCAAAAAAGATGACATGCTCATCAACTTAGCAGCGATGCCAATTACCGACAAAGGAATGGTAAATACCTTGCGTGTTTCGCTGATTGAATAATACCAAATCTACTGTAAAATTGGTATAATTATTCTAAAAACATAAAATACCGTATACTTTGACATTTTTTAGTGTTGAAGTATACTTTTTCATAACTCTTAGTATTGCATAAATTATGGCAGAAAATAGCGCAAATAAACCTGTAAATGACGAACAATACAACGCAAAAATAACAAAGAACCTTAAAAAAGGTGGATACGGCTGTTTAACATTCTTGGTGATAATGATGATTATTGGTTATTGTGCTGATAAAAGCATAGAAGCAGAAGAAAGTAAGGATATTCGATATCAATACTTATATGCAGACATGAAAAAAGTGAAAAATACAGTTTCTGAAGACGATCCGTTAACATTGATTGCCAAAAAATGTGTAGAATCAGGAATTTACATTGAAACTCAGGAGAAAAAGTTTTTGCAGAAAACTAAGAAAGCGAAAAAAAGACTTAACAAAAAAGCTATAAAATACTTTACCAAGCAAAATGATGGGAAGTTGTTGGTGATTTTACAAATTTCACAGTTAGAAACCGTAGAATCTTCTACTACAGATGTATTTATTGAAGCACTTTTAGGTTGCTATTCGTATGTAGAAGATGAAACAGGAATTGATGAATACTATATTGCAATTCGCTCGGGAGATAAAACGTATGACGCACATTCTCCAGAAGGGTACGACGGTTACAGTATAGATAAAATGTTACTACCTTTCTACGGTGAAAAAGTTACAGAAGAATAATTTGTTAACTATTGAACAATATACACAACATGATTTTCTCAGAATTACTCCAAAACATCGAAAAACTTACACAGAATTTTGATTCGATTCCTTCCGATAGAAAAGCGCAATTAGAAACGCTATCTGCATACATTCAGCAAAAATACAACGATCAAAAAACGCCAAAATTGATTGTGATTTGTACACACAACTCACGAAGAAGTCACTTAGGTCAGTTGTGGCTTGCCGCAGCCGCAGATTACTACAAACTGCCTGCAATCGAAACTTTTTCAGGAGGAACAGAAGCAACGGCGTTTCATCCAAATGCAGTCAACGCTGTTGCGCGAATTGGCTTTAAAATTTCACAATTGGTTGAAGCGGAAAATCCAATCTATAAAATTCTATGGAAAGAACAGCAATATCCGTATCATGCGTTTTCCAAACGTTTTGAAGAACCGCCAAATCCAACACAAGCATTTGCGGCAATTATGGTATGCACGGAAGCAGATGAAGGTTGTCCGTTAGTATCAGGAACTGACTTTAGAATTGCACTTCCGTATGAAGATCCCAAAGCCTTTGACAAAACGCCAAAAGAAACCGAAAAATACGACGAACGCTGCCAACAAATCGGAACAGAAATGTTGTATGTAATGTCT
The DNA here is from genome assembly GCF_003352465.1 of Kordia sp. SMS9. Classification (NCBI taxonomy): domain Bacteria; kingdom Pseudomonadati; phylum Bacteroidota; class Flavobacteriia; order Flavobacteriales; family Flavobacteriaceae; genus Kordia; species Kordia sp. SMS9. The sequence goes on along the minus strand of NZ_CP031153.1, from coordinate 1,083,132 downwards.
AAGGTTTCGGTGTAATCACTAAAAAATATTGCAATCGTCACTTCGAGTAAAATTCTGCAAGAATTTTGTATCGAGAAGTAATATGAAAATAAATCAATTCAAATCACTTCTCGATACAATTTTTCTACGAAAAACCACTCGAAGTGACGTTTCATTATCATTCCTGCGGAGACAGGAATCCATCGTGTTTCAAAGTGGATTCCCCATCAAATGCGGAATGACACACGTTTTATGAAAGTTTAAGAGTGAAATCAGACATTAGGTTTTGGGAATTAGGGATTAGTCAAGTTGTAAGGTCAATTAAGTTCCAAGAAACAAGTCTAAAAGCAAAGCGCGTCTAAAAATCTAACAGTGACAGCAGTCTAAAAGCGTTAGCGTTTCTAATCTAAAAATCAAACTTCAACTGAACTGAAATACTCTTTTTTTCTTCCACTTTAGAAGATTTTTTCTCTTTCTTATCAGTGTTCAAATTGCTCAAAGAAATGCCTAACAAACGTACGGAATCTTTCAATTTCTCTTGATACAGCAACTCTTTGGCAGTTTCCAGAATTAGGCTTTTATCCGAAATATAATAGAGAATGGTTTTGCTGCGAGTTTGTGTGGTAAAATCACTATACTTAATTTTCAGTGTGATGGTTTTTCCAGAAACATCATAGCGTTTCAAGCGTTTTTCGAGTTCTTGAGCAATATTTTCCAGCTTCTCCAACATAAAAATTTCACTGGTCAAATTGTTAGAAAATGTACGTTCGGCACCAACCGATTTTGCAATTCTATTCGGTTTTACAGCGCTCAGATGAATGCCTCTCACAACATTGTAATAGAAGTTTCCCGATTTGCCAAAATGTTCTGTGAGAAAATCAACGTCTCTCGTTTTTAAATCTTTTCCTGTAAAAATTCCGAGTTGATACATGCGTTCAGCAGTCACTTTTCCAACGCCATAAAACTTGCGAATGTCTAAATTTTCTAAAAATTCCAATACTTCTTCTGGCGGAACGGTTTTTTGTCCATTAGGTTTATGATAATCACTGGCAACTTTGGCAATGAACTTGTTAATGGAAATTCCCGCGGAAGCGGTCAAACCGACATCTTTTAAAATTTTAGCACGAATTTCTTCCGCAATCAAAGACGCACTGGGATTTCCTTTTTTATTCTGAGTAACATCCAAATACGCTTCATCCAACGACAACGGTTCTACGAGATCGGTATATTCATAAAAAATAGTGCGAATTTGGGTGGAAATCTCCTTATAACGATCAAATCGTGGACGAACGAAAATCAACTCAGGACAGCGTTTTTTGGCTAAAAATCCACTCATGGCACTGCGTACGCCAAACTTTCGCGCTTCATAACTTGCCGCGCTTACCACACCGCGTTTTGATCCGCCGCCAACAGCCAACGGTTTTCCTTTCAACTCAGGATTATCCAACTGTTCTACAGACGCATAAAAGGCGTCCATATCTACGTGAATAATTTTTCGCAAAGGGAAATCGAAATCCATATTCAAAATTATGATATCTTTAGCCTATATAATAACAAACATGCAAGAAATAGAGCGAAAATTTCTCGTAAACAGTCTAAAATTCAAAGAAGAAGCCAGCAATTCTTTCCCAATAGCGCAAGGTTTTCTCAATACGCACGCCGAACGTACGGTAAGAGTTCGCATCAAAGGAACGCAAGGATTTCTAACGATCAAAGGGAAATCGAACGAAAGTGGTACCAGTCGTTTTGAGTGGGAAACCGAAATTCCTATTGAAGAAGCAACGCAGCTTTTACAACTTTGCGAATCAGGAATCATTGAAAAAATTCGCTACAACATTCCGCTCGGAAATCACGTGTTTGAAGTAGATGAATTTTTCGGCGAAAACGAAGGATTAATTGTTGCAGAAGTGGAATTGCAACAGGAACATGAAGCATTTCAAAAACCGACTTGGCTTGGCGAAGAAGTCACAGGACATAGAAAATATTACAACTCACAACTCAGTAAAAAACCGTATAAAACTTGGCATCATGAATAAATACATCTATCTATTCTTAGCTGGAATTTTCTGCATAGCGTGCACTAATTCTACCGAAAACCAAACATCAAACAACAATCAAACGCACGTTGGAAACAAAAAATTTACCAAAGCACACATACAAAAATTACTTGACGAAGGTTATAAAATTTTGGAATTTGTAGATCCAAAAACAAAAGATACACTCTTAATGCAGCAATACTTTATGGCGTTTTTAAAAAAAGGAAAAGATACCTTACAAAACCCAAAAACCGGCGACAGTTTGCAGCGATTGCACTTGGCGCATCTCCAAAAAATGTACGATTTAGGACATGCGGATATTTCTGGACCTTTTGGCGAATTGGATGGTAACATTCGCGGCGTAACCATTTACAATGTGCCCACGCTAGAAATAGCGGACAGCTTGGCAAATGCCGATCCTTCTGTAAAAGCTGGGCGACTTGAAATTGAAATGCATCCTTGGTGGGCAGCAAAAGGGTATTACTTGCGTTAATCTATGTTCGAGCTGACGTAAAATAATATGAAATTTAGGATTTACTTTAAAAAATCATTGCAAATTTTCTTGTGCATTGCCATTATAGTGCAGTTTACCATAAAGGATTTTTTTTATATTTCCGCGTTGTTATTTTATGCAACACCGCTTCCGCTGATTGTACTCGGAGTATTGTTTTTACTTCTGTTTACAAAAGCTTCCGCCAGAAAATACTATGTGATATTGGCTGTAATTATAACCGTAATTTGGTGTAACAGAAGCTACACGTATTCGGAAGATGTAGATACGTCCAATTCCTTGGAAATTGTACTGTGGAATGCCTATCGAATTCGAAACTTTGAAGATGCGTTTGAAGTCAACGGAAACTTACCAGATGTGCTCGTTTTGATTGAATGTGACGAACACGATTATCAAAAAATCATTCAAAAATATCCAAACTACCACTTTGAACTGACAGAAAAAAAGGTAGGTATTTTTTCAAAAACACCTCTAAAAATTCATTCAAAAGTAAAAACAAAAGATCATGTTGTTATCGTTCATTTTAGCACAAAAAACACACATTTTTATGCCATAGATGTCTCTTCAGATTTGCGACATTTTCGAAAACCAATGCTGCAAAGTATCATTTCTGAAATCAAAACGGAGGAGAAAAACATCATTTTAGGTGATTTTAATACACCAATTGAGTCCCTATTCTTTAAAAATTTCAAAAAAAATTATCAACATGCTTTTACAGAAAAAGGCAATGGATTTCGCGAAACTTGGTTTTGGAATCTTCCACTGCTGTCCCTCGATCATATCTGGGTTTCCAAAGATTTACAAATTCTAAAAACAGAAAAAATAAACACTTGGAAATCGGATCATTCCATGCTCAAAATGTACCTCAAAAATGAGGTCGAGAAAAAATAAATTTGGAAAATTGAAAAATGATCTTCTATATTTGCAACCGTTGAAACGCAACAAAATTAATTAGTAACAAAAAACGAAAACGTGCAAAAAATAAAACTCACATATCGAAACAGTATTGGAAACATTCCGATGCGCGACTTGGGTTTTACCAGTTGTACATTTCAGTAGAAATAGATCATCATAAAACAACCCGAGTCCCAAAAGGCTCGGGTTTTTTAATGCTTATTTTTTAAAAAGTATGCTCAAAACAGCAACAACATATATCGCAACAAACACTGCAAACATGCAGGAATTGTTCATTTTAGAACCAAACTATTCTTTGGAATAAAGAATATATATACAACAGTATAAAAGCTCGGTTCTACCTAAGAATCGGGCTTTGTTGTTTTAAGAACCTTTGAAAAATAAAAACCTAGAAATCGTGTAGCAACACAAAACAACGAAAAATGAATATAATCAAACAAATGGAACGACTGTAAACTCGGGAGTGTGTTTTCAGTACTAACAAAAAAGAATTTTTAATCCACAAAAAAACAAACATGCGACAAGAAGCAAAAACACACGAATTAAAATTTTTACTGAAAACAACACTCAAAAGAGACAGTCATGGAAACACAATACATACATCGAAAGCATATTTCGAAATCCAAAAGATTAAAGGAAAAACTGGCGGCAAAAGCTAAAGAAGCAGCACTACAAGAAAGCTTACAAAAACACAACAAAGCAAAAAAAGTACTGTTTCCAGCCATGGTCGAAAAGATCTACGAAGGCAAAGAACGAAGCAATTATGAATCCAATTCGCTGGCGTATATCTTGGAAAATCATTTCAGTGCGTTACACAAAAAAAAGCAACCACGCAGACGTGTAGCATTTAGAAACATCCTATTGCACTTGTACAAAAAGCGTTGTACAAAGCTATTACGAAACGAAGAATATTTACGTGTCATCTATCAAATTGCTTGGTTTAGCACTGCGGGAATCAGAGACATAGAAACGTGGAAACGAAAAAGTCACAACGCAGATAAGCAACTGAAAAGTATCATAAAACACTGTTTTGTAAAATACGAAGTGCCAGCGTTTATGTACGAAGCTTGGTTGGATTACAATCGCAAATACATTTCTTGGTTTATTGATTTAGGGCGCGGACAAAGTGTAAAAAGTTTGTCAAAAATGCCAGTGCGTTTAACCAAAAAAGGAGCGCATCAATTTTTGCAAGCACCAGCCAATTATACGATTGAAATGGCACTGCGTAGAGCACAAGCATTAGCGTTTGGAACTGATGAATTATTAGCAGGACGCATTGCGTGTACAGGATTAAGTCGAAACGACTTTCAACACGAAACTTTCTGGGAAACAGTGATTCAGTTTTTCATGAAACAAACAATGTTGGACTTCAACAAAATGGAAGAAATCATTGATTATTTAAACGATTGTATTCGTAATAATGCAGCCTATTCTATCAAAGGAAGAACCATTACATCCTTAACAAGACAATCGGATGCATGGCACGTAGAACAAGCTGTGCACAATGCAAGTAAGGTAGAAATGTTTACATGGAAACCAACGCTTGACAGTTCCTTGATAGTGACAAAAAAGGACGGGAATGATGTAAAAAAATACCGTTTGTTCGAATTGTGTTCTTCTAAGGAATTGATTGTAGAAGGACGAAAAATGAACCATTGTGTCGCGTCGTATGCGCGTTCGTGCTGTGTAAAAGTAGCTGCTATTTTTACACTAAGATGCACCAGTTTTTCAAAAGGATTAGAAATCTTAGCGACGATCGAATTAGACATAAAATCGCAAACTATTGTCCAAGCAAAAGGACGATTTAACAATCCCATTTCCGCAGTTGCCAAAAAAATCATGTACGATTGGGCAACGCAACACGAATTAAAAATCGGGAAATGGTTGTAAAACAAATATTATGGCAAAATTAAAATTACGAGGCAAAGACCTCATAGAAATAGGATATCCACAAAAAGGAAAAGTCATCAGTATTGCAATGGAAGTAATGCTACGGAATTTTAAGCGCGAACGAAAAGACAAAGTGTTACAGCGTTTAAAAACCATCTTGAAAAATCCTGAAAAATATCTAGGAGATGGAATGGTTGGCAGAATTGCCGAAGAACTCACAACTCCTGTACACGTAGAAGCAAAACAATTAGAAACGAAACGTGCACCGTTTACCATATTTGGCGAAAACGGAATTGCCGAAGAAGCGAAACATCAGTTGTACACGGCATTAAAATTGCCAATCGCAAAAGCTGGTGCCTTAATGCCCGACGGACATTCAGGATACGGACTACCGATTGGTGGTGTATTAGCTGCAAAAGATGCCGTAATTCCGTATGGAGTTGGTGTCGATATTGGTTGCAGAATGTGTTTGTCAATCTATGATATTCCAGCTTCATATCTGGAAGGTCACAAAGACAAATATGTAAATATGCTGCAAGAACATACCAAATTTGGAGGTTTTGAAACCCACAAGCGCATCAACGATCATGAAATCTTTGAGCGCTCGGAATTCAAAGATATTCCAACGGTAAAAAAACTGTTCAAAAAGGCGTATTCACAACTAGGTTCATCAGGTGGTGGAAATCACTTTGTAGAATTTGGAATTGTAGAGATTTCTGATGTACACAACGAATTTAAGGTTCCTATCGGGAAATATTTGGGAATTCTGTCACACAGCGGATCGCGTGGTTTGGGCGCTAACATTGCAAAACATTATACAAAGTTAGCAATACAACAAACACCATTACCAGGAGAAGCGAAAAACCTAGCCTGGCTCGATCTCAATACGCATGACGGGCAAGAATACTGGTTGGCAATGAATTTAGCAGGCGATTATGCGTCGGCTTGTCATCATGACATTCACAAGCGTTTGGGGAAAGCTTTAGGGGCAAGACCATTAGCAATGGTAGAAAATCATCACAATTTTGCGTGGAAAGAAATCGTCAACGGAGAAGAATTGGTGGTACATCGAAAAGGAGCAACACCAGCACAAAAAGGTGTCTTAGGAATCATTCCAGGATCTATGACAGCGCCAGGATTCATCGTTCGAGGAACGGGAAACAAACATTCGTTGCAATCGGCTTCACACGGAGCAGGACGCCAATTATCACGACGAAAAGCCAAGCAAACGCTCACGCAAAGTGACATCAAAAAGCAATTAAAAGAGCATGGAGTTACGCTTATTGGTGGTGGCATTGACGAAGCGCCGATGGCATACAAAAACATTCACCAAGTTATGAGCAATCAAACGGAATTGGTGGAAGTTGTGGGAAGTTTTACACCAAAAATTGTGCGTATGGAATAGTACACTTCGACAGGCTCAGTGTACGTTATGCTGAGAGAAGTCGAAGCAGAGTTGCATCTTCACAAAAATACTAGGGAAACTAAGGTTCTCAAGGTTTCTCTAGTATTCTTAATGAAGATTCAAAAAAAAAAGAAAATAACATAGAAACGTCTTTGCGAGAATTTTGTAAAAATTCGTGGCAATCTGCTAAAATAAAAAACAGATTAGGTCATCGTTTTCTCCTCGAACTGACGTACAGAAAAAAACACAAAAATGGCAACATATACAGACGATATAGTATTCATTCAAGCATTAGAAAGTTATTCGTATGATATAGAACAATGTGTGCAAAAATTACAATACATATTGGGTGGAAATGATCATGCAGGTGCTAGTAATTTAATGGGAAGAATCTATCATGAACAAATACACGATTACAAAAATGCTCGCGAATACTATCATCAAGCTTTATGCATAGATCACGAATATGTAGAAACCTATTACTACTATCCGTTCTTACTAATTGACGTTTGCGATTACGCAGAAGCAGCACATGTTTTAGAAGTTGGATTTTCATTAGCACAAACAGACAAAGCACGTTTGCACTATATAAAAGCGATTCTTTTAGAGAAACAAGAACAATTTAAAGCAGCAAAAACATGCTTGAAGAAGTCAAAACACTTGGCTTTAAACAATGAACACAGATATTTTATTGACAACCAATTACGACGTATTAAGGAAAAAATAAACGTTGGAAAAAAGTCAAAAAAGAAAAAAACAAAACGTAAAAACAAGACAAAAACTAATGTGAAATTCAATTCCATGTTAGACTAATTCAATATGTGTTTTTTGTCATTCCTGCCTGCGCAGGAATGACAAAAAACACAAATTCGAAAATATAGAAATTATGGACAATCAATTTTGGGTGCAAATTTCCTCAGGTTCAGGACCTGAGGAATGCTGCCTCGCCGTAAAATACTTAACAGAAAAGCTAATGCGCTTGCCAAATTTTACATTTAGCGTCATTGAATTGGTGGCTACAAAATACCAAAACTACAAATCGGTTTGGTTACGTGTAACAGGCGATGCGACTGACTTTAAAAACTATTGGCAAGGGACAATACAATTCATTTTTAGAAGTCCGTATCGCGCACATCATCAGCGTAAAAACTGGTTTGTGAATGTAAAAGTATACGCAATGCCCACACAAATTTCGTGGTCTCCAAAAGAGGTTCAAGTCAAAACGGCACGAAGTTCGGGAGCAGGCGGACAACACGTAAATAAAGTAGAAACGGCAGTAACAATGACACATATTCCTACGGGAATTACAGTACAAGCAAGCGAAGAACGCTCGCAATTTTTAAACAGAAAACTAGCATTCGTACGATTAGATATCGCAATTAGTGCGCAAAACAAACAACACCAAAATGCGGTAGCAAAGCAAAAGTGGAGGCAACACAAAGAGTTGCAATTGGGAAATCCGGTGCAAGTTTTTAAAAAATAAAATCATGAAAACACATATTGTGAATTTAGATTTACAACCAAGCAAACGTTGGTCATTTCTATCTAAATATAAAACAGCAGTAAACGAATTGATTCAATGTTATTTAGACGATTTTACAGGAGCTGAATTTATTTTTGAAGGTGTTGAGTTGTACAAAGAACAATTTATTAGCGAAACCTATATTCAAGAAATACAAAGCATTGCTGAAATTTCTAATTTTTCTGTGAATGAAATTTTAGTTGCTAATTTGTATTACGATGTATTAAAATTATATTTCGGTTGTACTGCTTTTGCTACGTGGAATGATAATGAAATGTTCCATGCTCGCAACTTAGATTGGCATACAGATGAGAATATATTAAGCACACATTCTATGATTTTCGACTTTCAAAAAGCTGGAAAAACTATTTTTAAATCTGTTGGTTGGCCAGGATTTGTCGGAGTACTTTCGGCAATAAAACCACGCAAATTTGCCATTACTTTAAATGCGGTTTTGAGTGAAGATCAAGCGGAATTAGCATTGCCAATTTCATTTGTATTGCGTGATGTGTTGGAAACTTGTGAATCATTTGAGGAAGCGAAAACAAAACTGGAAAACACACCAATTATTTGCGATTGCTTATTGTTACTTTCGGGAACAAAACACCATGAAAAAGTAGTAATTGAACGTACGCCAAAACGAACCGAAACACGGATTTCGGAAGAAGGTTTTATCGTAGTAACAAACGATTATAAACAATTGCAAAATGGACGTGCAGCGGGCAATATTTTGCAAGCTACTTCCTGTGGACGTTTTGATTCAACAACAACATTATTACGAGCGAACAAAGTACAACAAGAACAACAGTGTTTGGAAGTTTTACAACATCAAAATGTGATGATGGGAATTACCATGCAGCAAATGGTTTTTACTGTAAATACAGGCGAAATTAAGTTGATTTGCACTTAAAATTGTTTGGAAAGTGACGTGTGCATTATTTGAAACGTCTTTACGAGGAGAAACGACGAAGTAATCTGTTTATCAAGCAGCAGATAGCTTCATTTCATTCGCTATGACGTTTCTAAAATGTCATTTTCCAAACAAAACGATGTACTAGTGTTGATTAGAAACGCAGTTGTCTTCCCCGTCTTGCATAAAAGACTTTGCCGTTATTGTTAATAAAGAAGTCGTTCCTACAGTTGTACTTGTAATTCCTCCTTTTAACTCATGCGCGTTTAATGTTGAAATAGAACGCTTTTTTAATTGGATTTTTTTCGAACTTTTTTTCATGTGTGACTTTTTATGATATGAAAAATACGGTATAATTTTCTGTGAAAAATGACCAAACACTGACAAAACTGCCATTTTGTTTGCCTGAGAAAATTTACTCGCCTAAAAAGTTAATTAAAGCCTATTTCGAATTAAAAAGATAAAAGAAAAGTACTACTCCTGCCATTCTGCAATAAAAAGATTGGTGTCTCTTCCGCCACCGTTATTTCTGTTAGATGAAAACGCTAATTTTTTTCCATCGTTAGAAAATACAGGAAAAGCATCAAAGGTTTCTCCGTGTGTAATGCGTTCCAAACCTGTTCCATCCAAATTAATCATGTACAAATTGAACGGAAATCCGCGTTCGCTTTCATGGTTGGACGAGAAGATGATTTTTTCTCCAGAAGGATGAAAAAACGGACTCCAGTTGGCATTTCCTAAGTCGGTTAATTGACGCAAATCGCTTCCGTCAGCGTTGCAGATGTACAATTCCATTTGTGTAGGTTGCACCAAACCTTCTGCCAACAACTCTTTGTATTCTTTGATTTCTGCGGCAGTTCTTGGACGTGATGAACGGAAAATAATTTTGGTGCTATCTGGCGAAAAGAACGCGCCGCCATCATAGCCCAATTCGTCTGTGATTTGTTGTACATCGCTTCCGTCAATATTCATGGTGTACAACTCCAAATCACCACTACGCGTAGAAGTAAATACAATTTTATCACCTTTTGGAGACACTGTTGGTTCTGCATCGTAGCCTTTTTCGTTGGTCAATTGCTTGACAATATTTCCTTCCAAATCGGCCACAAAAATGTCGAACGAATCGTATACAGGCCAAATGTATTTTCCGTTTTTGCGCAACGGTACTTCTGGACAGTTTTCATCTACCAAATGTGTAGACGAATAAATAATATGTTTGTTATCAGGTAAAAAGTATGAGCACGTCGTTCTTCCTTTTCCTGTACTCACCATTGATGGCATGTTGTCTTTAAATGTTTCGTCAATATTCATCAAAAACATTTGATCACAAGACACATTCCATTGGGTATTGTTCGATTGAAAAATAAGTTGTTTGTCATCAAAACTCCAATATGCTTCTGCATTATCGCCTCCAAACGTCACTTGACGAATGTCTTTAAAATATTTTTCTTCAGGATAAATTAATGGATTCTTATTGCATGAAAAAAAGGCAAGGCATACGATTAAAACAAAAATACGTGTCATAAGTACTTAATATTTTGATAATTTTGCACAAAAATAACTTCTTATGTCCAACAAACCAGTATTTGTAATTCTTTTTTTAGCATTTCTATGTGCTTGCAAGACAGAACGTCCAATTGAAAACCGAATTAAAGAAGATATTGCCGTCTTGGCAAACGATTCTTTACAAGGAAGAGCCACGGGTACAGAAGGGGAAGTTTTGGCAGCTTCGTATATTGCCAATCGGTTTAAAGACTTGGGAATTCTGCCGAAAGGTACCAACGAATACATTCAGGCATTTACATTTACACCAAAAACAGATCCGCATGCGGAAGTGCAATACGGCGAAGGAACTAGTAAAAAAACCATTACAGGAAGAAACGTCATTGGATTTATTGACAACAAAGCTGAAAATACGATTGTTATTGGCGCACATTACGACCATTTGGGCATGGGACAAGAAGGTTCGTTACACAGAGGTGAACCGATGATACACAATGGCGCGGACGACAATGCAAGCGGCGTAGCAGTGATGCTGTATTTGGCAGATAAATTAACCGACACCAATACAGAAAATAATTACTTGTTTATGGCTTTTTCGGGAGAAGAAATGGGCTTATTAGGTTCTAATTATTTTGTAAAAAACCCAACAATTGATCTTACGAAAGTAAATTACATGATCAATATGGACATGGTGGGTCGTTTGAAGAAAACGAAAACGCTGGCAATTTACGGAATAGGAACATCGCCAATTTGGGAAGAAACCATTAAGAAAGCTAATAGCAAACATACATTCGATTTTAAACTGAACGTTTCAGGTGTCGGTCCGTCAGATCATACATCGTTTTACTTGCAAGATATTCCGGTGTTGCACTTTTTTACAGGACAGCATGTAGATTACCACAAACCTTCAGACGATTTGGAAAAGTTGAATTACGACGGAATGTTTCAAATTTCAAACTACATTCACAGAATTATTTCAAAAGTAAATTCACAAGGAAAAATAACATTTACCAAAACTGTGAACGAATCAGATGATGTTCCGCGCTTCAAAGTGACGTTGGGCGTAGTTCCTGATTATTTATTTGACGGAAAAGGCATGCGCATTGATGGTGTAAGCGAAAATCGTCCGGCACAAAAAGCAGGGTTGCAAAAAGGTGATGTTGTCGTGCAATTGGGCGAATTTGAAATCACAGATATGAAAACCTATATGAAAGCTTTATCTCAATTCGAAAAAGGCAGTTCAACGACGGTAAAAGTAAATCGTGATGGAACTCTTGTGGAAGCTGAAATTACTTTTGATAAAGACAAGGACAAGAAATAAAAGTTAAAACTTTCAAAAGATATACTACTTTTCTGTAATATTTTGTTATTTTCAAAAGACTTAACCAAAAATTAAATATCATGAAAAAACAAATCTTACAAGTAAAAGGTGCAACCGCACTAACAAAAAAAGAACAAAGACAAATAAACGGCGGTAATCCTATTGCTATTTGCGATAGAAATGGAGATTGTCCAAGCGGATCAAGTTGTGCTCCGGATGGTTTATGTTATAGAGATGCTAATGGAGGCTCTGGTAGTGGCGGATGCAATGAACCAATGCGTATTTGTGTACTTCCAGAAACAGGTTGCGGTTGTGTTTATTTTTAAAGGCGCATTCAGAAAATACGTAAAGCCTTTTAAATACTAATATTTCTTTGTAAATTAAAGAAACATAAAACCCCGAAAATGACCGATATGGTTCAAAAACGGGGTTTTCTTTTTTCTCTAGCCATGAAAATACAAAGAATTTCTGATTTACAAACCCGTTTATCTCTTTTTTCGATATCTGAAAATTACACGCTGTTTTATGAGCGTTTTTTGCAAAGTGATTTAGGTAAGATTTATACAGCCATTCCTTGGGACGATTTGGTAGCCACTTTTAATATTAAGGAACACAAACTAGGTAGGAATATGCTTTTCAGTCCTAAAGGTCGTCTAGCTTTAATGTTTTTAAAACATTATGCTTGTTGTAGCGATAAACGTCTTTTAGAACAACTTAACAGTAATGTTGACTATCAGTTTTTTTGTGACATTTCTTTAGGTTTTAATCGGTTGACAAATTCTAAAATCGTGAGTCAAATACGATGTGAGTTAGCGGGCTGTTTGGATATTGAAGTCTTGGAAAAGTGTCTATACGTAAACTGGTCTGGTTATATAGAGAATCCTGATCAAGTCACTGTGGATGCTACTTGTTATGAGAGTGAACTGCGATATCCTACCAATCAAAAGCTACTATGGGAAGCTGTTCATTGGATGTACAATCAACTCCGCAAAAATGCTAAAGTAGTAGGGGTAAAAATGATACGCAGTAAATACTTGAAATGGAAACTACGTTATCATGGCTTTAGCAAGATGCGTCGCAAGACCAAGTCAAAACGAAAATCACTAACACGTTCACTTTTAGGGTTATTAAAGAAGTTTATCGACTTTGAAGCTCACTTACGTAAAAAGTACAACTTGCAAGCAAGTGTACAATACTATCGCAGAGTAGCCACCATCAAAAAAGTTTACTCTCAACAAGAATATCACTTCAGAACAGGTAATAAGATTAAAGACCGTATTGTAAGTATTGCAAAGGACTACTTACGACCTATCGTTCGAGGAAAAGAAATCAAACCCGTAGAGTTCGGAGCCAAAGTTAACAAACTACAAATCGATGGAATTAGCTTTATAGAACACCTAAGTTTTCATGCCTTCAATGAGGGAACGCGACTGCAAGCTACGATCTATAAAGCACAAGATCTTACCCATAGAAAAACCAAGATCATTGGAGCAGATGCTATATATGCCACAAACAAGAATAGAAACTTTGTCACAAAGCACAAGATTAAAACCGACTTCAAAAGAAAAGGAAGGCCTCCTAAAGACTACAAGCAAGAGAAAAAATTAAAGAGCTTAATCACAAAAGAAAGAGCTACGCGATTAGAAGGTAGCTTTGGCAAGGAGAAAGAGTATTATCATCTCAAAAAAATAAAAGCAAAAACAAAGCTTACAGAAACCTTGTGGATATTCTTTGGTATACATACCGCTAATGCCTTAGAAATCGGAAGAAGAATCTACAAAAAGCAACAAATAGCAGCATAAAATTTTAAAATAGCTTACTAAAACAATGGAATAGGTATGTCTTATCGTTAACAAAACTCACTAAAAAGAACATAAAAACAGTCCAAAATAAAAATCCAAGAACTGAAATAGATCAAATCTTGGATTTTTATGTTCTTGTTAGCTTTAAGTGAGCTATTTTCTGAATGCGCCTTTTTATTCTTGAACCTCAATCGTGCGTGTGGCTTCATTACCCAACGCATCCACCACCGTAATTTTGTGAATGCCTGTTTCAGGTTTGATTTCCATTTCGTGAATGGTTTCGGTAGTTCCCAAGAAGGTTTCATCTAAATACCAAAATATTTTAGTATCGGGAATGGAATGCGCCAAACGTACAATGACGCCATTGGTGTTGCCATCAAAATCTTTTGGTAAAAACACTTTTGTCGCTTCTTCCGGATACAAAAAATCTAGCTGTTTTTGAAACTCCGCCGTACAATCTTTTCGAAATGGTGGCAAAGTTTTGTACAACGGATTTTTATTCTGATAGTAATATTCCATCAAAGGTGGCAACACAAACCAACTTTTATGCACCATTTGATTCAGTGGCTGACAAGACGAATTGACTTGATAGCGTTCGTCCAAATCCAAATGCACTAAAACATGATACGGACAAGGCTTTGTTTTCAGTCCACTGATCGGAATAAACTGCAACTGCTTTTCTTCACACAAATCAGAAGCGCGATACCCACTTTTGGAGCAAATTTCCACTTCTTGGAGTTCGTCATACGGAACAGGAAACCATTCACTTTTGGGTAGCATATCAAACACATCAAATAAAATCGGAGCGGCGGCAACTGTTCCAATCAATCCGGGGCGACCTTCGCCGTCAGCGTTTCCAACCCAAACGCCCACCACATAATCTTTGGTTGTACCAATTGCCCATGCATCACGAAAACCAAAACTCGTCCCCGTTTTCCAAGCAATTTGTTTGCTAGAATCGAAAAACTCCCAGTTTTCTTCCCCTTCTGGGCGATTTACTTCTTTTAAAGATTCATACGTTTTATATATTGATCCTGCATCAAAGATGGTTTTTTCCGCGGTAAGCGATCCAAAATCAATGGTTTCATCCCACAAAAAAGAAGGTTCGCAAAATTCATTGGTAAAGTATTGACTCGAATTTTCACCAAAATGTGTCAAAGTGGATGAAAATGCTGCATAGGTTTTACACAAGTCCCACAAATTGCTTTCGGCACCACCAAGTATCAACGAAAGTCCGTAATGATCGGCAGGATACGATATATCTTTTAATTCTAGTTTTTGCAGGTAATAATGAAATTTATCCAGTCCGAATTGTTGCAACATCCGAACCGCAGGAACATTCAACGAACGCGATAATGCACGTTTGGCAGTCACAGCGCCATCATAGGTTTCTTTAAAGTTTTTCGGATTGTAATTCCCAATTTGTGTGGGCACATCGACCACCAACGTGTTTGGAAGCAAATCGCCCGCATCTAAAATGGCGGTGTACAAAAAAGGCTTCATAATGCTTCCTGTACTTCGCGGTTTGTGAACAATATTGACATCTTTTTGATGGGCTTTGTCCGTAGGCGTGTTTCCTACATACGCTAATACTTTTCGTGTTTTTACATCCAATACCAACACGGCAGCATTGTAAATTTGATTTTGTTGAAGTTCACTGTAATGTTTGGCTACAATGACGTTAGCTTCTTGTTGTAAGTAGGATTCAACGGACGTTTGTACACGTTTTCCTTTGTGTATTTCTGCAACTTTGTCTAGTAAATGTTTGGCAGTTTGTGGCAGTTTGTATGGTTTTTGTGGCAATGGCTCTTCAATGGCTAATTCATAGGTGAGTTGATCAATAAGCTCTTCATTGAGTAGCTTTTTTAAGAGTCGATCGCGTTTATTTTTTAAACGAATTTGATTCTTTCCAGGATAAATTAAACTTGGTGCATTGGGCAATACGGCAAGCGTTGCACTTTCTGCCCACGATAATTCTTGCGGTCTTCTGCCAAAATAACGCCAAGCTGCGGCATCGAGTCCGACCACATTTCCACCAAAAGGCGCGTGCGATGCGTAGAGTTTTAAAATTTCATCTTTCGAATAGCGAAATTCTAATCGTGTAGCGAGTATGATTTCTTTGCCTTTTTCAAAATAAGTACGTTTTTGCCCTTTTCGCGATAAGCGTATAACTTGTTGTGTAAGTGTACTTCCGCCGCGTTGTACTTCGCCCGAAGTTAGGTTTTGCCACAAGGCTTTTGCTATGGAAACAGGATTGAAGCCTGGGTGACTGTAAAAGTAAGCATCTTCAAACTGTATGATACAGGTTTTGAATTTTTCGGGAATCGAATCTAATGGAGGAAATCGCCATTGTCCATCATCGGCTATTTTCGCGCCAAGCAAATTCCCTTCACGACTTTCAATAACGGTAGAAGTTGGCGTGTTGAATAAGGTTTCTGGCAAACAGAAATAATACGCAATTAATAGAATAACCAGAATAATCGTTTTGATTTTATTGTTTTGAATCTTTTTGATTATTCTGGCGATCATTTTTGATATTAGTTTTCGTTATGAGGAGAAACAACGATGTTTCCTGCTCCATAAGCTGTGTTTGGATAGCTAGTTCCTGTCCATACACCATCTTCTGCATTCCATACATAATACATATTATCGTCGCGTGCTTTAAAAATAAAGTTTCCGTTAGATGCAGTTATTGAACTAGCTCCGTACGCTGTATTTGTATAACTTACGGACGACCATGTTCCTGTATGTGCGCTCCAAGCATAAATTTTATTTTCATCACTTGATTTAAATGCAAAGTTTCCTTCAGAAGCAGTTAAGCTATTAGGTCCGTATGCTGTATTTACATAAGAAATTGAAGACCAAACACCTGTTTTTCCATTCCAAACAAAATACTTATTATCATCACTTCCTTTAAAAATAAAATTTCCTTTGGAAGCTGTAATTGAACCTGCGCCGTAAGCGGTGTTTGTATAATCTACACTTGTCCAGTTGTACGTTACAAAACTCCATGCATACATTTTATTATCGTCACTTGCTTTAAAGGCAAAGTTACCGTTGGAAGCAATTAAACTTCCTGCTCCATACGCTGTATTTGTATAGCTTACAAACGACCAACTTCCTTGGTTGCTCCATGCATATATTTTATTTTCATCAGATGATTTGAATGCAAAACTTGTGTTGTTGTTTAAGTTGAGTGGATTTTGAGTTGCAGATTGATTACTACTGCCACCGCCTGAAACACTTCCCGCTGTTTTTGCATACAACGCATACGGAACACTTAACAACTGACTTGTTCCTGTGATGGTATAATTGGTGCCGCCAGCAATGTCGGTTTCCGTTTTTATAAAATACGGTCCTGTGCTCCAATCAATGGCTGAGAAGTCGTCCGAAGATGTTCCGCCACCGATCATAATTGTCACCAATCCGTTGGTATTGGTAGACACTGTATGTGTTTCGGTGTACACGGCTGTTCCTGTGGCATTTGTTTGTAAAATACTAACGCGCATGCCAATATTGGAATCTTGCACAAGGTTTCCATCTGAGTTTCTAATGATAGCTTGGTAGTTTACTAATTCTGGCGCTTGCGCGAATGTGGTTAAGGTGACCAAAAAAGTAAGAAGTGTAAATATTGTTTTTTTCATTTTTAACTTGGTTCTAAATACTACTTATTAAATTAATGTTAGTTTATGTGTTGATTCGTCATGAAAATATTGCCGTCAAAAGAGAAATTCGTAAAGCATAGACGCATTGAAGTTTACGACGACTTTTAGTGCAAATGCAGCAGCAGGGCCAAAAATAGCAGGGCCATTTACGTCTAAAGATTGATCATTTAAGTTATCTCCGTAAAAAAAACCTCCAATATTGACACTGTTTTGCACGTCATTTGCTGGAAGAAATAGAAAGAAGAAAAATTCTCCAGAACCATCTGTGCCATACGATAAGGAATCTGAATTGAATGTAATATTTATTGATTCTATTATGTAATCAAAATGATTCCCCGTAAAGTAAATCCTAATTCGATACAAACCATTACTAGGAATGGTAATAGCGTTTCCATTTTCAATTAACGTACCGTTAGAGAATCCATCTCCTCCAAACACAATACTTTCGTTTTGAGCAGCTAAAAACTTGATTTCTTCACCCGCTTGAAAATATTTTAAACCTATATAATTAGAATACGGAGCAATATTATTCCCAAATTGCAATGCTGTGGAAGCATCCCAATTGTTAAAACTTCCGTACAAGTAAAAGTTGGTAGGCGAAGTGGAAGGCGCATTTGAGGTTGGTACTGATAATTGTCCGTTGTCATTGATGCCTAATTCGTACACAGTTCCGTCTGGTGAAGTTAATTTAATGGTGGCGCCAGGTTGTGTGAGCGTGATATTTCCACCATCGTATTCCAAACCTTCATTAGTTTCTGTAAATTTTGTGCCGTTTTTTGCATACAACGCATACGGAACACTTAACAATTGACTGGTGCCAACAGTTGTATAGTTGGTGCCGCCCGTGATGTCGGTTTCCGTTTTGATAAAATACGGTCCAGCACTCCAGTCAATCGCAGAAAAATCATCTGAACTTGTGCCGCCACCAATCATAATTGCGAACAATCCGCTGGTGTTTGTCGTTACTGAATGGGTTTCTGTGTATACCGAAGTTCCTGTTGCAGTTGTTTGCAAAATACTCATTCGAAGTCCAACACTCGTTTCCGAAATTAAGTCTCCTTCCGCATTTCTTACCACAGCTTGGTAATTGATCAATTCAGGTGATTGTGCAAAAGCAGAAATCGTAATGAATAAGGTTATGAGTGAAAGTAGTGTTTTTTTCATTTGTTATTTTTTGACAATTTTGAATGTTTTAATTTCTGTATTCGCTCGAAGAACCTTCAAGAGATAGATACCACTTTTAAAAGCGCCCAAAGAAATCTGTTGCGAAGAAATATTGGTTTGTTTTTGAATTAGTTTTCCATTGATATCATACATTTGAAAACTTAAATTTTGATGGTTTCCAACGTTTAATTTCACAATATCCGTGGTAGGATTTGGAAATACCTGCACATTCACATTGTTGAACTGTGGATCATTAATACTGAGTAATTGTGTTACTTCTAACGGAATTTGTATTCCTTGACTTACGCTTCCGTCTGTACTTTCTATGGTTTCCACAGAAATCAAACCTACCGAATAGGTAACACTTCCGTTGCTTCCAGTACTTTCATTTGCTGCGGAAACAGGAGTTTCTTGTGCAGCTAGCAATGAAGTAAAAAATAATAATATTAAAAAAAATAGTTTTTGGTTCATAAATCGGTTTTAATTGTTTTTACGAAGGTTAAGAAAAAAGATGAAATATTCAAAATTATTGTATAAGCGTTTAAAATTATTTATAAGCGTATCATTTCTTTATAAAATCATACTCACGTTCTACTTTGCAGATTTTCACATTGTAATGCGCATACCATTTTTTTATGCCTTTTTGTTGTGCCATAAGATGATCTGTATGTTGTTTCCATTGTTGAATGGCTTCCAAAGTTTCCCAATAACTCACGGTAATCCCCACAGCGTTTCGAGCACTGTCAATACCGATGAATCCAGTTTGTTGTTTGGCTAATGCTTCCATTTGTTGCGCCATTTCCACATACCCTTCTAACATGTCAGTTTGTGTTGAGGTAAAAATGACGGCGTAGTATGGAGTAAAATCTGAATTCATATTATCGAACTAAAGAAAAATTTCCCGAAAAGGTTTTTCCATCTGCCATTTCAAATTTGTACCAATAGTCGTTGCTTGGCATCAATCTTCCTCGGTATGTTCCGTCCCAACCATTTATTTGTCCTGGTCTAAAGTAAAAGAGCAATTTTCCATACCGATCAAAAATATACATGATGGAAGTTTGCTGTACTGCTATTGAAATTCCTTCCACATTCCACATATCGTTTGTCAAATCGTTGTTTGGTGTAAAGTATGCAGGAAAATAAATGTTTGTAATATCTACTACGGTGGTATAACAATTAGGATCTACAAAAAAGTTGGTAATACTTTTACAACCATTCGTATTGGTCACGGTGGCAAAAATTTCTTGTATGTCGTTTGTAGCGTAAAAAATAGCATCAATCGTATTGATTTCTTGTTCGGCATCTTCTTCCGTAAGGAAAAAATCAACGGTATAATTGGCACTTGCATTGCTAATGATGAGCGGATAACTATCATTTAAATTGAAAAAACCATCCGTATTCGCATCAATATAACAATCGGTCAATAAGCGTGCGCTTGGTGAGTTTACTAATGATTCAACTTCGGGATTTGCCAAAATTTCAATAGCAAACTGCGTTATTTCAACACAAGCGGTGTCCGTATCTTCTATGCGAATGTAAATTGTAGCTTGCGTAGAAGTTAGTATGTAATCTGTGTTGAGCGCGTCCGTATTTGTGTTGGCATCAACCGCAGAAGCATGATAAGAAACGACAACGTTTTGTGTTACGTTTTGTAATAGTTCTGTTTCTACTTGCGTAAGATTGAACAATAGGGAGTTTTCATCTTCACAACGTGTGATATTGCTTGGCGGTGTAATTGGTATATTTTCTATCGTGATGACTTGAAACTGAGTCACGTCAAAACAATTCGAACTTGTATTTTCCACACGTACAAAAACGGTTTCTTGATTGGTTGTTGGATCAAAATTTGTGCTCAACGCATTCAAATTGTCATTAGCGTCTATTTCCGTAGGATGATGCGTAACATTTACAG
The DNA here is from genome assembly GCF_003352465.1 of Kordia sp. SMS9. Lineage (NCBI taxonomy): Bacteria > Pseudomonadati > Bacteroidota > Flavobacteriia > Flavobacteriales > Flavobacteriaceae > Kordia > Kordia sp. SMS9. The sequence goes on along the minus strand of NZ_CP031153.1, from coordinate 1,062,597 downwards.
TTTCCGTAACGTTTGCCAGCAACGCTGCTTCTACTTGGGTAAGATCAAAAATTCCGTTATTCTCATTCGGACATTGCACGAGATCGCTTGGCGTGGTAATTTGTGGAATTGCATTCAGAATAATGTCAAACTGAGAAGTTTCAAAACAGTTATTATTTGCGGAATTTTCTATACGGATAAAGATAGTTTCTTGCCCAACTGAAGTTAGCGGATAATTTGTATTTACAGCATTTGTTCCTGTGGCGGCATCAGAAGGATTATTGTGATAACTAACGGTTACAGCTATTGAGGTGTTTTGTAACAGTTCCGCTTCTACTTGTGTGAGATCAAAAATGTTATTATTTTCACATTGCGTGATGTTGCTCGGCGGTGTCAGTTGTAAATCTCCACTGCGCACAATAAAAAAGCTTGCAATTTCAAAACATTCGGCGTTGACCGTATTTTCTACACGTACAAATATAGGAATTTGTCCAGGAGGAATTTGATAGTTACTATTGATTGGATTTACAGCAATAGAAGCATCTGCGAGACTTGTGTAATACGAAATTATCACAGGTGAAAGTGTATTATTTTGAAGCAATTCGGCTTCTACTTGTGTCAAATTAAAAAAGCCATTGTTTTCATCTTCACATTGTACAATGTCACTTGGCGTTACTATTACTGGATTTTCGTTCAACGTAAGGATAAATTCGGTAGTTTCAAAACACTCAGGATTGGCGATACTTTCTACACGCACAAAAATAGTTTCTTGTCCCACAAAAGCTTGGTAATTTTCACTTACTGCATTGGTTCCATTGGTGGCGTCGGCGAGATTTGTGTGATACGTTGTTGCGACCGCAATGGTGTTATTTTGAAGTAATTCGGTTTCTACTTGGGTAAGATCAACAATACCATCATCTTGAACTTCGCATTGTACAACTTCGCTTGGCATGACAATAACGGGTGAAGGATTTACGGAAATTGTAAATTGACTCGTCGCAAAACAATCATCATTTACATTGTCTACTCTCACAAAAATAGTTTCTTGAGTTGCTGTTGTGGTGTAATTTGAATTTACAGGATTGCTATTTGTTTCCGCATCATTTTCTGAATTGTGATAGGTTACCGTTACAGCATTGGTCACATTTTGAAGCAACTCAGTTTCAACATCTGTTAAATTAAAAGTAGCACTATTTGTTCCGTCATCACAAACGGCTAATTCTGATGGCATCGTAATATCGGGTATGTTGTTCGTAATGGTAATATTGACTTCTACAACTTCCACAACTCCTGTGATGGTATTTACAACTCTCACATAAATAGTTTGCATACCTTGTTGTGTATTTGTCCACGGACTGGAAAGTGGATTGGTATTATTATTTGCGTCTGTAAGGCTTATATGTGACGTAGCTTCATAATTAAACGCTTCGTGCAATCCTGCGGCACCAAACCATGAACCAAATATAAAATCATTGTTGGCAATGGTGGTAAATGTAAATGAATTCAAATCAATTTCATACAACTCTGACTGCGTAACGCCGTACAATTGACCTAGCTCACTGGCAAGTCCAAACGTATCTGGAAGAATGGTTCCTAAATCTACATGCGATACATAATCAAAATTGGCATCAATCGTTACTTCATACAAACGCACACCAGAACCAATGTTCCAAGATATGTACATTCTATTTCCTAAAATTACAAAATCGCCACTTGGTGCGCCGCTTCCGAAATTATGCCATACATAGGGTGCGCTCATTTCATCACTATCATATCGGTATACAATACTGTTATTGGCACCGCCAAAATATAAATTTCCTTGCGTGTCAAACGACAAAGAGTTTGTAGGTATAATGGCGCCCATATTTGGAAGTAAACTTGTAGTACAATTTGTTCCATCTACCGAAAATATAGAACCAAAATCAGTAGCGTAAATTTCTTCGTTTTCGTCAACTGCAACATCTGATAATGGATTGCCTAAATTGCAAATCTCATCAATGGTGATGGTTCCCGAAAGATCATTCAATTGAATAATTCGTCCTGTGGAGGTAGAAATAATGACAGCTTCTTCAATAGCACCGTTGCCAAAATTTTCCAATACTTCCGTTTCAATATCTAACAGATTGATATCAACAAAACCGTCATCATCACATATTACATATGCTATCGGGTCCATCATTTCTTCCGATGTTGAAGTAGAAATTGTGTGAGTAGGATTTCCCGAAAAGGAAAGAACTCCCAAGACAACTATGAAGCCTATTTTAATTTTTGACATACGGTTTGTAAATATTTCTTGTCTTTAGATAGAAATGTTGGAGGAAGTAAATTTAATGATAGCTAAGATACTTAAACTTTGCTAATATTTTTTACTTTTAAAACTATTTCACCACTTCAATCCATTGCCCTTTCGTTCGCACAAAGAACTCATTGTCATACATCGCTTCTGCTTGAACGCCTGGTAAATAATACTTTCCTAAATAGGAAGCATTCAACAACACATTAAAAGTTTTGGCTTTTCCACGTTGCAAATCAAAATAGAAATTCACGCGATCGTCTCTAATATCGGTATGAGTGGCTTCACTTGAAGGCGTGTTTCCGTAATCTGTAAAACGCGTATTGACAATTTCCCAACCTGATGGAAAAATCTCCGTTAAGGCAATATTCCCAACAAATTCAGGTTGATCATTAGAAACTGTTACCGTCGCCATAAAATCCGTTCCTTGTGTTAATTGCGAAACATCGATCGTATTTCCTGCTTTGTCTTTATAGCGTACGCGAATGTCTAAATTTCGTTTCTCCGCCAATTCTTCACCCAAAGGCAACTTTCCTGTATTCAACACACGCACAAACAATACATTGGCTTCTTTATTTTCTACTTGAATACTATTTGTTCCTTTTTTGATATTCAAATCGCGCTGTGCAATAGCTTTTGTTGTTTGAATATTTTGTTGATTTTCTCCATTAATGGAGAATTGCATCTTGATATTTTTGCCACCGTTTTGTGTCACCATTTTGCCCATTGCTAACAAACTATAGGCTGCCGTTTGTGTGCTCATCCAACGATTGGACGATAAATCTTTGGCAATTCTTTTTGATAATTCGATGGTTTTAGGATCTTTTAAAATCACCATTGTTTCCATTGCCATCGCACGATTTCTTTCTATTGAGCCATAGGTGTAATAGTCTTCAGCAGGCGAAGATGCAAAGTTAATATTGGCAGATTTTGCAATTTCTTCAGCAGCTTCTTTTTGTGAAGCCAATGCGTACGCCGCCGCCAATCGCCATTTGGCATCGTTTGATAAATTATTGGTTTCACGCAAACGGTTCATTGACGCCAAATCTGGATAGCCTGCCAACGCCAAGGTATACAAGCGATAGGCTTGTGTTACATCACTGCTTCGTCTAGTATTCCGCCATGTACGCGCTGTATTTTGCTGATATGAAATCCATTTGTTCATGAACGTCAATGGTAAAATATATCCTTTTTTCTCCGCTTCAATCATAAAATGACCGGCATAATTGGTTCCCCAGACATCTACTGAATTTTGACCCATCCAATAGCTCATGCCTCCATTTGGACGTTGAAAATGTGCCAAACGTTTGATGGCTTTTTCAATATTTCGATTGATGTCTCCTTTTTTCTCCGTCGTCAGATCGAAAATATCTGCGAGATACAACTGTGGAAATGCACTCGAGGTTGTTTGCTCTACACAACCATGCGGATAGCGAATCAAATAGGACAAACGTTTTGTAAAATCCATCGGTGGTAAGGTCGAAAACTCTACCGTAGCTGCGTTGCTTCCTGCTACTCCAAAGGTTTCAAAACTAAGTGTTTGGGTTTCGTTTGCTTGCAAGGTTATTTCGTGAATTTTCTTTGCAATCGGATTTGGGTTTTCCACATCCAATTCTACTTTGTACGATGCTTTTTCGCCATTTCCTGTCGCCACAACTTCAATGGTTTGAATGCCTTTTATTTCGCCGACATCCAAGTCGAAATACACCATTTTCTCGTCAGGTTTGCTAAAGCTGATCGATTTTGTATTGCTTCCCACCACTGAAATGCCGTTTTGTAATTTCAGCGAAAGCGATACATTTTTCACCTTATCTTCCATTGCAAATACCGTAACAGGTAAGGTTACTTTTTCGCCCGGACTTAGTTTTCTGGGTGCAGTTGCAATGACCATTAACGGTTTTTTTACCTTTGAAGATTGCTCAGCATTTCCATAAGCTTCTGTTTTAGCATTTCCTGCAACAACCATCGTACGAACCGCGCCCACATAATTTGGCATGTCAATTTTGTGCGATTTCGTTTGTCCTGCGTTTAGCTGGAAAGGTCCTAAATATTTAACCACAGGTTTGAACCGATTGGCTTTTTTGTTTTTCGCGCCATTTCCGTCATCGCCACCACCAATGGCAAATACTTGATCAATATCGCCACTAAATGCGCCAATAATATCATCATACATATCCCAAGTGCGGACACCAAGCGCTTGACGCTGATAGAATAAATCCCAAGGATTTGGAGTTTTAAATCGCGTTAAATCTAGCAAGCCTTCGTCAACTACCGCAATGGTGTAGGTCATGGCTTTTTTGTTTTCTTCACTAACTTTTACTGTAAAGGATTCTTCTGGGCGAAGTGTTTCTGGCACTGAAATTTTTGGTTTCAGAATCGTCACTGGATTTTCCACCATGATTGGAATGACACCATATAGACGAATTGGCAAATCGTTGGAAACATTGTCGTGTTTTTGAACTAACGAAATATTTACAAAAACATTCGGTGCCATTTCTTTCGTTATCGGAATTGTGGTGGTTGTTTGTTCTTTAGATGTTTTCACCCATTTAGTACTCAATACTTCTGTACCATTTTCAACACTGACCAACGCACGTCCGCCTTTTCCTGATGGAAAGGTAATCGTTGCTTGTTCGCCAACATTGTAGGTTTCTTTGTCTGCTGCAAAAATCAACATTTTAGCTGATTCGGAATTGCCATCGTTGCTTCTACGCCACCAGTTTTTGTAGAAGTAGGCAGTTCTTCCTGTAGCGTGCCCGCTTTTTGGATCGGAAATGTGAATGAGATAACGTCCGCGATCTTCATCAGGAATGTTCAGTTTGAAGCTTCCTTTTCCATTGGAATTTGTGTTGATGGTAAATGTTCGATAGCGTTCGTGATAGTTGCTTCCCGAATAGGATGATAAATCTTCATACGACGAACTCCACCACCAACGCCAATTGATTTCATAGATTTTTACTTTCAGTCCGTTACGCTTGATTGGATTTCCGCGATCGTCCACCGTTACAATTTCAAAGGTATTATCTTCATCCGTGTAGAATGAACCGTATTGTTTTGGTTCGGGCGATTTGAGTCCGACAAACGAAATATACGGAGCAAAATCTTTCGAGAATGCATCAATAGAGAAATCGCCACCATTTTCAAATACGCGTGTTAGGAAAGACGCACGCAACATGCCTGGTGCATTTTTTTCGACGTTTATTTTTTTAGAAATAGCAACGGTTCCTTCTTCGTTTAGTTTTCCTCTGAACATGACAAATTCTTCCGCATTAAATTGGCGTGTTGGATCGTTGAATTCATAGTTCGGAAATTTCTTGAAGGATGTTTTGGTACTTGTCAATCGTACGTTGACTTCGGCTTTTAAGTTTTTTGCAGGCGCGCCGTGCAACCAAGCGGCATTGAGTGTTCCTTCAATCGGTCTGGAATTGGCTAAAATTTCATCGTCAAAATCAATATTGATCTTTAAACGATTTGGTTTTACTGTTTCTATTTTGAGTGTTTTAGAGAAATTCACACCACCAACACTCACACGCGCTTGCCAATTTCCTGTGGGTGCTTCGCTGTCCGTTTCTACTGTAAATTTATAGAAGTTCTCTACACCTTGCGTTTGCAGGTTTTTGTAGATCAATTTGCCGCGAGCATCTGTAACTTCCATTTTTACAGGATGATTTTTTGGTAGTGGATTTCCAGCATCATTCAATACAAAAGCCAAGTGCAATGTATCGCCAGGACGCCAAACGCCACGTTCACCATATATGTATCCATTGATGCCTTTTTTGATTTTTTTCCCTGCCACATCAAATTTACTCATAGATAAGGAACTGCCATCATTCAGTTTTACATACGTAATTTGATTGCCTTTGGAAACGGTGGCAAAGTATGCGTTTTTGTCTGCATCAATAATTGTGAGACCTTCGGAATCTGTTTGTTTGGATGCGATTTCCTGTTGTTGGTAATTGTAGAGCGTTACTTTTGCACTATTTACAGGATCGGTAGATAAAATATCGCTTACCGCGAAATGATACGATCTGTTTTCACCACTTTTTACAATTACACCTAAATCAGAAGCCAGAATGTTTGTGGTGAGAAAACGTTCTTGTAAATAATAGGATTCTGTACAAGGATTGTCGCGATCTCTCCAGTTGTAACGATAGTTTCTAAATTCGTACATTTTATTGTCCCAATAGGCTGCTTCGTTTTCTTCTTCATCTTCTCGATTTTGATAGTAACTATCTCCGCGATAACGAGAATTATCCGTCGTAGCGCCATCACTTTCTTGACACGCATACAGCGAATATTCTTTTTTAAAGCCAATTTCTACTTGATAAATAGCGCCAGATTCTGCTGTGAATAATGTGGATAAATCAATTCCGTAGGTTTTCCATTGCCCGTCATTGTCTTCTGTATTTTCAATAAGATTGATGGTTTTCTTGGCAATGCGTCTTCCCACACGGCGAATGTTGTATCGGTTTAAGTCGCTGATGCTATTTTCCTGTAAAAACTGCAATACATTGTCTTGATATATTTTGATGATGCGTACATCGACTGACTGTAAGTTGATCGCTTGAAAGTTGTACGTAAGGTTTTTGGAGTTTGGTAAAATAACACCTTTGCTTACGGAGCGCAATTGTGGTTTTTGCTGTTCAAACGTCACACTTTTTGTAAAGCTTTTTTTGAGCTTGTAGTTGTCTTTGTTTTTTATTCCTGGAAAAATTTCTAACGTTGTACTGCCTTTGATTCTATTTGTCGGATAGATATTCAGGATGTTTCCATCTGTAACATAGGTGCTATTTTTTTGATTTTTTAGGGTGACTAAACCCGCGAAGTTTTGATTTTTTAATAACGGATCACTGAAATTGATGCTTACTTTTTGCTCAGGATTTTGTGAAACTGTAACGCCAATGATGGAAAAGTTATTTCTCCCAGAAATGATGTAGTCTGTCTTGCCTTTTGCTTTGGCATTGATCGGAGTTCCTACCCACGAAATATTGATTTTAGAATCTTCTTCCAATCGATGAATGCTGTCAATTGTAAATTCATAGGTTGTATTATTCAGCACAGAAGGTTCCCATTTAATATTTAATGCTTTTCCATCTTGCGTGGCAGAAAGTAGTGCTGATAGTTTTTCTGTGGGAATGATGTCTGCAGCGCGCAAGGTTCCATTTAAGTATTGCCATTCTTTGGAGTACGATTGCAAATCATTTGTGGTAATTGAAAAGTTGGGCGTTACCGTTTTAAATACGAACGTATAGGTGTGAAATTCTTTTTTTACATCTTCGTACATATCTTTTAAGTTCACCGTAACCGAATATTCCGTGTCGGGTTGCAATACTGTATCAGGCTCAAAGCGTAAGGTTTTGTTATTTTGAATGAATAGTTTTCCCGTTACTTTTGGACTGATATTGATGAGGTCTGCTGAGATTTCTCCCGAATCACCTAAGTTGGGCAATTGTTTTTGCAATCCGATGATAATTGGTTCTTTTACCGAAACTGTTCCTGCGGTCGTTTGATAAATATAATCTTTAAATTCAAAGATATTATCTGCTTCTGAAGTTCCTGTATCACAAGAAAATAAGCTTAGAAATACTCCAAAAAGGAGACAAAAAGTAATGTTGCGCATGATGGTTTTTGAGGTAAAATAAACAGACTTTCTCATAATTTAGGAGTTATTTGAGTATTCGTTGTACTGTATCTAGTATTCGTGTACGATTGGCTCGTATTCGTTGGTTTATTCTTTATAAATCCCAACTGTTACATTTCCTTTTTCGTCTACCATCGCTCGGTACATTCCTGGAGTATTGAATTCGGCAACTAAGTTTCCTTTCGCATCTATGGCAATAATTCCGCCATCGCCGCCCATATTTTTTAGTTTGTTTTGAATGACTTCTTTTGCAGCTTCTTGCAACGACATGTTTTTATATTCCATTAACGCAGAAATGTCGTGTGCTACTGCCGCTCTGATAAAATATTCGCCATGTCCCGTTCCTGAAACGGCACAGGTTTCATTGTTGGCGTAGGTTCCTGCACCAATGATTGGCGAATCTCCAATGCGATTCCATTTTTTGTTGGTCATTCCGCCAGTAGACGTTCCTGCGGCAAGATTTCCGTTTTTGTCCAACGCCACACAACCAACAGTTCCGTATTTATAATCTTTGATATAAGGATCGTAGGAAGCCGCTTTGTCTTTGTCACCTTCTTTGGCTCTTTGTAGCGATTTGTAGCGTACTTCTGTATAAAAATAACTGGTGTCCACAACTTCCAAACCTTGTGCAGCGGCAAATTCCTCAGCACCTTTTCTGGCAAGTAAAACATGATCAGAGTTTTCCATGACCTTTCTAGCGGCAGAAATTGGGTTTTTTAAATTGGTCACACCAGCAACCGCACCAGCATTTAGATTTTTACCTTCCATGATAGAAGCATCCAATTCATTGTTGCCATTGTTGGCAAATACGGCCCCTTTTCCAGCGTTGAATAATGGTGAATTTTCTAAGATATGAATCGTTTGTTCTACGGCATCTACACTTGAACCGCCATTTTGAAGAATTTCATATCCTTTTTTGGCTGCTTTTTCCAAGGCTGCTTGGTAAGCGGCTTCTTTTTCGGGCGTCATGTTCTTTTTTAAAATCGTTCCTGCGCCACCATGAATTACCAATCCGATACTATTTGCCTGTTTTGTATCAACTTTGGATATTTTTTCTTTGGGAGATTTTTCAGCGCAACTATTTAATAGAAAAATAAGTAAGAGTAGGGTGAAAGGAGTTTTTTTCATAAGTATTTTGAGATGATTAGTGGCTTAAATGTACATAATTTCAAGATGGAAAACTTGTTGTTGTTCAGATATTTATTCACAAGTAAACATAAAAAAAGCTCCAAAATGTTACTTTTGGAGCTTTTGATTCTAGTAAAGTCTATTATTTACGCTTCACAAGGAATGTCAACAGATTGCTGACAAGCGAAGTCCCAAGAAGGTTCGCAATGGCAAGCTGTTCCTAGTTCGCTTTCCCAAACCGTGGTGGTGCATTGAAATTGATCAAACGTTAGTATACAATCTCTAATATCTCTAGATAACGGAATTGGAAAAGGGCCTTGTGCGCCACCATTGAGTTTTGAAACCGAGGTTTTTTTCAACGTTAATGATTTTAGTATTTTCTTTTTTTTCATGATTTTACTTTTTTAAAATTAATTAGGGTTGACAAAGAATATTCACAGACTATTTGCATGGAAAGTTGAATGATTCACAATCAAACCCATCAGTTGGTTGACACGTACAAGCTGTATACAATTCACTAATCATAGTGGTTGGACATTGTGTATTGATATCAATTGTAAAGTCACACAATGTTCCTTTAATTGTTAAAGGAATAGGTACAGGTCCGCCACCATTTAAGTTTGAGATCGACGATTTTTTAAGTGATAATGTTTTTAAATTCTTTTTTTTCATGATGTATAGATTTTTGTTAAGCCTCACATAAGAAGTTTGAATTTCCAGGACAATTAGGTTGTCTCGTATATTCACAAGGAATATTAATAGATTCTCCACAGTTTCCATCCCAAGAAGGAGGACAGGTACATGCTGTGTATAGTTCGCTATACCAAGTGCAGGTTTTTACCAATTGACTTGTGCAGTTTCCACCACCGACAGTACATGAAATGTGAGATTGTGCTGCGGCACCACCTTGTACACCACCAAGATTAGAAACTTGCTTTTTCCCTAATGCAAGCTTTTTTTCGAATTTCTTTTTTTTCATAATTAGTATATTTTCAGTTAATATAAAAAAGATAGAAAATTATACAATTAGCACCGTACGGTTTTACCTTACTTAACACTTGTATGTCAATATTTTAGATAGTCTACAGATACCAAATTGCTTCATGGCAAGTTTGTCAGACTTTTTTGCAGGACATTCATAGCAACCCAATAAAATAAGATGTAAAGTTTTAAACATCGATTATTGAATAAATAGTTTAAGATGATAAAAAATGTGTAATTTTAAAATCTAAAATTCTAACAGTATGGCGATACAAAAACCATTTAACCTGAATCAATGGGTTGAAGAAAATAGAGACTTATTAAAACCACCTGTAGCAAATAAAAATTTGTACAAAGAATCGGGCGATTATATTGTGATGATTGTGGGTGGACCGAATGCGCGAAAGGATTATCATTACAATGAAACGGAAGAATTATTTTACCAGTTAGAAGGAAATATTGAAGTACACATTCAAGAAGATGGCGAAAAGAAAACCATGAAATTAGGACCTGGCGATATGTATTTGCATCCAGCAGGTGTGCCACATTCGCCCGTTCGTCATGAAAATTCTATCGGATTGGTGGTAGAACGCAAACGAAAAGGAACCAATTTAATGGATGGCTTGCAATGGTATTGTGACAATTGTAATCATAAATTACATGAAGTTCGATTTCCGTTACATGATGTTGAAAAAGATTTTTTAGGTCATTTTAAAGATTTTTATGCTTCTAAAGAATTATTGACCTGTGATAATTGTGGACATGTGATGCCTGTTGATGAACGATTTACTGCTGATGAAGAATAGTTATTTTTTACTACTGTGTTTCACAATTTCTTTCTTGTATGCTTGTGAACCCAAATTAACAGCCATTGAAGTGATTGAAAAATCATTGGAAGAAGCCCATGGAGGGAAAGCCGCTTGGGAAACCGTCAAAACATTGACTTACGAAAAAACGACTACGTTTTATGAACCTTCTGGAAATGTAGAAAAAACAATTACACAAAAATTTCAAAATACATTACAACCTGAATTTACTTCTAAAGTAATATGGATGGAAGGCACCGTTGAAAAACGAATTGTGTTTGATGGAACGGAAACATTTGTCTTTGAAAATGGCTATCAAATTACGGACGATGATATCGTAGAAGCCGCTGAAAAGGAAATGATGGCAGCGCAATACGTATTATGGCAACCGTACAAATTGTTGGATACGGAAGCTTCTTTAACCTATGAAAGAATTGTTCAATTGGAAGATAAAACAAACGCACATGCCATTAAAGTTACGTATCCAAATAGTGATACAATTTGGTGGTATTATTTTGATGTAAATACATTTTTACTAAAAGAAAACTTAATTCAACACAGTGAAACAACATATAGCCAAATCGTAAATATAAAACAAGAACAAAATACAGGATTGCAATTGCATCAACATCGGAAAAGCTTGAAAATAGATATTGAGAAAGATGAAAAATATCTTCGTGCCGAATACCATTACAACATCTTAGAATTGAAATGATAAACCGCACCTAGTGCAACAAAAGATTGATAGAATTGTGCTATCTTCGCAGAAATTTAACAAAAGAACTAAAAAAAGTTATAAATAAATGGGAGCAGTGACTACTGATTTTGGAATCAAAGAAGCGTTAGCCACGCTAGGCTTAAAAGATATCAATGAAGGAACTTCAACAGGTTCAAACAATTTTTCAAACGGAGAATTGATCGAATCGTATTCTCCAGTAGATGGAAAATTGATTGGAAAAGTAAAATCGACGACAAAAGAAGATTACGAAAAAGTAATGGAAGCTGCCACTTCCGCTTTTAAAACTTGGAGAACAATGCCAGCGCCACAACGTGGAGAAGTAGTGCGTCAGTTTGGAGAAAAATTAAGAGAGAAAAAAGAAGCACTTGGAAAATTGGTTTCGTACGAAATGGGGAAATCATACCAGGAAGGTTTGGGAGAAGTGCAAGAAATGATTGATATCTGTGATTTCGCTGTCGGATTATCACGTCAGTTACACGGACTTACGATGCATTCGGAGCGTCCAGGACACAGAATGTACGAACAATACCATCCATTAGGCGTTGTCGGAATTATTTCTGCATTTAACTTCCCAGTAGCTGTTTGGGCGTGGAATACCGCGTTGGCTTGGATCTGTGGAGATGTGTGTGTGTGGAAACCTTCTGAAAAAACTCCCATGTGTGGAGTCGCTTGTCAAAATATAGCTGCAGAGGTTTTTGCAGAAAATAACTTACCAGAAGGAATTTGCTGTTTGGTAAATGGCGATTATAAAGTGGGAGAATTTTTATCAAAAGATACCCGTATTCCGTTAGTTTCTGCGACAGGATCTACCCGAATGGGGAAAATTGTTGCCAAAGAAGTAGCAGGACGTTTAGGAAAGTCTTTGTTAGAATTAGGTGGAAACAATGCGATTATCGTAACGCCAGATGCAGACATTAAAATGACCGTTATCGGTGCTGTTTTTGGAGCTGTTGGAACGGCAGGACAACGTTGTACCTCTACACGTAGATTGATTATTCACGAATCTGTATACGATACGGTAAAAGATGCCGTAGTTGCTGCGTATGGACAATTGCGTATTGGTAATCCGTTAGATGAAAACAATCATGTAGGCCCATTAATTGACAAAGATGCGGTAAAAGGATACCAAGCTGCCTTGGAAAAAGTAGTTGCAGAAGGAGGAAACATCGTGGTAGAAGGTGGTGTTTTAGAAGGTGAAGGTTATGAAAGTGGATGTTATGTAAAACCTGCGATTGCGGAAGCTGATAATTCTTTTGAAATTGTACAGCATGAAACCTTTGCACCCGTTTTATACTTACTAAAATATAGTGGCACTATTGAAAATGCCATTGAAGTTCAAAATGGAGTTGCGCAAGGTTTATCTTCTGCGGTGATGACGAACAATTTGCGTGAAGCAGAACGTTTCTTATCTGTTGCAGGATCTGATTGTGGAATTGCCAATGTAAATATTGGAACGTCTGGAGCAGAAATTGGTGGCGCTTTTGGTGGAGAAAAAGATACAGGAGGCGGACGCGAGTCTGGATCTGATGCTTGGAAAATATACATGCGTAGACAAACCAATACGATCAACTATACAACTGAATTGCCATTAGCGCAAGGAATTAAGTTTGATTTGTAATAGCAATAGAATTATATAAAATTGAAAAATCCGCTTTCTTACGAGAGCGGATTTTTATGTTTTTATTGAAAGATTAATCACTTTCTCCAAACGTCTGATCGAGTGGAATTTCGAAGAGCTTTTGTATCGAGATCTGCTTTCATTTCGACTGCGCTCAATGTGCAGAAAAACCATTCTAAGTGACGATCTAATAAATTGTAAATGTAAAATGCTAGATCAAACTTCGGTAAACTCAGCTTAAAAGTTCAGCATGAGATTCTTTGTTATTAATTTGTTTTGAAAGTTTCTAACAGCGTTCACACTGAGCTTGTCGAAGTGAAGCGCTCTAAAACTAAAGCATTCCATTCGCTTCCACCCACTTAAACCGTGTAATATCTTCTGGAATTGCCACACGATCCGCAATACGCGCCATACGATCTGGTAATTTCATGACGTAATCACGTGCTTTTTTGGCGGTATCTGTTAAATCGTTCAATTTATCAATTTCCCAATATGCATTTAACTTTCGTAGGATATCAATATAATCATGTGTTGTATATACGCCAATGCGTTGTGCAGCATTAGAAAAGTTTTCAAAAGCAGTTCCGATAGCTTCTCCCGATTCACGGACAAATTGTGCTGGCATCACGATTTTTTTACGCATCATATCTTCAAAAGCCAACATCATTTCGCTAGGATCGTACTTAAGAATCGTTTTTACAAATTCTCTATATGCCAAATGGTGTCTCATTTCGTCACCAGCAATCATATTACACATTTTTCCAAGCAATCCATTTCCTTGCTTTTTTGCGAGTTGACCCACACGCTTGTGTGAAATATTAGTTGCTAATTCTTGGAAACTGGTGTATACAAAATTTCGATATGGATCGTTTGCGGTTCCAATATCAAAACCATCACTAATCATGTGTTGTGTTGTAATTTCTATTTCGCGCATGTTGACACGACCAGATAAATACAGATATTTATTTAAAACATCGCCGTGACGATTTTCTTCTCCTGTCCAATGACGAACCCATTTTGCCCAACCATTATCTTTACCGTCATTTCCATGTTGATTGATTCCTTCTACATCCATCAACCATGATTCGTAGGTTGGTAATGCTTCTTCTGTAATGGTATCGCCCACCAAAACTACCCATAAATCGTATCCTATTTCTTTAGCTTCTTCACGAATTTTATGCACTTCATCAAAAAACGTATCTTCTTGAGAATTTGGTAAAAAATCGGTGGGTTGCCATATTTTTTCTGGCGGAATTAGGTATTTTTCCATGAAACTATCGATTTCTTTTTCAATAGTCTGCATGACTTCTAAGCGAATATTTTTTATAGACATGATTTGATGGTTTGGATGGTGCGCGAATGTACCACTAAATATCTACAATAGTCGCTATTTTTTCACAATTAACATCTTTTGTCGGTTTCGTGATATTGGTTCTGATCTCTTGTAGTGATTGTTCTCGCAATAGCTGTCCATCTTTAAAAACGGTGGTCAATAAGCCTTCTTTTTCTTCTTGAATAGAACATTCATCTTTTAATGTAATTTTTCCGTTTTTGGTAAAGAGTTGTATCAACCCTTTTGCAGATTTTTTGGTGCCATCATCTGTAATTGGATCTTTAAAAATAGCATGTCCTTCACCGTGTATTTCTACATACGTCGCTTTCATCGCAAAGCCAAATGTATCACGTGTGTTGTATTGATAGGTAAAACTTCCAATTCCCAAAACCACATTGGTGGAAGCGAACCCTTTTTGCTTCAAACGTTCACAAATTTGGGTTGCTCTGTCTATCGTGATACTGTCGCCGTAAATAGCACCAATTTTAGAATGCAATACTTTGTATCCTTGCGAATTGATCGTTCCGCCAAATTCTTCCCACAATACTTCAACAACACCTTTGCTAATCGTTTTATTTTTGTGTTCGCATCCACAGATAATATCGACAGGATTTCCAGAATCGGGACGAATGACGAGTTTTCCATCACGGTTTAGAATTTCTTCTTTCAGTTGTGGCAAATATTCGGTAAGCACTTTCCACAAATCCCACGTATCTGAAACAACGGAGAGAATTCCTGTTGGATAGGTTCTTAACAAACGTCTAAAAGTTTCTATTTCGTCGTCTTTGCTTCCTGCACACATAACGCTGTGTTCGGTAGCGTTGACACTTCCAATGACCAATTCTTTGGTGACGTCTGTATTGTAATATTTCTCCAAATTGATTGTAACGGGAAGCGTGTCACTTCCTGTAAAAGACAGTGCATGTCCCATTCCGCTCAAAATTGAAGATTCTATTCCCGACATACCACGCATGGAAAAATCGTGTCCTTGCCAGTTGATAAAGTCTCGATTTTCTTTATCGGTTTCTTGTCCGTATTTCATTAAAATGGTTTTGTATTGTTTTGCAATGGTAGCTGAAGTACACGGTTGCCAAATGATATTGGAAAGGAGTGTTTCTAAGTAATTTGTAATCCAGAAAAATTCGGGAAGTGTGTTGACAACCGTAAACATTGGTACACGAATGGGAACTTCGGTTCCTTCGGGTATCGCTTTAATTTCGATAGGTAAGTAGCCTACATCGTGTAAATTTTCTATGTGTGAAACATCGTAATCGACACCTAAATAGTGATCGACATATTTTTTGTATTCGGTAACGACTTTTGCTTTTGGTTGTTGGAAGAATTCTGTGTTGAATTGTTGGATAAGGTATTCTTTGATGAAGTATTGCAGTCCAAAAAAGACAACGCTGTCAATATTTTCAATTCTACTTTTTCGTGGTGTCCAGTTTGAATATACTTTTGTGGTTCCTTGCGGATATTGTTCTTTGTGTCCGAGTTTGTAACCGTCTGTCAGCAATAGTGGATTCATAAGAATATTATTTTGCGTTAATTATACGCAAATATAAAATGTTTTTTGAAACTGACAAGAATTTTATTGATTTAATGTTTGAAACTATGGGATTTGAAGTTGAATTTTATTTTTTAATTCGTACCGTTTCTTTAATGATTCCGATGATCATGAGTGCAAAAAACAAGAACGATCCTATTTGTAAATTTATGTTCATTGTGTGTCTGTCAAAACTTGCTAGAAATATATACATACTAACTCCGTATACTATTATACTTATTACATAAAGTGAAGCAGCTTGCTGTATCAGTTTTCTTTTGAATATGAGTATGAATTGTATCAGTATTCCAAAAAATATCACTGGAAATTTTATGTGATAACCGTATACTTGAATATAATCATTATCATTGGTTAGTGCTGCCCAAGTATTTTTAAATATTCCTGAATTTTCTATTTTCCCATGGACTTTATTTCCAAAATCCCAATCCCAAAGATATCTATAGCTCATTTCCCATAAGGGTATAAATAATAAGGCTATACATAATAGCAGAAAGAGTATGTCTATTTGTCTTTTTTTCATAGTACGTTATTCGTAAAATGTTTCAAAGTTTAAATTCTGTAATATTTTCATCGGTGTCAAAGATATGCGGATAATGTTCTTTTACATTTCTTTTCATGAATGCTAACGGAACATCTTCAAAATGTCCATAATCGTCTGTATATTCCATGAATAGATTTCCTTGGTTGTTGTATTGTTGCAAAAAAGAATTGTTTTCTCCATCAAACTCCAAAGGTGCAACCTTGAACTTTTTACATAAAGAAGCATTAAAAGCGGGCGATAATTTTAACCATTTATTGTTTAAAAAAACATTCACCATTCCATGTGGCGTGAGTTCGTTTGAACCAAATTTTTCTGTAAGTCGTTCTACAGCAATATGATTTTTTACTTTTCCCAAATGCAGTCTTGCAGGAATTTCTATAGCTCTTAAACAGGCAATTAGTAGAATTGATTTTTCAACACAGTTTCCACTTGATTTTTGAGCAATGACGCTAGCGCGAAAGTTCTCTTTTGAAAGACTAATGCTGTACGGATCATATTTCCAATCGTCACGAACTTTGTTGTACAATGCAATCGCTTTTTCTTGGACAGAACTTGTATTGTCTTTATAGGAAGCTGCTAATTTTTGAATGATTTCATCTTCAAAATTAAAATAGTATGTAGTTTTTAGGTAGTTCATTTTTTACGAACGACACGCATTTTGTTTCTTCCTTTTTCGGTAGGATATAATTCGGGAAGCGGATCGCTTTGCCAAAATTCTTTTGTATCAATATCTAAGATAGACAAGTTGCCTGTAAAAGCGGCACCAGTATCCACGTCCCATAAATTATGAGCTTTCATCGGAATATGACAATTAAAGTTTAACGTAGGCGTATGACCGATATAGATTTCGTAGTAATGTTGAAAACGTTGTGGCGCATATCGTGGATTGCTGAGGTTTTCTACGCCAATTTTTTCAGCCAATAAAGCAGATTCTATTAAAGTTCTGTCAAAATAAAAATTCTTCTGATAATGCTCT
This sequence comes from Kordia sp. SMS9, assembly GCF_003352465.1. Lineage (NCBI taxonomy): Bacteria > Pseudomonadati > Bacteroidota > Flavobacteriia > Flavobacteriales > Flavobacteriaceae > Kordia > Kordia sp. SMS9. Next base: position 1,044,995 of record NZ_CP031153.1, on the reverse strand, counting down.
TTTAAAACACCGTGCATTGAGGTAAATCCTGCATGAAGAAATAATCTATTTTGCTCGTCAATATAGTAGTTTTCTAAGTTTTCATAAAATTCTAAATGTTGTTGTTTGTCATACTTAACACGCGCATAACTTTCTAAGGTTTCTTTTCCGCCGTGCATGTACCAAACATCATTAACATGTCCGTCTAGCAACCATTCATGACACCAAACATCATGATTTCCACGAATGAAAATACATTTTTGTTTGGTGTTTAATTGTATGAGAAACTCAACTAATTCAGCAGATTCGCTCCAGCCATCTACATAATCGCCCATAAAAATTAAGGTATCTTCTGTAGTAACATTGGCGCGTTCTAGCACTTGCATTAATGCTTTAAATCCTCCGTGTATGTCTCCTATTGCAAGTGTTCTCATTTTAAATTTTCTTCTAAAATACTATAATTTTTGATCAGAATTCAATAAACTCCTTTGGAACTGCTTCTATCAACCAAACACCATTTTCTGATTGATAAAGCGCATGATTTTGTGCATGCATTTCGCCACTTCTTACCGTTAGAATGATTGGTTTTCCTCTTCTACTTCCAACATTAACAGCTGTTTCTTTATCTACGCTCAAATGGACATGTTGTCGTGTTCCTTTGATCAATCCTTTTTCTTGAATGGAGTTGATAAATTTTTCAACTGTTCCATGATATAGATACCTTGGCGGTTCTTTTGGTTGCAACGCCAAATCAATATCCACAGAATGCCCTTGATTCGCTCTAATCATTGTTTTGTTTTCGTTGAAAGCAAAGCGTTTTTTGTTATTCATTGCCACTACATCTTCTAGTTCTTGCATAGAAAGCGAATATGGTTCTACGTTTATTTTTTCGAGTAAAACGGCGACGGAAGTCCAACCGTTTTCATCGAGTGTAATTCCAAGTTTCCCAGGATGGTGCCTGAGTACATAACTTAGAAATTTGCTGATACTTTTATTTTTTTTACTCATTGTAATTGTAATTTTTTCTGCAATTCGTCGCCTTTTGGTACAAAAGGACGTTCTGCAGGAATTTGCAGCTTCTCTAGCTGATTTGTTTTGACGAATTCGTATTGTTCCGCCACAAACGCAGAGATATCTTCGATTTCGATGATATCTTCTTTTGCGTAAGAACGAATAAACTGATTTCGAATTCCGATTTGAATCGCTCTGCGTTCTAGTTTTGCGCCATACGGATCGTGATCTGGATCCCATTGCAAACGGACATTGGAGGATTTTACTTTTTTCTGCCACGCTTCATGCGATTCGTATAATTCAGACTTAAAAGAAGAATGCACGGCATTTTCCAAGTATTTCTGAAACGCTTCACGCTTTAAGTGAATTGCCAAAACGACTTCTTGTCCCACTTTTTTCCCCCAACCATTTCGGTACATCATCCACAAAAAATTGGGTTTGATCCACGTCATGCGTTCCAAGCTAAAAGGGCCACCAAAAAATTGATGTTTCGCAGCGAAAAGTCCAATAGCAGGACGATACGATTGGTATACAATTATTTTTTCATCATCGTATTGTGCCATAATGTGATGTCCGTTTTGTGGCCATTCGTTTAGCTGTTCTTTATAGTTTTGTATGTTTAATTTCATGTTTTCTAATTAATTTGTTGATTTCTTCATTCTCAGTAAAAACAAATTGTTTTCCCAAGAATGCTTTTGTAACTCTAATTTCTCCCATAATTTGCTGATTGAATTTTTCTAGTTCTTCAGCAGGAATCCAGAATTCATTATGATGAGCGCTTCCAACGTTTTGTACCTCAAACTGATTAAGATAGTGTTCATTCACATCAAAAGCAGTTACAATACCAATATAGCCTGAACTTTCATCTTTTGTATTCCACTTTTGTGCAATTTCAATAGCATATTGTTCGTTTAACACAGGATAAAATATAGGTTGCCATTCCAATCTAGGAGGAAATCCTTTAAAATTGATGTCGGCAATCAGTTCTAGTTCTTTTAATCCTGTAGGTCTATATAAAGTTTTCATACTTCAAATTCTTCTTTAAACGGTGTGATGAATTTTTCGTTTCTTGAGTAAATAGCAAACACCACTTTTTTAAATTGATTTTTAAATGTTGTTTCCAATACTTCTTTAAAAAGCTTCGCAATTAACGCCGGATCGTTTTGAAAAACGCCACAACCCCAAGCGCCAAGAATGAGCGTATCGTTTCCGTGTAAAATGGACAAAGCCAACACTTTTTCAATTCGTGTTCGCATGATTGTAGGCACCTTTGAAATTTTCTCCGCTTCTACTCTTTTTACTACTCCGAGGTTTACCGCAGCGGATGTAATTACCGAACATAACACAGGTTTTTCTATTAATTCGCCTTTGTTGTCTCTAAAGAAAGGTACTTTTGGACTGTAAATCATGTTGTCTGTATAGATACAAGATTTCCTATTTCTATGGTTTTCATAGAATTCGAAATTCTCCATTTGACTTGTATATAAACTGGAAGCAATTGCTAAGCTTTCTTCTTGCGCCAAAGCACCATTTAAGAATCCACCACCAGGATTTTTCGCGGAAGCAAAATTTAAACACATGATATTTTCTTCATTTGCCAATCGTAAAATTGCTTTTAAAGAAGTTTCATCTGTAACTTCAAATTGTGTTTTGTAATTTTTATCTAACGTACTATTTGAAAGTATTTCGTCTAATTTTTTACTTGTGTAATAGTTTGAGTTTTCAACTGTATATTCATGTGCGTTTTTGATGTCTACAATCTCACCTTGAAACAAGTAGCTTCCATTTTTTTGGATGTCCAAGGTTTCAAGTGCTTTTATTTTTCTTGTTGATTTTTTCATTTTAATTGATTGGCTCTTGCGCCAACATATTTTTAACAGCTTTTCCAACAGGAATCCGATGTACGGGAATTTTAATGTTGTACTTCTGTATGTGTTTTTTAATTTCGTTGTCTATGTCATGTTGATCGTACCGCGATGAAAAATGTCCTAAGATCAGTTTGTCTATCTTGATATTGGCAACCATTTTAAATACTTCATCTAACGAACTGTGTTTGTTCTTAAATGCTTTTGTATTTGTTTCTTCTTTGGTCAAAAACGTTGCTTCATGAATGAGAATTTCACTGTTGTGATAGCGTTCATAGTTTTCAATTGGCGTATCTCCAGAATAGGATAAAACGTTTCTTTTGACTTCATTCGTTAGGAACTGATCTCCGTGTTCTTTTTTAATTTGAATCAATTCGTCTTTATGCAAATTCACAAATTCCGATTTGAGCTTTCGTTTGGTTTCAAATACTTTGAAACTTAAACTTTTCAATAAACTAGGTTGTACGACATGCCCGTTTTCTATGGCTTCTACATGCATTGAGTTTTTGATCAAAACCTTTGACTTATTTTCAATAGCTTGCCAAGTTGTTCCTGAGTTATGTGGATCAAATTTGGTAAAGAAGTCGTTTAGAAACGGAAATGAACCTGCATCTTTTGGATAGTAAATAGTTGGTTTTAAACCTGCAAATAATTGATTGAATTGCAATAAACCTGTCAAATGGTCTCTATCGGCATGTGAAATAAACGCGTGTTTTATCTTTCCTGCTTTTCCTAATAAATTTGAACAAACACCATCGCCTGCGTCAAATAATATTCCTAATTCTTCTATATAATACCACGTTGCATATAATGCGGTTGAGTATCCGTGTATGGTAAGTTTCATTGTTTTTTTATTTTAAATTGTTCCTTCTTTGTTTTTTACCACGAATTCACGAATTTTTTATCTTGGCTCTTGGCTCTTGGCTCTTGGCTCTTGGCTCTTGGCTCTTGGCTCTTGGCTCTTGGCTCTTGGCTCTTGGCTCTTGGCTCTTGGCTCTTTATGCCAGCATCTTTTTTCAATTGATCCCTAACTTCCATCAAGGCGAAACCTAATAAGTTTTGTCCTTTCCACAGGTTAGGATTTGTTATATGTTCATCGTTTTCACTCATACCAATTCCCCAAATTTTATCTCTTGGACTGGCTTCAACTAACACTCTGTTTTTGGTGTTTAGTAAAAATTGCTGTAAATGTTCATGTTGTGAAAACTTGTGATGGTTTCCTTCAACAACTACGTTGAATTTGTGTTCATCCCAAATAACTGGATCAAAGTTTTTGACTTTTCTTCCTAGTTGTTTCGCTTCATGCGGATGATTTACAGTTAAAACTTTATTTCGCTTTTCTTCATCGTTAAAAATACGCGCTTTTTCTGCCATCATCCAATGTTCGGCTGTTTTAAAAGTTTCGTTTTTAACGGTAAAACCATCTTCCCACCATTGACTAAAACAACTTTTGGTAACGCTTCCATCTTTTGCAGGTTGATGTCCCCAAAAAAAGATGAATTTTAACCGCTTTTTTGAGTTGAACTCATATTGTATATGTTGTAATGTGTGTTTCATTTTCTCTGTTTATGTTAAATGTTGTGTGCTAAATTTTAAATTATATCGTTAGCACACTTTATTTTAAAGTAAACTTTCATGGAAACGAACAATTAGGTTCTGAATGTCATCATAACGTGCTAATTGAAATTTCCAAGTTTCAGGAATGGCATCAAATCCATAATACAATCCTGCCAATCCACCAGCAATTGCAGCAGTGGTATCTGTGTCTTCTCCTAAGTTGACCGCTTTTAAAACACAATCTTTGTATGAATCAGTTGTTAAAAAGCACCACAAAGATGCTTCTAAGGAATTGACAACATAGCCGCTTCCGCTAATTCGCTCAGGATCTCTTTTTGAAATATCTTGTTGTAAAATTTCATAATAAAACCCAACTTCTTTTTCGTTGAAATTTTGTGTTTTTATAAAAGAATTTACATGTTCCTTTACTTTCGCATACGCTTGAAACTTCTCAGTTCCGTTCAATACTAACAAACCATATTCAACATAGATAAAACAAGCAAATACAGATCTAAAATGCGCATGTGTCATGGAAGAAACTTCTTTTACAATTCGATAGCGTTCCTCAATATCTTCTTCATTTCTCAAGAAATAGACCAATGGAAGAATTCGCATGAGCGAACCATTTCCATTAGAATATTCGTCCATTCCACCACAAATTTCGGGTGTATGTCCTTGTTCTAGTCTGTAAATTGCTTGTCGCGTTGAGATTCCGATATCAAAAACACTTCCGTGTGGCGACCAATATGCGCGATCGAACCAAGCAACAAATTTTCGTGCAATTACTTTGGTATTATATCCAGAAATCAAACCTTCTAGTAAACAAAACGTAAGTGAACTATCGTCTGACCAAGTTCCTAAGGGTTGATGGTGTGTTCCGTGCCCAATCATGTCAGTGGCAGGAAATCGTTGCATTCGTTCTTTACTGAGAAACTCATACGGAACGCCCAAAGCATCACCTGTGGCAACTCCAATTATTCCTCCTTGTAAGCGTTCTAATAAGTTCATAATTTCTATTTTTTAATTTTAAATGTGTCACATCGAGCGCAGTCGAGATGCTCAATGTTATATTTTAAATTATGCATTCATTGTTTTTTACCACGAATTCACGAATTTTTTATCTTGGCTCTTGGCTCTTGGCTCTTGGCTCTTGGCTCTTGGCTCTGTATTCAATTACCTAAAAGTTAATTTGTACTACTTGTTTTGATTTCACATCTCTAAATGAGTTTGTGGTGAAAATGGTTTTATAAATACTTTCTAATTGTTCAAATCCTTTGTTGAAGATTCCGTGACTTACGATTAAGTGTACATCGCCCACATTTTTTGCTTTCAATGCTTTTCCGAGTCCTAAAAATGTACCGCCGCCATCGCAAATATCATCAATAACGACTCCTGTTTTGCCTTGTAAATCGTCTGCATAGACTGTGAATCCAGATAATTCACCTGTTTGTACATCTCGTTTTTTAGAACATTCTATCACTTCAATTCCTCCTAAATATGCAGAGAGTTTGTATATCTTTTTTAACGCGCCACCATCGGGAGAAATTAATACGATTTCATCTTTTATGGTTTTTAAACATTGCTTTACATATTCATGATTGTCAATGACTTCTACATTGTTTACTAACGCTGGTGTGACTTCCGAATGCGGATCGAACACCGTGACTTTTTCATAGTGTTGACTGTTGATGATGTCTGCATATACTTTGACGCTTAGTGGTTCTCCTGAAACCATCACACGATCTTGACGCGCTGCGGGAACATACGGAATGAATAGGTTAATTTTTGTTACGTTCATTCTTCGTAAAGCATCGGTTGCTAATAAAATCATTCCCAAATCATTGAAACTTGTAATACGTTGCGTAATGGTAATTGCACCTTTTACAGCTTCTTTTATTTTGATATGTGGTTCGCCTCCAGAAAATGTAAACGTTTCAAAATCAATGGATGTTCCAAAAGGAGTAAAGTCCGAATCTAAGTGTACATAGTTCATATTAGCGTTATTTGTACGCAAATATAGAATGCTTTTTTAGTTCTGCAAATTATTTTGTGTAAAAATTACATTAATTGATTTGAAAATTGAATGATTGAATGATTGTTTTTTTGCATGAAGGATGGCATTTCGACTTTGCTCAATGATAAATGAAACTGGAGTTCGCGTGAAGGATGGAGGCTTTGTTGAAGCTCCTCGAAGAGAGCGACTGCCGAGAGCCTGACCGTTTGCGGGCACGCCCAAGTTATTTTATATCAAACAAGAATCCTTCTTTTTGTAATTTGAAGTATTGTTTTTTGTTGAATTGGAATAAATTAGCAGGTCTTCCGCGTCCTTCAGAAACTTTTTCGTCGAGTTCTTCCAAGATGCCAAAACTCAATATTTTTTTGCGGAAGTTTCTACGATCAATTTTTTTCTCTAAAATGGTCATGTACAGCTTTTCTAAATCGGAAAAGAGAAATTTGGTTGAAAGCAAGTCAAAACCAATTGGTTCGTAGGTGAGTTTGTTGCGCAAGCGCGTTTTGGCTTTGTCTAAAATAATAGCATGATCAAACGCCAATTCGGGCAATTCATTGATGGGAAACCACGCAACATCTTGCGCATCTGTATCCGCTTTTATGGTATGATGCGACGGTTTTACCAAGGCAAAATACGTAACGGAAATGACACGATTTCGCGGATCGCGATCGGGTTTTCCAAACGAATAGAGTTGCTCTAAATAATCAATAGTGACGTTGGTTTCTTCTTGTAATTCACGTTCTACGGCAGTTTCTAAGCTTTCATTTTCTAAGACCAAACCGCCAGGCAATGCCCATGAACCTTGAAACGGCGCTACTTTTCGTTTGATTAAAAGCACGTTCAATTGATGGTCTTTGTATCCAAATACGACCGCGTCTACCGCTACACGAATGTTTTGCATCATACAGCAAAAGTACAAATTAACGTGAGTTTGAGAGAATTTATTACGGCAAGATTTTAATAAGAGTAGGATGATTTTTTATCTCAGTGTAGGATTGTTGTCGGTTACCTTTTTCAAAGCTTCTTTAGCTTTTCGATGTATTTCATCATTGGATTTCTTATTTGATTTTGGCCCAAAGAGCGTAATCAATTCAAATATATTCTCAAATAGAAACCATGCCAGACCTATTCCAGCAATCAAAAATGAAGTGCCTATTTCGCCTGTTCTAATAAAAGTATAGATAAACGCTATAATGGCTATTCCTAATATGATATAACTTAAACTTTTTCTCATGCCTCTAATAATTAATAGTATGTAAAACCTAATTGTACTTTATCTTCCGCAAAATACGAATGCTCGCTTTGTACAACTCGAAGATATCATTATCGTAATTTTTTAGAAGTAATTTTGCTTCATCGAGTTTGTTTTTAGCTTCGTGAAAACCATTCAAATAGCATATCATATACGTCGCAGGTAAATTTCGTAAATCAAGATCTTCACTTTCGGTGATGGGAATGTTTTTTTGAATTTTTTCTAAAATCACATTGTTGGTGTTGTAAATGTGATGCAAGGTTTTTTTGTCGAATTGCGGTGCTTCAAAAATTAAATTGGTATCAATAGCGTACATTCCGTTGGGTTTGAAGGTAATTGTTACTTTTTCCAGCGGATAGTATTTGTATTTATTTTGAAGTCCCAATGGAACGTATTCCACAATGGTAAAAGCATCGTCATTATAGGTGATTTCAACTTGATCTAATGCGGAATAAAATAATTTTACTTGCTCGTTGATCAATTCAATATCCACGCGCGAATAGAAAACTTTGTCGTCGGTTTTTTGCTTGATTCCTGCCCAACACACAATAAATTGTTCTTTAAAAACTTGATAATGCGATTCTAAATTTTTGTGTTCATTGGTGATGAAATTGATCACGCTATCCAAGGTCAATTTGATATTATTCTGCGCGCTTTTTTCAATGTTTTGTACAATTTCAGAATTCACATCTGTAATCTCAATATCAAACACTTTCGGCATGGAAATACTGCCATCACGTAGAAACACAGAGCCGCCATAATATTTCCAAATATTCTTTCGAAGTGAAGTAATTTGATCAATTGGTCGAATCGTCACCAAACCGACTACTTTTCCTTTGGGCAAATGCGGAAAATAAATATTTTCATACTGTACAATCGGCGGATTTTTTAAATAGGCATTGATTAAATTCTGAATTTTACTATCGTCAAAAAAATCCACACCAACAATTTTATTGTCTTCATCTTCCACACCAATCACGATGTACGAATTGTTTTTAGGATTGCTATTCGAAAGCGCACAAATATGTTTCAGAAACTTTGCTTTACCTTCTTTTTCGCCAATATTCAACTTCCGCTTTTTGTCATAAAAACTATTCTCATCGTTGTGAGCGAGCAAGTTTTTAATCAAAAGGCGTTTATTAATCATAACAAATTGAGTTCTTTTTGAATATTTTCTCTAGCGATGGTTTCCCACAAACTGTGATACTTTTCGGTATAATAAATTCGTGGACGTTCTAGAAAATGCTGCAATACTTTCTTTCTTCCTTTTGTATACATAAAATCAGGAAACATGGAATATTCCTTGCGAATGTTTTGAGTATATGTAAGATAACGTTCCCAAGGTGTTCCTAAAATTGCCAAATCCCAGTCCAAAAGATAGGCATTATCTTCATTTTGAGCATTTAGGATTTCATGTTTTTTTGTAGAAATGATCAAATTTGTGCAATTTTCTATCTTTTTTGGATCAATTTGTAATGTTTTTAGTCTTTTTTGAGCGAATTCAGCACTTTTCAATTCATTGTTACTTTTCGTAGCGCGGTAGACGATATCGTGATACCAAATGGCAAATTGTAAAATGTCATAATCAATCAAATCTTTTTGATCGTTTTCTGCTAAGTGCAACATATGACTAATATGATTTAGGTTGTGATAATGACGCTTTTCTTCTCCATAAAACCCTTTAATTTCTTCCCAATGATATTGTAGAAACATAGTATCATCGGTGTATTTAGATGATAAATCTATCCAAAATTGATACAATCGATTATTCATCACGATTTCTTTACAATCGTACTCGAAGCTTGCGCCGTACACATCATTGTCAAGTCGGCAATATTTACATGCGCAGGTCGCGAGACAATAAAATACGCCGTTTCGGCAACATCTTTCGGTGTCAACGGTTGAAAGCCTTGATATACTTTCTCCGCACGATCTGTATCACCTTTAAAACGCACATCGCTAAACTCCGTTTCCACCAATCCAGGATTGATAGCACCCACGCGAATTCCGTGTGCATTCAAATCCAGTCGCATGCCTTGATTCAGTGCATCCACCGCATGTTTGCTGGCACAATACACATTTCCGTTTGGATATACTTCTTTTCCTGCCGTAGAACCAATATTGAGAATTTGTCCAGCATTTCGTTCCACCATTTGCGGAATGATGGCGTTGCTCACATACAACAATCCTTTTACATTAATATCCAACATCGCGTCCCAATCGTCCAAACTTCCTTTCTGAATCGGATCCAAACCGTGTGCATTTCCAGCATTATTTATCAAAATATCAATCTTTTGAAAGTTCGCTGGTAACGACGCTACTGCAGCAGCTACTTTATCTTTATCGCGCACATCAAAATTTAAGGTATGCACCTCTGTGTGCGAACGCAATTCGGCTTGCAATTCGTTCAAACGTTCTTGTCTGCGCCCACACAAAATTAGTCGAATTTCATGTTTGGCAAATTCGCGCGCAATCTCGCGTCCAATTCCGCTTGTGGCACCTGTAATAAAAGCTGTTTTTGTTGTACTCATAATTTTCTCTTTCGACTACGCTCAAGATAAACTCCAGCGGGAATCTATAATTTTAATTAAACTCAATTCTCACTACTAACATCTCAATACTGCGAAGCTACGGAACTTTATGTCCTTGACTTTCCACCAATAACAAAAACCAATCTTCCTGTGACAAATCAATTTCTACGGCTTTTGCAGCGTTCGTAATTCGCTCTTTAGTTGTCGTTCCAATCACAGGATGTACATTTGACGGATGTTTTAAAATCCACGCCAATACCAATTGATCTTTGGTAGCGTTATATTTCTCTGTAAGCGTATCCAAAACTGTATGAATTCGTTTTGTTTGTTCGGTTTCTTCTCTAAACACACTTCCCAGCGGTTGCCACGCCATTGGTAAAATGGAATTGGTCATCATACAATCGAGTGTTCCATCGTGCATCGCGTCAAAATCAGTCAACGAAAACTGAATTTGGTTGGCAGTAATTGTATTCTTTGTGCCAATCATCGTCATTTGTGATGGCGTAAAGTTGGAAACTCCAAAATTCTTAATTTTTCCTTGTGTTTTCAATTGATCAATTGCTTTGGCAACTTCCTCAGGATGCATCAACGGACTTGGTCTGTGTAGTAATAACAGATCTAAATATTCAGTTTGTAAATGCTTCAGTGAGGTTTCTGCAGACCAAATAATATACTCCGCAGAATAATCGTAATGTTTAATGGAATTTTGACGTGTTTCTGCTTGATACTGAATGCCACATTTAGAAATAATTTCGATGCTTTCACGATCTATCTTACTTTCGGCAAATGCTTTTCCAAAATCGGCTTCCGTCGTGTAACCACCATAAATATCAGCGTGATCGAACGTAGTAACTCCAGCATTTTTACAATGATGCATCAGGTCAATCATTTGTGAAGTGTTGAGTTGTTTCCCCCAAATTCCCCAGGTCATGGTACCTGCAATAATTCTTGAATAATTTGATTTCAAAGTCTATCTATTTTACCGTAAAAATACAAATTTGTTTTCAGACAATTTAGATTGTTGGAATGTTAGATCGTTAGATTTTTTTGAAGATTAATGTTAACTTTTTGCGTCAAGTTCAGTGTGATGAAATTTAAACAATCTAAGAGCGTAAGCGCTACCAAAGCGAAGCGTGTCTAATATTCTAATTAAGTCTAGCCTAAAACACCGACGCTCTAATTTTCTTCCAAAGTCGTGTTAAAATAAATCCAGCACTCAAAGCAACAACTGTTAATGTCAATGCTAGTGTCGTTTCTCCATAAATCCAATAACCTGTCGCAAACATAATACTGTAAATAAAAACCATAGCAACCAACATGGCTAAAATTCCCGAAGGAACATTCCAAGGTTGTGTGTCGGTTACAATTTGCACTGCATCCGCTTCTGCATCCGCAATCGTTTTATTCCAGCCAGGTCCGCCAGGTTGAATCTTTTTATAAAAGTTGAATAAGGTTTCTTTCGTTTCAGGTTGTGTCATGAAGGTAACTGTCAGCCAAATAATTGTAGTAATAAGTACTACTAACGGAAACTGTGCATATTCTGGCATCCAACCTTCTACAAGTAAACCACTCGTTTCATCTTTATGTGTAAACATGATTTTTCCAACAACAGTTAACTTAAATAAAATAGAAATAATACCAGAAGCAATCATCGCCGAAATTTCGCTCCAAGCATTAATTCGCCACCAAAACCATCGTAAAATAAAGATGAGTCCAGTTCCTGCTCCAAACATGATAATAATATCAAAAAGCTGTTTTGCATTCTGTAGAAATAATGCAAAAATGGCACTAAAAATCATGAGAACTACGGTGGAAATTCGCCCAACGTTTACCAGTTCTTTTTCAGAAGCATCTTTTTTTATGGTGGTTTTATAAAAATCATTGACAATATAAGACGATCCCCAATTTAAGTGTGTCGAAATCGTAGACATATACGCTGCCACAAGTGAAGCTAAGACCAAGCCTAACAATCCGCTAGGCAATTTTGTGAGCATTGCAGAATATGCCAAATCGTTTCCTAATTTATCTGCTGGAATATTTGGAAAAGCCGTTTGAATACTGGCAATATCTGGAAAAACGACCAACGAAGCTAAGGCAACCAAAATCCACGGCCAAGGACGCAAGGCATAATGCATAATGTTGAAAAAGAAAGTTGCACCAATGGCATGATTTTCATCTTTTGCTGCCAACATGCGTTGTGCAATATAACCGCCGCCGCCAGGCTCTGCGCCTGGAAACCAAGAACTCCACCATTGTACCGCCAACGGAATGATAATCAGTGTTATCAAGATTTCTTTATCATTAAAATCGGGAAAAATATTCAGCTTATTCGCTACATTTTCATGTGTGATTAAATTTTGTAAGCCACCAACTTCCGGAAGATTTACACAATAATACGCCGCACCAATGGCACCTGCCATCGCCACAAAAAACAGTAAAAAATCTGTGTAAATTACGCCTTTAAATCCGCCAATAGCACTGAACAATACAGTAATTGCTCCTGCATACACAACCGTTTCCCACGGTTGTAAGCCTAACATGACACCACCAATTTTAATGGCAGCTAAGGTAACTCCAGCCATGGCAAAGATGTTGAAAATGACGCCTAAATACACGGCACGAAATCCACGGAGAAATTTAGCAGGTTTTCCGCCGTAGCGCAATTCATAGAATTCTATATCGGTTGCTACGTTCGATTTTCGCCACAATTTTGCATACACAAAAACCGTCAACAAGCCTGTAATTAAAAACGCCCACCAAACCCAATTGGAAGAAACGCCGTCTTTTCGAACAATATCGGTCACAAAATTTGGTGTATCGGTTGAAAATGTAGTGGCAACCATCGAAACTCCTAAAATCCACCAAGGCATATTTCGTCCTGATAAAAAATATTCTGTACTATTTTTCCCAGAAGTTTTAGAAACATAAATTCCAATGCCTAAAACAATGGCAAAAAATCCAAAAATAAGGCTGTAATCTAATCCAGATAATTCCATAAAATTTAATTCAAAAAATGCCAATACAACAGGCATATTGCGCAATTGTAAAGCGTTGCGTTATCAACAAAAAAATGAGATCGTTCCCGATCTTACACAGTTTTGAGTTTTAAAGGGTTCAATATATAAATATCCTCAATATTTTAACCAATTATTAACAGCAATAAACGAATAATTTTAACAATTTGCATCTCTTAAAAGTGATTCATAAATTCACGCCTCAAAAAAAGAACCTAAATGGAAGAAACAATAGATATTAGAGCCATTAACGAAAAGATAGAAAAAGAAAGTGCTTTTATCGACTTACTAACGATGGAAATTAATAAAATCATCGTTGGGCAAAAGCACATGGTAGAACGTTTATTAATTGGTTTACTTGGAAAAGGACACATTCTCCTAGAAGGTGTTCCTGGACTGGCAAAAACCTTGGCAATTAATACCTTGAGTAAAGCAGTGCAAGGAAGTTTTAGCAGAATTCAGTTTACGCCTGATTTACTTCCAGCCGATGTTGTGGGAACGCTCATCTATAACATGAAAGAGAATGATTTCTCGATTAAAAAAGGACCCATTTTTGCAAATTTTGTCTTAGCAGATGAGATCAACCGTGCGCCAGCCAAAGTACAATCGGCATTGTTAGAAGCGATGCAAGAAAAGCAAGTAACTATTGGTGATGAAACGTTTATTTTAGACAAACCTTTCTTGGTAATGGCAACACAAAATCCTGTGGAACAAGAAGGAACGTATCCGCTGCCAGAAGCACAAGTTGACCGTTTTATGTTGAAAGTAGTGATTGATTATCCAAAAATGGACGAAGAACAACTCATCATGCGTGCCAACTTAAAAGGAAGTTATGAAACTGTAAATCCAGTGGTTTCTGTAGCTCAAATCTTAAAAGCGCAAGAAGCTGTCAAAGATGTCTACATGGACGAAAAGATAGAAAAATACATCTTAGATATCATTTTTGCTACACGATATCCAGAAAAATACAAATTAGAAGACTTAAAACCATTAATCAGTTTTGGAGCGTCGCCTCGTGGAAGTATCAACTTAGCCAATGCCGCTAAATGTTATGCATTCATCAAACGAAGAGGATACGTAATCCCAGAAGATGTGCGTGCTGTAGTACACGATGTATTACGTCACAGAATCGGAATTACCTATGAAGCAGAAGCCGAAAACATCACTTCCGAAGAAATCATCAACAAGATTGTAAACGAAATTGAAGTTCCTTAATAAATAAATTTTGTCATTCCTGCGAAGGCAGGAAACCACTAAGAAACCAAGTTTTTATTTCAAAAATATTCTGCATCAGATGCGGAATGTTTATCAAGCTGAACAATGGATACGAAAGAGTTACTTAAAAAAGTACGAAAAATAGAAATTAAAACGCGCCGATTGAGCGATCACATTTTTGGAGGAGAATACCATTCTACCTTCAAAGGACGTGGAATGACGTTTAGCGAAGTGCGTCAGTATCAATTTGGTGACGATGTACGAAATATTGATTGGAATGTAACCGCGCGCTACAACGAACCGTACATCAAAGTATTCGAAGAAGAACGTGAATTGACAATGATGTTGATGGTGGATGTCTCAGGATCTGAACTTTTTGGAACGAATGCACAATTTAAAAACGAAACCATCACCGAAATTTCGGCAACGTTGGCATTTTCAGCAATGCAAAACAATGATAAAGTTGGACTGATTTTATTTTCAGATGATATTGAATTGTTCATTCCGCCGAAAAAAGGAAAATCGCATGTATTGCGCATTATTCGTGAACTGTTAGAATTTACGCCAAAAAGCACCAAAACAGATGTCTCGCAAGCATTAAAATTTCTATCAAGCGTCATGAAGAAAAAAGCAATTGTCTTTATTCTTTCAGATTTTATTGCAGATGAATATGAGCAAACCTTGAAAATTGCCGCAAAAAAACACGACCTTACGGGAATTCGTATTTATGATCAACGCGAAGAAACCATTCCAAACTTAGGAATTGTACAAATGCTCGACAGCGAAACCGGCGAAACCATGTTGGTCAATACAGGTTCCAAAAAAGTGCGAAACAATTACACCAACTATTACAGAAACAAAGTAAAATACTTTCAAGAATTATTTTCCAGAAGTGGCGCAGGAACCATCAGTGCGAGTGTTGATGAAAGTTATGTAAAAAAATTATTAGGCTATTTTAAACGAAGAGGCTAAGCCAATTATGAAGTACGAATTACGAAATATAAATACAAAATTAAAACGATCTACAAAACGTTTTGCATTCCAGCGAATGAGCGGTTTATGGATGGTTTTCTTTTGTCTATTTGCCACACAAACATTCGCGCAAAAAGTGACAGCGAAAGTGGATTCTACGCAAATCAAAATTGGAGAAGAAATCAAGTTTTCACTCTCGGTAGAAGCAGATACAACGGCAACAATTGTGTTTCCAGAAGGGAACAATCTATTTTTGCCATTGGAATTGTTGGAAGCCTACGATACGGATACCGTAAAGCAAGATGCGAACTACAATCTCATCAAAGAATACGGAATCACACAATTTGATTCGGGAACGTATTACATTCCAAAACTAAAAATACTCATCAACGAAAAGGCATTCTTTACCGATTCTATTCGTGTTGCTGTGGCGGATGTGCCTGTAGATACGCTAAAACAGCAAATGTTTGACATCAAAAAAATCACTGCCGTTGATAAAGGCAGCAGTAATTGGTGGATATATCTCTTAATTGTTTTAGGATTAATGGCACTATTTGGCGCATATTTCTACTTTTTTGTATTACAACTAAGAGAGAAACAGCAAAAAAAGAAAAAAGCTGAAATTCCTCCGTACGATCGCGCCTTGTTGCAATTAAATGAGTTGGACAAATCACGATTATTACTCAATTCAGAATACAAAGGCTACTATTCTGAACTCACCAACATTGTGCGTCAATATATCGAAGAAGAAGTTCGCATTGATGCGTTGGAAAGTACTACGGCCGAATTGATTCGTAAAATAGAAGCACAAAAAGATGCAGGGTATTTGGATTTGAAAGATGAAACCATCAAAAATCTAAAAAACGTACTGCAAACAGCCGATTTGGTAAAATTTGCGAAATCCAAACCAGATGATGCCGTTGTAAAAGCCGATCGTAATTTGGTAGAAAACATCGTCGTTGAAACCAAAGAAGCTATTCCTGAAATCTCAGAAGAAGAATTGCGCAAAGACGAAGAATATAAATTACGACTGTTAGAAGAACAACGCAAAAAGCAACGTTTTAGAAATACCGTGATCGGAGTTGTGGGAATGATCATCGCTTTTGGCGGATTGGTCGGTTATGCAACTTTGGAATACGTAAAAGAAAATACGTATGTAGGTCATTCTATGGGCGATTTGCTTGAAGACGAATGGGTTACGAGTAAATATGGAACGGCTGACTTTACCATTTCCACACCGCAAGTATTAAAACGCATAACGCCTATAAAAGTAAAAGACTCCGCGTCAGCGATTTCGGAAACAGATATATACAGCTATCAAAGTCATTTGGCACCATTTTCCATTGACTTGGCAGTGACGACATTCAAGCAACAACCTGAAATTACCTTGGATGACATTGCAGAAAAAATTCTAAAGAAATTTGAAGATGAAGGTGCTACCGAACTTTTGGTATTTACTGAAGAATACGAATCGCCAACAGGTATTGAAGGACTCAAAATACATGGAAGTGGAATTTTTGTAGACACATTAAGTCCATTCAGTAGCACGCAAGAAAGAGAATATGAAGCCTATATATTTCAAGAAGGTCGTGGCGTACAAACCTTGACGATGATGTATGCAGAAGATGATGAAGACGGAAAAACGTTGGTGGATCGCATATTAAATTCCATCACACTAATAGAAAAGAAAACGACGAATGATCGATAATTATACATTTGCACATCCACAATTTTTTTGGTTGCTATTGTTCATTCCAGTAGCAATTGCTTGGTATGTTTGGAAAAAACCAAAACAGTTGGCTGATGTCAAAATGTCAAGTTTGCAAGGATTCAAAGCTACGCAAAGTATGTTGCCAAAGCTAAAACCAATACTGTTTGCATTGCGCATGTTGGCAGTTGCAGCATTAATTGTTGCATTGGCGCGTCCGCAAACCAAAGAAGTTTCCACGAGAGTCAAAACCAACAAGGGAATTGACATTGTCATGGCAATTGATGTATCCGCAAGTATGCTGTCGAGAGATTTAAAACCCAACAGATTGGCGGCGCTAAAAAGAGTGGCAGCTGAATTTATTGAAGGAAGACCAAGTGACCGAATCGGATTGGTTGTATATGCAGGAGAAAGTTTTACCAAAACACCGATTACCACTGATAAAAACATCATTCAAAATGCGTTAAAAGAAATAAAATTTAAGTATGGCGAACTCACAGGTGGAACAGCGATTGGAATGGGATTGGCAACGGCTGTCAATCGTTTAAAAGATAGCAAAGCCAAAAGTAAAGTCATCATTCTATTAACTGACGGAGAAAACAATGCAGGATTTATTGAACCACAAATTGCTTCCGAGTTGGCAGTAGAATATGGTATCAAAACCTACACCATCGGAATTGGAACCAACGGAATGGCATCCACACCATTTGCAATTAATCCAGATGGCTCTTTTCAATACAGAAACATGCAAGTGAAAATTGACGAAAAGCTATTAAAGCAAATTGCCAAAACCACTGGAGGAAAATATTTTAGAGCTACGAATAGTAAAAAATTAGCAGGAATCTATGAAGAAATCAACAAGTTGGAAAAGACAGAAATTGAAGAATTTCGCTATACCAATTATGAAGAAAAATTCAGGATCTTTGTCTTTTTTGCAGGCATATTATTACTGTTAGAAATCTTATTGCGCAAAACCTTATTTAGAAGTTTTATCTAAAGCGAATTATGTTAGAAGAAAAAAAATATTTTTACTTACTAATCATCATCCCAATTGTGGTGTTGATTTTCATACTCATGCAGTTATGGAAACGCAACGCGCAACGTAAATTTGCCAACAAACAACTCTTAGAACGTTTAAGTCCAGAAAAATCTACTTTTAAGCCTATTCTAAAATTAGTGATTTGGTGTTTGGCAATCGGATCTTTAGTTGTAGCATTGGTCAATCCAAAAATTGGCACGAAACTGGAAACAGTAAAACGAGAAGGTGTCGATATTGTATTCGCGGTAGATGTGTCTAAAAGCATGTTGGCAGAAGATATTTCTCCAAGCCGATTGGACAAAGCAAAGCGAATTGTCTCTGAAATCATCAATAACTTGGGAAGCGATCGTATAGGTATTATCGCTTACGCGGGAAGAGCCATTCCGCAATTACCAATTACCACTGATTTTTCAGCCGCAAAAATGTTCTTAGGAAATCTGAACACGGACATGTTATCATCGCAGGGAACTGCCATCAATGACGCCATTCGTTTGGCAAAAACCTATTATGACGATGTAGAACAAACCAATCGTGTATTGGTCATCATTTCCGATGGAGAAGATCATACAGGAGGTGCAGGAAAATTGGCAGACGAAGCAACAAAAGAAGGCATCAAAACCTACACCATCGGAGTGGGAACGACAAAAGGCGGACGCATTCCGTTGAAACGACGCGGAATCGTAGAATCCTTCAAACGCGATTTGCAAGGTGAAGTCGTCATTACACGACTCAATGAACAGACACTCAAAGAAATTGCCTCCGAAGGCGATGGCGAATATATAGATGGAAAGATCACCGAAGATGCAGTAAGCTTCATTACGGATCGACTGTCTACAATGAATAAAACAGAATTTGAAGCGAAAAAATTCTCTGAATTCCAAGACCAATTTCAATGGTTTCTCGGTTTGGGAATCTTCTTATTACTGTTCGATGTTTTTCTATTAGAACGAAAAACAGCATGGTTGCAAAAGTTAAACCTATTTAATGAAAAAGAATCATGAAAAATGTACAAAACATATTGCTTGCATTGTTGACGATTTCCATATCGTATGCACAAAATGAAAAGGTAGATGCCTTCAAAAATGAATCGAAAAACTATACGTACAAAGCAAACAATGCAGTCAAAGACAGCAGTTATATAGATGCAGAAGCCGAATACCGAAAAGCGATCTCCAAAGACGGCGAAAATGTGGCAGCAAAGTATAACTTAGGAAACGTTTACTACGAAAATGAAAGTTATGAAGAAGCGTTCAACCGATAC
The DNA here is from genome assembly GCF_003352465.1 of Kordia sp. SMS9. Lineage (NCBI taxonomy): Bacteria > Pseudomonadati > Bacteroidota > Flavobacteriia > Flavobacteriales > Flavobacteriaceae > Kordia > Kordia sp. SMS9. Next base: position 1,025,580 of record NZ_CP031153.1, on the reverse strand, counting down.
AAACAAGCGGCTGAGGTAGCAACTACGAAAGCTGATAAACACAAGGCATATCACAATATGGGAAATGTGTTTATGAACAACAAAGAATATGAAAAAGCCGTAGTAGCGTACAAAAATGCATTGCGCAACAAACCATCGGATGATGAAACGCGTTACAATTTTGCCCTTGCAAAAGACATGCTTGAGAAAAATCCTCCGAAAGACGACGATAAGGATAAAAAAGACAAGGACAAAAAGGAGCAGGAAAAAGAGCAAGACAAAAAAGATCAAGATAAAAACGATCAAAAAGATAAAAACGAAGACCAAGGCGACAAGGAAAAAGACGAAGGCGGAAAGGACGACAAAAATAAAGATGGCGAAGGCGATCAAGAAAAAGAAAAGAAGCAAAAAGATAACAAAGACGGTCAAGGAAAAGCAGACCAAAAAGACGATAAAAACAAAGAGCAACAACGACAGCCAAAGCCAAATCAGTTGTCGCCACAACAAGTAAAAAGCTTGTTGAAGGCAATGAACAATGCGGAAAAGAAAACGCAGGATAAACTGAACGAAAAAAAGGCAAAAGGTGTCAAAGTAAAAGCTGAAAAAGACTGGTAATTATTAAAAAAACAGAGACAAAAACGAAGAAAAGTTCGTTACAAACGATGAAACTTACAACATACATATCAACACTACTATTTGTACTATTTTCAAGTGCTATCAGTGCGCAGGTAACTTTTGAAACCAAAGTTAGTAAAAAGAAACTAGGCGTTAATGAACGTTTGAAAGTTGACTTTGAAATGGACAGAGACGGCGACAATTTTACCGCGCCAAGCTTTGCAGGATTTCGTGTTGTTGGCGGACCAATTCAGTCTATGAGTCATGTGTGGAATAACGGACAACGCTCTTTCTCAAAAACATACACGTATTTCATACAGCCAAAAGCGGAAGGAACCTTTACCATCAAACAAGCAAAAGTAGAAATTGATGGGCAAGTGTATAAAACCTTACCAGTAAAAATCACGGTAACCAAAGCTGTAAACGGCGCACAAAACGGCAATAGTACAGATACTGCCATTTCCGAAGGTTTGCACTTGGTCACAGAAGTCTCTAAAGGCAATCCGTATTTGAACGAGCCTGTAACAATCTCATACAAATTGTATGTAAAGCCAGGCATCATTGTCAATGATTACCGCGAACTCGGAAAACCCACATTCAATAACTTTTGGAGTCAAAGCATTCAAACACAAATGCGACGTGCCGAACGAACCACGTACAAAGGTGAAGATTATTCCTATGTTACCTTAAAACGCTTTGTGTTATATCCACAAAAAACAGGAAAACAAGTCATAGAACCTTTTTCAATCGACTTACAAATTTCAGTGCCAACCAATCGTAGAGACGTATTTGGACGTCGTTATGAAACGGTTCATAAAACGGTTTCATCTGCACGAAGAACAGTGAATGTCAAAAAATTACCAGAAGCAGGAAAACCTGAAAACTTTGCTGGTGCTGTGGGCGATTTCAATTTTGAAGTCACCACGAGCAAACAATCACTAAATGCCTCCGAATCGTTGCAAGCAAAAATAGAAGTCTCAGGGAAAGGAAACCTAAAATTGTTTGAACTGCCAAAACTGAAATTGCCAAGTTCTTTAGAAGTATACGATCCTGAATTTACAGAACGTGTAACAACGCGAATTGGAGGAATGCAAGGAAAAATTTCTGACAGTTACACCGTTGTGCCACAATTCAAAGGAAAATATCCGATACCAAGTGTATCATTCTCGTATTTTGATCCTTCTGATAAAAAATACAAAACCTTACGTTCTGACGAAATTATTATTGATGTCGTTGAAGGTCCTGTAAATACTGCAACGTCTGAAAATACAAACGATCAAAATGCAACCCAAAAACAACTCGTTACCACAAACGGTTCACAATTCAGATTCTTAAAAACAGATGCAAATTTAGTGCCTGTGGAAACGGAAGATTTCTTCAAATCGAACTTATTCTACGGATTGTTATTTGGACCTTTCTTCTTTATTCCGATTATTTTAATTGTGCGAAGAAAAAAGAGAGCGTTTGATAATGATATTGAAGGAAATAAAACACGAAGGGCAAATCGCTTAGCGAAAAAATACTTATCAGAAGCGAAGAAAAAACTAAACGATCAAGAAGCATTTTATGAAGTGTTAGAACGCGGATTGCATAATTATTTGCGTGCCAAACTTCGCATTGAAACTTCGGAGTTTAGCAAAGAAAAAATAAGTCAATTACTCACCGAACGCAGTGTAAATTCAGCAACTATTCACGAATTTATCACCTTGTTAGAAAGTTGCGAATTTGCGCGCTACACGCCAGCATCTAACGTAACCATCAACAAAGATTATGAGAAATCGGTACACACCATTTCGCAAATTGACAAACAACTAAAATAACAGAGATGAAGACAAAAATAACATACTTACTTTTCGTGCTCATTTCTAGCTTTTCATTCGTATTTGGACAAGAAAATACAACTGCTTTTGAAGCGGCAAACAAAGCATACAATGATGGAAACTTTCCAGAAGCCATTACCCAATACAAAGCTATTTTAAAAACAGGCAAACATTCTGCGGCGATCTATTACAATCTTGGAAATGCATATTACAAAAGCAACGAAATTGGATCGAGTATTTACTATTTTGAAAAAGCATTGCAATTGTCGCCAAACGATGAAGACATTATCAACAATCTGGCATTTGCCAAAAATATGACGATTGATGCCATTGAACCGTTACCAAAAACACAGCTTTCAAAATTTGTCAATAGGATTACCAACACCTTTACCTACAACCAATGGGCGTGGATGGCGATTATTTTTGGCTTTTTATGTGTAATTTCATTTCTATTGTATCAATTCTCCTATGAAACACTTAAAAAACGAATCTACTTTTTGATCAGTTTCATTGCATTTCTCTTCATCTTAGGAAGCGTTGCCATTGCATATCAGCAATACGGAAAAGCACAAGCAGATCGTCCTGCAATTGTATTTGCAAAAGAAACGGCTGTCAAAGCAGAACCTAATTTGCGTAGTGATGAGGTATTTGTATTGCACGAAGGAACCAAAGTACAAGTTTTAGATACCGTAGACAACTGGAAAAAAATTCAACTCATCGACGGAAAAATTGGTTGGATCATTGCAGAAGACGTCAATGAATTATAGTCAAATTTCGTTTTAATCCTTATTTTTACACCTCATACCAACTATCATGGGCAATTTGCTCTTATAAATGACTAACTGATGAAAAACCTATTCTCTAATATCAAGGGCGATGCTTTTGGAGGAATTACTGCTGGAATCGTTGCATTACCGCTCGCTTTGGCTTTTGGAGTTTCTTCAGGCTTAGGACCAAGTGCAGGATTATACGGAGCTATTTTTATCAGTTTCTTTGCCGCTTTATTTGGAGGAACCAACACACAAATTTCGGGACCAACAGCACCGATGACTGCCGTAAGTATGGTAGTCATTGCAGCCATTATTGCAGCCAACGGCGGAGATGTTACCAAAGCTTTACCAGCTATTTTAACCGTTTTTCTATTAGCAGGAATCATGCAAGTTGGTTTGGGTGCTATCGGTTTAGGAAAATACATAAAATACATTCCATATCCTGTAGTTTCAGGCTTTATGACGGCAATTGGTGTCATCATCTTAATCACACAAATTCTGCCCGCTGTAGGCTATTATCCAAAAGATGATATGGTATATGTAGAAACCTTTAAAGGGCAAGCGGAAGAAGTCATCTTAGAAGATATTTTAAGAGCTGAAGAGCAAGAAGGTATTTTGGTATTAGAAAACTTTGAAGAAACGGTAAAGCGCGGAAAAGAAATCACGGCAGAAGACATCCTAAAAGAGTCCAAAACCTTGGCAAAAAATAATGCTTCAGGCGTTTTAGGAACGTTTAAAGTATTGCCAAGAGCGTTGGAAAACTTAATGGCAGAACTGCAAAATCCGTCAGCATACACTTATGTTAGGCAAACGAATGATGAAACTCCAAAGAAAAAATCACTTTGGCTAGAAGTCATGTTGGTTGTTGGAACGATTGTAATCATTTATGGTTTTAAAAAAATTACGAAAGCCATTCCAAGCACGTTAGTTGCCTTGTTGGTAATGTCTGGAATTTCCGTAGGATTTGATTTGAATTACGCAAAAATTGAAGAAATACCTTCGGGTTTGCCAGTTCCAAATATGGAAATCTTTACAGGATTTAGCTTTGCAAACATAACACCTTACATATTTACGGCATTAACCTTGGCGTTGCTTGGCGCGATAGATTCCTTATTGACGAGTGTTGTGGCAGACAATATGACCAAAACCAAACACAATCCTAACAAGGAATTGATTGGACAAGGAATTGGAAACTCGATTGCCGCTGTTTTTGGAGGAATTCCAGGTGCCGGAGCTACCATTCGTACGGTTGTCAATATCAATTCTGGTGGAAAAACACCTTTATCAGGAATGATTGCCGGTGTGTTGCTATTGATTATTCTATTATCCTTAGGACCTGTGGCTTCCCAAATTCCAGCAGCAGTCTTAGCCGGAATTTTAATCACCGTAGGAATTGGTGTGATGGATTATAAAGGTTTAAAAGCGATTCCGAGTTTGCCAAAAGATATCAAATTAGGGCCGCTACAACTAAGTTCGGAAGTACTAATTATGTTAATTGTCTTGGGATTGTCTACTTTTTGGGATTTAATTTATGCAGTAGGCATCGGATTGGTCATTGCGTCGTTGATGTTTATGAAAAAAATTGGTGACATTACTGCGAAAGGTTCAGACATTAAAACCTTACGCGAAGAAGCTTGGGACGATGAAATGGATTTTCCAGAAAATTTAAAAGAAGAAGTCTTTATCAAACACATCAAAGGACCGTTATTTTTTGGTTCTACTAGTGAAATTCAAGCGTTGTCCAAACAATTACCCGAAACTGCGCGTACAGTAATTATTCGTATGGGACGAATGCAATACATGGATCAATCAGGATTGTATACGTTAGAAGATATTCTGGTCGATTTAAAAAGTGCCGACTGTAAAGTACTATTTGTCAACATTCCGGCACAACCGCGTTATATGATGGAACGTATTGACATTATTCCCGATTTAATTCCTGAAGCAGATTGCTATGATACTTTTGAAGCGTGTTTACAATGGGTGAAGGAAAATGTGGAAGATGTGGTTTCTTCTTTGGAAAATAGAAGTTAATTTTTCGCTGTTTGATCGCTATAATTCAGTTTATCTAAAAAAACAAGCCTAAAATAAAATCAAAGAAACTGTACACAATGTAAATAATTAGGAAAACGAAGCCTAAAAACAGACCCAAACAGCAACCACAATTTCCTTTGCCACCTTTAAAATTTGTTTGGAAAGTAGATTGTTCAGATTGATAATCGTATTCTTCGTATTCGGTCAACTGATCATTTGGTAAAAAATAACCTTGCCACTCGCTATCTGTATCTGGGACAGATAAAATCCATTCAGTATCACAATGCGTACATTGAAATGTAGTTTCTAGCGAACTTTGCGCCAATTGATTCGTGTTTACAATACGGACAAACGTACCATCGACAAGCTTTTTTTCCAAAGCTTTTTCAAAGGCCATAAAATCTTTTTCTGAAAAAAAACGTTCTGTCGAAAAACCGGAGCAATGTTCACACATAAAATAGGAATGTAATTTTGGTCTATAAGTAGTTCTTTTTAGGTTTTCGTTACGTTATTTGGCTTCTTTTTCAAAGTTTTTAGCGTCAACTTCGCCTGCAAAGGTTTGATGGTTCTCTCATGAAACTCATGCTGAATTTCGGGCGACACACATTTTTCACACATACAGTTTAGTTTTCGTTTTCTTCAATCTCTTTTAAATCGTTTTCCTGCGCTTTTTTGTCATCTGTCGATTTGGAGGAATCGGTTTTGAAAGAATTTAATACATCACTTTTATTAGTTTCTTCTAACACAAACGCAAACACAAATCCGCCAACATTTTTTACAGGTTTATACAATGCAGAACCCTCAATGGTGTCTTGTTCTACAAACTCCATCGTATTATTGGTACGTTCAAAAAACACCAACGCAGCACCAATAATCACTGCCATTTTCAATCCGCCGAAAGCGCCACCTAAAATCTTGTTTAAAATTCCTAGCGAAGCAAAATCAGCAACTTTTGTCAATAACTTTCCAGCCATAGTAACAGCGACTAAAATTACAATAAAAGTAATGGCAAATGCGGCTAGATTGACATATTTTTCTTCCCAAGAAGGGAAATTATCTACTAAAAACTCGCCAGCAAAGTACGAAAAGTGAATCGCGCCGTACAATCCAACAACCAACGCCACAAGAGAAGCAATTTCCACAAAAAGCCCTTTCATGAGTCCGCGCGCAAAGCCAAATACAATTACACCGCCTAAAATAATGTCAATAAAATTCATAAGTATCGAGTTTTAACAAATATAGAACAACTATTTGTAACTTTTTATTGTGCTTCTATATAAGCTAAAATGCTGTAAAATTGGTTGGTATGATTTTTTTAAGTACAAATGTCACTTCGAATATTACTGAAAATACCTTGCGAAGCTATAGAGATTCCATAGAAATGTATATTTTGTTTAGCTTCTCGACTGCCCGAAGTTGACAAGGGTTAATTTCAATAGGAAGTTAGGTTTTTTTTAGAAATTTTTTAAGTCATTCTCACCTAACTCTAACTTTCCCCAAGAAATACAAACAATTTCACAAACTTATGTACCTTTACGGCGGAAAAGAAAGAAAAAATGGCACGAGACGAAGAATTAAAACAACGTTGGAATAGCGTAGTTGAAAAATTAACGCTTCAATTTGCAGAAGGCGATACACTCGATTTAGATGCAATTATTTATTTAATTGGTGTTCAAGAGCTTGGGCAAATTCATCGCGCGTTCAAAAAAGATGATAAAGTTAACTTGATGCATATTGCTATTTGTCGCCTGTTGGAACCGTATGGCTATTACGAATTCGACTATTTTGACGACGAAGGTTGGCCGCATTATACATTCAAAGAAGAATTGCCTGTATTGAAAGCTGGCGAACAGACTATTTTGATGAAAGAAGCCATTGTCAACTACTTTTTAGAGAAGGAATACATTCAATAAGCTAGTTTTTTCTAAATTTGCAAGCTAAATCAAGATATCGTCATGATAGATAAGATCAAGGAACATATTGCTGAGGTTGAAAAATTTACAACACAAGCAAAAGAAGATATAGAAAATTTCAGAATCAAATACTTAGGTAAAAAAGGGTTGCTCAAACAGTTTTTTGCGGAGTTTAAAAATGTTCCAAACGAACAGAAGAAAGATTTTGGCCAGGTTGTTAACCAATTGCAAAAAGCTGCGCAAGAAAAAGTCAACGCCTTGAAAGAAGCGTTGGAAAATAATGCAGAAGATAAAGGTGTGTATGGCGATTTAACACGTCCGGCACAACCAATTGAAATTGGGGCACGTCATCCGATCTCGTTGGTAAAAAATCAAATTACCGATATCTTTTCTCGCATTGGTTTTGATGTGTCTGACGGACCTGAAATTGAAGACGATTGGCATAACTTTACGGCGTTGAATCTTCCAGAATATCATCCAGCGCGCGATATGCAGGATACGTTTTTCATTCAAACAAATCCTGATATTTTATTACGAACGCATACAAGCTCGGTGCAAGTGCGTTATATGGAAAATAACAAACCACCAATTCGTACCATTTCTCCAGGAAGAGTATATCGTAATGAAGCGATTTCGGCACGTTCTCACTGCTTTTTCCACCAAGTAGAAGGCTTGTATATTGACAAAGAAGTAAGCTTTGCTGATTTAAAACAAACGCTTCAACATTTTACAAAAGAACTCTTTGGCAAGTCACAAATTCGCTTGCGTCCATCGTATTTCCCATTCACGGAGCCAAGTGCAGAAATTGATGTGTATTGGGGATTGGAAACGGAAACCGATTATAAAATTACCAAAGGAACAGGTTGGTTAGAAATTGGCGGTTGCGGAATGGTTGACCCGAATGTATTGACCAATTGTGACATTGATCCAGAGGAATATTCAGGTTTTGCGTTTGGTGTTGGAATTGATCGTATTGCGATGTTGTTATACCAAATTGGCGACATTCGTTTGTTGAGTGAAAATGATGTGCGTTTCTTAGCGCAATTCAAATCAGCGTTGTAATCAAAACATCATTACGAGCATAGCGAAGTAATCTGTTTTTTGTAGACACAGATTGCCACTACTTTTTTACAAAAGTATCGCAATGACGAAATCCCATAATGATATTCAGTATGAAAAGAGACATTGAAATTCCAAAAGTTGAAGGTGTGTATATGGCAGTTGTACAAGAATACAACGACATTTACAAAACGGACGATTGGAATGTGTACATTATCAACGACAAAGACGTAGATTTGGAAATGATTTTGATCGTTTCACGCGGTTACGATGCGGACAGAGAAACATCGACCATGCGACACAAACTGGCAAAATTACCAGCAAAATCATACGCCAAAGCCGAATGGATGCAGGAAGATGTATTCGAATTGAACAATGAATTTCGCGTTACCTTTTTTGAGGGAAACAAGATGTATGACAAAAAGTATCTTTTCAGAAAAAACACCATCAACAAAAACGCTTTTCAGCCGATTCCACTGATGAATACCAAAGGAATTTTGGTGAAGTAGACTTGCTTCACTTCCGACAGGCTCAGTGTGCGTTTTTAGACGTAAGACTGTATAATTCCTGCACGTCACTTCGAGTGGTTTTTCGTAATAAAATGGAGAAAAATTGTATCGAGAAGTACTTCTAATTCACAACATCATTTAATCATTCAATACAAATAATGGCGTGCCCGAAAACGGTCAGGCTATCGTCTCTATCTTTTTTGAAATCAGTCATTGCAAGACAAATTTCTACCTTGTTGTGGCACTCTGTTTCTTTAGTAGCAGATTACTTCGTCGCAAACTCCTCGTAATTACGTATCAAAAACAAAAAAGGATGTCGCCTCTATCCTTCACGCAATAGTTGAAACTAATTTTCAAACAAATAATATATATAACTGATTTACCATAATTTATGTATATTTGATAGTATAGACTTACAATAATGGGAGCAATAGAGTTAAGAGATAAAATAATGCAGCTTTTAAATACAGATAATGTATCTTATTTAAAGGAGGTTTTTGATTTTGCCCAAAAAAATAAGTTGCAACATCCAGAGTCTTTCCAAGAATTGCCAACTCCTATCCAAGAATTACTTACAGAAAGTGTCGCGCAAGCTGATCGAGGTGAACTTATTCCACATGACAAAGTCATGGAAGATGTGCGTAAAAAATATAATCTTACCAAGTAATATATGTCCAAAATAATTGTTTCGTGGACATCGTATGCCAAGTATTCATATTTTGATGAGTTAGATTTTATCAAATCAAAATGGACTTTAAAAGAAGTGAACGCTTTTGTCAATCTTGTAAATGAGTGTATTGAAAACCTTTCTTGTAGTATTATTGAAGGAAAGAAATATGCAACCAACAACACTAGTGATCTCAAAACAAACAACAGTATTTTATAGAATATATCCTAATCAAAATAGGATTGCATTGCTTCTATTTTGGAACAACCAAAAAAATCCAGAGATATTGCAAAAGACGTTACAAAGTATGTAATTGAAAAAAGAATTCTTGACACAAAGAGACAGATTGCAACGAATTTTTACAAAATTCTCGCAAAGACATTTCTAAATATAATGGAGCGTTAAAAATTACCGAAGTCATTTCCGCGCAAGCAAAAACCAATTTTCAAATTAGCACATTTTCAAATTAGCACATTTTCAAATCAAAAAAACATTGCTACATTAAAAAATTGATACACTTTTACATTGTAACTAATCAAGCTTATCCGTCAATTTCTTAAAGATTTTTTTAGGATTTTTGTTCTGATATAAAATTGCGTATACCGCGTCAATAATAGGAATTTGTGTTTTCTTTTCGTTTTCTTGATTGAGTAAAAAAGCACTTTTGGTAGCGTAATATCCTTCGGCAACCATGTTCATTTCCATCTGTGCAGATTTTACCGTGTAGCCTTTTCCAACCATGTTTCCAAACATCCGATTTCGAGAAAAAACCGAATAGCCTGTCACGAGTAAATCGCCCAAATACGCAGAGTTATTAATGTTGCGTTTCATCTTGTGTACTTTTTTGATAAAACGTTTCATTTCGCGAATGGCATTGCTCATCAATACACTTTGGAAATTATCTCCGTAACCCAATCCGTGTGCAATTCCCGCAGCAATGGCATAAATATTTTTCAGCATTACGGCGTATTCCGTACCAATAACATCATCGCTGATTTTTGTTTTGATATAATTGCTCGATAATGTATCTGCAATTGTCTGTGCTTTTTCTTGATCGGCACAAGAAATCGTTAAATAGGACAAACGTTCCAGCGCGACTTCTTCTGCATGACACGGACCTGCAATTACCGCAATATTTTCAAAAGGAATTTTATAAATGTCATGAAAATGCTCGCCCACTAACAATCCCGATTCTGGAATGATTCCCTTGACGGCAGAAACAACAACTTTGTCTTTAATATCAACGGTTAGCTTTTGCAATTCGTCATAAATAAATGCGGAAGGAATCACAAAAATTAAGACATCAGCATAGGCAGCAATTTCATCAAAATCGTTGCTTAATTTCAATTTATCCGTATTAAATTCTACCGAACTCAAGTAACTTGGATTGTGTTGTTCTTTTAGTAAATGCTCTTTGGTATACACACTTCGCATATACCAACCAACTTCGTCTAAATTTTCACAAAGCATTTTTACGATGGCAGTTGCCCAACTTCCTGCTCCAAAAACGGCGTATTTTAATTCGTTGTCCATAAAAGGTTGATCTATGATTCAAAAATACAAAAATATCGTTCTAAAAGCATGGTTGATACTCAGTAAGTTATCATTTTGGCACACGTTTTGACAGTAACTATACAACAACTTTAAACGATTGGCTTATGAAGACTATAAAATTACTTTTAGCAATGGCACTATTTAGTGTTACCATGACTTCATGTTACACAGAAGTTTTGGTAGAAGACCCAATTATCGACGAGCCAGGGATTTCGTTAAATCAATTATTGAACTCGTATGAATTGTGGTATGTAAACATTAATCAAACTACAGGAAATGGCGAAGTTCCATTTTTACAACGCGCATTTACCGTATCATTTATCAACGGTGTGTTGTATGCCAACAATAATATTTCGGGAATAGGAACCAATGGAAATGGCTATGGAATTGATGTGGGAGTTTTTGGGACGAATTTTGATACCGTAAATATTGATCATGATATTGATGGTTTTTATCCACTATTTGTAGATCAAATTGGAGTGAATAGAATCCGTTTGTATGATAGTCTTACAGATACCAGTTATTTCTTGACAGGATATCAGCGTTCAAATTTTGATTATGACTTTGTATTCTATGATAACATTCACTATTTATTACAAGAATTTACGGCGTGGAATAAAACATTTACAAGTCAAGAAGGCATGTTGAATGAGTTTGACAATGAAAACTTCTTAACGTTCTTAGCGGGTGGAAATGACGATACTTTTTTATCATCTACAGATCCTGCAGATACGCCAGTTGCCAATGTAGTATACGATTATGAAGGAATTTATACCGTGTATGATGTACAAGGCGATCCATACTCGAAAGTTTTAACATTAGATTATGATTACTTGGACAATGAATACTTTGAATTGAACGTTATTAATGACGAAACAATAGAGTTATTTCATCCAGATTCAGGAACAACCTATGAGTTTCAAGGAAGAGGTTATATTCAGTTTTTACGACCATCCACCGATGGAAGCACTACCAAATTGAAACAAACCGATAAAAAACGTAAAAAAATTATCAATAAAGTGTTCAACAAAGAAGACTTTAAGAAATAAAAATATAAAGACTTTGGTTGGTTATTTAGTTTAGAAACAGTCTTTGCACTCGTGTAAAGGCTGTTTCTTTTTAGTGAGACTCACTATTGTAAAGCCGAAGGCGCATACAATGGTGCAAGTCGAACTAACTCCGCTGTAGAGCGGAGTCTTGCTGAATTGAATCAGATATTTCTGAAAATAAATCTCACTCTATTTTTATCCATATTCTAGGCAAAACAAAGCTCAAAGTTCCTTCTGCCGAAAGGCATATTCTCAAAAACATTTTCAATTACAAAGCTATTTTTATAAATTAGTTGACAGATCTAAGTATTGAGAAGTTTCAAAAACAAACAGCTCATAATCTAATACCTAAAAACATGAGTTTATTCGCTTTTATAAAAGATGTAGGAGACAAATTATTCGGCTCAAAAACGGCAGAAACTACTACCGAAAGTACAACCGCTAGCGTTGACGAAAGTGCCAAAGCCGAAGCTGCCATTACAGAAGCTATTCACGATTTGGATTTACACGTAGAAAATTTATGTGTTTCATTAGATGGAGATACTGCAACAATTTCTGGGACAGCCATGGATCAATCTACAAAAGAAAAAGTAATTCTAGTTGTCGGAAATACGATGGGAATTGCGATGGTAAACGATCAAATGGACGTGAAGCATCAAGCACCAGAAGCGCAATTTCACACGGTTTCTAAAGGAGATACGCTGGGGAAAATCGCACAACAATATTATGGAAATGCTATGAAATATCCTGAAATTTTTGAAGCCAACAAACCGATGCTCAAAGATCCTAATTTGATCTATCCTGGACAAGTATTGCGAATTCCTATTGTAGAAAACTAGCAAAATAACATACTTTTTTTGTAAAGAATTTACAGGCAAGCCGTAGTGAAAAAACCATGAAAAAGGGGAAAAATCCCCTTGTGTTGTATCTTGAAAACTTCCTAATATTGCGTCATAAATAACCAATAGTATGAGAAGTTATCGACCATTAATCATTATTCCACTTTCCATATTGTTAGTAATATTAATGGTGGTTACTTCTTTTGTAACACCAAAAAATGAGATTGTAGGTTCTTGGGTATCAAAGGAAAACCCTGTGCATACGATCGAATTTCTTCAAAATGGAATCGCAAAGTCGTATTCAGAAAACACAGAAAGCAAACCCTATCACTACACACTTTCCACAGCATGTGACAAGCACGGCGTATCTAATTCATTATTCGTAAAAATTATAGATGATAAAGCCAATTCTTCCAAATGTTACGAACTAAAAGACATAAAAGATCAAGACGATGATGTATTGTTATTGGTCGATATGGAAAACAACGAAGAGTATTTTTACACGAAAGTATATTAGGCATTAGGTTTTGGGTATTAGGAATTAGTCAAGTTCAAAGCGCACTTGAAAACTTCAACTAAAATAGTTGTAATGTATGAGATTCCGCATCAAAAGTGCGGAATGACAGCATCAAAGAAAGGCTAACAGTGCCAAAGCGTGTCCTAACAGCGAAGCGCGTCTAACAATGTAGCAATTTGAAAATTTAAAAATGTATCAATTCATTTCAAACAAAACTCAAGATTCACTTAGAAACGTACCAACATACCAAGAGCGAAACGATACCAAAATTCTAACAGCGAAGCGTATCTAATAAATCCAGATTACCTTCTATAAAAATTCATTTCATCCATATATTTCCAAACGTTAGCAGGCAATAAAGGTTGAATATTTTTCTGATTTTTAACGGCTTTTCGGATAAACGTGGAAGAGATTTCCATAATTGGTGCCGCAACATGATGAATTTTTGGATGCTCTACAAATTGATGCTCCACAGTTCCTGTTGAAATGCGCGGATACACATAGATGTCATGATTTTCCAAAATCACTTCGTAGTTTTTCCACTTGTGCAAGCTTTTCAAATTGTCTTCGCCCATAATCAAGCAAAACTCATAGGTTGGATATTTTTCTTGTAAATGTGCTAATGTATGTACGGTATAATTTGGTTGTGGCAAATCAAACTCAATGTTGCTCGGTTTGATTTTTGGATAGTTTTCCGTAGCAATCATAACCATTTCATAGCGATGATTGTTTGCCAATAACGAGCTTTTTTTCTTGAACGGATTGTGTGGCGTTACTACCATCCAAATAGCGTCTAAATCACTGAATTCTGCCATGTGATTCGCAATCGCTAAATGTCCAATATGAATTGGGTTGAAGGTTCCAAAATACAAACCAATTTTCATCTGTATGTTTTTATTTAATTAATTCCGTCAGGTGGAATTTGCCCATAAAATATAGTAATTAGTATCACGAATTGTTGGGCTCATTTCATACGATTTACGCTTTATCAATTCCTACAAATGCAGCAACAATACGTTCTGCTTCTGCTTTTGCTTTGTCCAAATCGTCATTCATAATTCGAACATCAAACTGTGGCGCAGTTGCCATTTCTACCGCAGCTTTGGCAACACGCATGTCAATTTTTTCGTCACTTTCCGTGTCTCTACCTTTCAAGCGTTTAATTAATTCATTGATACTTGGCGGTTCTACAAAAACGGTGAGTGTTTCTTCGGGAAACTTTCGTTTGATACGCAACGCACCAACCACATCAATATCAAAAATGACATTCTTGCCAGCATCACAAATACGATCAACTTCTGTTTGTAACGTACCGTAATAATTTTCAGGATAGACTTCTTCCCATTCTAAAAACTCATTGTTTTTGATTTTTTGTCTAAACGCTTTCGGAGCTAAAAAATAATAATCTTTTCCATCTACTTCATTCCCACGCTTTTCGCGAGAAGCTGCCGAAATGGAAAACTCTAAGTTTAATTCAGGAATTCCTAACAAATGGTGAACAATGGTGGTTTTTCCAGCACCAGAAGGAGCGGCAAATACAATCAGTTTTCCTCTATTCATTACAATACGTTTAGCAATTGTTCTTTAATTTTCTCCAATTCGTCCTTCATTTGTACGACCAGTTGTTGCATAGGCGCGTAATTGGATTTAGAACCAATCGTGTTAATTTCACGACCAATTTCTTGCGTGATGAAACCGAGTTTTTTTCCGTTGGAATTTGGAGAATCAATAGTCTTTGAAAAATAATCTAAGTGATTTGCCAAACGCACTTTTTCTTCAGTGATGTCAAATTTTTCTAAATAATAAATTAACTCCTGTTCGAAACGATTTTCATCTACTTGTTCTTTCAAATCATCCAACGCGCGACGCAATCGAACTTTTACAGAAGCCATGCGTTCATCATCAATACCAATTACTTTTTGAAGCAACTCAGAAATATTCGTGATGCGTAACATAAAGTCTTCTTCCAACACTTTTCCTTCGGCAATTCTATATTCGTCCAATTGTTCAATAGCGTGTTGCAGTGCATTTTGAATCACTTCAAACTCCTTTTCGTCAATCTCTTCACGTTCGGTTTTCAATGAATCTGGCATTCGTACCACCATTTTCAACAACTCTATATCATCTGCATTGGGTTCAATATCGCGAAGTTGACGCATATATTCAGTGACAACAGCTTTGTTAATTACGGTCGAAGTTTCTTCCGCAGTCATCTCCAAATACAAAGAAAAATCAACCTTTCCGCGCAATAATGTTTTGGCAATCGTTTTGCGCATTAGCAATTCTTTCTCTCTATAGGAAGAAGGAATACGCGCATTCAAATCTAAACTTTTACTGTTGAGTGATTTTAACTCAATCGTTATTTTTTTAGACGGAAGTTGTTCTACAGACTTTCCGAATCCTGTCATAGACTTTATCATACGGCAAAAATAGTAAAATTAGCGACAAAGCTTGGTTTTATCACGTGCTATTCTGTATGTTTCAAGACTTTTACTAAAAATTATTTTTACGCTTCCGCAGAATATTTCATAGACCATTTAGATGTTAAACTCAAAGAAATGTTTCTTTTTATCTCTTGTTTTTATATTTTTGAGAAAATAACCTAATGCCATTAATATTATTATCTATTGCTCCTGCACTGTTGATCATAGTTTATATTTATTATAGTGATAAATATGATAAAGAACCGCGACATCTACTAATGATCTGTTTTTTATTAGGAGCCATTGGTAGTATTTTAATTGCTTCCGTTTCTCATTTAGTAACTTCACAATATTTTCCGGAATTAGAACTGGAAATTTGGTGGATTCAGTTTTGTAAAGCCTTTATTGTAGTTGCTTTTGTAGAAGAATTTAGCAAATACATCTTTGTACGCTATTTTGCACAACGCCACAAAGAATTTGACGAACCGTATGATGGCATCATGTACGCAGTTATGGTTTCTATGGGTTTTGCAGTGACGGAAAATCTCGCATATTCGTTTCAAGGAGGAATAGAAACCGCAATTTATAGAGCATTTACGGCAGTTCCTGCACACGCAACATTTGGAATCATCATGGGATATTATATGGGAAAAGCTAAATTTTCCAGAAATCGCATCAAATTCAATCTCATCGGATTGGCATTGGCAACTGCTTTTCATGGAACCTATGATTTCTTTTTATTTATCGACTTCATTCCAGGAATCTCAATTGGAGCTTTCATGTCGTTGGCAATTGGCATCTTACTATCGCAAAAAGCCATACGGATTCATCAACAAAACTCACACTTTAAGCCAAAGTAGCAAAGTTGAGCGCTCTTTTTTCGTTGTAATAGACATCATTCCGATCAAAAAAACCAACATGTCCACCGTATTTTGGCATCTCTAAATAAAAATGTTCATTCTGTTCCGCTTCTTCAATCGGAAAACAACATTTGGACAAAAACGAATCATTTTTAGCATTGATCAATAAGGTTGGAATTTTAATATAAGGAATGAACTGTTTAGAAGAACACTTATCATAATAATCCTGTGCGTCTTTATAACCATGTGCTTTGGAAGTGTACAAATTATCAAAAAGAAACATGGAATTCGCTTTCTTAATATCTTCAAGTTTGATTAAACTCGGAAAAGCTTCATGCTTGCGTTTTAATTTTTCTTGTAAATGTGTAATAAACATTCTGCTATACAAATAGTTTTCTACACGTCTCATTTGCTTCAACGAACCTTCTAACTGGCACGGAACGGAAATGGCAATGGCAGCTTTTATCTCTTTAGGAACTCGAATTGGTTCTCCTAAATATTTCAACATCATATTTCCACCCAAACTAAATCCTTTCAATACAATATGATTATAGTGTGGATAATTGGTCAAAATATGTTCTATAACTTCTCGCAAATCTTCAGTAGCACCTGCGTTATATGACCTGAACAAGCGATTGAGTTCTCCACTACAACTTCTAAAATTCATGGCAACGGCATCATATCCATTGCGATTAAATATTTTAGCGGTTCCTTTTACATAAGCACGTTGCGCATTGCCTTCCAAACCATGTAAAATCACAATAAGTTTAGAAACATTTTGATGAAAAGCGGCAAAACTCCAGTCCAAATCTATAAAATCTTGATCGCTCAAGGTAATGCGTTCCCGCTTTTGGTATACACCAGAAACACTTCGGTATACACCTGAATGAATGGTTGAAAAATGACCGTTTTTAAAAATAAGTGGTGGATTGTAATGACTTTTTATTATTGGCATGTTATTTTTGGAACTAAAAAATAAAATCTAAATATAATGTATTTTAAAGAATTTGACATTCGTTGGAGCGATTTAGATGCAAATCGTCACTTAGCCAACTCAGCATACATCAATTTTATGAGTCATACACGTATGGGATTTCTCATTGAAAATGGCTTTACACAAAAAGAATTAGCAAAAAACAATATCGGTCCGGTCGTGTTTTACGAACACATGTATTACTTCAAAGAAGCCTTTCCTGGGAAACCTGTAAAAGTATCTTTGGAAGTAGCCGGTTTAAGCGAAGACGGAATGTTCTTTGAATTTCTTCATAATTTTTATGATGCGAATGGGAAAAACTTTGCCAGTTGCGAAATGATGGGCGCGTGGATCGATCTAAAAACGCGTCAACTCATTGGCTTACCAACACAATTTAATGATGCCATACGTAACGTACCACGTGCAAAAACCTTCAAAACCTTAACCAAAGAAGACACACGTCGTTTTGGCAAAAAGCCTGAAAATTTAGTGTAATCATTTAATTTTCTTTGATTGCGATACTATTACAAAGAAAAATAGGTTTTACTGTAATATACTTTGTAATTATGAAAAAAATACTAGTTGTAATTTTAATTTTAACGTCAATAACCTCTTGTAGTCAAAATATAGATGCGTTAGTCACTGAAATTTCAGATGCAAATATTGTTGAACATGAACATGTTGGAATTGGAGGTTTAAAAGGGCAAAACTACCTACGATTTCAAGAATTAAGCAAAAAGGCAAACACACATCAATTGCTACAATTAATAACACATAAAAATCCCGTAGTTGTGTGTTATGCAAGTTGGGCATTGATAGAACAGGAATACGAAAACTTACCAGAAATTTTTAAAAGCCTGCTAAAAGACGAAAGAACCATTAAAACAATGTCTGGTTGTCTTATGCGTTCCGATAGTATATCTAGCGAATTTTATCACAGATATTGGAATTTAGTACATGCAAAAAAAGCAAAAGATGAAACCTTATCGGAGCTTGACAAAATCATACTAACTTCTGAAAATCCGAGTAGGTTTTTATTAAGCAGCGCTTTAGAAAATAGAGTCTATGATGACAATTATAAAAAAACAATTTACACCTTGGGCTTTCAAAAAAATTATCTTGAAGCAATATTTTATTTATGCAATTGGCATCGAGCTGAATATAATGATGAACTACAAGGTTTTATTGTAAATGAATTAAAAACAACCGAATTTAAAGGTAAAAATTCATCTGTATACTATAAACTTTTAGAGGAATTAATAAAATTCAATAATAAAGATGTACACGATTTTATAGTAGATAAATATAGGTCAGATAAGCCTAATATTAATGAAATTGAAAATTTTGTCAGCCTACTTGAAAGAAACTATATATTCTAGATAATAAATGTATATATCTATAAGAAATTAGGTAACTGTTTGATAGTTAGTGAAAAAAAGGTACATTTAGTTACACCTTTTAAAAAAACTTTAATAACTAACACTAACTAACATGGAAAATATTAACTGGATTGCGCTCGTAGTAGCTGCACTCTCTACACTCGTCATCGGATTTTTATGGTACGGTCCGCTATTTGGAAAAGCTTGGATGAAAGAAACTGGCATTACCGAAGCACAAGCTCAAAAAGGCATGCCATTGCGTTTTGGATTAAGTGTTGTATTAGCGTTTATCGCTATATTTTTTATCTATGCAACATCTGTAATCACAGGAGGAATGCCACCAGATGAAGTACACAGTATTAACAATCCGCAATTTCATACATTCGGTCATGGCGTCATACATGGAATAGGAGCCGCTTTATTCATTGCCATGCCTGTGTTAGTCACCAATGCACTCTTTGAACAAAAATCGTTCAAATACATACTTATCAACGTCGGATATTGGATTGTCACGTTCGCTATTATGGGCGGAATTGTCAATGCTTGGGTATAATAAAGGTATAAAAATAGAAAAAGAGCTTGTCTTAAAAACTTATGGTTCTTGAGACAAGCTCTTTTATATATTTATCAAATCACTGTTATCCTCGCCAAATCGAATGATTCAAGCCAATAATGAAAGGAACACCTTGGTTTACAGAGATGTCTATCGCTTTTCCACCTCTAAGATGTTCATTCCAACGATTCAGACGATGACGAAAAATTCCATTATTTATTCCAATCACCCAAACGGTTCCATCTCGATCACATGCAATCTTTTGACCAATGCCTCTTCCGCGCAATTGTATCCAACCCATGCCGTTTCCACGCCAAATACGACCATCTTCTGAAATAATATAAGGAATTCCATTATGCGCAGCAATATCAATCGCTGTACCGCCGCCAGGATACAAGTTCCAATTGCGACCATCAAAGGAAAACACATTATTATTCACTCCAATCAACCACAACTGTCCGTTATCGCTGTAAATCCGTTTTCCCAATCCATTGCCAGGCATCGGAACCCAACCTGAGCCAGTTCCTTTCCAAATACCATTATTCACTCCAATAATATACGGCGTTCCATCATGTACGGCAATATCAATGGCTTTTCCGTTTCCAGGATATTCTTGCCACAAACGACCGTTATATGAAAAAATACTATTTCCCATGCCAATCACCCAAAGTTTGCCATTATCATTACAAATAGCCTGTCCTTTTCCACCGCCACGAAGCTGTCTCCAAACTTGCGCATCTACAGAAGTGACACAAAAAAGAAGTAAAAGGAGCATGTAGATATATTTTTTCATTGTAGTGTTATTAAAGATTGTTTCTAAAAATACAAATTTAATGCCATTCAGAAATGACTAGATGAATATTAGCACAAAAAAAGCCTTTGGAATAACTATTCCGAAGGCTTTTTTTATATACTAAAATGTAAATTGGTATTATTATTCTCCTCTATCACGTTTCCCAGGATACGCAATAGTACCATGTTCTGATAAGTCTAATCCTTTTTCTTCAACTTCTTTACTTACACGTAAACCAATGGTTTTCTTAAGTGTAAAGAGAACAATAAAAGATAAAGTAATAGCCCAAACAGCATACGCTAAAACACCTGTGGCTTGTATCCCTAACTGAGAAGCTCCTCCTCCATTAAAAAGTCCAATGGCTTTATCTCCGTTAACGCCCCAAAGTCCTATAACTAGAGTTCCCCAAGCACCTACAACACCATGCACAGAAACTGCACCAATAGCATCATCAATTTTTAGTTTTTTCTCAATAAATTCTATAGAAAATACCACCAAAATACCACCAACTAAACCAGCTAAAACAGCACCGCCGCTTGTCATATTACCACAGCCTGCTGTAATACTTACCAAACCAGCAAGTGCACCATTTAAAGTTTGCGCCAAGTGAGGTTTTCCATACCAAATCCAAGTAGTAATTAATGCTGCTAAACCACCAGCTGCTGCAGCTAAATTGGTTATTAATACAACATTAGAAGCACCTATAGCATCAGCACCGCCCCAAGCCAATTGAGATCCACCATTAAAACCAAACCAACCTAACCATAAGATAAATACACCTAAAGTTGCCATAATTTGGTTGTGACCAGGAATTTCAACTACTTTTCCCTCTACAAACTTACCAATACGAGGACCTACTAAAATAGCAGCTACCAAAGCAGCCCAACCACCAACAGAGTGTACAATGGAAGATCCTGCAAAGTCAATAAAGCCAAGTTCAGTTAACCAACCTTCGCCTTGCCATTGCCATCCTCCAGAAATAGGATAAATTACGGCTGTCATAACCAAAGAAAAAATGATATACGTAGAGTATTTTGTTCTACCAGCAATAGCACCAGAAACAATAGTCGCAGCGGTCGCAGCAAACATAGTTTGGAAAAATAAATCAGCACCTTCTCCTTGAAATAAACCACTCCAGAAAAACCATCCATTAGTTGTGTCACCATACATTAATGAATATCCTATAAGCCAATATGTTAATGAACCGACACAGATGTCTAGCACATTTTTCATGGCAATATTCACCGCATTTTTAGAACGTGTCATACCTGATTCTACCAATGTAAAACCAGCTTGCATAAAGAATACTAAAATACCTGAGAGTAGCATCCATAACATTCCTAAATCTCCGTTAATTGCTGTAACAGCTGCTTCAATATCCTTAGTTGTGGCAGGAGCCGCATCTTGAATTGTAATTATATTTGGCAAAATTGTTAAAAAATTATCCATCATAATTGTATTTATTATTAGTAATTATTTTTGATTAAAAATTGTAGATAGCACCTAAAACAAAAGATGCTAAGCTTTTTGTCGGCATTAAATCGGTGTCAATAAAGATATCTTCAGAACCACTATCCAGTCTTAGTTCTGGCTTAATAATTAAATCTTCTTCAATGATATAGCTACCTGTAAGTGTTACAGCAAATACACTAGGATCATCACTTATTGCATCGCTCTGTGTTTGGAAAAACTCTCCACGTAAGCCAATAGTTAATGCTTCACTAGTGCTGTATTGTGGATAAAGTGCTGCGCCATAAAATCCTTCACCTTCATTATCTGCATACGCTGCATTAATTCCAATAAAGAAATCTTCTGTAGCATCAAAACCTCCAGTATAGTCAATTTCAAAACCTAACCCAGCTTTGTCATATAATAGGTTTAAGAATTGATCGCTGTAGCCTAATTGTGCTCCAACAGCATAACTACCATCAGGATTGAATTCAGTAACATCTGTTTGATTGAACACACCTAGCATTAAACTAAAATCTTCAGAAAGTGTAAAATCAGCTTTCAAACCAGTGTGTGAAAAAGGACCGTTTGAAAATAAATACGAAGTACTGTAGTTAAAGTTTCCAACCGGAGAAATAACCTCATACCCTAAAAAAGTATTAAACTTACCAATAGTAAGTTTTGTATTTTCACTAATATTATAATAAGCATATAGCTGATTCAACACAGTTGCACTTGCAGCTTCACCTCTTGGCCCAAAAACTAAGTCGGCTACACCACCTATTTTCCCTTTTTCATAACTGGCAATAAGATTAGCCATACCTAAAGAAAAACCTGCTGTATCTACAAATGAAGTCCCAGGAGCAATTTGATTGTCGTCATTTGGAGCTGTAAAATTGGTTCTGTAATATGCATCTACACTTCCTTCAAAGCTGAATTTTTTCTCAGAGGCATCTGGTTTTTCCTGTGCGCTTAAAACAAAAGCTGTTAAAAGCAATGTAAGAGTAAATAAATTTTTCATAAGTTTTATATTGTTAGTTATTAGCTTCCAAAACTATGTAAACTTTAATTTAACCCTCAAAAAAATAGGGGTAAAAATGAAATTTTTATGAATATTATAATTTATACCCTATTTTTTTTAGGGTTAAATTTATTTTAGATTGTTTTTTAATTATTTCATAATTGTAAATTTGAATAAAACGCAATTTTTTTGTTAAAAGAATAATTATTTATCAATTAAAGGGCTTTTTCGCAAACGTTTTCGTAATTATTGACAATTACGATTGAAATTATCCCAATTGAATATTTGGCAATAAATACCCTGAAAAATGTGATTTTATCATTTAAAATGCTTTAAATTATGGATATGAGAAAAATGTTTCCCCGTTTTTTATTATAAGATTCTTGCTTCTATATTAGACTCGAAATAAGGTGTAAAAAAAACCTCCAAATAATTTGATGATGCTGAAAAAACAAGGACTCTACTTACCAGAATTTGAACATGACAATTGCGGTGCGGGATTTATATGTAGTCTAACGGGAAAACGTTCCAATGATATCATTCACAAAGCGTTGGAAATTCTAGTAAAATTAGAACATCGTGGTGCGGTAAGTGCGGATGGAGTTACAGGCGATGGCGCGGGAATCTTAATAGACATTCCACACAAATTCTTTGAAAAATCATGCGATTTCAAACTGCCAAATGCAGGCGAATATGCAGTGAGTAATGTGTTTCTTCCACAAAAAAACAATCAACGTGCATACTGTATTGAAGTCTTTGAAAATGAAATCAAGAATCAAGGATTGCAACTCATTGGTTGGCGAGATGTGCCTGTAAATAGTACAATATTAGGCGAAATTGCCAAAGAAACGGAACCGTTTGTAAAACAACTTTTTATTGGGAAAACGAGTGAAACACAATCAGATCGTGACTTCAACTTAAAACTATTTGCCGCTCGAAAAATCACGGAACATACCATATATAATTCCAAACTATCGCAGCAGAAATTCTTCTATGTTCCGAGTCTGTCCACGAAAATTATCATTTTCAAAGGCTTGCTCAAACCAGAACATATCAACGAATATTATTTGGACTTATTTGATGCGGATTTGGATACGCGATTGGCATTAGTGCATCAGCGATTTTCAACGAATACGTTCCCAACTTGGGATTTGGCGCAACCGTTCCGATATATCTGTCATAATGGAGAAATAAATACCCTTCGCGGGAATGTTTCCAGAATGTTTTCTCGTGAAGAAATTATCGAAAGCCCATTGTTTGGCAATGATATCAAGAAAATAATACCAACAATTTTACGCGGAAAATCAGATTCTGCTACCTTAGATATGGTGGTAGAATTACTGCTCATGTCTGGGCGTTCACTACCAGAAGCCATGATGATGTTGGTGCCTGAAGCTTGGGAGAAAAACCCAAACATGTCCGATGCTAAAAAAGCGTTTTACGAATACAATTCTTGCCTCATGGAACCTTGGGATGGACCCGCGTCCATTCCGTTTACAGACGGAAATTACATTGGTGCCGTTTTGGACAGAAACGGATTGCGCCCATCGCGTTATACAGTCACAAAACACGGAAACGTCATCATGTCGTCGGAAACAGGCGTTGTCGATATCAAACCTGAAAATGTAGCGTTTCATGGGCGATTAGAACCTGGGAAAATGTTTTTGGTAAACATGAATGAAGGACGAATTGTCAATGATGAAGAAATAAAAGAAGCAATCGCTTCAAAACATCCGTACAGAAAATGGTTGAACGAAAACTTAGTGCATTTACGCGGAATATCAGCCAAAAAAGGACCGATCAAATATAAAGAAATTGAATTGCAAAAACGCGAAGTTGTCTTTGGATACACGCAAGAAGATTTAGACATCATCATTCGGCCAATGGCACAACTCGCCAAAGAACCGATTGGCTCCATGGGAAGCGATACGCCAATCGCCATTCTCTCGGAAAGACCACAACTCATCTATAACTATTTCAAACAACTATTTGCACAAGTTACGAATCCGCCGTTAGATGGTGTGCGTGAAGAATTGATCACAGACATCAGTTTAACCTTGGGAAGCGATGTGAATCTTTTCGACATCAATGCGGAACACTGTAAAAAACTCAAAATTCAAAATCCAGTCATCTCCAAGCACGATTTAGACAAAATCCGAAACTACGATAGCAATCCGAATTTTAAGGTAGAATCTATTTCGATGTTGTACGAAGTAAATCGCGGCTTAAACGAACTGGAAATTGCGTTAGAAAACCTCATGCACAAAGCGTCCAAAGCAATTGAAAACGGCGCAAATATCATCATTTTATCAGACAGATATGTAGATGAAAAACACGCGCCAATTCCAGCATTATTAGCCTGCTCATACTTAAATCATGCATTGCACAAACTGAAAAAACGCTCCAAAGTAAGTCTCATCATTGAATCGGCTGAACCAAGAGAAGTGCATCATTTTGCCTTACTATTTGGTTTTGGCGCAAGCGCGGTCAATCCGTATATCGTGAATGAAATCGTGGAAAAACAAGTCAAAAATGGCGATATTACAAAGCTAGAATATTTGGCAGCGATCAAAAACTACAACAAAGCAATCGGAAAAGGCATTCTAAAAGTCATGAACAAAATCGGGATTTCAACCTTAAATTCCTATCGTGGATCGCAACTATTTGAATGTATCGGAATCAATTCAGCAACAGTCAAAAAATACTTTCCAAACACGCCCACACGGATTCAAGGAATTGGCTTGCGCGAAATAGAACAAGAAATTGTAAAACGTCACAAAAAAGCATTTCAAGAAAATGACATCAACACCACGATTGAAGTTGGCGGCGAATACCGATGGAGACGTGGACAAGAAAAACACATGTTCAATCCGTTAACGGTAGCCAAACTACAAGAATCGGTGCGAACGAACAAAGCATCCACTTTCAAAGAATATTCGGAATTAATCAACAATCAATCAAAAAACTTGATGACAATCAGAGGTTTATTTGAATTTGACCAATTTGATCCAATTCCAATAGAAGAAGTAGAACCGTGGACGGAAATTGTAAAACGCTTCAAAACAGGCGCAATGTCGTATGGTTCCATCAGCAAAGAAGCACACGAAAATCTAGCGATTGCCATGAACCGAATCGGCGGAAAATCTAATTCTGGGGAAGGCGGAGAAGATCAAGAACGTTTCTACAAAAGTTCGCAAGGCGACTGGAAAAACT
Organism: Kordia sp. SMS9; assembly: GCF_003352465.1. Taxonomy (NCBI): domain Bacteria; kingdom Pseudomonadati; phylum Bacteroidota; class Flavobacteriia; order Flavobacteriales; family Flavobacteriaceae; genus Kordia; species Kordia sp. SMS9. Next base: position 999,591 of record NZ_CP031153.1, on the reverse strand, counting down.
CTGCGATCAAACAAGTAGCTTCTGGACGTTTTGGCGTGACTTCTAACTACTTGACGAGCGCAAACGAAATTCAAATCAAAATTGCACAAGGCGCGAAACCTGGCGAAGGCGGACAATTACCTGGACCAAAAGTAAATCCAGAAATTGCCAAAACGAGAAATTCCACGCCGTATGTTGGACTTATTTCGCCGCCGCCGCATCACGATATCTATTCCATCGAAGACTTATCACAACTCATATACGACGTAAAAGCGGCAAATCGAGAAGCACGCATCAATGTAAAACTAGTCTCAGAAATTGGTGTCGGAACGGTTGCTGCTGGAGTCGCCAAAGCCAAAGCAGATGTCATTCTCATCTCTGGATTTGACGGCGGCACTGGCGCTTCTCCATTAACCTCACTAAAACACGCAGGTTTGCCTTGGGAATTAGGAATCGCGGAAGCACAACAAACCTTGGTCATGAACGATTTGCGAAATCGTGTCGTGTTGGAATGTGACGGACAACTCAAAACAGGGCGCGATGTAGCAATTGCCTGTCTGTTAGGTGCAGAAGAGTTCGGTTTCGCTACAGCGCCATTAGTGGCTTCAGGTTGTATTATGATGCGCGTATGTCACTTAAATACCTGTCCAGTCGGAATTGCTACGCAGAATCCTGAATTGCGAAAAAAATTCAAAGGAAAGCCAGAACACGTAGTGAATTACATGTATTTCGTAGCACAAGAATTACGCGAAATCATGGCAAAACTCGGATTTAAAACAGTGAACGAAATGGTGGGGCAAGTTCACAAACTCAACCGTAACAAAGCCATCGAACATTACAAAGCTTCGGGAATTGACTTAACACCAATTCTACACAAAGTAGAAGTTTCAGATGAGGTAAAACTGTATAACACAGAAACACAAGATCATCAACTCGAAACACACTTAGATTTTAAAATCATCAAGCAAGCGCATCAAGCATTATTCAGAAGACAAAAAACAGATTTACAGCTCGATATTACGAATATGGACAGAGCTGTCGGCGCCATTGTGAGCAATGAAATCTCCAAAATATACGGTGCAGAAGGTTTGCCTGAAGATACGATCAACATAGATTTTAAAGGGTCTGCGGGACAAAGTTTTGGAGCGTTTGCCACCAAAGGAATTCGCATGACCGTTCATGGAAACACCAATGATTATTTGGGAAAAGGATTATCTGGCGGAAAACTCATCATAAAAGTTCCGAAAGTGTCTACGATTATTCCTGAAGACAATATTATTACAGGAAATGTAACGCTCTATGGAGCCACTTCGGGAGAAGTTTATATCAATGGAAAAGCAGGCGAACGTTTCTGTGTACGAAACTCAGGTGCAAAAGCGGTTGTAGAAGGTATTGGCGATCATGGATGCGAATATATGACAGGCGGAATTGCGGTCATTCTAGGAAAAGTAGGACGCAATTTTGGTGCAGGAATGAGCGGAGGAATCGCGTATGTGTTGGATGCTGAAAAGACGTTCAAACAAAACTGTAATTCAGAAACGCTCAATCTTGAAAAATTGGAATTGGAGGAAGATAAAGTACAGTTAAAACAACTCCTCCAAAATCATGATGAAGCAACAGAAAGTCCGTTGGCAAAGCGAATTTTAGACAACTTTGAAAACTATCTACCAAAATTCATTAAAATATTGCCAGAAGAATACCGAAAAGCATTAGTGCGATTAGAAAAAGAACAACTTCAAACAGCGTAAACATGGGGAAAATAACAGGATTTATGGAGCACAAACGCCAAGATGAAGCGTATGAAGCACCTAAAAAGCGAATCAAAAACTATAAAGAATTTACCATTGCGCTCGAAACGGAGAAACTGCAAGAACAAGGCGCGCGTTGTATGGATTGCGGCATTCCGTTTTGCCACAGTGGTTGTCCGCTTGGAAATTTCATTCCCGATTTCAATGACAAAGTCTATCGTGGAAAATGGAAAGAAGCGGCTGAAATACTACACAAAACAAACAACTTTCCCGAATTTACAGGACGTTTATGTCCTGCACCATGTGAAGAAGCCTGTGTATTAGGCATCAACGAAGATCCGGTAAGCATTGAAAACATTGAAAAAAATATTGTGGAAACCGCTTTTGCGGAAGGCTGGATTGTGGCAAATCCACCAAAAATAAGAACGGGAAAATCAGTTGCCATCGTAGGTTCTGGACCTGCTGGTTTGGCAGCGGCACAACAACTCAATCGCGCTGGGCATTCAGTCACTGTTTTTGAGCGCGATGGAAAAGTGGGCGGATTATTGCGCTACGGAATTCCCGATTTCAAAATGGAAAAACAGGTTATTGATCGACGCGTGCAAGTGCTACAAGAAGAAGGAATTACTTTTAAAACAAATGCACACGTAGGCGTGAATGTAAACGCGAAGCAACTAGAAGAAGACTTTGACGCCATTGTACTCTGTGGCGGCGCAACCATTCGTAGAAAATTACCTATAGATGGAGCTGACGCTAAAGGCGTGTATCAGGCGATGGATTTCCTAAAGAAAAACAATCAATACGTAGCAGGTTTGCTAAATTTTGAGGAAATCATTTCGGCAAAAGACAAAAAAGTCATTGTCATTGGCGGTGGCGATACAGGTTCGGATTGTATTGGAACGAGCAATCGTCACGGCGCAACATCTGTGACAAATTTTGAAATATTGAGCAAACCAACGGTGGGACGACCTGCGCATCAACCGTGGCCATATTGGCCCATGAAACTCAAAGAAACCTCGTCGCATCAAGAAGGCGTGGAACGTTTTTTTAGTGTTGCAACCAAGAAATTTATCAGTGATATTGATGGAAATCTTACAGGATTAAAAACCGTACAAGTCGAATGGATTTACAAAGAAGGAGAACGCCCACAACTCAATGAAATTCCAAACACAGAAAAACTCTGGGAATGTGATATGGTCTTACTTGCGTTAGGATTTACAGGTGCTGAAAAAACTTTAGTTGAAGAATTTGACTTAGAAATGGATTTCAGAACCAACATCAAAGCGACGACTAAAAACTATGCGACTAACAAATCAGGTATTTTCGTGGCGGGCGATATGCGCAGAGGACAATCGCTTATCGTTTGGGCAATTTCCGAAGGTCGCCAAGCCGCACATCATGTGGATGCGTTCTTAATGGGAACTTCTAATTTGCCACTAAAGGATGAGAATGATTTGCCGCGAGTGTAGGCTGAAATAAGTATTTTCATTTATTTATGAAATAAAATTCTTATTTTTTATAGATATGTAATTTTAATAAAACTATCATGGCATTATCTAGTGGAGTTTATGATATTGAATTTGTTGGAAAGGATGAATCAAAAGGATTACTTTTTTTTAATCTATATTCTCCTTATGGAAGTTTTAGAATTATTTATTATTATGATAATACTTTTGATATTGATCCGAGACCTAATTCTGAATTGATATACTATGTAGGTTCGAGGTTATCTGATTTTCGTTCGGGTATTTTATCAGTACATGATTTGGGTTTTGTATTAAGTACAAATGATTCAGACTTATATTAAGATTAGTAACAAAAACCAATTCGACTTTGTAGACAATCTCCTGCAAAGACAGAAAAATCAACAACAATTTTCAACAAAACATTAGGAATCCAAAAAAACTTTTACAATATTTGATACAACAAATGAACAAACAAATACAAAATATCATTGTCAACAACATTATTGTGATTCAATCACTACGATGAGGAACGCGATGCTATTTTAACTATAAAATTTACAAAGCCTTCCTCAATCGGGAAGGCTTTATTTATTAGTGAAACTTTTGAAAGACGTCAATTCGAGTGTTTTTTGTCATATTGAGCGCAGTCGAAATAAACAAAAAATCTATCGAGAATAGTCTTTCAAAAAACGAAAACAAAACACTATAAACAAATGAACAAAATAATCAGCATCAGCATCATCGTCATCGTCATTATAATTATGAACTCCACTTGAGTTGATACGATGTGCTGTATAAAACAAAAGCCTGTATCAATTGCGATACAGGCTTTTTTAGTGAAACTCAGTTTTAAGAAATCCGAAGGATGCACTTAAAACTGTAAGTTGAACAAATCCCGCTGCAGAGCGGGATCTCATGAAACATTCTGAGGGTTTGAACAAGAAGCAGGAATATAAATTGATAATGTTTTTAAGAAATCCGAAGGATGCACTTAAAACTGTAAGTTGAACAAATCCCGCTGCAGAGCGGGATCTCATGAAACATTCTGAGGGTTTGAACAAGAAGCAGGAATATAAATTGATAATGTTTTTAAGAAATCCGAAGGATGCACTTAAAACTGCAAGTTGAACAAATCCCGCTGTAGAGCGGGATCTCATAATAAGAATATTAAAAGGCGAAATCAATATTCAGCTTTCATAAACAATAAAATATCAAACGTTGAGCATTGTATTTAGCAACAAATAAAATACTGAAAATCAGTAAATTAAATCAAAAAAATAACAATTGGTTTTAGGCGAAATTCTAAAACCGAATTCACAAAAGAATCACAATAAATTAAATTCGAATCATAATCACACTAACATGTATTATACAAAAGACAGCATCATTTACCACAACGGCGCATATATGCATCCTGAAAAGGCTTCAGGAAACCTGTACAGTCAAGCATTACACTACGGAAACGGTGTATTTGAAGGCATCCGCTCCTACAAAACAAAATTTGGCGCAAAAGTCTTCAAAGCTGCCGAACATTACGAACGTTTAAAATATGGCGCCCAAGTCATGGGAATTCCATGCGATTACACGGTAGATGAATTAGTAGACATCACCTACAATTTACTAGAAAAAAACAACCTGCAAGACGCCTACATTCGTCCAATATTGGTAACAGGAGCCAACATGAGCTTGCTAACTGCTGAAGAATCGTTTTTAACGATTCAATGTTGGGAATGGGGAAAATACATGGGCGACAAACTTCTAAAAGTAAAAACATCTCGTTTTCAACGACCAAACCCAAAATCGTGCTTTGTAGAAGCAAAAATTACAGGACATTATACAAACTCCATTCTATCCACAAATGAAGCTAAAAAAGCAGGCTATGACGAAGCATTATTGTTAGACATGAACGGAAATGTAGCAGAATGCTCTGGCGCCAACGTATTCATGGAAAAAGAGGGCAAACTCTATACGCCAAAACGCGGACACATCATGGCAGGAATTACACGTTCTACGATTATCGAAATCTGTAAAGAAGAAGGAATTCCGGTAGCAGAAACACACTTTACATTAGAGGAACTCAAACAAGCAGACAGCGCTTTCTTTACAGGAACGGCAGCAGAAGTTGTCGGATTAGCGTCGTTAGATGATTATACATTTCCACTTTCGTGGGAAGCGTCTCTCGGTTACAAGTTGATGCAACTCTACAAACAAGAAGTACTTTGTGAACGCTCTCAAAAACTATCAGAAGCGATATAACTATGAACAACCTAAATAAATATAGCAAAACAGTCACGCAAGATCCTACGCAACCTGCGGCACAAGCGATGCTACACGCGATCGGATTAACAAAAGAAGACTTTTTTAAACCCATCATCGGAATTGCCAGTACAGGATACGAAGGAAATCCGTGCAACATGCATTTGAACGATTTGGCAAAACTGGCAAAAGAAGGAACCAAAAATGAAGACATTGTCGGTCTCATATTTAACACAATTGGTGTGAGTGATGGTATTTCGATGGGAACACCTGGAATGCGTTACTCATTGCCGTCACGTGACATCATTGCCGATTCTATGGAAACGGTGGTGCAAGCCATGAGCTATGACGGATTAATTACGGTTGTTGGTTGTGATAAAAATATGCCTGGTGCACTCATGGCAATGATTCGCTTAAATCGCCCAAGTATTTTGGTCTATGGCGGAACCATTGATTCAGGTTGTCACAATGGAAAAAAACTTGATGTCGTTTCAGCTTTTGAAGCGTGGGGAAGTAAAGTAGCTGGCACGATGGACGAAACAGAATACCAAAACATTGTTGAAAAAGCATGTCCAGGTGCTGGCGCTTGTGGCGGAATGTACACGGCAAATACGATGGCTTCTGCCATAGAAGCATTAGGAATGACCTTGCCGTTCAATTCGTCAAATCCTGCGTTGAGTGATGCAAAAAAAGAAGAATCGGTTGCAGCTGGTGAAGCCATGCGCGTTTTACTAGAAAAAGACATCAAACCGTCCGATATCATTACAAGAAAATCACTAGAAAATGCAGTGCGATTGGTAACGATTCTCGGCGGATCTACAAACGCAGTATTACACTTTCTCGCCATAGCGAGAGCTGCACAAATAGACTTTACACTAGCAGACTTTCAAAAAATAAGTGACACTACGCCATTTCTAGCAGACTTAAAACCTAGCGGAAAATACTTAATGGAAGATGTGCATGCCGTTGGCGGAATTCCAGCAGTATTAAAATATCTTCTCAAAAAAGGATTATTACACGGCGATTGTATGACCGTAACTGGAAAAACCATCGCAGAAAACTTACTAGATGTAGAGGATTTAGCAGAAGGGCAAGATGTAATCAAACCTGTGGAAAACCCAATCAAAATCTCAGGACACTTACGCATGCTCTATGGAAACTTGGCAAGCGAAGGAAGTGTCGCAAAAATCACAGGAAAAGAAGGGTTAAAATTCATAGGAAAAGCCAAAGTATTTGAAGGCGAATACGAAGCCAATGACGGAATCCGAGACGGAAAAGTAGAAAAAGGCGATGTGGTCGTCATTCGGTATGAAGGACCAAAAGGCGGACCAGGGATGCCAGAAATGCTAAAACCAACTGCCGCAATCATGGGCGCAGGTTTAGGAAAAGATGTCGCACTCATTACGGATGGACGCTTTTCTGGAGGAACACATGGTTTTGTCGTCGGACACATCACACCAGAAGCACAAGAAGGCGGAACACTAGCATTGGTAAAAGATGGCGATATCATCACAATTGATGCAGAAACGAACACCATACGATTGGAAGTCTATGAAACAGAACTTCAAGAACGTAGAAAACAATGGAAAGCACCAGCACTCAAATTTGAACGCGGTGTATTATACAAATATGCAAAAACAGTTTCATCAGCTTCCAAAGGTTGTGTTACTGATGAATTCTAATAAGAACTCTTTTGTCATTCCTGCGTGCTCATTGAGAGAAGTCGAAATGAAAGCAGGAATCTAAAACATAAAAAATATGGAAACAAAAGCCATACAAACAACACAAGAAACACCACAACAAACAGAACGTCTCTCAGGAAGCGAAGCGATCATAAAATGCCTGTTGGCAGAAGGTGTAAAAACGCTATACGGGTATCCTGGCGGTGCCATTATGCCTGTGTATGACGAATTGTATAAGTACCAAGATCAAATTCATCATGTATTAACACGTCATGAGCAAGGAGCAACACATGCTGCGCAAGGTTATGCACGAATCTCTGGAAAAGTAGGTGTGGCAATTGCGACCTCAGGTCCAGGTGCCACCAACTTAATCACAGGAATTGCTGATGCACAAATTGATTCCACGCCGATGGTGTGCATCACAGGACAAGTGGGTTCACATTTGTTGGGAAGTGATGCGTTTCAAGAAACGGATATTGTCGGAATTTCTACGCCAGTAACCAAATGGAATCATCAAATTACGAAAGCTTCTGAAATTCCAGAAGTAATGGCAAAAGCCTTTTACATTGCCAAAAGCGGTCGTCCAGGACCAGTATTGATCGATATTACCAAAGATGCACAATTTGAAGAATTTGACTTTGCGTATGAAAAATGCACAGGAATCCGAAGTTACAAAGCTGTGCCTGAAACAGACGAGAATTCTTTAAAAGCTGCTGCAGATTTGATCAACAAAGCAAAAAAACCAATGGTAGTTTGGGGACAAGGTGTGATTTTAGGCAAAGCAGAACAAGAATTTAAAGCGTTTATTGAAAAAGCAGGAATTCCTGCTGCATGGACAATCTTAGGTGTTTCAGCGATTCCAACCGAACATCCGCTAAATGTCGGAATGGTAGGAATGCACGGAAATTATGCGCCAAATGTATTAACGAATGAATGTGATGTGTTGATTGCCATCGGAATGCGTTTCGATGATCGTGTTACAGGAAACTTAGCCACGTATGCAAAACAAGCAAAAGTAATTCACTTCGAAATTGATCCTGCGGAAGTAGATAAAAATGTAAAAACTGATGTTGCCGTTTTGGGTGATGCAAAAGCGAGTTTGGCTGCGGTTTTACCTTTCATCCAAGAGAAATCACATGATATTTGGAGACGTGCTTTTGACGATTTGTATGCGATTGAATATGAAAAAGTCATCAAAAACGACTTGCACCCTACAAAAGAAGGATTGACCATGGGCGAAGTGATGAAAGAAATTAATATACAAAGTAAAGGGGAAGCTGCGATTGTTTCAGACGTTGGTCAGCATCAAATGATTGCCTGTCGTTATGCAAACTTTACTCAGACAAAAAGTAACATTACTTCTGGCGGATTGGGAACGATGGGATTTGGCTTGCCAGCAGCAATTGGCGCAAAAATGGCAGCACCCGAACGTGAAGTTGTTTGTGTATGTGGCGATGGCGGTTACCAAATGACCATTCAAGAATTAGGAACCATCTTTCAGCAAAAAGCCGCCGTGAAAATTGTGGTGTTAAATAATGATTTCTTGGGAATGGTGCGTCAATGGCAACAATTGTTTTTTGACAAACGCTATGCGTCTACCGAAATGACAAATCCAGATTTTGTAGCGATCGCGAAAGGGTATTATTTAAACGCTCGACGTGTTACGAAGCGAGACGAATTAGCGGAAGCGGTACAAGAAATGATGGAAAGTAAAGAAGCGTACTTTTTAGAAGTATGTGTAGAAAAAGAAGACAACGTTTTTCCAATGATCCCAACAGGAGCATCGGTTTCAGACATAAGATTGAGTTAATATGGAACAAGAAAGCAAACAATTTACGGTTTCGGTATACACGGAAAATAACATCGGATTGTTGAACAGAATTTCAGCGATCTTTCAGCGAAGACATATCAATATTGAAAGCATTAACTCGTCGGTTTCTGAAATTGAAAACGTATCAAAATGGACTTTAGTGGTAAATCTCACGGAAGTGCAAATGAAGAAAATCATCGGGCAAATAGAAAAGCAAGTTGAGGTCATTAAAGCGTATTATCATACCGAAGATGAAATCATTTACCAAGAATCGTGTATTTTCAAAATGAAATCGGACTTGCTGTTTGAAGAACGACAAATTCAAAACATCATCAAAGACAGCAATGCGCGAATTGTTACGGTAAACAAACAATTCTTTGTCATTGAAAAATCAGGTCGCAAAGAAGAAATTGAACTTTTATACAGAGAACTCAGCGTGTTCGGCATCATGCAATTTACACGTTCAGGACGCATTGCGGTTTCCAAAGAAGAAATGAAAATATCGAAAATGTTGGAAGCAATTAATCATTAAAAAGGATTCAAGATGCTAGAGTCAAGACTCTAGACAGATTCCATATAAACATTGAAATAAAAAATAATAGAATAAAAAAAGTCTAGACTCTAGGTTTTAGAATCCAGACTCCAAAAAACAAAAAGTCATGTCAAATTACTTTAACACCTTACCATTACGAGCACAATTAGCACAATTAGGAAAATGTAGATTTATGGATGCTTCCGAATTCGGAGATGGCGTGAAAGCACTCAAAGACAAAAAAATAGTCATCGTCGGTTGCGGCGCTCAAGGACTAAATCAAGGATTAAATATGCGCGATTCTGGCTTGGATATTTCGTATGCATTACGCCAAGCAGCCATTGATGAAGAACGCAATTCATACCAAAACGCAACGTCGCACGGTTTCAAAGTAGGAACCTATAAACAACTCATTCCAACGGCAGATTTAGTCTTAAATTTGACGCCAGACAAACAACATACAAACGTTGTAAAATCTGTGATGCCTTTGATGAAAAAAGGAGCGACGTTGAGCTATTCACATGGTTTCAATATTGTGGAAGAAGGCACGAAAGTTCGTGAAGATATCACCGTAATCATGGTGGCGCCAAAATGTCCAGGAACGGAAGTTCGTGAAGAATACAAACGTGGTTTTGGAGTTCCGACGTTAATTGCGGTACATCCAGAAAACGATCCAGAAAACAAAGGTTGGGATCAAGCAAAAGCGTATGCAGTGGCGACGGGCGGACACAGAGCTGGTGTGTTGGAATCGTCGTTTATCGCAGAAGTAAAAAGCGATTTAATGGGCGAACAAACCATTTTGTGTGGCGTATTGCAAACAGGTTCTATTTTGGCTTTTGATAAAATGGTCGCAGATGGTGTTGATGCAAATTATGCAGCAAAACTCATTCAATTAGGTTGGGAAACCATCACGGAAGCCTTGAAACATGGCGGAATTACTAATATGATGGATCGCTTGTCTAATCCTGCAAAAATAAAAGCGTTTGGCTTGTCAGAACAACTCAAAAGTATTTTGAAGCCTTTGTTTGAAAAACACATGGACGATATTATTTCAGGACATTTTTCTGAAACGATGATGGAAGATTGGGCAAATGACGATAAAAACCTTTTAAAATGGCGTGAAGCAACGGGCGAAACGGCGTTTGAAAAAACAGCTTTGACTACGGATCATATTTCTGAACAAGAATACTTTGATCATGGAACTTTGTTGGTAGCTTTTGTAAAATCAGGTGTAGAATTGGCATTTGAAACGATGGTGAGCGCAGGAATTATAGAAGATTCAGCGTATTACGAATCGTTACACGAATTGCCATTAATCGCGAATACCATTGCTAGAAAAAAATTATTTGAAATGAACCGAGTAATCTCGGATACGGCAGAATACGGTTGTTATTTGTTTGATCATGCCGCAAAACCTTTGTTAAAACCCTTTATGGAAACAGTTAATACTTCTGTAATCGGGAAACCATTTGCAGCCTCAAATTCAGTTGATAATTTAGATTTAATCGCTGTAAATGATGCCATCAGAAATCACCCAATTGAAGCGGTTGGAAAGCGTTTACGTGCAGCGATGACAGCCATGAAAACAATAAAAACAACCGTTCAGAAAGATAAAGCTGTCGTGGCTTAGATGTAAGATGTTAGATACTAGTATTGAGTATTGAGACAAACTTGTTAGGCTGTTTTAAGTTTCAATACTGAATCCGTCAGTTCGAGTGATTTTCTGTCATTGAGCGTGTCGAAATAAAGAAAATAGTATCGAGAACAGCTATGAAACTATATATAAATTTAGAACAATCAAGCACTTCTCGATACAAAATTTTTTCAGAATTTCACTCGAAGTGACGCATACATATTTAAAGGTAAACGATAATTAATCAAACGTCAGTTCGAGTGGTTTTTATCAGATTGACATCATCAAGAAGATAAAAATTGTATCGAGAATAACTTTTGAAAAAATAATATAAAAAACACATTGTGCAATCAACCACTACAACATACGCTCCAACGTTAGCAGCGATTCAAAACGCTGCGAAAACACTCAAAGGCATTGCTTCGGTAACGCCTTTGAGTTATAATGATTACTACTCTAAGCAATACGATTGTAATGTCTATTTAAAGCGAGAAGATTTACAACAAGTCCGCTCGTACAAAATTCGCGGTGCGTATAACAAAATGGCATCTTTGACAAACACTCAGATTGAAAATGAAATTGTATGTGCAAGTGCCGGAAATCATGCGCAAGGTGTGGCATTATCGTGTAAATTATTGCAGATAAAAGGCACGATTTTTATGCCAACGCCAACACCAAATCAAAAAATTGAACAGGTCAATATGTTTGGTGAAGAATACGTGGAAGTGGTTTTAATAGGTGATACTTTTGATGATGCATATCATGCGGCAAGAGAACAATCAGAGCAACTCAACAAAACCTTTATTCATCCGTTTAATGATGAAAAAGTGATTGAAGGACAAGCTACGATCGGATTGGAAATTTTGAAGCAACTCGAAACTCCAATTGATTATGTATTTGTACCTGTTGGCGGCGGCGGCTTATCTGCAGGCTTATCTTCCGTGTTCAAAATGTTGTCTCCTACAACGAAAATTATGGGTGTAGAACCCAAAGGTGCGCCTTCTATGTCAACTTCTATCGAAAAACAACGAAATACTCGGTTGAAGAATATTGAAAACTTTGTGGACGGTGCTGCTGTCAAACGTGTAGGCGATTTGAATTTTGCGATCTGCAAAGAAAATTTACACCAAATGGTTACCGTTGATGAAGGCTATGTGTGTCAAACCATTTTAGATTTATACAATAAGCAAGCAATAGTTGTAGAACCTGCTGGAGTATTAAGTATATGTGCATTATCGCAATATGCTGATGAAATCAAAGGTAAAAATGTGGTGTGTGTCGTGAGTGGAAGCAACAACGACATTACGCGAACGGCTGAAATCAAAGAACGCGCGTTGCTTCATGCTAATTTAAAACATTACTTTATTATCAAATTTCCACAGCGTGCAGGTGCGTTACGCGAATTTGTAGTAGAGATTTTAGGTCCAACTGACGATATTACACACTTTGAATACACCAAAAAGACCAATCGTGAAAATGGTGCGGCCGTTGTAGGTTTGCAATTGCAACACGCTGAAGATTTAGATGCCTTAATTACGAAAATGAAATTGCGTAACTTCTATGGCGATTATCTAAACGATAAACCTGATTTATTTCAGTTTTTGGTGTAAAATCTTCATGACGCTGAAAATCTCGATTATCAAGTAAAATATCACAATACATTACTAAAAAGTGAGTGTTGACACAAAAAACTGAAATTCAAGTTATTAAACTTATTTTTTGAGTAAATTTATATCGAAAAAGAAGAAAATAAAAAAGCTAATGAGCATTCCCGAAAAGTATCAAATTACAGAAACCATTACACAAAATACCTATCTCGTTGATGGCGAATTGAAAAAGTGGACAGGACAAACCTCGGAAGTCTATTCCACGATTTCTTCTACGGAAGTATACCAAAAAACCTTGTTAGGAACCATTCCAACTTTAGGCGAAACGGAAGCTTTAGAAGCGTTAAACGCAGCAGTTTCCGCATATAACAAAGGACAAGGATTATGGCCAACCATGAAAGTGGTAGATCGAATTGCGTGTATGGAAAAGTTTGTAGAGCAAATGATAACCAAGCGCGATGAAGTAGTCAAATTGCTCATGTGGGAAATTGGTAAAAATTTAGCCGATTCTGAAAAAGAATTCGATAGAACTGTAGAATATATTTACGATACCATTGAAGATTATACACAAATGGATCGCAACAGTGCGAAGTTTGAAAAACACGGTGGCGTACATGCGCACATTCGTCGTGGACCGTTGGGCGTAGTTTTATGTCTTGGACCATATAATTATCCACTCAACGAAACGTTTGCCTTGTTGATTCCTGCGATTATCATGGGAAATACGACGATTTTTAAACCTGCAAAATTTGGCGTTTTATTATTGTCTCCGTTGTTGGAAGCGTTTCAAAATAGTTTCCCGAAAGGTGTGGTAAATATTATATACGGACGTGGAAGAACGGTCGCTTCTCCAATTATGAAAGATGGTCGTGTAGATGTGTTGGCGTTGATTGGAAATAGTAAATCTGCGAATGCGTTGCAAAGTGTACATCCAAAAAGTAACCGTTTGCGCATGGTGTTAGGGTTGGAAGCAAAAAATCCAGCGATTGTGTTGAAAGATGCCGATTTAGAGTTGGCAATCAGCGAATGTATTGCGGGAACGACTTCTTTTAACGGACAGCGTTGCACGGCATTGAAAGTATTGTATGTGCATGAAGCTATTATTGAAGAATTTAACAAGCGATTCTCAGAAAAAGTAGACGCATTAAAATTTGGAAATCCTTGGGAAGAAGGTGCCAAATTAACACCATTGCCAGAACCTGATAAACCAGCGTACATTCAAGAATTGATTGATGATGCGTTGGAAAAAGGCGCAAAAATCATTAATGAAAAAGGAGGAGAAATAACCGATAATTATATTTTTCCAGCTGTTTTATATCCTGTATCCAAAAACATGCGCGTGTATGAAGAAGAGCAATTTGGACCTGTAATTCCTGTGATTCCCTTTTCGGATATTGAACAACCATTGGACGATATGGCGGAATCAAATTATGGGCAGCAAGTGAGTTTGTTTGGCAAAGATGTTAAAACCTTAGCACCCTTAATTGATACCTTGGTGAATTTGGTATGTCGTGTAAATTTGAACAGTTCGTGTCAACGTGGACCAGACGTATATCCATTTACGGGACGAAAAGATTCTGCGGTTGCAACATTAAGCGTGCATGATGCGTTACGTTCGTTTTCTATCAGAACCTTTGTCGCTTCCAAAGACAATGACTATAACAATGCTATTTTAAACGAATTATTACAGACAAGAGCTTCTAATTTTGTGAATACGGATTATATTATTTGAATTTTGATGTTTGTGCGCGTTTTAAAATCGCACAAGCTAAGCAGTCTTTCCCTTAAACGGCGAATGCTCTTTAAAATCTTTAATTTTAATATTCTTGATAAAAGGTTGAATCAAACTGTTTAGCAAAGGTCTTTTGTGACGACAATAACAGGTCAAATCTTGTGGTTTGGCGCCGAGTGTGCTTTTTATTTCGGAAGCGGTTCTGCCTAAGTTGATGCGTTTTGCTTCATGCAAAATACCCAAACGGACATAATCGTTTAAGATTCTTGGGTAAATGGCGTAGTTTTTATTCAAATCATAATTTAAACCAATAAAATGCGCGTCGAGATTGTCTCCATTGCGCATGGCAGATAAGAATCCGACAAGTTTTTCATCCAAAAAATAACCTTTTACAATAAACTGATCACCAAAGGTTTTTTTGAGTAAAATATAGGTGTCCAAATCCAACACTTGTGCATTGAAATTGGCATTGGCAATCGTGTTTTCATACAAGGCTTGCAATTCACTTTTGTAGTGATCAATTTCTTGATAGGTAAATTCTTTGACGGTAAGCGCATCACTTTTGCTATCGGCTTTGTTCGCTTTAACTCTGTACTTCGATTTCAAAGCATCTTTATAATCGTCAAAAGAGGTCCATTCAGGATTGAGTGTAATGATCATGTTGGGCTCCACTTTCATGGGAACATAGCCATAATCTTTCAATTGATCGGTAAGTTTTAGTGATGTTTCTTTAAAATCTTTCACAAAAACGCCGTGCAGTCTTTTGGTATCTTTCATCACGGTTTTCAACGCTGCTACCAATTCGTGAAAAAGCGCGTTTGTGTCTTCATCTTTCTTGATAAACGTTCCGTATTCGCCACTCAAAAAAATATTTCCACAGAACATAATTTTGAGCGAACTGTTGCAAAATAAACGATGGATGACACTTTTGAGTCGCTCCGAAATTTTAATATTTTGCGTAATGGTTTCTATGGGAATCGTCACAACTTGTGTGGAAGCAAAAGCAACGGCTTCCTTTTGAGCGTTCACAATGACAATGTATCGAAATACAATATCGTCGTTGGCTAGTTCGTACGTACGTAAAAACTCGGGCGTATAATAGGTGTTTGTACCACAACCTAATTGTTCCCAATACTCAGAAGGAATATCGTTGATAGTATTATAAAAAATGGGCGATGCATAACTCATCTACGTGCTTTCTTTGTGTTTAGGGTAACCAAATAAACGCCAGCAAAGATCAAAACTGCAGCAACAATTTTAACCAAATCTAGTGAATCACTACCTACAATAACGGCAAAAATTCCTGCAATGACAGGCTGCAAGTACAAAAATGTGGTTACGGTAGAAGCTTTTAATTCGCGCAATGCTAGTGGGTTTAGTAGATATGTCGCAAAAGTAGCCCCAACAATTACAAATCCGGCTTCAAAAAATATGTAAGGCGAAAATGTGGACCAATCTACCGCACTTAATTGTGAATACCCAAACGGCAATACCAAAATGGTTCCAAACAAAAACAACCATTTGATAAAAGTCATCGGATGGTATTTGTAGGTGAGTTTTTTAATGATAATGATGTAAATACTATACGAAACGGCATTGATAAATACAAGGAAATTTCCCAATGGAATATTGGTTGAATCTGCTGTTGCTTTACCGTACATACTAAGCACAACCGCGCCCGAAAGTCCTAACACAATTCCAATGATTTTGGTGGGAATTACTTTTTCCTTTAGAAAAATAGCAGACAAGATCAATACGATAATTGGCACCACCACCATAATGACGGAAGCGTGAATCGGCGTAGTATATTCAAAACCTTTGAAAAAGCACAACATATTGATGGCAATTCCGAAAACGGCGCCTAAAAAGAACGTTCTATAATCCTTGGGTTCAATTTTTTCTTTTGGTCCCCAAAAACTGAACAACCAAAACAACAATCCTGCGCCTGCGACGCGCAATAAGATAAATCCGAAGGGTTTTATGTAGCCACCTTTTATGACATCGGAAGCAAATGTGAATGTGACTCCATAAAAAACTTGCACCATAAAGGCAGCAACAAAGGCAAACGCTTTTTTAGATAGCATTAGGCAAGTGCTTCTTTAGCTGCAGCGACGGTTTTGGCAGTATTTCCAATAAAAATTTGATCATCTACCAATAGTACAGGACGCTTTAAAAAGGTATAATGCTCTAAAATATATTTTTTATAATCGTCTTCTGTTAGGTTTTGATTTTTTAAATCTTTTTCTCGGTACAAGCGCGCACGTTTGCTAAACAACGCTTCATAACTTCCTGAAAGTGTTTGCATTTCTTCCAGTTGTTCCGCTGTCATCGCTTCTGTTTTAATGTCTTGAAGCACAACATCGTCTGATAGTTGTAACTCTTTTAGAATGCGTTGGCAAGTGTTGCACGTGCTTAAATGATATATTTTTTTCACGGGATTCAGATTTTAAAAAGAGGTTTGTTTAGTATAACTTTTGCAAAGAAAATTCATTTCTGATAAAAAAGAGTAATTTTAATGCGAATTCTATCGTAGAAATTCAAAATACAGCTTTTAACTACACTTCAACAAGTGTTTTTTTATAGAAAAAATCATAGGAAACTGACGCGTGTATCTTTAACATATTTTTTAGAAAGTATCTATAATTTACCACGACTCATAACACCTAAAAAAAATCTAATTTGCTGTATATTTACCAGCTACAAATGAAAAACTGAATGGAAAGCCATAAAACGCTCACATATATACAAAATGTATTACATAATATACCTTCTGATTGGACGCGACTCACAACGCATCGATTGGATATTTACCACGAAAAACTCGCTAAAGTTGAATTTTTAGAGGAATTTGAAAATTTATATTTGGCAAATGATTTTTCAGCACATACACTGAATGAATTGCCAACGGCGTACGATTATATTCGTTTAGGTCATCCATTGTCGTGTGTGTTGGAATGGACAATTGCAAAGTTGAACAATCTCAAACCCGAAAACATCATTAGCTTTCAATCGGATACAATTCCTGTATTGGCAATTTTGAGAAAAAACTTGCTGTCAAACACAAAAACACGAATTATTTACACGGACGAACTGCCCACAGGATTTGATGTGGAAACCATCAAACATGTGTATGGTTATCGTTTTGAACTTGAAAAAGTAGCAACGCTTACAGGTATTTCTGCGTTTGACGGAAGTACCGTTTTAGTAACTTCACAAGATCAATTTAAATCGGTTAACTTTACTGTAAATATTGACTTTATCGTAAAAATACATGATACTTTAGGAAGTGTGCTGATTGCAAACAATGAACAGGACGAAAGTTACCTTTCTGAAATTCAGCATGTGCGCAGACGTGAAACAGTTGCGATAACGCCAGCCAATTGTTTAGTTGCACTGAAAGAAATTATCGGCGAGTCTTCTAACGAAAGTTTACATACTTTAGAAGCTGATAAAAAATTAGTCACGGATACGATTAGAGAAATCACAGATGTACAGACGAAAGCCTTAGTGGGTTCTAGCGGATTGTCTATTCAATATGCCATTATGATGGGATTGATTGATGATGCGTTGGAAAACCATCCAGGAAAAGACATAAAATTCATTGTGCCAACCAATTGTTATGGCGGTACCAACGATCAAGCAAGACGTGTAGCAGCTTGCATTGATAATGTTGCGATTGTCGATTTGCTCGTAGATGGAAATAATGAGATGGTGAAAAGTCTCAATACAGTTTTGGACGAAGTGGCAGCAGATGATGCTATTCCGTATATCATTGCAGAAATTCCAACAAATCCACGTTTGGAAGTTCCCGATTTGGAAGCTTTGCAAGCAACATTAGATAAAAAACGAACAACAGCTTCGGGCACAACTGCCGTAGCACCTGTATTTATTTTAGATCAAACGTTTTGTCCAAATTTACATTTTTTAAGCGAAGGAAATACATTATCAACCGTTCGTTCTATTGCTTATATGAGCGGATCTAAATTTCCAAGTGGTGGTTTGTGTACGGCAGGATACTGTATTGGAAATGAAAAAGCAGCGACGTTGTTTGACAAAATAGAAAAACACTTATTGCTTTGCGATAACGAGGCAACTCCATTACAATATAAAATTTTAGCGCAGCAAATGCCTTCTATGATTCAGCGCATTGCAGATGCATATAAAAACACACGCGAATTTGTCAATTTTATTGAAGAAATCTTACCAACAGCAAACATCAATTTCGTGTCTGAAGAGTTGGCAGCAGAAGGATTTACACCTTCGGTATTTTCATTAGACCTTCCGACGAAAGGCGAAACAGAAGAAGAAAGAGAAGCATACAAACGAAAATTGAATCACAAACTCATCCACATGATGATTACCGAAATTCCAAATGAAAGTAAGTATTGTGTGAGTTACGGACAACTAAAAGGCTGTTATTGGACGATTCCCGCAACATCTACACAAGGAACGACAAAAGAAGGTGACAAAGATTATATTGCTCGTGTAGCATTATCTCCAAACATGGATTTGGAACGACACAAACAAGTTTTTTCGGATTTTGTAAATGATATATGATAGATAACTTTGCTGCTAGCTAGCGCGAGTTTCAAACTCGCGCTAACGGCTAAAAGTTGTTTTGTTTAACTTTTTTTATTAAATTGTAAACAAAAAAGAGTTATGAAAATCAATGCAATGTTTTTATTAGGCCTTACGACGCTAATACTTATCACTGTGACTATTTTTGCCACCATGAATATGCCTTTTGGTCTTGTATTTTTCTTGGTTGTACTTGGTCAAGGACTTTTAATTTTTACAGTATACAAAGTCTTAACAGATGATTATACTACGGATAAAACTTTCGAAGATTTTTATGAAGACCGTCCAGATTTGGGAAGTAATTATAGATAGCTAGCACAAGGCTGAGACTTGCGCTAACAGAATGCTAAAAAATTATTTTACTTCTTCTAGCATCACATAAAAATTAGGATTTAGCTCTACGGTTGCAACTTCGGCAGAAAGTTTCTTTGTTTGCCATTCGGTTGTTGGTGAAAGCCATTCTAGTTTGTTATTCAGTGCCAATTGTACCTTCATGTCAAAATGATCAACTACATTTTCCCAACGATATACAAATTGGTTATCTTTTCTTTTGTAGCGCAATACAGGAATTTTTGTTGTTCGTAAATATTGATCGAATACTTTTGATAAGTTGATGCCTGATTTTTCACTAATGTAATCTTCAATCTGTTGTGTGGTCACTGTTTGATGGTAAAAATCTTTGTTTAAACCTCGCAAAATACTGCGCCATGTCGAATCATCTCGAACCAGTTGACGAATGGTGTGCAACATGTTGGAGCCTTTATAATACATATCGCCCGAACCTTCATGATTTACATTGTACATTCCAATAATCGGTCGGTCGTTGGCAATGCTTCTGCGTGTTCCAATTACATATTCTGCACTTGCTTCTTTCCCATAAAAATAATCTAAAAATAAATTTTCAGAATACGCCGTAAAACTTTCGTGAATCCACATATCGGCAATGTCAATATTGGTAATATTATTGGCAAACCATTCGTGTCCTGATTCATGCACAATGATAAAATCGAACTTCATTCCCCAACCTGTGCGGCTTAAATCGAAACCTCTGTAGCCGTTTTTATAGCCATTTCCATACGTGACTGAACTTTGGTGTTCCATGCCCAAATACGGCGCTTCCACGAGTTTGTAACTGTCTTCATAAAACGGATACGGTCCAAACCAATGTTCAAACGCTTCCATAGTACGCGCGGCATCTTTAAATTGCACTTTCGCTTTCTCTAAATTATCGCGCAGTACATAATAATCCATGTCTAGCATGCCATTTTCGCCTTTATATTTTTCACCAAAATGTACATAATCGCCAATATTAATATTCACGCCATAATTATTAATTGGATTTAACACATTCCAATGATAGGTTTTCGTGTCATCTTTCTTTTCGTCCACGCCAATCAAGCGTCCGTTAGACACATTCATTAAGTTTTTAGGAACATTCACGCTAATTTTCATGCTGTCTACTTCATCGTACATGTGATCTTTGCACGGCCACCAAACACTTGCACCCAATCCTTGACAGGAAGAAGCAACAAACGGCAATCCGTTAGCGTCTTTGGACCACGTAATGCCGCCGTCCCATGGTGGTCTTTTGGCAACTTTTGGTTTTCCTTCGTAAAAAACTTCGACGCTATATACTTTTCCTAATTCTTGTTTTTTATCTAGATAAATAAAATGCGCATTTCCATCATGCCTAATTTGCAATTCTACACCATCTTGCATTGCTTTCGTCAGTTGTAGTGGCGGTTGCAAATCAACTTGAAGCGTTTTTTGCCCTTTTTTTACTACCTTATACTGAATCGTGTTGCTTCCTGAAATAGTTCTCTCGGTTGGATCGACTTTAATGTCTAGATGATAGTGTGTTAAATCCCACCAGGCACGTTCGGGCGTAATAGAGCCACGCAAGGTATCTTGTTTTGTAAAATTTTGAGAAAATGCTTGTGTACTCAATAAAACAAACGTGAACAGGAGAAAAATAGCGAAGTTGTTATTTTTATGCGTCATTTTAATAAAAAAGTTAAGTATCGTTAAAGGTACATCTATAATCTGAAAACTTATAAATGAAAAGTTAAATTTGTAGCACAGACACCAAACTTATGAAATTCAATACCAAAACTATTCACGGCGGACAAGAACCAGACAAAGCCTATGGCAGTGTGATGCCGCCGATATATCAAACATCCACTTTTGCACAAAGTACACCTGGCGGACACAAAGGTTATGAGTACGGACGCACGCACAATCCGACTCGAAATGCACTTGAAAACGCCTTTGCAAGTTTGGAAAACGGAACGCACGGACTCGCTTTTGGTTCGGGTTTGGCGGCGATTGATGCTGTAATGAAATTATTAAAATCGGGTGATGAGGTGATTTCTACGAATGATTTGTACGGCGGAACCTATCGTTTGTTTACTAAAATTTTTGAAGCGTTTGGGATCAAATTTCATTTTGTTGGCATGGAAAATGCGGCGGGTATTGAATCGTATATTAACGAAAACACCAAACTAATTTGGATTGAAACGCCTACCAATCCGATGATGAATATTATTGATATTGAAGCGACTTCTGCTATTGCGAAAAAGCACAATTTATTAGTAGCGGTAGACAATACGTTTGCCACGCCATATTTACAACGCCCATTAGATTTAGGAGCTGATATTGTGATGCATTCTGTTACCAAATACATTGGCGGACACAGTGATTTAATTATGGGCGCGTTAATTGTAAAAGACAAAGCACTTGCGGATCGATTGTATTTCATTCAAAATGCGAGTGGCGCTATTTGTGGACCAATGGACAGTTTTTTAGCATTACGAGGTATTAAAACCTTGCATGTGCGCATGCAAAGACATTGTGAAAATGGAAAAGCAATTGCGGAATATTTAGCAAAGCATCCGAAAATTTCAACAGTGTATTGGCCAGGATTTGAAACACATCCGAATCATGAAATTGCCAAAAAGCAAATGGATGATTTTGGGGGAATGATTTCTTTTGTCACCAAAGGAAACGATTACGATCAGGCAATTAGAATTATAGAAAATTTACAAGTGTTCACTTTGGCAGAATCGTTAGGTGGTGTAGAGTCGTTGGCAGGTCATCCCGCAAGTATGACGCATGCAAGTATTCCGAAAGAGGAACGCGAAAAAACAGGTGTGGTCGATTCACTCATTCGCCTAAGCGTTGGCATTGAAGATGTAGATGATCTTATTGCAGATTTGGCGCAAGCACTTTCAAAATAAAAAAATAGGCACATAAAAAAACACCATTCTCGACAGAATGGCGTTTTTAATATATAAGGTCTTTCTTTAAAAATTCAAGTAATAAATATACCCAACACTAACGACAAAACTCCAGTCGTTTGCTTTGTTTTCAGGATATAAATTTTCATCAGGATTCAAACCATCCACCCAGTTTGAGAAATAATACCTCCAACGTAAATCAAGTAGTAAATCGGATGTTTCCGTAAATTTATACCGTGTTCCGACACTTGCCACCACAGACCAAGTAGAACCTGATTCATTTTGGAATGCATTTTGATATTTTACGGGCAATACACCTGGATCTAACAATCTTCCTAGGTCAGACTGCACAGTTGGTGTAAAATAGTGATATTGTGCTCCTAAAGCTGCATAAGGCGCTAATAAATAACCGCCGCTTTCAAACTCACGGATACTTCTTGGGAAAAACTCCAATTGTGTTCCTAAATTTAAAACACGCGTACTTCCATTCATGGCGCGCAACTGCTGTGCGGTTAACGATACTTTATTATCAGCTACATAACGACCAAAATGCTCCAAATTCACCGTTGTATAGGTCAATTCATTTCGTACTTTAAAATGGTCATTAAAATAGGTGTATCGCGTAAAGCAGTTACATTCAGCGCGGTATGAGAAGTTTAAGTAGTGAACTATACCAAATTCAGCTCCAACATTTCCAATATTGGTTTCAAAGTCGTTTCGTTCTCCATAATCTGACTGGAATGCATTTGGTCCAATGATAAATCCGATTTCGTGAGAAAATCCGAATTGAGCATGAACTGTCCCGACACACATCAGCATGAAAAGTAGGTAGATAGGGCAGATTCTGTTTAACATGTTATAAACCAGTATTTATATGAGGCAATACAGCAAATATATAAAAACCCTTAAAACAAAAAAACAAAAACCGTATTATCTAATGTTTATTAATGCGGAACAGCAGTAATGAAGCTACTTAAATTTATCATATACGAAAACGTTAGATAATTGTCAAATTGTAAAAAAAAGACTGTTTTTTTTTAATTAAATGTATATTTGCACAGTCAAATAATGATATTAATAAAAATTTGTTAATCAAACTTCGTTTATGGAAGCAAAAGTAAAAGACTTTTTAGACTTGGTAAAGCAGACAAACGGACACGAACCTGAATTTTTACAAGCAGTTCAGGAAGTTGCGGAAGCTGTAATCCCTTATATTGAAGGTAAGGAAAAATATAAAGGAACAAAGATACTTGAAAGAATGGTGGAGCCTGAGCGCGTCATTATGTTTAGAGTGCAGTGGGTAGATGATAGTGGAGAAATTCAAGTAAATCGCGGATATAGAATTCAAATGAATTCTGCAATTGGTCCTTACAAAGGAGGATTGCGTTTTCACCCAAGTGTAAACCTAAGTATTCTTAAATTCTTAGCATTTGAGCAAGTATTTAAAAACAGCTTAACAACACTTCCAATGGGCGGTGGAAAAGGTGGTTCAGATTTTAATCCAAAAGGAAAATCTGATGTTGAAATTATGCGTTTCTGCCAAGCATTTATGTCGGAATTATTTAGACATATTGGGCCAGATACAGATGTACCTGCGGGAGACATCGGAGTTGGTGGACGCGAAATTGGATACATGTTTGGAATGTATAAAAAATTACGCAACGAATTTACAGGTGTACTTACAGGAAAAGGAATTACTTGGGGCGGATCGTTAATTCGTCCAGAAGCTACAGGATACGGAAATGTGTATTTTGCACAAAGCATGTTAGGAACTAGAGGAGAATCGTTTGAAGGAAAAACGGTACTTGTTTCAGGTTCTGGAAATGTAGCCCAGTATGCTGTAGAAAAAGCAACGGAATTAGGAGCAAAAGTAGTCACTATGTCCGATTCTTCAGGATATATTCATGATGCTGACGGAATTGATGCTGATAAATTAGCGTTCATCATGGAGCTCAAGAATGTAAAACGTGGAAGAATTCACGAATATGTAGATGAATATCCATCAGCAACATTCCACAAAGGAGAAAGACCTTGGAGCATTAAGTGTGACGTTGCATTGCCATGTGCTACTCAAAATGAATTGAACGGAGAAGAAGGGCAAACATTGGTAGATAACGGTTGTATTTGTGTGAGTGAAGGTGCAAATATGCCATCTACGCCAGAAGCGATCGAAATATTTTTAAACAACAAAATATTATTCGCACCAGGAAAAGCATCAAACGCAGGTGGAGTGTCTACGTCTGGTTTAGAAATGACACAAAATTCATTACGTTACAGCTGGACTCGTGAAGAAGTTGATGAAAAATTAAAGCAAATCATGAAAGATATTCATGCAGCTTGTGAAAAATACGGAAAAGATGATGACGGATTTATTGATTACGTTAAAGGAGCCAATATTGCTGGTTTTGTAAAAGTAGCTGATGCTATGATTGCACAAGGAGTTATCTAATACATTTTTCAAAATATAATTAAAAAGCTTTCTACTCCTATGGTAGGAAGCTTTTTTTATGACATTAATATATGATAAGCAATTCATTTACGTTATTATTAAATATATTTGGTGAAATATTTTAAAATGAGTGTTGTTTTTCTTCCACGGAACCATGTATTTGGTTCACATGCACACCCCAAAAGCAACATTAAAATAAAAAGACGAATGAGGAAAATTTTGTATTTGTTATTGCTTACTTGTACTGTTTTGGTGCACGGACAATCAGCTAACAATTCTTGGTTAGGTCATTATTCCTATAACAAAGTGATTGACATATCGCAAAGTTCAGATAAAATTTACGGTGCTTCAGATAATTCGTTCTTTACTTATGACTTGCAAACGAATGAAATTGCTAAGTATTCTACTATCAATGGACTTTCTGGAGAAGAAATAAGCACTGCATTTTACAGTCAATCAGGAGACAAGTATGTGCTTGGGTACCGTAATGGACTTATTGAAATTTTTGATCCTAATACGGAAGAAATCAATAAAGTAGTAGATATTATTGACAAGCCTACCATTCCGCCCAACGAAAAAAACATTAATCACATTTTAGAGTACAACAATACCTTATATCTTTCTACAGACTTTGGAATTTCACTGTATGATATCAATGCATTAGAATTTGGAGACACGTATTTTATTGGTCCCAACGGAAGTCAAATAGAAGTACGACAAACCACTATTTTTGGAGAATATATATATGCAGCAACAAAAATAGGCGTATTTAGGGCGGTTGTTGATAATGATAATTTGATTGATTTTGCAGAATGGGAACGTATCAATACGTTTGATATGAGAGGTGTTCTCGCTTTTGGAGAAGACTTATACGCTATTACTTTAACTAGAAGAATGCTTAGATTTAATGGTACAGCTTTTTCATTCTTATCGCAAATTCCACAATATGCAACGCCTTTAGAAGACTTTAAAGCAATGGAAAACTACATGATGGTTGTGCACAATGAAGAAGTTCACATATATGACGCAGACCTTAATGAAGTAGTGAACGTTCAAACCTTAGAAGAATATCCAGAGTTAGAATTCAATTCTGCATTGCTTTTAGGAAATACCCTATACTTAGGCACAGAAAAACAAGGAATATTAGAAACTACATTTCCAATGCCCATTACAGCAAATCAAATACTACCCGACGGACCTTTGCTAAACAATACATTTTCTATTACAGCAATTCCAAATGAACTTTGGGTAGTATATGGCGACTACACCGCAGGATATGATCCGTATCCGTTAGATGACAGAGGTGTAAGTCACCTGCAAGATTTGGCTTGGACAAACATTCCATATACGCCAGACTTTGATGCAAAAAGTATTGTACATGCCACGGTAAATCCAGCAAATACTAACCAGGTGTTTTTAAGTTCTTTTTTCTCGGGAATATTAAAAATGGAAGACAATGCTCCAGTAGAAATATTAAACACAACCAACAGTGATTTGGAATCGCTTGATATTGGAGTGCCAACCTACATTGACATACGAATTGGAGAAACTAAATATGATGTAAATGGAGATCTTTGGGTGTTAAACTCTAAAGTTGACAACGGAATCAAAGTGTTGCGAAGTAGCGGTCAATGGGAATCGTATACAGTTTTGGAAGCGATTAGCGATCCTCTAAATGGAGAAAATGGATTGTCTAAAATTGAAATTAGTGAAGGTGGCTTAAAAGCGATTGCGACTCAAAATCACGGTGTTTTATTGTTTGATGAAACACGGAGCGCTGGTTCTCGTTTTACCTCGATCAGTGAGGAAGAAGTAGGAAATTTGCCATCAACGGATGTGAGAGCGCTGAGCGTAGACAAATCTGGCAATTTGTGGATTGGAACCGTACGAGGAATTCGTGTATATTTTGGCATTGATGGTATTTTTGATGACAGCGATCCACAATCCAACGATATCATTATTGTAGATGAAGATGGTGTGCCAAAAGAATTACTTTTTGAACAAACGGTAACCGACATTGAAGTAGACGGTTCTAATAACAAATGGATTGCGACTTCGGCTTCTGGGGTATTTTACATGTCGCCTGATGCTACCGAAACGCTTGCACATTTCACCAAAGACAATTCGCCTTTGCCAACAAATACAGTCAATAATATTGAAATTGATTCCGAATCGGGACGTGTATACATTGCCACGGCAAAAGGATTGCTATCGTTTCAAGGAACGGCAACTGCACCAAAAGAAAGTTTAGACAACGTATTTGCGTATCCAAATCCTGTACGACCAGGCTTCAATGGAAATCTTAACATTTCTGGATTAACAAATAATGCCAACGTGAAAATAACTGATATTGAAGGAAACTTGGTCTTTGAAGCGACTGCGGAAGGTGGAACCTTACTGTGGGATTTAACAGCCTTTGGAAGACACAAAGTCGCTTCGGGTGTATATCTTATTTTAATTGCGAGTGAAGATGGTACGGAAACCAAAGTCACCAAAGTGATGATTGTTCGTTAAATGTTAGTCACCACCAAAGCCATTGTCATTTCTACCATAAAATATGGCGATTCAAGTGTCATTGCAAAATGTTTTACGGCTTCTGATGGTATCAAAAGTTATTTACTCCGCGGAATTCTCAAATCAAAAAAAGGCAAGTTGAAAATTGCGTATTTTCAACCATTGACGCAGCTTGAAATTGTTGCCAATCACAAAAATAAAGGCAGTTTAGAATACATAAAAGATGTCAAAACGGTCTATCCATACGTTTCCATTCACACACAAATAGACAAAAGTGCCATTGCGTTGTTCTTGTCAGAAATATTAAACTATTCCATTCAAGAAGAAGAAAAAAACGAAGCCTTATTTCAATTTATAGAAAATGCGCTACAGTGGCTCGATGTGCATGATGAAATAGCCAACTTTCACCTTGCATTTTTAACCAACTTAACAAAGTATTTTGGATTCTTTCCAGAAATAAAAAATATACACAAAGAATATTTCGATTTGCAAGAAGGGCAATTCTTTGATCACAATACGCTCAACGAATGCATAAAGGGCGAAAATTTAACATGTTTCAAACAGCTATTAGGCATAAAATTTGATGCGCAGAATACCATAAAGTTGTCCTCGCAAAGAAGAAATGAAATTCTAGCAATATTCATTCAATATTTTAAATTACATTTGCAGGGATTTAGGCAACCAAAATCAATGGAAGTGTTACATGAGGTATTTAAGTAAAATAAAAGGTTTTGTCGGTATCGTCGCTTTTATTTTTTCGCAAGTTCTTTTTGGTCAAGAAATTCAAGTAAAAGACATTGTCAACGATAGAAACATCTCTAACGTGAACGTATACAATGCTGATCAATCAAAAGGAGGCATTACTAATGCTCGCGGTAAGATTGATATTAGTCAGTTTTCAGATACTGAGAAAATCACTTTTCGTCATATTTCCTACTTGCCAGTTACCTTCACAAAGCAACAAATTCTCCAAAATAAAAACATTGTTTACTTGGTAAAACAAACGGCTGAGTTATCTAAAATTGTGATTTCAGTTTCCAAATGGCAACAAAATAAAAAGGAAATCCCTAAAAAAATTGTCAGCATCAATAGCAAAGAAATTGCGTATACAACACCGCAAACGGCAGCAGATTTACTAGAACGCAGCGGAAAAATATTTGTACAAAAAAGTCAGCTTGGTGGCGGAAGTCCTATGATTAGAGGATTTTCTACAAACAGACTGCTACTTTCGGTAGATGGTGTGCGTATGAACAATGCTATATTTCGTGGTGGAAATGTGCAGAATGTCATATCTATTGATCCTTTTAATGTAAACAATACCGAAGTCATTTTGGGACCAGGTTCCGTTATTTATGGAAGTGACGCTATTGGTGGTGTGATGAACTTTTACACAAAAACACCCAAACTTTCATGGAATGAAGAAACACGGATTTCAGGAAATGCCAACACGCGTTATGCGACGGCTAACAATGAAAAAACAGGACATTTTGATATCAATATCGGACTCAAAAAATGGGCGTTTTTAACGAGTGTCACTTATAGCGATTTTGAGGACTTGCGCATGGGAAGAAATGGTAATGATGCCTACTTGCGACCAGAATATGTAACCAACATCAACGGACAAGATGTTGTCATTAACAACTCAAACCCAATCAATCAACGATTTACAGGATACAACCAAATGAATTTGGCGCAACGTATAAAATTGATCTCAGATGATATTTGGGAATTTGATTTGGGCTTGCATTACTCAACTACGTCAGACTTTCCTCGATACGATCGTTTGATCGAATATCGCGATGACACCTTGCGTTATGGCGATTGGTATTACGGACCGCAACGATGGTTTATGGCGAATTTTCAAACTCAGAAAAAAGGGAATAATACTTACTACGATAATGTAAAATTTACCAATGCCTATCAACGATTTGAAGAAAGCAGAAACAGGCGTAATTTTCAAGATATCATTTTAGGTGTCACCAAAGAAAAAGTAGATGCAATTTCGTCTAGTTTAGACTTTGAAAAACGCTTCAACCCAAAACTCAAAACATTTTACGGTTTTGAATATGTCTACAATAAAGTACATTCAGATGGATTTAACCAAAACATTACGACAGGAGAAATTGTAGATGCGGCTTCTCGTTATCCCGATGGCGCTACTTGGCAATCTATGGCAACATACGCGAGTTTAGAATACAAACCCAATCCCAAATTTACCTTACAATCTGGGTTGCGTTACAATCATATTCTTATAAACGCAGATTTTGATACTACATTTTTCCCGTTTCCATTCACGGAAGCAAATACCAACACAGGCGCATTTACAGGAAGTGTCGGATTCAGTTGGTTGCCTAATAAATGGCAAATTACCGCAAACATAGGCACGGCTTTTAGAGCACCAAATATTGATGATATTGGAAAAGTGTTTGACTCAGAACCAGGTTCAGTTATTGTGCCAAATCCTAATTTAACTCCAGAGCATGCATACAGTGCAGAATTTGGTATACAGAAAAAAATTGGAAGTAGTTTTGATTTGAATTTTACCGCATTCTATACCTTGCTAGACGATGCTTTAATTCGAAAAGATTTCAATCTCAATGGTGAAACGGAAATCATGTACAATGGTGAATTGAGCAATGTGCAAGCCATTCAAAATGCTTCAAAAGTATTTACATACGGTTTTGAATTTGGCTTTGCAGCAAAATTTGACAAGTGGACAAAAGTTAGCGCTGATCTTACCATTCC
Organism: Kordia sp. SMS9; assembly: GCF_003352465.1. Taxonomy (NCBI): domain Bacteria; kingdom Pseudomonadati; phylum Bacteroidota; class Flavobacteriia; order Flavobacteriales; family Flavobacteriaceae; genus Kordia; species Kordia sp. SMS9. The sequence goes on along the minus strand of NZ_CP031153.1, from coordinate 969,624 downwards.
AAGAGGAGAAGAAGAACAGGCAGACGGGACTAGAGTTCCATTACGACATGTATCGCCTATTTTTGGAAATGTGCATTTTATCTACAAAGGAGACCGATTAAAATTTGATATCTTTACAAACTTTAACGGTTCCATTACCAACAATAATTTAGCGCCTTCAGAACGGAACAAAGCGTATTTATATGCTACGGATGAAAATGGAAACCCTTTCTCACCTTCATGGGTAACATTCAATGCGAAATCAAATTTTGAAGTCAACGAGAAAATTAATATCACGGCTTCTCTTGAAAATATTACGGATCAACGCTACAGAGTATATTCTTCGGGCATATCTGCGCCTGGTAGAAATTTAATCCTCAGTTTAAATTATAATTTTTAAGTCTTGCTTGTTAGGAAATAGACTACAGATTTTTAGAGAAGTTAAAATTTTACGATATTTATGCCGATTAATTCATAGTTTTCATCTAAATTAATGGATTAATACTACCATGAAAATATAATTAAGTTAACATTGAATAAATTTACCTTGCCTAAATTACTTTAGTTATGAAAAAAACCTACTCATTATTAGCGTTATTGCTAAGCATCACTTATGCGAGTGCGCAATATTGTGTTCCACCTTCGGGTTTTACAGCTCCTGATCCCACAGCAGAATATATTAGTAGAGTGGAATTAAATACAATGATTAATGTAACTGCTAGTGTGCCCGCTACTGGTTATAGTGATTTTACAACATCTGTAACACCTACGGATTTGGATGTAGGATCTACCTATTCAATCAATATCACAAAAACATGGACAGGAGGCTTTTTTGCAGAAGCACTTTCTGTATGGATTGATTACAATCAAGATGGAGTATTTGCCGTGAGTGAAAGAGTCTTTAATGATGCGCCTACAACATTTACTCCTGTGTCGGGGAATTTTACAATTCCAATTGCTGCGACATTAGGAAATACAAGAATGCGTGTGCAAATGAAAGGAGATGGAGGTACTATTCTTAATGCATGTGAATCGTATCTTTTTGGAGAAGTAGAGGATTATACAGTTAATATCATAAACTCTTCTTTACCTCCCGATATTGTTGTGGAAGGAAATGCTGTGGAAATACCAGATGGTTCTATCAACGTGCCGTCAACAGCAGATCATACAGATTTTGGGAGTGTCTTCCTTTCAGGAGGTTTCATAACTCGAACGTTTACCATCACCAATGATGGAACGACAACCAATTTAACATTGCCGAGTGATCCTGTTAGTTTTGGTGTGGGAACAAGTACAGATTTCACCATCCTATCACAACCCTTAGATTTAATACTATCAGCAGGAGAATCAACTACATTTACAATACAATATGAACCTACAGTTGCAGGTGCAGCTACTGGAGAAATCATTATTGCGAATGACGATCCTGACATAGCAGAACAAACATTTTCTTTTAATATTGCAGCAGATGGAGTAGTGCCTGTGCCAAGCCCAGGAAATATATCCACCAACTTACAATTGTGGATGAAAGCTAATGTAGGAACGACGGTATCAGGAACCGATGTAACGAGTTGGACAGATCAATCACCAAATGGTTTTACAGCAGCTTCCGAAGGTACTACGGATGCGCAGCTTGTCAGTAATGGACTAAACTTTAATCCAACACTACGATTTTCGGGAGCACAATATCTAAATCTTGGAAATCCATCACAATTAGACTTACAACCACTCACAGATGAAATGACTATTATTACCGTAGTGCAAACTAATAGCTTTGGAACTGTTGTTTCAAAAGGAGATGAATTTGACAGAAACTATCAAGTTTGGTTTGGAGTAACGGATCAAGTATTACATCACACACTTGGAAGAAATAATGCAGATTCACCAAACACATCTACACGTTTTGGAACGATCTATGGTCGTGTTGAACCAAAAATTACAGCAGGTGTCATATCAGATACTGGTGTCAGTTCTACAAGACTATCACCTTATCTAAATGGTGTTTTAGATCCAGCAGCCACCAACGAAGGAATTTCCAATGGTGCAATAGCATCTGATGTTTTGATTGGTGCTAGAAGAGCAAGTGTGAATACAGGATCAGGCTTCTTATTCAATGGAGACATTGCGGAAGTTGTTATCTATGATAGAGATTTGTCTACCGCCGAAATGGAACGAGTAGAATCGTATTTAGCACTAAAATACGGAATCACTTTAGGAGCCAATGAGTTTTTCTGGACTACAGGAACAGGAACGTCAGCATTTGGATATACAGGAACAAGTAAGGACTATGTAGATTCTAACGGAACCATAATTTGGGATGGTAGTGCCAATGCAGGATATGGATACAATATATTTGGAGTTATTAGAGACGATAACTCACAATTTGTACAAACACAATCTACCAGCGTTAACAGAGGGCCAGAAGACATACTAACAATGACAAAAGAATCAGGTTCATTCGATTCAAACCTAACATACTTACTTGTTGGAAATAATGGGCTTGGGGAAACTATTCAAACCTCAACACTTCCTGTACGTACTGCGGGTATGCTCAATAAAATATGGCATGCACATGAAAGTACAAGCGACATTGGAACTGTTGAACTAGAATTTGATATGAGTAGCAGCGGACTATCAAACTTAGACGATTTAGAACTATACATTGCAGATACTGATACCTTTGCAGCGTATGAAAATTATCAAGGAACCAATGTGGGAGGTGTGCTCACCTTTACGGGAGTAAACTTAGACGATGGCCAATTTTTTACGTTAGGAGAACCGACAACAGTTACAGGATCTAACGCGCTATTCTTTGATGGTGTAGATGATTTTGTAGAGGACAAATCTCCAATAACTCGTTCATTAACTAGCTATACTGTCATGGGTTGGATTCGAAACCCTGGACAGCCTGTAACAATATCAATACAAGAAATGTTGGGCGTTAGCGGTCAGTACAGATTTTATTTGAGTGGAGGACTTTTAGCCATTCAAGAAGGTGTAACTGGTGGAATTCCAAGGGTAGGTTCAGATACCAATACCGACTGGACACATTTTGCGATCATAGTAAATACAAGTACATCATTGGCAAACTTCTACTTAAATGGTTTCCGTATTGGTGGTGGTGGAATAGATCCTATTGCCTCAAATACAAACCCTTTCCGAATAGGGACATTTAATAATGTGAACTTTTTCACAGGATTTGTGGACGAAATAAGAGTATTCGATGTTGCCTTAACGGAAGATCAACTCAGAGAAATGGTACATCAAGAAATCATACAAAATGGGAGTAACGTTCGTGGATCTGTAATTCCTAAGGATATTGAAGACTTTACCTCAGGAGCCAATTTAGCTTGGTCTTCCTTGGTAGGATACTATGATATATCATCCATTACTGGAAATCGTATCCAAGACTTAACAGGGAATACGAATACACTTTTCATGAAAAATATTGGAAGTCTTGTGCCGCAAACAGCTCCAATGCCTTATGTAAGTGTGGCAGATGGAAACTGGACAGATGATGCTACTTGGGAATTTGGAACGGTGTGGGATACGCCTTCTGCAAACAGTATCAATTGGTCTATTGTGCAAATCCGAGATAATGTGACGGCAAGCGCAAACTATTCAACTTTAGGATTAACAGTAGATACTGGTGCTACCCTCACGATGACAGGTACAAATCCGGTGGTGACAAGTACATCTCCATATGCAATTACCGCAGGAACAGGATTTGAGCTTATCAATACATGGTATACAAATTTAGATGGAGTGATAGACCTAAACGGAGAAAGTCAATTTAGGCAAACTGTACGAAGTGATTTAGACGTTACAAGTGCTGGTTATGTAGAAAAAGATCAGCAAGGAACGGCAAGCACCTATACATATAATTATTGGTCATCACCAGTAAGTGCTATCAATACGACAGCTAACAATCAAGATTTCACACTAGGAGCTGTATTATATGATGGTACAACGTCAAGTGCACCAGCAGCCATTACATGGACCACAGCAGACGACGGTGACACATCGCCATTAACCATCAGTTCTGAATGGATTTTTAAATATGTAAATGGTGCTGATGAAGATTACAGCGCGTGGCAATTTGTTCGAAACACAGGCAACATATCACCAGGAGAAGGATACACCATGAAAGGAGTTTCAACAACGTTAGACGAATTAGAAGAACAAAACTACGTATTCAGAGGAAAACCAAACAATGGTGTCATCACCGTAGGACCTTTAGATGACGGAAACTTATACTTGGTAGGAAACCCTTACTTATCTCCTTTAGATGCAGACGACTTCATTAACGATAATATTGCAAACGATGCTACCTCAGGAACCATATTTTTCTGGGAACATTGGGGCGGTGGCACACACACCCTTTTAGATTATCAAGGCGGATATGCTACGTACACATTAAGTGGAGGAACGCCAGCAATGTCGCATCCATCAGTAAGTCAAACAGGATCAGGAACCAAAACACCAAGACGCTTCATTCCAGTTGGACAAGGTTTCTTTGTGCAAGGTGATACAAATCCAGGAAATGGTGTTACAACTACTGTTGAATTCAACAATGCGCAACGTGGAGATCCATCTGTATTTCTTAGAGAAAACCCGAATTCTACATTTTCTATCTTTCTAAGAGAAACTGGAGATGAATCCGTTGATCCAGGATTATTTGAAAATAATTCAGAAGAAATAAATTTAGAATTTGATTCAGAAGCTTTACCAGCGAGTATTCGTCCAGACAATCGACAAAAAATTCGTTTAGGATACACGAATTCTGCAGGTTTCCATCGTCAAATACTACTCGCATTTGATAGAAATGCCACAGACGGAGTCGATTTAGGATACGAAGGAGAATCAATTGGAGTTACCGAAAATGATATGTATTGGGCACTTGAAAGTGAAAAATATGTCATTCAAGCAGTAGAAAATTTACATTTAGACAGAGAAGTGCCACTTGGTTTGGTGTCAAGAGTTGTCGGTGGTGGAACCATCATGATAGATGCACTCGAAAATATAGACGAAAGTGTCGGTATCTACATTAAAGATAATTACACAGGAGCTACACACAATCTAAGAGAAAGCGATTTCCAAGTATCAATTGCGCTAGGAGAAACCAATGATAAATATTCCTTGGTATTCAAACCAGAAAATGCATTAAGTATCAACAATGCTATCCTAGAAGAAGGAATCATAATGTATACAGATACAAAAACGGACGAATTAGTAATTACAAATAATACAAACTTTGCGTTAAAAAGTATTGACATGCATACGCTTTTAGGGCAACAAATAAGTACCATAACAGAAGGTGTCGATGAAAAAACCATTCGAATTCCTATTGACAATGTTGCAAGTGGTATATACGTAATAAGTATCTATTCTGAAGGCGGAAAAATTAGCAAAAAACTAGTCATTAACTAAATCAGAATCATACACAATACAAAAGACCACTTGAAAAACCAAGTGGTCTTTTTTTATTTAACACATTACAATTCAATGAAATTCATTAATTTCGCAAATTCAATACAGAGCAGAAAAAATGGCTAATAAATTTACAGAGTATAAAGGACTAAACTTACCCGTAGTGGCTGAGGAAATACTCAACTATTGGGAAGAAAACGACATCTTTGAAAAAAGTATCACTTCGCGCGAAGGTGCCGAATCATTCGTGTTTTTTGAAGGACCACCATCCGCAAACGGATTACCAGGAATTCACCACGTATTAGCCAGAGCCATCAAAGATATTTTCTGTCGCTACAAAACGCTCAAAGGATACCAAGTAAAACGGAAAGCAGGTTGGGATACACACGGACTTCCCGTGGAATTGAAAGTGGAATCAGAACTCAATATCACCAAAGAAGACATTGGTACAAAAGTATCTGTAAACGAATACAACGAAGCGTGTAAAGAAGCGGTAATGCGCTACACAGATATCTGGAACGACATGACCAGAAAAGCTGGATATTGGGTAGATATGGAAGATCCATACATTACCTACAAGCCGAAATACATGGAAAGTGTGTGGTGGTTGTTAAAGCAAATCTACGACAAAGGATTGATGTACAAAGGCTACACCATTCAACCCTATTCACCAAAAGCAGGAACAGGATTAAGTTCACACGAATTAAATCAACCTGGAACCTATCAAGATGTTACTGATACAACTGTTGTAGCACAATTCAAAGCGATCCAAGAAACACTACCTGCAACATTGCAAAGCATAGAAGGCGATGTGCATTTTTTGGCGTGGACGACAACTCCTTGGACATTGCCATCAAACACAGCATTAACGGTTGGACCAAAAATTGACTATGCGGTTGTAAAAACATACAATCAATACACGTTTGAACCTATAAATGTAGTATTGGCTAAAAACTTGGTTGGAAAGCAATTTGCGGGTAAAAAATTCACGCAAGTAGAAACCTTAGAAGAAGTTTCAGCCTACCAACAAGACGATAAAAAAATACCTTATTTCATCACAAGTGAACATAAAGGAACCGATTTAGTAGGCATCAAATACGAGCAATTACTCACCTACGCACTTCCTTATAAAAATGCAGAAAATGCGTTTAGAGTAATTTCTGGTGATTTCGTTACCACGGAAGACGGAACTGGAATCGTACACACTGCGCCAACATTTGGTGCCGATGATGCAAAAGTTGCCAAAGAAGCAACACCAGAAGTTCCGCCGCTACTTGTAAAAGATGAAAATGACAATTTGGTGCCTTTAGTAGATTTACAAGGTCGTTTCAGACCAGAACTAGGCGAATTTGGCGGGAAATATGTAAAAAATGAATACTATGCCGATGGCGAAGCTCCCGAAAAATCAATAGATGTCGAATTAGCCATCAAACTAAAAACAGAAAACAAAGCATTTAAAGTTGAAAAATACGTCCACAGTTATCCAAACTGCTGGCGTACCGACAAGCCAATCTTATACTATCCGTTAGATTCGTGGTTTATAAAAATCACAGATGTAAAAGATAGAATGTACGACTTAAACCAAACCATCAACTGGAAACCGAAATCAACAGGTGAAGGCCGTTTCGGTAACTGGATTGCAGGCGCAAACGACTGGAACTTATCGCGATCACGTTATTGGGGAATTCCACTACCAATCTGGCGTACGGAAGACGGTAAAGAAGAATTGATCATTGGCTCGTTGGCAGAATTAAAAGCAGAAATTCAAAAAGCGATGGATGCTGGCGTAGAAAATAAAGACGTATATGCCAATTTTGAAGTCGGCAACATGTCTGAAGAAAACTACGACAAAGTCGATTTGCACAAGCACATCGTAGATCAAATTACACTAGTTTCACCTTCCGGAAAACCGATGAAGCGTGAAAGTGACTTAATTGATGTGTGGTTCGATTCAGGTTCAATGCCGTACGCACAATGGCATTATCCGTTTGAAAACAAAGAACTGATTGACAACAACGAAAGCTATCCTGCAAACTTCATCGCCGAAGGTGTCGATCAAACACGCGGTTGGTTTTATACGTTGCACGCCATAGGTACCATGGTATTTGATTCGGTTGCCTATAAAAATGTAGTTTCCAACGGATTGGTGTTAGACAAAAATGGTCAAAAAATGTCCAAACGTCTCGGAAACGCTGTTGATCCATTTACAACGCTTGATCAATATGGTCCAGATGCCACACGTTGGTACATGATTTCCAATGCAAATCCTTGGGACAATCTAAAATTTGATCTGGATGGAATTGCAGAAGTTCGCCGTAAATTCTTCGGAACGTTATACAATACATATTCATTCTTCTGTCTCTATGCAAACATTGACAATTTCAGCTACAGCGAAGACGAAATTCCAGTAGCCGAACGTCCAGAAATAGATCGTTGGATTCTTTCAGAACTGCATTCACTCATCAAATATGTAGATGAAAGCTATGCAGATTACGAACCGACAAAAGCTGCAAGAGCGATCTCAGAATTTGTGCAAGAAAATTTAAGTAACTGGTTTGTGCGATTAAGCAGAAGAAGATTCTGGAAAGGCGATTATCAACACGACAAAATATCTGCATACCAAACGTTGTATACGTGTATGCTAACCGTTGCAAAACTTGGCGCGCCAATTGCTCCTTTTTATATGGACAGACTTTACAAAGATTTAACCAAAGCAACAGCTACAGAAAACTTTGAAAGTGTACATTTAGCAGAGTTTCCAAAATTTGACGAATCGTTCATTGACAAGTCGCTAGAGCGTAAAATGGAAAACGCACAAACAATATCTTCCTTAGTATTATCGTTAAGAGCTAAAGAAAAGATCAAAGTGCGTCAACCATTACAACGCATTATGATTCCTGTATTAGATGCGCAAACGAAAGCTGAAATTACGGCTGTTTCCGAATTAATCAAGTCGGAAGTAAACGTAAAAGAAGTAGAATTGTTAGACGATGCATCGGGAATATTAGTCAAGCAAATTAAGCCTAATTTTAAGGTGTTAGGACCAAAATTTGGAAAAGACATGAAAGCGGCTGCAGGTGCAATTATGCAGTTTGGACAAGAAGAAATTGCCGAAATTGAAAAAACAGGCAAAATCTCTATAGAAATTAACGGAAAAAGTAGTACATTAGATATAGCAGAAGTGGAAATCACTTCGCAAGATATAGAAGGTTGGTTAGTAGCCAATTCGGGAGGAATTACCGTCGCGTTAGACGTTACCATAACTGATGAATTGCGAAAAGAAGGAATTACAAGAGAACTTGTCAACAGAATTCAAAACGCTCGTAAAGATTCAGGGTTTGAAGTCACGGATAAAATCCATGTAACGCTACAAAAAGATGAACATTTAGTGGATGCAATCAATACTAATTTGGACTATCTCACCACAGAGACACTCACAGACCAATTAGACTTTGTAGATCAACTAGATACCGGTACAGAAATTGCTTTCGATGAAGTAAATACCGTATTGTTTATTAAAAAAATATAGAGATCATGGAAGAAACTAAAATTAGATACTCAGACAAGCAGCTTGCAGAATTCAAGCAAATCATACAAGATAAAATTGATCAAGCACAAAAAGATTTAGAACTTTTAAAAAGTGCGTATATGAACGATCACAACAATGGTACAGATGATACTTCGCCTACATTTAAGGCTTTTGAAGAAGGATCAACCACGATGTCGAAAGAAAAAAACATGCAATTAGCCATTCGTCAAGAAAAGTTCATTCGCGATCTTAAAAATGCGCTCATCCGTATTGAAAATAAAACGTATGGAATTTGCAGAGTGACTGGAAAATTGATCAATCCTGAGCGTCTAAAATTAGTGCCACATGCTACATTAAGCATTGAAGCTAAAAACATGCAAAAATAAACACTCATATATAGTGAAAAGAGCGCTCAATTGGGCGCTTTTTTTTGGTTTAGTAGTTTAGTTGAATAGGCAAACTAACGAGTTCAATATAAAAAATCGTTATTCTTGAGTCTAAAACCAACTGTTTGTCACATTGAGCGCAGCCGAGATGCTTTCTAAATAGAATCTGTAAGTCTAAAAATGAAAAAAATAATATTCATAGTACCTTTATTTCTATTTATGCATTGTGGTTGCTTCGCCCAAAAAACAACACAACAAACCATAGCAATTAATGATGTAGAAGAAATTCGTATCCATACGGCAAAAATCTTTCAGCTCAACATCTACAGCACAAACAAAAATGTACTAAAGATTGAAACGCACATGGAAGGCGAATACTATCGAGATGTCAATGTCATTACTTCCACTAAAAACAAAAAACTTCAGCTTTCCTGCGAACTGGCAGAAGATTTTCAGCTTCCAAACGACAAACTTAGCGCGCACAAAGTATTTGCCATTACGATGAATGTATACATTCCCAAGCAACTCAAGGTACAGCTAGAAGGTGACGAAACCCAAGTCTATGTGCAAGGAAACTACAAAAAATTCTGGGCAGTATTGATTTCTGGAAACTACACTTTGAACGAATTGGAAGGAGAAGCCATCATCCAAACCAAAAAAGGAGACATTCACTATATCAAACAAAAATTACCCACTTTTGAAACCGCGTCAGACCAACAAATTGTCTTTTATGAGAAAGGAAAAAAAGTAGAATTAAAAGCAGACAATGGAAAGATTACGTATTCTTCGAATAAAGGATAAAATATTCTTATTTTAGCGGACAATTAGGGAAATTACACGACACATGTCATTAAAAAAAGCTATTGGAATCATTGTTTTGGTCTTACTCATTGATCAAATCAGTAAAATATATATCAAAACCAATTTTGCAATCGGCGATAAAATCATCGTATTTGATTGGTTTGAAATTCTTTTTGTAGAAAACAGAGGAATGGCTTGGGGCGTAGAGCTTCCAGGAAGTTATGGAAAACTATTCCTTACTTTATTCCGTTTGTTTGCCATCACCGCAATTGGATATTGGCTGTACGATTCGGTCAAAAAACACAGTTCTAGGATCTTAATCATTGCCGTTTCCCTCATCTTTGCAGGCGCGTTAGGAAACATCATTGATTCAGTATTTTACGGAGTTATCTTTAACGGAAGTGAAGGGCAAATAGCAAGCTTCTTACCCGAAGAAGGCGGTTATGCACCTGTATTTTACGGACGTGTGGTAGACATGCTGCATTTTCCACTAATCGACACCACGTGGCCCGAATGGATGCCGTGGTTGGGTGGCGATCGCCTAACATTCTTTGATCCTGTATTCAACATTGCCGATTCTGCCATTACCGTCGGAGTTGCCTTATTGATCATCTTCAACAAAAAAGCATTTCCTAAAAAGAAGAAAGAAGAAAACAAAGAAGTTGTAGAAGAAACAGTAATGGTAGCTCCTAAAGAATAAATTAGAATTAGCGTATTTATTCAATACTTTTATAAAGTTTTGGCCTGATTAGATGTTTGGATTTAGAGAAATTACTTGATTTTATATTGATGAATTTTTCAACGGCTATTTCTGAAAGTTTTTTTGTGTCTTGACTAACTGTATTCTTAAATGGAGTTTCTAAATTATTAATAGTTGAAATAGCTTCTTCAATTCCGTCATAACCAATTAAAATCACCTTGTCTTTAGGGAAATTTTTAAATTCATTAATACATTCTAATACTCCAAGAGCCATTTCATCATTAGTACAAAAAATACCCTGATAGTCTAAAGGATTATTATCAACTAAAAATTGTTTATAAATATTACGCCCACTTTCTCTTGAGAAATCACCAGTATCAATAACCTTAACGTTAACTTTAGTTTTATTCTTATCAAAATACTCTTTGAAAGAGTTTTGTCTTTCAGGTACAATCCTAGTTGCGATTACCAAAACGTTGAAAGTTTTTTTTCTTAATTTCTCGAATTCGTAAATCATTCCTTTAGCAGCCATTTCTCCTCCAAAACTATGATCAACTCCAACAAATATACTTTTATCATTATAATCACGTAAGTCAAAAGGAGGTTGTGAATCTAAAAATATTATTGGTTTTTTAAATTTTTTACAAAAATTTTTAAAAACTTTTTTTCTGTCAGGATCAACATTTGCTACCATAAACCCTGCGGAATAAAGAGACTTTTCATTTAAAATTTTACTTAACCATTTATGCTGACTTTCGACAGATAAAGATCTTAAAGGAGGCATAACAATAACGTTAATATTTCTAGACTCCAATTCAATAATTATATTATCTGTAAGTATACCAAAGAAAGGTTTATGAATAGATTGGGATAATAGTAAAAAGACATTCTTTGGACGTTTAATAAAATAAACAGCAATTAGTGTAATTGTAAAGGTTAAAATTAAGATTAGTACCACTAAAAACCAAACAGGGATTTCAAATGAATAAGAAACAAATTTTGAAGAAAAAAAAGTCAATAAGATTGTTGCGATTAAACTACTGATTATTCCAATAATTAGATTTGATACAGTTTTATTCATTAGGAAGTATTTTTGTAGTAAATTACATTTGTAAATTTAAGAATTTATGTGTGATAACTTGAAATTAAAAATATAAAACGAACTAATTTTATCATACTATTTAGTTAAAACTCAAAAAATCGCTCAGGCGTCACACAAAAATCCAACTGAATATCTGTTGAATCTGTACTGAATTCCGTTGTTTCTGGTGGAAAAAAAGACAAACCAATTTTAATCACATCATCTTTGCATTCGGCTAAAAACCGATCGTAAAAGCCTTTTCCATACCCAATGCGATGTCCATTTATATCATACGCCAATAGCGGAACAAAAACCACGTCAATTTTGGTAGAAGGCACTTCAATTCCATCCACAGGTTCAGGAATGTTATATGCATTCTTTTTAATCACGGTGTTGTCTGTAAGTAGGAAATGTGTCAAAGAATGATCTTCAAAATTACTTTTAGAAAGGATAACATCTTTATCTTTCCCTAAAAGAATATTCAAAATAAACTCGGTATCAACCTCTTTCTGTTCGGCAATCGTGAGAAACAAATGATAATACTGTTTTTCCCAAATCGGAAGTCGCAACAAATTATTGGCAATCGCCATGCTAAAATCATCAACCTGTTCATCAGAAAGTTGATTTCGCATCGTTTTATATTGCTTCCGTAAGGCAGATTTTGACATAAACTTAATTTTAACACAAAAATAAAAATTGTAATTTAGTTATGCTTTTGTTTTTGGAATAAATGCACCTAACTTTGTGTGTACTCTTAAATCATGCAAGAGTATATACAAACAGACAAATCTCAATACTAATAGCTCAGTACTCAATACTACCAAATGACCGAAACCCTAGAATTACAACTCAAAACCTTACCAACCAATCCTGGTGTGTATCAATACTACGATAAAGAAGGAAAGTTGTTGTATGTGGGAAAGGCAAAAAATTTAAAAAAACGCGTAACTTCATATTTTACGAAAAAACACGAATACGGAAAAACACGTGTGTTGGTCAAAAAAATTGAATCCATCAAACATATTGTGGTAGCTACGGAAACAGATGCGTTGTTACTGGAAAATAATCTCATCAAAAAATACCAACCACGATACAATGTATTATTAAAAGACGACAAATCCTATCCGTGGATTTGTATCAAAAATGAACGTTTTCCACGCGTATTTCCCACGCGAAAAATGATCAAAGATGGTTCGGAATATTTTGGTCCATACACCAGTATGAAAACGGTTCGGACACTATTCGATCTGATCAAAGGACTCTATCCGTTGCGAACCTGCAATTACGATTTATCACACGAAAAAATAAACGCTGGCAAATACAAAGTCTGTTTGGAATATCATTTAGGCAATTGTTTAGGACCGTGCGAAGGTTATCAAACCATACAAAGTTACGACGCCCAAATTGTCGCAATCCGAGAAATTATCAAAGGAAATTTTAAAGATTCATTGCATCAATTCAAAGCGCAAATGAAAGCGCACGCGGAAGCAATGGAATTTGAACAAGCACAAAAAGTCAAGGAAAAAATAGAAATTCTAGAAAATTACCAAGTAAAATCGACGATTGTCAATCCAAAAATTAGCAATGTTGATGTCTTTTCCATCATTTCAGATGAAAGCTTTGGGTATATCAACTTTTTACAACTTTCGTTAGGTTCTATTGTGCGTTCGCACACGCTAGAAATCAAGAAAAAACTGGATGAAACTGACAAGGAATTACTAGAATTAGCAATCACAGAAATCCACCAACGTTTCCAAACAAATTCCAAAGAACTCTACGTACCTTTTGAAGTAGAAGTAGGCGAAAAATTTAAAATTACAGTTCCAAAACTAGGCGACAAAAAACGTATTTTAGACTTATCACTTAGAAATGCAAAATACTTCCGACAAGAACGGTTCAAGCAAATAAAACTGACCGATCCAGACAAACATGTCAATCGCATCATGTCGCAAATGAAAAAGGATTTACGCCTTTCGGAAGAACCGCGACACATAGAATGTTTTGACAACTCTAACATTCAAGGAAGCAATCCTGTGGCAGCATGTGTGGTCTTTAAAAATGGAAAGCCCAGCAAAAAAGAATACAGACATTTCAACATAAAAACCGTAGTTGGTCCAGACGATTTTGCGTCGATGGAAGAAGTCGTATATCGCCGATACAAACGTTTATTAGAAGAAGAACAACCGTTGCCACAACTCATCGTAATTGACGGTGGAAAAGGGCAACTTTCCTCATCGTTAAAAAGTTTAGATGCGTTAGGATTGCGTGGAAAAATAGCCATCATCGGAATTGCGAAGCGTTTGGAAGAAATTTATTATCCAGGTGATTCCATTCCGTTATATTTAGACAAAAAAAGTGAATCGCTCAAAATCATACAACATTTACGAAACGAAGCACACCGATTCGGAATTACATTCCACAGAAATAAACGAAGCAATTCTGCGTTAAATTCACAGTTGGAAACCATTCCGGGAATTGGTGAAAAAACCATTGTAGAATTATTAAAGAAGTTCAAATCGGTCAAGCGAATCTCGGCAGCATCACTCGAAGAAATTTCGGCAGTTGTAGGCAATAGCAGAGCAAAAAAAATATATGATAACTTTCAAAAAAAATAGCGCCAAGATATGAAGCGATGGATGTTCATCTGCATAACAATATTGAGTGTTTCTCTTGCATTCGCACAAAAAACAGACACGTCTAAACAGCAAGACGTACGTGTTGGTTTGGTGTTGAGTGGCGGCGGTGCTAAAGGATTGGCACATATTGGTGCGCTCAAAATTATAGACAGTTTGGGCATTCGTGTGGATTATGTAGGCGGAACGAGTATGGGTGCCATCATTGGTTCGTTGTACGCTTCGGGATATACAGGAAAACAAATTGATTCCATCTTTAAAAAAACAGACTTAAATTTATTAATTCAAGATGAATTACCGCGTTCTGCCAAAACATTTTACGAAAAAGAAGACGCAGAACGCTACGCAATCACATTGCCGTTTAACAACTTTAAAGTGACCTTTCCATCATCTATTTCCAAAGGACAAAACGTATATAACAAACTAGCACAATTGCTCTTACATGTAGAAAATGTGGACGATTTTAGAAAATTGCCAATTCCGTTTCTCTGTATTGCTTCCGACATCGAAAAAGGCGAACAAATCATCTTAGAAAACGGCTATTTACCGGATGCTATTACCGCAAGTGGCGCATTTCCATCTCTCTTTGAACCTATTCCGATGGGCGATCGGTTGCTGATTGATGGAGGTGTAACAAACAACTATCCGATTCATGAAATAAAAGAAAAAAATATAGACATTATTATTGGTGTAGATGTACAAGATGATTTGGCAGGACGCGAAAAATTACAATCGGCAACAGGCATTCTAACACAAATCAATAACTTCCGTACGATCAATGATATGAAAATCAAGCGCACCCAAACTGACATATATATTCGCCCAAATATCAATGGTTTCTCGGTGATTGATTTCGATAAAGGTAGTGAACTTATTGATAGAGGAGAAGCGGCAGGAATAGTGCAGTTGGAAGCTTTAAAAGCCATCGCGGCACAGCAACAACAAAAGCGAAATATTGTACCTGTAAAAGCCAAAGATTCTATTGTGATTAATTACATTCACTTGCGTGGGAGCGAAAACTTTCCGCGTTCGTATGTGCGTGGAAAACTTCGTTTCAAAACACCTGCCAAAATACCGTTCAAAAAATTTACGGAAGGTATTGGGAATTTAGCGGCAACAGGAAACTTTACAGGAATTCGTTACAAACGATGGAACAATGAAGATGGTACACAAGACATGGTTCTCAATTTGCGAGAACGACCAAGTACCATGTTTTTGCGGTTAGCGGCACATTACGATGATGTATACAAAACGGCTGGCTTAATCAATGTAACGAAGAAAAAAATATTCTTTCAAAATGATGTAGCATCGCTCGATTTTATCATTGGCGACAACATTCGTTACAATTTTGAATACTATCTTGACAAAGGGTATTATTGGAGTATTGGTATAAAATCACGTTTCAATACCTTTGAACGTGGTGTGAATTTTGATTTGGTTTCAGACAATACTTCCAATCCAAACTTGAACAGAATTGACATAGAAGTGTCCGACTTTACCAATCAACTGTATTTCCAAACGGTAGTTAGAGAAGAATTTGTATTTGGCGTTGGTGGCGAACACAAACGTTTAAAAATTGCTTCAGAAACCATTGGTGATGACAATCAGGAAGAAACCATCTTTGAACGCAGCGACTTTTTAAGCACCTTTGCGTTTTTAAAATTAGACACCTACGACAACAAATATTTTCCTTCGGATGGGTTGTTCTTTTCAGGAGACTTTCACTGGTATCTTTATTCTTCAGACTACAACAAAAACTTTGAACCATTTTCACTCGCCAGCGCTAAAATTGGCTATGCAACGCCGTTATTCAGTAATATTTCGTTAAATATTTCATCGGAAGGCGGTTTTAAACTTGGCGAACCTGGAACCACTTCTTTGGATTATGTATTAGGTGGATTTGGAAACAACTTTATCAACAATTACATTTCTTTTTTAGGATATGACTTTCTCAGTTTTGCAGGCGATAGTTTTGTAAAAGGAACGCTTACCTTAGATTATAATTTTCTTTCCAAACATCATGTAAACTTCACGGCAAACTACGCCAATGCTGGAAACAACATCTTTGACAATGGCGAATGGTTTACCGATCCAGACTTTAGTGGATATGCAGTTGGCTATGGAATGGAAACCTTTTTTGGTCCGTTGCAAGTCAAATATTCTTGGACACCAGACGAAGAACAAGATCAACTCTATTTCAGTATTGGATTTTGGTTTTAAATTCTATTATAGAACTATATTTCATCATCATTTTTTAAAAGGATGCTTTTCAAAGGCCGTTTTTGCAGCAATATTCACCAAACCTGTTACACCTTCAAACCAAATACTATGTCCATGCATCACCCTGTTATTTTCTGTGAGATGATGTTTGAGTATTTTACCGTAAAATTTACCTACTTTAATCTGTACATTAAACATAAAAAGCGGTCGGTTCAATGAACTATGCGGAGCATTAGAACGAATATTTCTTCCGCCTGAGTCAATAGCATCATGTAAGGTTTCTGTTATTGTATGTACTTTTGCGCCTCTACGAATACCAATGTGCATTTTAAATAAGTTAGCTTTCAACCATCTTTTGTAGTGTTCTCCTTTTTTAGCATTACTAGCTACAATGCGTTTTCCATATTTGCTGTCAAAAGTTTCGATATTCTTTAGTGTAATATCGCGAGCGCAACCAATCCAAATATTAAGAATACAGCTTTCCTTCTGTTCTACGACTACTAAAGTAGTAAATTCTACTTCGGGTGGACTCATCGGTGTTTGCGCAGGAGCTGGAAAGCCAGGAAAATTATACCAATGTCGCTTTAGTGATACAGAAACTTTGGTATTTCCTGGATTGGCTTCTAATTCCAAACGCACTTTTTTAAGGCGTCCGTTTTTATAACGATCCATGGTTACATTTTTATCTTCTCGTTTATCAAAATGTGTGGCAATAACTCCAAAATGTCCAGCATCTGTAAATTGTAACCTCAGATATTTTGAAAAAATAGGTTTTCGGTTTGGTTTGCTAATGTCTCGTTCCGAAAAATAGTTTTGAAAGTCCCTAAATGTTTGCCCTGGATCTGTAAAGATTCCAAGTAGTCCTCCAAAAAATCCCTGAACAAATTCCCAAGTACCAGAACCTGTCATGCTTGTTAATCGCTTGCCAGCTTCTCTCCATTGTAACTGATCAGTTTCTGGCATAAATTCATTCTGCTTATCTAAAAAAGATGCGCTAAAATGGTTTTTTACCACAGTAGCATCTTCACGAGTAGGAAATCTTGTTTCGTAAAATTGAATTCGAGAAGATACCTTCGACAGCACACCAAAATGACTGAATAGTGTATTTCGAAAGTTAAATGCATTTTCTGACAAAAAATCCCAATGATGATTGTATGTATCACGTTCTACATTATCAGCAGGTAAATATTTTTGCACCCAAAAACCTTTGATCAATTTACCATCTATAATTTTTCCACCTTCAATAGAAATCGTCATATCTTCACGAATACTGACTCTTGAAGGAATAAAATAAGAAGTTTTTGCTCTTGAAAAATGCTCTTTTCTTGAAGTTGGCGCAAAATCCAACACACGTTTTCTCCAGCGTGTGTCAATATTTCCCCATGCCAAATGATAGGTGTACAATTCGTGCTGTTTTGTTCTACTATCAAATCCATTGACAACAACGATTTGACGCGCTACAGTCATACGACTAAACGTTCTTATCAAGCCTTCTTTAAATGGTGAGAAAAAAGAAGCTTCTGTAATTTTATCTTGATACTTTCCTACTTTCAATAAATGATATACACTTAACGGTGTGCTAAATTCGTTATCTTCTATTTCAGCAGATCGCCAACGTTCTGTAAAACCAAATTGCTCATCTGCCCATAATACAGAATAGACATTTTTCCATTTAGAATTGGGATCAGTAGTGCGTTTTGGAACATCACGGATGTGTTTATTTTGGACTAATAAATAATAAATACACGTTCCATCAATCCAACCGCCAGCATCTCTAAATTGTCCATTAGCAAACCGATACCAAGTGTCATGGCTATTCCCAAGCATAATTTCATCATTCTGAAGTGCGTCTATTTCACCTCCATAAATAGCTTCGTACTGTTCATGTAAATGGGATAACCCAACACCAATACTGAGAACTTTATGATATGCGATAGACTTTCGATACTCGTCAAATTTTAAAGGACCGTCGTCTTCTCTATAATGTACATGTGTGTAAACCTTATATCTGTCGGTGAATTTTTTATTGAAAGGTTTACTTTGCATAAAAGGTCTTGTGTCAATTTCGATCCATATAAATGGTGGAATGGTTACAGGAATTTGATCAAAAAGATGTTGTGTGAAATTCTCAGTAGAAGTGGCAGCAAAGGATCCGATAACAATAGGCAAAGGAAAATTCAAGGTAAACCAAGTAAGTATTACTTTTAAAAAAGTATCATTAAAAGCCTTAAATATACCTTTAAAAAAGGGAAAACGAACTGTAGCTAAATGTTCATAGTCATCATCTTTTATGGTTAGTGTATTAATAATATCATTTATACTGTTTGTTTTGTATAATTCAGGATCGAGTTTGAATAAAGACTGTCGCAACTTTAAAAACTTACCTTTATCTGTTTTATGATAATACACTTCCGTTGGAATTGCCATAAAATAAACATCTGTATCTTTTGCCTTGGCAATTACTCGGTCTGCACTTGAAGCAATCATGTCAAAGGCAGGAAGGTCAACGTATTCTCCTTTTCGCTTGCGATTGTATGATAATGCTTTGCTTCCACCGAATCGAGAACCAGTTTTAGGCGTTTTTCCGTTGATTTTCCAGTGAGAAGTACCATCGTTTTTCAAATAAAAATAAAATTGTTTTCCTGTATCTTTTAGTCCAAATAGTTCGGCGTGCTTCTCATGATTTGATCGTTTTTTGTAATCGATTCCAGCAGCAAAACTCCAAGAATTGGAAGAATTTTGAGGAGTTCCAGGTATTTTCCGTTTTTGATCTAATGTTTCTTTTAGGATAAAAGTTGAATTGTATTTTGCATGATTTACTGGATTAAGTATTTCTGCTATTTTAGCAATTCCTTGACCAATTTCAATTGCTTTATTTTTAATATCAGTTATGATACCATCTATTACATCGAGCATATGATGTTTTTTCTCTTAAAATACAAAAAATAAAGTATTGAACATAAATGAAGAAAGCCTCCTTTTAAAAATATTGAATTTGACACAGGCAATCAACAAAATAAATCCCAAACATGACTTCAATCACAAAAAATCAGCAAATAATTACGATATTTGTGTACAGATGATCAAAAATGATCTGTTAAACTATTAAAAGTGAAACCTTTTTGGAACGACTTACTAGCGCATTTACACTATCTTATCAAGCGAAATCCTGAATAAGACAGCGTTGTTTTTTTGCTAAATGTGAACGCAATTCTTCACATTTTTCTATATCTTATCACAGCATTTTTTACGAGTCCAAAAAAAAATAACAATATGCCTTTTTATCATACACTAGGAAATATTCCACCAAAACGCCACACGATATTTAAAAAACCCAACGGCGATTTATATTATGAACAACTCTTTGGAACGATTGGTTTTGACGGAATGTCTACCAATAGTTACCACGAACACCGACCAACTCAAGTAAAAGAAATTCGCAAGCAATACAGTGTGAAACCGAAAGTTGCGAAAGCCAATAATATGCAATCTTATCGCTTCCGCGGATTTCAAGTGCCGCCCGAAGCCGATTATTTGGAAAGCAGAAAAGTAGTCTTAACCAACAGTGATTGCAACATCATTTTGGCTGCTCCACAAGAATCAACACGTGAATATTTCTACAAAAATACAGACGCAGACGAACTCATTTTTATCCACAAAGGAACAGGGAAACTCCGCACCATGCTTGGAAATTTGGATTTCAAATATGGAGATTACTTATTAGTTCCACGCGGCATCATTTACAAAATAGACTTTGATACAGACGACAACCGTTTGTTCATTGTAGAATCGTACCGACCAATCTACACACCAAAGCGTTATCGAAACTGGTTTGGGCAACTCTTAGAGCATTCACCATTCTGTGAACGTGACATCAGAAGACCTTATGAACTAGAAACCAACGACGAAAAAGGAGACTTTCTCATCAAAGTGAAAAAGCAAGGCGATATTTTTGAAATGATCTACGCTACGCATCCGTTTGATGTTATTGGCTACGATGGCTATAACTATCCGTACGCGTTTTCCATTCACGATTTTGAACCCATTACAGGACGCATCCACCAACCGCCGCCAGTACACCAAACCTTTGAAACAGACGCTTTTGTAGTGTGCTCATTTGTGCCAAGATTGTATGATTATCATCCTGAAAGCATTCCAGCGCCGTATAACCACAGCAATATTGACAGCGATGAGGTATTATATTATGTAGATGGTGATTTTATGAGTAGAAACGATATTGATGCTGGACACATTTCGCTACATCCAGCAGGAATTCCGCATGGTCCACATCCTGGAGCAGTAGAACGCAGTATCGGTCAGACGGAAACAGAAGAATTGGCGGTGATGGTAGACACATTCAAACCGTTACAAGTAACCGAAGAAGCGATGAAAATTGCCGATGAAGACTATTTTAAATCTTGGTTAGAATAATTTAAAATGAAACAACACACAACTAATATTGCAACGCATGTTCGCGCTATGTGGTAAATATTCGATTTCATTTACACGATACAACATACAATTACGAATTCGCGAAAGCACAAAAAAATAAAAACATGGCAGCAGAAATAAAAAACTTAAAAGATTTACAAAATACCGAATACGGACTCAAAAAATTATTTGAAGAAGCAGAAGATTTTCTTCCGCTTTTAGGAACTGATTATGTAGAATTATACGTTGGAAATGCAAAACAATCAGCGCATTTTTACAAAACGGCGTTTGGTTTTCAATCGGAAGCATACGCAGGATTGGAAACAGGTTTGACAGACCGAGTTTCGTACGTATTAAAACAAGATAAAATTCGCTTAGTCTTAACAACTCCATTAGGAAAAGGTGGCGAAATCAACGAACATATTGATTTACACGGCGATGGCGTAAAAGTAGTAGCACTTTGGGTAGAAGATGCCACAAAAGCCTTTGAAGAAACGACGAAAAGAGGCGCAAAACCCTACATGGAACCCACCAAAGAAGAAGATGAAAACGGATATGTAGTACGTTCAGGAATTTACACATACGGAGAAACGGTTCATATTTTTGTAGAACGTAAAAACTACAACGGCATCTTTTTGCCAGGATATCAAAAATGGGGATCGCATTACAATCCCAAACCAGTTGGACTAAAATTCATTGATCACATGGTTGGAAATGTCGGTTGGGGGAAAATGAAAGAATGGTGTGAATTTTATGCAAAAGTAATGGGCTTTGCGCAAATTATCTCGTTTACGGACGATGATATTTCTACCGATTTTACCGCGTTGATGAGTAAAGTGATGAGCAATGGAAATGGACGTATCAAATTTCCTATCAACGAGCCAGCGGAAGGAAAAAAGAAGTCGCAAATTGAAGAATACTTAGATTTTTACAATGGTGCAGGCGTGCAACATATTGCCGTGGCAACCGATAATATTATAGAAACGGTTTCGCAAATGCGCGAACGCGGTGTAGAATTTTTATACGTTCCGGAAACCTATTATGATGATTTATTAGAGCGCGTGGGCGATATTGATGAAGATGTAGATGAACTTAGAAAACATGGAATCTTAATTGATCGTGATGAAGAAGGATACCTATTGCAAATCTTTACCAAAACCATTGTTGACAGACCCACAATGTTCTTTGAAGTCATTCAGCGTAAAGGCGCACAATCGTTTGGTGTAGGAAACTTTAAAGCATTGTTTGAAGCGATTGAAAGAGAACAAGCCGCACGCGGAACTTTATAATATATAACAAATAAGAACGTACGCTGAGCCGAGTCGAAGTGTACGTTTTTATTTGATTTTCTCTCCCAAAAAACAACAACATGACCAGAGAAGAATTACTCGCTGCCATAGACAAAAAATATTTGGATATGGGACAAGATCCTGACGTACATCTTTCAGGATTATTACACGCCGAACCCATGAAATATTGGGATTTCATTCAGCTCGATGCACTTTTAGGATTGCAAACCCAACGGACACAATTGCCAGATGAAATGGTGTTCCTTATCTATCATCAAGTAAACGAATTGATTTTTAAGATGATTCTATGGGAAATGCAACAAATTGCCCATACGGAGCACATTTTACCAGAAAAATTTGTCATGCATTTAATGCGCATCAGTCGTTATTTTGATCTGCTTTCCAATTCGTTTGATATTATGGGCGAAGGCATGGAAGTGGAGCAATACATTAAATTCCGTGATGCATTGACGCCAGCTAGTGGTTTTCAATCGGTTCAATATCGAAAAATTGAAATTGCTTCCACAGAACTTATCAATTTGATTGATTACAGATTTAGAACCACAATTGATCGTGAAACTCCGTATCTACACGCGTATAACAATATGTATTGGCAAGTTGCAGGAAACGATCATAAAACAGGAAAGCGAAGCAAACTGATGATCAACTTTGATGAGAAATACAAAAAAGAGCTCATTTCATGGATGAAAGAATACAATACGATCAATTTGTGGACAAAATTCAAGCAATTACCAAGAGATTATCAAAATGACAAAACTTTAATCAATGCGATGCGTCATTACGATCATACGGTAAATATTAGTTGGGTAATGCACCATTACAATGCAGCGGCAAAATATATCAATTCTGAAAAAGGCAATGCAGCAGCTACTGGTGGAAGCGATTGGCAGAAGTATATGCATCCAAAATATCAAAAAAGAATCTTTTTTCCGGCACTTTGGAGTAAAGAAGAGCTTAAAAATTGGGGAATTAGCAACTTAGAAGGCTATAAAATCTTAAAATAATCTAAAAACACCAATCCGTTAAATTGTAAAATTGTTGCTGATTTCTCAAAGAAAGTAAAAGAATGTTGAAAATTTTGTAAAAACACTCTATGAAATACGTTTCTGAATACAAAAATTGTGTTAAAGTTAAATACTATGCTTGCATAGTATAATTCTCGTTCTATATTTGCAGTGCAAAAGCGAGTGGTTTCCTTTTGCAACTTTAAGAAAAGAGATTTTCATAATTTAAAGTTTTGGTTGGTTAATAAATAAAGAAAAGCTCGATCGTAGGATCGGGCTTTTTTTATGCCTTGTTTTACTTGAAATGTAAGATGATATTGAGAAATACTCAACAAAAATCACATTCTATTGAATATTCACTAAGAATTGCTAATGAAATACATTTCTAATTACAAAAATTGTGTTAAAGTAAAAATACTATGCTTGCATAATAAAATTCTCATCTTATATTTGCAGTGCAAAAGCGAGTGGTTTCCTTTTGCAACTTTAAGATTTTCATAATTAAAGTTTTGGTTGGTTAATAAAAAAAGAGAGCTCGGTCGGATGATCGAGCTTCTTTTTTTACAGTACGTTTCAACGTAGAAAAGACCATCAAAATATATTGACAGCCTTTCCCTAATCATTCAATCGCAATTAATAAAAAACCTTAATTTGGTACTTGATGAAATGGACAATTTCTGGATAATTCTCCTCCTGATCCACATTCTCCTGTAATACCACAACCTGCTGGGCAAGTGTTTGCACATGTATTTGCGCACGTATTGGCACAAGTATTAGCACAAGTATGAACGTTTGTTGGGCAACAATGTGTTTCTCCACCCGTAATTTGTAGTTGGGTAAGCTGAGAAACTACAGATTTGTTGATACCCAACTTTTGAATTTTTCGTTTTTTCATGATTGATGCATTTTTAAAACTATTCCTACTCTACAAGCTTTTCGGATTCCGCTGTGAACTATCTGTTCGTAATTTGATTTGATATAATTACATTGGTATAATTTAAAAGGTACACTGATTTGCTGCGTTGTTACATTCTGTTGAAATTCTACTTAATCGTCTTCCAAATTCAGGAGAATTTCCAATACCGCGTGCGACATTAATAAGTCCTACATTTCTTTCAACGTTGGTCCAGTAAGCACCGCCGTTTACATCAGGTTCTCTCAATAAAAGGCCTCTATACGCAATGTATACTGTTTTACTGATTTGGTGACTTGTAATATTGTTTCTGTGTAAAAAAGATCGATAACGGTGATCCCATCGTTGTAAATTTCCTGGAGCCGTAATAAATCCGACAGCCAATCCTTCGAACCTTTGTGAACGTAAAACGCCGATCCAATAATTGACAACACTGGCATTTTCAGGACATCTTTCAGAATATGATAAATAGGCAAGTCTCACCACACAATGTTCGTCAATCATCGGAGGATTCGGAATATTGGGAGGTGTAAAGTCTGGTTCATAAGGAATATTCGGATCCAAAGCGCGTTTGCTTGTCGTAGATTCAATCTGTATATCGTCTTTATTAGTAACATCTTCCGATTGACAACCAATTGTGAATAACGATC
The DNA here is from genome assembly GCF_003352465.1 of Kordia sp. SMS9. Lineage (NCBI taxonomy): Bacteria > Pseudomonadati > Bacteroidota > Flavobacteriia > Flavobacteriales > Flavobacteriaceae > Kordia > Kordia sp. SMS9. The sequence goes on along the minus strand of NZ_CP031153.1, from coordinate 944,557 downwards.
CTACAAGTAATGCAAAGACAAGGATAAAATGACGTGGTTTTAAAATGATTTTTTTCATAGTAATGATATGTATTTAATTATTTCCTACTCTGTTAAGGTTTTTCGGAAGCGACCTGTCTCGATCAAGAACAACTCAAAGATATGTGAGCATATTCCTCAAAACAAGAGAAGCATTTTCAGATTTATAAAATTGTATAAATCATTTTTTTACATAAAAAAACCATCTACATTTTTGTGTAGATGGCTTGCTATTTTAACTGTAATTTAGATTACTGTTTTATAATAGTTTTAATAGTGGTTTCACCAGCGCGTGTGAGTTGAAAGTAATAGGTGCCAGGTTGAAGTTGAGAAGTGTCCATCGTATAAGAAATACTAGTGTCGTTGAAGCTAGTACTCATTAGTGTGTGTTGACTTACAGGATTGCCAGTGTTGTCAAAAATAGCCACCTCAAGTGGTTCTTGTGCAGCTGTTGGATTTTGTGTGCCACTTTCAGCATACATAATAGTAATTTGATTTGTAATTGGGTTCGGATACGTAGTTACCACCACAAATTCATTAGGGTTTGGCGTAAATTCTTCTGCGATTAACGAAAAACTAATTGAATCCTTTACCTTAAAATTAGGAGTTTTATCTATATAATCCCTTTGTGTAGCGTATTTCAATAGTTTAACGTTTACATCGTAAGTTATAGGTAAAATAGGATATTCTACTTCGGCGGTGAATGGATAGGTATAACTATTTGAAGGACCTTTTCTTTCAGCTTTCTTTTTACTAACAGGTGGAATCAATACTGGCGCGGTAATTCCCAATGATGTTGTGCCAACATTACCAACATTTTCAGGGTTGGTAAACTTAAATTCTAATCTAAAATAGCTAGTAACATTTTCTGTCGGTTGATAATCAAGATCAATATTAATGAACAAATTTTTAAAAGGCTTTGCATAATACGTGTCAGTTCCAGTTGTCAGCTCAAACTTTTGGTATTGTAAGGAGTCTGCTACTGTTAGAAGCATATCTACATTATTATAACCAGCTGACTGTACGTTTTGTGCGCTTATGTTGAAAATACAAAATAAGAACAGTGTTGTAAGTGTAATTTTTTTTAAATTCATAACAATTGTTTTTTTAAGTTAGACTTATTTTCAAAGTATGAATATTTCAATGTTCAGTACAACAGAAGCGTGTTCATATTTATAAATTTAAACAAAATGAATGCGCTAACCTTTAATTTTTTTAATGTAGTACGACGGATTTAAGCCTGTTTTGTTTTTAAACTCTTTAATAAAAGTAGTGGCGCTTTTATATCCAATTTCTTTAGAAATGGCATGAATGGTATACGATCTAAACACCGCATCTTCTTTCAATTTCACCAACACATACTCAATGCGAAGTTTATTGAGGTATTGACTAAACGATTGTTTTTTAACAGCATTTAAGGCTTTAGATAAATAGGTTGTATTGGTTTGAAGCAATTTTGCAGTATTGTGCAAGGTGGCGTTTTCCGAAAGGTAAAAGTGGGTTTCTTCTAATGCAGAGAGTTTTTCTAAAATTGCTTTTGCCTTTTCATCTTTAATAGCAGAATTTTGTGTGGTTTTTAGTGGTTTTGGTTCGGTTGCCTTTTTAGAAATAGCATCAATAATGGCTAAAAATTTCTGCTCTTTTAATTTAGCTCTTTTGTGATACACCAAAAATCCAATCATCAACAAACCAACCAACACGATAGAAACGATCATAATGACTTTTTTGTCTGCTAAGCTTTGGGTGTTTTCGTTGGCAAGTTTCTTATTTTCTAGCTCGTATTTTTTAATGTCATCTTCATATAACAAATCTTTTGCTGCGGATTGTTTTTCGCTTTTTTTCTGGAGAATATCTTTTAACTCACGGAGGTAAAAAGCTTCCTTTTCTTTATTGTTCTGAATCTTTGAAATATCACCTGCTAAGGTGTACATTTCTTCAATTCTGTCGGTATAACTATCTTCACCAGCACGTTTAAAAATGGCATCCAAAAGCAACATAGCTTCTTCGTTTTTTCCTTGTTTGCTTAAATTCTGCGCAATGTAAAAATCGGTGATGTATAAGTTATTTTGTAAGCCAGCTTTTTTCAGCTTTTCTTTTCCTTCTTGTAAAAAGCCTAACGATTTAAAATATTCTCCTTTTTCATAATACACTTTCCCTAAATTGATATTAAAACGTGCTTTAAAAATCTCTAAGTTATTTTTTTCGGCAATCGCAACGCTTTTTTTGTAGTCTTCATCAATAATCGCAATGCCTTTTTTATACGTTTCTTCGGCTTCGTCAAATCGTTTCAATTCAGCAAGACACAACACTTTTCCCAAAAGTGAACTTAACAATGAAGCTTTATCTTGAGGCGAAAATGGTGCTTCTTTTTCATTGAGAATTTTCAAAGCGGAATTAAAACTGTCCAATGCATTTCCATAGCGTTTTAGCTTGGCGCGAATATTTGCAATATTGACCAAACACAATACTTCGTTCGAAGAATTTTGTGTTTCGGCAGCTAATTCTTTGGCAATCAAATACGGTTTTAACGCTTCGTCGTAAATTCCCATCACATACCAAGTGCTACCTAGCAAAACATTGTTTTGTATGCTACTAACAGTATCTTTTGCGCGTTCTGCAAATCTAGCAGCAATATACGAACGCTTCAATGCTTCATGATAATCTGCTTGCTGAAACGTGATGTATGCAATTTGAGAGTTAGCAAAAAGCTGAATCGCATCATTTTCTTCCTTTTTTCCCCTTTCTAAATACAGCCTGCAATACTCCAATCCTAAAGCGATATCATTTTCTTGGTAAAAAGTATCTTGAATCATTTCTTCAATCCGATCCAAAGAGTCAGATTCAGAAATAAACAATTGCATCTCTTTGGCAATAGTTGCTTCTTGCGCCAGCATACAATGCGACAGCAACAAAAAGATAAAATATCGTGCTTGAGTTCTAATAAATGGTAGTATGCAAACAATATGCTTCATCATAATGTAGGTTTGTAAGAATTCGGCTCACAGAGTTATCAGAAATATACAATATAAAATTGAATACAATAATGTGTCGCACGTTATTTTTAATCGTTACAAGTTGTTCTGATCATTATGAAAACACAAAAAAAGAAGCTTTTACTATTGTACTAGTAAGGTGAAACTATTTTTTTTGGAATAGTAATTGTAATGCTAACATAAATTAACAATTATGTAAAGACTATTTTCTTATTTTTACAAACCTATTTATTGAACATGAAACGTACACTTACTATATTCTTCTTACTTATAAGCTTCTTACTGCAAGCACAACAACAAGACGCCGCTTTTGAAACGGGTGAATGGTTTAAATTCAGAATTCACTACGGATTTATCAATGCAAGTTATGCCACACTTGAAGTAAAAGAAGATTACCTAAATGGAAAAGACGTGTATCATGTGGTTGGAAAAGGAAAAACAACAGGTTTTGCTAGCATCTTTTTTAAGGTAGATGATAATTACGAAAGCTTTTTTGACAAACAGACTGGAATGCCGTACAAGTTTATTCGTAAAATTGATGAAGGTGGCCATACGAAAGATGTTGAAATCAAATTCAATCACGAAAAAGAAAAAGCACTTGTCAACAATAAAAAACACAAGACAAAACAGGAAATTGACATCGAAAAAAATGTACAAGACATGGTTTCGGCGTTTTATTACTTGCGAAACAATTACGATGTTTCTACCATCAAAGAAGGCGATGAGGTAGTATTGAACATGTTTTTTGACAAAGAAAACTTTAAATTCAAATTGAAATTCTTAGGAAGAGAAACGATGCGGACCAAATTTGGGAAAGTTCCCTGTTTAAAATTTCGTCCGTATGTACAAGCAGGACGCGTATTTAAAGAAAGTGAAAGCTTAACATTGTGGGTTTCTGATGATGAAAACAAAGTGCCAATTCGAATCAAAGCAAAATTGGTTGTAGGTTCGCTAAAAGCAGATTTAGACGCTTTCAAAGGACTCAAACATCCTTTTAAAATACTAGTAGACTAATGAAGATGAGTCACTAACATTTTTTGTTATTTGTAAATAGTGGTACATTACATCTGCCAATAGGTTTAACATAAAAATATCAGATGAAAATTTCTCCAGAAATTGCAGCGCGAATTGAAAAATTAGAAAAAAAATATACAAATTCTGGGCAAGACTTAGGCGCCTATCTCGACGGTTTACTACATCAACGATATCTTACGTATTGGGAATATATTCACCTCGATACCTTATTAAGTTTACAAATACCACGCACATTTTTCCCCGATGAAGAAATCTTCATCATGTATCATCAAATTACCGAATTGTACTTTAAGCTCATTATTCACGAGCAAAAGCAAATCATTGATGACAAAGACCAAACAGCAGAATTTTTCACACAACGCATTCACCGAATCAATAATTACTTCAAAGCGCTCATTTCTTCGTTCGAAATTATGATCAACGGAATGGAACGCGAACAATTCCTTAACTACCGAATGTCGCTGTTGCCTGCAAGCGGATTTCAATCCGCACAATACCGAATGATTGAATTGTACTCTACACCTATGGAAAATTTAGTGCATCACACCGTTCGCGACCAATTTTCAGCCGAAAACAGTTTGGACGATCTTTACGAAAATATCTACTGGAAAAAAGGGGCTACCGATAGCAAAACAGGCGAAAAAACACTCACACTCAAACAATTTGAATATCGCTACACACCGCGTTTCATGCGAATTGCGACACAAGTTCAACAAAGCACCATATATCATCGCTATTTAGCGTTGCCTGAACAGGTAAAACAAAATAAGAATCTAATTGATGCGCTCAAAAAGCTCGATCTCAACGCAAATGTCAATTGGCCATTGATGCACATGGGCTCGGCATATCGCTATTTGCGACGCGAAAAAACCACGATTGAAGCCACTGGCGGAACCAATTGGAGAGAATACTTGCCTCCAAGTTTTCAAAAAGTGATCTTTTTTCCCGAAATTTGGAGCGAAAATGAAAAAAGCGAATGGGGAAAAGAATGGGTAAACCATGTCTTCAACACAGAAAAGAAACGATGAGAATAGGGAAAATTATACTGCTAACACTAGTATTTATAGGAGCTTACGCTTGTGGAGGTGAAAAGAAAGAATCTACAAAAACGGTACACGTAGAAGTGCCAGCACCAGATCCGATGGAGTTTGGTTTTAACCTAAATGACTATGTTGTCGTGCGTGATACGGTGCGAAAAGGAGATAGTTTTGGTGAAATCTTAGAAAAAAATCACATTGGCTACTCGAAAATCTTTCAAATTGCCGAAAAAACAAAAGATACTTTTGACATCCGCAAATTAGTTGCTGGAAAACCATATACTTTACTTTGCACAAAAGGCGATTCGTTACAACGACCTGAATGTTTCATCTATCAAAAAAATAGTGTAGATTACGTAGTGATCAAATTTAAAGATTCCATCAATGCATATTCGGAAAGCAAACCTGTAAAAATTGTAGAAAAAGAAGCTTCAGGCGTTATTACAAGTTCGTTGTCCGCATCTTTGGACGAAGCAGGTTTAAGTCAGCGTTTGGCGTACGACATGTCAGACATTTACGCATGGACGATTGACTTTTTTAGACTGCAAGAAGGTGACGAATACAAGTTAATTTATACGGAAAAATATATAAATGACACCACTTTCGTGGGAATTGACAAAATTCATGCTGCATATTTTAAGCACAATGGTGAACCGTTTTATGCCTTTGAATTTGAGACGGATTCGCTCAATCAAATTGTAGATTATTTTGATGAAAATGCTAAAAACTTACGCCGTGCTTTCTTAAAAGCGCCCGTGCGTTTCAAACAAGTGCGAATTTCATCACGTTACAACTTACGCAGACGCATCAAACTGTATGGAAATCGTATACGACCACACAAAGGAACTGATTTTGCAGCACCAATTAATACACCAATTATCGCAACAGCCAATGGTGTTGTGGTAGAATCTGCCCGTAGAGGCGGAAATGGAAATTATGTCAAAATAAAACATAACAGCACGTACTCTACGCAATACTTGCACATGAAAAAGCGAAAAGCAAAAGTGGGTGAATTTGTAAAGCAAGGCGATGTTATTGGTTGGGTTGGAATGACTGGAAACACTTCTGGACCACACGTATGTTATCGTTTTTGGAAAAATGGGCGCCAAGTAGATCCATTCAAGCAAAAATTACCCGATGCCGACCCGATAGATGCGAAATTAAAAGAAGCATACTTAAAATACATACAGCCATTAAAAACTCAAATTGATGGCATTCAAATAACGCTTCCAATGGAGGAAGCGCCGATAACTGCAATAAACTAACAACTCATGTTAACAAACATAAACCCCACAGAAACTGAAGTTTGGAATACACTTCAGGAGCACTTCCATGCAACGAAATCGTTTGCGATGAAAGACTATTTTTCAACGGATGCTCAAAGAGCGGATCGTTTTACTATTAAATGGAAAGATTTTTATGTGGACTATTCCAAAAACAGAATCACTCAAGAAACCATGGATTTGCTATTGAAATTGGCAGAAGAAGTGAATCTCAAAGAAAATATAGAAAAGTATTTTGGCGGCGATAGTATCAATGAAACGGAAGGTAGAGCTGTGTTGCATACCGCTTTGCGCGAAAAAGAAAGCAGCGAAGTATTGGTGGACGGCAAAAATGTCATTCCTGAAATATACAAAGTCAAACAACAAATAAAAAAATTTTCAGAAGCGATCATTTCTGGTGATAAAAAAGGACACACAGGAAAAGCGTTTACAGATATTGTAAATATTGGAATCGGTGGTTCTGACTTAGGTCCTGTCATGGTTACAGAAGCGTTACAATATTATAAAAATCATCTCAATGTGCATTTTGTATCCAATGTTGATGGTGATCATGCACAGGAAATTATTAAAAATCTAAATCCTGAAACGACCTTATTTGTGATTGTTTCTAAAACATTTACAACGCAGGAAACTTTAACGAATGCAATGACCATTCGTACATGGTTTTTAACACATGCTTCAGAAGCTGCGGTTGCAAAGCACTTTGTGGCAGTGTCAACCAATTTAGAAAAAATTAACGAATTCGGAATTGCATCCGATAACGTATTCCCAATGTGGAATTGGGTTGGCGGACGTTTTTCTTTATGGAGTGCCGTTGGTTTAACCATTAGTTTGGCAACTGGCTATGATAACTTTGACAAGTTGTTAAAAGGCGCACACGAAATGGATACACATTTTAAAACCGCTTCGTTTGATGAAAATATTCCTGTGGTATTGGCATTACTAAGTGTTTGGTACAATAATTTTTATGGTGCTGAAAGTGAAGCCATCATTCCATACACACAATACTTACACCAATTTGCGGCATATTTGCAACAAGGCATCATGGAAAGTAATGGCAAAAGTGTGGACAGAGCGGGAAATCGTGTCAACTACGAAACAGGAACCTTAATTTGGGGTGAACCTGGAACCAACTCACAACATGCGTTCTTTCAATTAATTCATCAAGGAACCAAGCTCATTCCGGCAGACTTTATTGGATATGTACAATCGTTACATGGAAATACAGACCATCACGATAAATTAATGGCAAACTTCTTTGCACAAACAGAAGCGTTGTTAAACGGAAAAACAAAAGAAGAGGTTGTAGAAGAACTTACGGCAAAAGGAATGGAAGCTTCACAAATAGAAAAATTACTTCCATACAAACTATTTGAAGGTAACAAACCTACCAATACTATTTTAATAGATAAGCTTACGCCAGAAAGTTTAGGAGCATTGATCGCTTTATACGAACACAAAATATTTGTACAAGGTGTTATTTGGAATATTTTTAGTTATGATCAATGGGGAGTTGAACTTGGAAAACAACTCGCCACAAAAATTTTAACAGACATTAAGAGTCCTGAAATTGCGGAACATGACGCTTCTACAGCAAATCTTTTGAGATACTTCAAAGAAAATCAAAAATAAATGTTAATAATTCGGTTTATATCTTAATTCATTGCAAAACAATTAAATAGCTAATTAGTGTAAATTTGGTAAAAATGTTAAAACATTTAACATTCGCTTAATATATGCATGCACAATAAACACGATTTTTGCGGCATTAAATAAACTAATAAAACTTATGAAAACGTTTAACACTTTGTTTTTTGTAGTAGCGATGTTCTTATCAACATCTGTTGCTTTAGCTCAAGGAACAATTACAGGTACTGTAGTGGATGCAGAGTCAGGGCCACTTCCCGGTGCAAGTGTAGTTGTGAAAGGAACACAGAATGGAACATCAACCAATTTTGATGGAAAATTTTCTTTAGATGTAAAATCGGCTTCCGGTAGTATTCAAGTATCTTTTATTGGATATGACACGAAAACTGTATCTTTTAAAGTTGATGGAGGAACTGTAAATCTAGGAACTATCACTTTAGTTTCAAACAACTCTCTCGATGAAGTTGTCATTGTAGGTAGTGGTATTATTGACTTAGCGGAGGACAGAAAAACTCCTGTGGCAGTATCTACAATTAAGAAAAGAGAAATCCAAGAAAGAGCGGTTGGTAATGTTGAATTACCTGAAATTATCAAGTACACACCTTCAGTCTTTATCTCTAGACAAACTGGTTTTGGTGATGGACGATTATTGGTAAGAGGATTTGACGATACAAATACAGCGGTACTTTTAAATGGTCAGCCAATCAACGCACAAGAAGATGGACGTGTATTCTGGAGCAACTGGGCAGGTATGGCAGATATTGCTAACGCAGTACAGGTTCAGCGTGGTTTAGGAGCTTCTAAATTGGCAATCTCTTCTGTAGGTGGTACGGTAAACATTGTAATGAAAGCTGCTGAAAAGAAACAAGGTGGTTCAGTTCGTTTCTTAACAGGTAACGATAGCTACTTTAAAGGAACTGCAGAATACAATACAGGTGTCAATGAAAAAGGATGGGCTTTTTCAGTATTACTTGATCACTGGCAAGCACACAGAAGATGGGGAGATGGAACTTTTGGACAAGGACAAAACTATTTCTTTTCTGTTGGATACACACCAAATGAGAGACACGCGTTTAATTTCTTAATTACAGGTGCACCTCAGTTTCACGGACAAAAATGGTCACAAAGTGACAATACTACATTAAATGATCCTAAGTTCAACCAACACTGGGGTTATACTTCAAACTTACAAGGAAACAACTATACTTCTGAGATCGATTCTGAAAGAAGAAACTTCTACCACAAACCAGTCATGAACATTAACTGGGATTGGACAATTAGTGATAAATCAGAATTATCGACAGTATTATACGCATCATGGGGACGTGGTGGTGGAACTGGACCTAGAGGAGACAGAACTAGAGATCTTAACGGTCAGTTAGATTATTTCGCTATTGAGCAATCAAATGCTGCTATCGGAAACGGTGGATTTGACAATGCAGAAAGCGGATACATTCGTAGAGCTTCTATGAATAATCACGCATGGTACGGAATCGTATCTAACTTTAACCACGATGTAAATGAAAACTTCTCATTCAATGTGGGTACAGATTTAAGATATTACGTAGGAGATCACTTCCGCCAAGTAGCAAACTTATACGGTTTAAGTTCATGGCAAGAAGATGGTGTAACATACACAGAAGAATACAGTCCAGATCCATGGGCAGCGTTATTCAACTTTGCAGATGAAGGAGACAGATTGGATTACGATTACTCTGAAACAATTACATACCAAGGTTTATTTGCACAAGGAGAGTACGCAACAGATAGATTTTCTGCATTCTTCCAAGGAGCAATTTCTAACCAGTCTTACCAAAGAGAAGGACGTTTTCAGGGAGATTTAGGGAAATCAGATAAGTTAAGTAAGATTGGATATAACTTAAAAGGTGGTTTCGCATACGAGTTTGCAGAAGACAATCAAGTGTATGTGAATGCAGGTTTCTATTCAAGACAACCATTCTTAGACAATGTGTTTACAAACATTCGTAGATCTAATGCATTAGTTGAACCAGAAGTTGATAACGAAGAAATTACAGGTATTGAAGCAGGATATAAATTCGAAATTGACGGTGTATTTAGAGCTGTATTTAACTTCTATCACACTGACTGGGATAACAGAGTATTATTATCAGGAGGAACACTTGTTAACACAGATGGTTCTGAAACGAACATCAATGTTTTTGAAAGAGGCGTTCGTCAAGTACACAGAGGAGTTGAATTGGAATTGGATTCAAGACCAACAGATTGGTTAGAGTTAAGAGGATTCGTTTCTGCTGGAAGCTGGCAATTTAAAGGAAGTAGTAATGTACAAGTATTTAATGATGATACAAATACATTAATTTCTTCACAAACGGGAATCAATAGAGATGGTGTTAAAATTACTACTGCACCTCAATTTACAGCAGGTCTTACGGCAAGAGCTAACGTAATGGAAGGATTATCTGTTGATGTAAATGCAAAGCACTTTGGAAATCACTACAGAAATGATAGAGATTTTGATGGGACACCGCAAACAAGAAACTTCCCAAAAATTGATAGTTTTGAATTAGTTGACTTTGGTCTTACGTATAACTTTACGATCGCTGGTCAGAGACTTACTTTTAGAGGAAACATTTTCAACTTATTTGATAAAAGAGGAATTCAAGATACAGACCAGTTTGGATCATTCCCAATTACTGGACGTACATTCAACACATCTTTACGATATAATTTCTAAAAGAAAACAGTTTTAAAAATAAAACTTTTACAAGACTAAAAAAGTCAAACCATTCATTTGGTTCGGCTTTTTTAGTGCTTATAACCTAACTGAAGTTAAAAGCACATTAAATTAAATTATTATATGAAAAAAAAGTACAATGTATTTGTAGCAGTAGCGATGTTTTTCATTGCATCGGTTGCTTTTTCCCAAGGCACAGTTACTGGTAAAGTAGTAGATGAGACAGGTCCATTACCTGGAGCAAGTGTGATAGTGAAGGGAACAACAAATGGTGTATCTACAGGTTTCAATGGAGATTTTACACTGAATGTAAGCAGTGCTACAGGAACCATCGAAATATCGTTCGTAGGATTCGGAACAAAATCAATTCCTTTCAATGTTAGCGGCGGTACACAAAATTTAGGAACTATTACCTTAGCATCTGACAATTCTTTAGATGAGGTTGTTATTGTTGGTGTGGTTGATATCGCTAAAGAGCGCGAAACGCCCGTAGCAGTTTCTACCATTAAAGCAGAAGAAATTGTAGAACGATTAGGAAACCAAGAACTTCCAGAATTGTTAAATGCTACCCCTTCTGTATACGCTACAAAGTCGGGTGGTGGTTTTGGAGATTCAAGAATCAACATTCGTGGTTTTGATCAAAGAAATACCGCTGTATTGGTAAACGGTGTGCCCGTAAACGATATGGAAAATGGAGCTGTTTTCTGGAGTAACTGGACAGGATTAGCAGATGTAGCTTCTGCCATTCAAGTACAAAGAGGTTTAGGTTCCTCAAAACTAGCCATTTCTTCGGTTGGTGGAACGTTAAACATTGTAACAAAAACTACCGAAAGAAATGAAGGTGGATTTGTAGGAACTACTGTTGGTAACGATGGTTACATTAAAACAATTGCTTCCTATTCTACAGGACGAATGGACAACGGATTTGCATTTACAGGATTGTTCAGTAGAACTGCTGGAGATGGTTATATTGATGGGACTGAGTTTGAAGGATACAACTACTTCTTAGGTTTTGGTTGGTCTAATGAAAAAAGAACACATGACATTCAATTTACGTTAACGGGAGCGCCACAGGTACACAACCAAAGAACTACAAGCTTCTTTAATGCAGCAACCTTAGCTCAGTACTTACAATATGGAGACAAGTATAACTTCAACAACGGTACATTAAACGGTGAAGAATTTAACTGGAGAAGAAACTTTTACCACAAACCAGTATTATCATTAAACTGGGATTGGGATATTTCTGAAAAAACAAAATTATCATCTGTATTATACGCTTCGTATGGTCGTGGTGGTGGAACTGGTGACATTGGTCGTGGTAGAACTGGTGGTGGAAATTCCGCTTTTGCTAGTAACTCAGCATTTAGAGATGCGGCTACTGGATTGGTGAAATTTGATGAAATAGCACAATGGAATGCTGGGCAATCCACTTCTTTTACTGGAACTGATGATGATCAAATTCAACTAAATCAGCCAGATGCAAACGGAAATCAATTTGTACAAGCAAGAAGCAACGGAATTGTACGTAGAGCATCCATCAACTCGCACAACTGGTTTGGTTTATTAGCCAACTTAAATACACAATTAAACGATAACTTAACGTTAGATGTTGGATTTGACGCTAGAACCTACAAAGGGTTCCACTACAGAAGATTAGACAACCTTTTAGGTGCAGATGGATATATTGATAACGGAAACGTAAACAACCCAAACATCGCTTTAACAAGAACGTATTCTTCTGAGTTTTCTTCTATTGTAAATGTATTTCAAGACATTGATAACGAAGATAAAATTGACTACTACAACATTGGATATGTTCGTTGGTTCGGACTCTTTGGTCAATTAGAATACAAAAGAGATGATATTTCTGCATTTGTTCAGTTTTCAGGAGCCAATCAAGCATACAGTAGAGAAGATTTATTCTTACTTACGCCAGAGCAAGGTCAGCGTACAGACTGGGAAAATATTTTAGGAGGAACCATCAAAGGTGGATTGAACTACAACATCGACGAAAACCACAATGTATTTGGTAACGCAGGTTATTACTCAAAGCAACCGTTGTTTGATGCAGTATATTTAAACAATACCAACGACTTGAATGAAGATATTCGTAACGAAAAAGTATTCGGAATTGAACTTGGATATGGATATACATCTGAAAAATTAAGTGCAAACGTAAACTTATATAGAACTTCTTGGAAAGATAGATTCCAAACAATATTTGGTGAATTCCCTGATCCAGATGATGCAACTGAAACGGTTCAAGGACGTACCAACGTCGTTGGAATTGAGCAAGTACACATGGGAGTAGAATTGGAAACAACGTATCGTCCTTTAGACTATTTAACGTTCAGAGGAATGTTATCAATTGGAGACTGGCAATATGGAGGAACCGTTTCTGGACCTGCATTTGACACCAATGATCAAAACCGTGTGGTTGGAGAAAACACCTTATTCCTTGACGATGTAAAAGTTGGAAATGCTGCACAAACTACCATGCGTTTGGCTGCTATTGTAGAACCTATAGAAAACTTTAAAGTTGACATTGCTTGGTTTAGAGCAGACAACTTATATGCAGACATTAGAGCACAAGACTTTGATGAAGCAGACAATAGAGGTTCCTTGCAATTACCAGCATACAACTTATTTGATGGTGGTATGTCATACTTATGGTTAGTAGGAAAAGAAAAAAGTCAACGAATTAATTTCAGATTAAACGTAAACAACTTATTCAACCATACCTACATCGTAGAGTCGCAAACAAACATCTTTGCTGATGAAGGCGATGCTACATTTAATGGAGTAAATACAACAAACAAAGCATTCTTCGGATTTGGAAGAACGTGGAACTTTAGCGTACGTTATACATTTTAGTCAACTACTAAAAAAGAACATAAAAAAAGCCTCGTCAATATTGACGAGGCTTTTTGTTTTATCTAATTAGTGTTGATGTACAAAAATCAGGTTTCACGATCACAGTATGTATCCATACGTGTATCACAACATTGACTTTCTTCTGTTGGAGGACATCCCGCTGTATAGTTGCCACCACCACCTATGGTAATAGTACACCAAACTGTTCCTCCACCTCTAACAACTGCTAAGTTGGAGATGGACATCTTTTTTAAATTTAACTTTGTTTTGCTCTTTTTCATGATTAATTTTTTTCTTTTTACAAAGATAATCAATCACGCCATGAGATGATAGTATTGCTATCGTTAAAGTTATGCAAATTCTGTCTTAAATATTTGTGAATTTCTGTAATTCCTTTGGTGCTTTTTTCTTTCAATGCAGCGAGCCATAATTTCATGAAGTCTTGATCAGGGAATTTAGAATACCCATACGCAGCCAAATAGCGATCGTCTGTTAAAAAACGATGCAACTTACTATCGTTCTCAAACATAACTTCTGCGTTGATAACATCGGCATAGCATTTCAGCGCACTTTTTAAATACATCATATAATTATATATATAAAAAGGATCTTCCGGATCAGTACTTATAATATAGCTGTACTTTTTATACAATGAATACATATACAATTTCAAATCGGCTTCAGAAACTTCATTGACAATCAGTGGTGTTTCTACATAAATCTTAGCCACTTTCATAATTTCGGAGATATCGCCAAACGGATCGTGTAAAATTTTACCAACATTATAAATGCAAGCTTCCATCTTTACATGCGAAAAAAATTGTCGGTTAAACTTTTTCAAAGTCACAGCTTTGCTTCGTCCAATAAAAGAAAAACTAAAGCCGTCTATCGTTTCCAAACCTTTAAATGATTCTTGCACAGTATCGTCTAAAATCAACCGAATATCTACATCAGAATCTTCCTTCTGAATACCAACAGCATAACTTCCCGTAAGCAGAATGCCTCTTACGTTTACTTGTGTTTTCCAATGTGTAATAAATTGTTCTAAAGCTTTTTCCATAGATGAAAAATTAAATCAATATACAAGTTGACCAATGTATTGTGTTAGGTGAATTCAACGAAAGTGCCGTCAAGCCAATTCCTGCATATCCTTTCCAAATACTAGTATCTGCTAGGTCTTCTTTTGAAATTAGTTCCACTATGATTTGAAAACACGCTGCTGCTTTTTCAACGAAAAAAGGTTCTCCAGTTTGTTGTCCTACTTGCTGATAAATTAATGCGAACTTAGCTAGTGAATTAGGTTGCACTTCCGTGAGATTATTGGCAGTTGCTTTTAAAAAGTGCATTGCTTTTTCGGCCAACATTGCATCCTTCAATATGTTTCCAGCTTTCCACAAACAAAACGCCTGATCAATTCGTGCAATTTCTGCTGTTTCAAGTTGATGCAATAGCCATTTGCTCGATTTTTCCAGTAATGGCGAACAAACAGGATTAAAATCATTGGTATTCGCAATTTCGCACAATACTAGGATTAGCCCAGAAATATTAGTTTCAGTACTCAACTGATACGCCATCTCGTCTGTTTCAAAAGGATACGAATGCTGTTTCCAATACATGCCATTCGCGTCAGTAATACTGATATACTCCAAATAAAACAGAAAATGGGTAATATATGTTTTGTAGGTTTCTTTTAAAGCTGAGTTTTGTGTCGTTACATATCGTTTCAAAAAATAAAAGCAAATTCCTGAAGCGCCATAAAAGAAATCATACACGCGGGTATTCAAAAACTGAATCATCTCTTCATATAGAAGCGCATCTACGGAAGTATCTAAAAAATCTTCCACATCAATAGCTGCAATATCAGTTTCGTTTAGGTGGCAAATCATCCAGCCAATCCCAGCCAATCCATTATAAAAAGTGGTGTGTGCTTTTGTATTGCTCATCACTTCAATAACTTGTTGAAGCGTTAAAATTGCTTTTTCTGCAGAAGCAGCTTCGTCAAGCAGTTCGCTTCTATAAAAATAATATAAACTTTCGCCTGCAAGTCCATCCAAAAGTCCCGCTTTTTCAACATTTGTATGTTGTGCAAGCTTTTGCAAAATAAGTTCGGATACATTGGATGTTAGTGCCATTTTGGAGCATATAAAGTATAAATTTATGACAAAAAATACAGGAATTCGTACGGTTTTTAAACTTTAGTAAAACAATAACACATTAAAAAAATAAGTACCTTTGTACATCAACTAAAAACAAACTTATGTACGAAGCTATAAAAACGCTGCATTCTTACTTTGCCTATTTTGTACTGCTTATGTTAATCGTAGCAGTAGCCAATGCTATCATTGGATTTACAACGAACAAAAAATTTACTGCAAAAGACTTACGCATTTCACTATTTGCGCTCATCTTTACACACTTGCAACTCGTTGTGGGAATCATTCTCTATTTTGTATCTGTAAAAGGATTTCAAATGATTCAAGCCAACGGAATGAAACTAGATAGTGCCAGTCGTTTACTCGCCCTAGAACATCCAGTAGTAGGAATCTTAGCCATAGTATTTATTACGATTGGTTGGTCTAAACACAAAAAACAAGAAACTGCCAAACGCGCTTTTGGTAAAATAGCCTTCTTTTATGGACTTGGTTTATTATTGATTCTTTCAAGATTGCCATGGAAAATTTGGCTAGGCTTATCATAACGTTACAGAAGAAGATACTTTCGCATCTAAAAAAATCCAGCAAAGAACTAAACTGCCAAATGAATGAGTTTATAAACATCATTTTATGTGTAAATTGGTATAACAATCTAAAAGCGATCCAACATCCAAACACAAAAAATCCGTATCAAACACGATACGGATTTTTTAATAATAATTTCGTCCTAAGAAGTCTAAGCAATCTAACAGCATTCATACTGAGCGAAGTCGAAGTGAAGCCGGTCTAACATCTAACTTACTTCACTTCCTTAATCACATGTACATACACAGGGAAATGATCACTATAACCTCCTGTATACGAGCCACCTGCAAAACTTCTAAAAGGATAGCCTTTATAACGTCCGCGTTTATTGGATAAATAGGTTTTATTGTAAATGCCCGCTTTATAATAACGGTATTCTGAAAAATCTTTCTTCAATAATGGTGCAGACATCACAATCTGATCAAACAAATTCCAGCCATCTCTATACGCAAGCGTTCCGTTTCCTTCTTTTGCCATTGCTTCCATTGGGTTGAACAAATCTTTTCCTTTCACATCTTTACGATCTTCTTTGGTTTTCAAAACCTCTTTCATGCTTACATTAAAAGGATCATCGTTCATGTCGCCCATCGTAAAAATCTTGGCATGTTTGTCAGCATTTTGTAAAGAATCAATAATGCGTTTATTCAGTTCGGCAGCTTTTACACGTTTTGGTCTACTTCTAGCTTCTCCACCGCTTCGTGATGGCCAGTGATTTACAATAATATGGACTTCATCACCATCTAACACACCAGAAACCAACAATTGATCTCTTGTGTACACTCGCTTATCACCATTATATATATACAAAGGATGTTTTGAAAAGCTATGCGGTTGAAAAACGCCTTGCTTATATAGCAATCCAACATCAATTCCACGTTTATCTGGTGAATCGAAGTGAATAATGCCATAATCAGAATCTTTCAACTTAGGATGCGCAATCAAGTCTTCCAATACTTTCTTATTTTCAACTTCCGCAACTCCTAAAATAGCAGGTGTAGTTCTCGAAACATCGTAGCCAATATCAGAAATGACACGGGCAAGTTTTGAAAGTTTATCTTCATAAATCTTCGAACGATCTTTTTGAATTTCCATCATCGGACTCTTCTCGTCGTCTTTCAACGGGTCATTAATAGTGTCAAACAAGTTTTCTACGTTATAAAATGCAATTGTTTGTACTTTATACTGCTTCTTTTTCTGTGCCCAAGAATGGGTAAACACTAGTAAAAAGGCTAGTAATACTAGGGATTTAAGGTTTTTCATTTAGTGAATGTTATGTTATCTTAAACAATCTATACAAAAGATAGACCAAAAGTAGGTATTAATTATAAAAAATGTACATTTGCGCGTCGTTATTAAAGATTTTTTAAACTCGAATAATAATTAATTGCAAATTACAGTATGAAAAAACTTATTTTTTTATTTGGGTTGCTATCAGTTTGGTTTGTCAGTGGACAAAATTCAATTACGGGAATCGTACTTGATGCCAATACCGATGATGCAATTCAAAATGTTTTAGTTTCAGTTGCGGGGAATAACAACAAAGAGGTTGTTACTGATGCATCAGGAGCTTTTAAGTTAACAGATGTTGCGGCAGGCAAAGTGGATATCGTATTTACCAAAGACGGATATTCAGTTTTGAGAATGCCCGTAACGGTTACCGACGGTCAAACACTTGACTTAGGTACAATCTTGTTAAAGAAATTCATCCAAGAAGATGTTACCCTTTTAGCATTGACAGATGATGAATTGAATGATGATTCAACGGCAGCAGACAACATCTCAGGATTATTACAATCGTCAAGAGATGTCTTCTTACGTACTGCGGCTTTTGAGTTCGGAGCAACTTTCTTCAGAGTAAGAGGTTTAGACTCGGAAAATGGAACTGTACTTATCAATGGTATTGAAATGAACAAAGCGTTCAACGGAAGACCACAGTGGAGTAATTGGGGAGGATTGAATGATGTTGTAAGAAATCAAGAACTTACAAATGGTTTAACCGCTTCTGATTACACATTTGGAGGAATTTTAGGAACGACAAACATCAACACAAGAGCTTCTCAATACAGAGAAGGTGGTAGGGTAACCTATTCATCTTCAGATAGAAGTTATACCAATAGAATTATAGCAACCTATTCTTCTGGTTTACTCGAAAGTGGATGGGCGTATACAATTTCAGCAGGAAGAAGATGGGGAGATGAAGGTTTTAACGACGGTACTTTCTACGATGCAAATTCTTTATTCCTTTCCGTTGAAAAACAAATAAACGACAACCACAGTCTTAACTTTACAGGAATCTATGCGCCAAATAGAAGAGGTTTATCTTCTGCAAATACACAAGAAGTATTTGACTTAAAAGGAATTCGTTACAACGAATTTTGGGGATACCAGGATGGAGAAAAGCGTAATTCAAGAGTACGTAGAGTTATTGAGCCAATTTTGATGTTAAATCACTATTGGGACATTGCAGAAAATACAACGTTAAATACAAACATAGCATACCAATTTGGTGAGCAAGGTAGAAGTCGTTTAGACTTTGGAGGAACGGATATTGATCCAGGAAGTGGTTTCCCAATTGGAAACGCTGCAAATCCAAGTCCTACGTACTACCAAAATTTACCAAGTTACTTTACAAGAAACTTCCCCGACAATCCATTGTTAGCTTTTCAAGCGCAAGAAGCGTTTGTAAATGACGGACAACTTGATTGGAATGCCTTGTACATTGCCAACCAAAATAACTTGGTAAATGGTGGAAACGCCGTTAATATTGTATACGAAGACAGAGCAGATGACAGACAATTTACGGCAAATACAATCTTAAATACAGCCATTAACGACAATATTACATTTAATGCAAATGTGAACTTTACTTCCTTAGTTTCTGAAAACTTTGCGGAAATAACAGATTTATTAGGAGGAACAGGATATTTAGATGTAGATCCTTTTGCAAGTGATTTAGATGTAGATCCTGGAGCGGTACAAAACGATTTAAACAATCCTAATAGAGTTGTGACAGAAGGCGATCGTTTCCGTTACAATTTTGAAATTCGTTCCAATACGATTGGAGGTTTTGCGCAAGCACAATTTAAATACAAAAAAGTAGATTTCTTTGTAGGTGCTAGTGTAAAAAACACAACTTATCAACGTGAAGGATTGTATAGAAATGGTGGTTTCCCAACAAATTCACTTGGGAAAAGTGAAAAACTATCATTTACTGGTTTTGGAGCCAAAGGTGGATTGACCTATAAATTAACAGGGCGTCACTTATTTGATTTCAATGCTGGATATGTAACCAGAGCACCATCTATTCGTAACACATTCTCAAACTCAAGAGAAAACAACAATATCGTACCAGACATTACGGAAGAAAAAATTACATCATTTGATGCAAGTTACATCTACCGTTCACCAATCGTGAAAGCGAGATTAACTGGGTATTATACAAAAATGGAAGATGCAAACGAAATCTCTTTCTTCTTTGCCGACGGTATTGGAGGAGACAATCAAGCGTTTGTACAAGAAATTTTACAAGGTGTAGACAGACAGCATATTGGTGGAGAGTTAGGTCTTGAAGCACAAATTACATCAACCATCAAATTAAAAGGTGTAGCGTCTTTAGGTCAATTTACATTTGCCAACAATCCAAACTTATTTGTAACTACAGAAGACAATCAAGATGCAAGAGCTGCTGGTTTTGTGGATGGAAAGCTAGACTTTGGTCAAGTAGAATTAAAAGATTATAGAATTGCTGGAGGACCACAAAGAGCGTTCTCGGTAGGATTTGAATATAGAGATCCAGATTACTGGTGGTTTGGAGCTACAAGTAACTTTTTCTCAAATGCATACATCGACGTAAGTCCATTGCAAAGAAGTAGTAACTTCTACACTGACTTTGATGGACAAGTATTTAATGATTACGATCCAGAATTGGCACGTGAATTATTACAACAAGAACAATTTGACGATTACATGTTGGTAAACTTAGTGGGTGGAAAATCATGGAAACTAGGTGACTATTATGTTGGTTTCTTTGCAAGTATCAACAACGTATTTGACAAAGAGTACAGAACTGGAGGTTTTGAGCAAGGAAGAAATGCTAACTTCAGAGAATTAAGAGATGATTCTGCATTGCCAACTAGAGTATTTGGTAACAGATACTGGTATGGTAGAGGAAGAACCTATTTCTTAAACTTATATTTTAGATTCTAAACAAAACAAAAAAAATAAAGATTGCGTATCTTTAGATAGCGCAGAATAATAAAAATAAACAGATGAAAGCAAATAAAATTTTTAGTTTAATAGCGGTCTTCACTATAGGATTAGGTATTACTTCTTGTGTTCAAGACGATGAATTTGCAATTCCTAACGGAACAACGGCTGTTGATCCAGGATTAACCGCAACTTCTACTTTTCAAAACATGGTAGCACGATACCAACAAGCAGTTGGAGATGGTGAGGAAATTGCAGTAATTGCAACTGATGAAGCAGAAATCATCATTGAAGGATATGTTGTATCTAGCGACAAAGCTGGAAACTTCTTTGAAGAACTAGTAGTTCAAAATAAAAAAGATGCATCAAACCCAGATGCTGACCCACGATTAGGTTTCCGCGTAGATATTAACCAAGCAGCTTTATCAAATAGCTATGAATTTGGTAGAAAAATTTATATCAAAATGAATGGTTTGGCTATTGGAGTTGAAAATGGTGTGTATGCAATCGGAATTCCAAATGGAAACGATATTGATCAAATTCAACCATTTGAATTGGAAAATTTCGTAGTTCGTGGTACTGAAGTAGCTCAAATTACACCAAAAGTAACTACAATTGGCGAGTTGACATCTGCGGATGAAAATACTTTCGTTCAATTTGAAAGCGTACAATTCAGTAGAAATGATCTTGGATTAACGTATGCAGGAGAAGCTTCTGATAACTTTGACGGATTTAGAACAATTGAAGAGTGTGACAATTCTGGATTGATTGCTTTACAAACAAGTACATTTGCAGACTTCAAATCGTTGACAATCGACGAAAACAAAGGAACTATTCAAGGAGTTTTCACTAGAGATTTTGGAGACGATACCAACGTTTTAGTAATTAACACATTGACAGATATCAACTTTACAGAAACGGTTCGTTGTGATCCTAACTTGTTAGAATGTGAAGGACCAGTTTCTTCTGCAACGACAATTTTTGAAGAAGATTTCCAATCAATCACCAACGAAGCACAATTAGATGCGTTAGGATGGACAAACATAAATGTTTCAGGAGGTTCTGAGCGTTATGAAGACAGTTCATTCTCAGGTGATACATACATGAAAATTTCTGCGTTCGGAACAGGAGAAAGCCCACTAGAAGCTTGGTTGGTAACACCAGCAATCAATTTAGATGCAACAACGCAAGAAGAATTATCTTTTGAAATTTCTGCAAACTTTGAAACAGGAACGATCTTAGAAGCGTTCATTACAAATGCATACACAGGAGACCCATTAACAACAGAGTGGACAGTACTTGATGCGAACATTCCAGTAGGAGGAAGCGGATTTGGAAGCTTTGTAGGATCAAACATCAACATTTCTTGTTTAGACGGAGACGTTCACGTAGCCTTCAAATACTTAGGTGCTGATGGTGGTGCAGAAACAAGATACCATATTGACGATGTTAAAGTAACAGGAATGTAAAATTCTTGAAACAACGTATTTCATACAAAAAGAGTGCTAGCAATAGCACTCTTTTTTGTTTGCAGTATTTAGCAATTAGTATTGAAAATGCTAGTCAGAGTCTCAGACTCTGACCAACTATAAAAAATTTATCAAATAAATTAGGAGTACCTGTTATTGCGCCTAATCGTATAATTTATATGTGGAAAGGGGCTTGGCGCATTGGTAATGAATATGTAAATACGGGAGTTTTTAAAGGTTTTTCCCTAGGACTTTTGTATAATTTTCTATTTTTGATATATGAATAAATTAATCAATAATTGGCCTCATAAGTGGTTTGGTATGTGGAAAGAGTATGGAGAAGGGTATGAAACTTGCCCAAGTGTCAAAGAATTTGTAGATGCAGATTTAGTAAGTACATATTCTTTAAATGATATAGAAAAATATCTGCTCAATTCACAAGAATTGGCAGCAACAAGTAGCTATCCTGACGCATTTACTGGTGAAATAATGTTTGGCAGTGATACATATATAACAGATGGTGTATGGCTATGGCTTAATAATTTACCTTACTACATTAAAAAATATAATGTTGCTATACCAAAAAGCTTTTTAGAACACATAAAAAATAATAATTATATCCCTGTAGAAGAATGGACTGGAGATTTTCAAAGTCTAGATTTTCCTTAAAAATAAATGAGCTAAAGTAAAATCATTTATTTAAACTAATATAAAAGTCAGCATCTCAACTTTATTGAAATGCAGGCTTTACTATTAAGGCTGGAGGAAAACATCTTAAAGTATATGATGGAAAAAAATTAGTAACTATAATACCACACAGTCCTAAAGGTAATAAAACAAACAAGAAAATAATTGAAGACATTATGAAACAGGCAGGGTTTTAAAAAATTAAAATTATGAAAGAAACTGAAGAAGAACAAGAAGTATGGAATTTTGGATTCTCTTTACATCATGACTCCGATGATGGAACACTTAAAAGAAGTGTTCCATCAGAACTCCTAGAAATGATAATTTCATGGGCAGAAGAACATAACTGCTTGGTAGGAGGTGGCTTTCGTGCATTTACAGACGAAGAGAAAAATGATATGAGTCCAATGTATGAAATCCCAGAAGAAGAATAGAACTTCAATAACCAGTACTTATAAAATATAAGTACTGGTTTCTCATATTTATGAGTTTACTTTTCACACGAATAAAAATAAACGGGCAAAAAAGAGCGACAAACTGACAACAGATAAAAGTTAAGAGTAAAAACAAACCAGCAAATTAACAACCAAAACTACTTCAAACTAAATCACTCATTCCCCGTCTGCCACAACGCAAACGAAATAATATCCACCAATTCTTCACGCTTGCTTTTCTGAGTTCTGTCAAAACCATGACCTTCCGAAAAGTTGACAGATAACAAAATAGGATTATCGGAACTGGTAGCCGCTTGCAAACGTGCTGCAAACTTTGCAGGTTGCCATGCAGCAACTCTCGAATCGTTAATGCCAGACGTCAAAAAAACCGAAGGATACGGCACATCTTTTTCAATATGATGATACGAATCCATCGCTAACAAACCTTCAAACTCAATAGAATCTTTCACGGTGCCAAATTCTTTTACATTATTCTGTCCGTTTGGCGCAATTTCTGAACGTAAAGTGTTCAACAAACCAACTCTAATCACGACGGCAGCATACAAATCAGGGCGTTCTGTCATAGCACGACCAATGGTAATTCCGCCAGCACTTCCGCCCCAAACGGCAAATCGTTCAGGAGAAGTATAGCCTTCGTCAATCAAATATTCAGTACACGCAATAAAATCTTTCCACGAATTGGATTTGGTGGTTTTATACCCTGCTTTATGCCATTGTTCGCCTTTTTCGCCACCGCCGCGCACATGTGCAACGGCATACACACCACCTTCAGACAACCAATACAGCAAATACGGATACAACATAGGCGCATTAATCCAATTATAACAACCATAACCGTTGAGCAATACACGATTGTTACCGTGTTGAACCATTCCTTTCTTATAAATAATTGACAATGGAACCTTTACACCGTCATGGGACGTAATTTCAATCTCTTTTACAACGACATCTGCTAATTCTGGATAACTTACCACTTTGGAAATATTCTCTTTCGTAAACATCTTCTTTTGCGCATGAAAACGATATCTGTTTTGGTGACTTGTCCAGCCTTGGGTTTCTATCCATAACTGCGGAAACTTAGTTCCAATTGTTGAAAGGCTGATGCTTCCTGCGGCACTTGGCAATATTAATTTTTCAATCTGTTGATTTTTTCGCTGATACAAATGAGCTTGTACACCATTTTTTGCGGTTGTATAAAATAATCCATTAGTAGTAATAGTAAAATCTTTTAAAATTTCGTCGGTCGATGGAGGAATAATTTCGATTGGAGCATCAAAATTTACCTCCGTCAAAGAAGTGGCATATACACCAAAATTAGATGCTTCTTGCGCGCTTGTATAATAAATGCTGTCATTGAACGGGAGAAACTTTTCAACCTTATGTTTTTTCTGAAATAGTGGTTTCCAGGTGACTGTTTCTTTGGTTAATTCAGTGATTGGTGCATAGTAATAATCTTTAAATCCAATACCACCAACGCGACCAAACATATAGTTGGGATGTTGCCCAAAAATATTCACAATGGGGAAATCTTCAGGATTTAAGTTGAGTTCTGGATGTGTTTTTCTGGAAAAAAGAATGTGTAACTCTTTCGGATTAGTTCCTAAGCGATATAAAACGGTTGCCGAATTTAAAATATAGTTGGGGGAAGTTGTATCAATATCAGGAATATGTAAATACGTAAAGCCCGTATTATCAGGCAACCAATGCACACCACCCAATTCTGATGGCCATGAATGATCTATGATTTCTTTATGAAAAGTTTTTGTAAGCACATCATAAATAACGATCTCTGAAAACTCTTCGTCATTTTTTGTAAAACCAATGGCTATTTTTTGTCCATTCCAGCTTGGCTGAAAATAATTAATAATATACGTCTCTTTTGAGTTTGACTTGTACTGTTCTGAATTAAAAATTTCTTGTTCTTCACCGTCAACTCCAGCTTTAAAATACAAAATATTGGCTTCATGATTTTCAGAATATCGCAAATAATAATACGCTTCTGGAGAAAGCACTTTTAAATCAAAAATACTTTCCGAGCGCATTTCGTCGTGCAAACGAATCTTATCAATAAGTTGCTGACGACCAGGAATTTGTTGTAGTGTGTTTTCAGTGTGTGTATTTTGTGAAACCAGCCACGACAATACTGCGGAGTCTTTTAAATTTTCCAAATATGGATACGGATCTTCTACCGTGGTTGAAAAATAAGTGTTAGTAACAGGTTTTTCAGTGGCAAGAAAAGGTTTTTTTTTGCTGGTATTGCACCCTGTACTCCATATAAAGAGTACTACATAAAGAGCCGATATGTATTTCATTTGGTAGTTTTTTAACGTTATGCTTTCAAAAAAAAATGCTACATCAAGATGATGGGTGTGCATCACACTTGAAATAGCATTCTTTGATTATGAAAAAAGAGAAATATAAATTCTTTCTACTATTGTGTGTCTATAGTGTCTTCTCCACAAAGTAATGTGCATATATTTTGGCTAGTACAATTCTCTGTGGCTTTTGGAAGTGATCCTCCACATATTTTTTTTGGGTCTCCAACTTTAGCGATCATTAATTTTGAGAGTGCTAGTTTTCTTAAAGTTCTGTTTGTAGTTTTCATGGTGTTAAAGTTATTTTGATTACGATGTAAATGTATATCAAAACACGCTTCAATTATAACGAAGTATCGTGATATTTATAAATATCATGATGAAAATAAAATTTTAAAAAACTGAAAATCAAGTAGTTAATACTTGTTTTTGATTTTCAAGTTGCTTTAGAAAGTACGATGGATTAATCCCTGTTTTTTTATGAAAAGCGATGGAAAATGACTGTGCATTATTGAAACCAACTTCTTGTGCAATAGCTTTAATTGTGTAGGAACGAAAGCGTTTATCTTCCTTCAATCGTGTAATTGCATAATCAATTCTGATCTCATTCATATACTTGGCAAAGTTCATTCCTTTGGTCATATTGATAATTTTTGACAAGTAGGTACTATTGGTATCAAGCTCTTTTGCCAGTTTAGTAAGTGTGTAATTTTTTTTGGTATAACGATGTGTGTCTTCAAACTTTTTAAGCTTCACTAAAATTGGTGCTACAATTTCTTTTGGCAATCCAATACTTTCTTTTTGAGCAGATGAGACTACAATTTCTTTTTCAATACTAGTAGTGGTTTCCTTTTGTGCATTTTCTTTTTCAAGTTTCTTTTGGTCATAGGTTTGCATCAATATTTTGAAGCGTCTTTTGTACACCACATTTCTTCTAAAAAAGTAAAAAATGATCAACAAAAATAAGATAGATATAATAATAAGTACCGTTACTTTTTTCTGTGATAAAAAGTTTTTGTCTTGTAATTGATGGATGAGTTCTTCTTTTTGATTGAGTAAAACGGCTGTTTCCGAAATCATTAAATGTGTATCATACTTTTGAACGATTTCTTTTCCTAAATTTTGATATTCGTCTGTAATACTTTCATCTACAGCCAACAACTTTTCAATAGTTGCCAATTGTTTCTCCGGATTGTTTGCGGCTTTATATTCTCTATTTAAAAACTCATACGCTTCCCTAGCTTGAAAAATAACCTTTGGTTTTTGCTGATATATAGAATCTACCTTATACAAATAATTAATTCCAGCATCGTTTTTACCTTGCTTTTCCAAACACCTATATATATAAAGGTAATTAGAACACAAGGCTTTTTCGTTATTTTTTAAAAATTTAGTGGCTTTCAGTAGGCTGTCAATCCCAGAATTATAATTCTCTTTATAATAAGAAGTAACACCATAAGAGGTTAAAAACCAAGGGTACAAATATTGATTCGGATGTTGTAGACTGGCTTTAATACCGCGCTGGTTTACAACTTCGGCAGAATCTAATACACGATTCTTATTATAGGAGTTCGCCAATGCAAATAATGACTTTAAATATTGTTCAGGGTTTTTCTTTTCAAAATTATTCTTGCGAATAAAGTCAATATTCTCTTGAAAAATCTTCAAAGCTTCTTCACGTTCTTCGCTTACATTTTTAAGCAATCCTATATAATGTTTAATGGAAATTTGTTGTCTAATGTTTTTAGTAGCAAGCGCCATATCATTCGCGGTTGCAAAATTGGTAAGTGCATCATTGTACTGAGAATTGTAGTATAGCTGAATTCCTTTCAACAAATAACCTTCCGCTTGATACGTTTCAAGCTTGGTGTTTTTGGTTAATAAAATGATACTATCTGTATAAGAAACCGCTTTTGGGGTATGACTATGATAGGAAATAAATAACTCATAACCAGCTACAATTCGCCGTACTTCATTCACTTCTTTGGCTTTCGCCAGATACATATTTGCTGCGTTTAAGGCTGCTGTAGAACCTTTAGGAGCATTATGAAACGCTGATTTTAGATCCTCAAAAGTACCCGAACTAAGTTGTGCATGCACTGAAATTGAAGAAAAAAGCAATAAAAAAGTGAAGAATTGAAACGTAACCTTGCGTTTTTCGCGGAAAAAACCTGCGAAAATGCATGCAAAAGGGACTAAATTTTGAGTATAATTTTTCACTTTTCACGTTTTTTTTAAAATCCAACCTAAAAAAGATACTGAACAAGAACTATAACGATTAAAATTCAATAAAAATTGTAGGTTAATACATATAAATTAATTGCTAAAAACAGCAATATTTTTAAAATTACTACAAATGTGTATAAAGATATCATTTTATGCAAGAATAAAGACACATATTCATAAAGCTATTATGTATAGTGCGATTGCGTAATATTTGGCATCATGATATTTATAAATCCGTTGCATGAGATTTATAAACGTCAGTGCTAACCACTTGAAAATGACAAAATTCCGCCATTAATTAGCACTGTCGATTCGTTGCAACAATCACGAAAAGGTGGAATCCGAAAAACCTTAAAACAGAGTAGGAACCAAAATTTTTTAAAACTTTAATATTATGAAATTAAATAAAAAGAACGTAAAGGAAATGACATCTCAAGAATTAGAAGCAATCTCTGGAGGATTAAGCAAAGTTGACGGTGATACTGCAACTGCAACAGCAACAGCAAGTTTTCGCTCATCTGCAGAAGCAGAAGCAGAAGCAGAAGCTTCTAAGTAATAGTTAATTTATAACTAATGGCTGCTTCCAACAAAGCAGTCATTAGTATATAACAATCAAACAAAACCCAACAATATGAAAATCAGTAAAAAAGGTATCGAAGAAATGAAACCAAAGCAGCTAAAAGCAATTCGTGGCGGTATAAAAAAACATTCTGATGATGATACCTATACAGTTACCATAAGGGTAAAAGCTACCAGTTCAGTAGAGGCAGACTGTGAAACACCAGCACCAAAATGCTAGTGCTTACTGAAATCTTAACTATTTAAATCAATTCTCATGAAACTTAATAATAAGAAGGTCAAAGAAATGCAGCCAGAAGAATTAAAAGTAATTCGTGGTGGAAAAAAAGAAGAAAATAGTGATACACAAACTATTTCGAGAAGAGCAAGTGCTCGTGCGCCCATAGAAACGGAATACGAGACACCTATGCCTACATCAACAAAATAGTATTGATTGCTATACTAACTATTAAATCAATTCTTATGAAAATCAACAAAAAAGGCATCAAAGAAATGCAACCAGAAAAACTAAAAGTGATTGCTGGTGGTGTTAAAAGTTCAGATGGACAAACACAAACAAACACAGATTCATACAGTGCACGTTCATCTTCTGAAGCTGAAGCGGAAGGAGAATACGGAAACTAGTCTTGAATTTGCCTAAAATACCAGTAATTATCAAACTATTTACTAAATATTGTACGTGTAGGCAATGTAAATAGTATTGCCTACACATTTCAAAACACACAAAGAATCATCAGTACGTAACACAAAGTTAATACAGTATATTCTTCTTAAAAACTTAGGAAATTAGAAAGCAAGCACACAAGTGATCTAACGATATTTACCACACTAATTTAAGCGAAACGCTAATCTTCTACATCACTTTGCTATGTATTCCTAACAACAGATTATTTGCTGTTGCTTACACGTATTACTGATTCAAATTTGTATTACAAACACATCTTTAAACCACAAAAATCAGTCATTATGAAACTAGCAAAATCAGAAATCAAAGAAATGTCTAAAATGGAGTTATCAGCGATCAGAGCTGGTGCTATTGAACCAACTAAAAGTACACAAGACACCTACTCAAAAACCCATACGTTAAAAGCGATGGCAGAAACGGAAGTTGATCTTGAGTATGAGTCAATGACTCCTGGAAAATTTTAACAACATGGAAAACGATGAAAAAATACTAGTACTTAGCCGTCAAGATGATGGAAGTACAAGCAATGTAATAGAATGGCTTGTAAAATACAACAAGCCATACATTCGCCTCAATACGGACGATGACAAAGCACGTTTGCATTTTCTTGATATTGACGATAGAGAATTGACCGTTTCCAAACATGGAGAAGAGCATAACTTGTTCAATATTTCATCCATTTGGCATAGAAGACGAGGTTTTTCATTAAAAAATGTAGCCATCAACTTTGACGAACTTGAAAAAGGAATCCTATTTGATACACCAAACTATCACAAAAATCACATCAACTCAGAGTATAAAGTACTCATGGAGTATTTTCACTATATCTTACAACAAGATGTAACAGCAATTGGAAATTATATCAGTACAGATGTAAACAAGCTCATTGTATTAGAAATTGCTAAAAAGTACAACGTTCCTATTCCAAAAAGTTATGTAGTTACAACTAAAGACGGAATTCGTAGAATTTTAGCAAATACAGATGCAAATTTTGTAGTTACCAAAGCCATCAGTCAAGGTGTATATCACTTTACAGATTCGTACGGATATTATTCATATACCGAGCGAATTACAGAAGAGAGTTTGGACCAACTACCAGATCGTTTCTTCCCATCATTACTCCAAGAAGAAATCAAGAAAAAATACGAACTCAGAGTTTTTTATCTCAATGAAGAATTCTACTCAATGGCAATTTTCTCGCAAAAACGTGCAGATACGGTAGTTGATTTTAGAAAACATACCGATCAAGAAAATCCACAACGGAAAGTGCCATATAATTTACCACATCATGTAAAACAAGGATTGATTGATATCATGAACGAGCTGCAATTAAACACAGGATCCATAGACATTTTGGTCGATGAAGACAATAATTACATCTTTTTAGAAGTAAATCCTGTTGGACAATTTGGAATGACGTCGGCGCCTTGTAACTACTACTTAGAACGAAAAATTGCTAAAATCTTGTAACCATGATAAAATTAAAGAAATTACCAATTAGCGAACCACAATTAGAAAACTTACCATTATTTTATAATTACCTTATATATAATGAGATGCTGCCTTCCGATCCTTTTTATAGAACCGCTTACAGTGAAAAATACAGTAGTATTATTTTCTATTCAGGATCCGATAAACCAATTTCAAAAATTGTAGATACCACAGAAATTAAAAGATAATAAGATGAAAGAATTAGCCACCATACAAGATAAATATCTCTATCTATTCGCAGATTGTTTTCCTGTAAAAGGACACACAAGAACAATGCTATGCGATGTTTCTAGACAAAAAGTATACTTTGTAGATAATTCATACTATGAATTATTATCAGTATTAAAAGACAACAATATTGGGACAGTTGCCCAAATGCTCGACGGAGAAGAAGATCTCATCTACTTTAAAGAATTTATTGATTACTTATTAGATATTGAGTTGGCAATTGTTGTGGATACTCTAGATCGATTCCCGTCAATGGAATTAGAATGGGATCATCCATCAAAAATTATCAATTCTATCATAGACATTCGTGACGAAATGCACGATTTTAATAAGATTTTTAACGAATTAGAAGTCTTGGCATGTTACCATATCCAAATTAGAGCATATTGTCAATTACCAGTTTCCAAACTAGAAGAAATATTGGCACTCACTGTTGGAAAAAACTTTAGATCTGTTGACTTTTTAATTGAATACGACGGGAAAGAAGCAGAAATAAAAGCACTATTAGACAAATATGAAATTGCTCAAGTTACGTACCACACTTATGAAATGGAGCTTTTTGATGAAGAACCTGAAGCTAAAAACAGAGCAAAAGTATATCATGGAAGTTTGGGCTATACCAAACAAAAAGTGAGCGGTTGTGAAGGTTGCGGATTGGTCAATATCAACTCAATGCGAATTAGAGATGTAAAAGGATTTACCGAAAACATAAAACACAACGGATGCCTAAATAGAAAAATCTCAATTGATGAAACTGGAAACATCAAAAACTGCCCTTCTATGGAAAAATCATACGGACATGTAAACAACATTTCCTTGACAAAAATTGCAGATGATACAGAATTCCAAAAACCATGGAATATCAACAAAGACAATATTGATGGCTGTAAAGACTGCGAATACAGATACATCTGTACAGACTGTAGAGCCTACACTACTGATGGAGACTTACATTCCAAACCTGCAAAATGTCAATACGATCCTTACACGGGAGTTTGGGCAGATAAGGAAGAAAGTGTAAATACTGTTTTTGCATAACATCCTGTGCTATTATGAAAAAATATATATTCATTATCCTTATTTTCAGTTTTATAACTATGCAAAGTCAAACAAGTATAAAAACAAAACCAGTAGATTATACGCTACTCAAAATGCAACTAGAAACGATACGTGTTGAAGATCAAACGTTGCGACAATTGCTTCCGGAAGCAGAAGTTAAATTCGGAATGGATT
Organism: Kordia sp. SMS9; assembly: GCF_003352465.1. Lineage (NCBI taxonomy): Bacteria > Pseudomonadati > Bacteroidota > Flavobacteriia > Flavobacteriales > Flavobacteriaceae > Kordia > Kordia sp. SMS9. Next base: position 912,639 of record NZ_CP031153.1, on the reverse strand, counting down.
CTGAGGAGTTACGATACGTTTGGAAACTGATCCATTATCAAGATAGTATCAACGAAAAAAAGGTATTAGCAATCATTGACACCTATGGTTGGCTCAGTAAAAATAATGTAGGCGAAATGGCAAATCAAACCTTGTGGTTGGTAGTACAACATGCAGAAATTGAAACCCAAGAAAAATACCTGCCTTACTTAGAAACATCTGTAGCAAATAATGAATCTGACGGTTGGTACTTAGCCTTTCTAAAAGATCGAATTTTAATGCGCCGAGGTGAAAAACAATGGTACGGAACTCAAGTAAAAAAAGATAAAAAATTAGGATTCACATACATATATCCAATTGCCAATTTCAAAAAAGTAAACGAAAGGAGAAAAGCCATAGGACTCAATTCCATTGAAGAATATGCCAAAACCCATAACTACGCATTGCATAAAGAGCTTTAAGAATCTAGAACCTTAGTGACTAGAGTTTAAATTAAAGGTGGTTAAAAAGAGTACTAACTTATTTAGTACTCTTTTTTAGTAAAAACGGTATTATAAATTACTTCAACTTGTTGGCAAACAGCTTGCGAAGTTTTGTTAGCTTAGGCGTAATCACGTAACTGCAATATCCTTGCTGTTGGTGTTGTCTGTAATAATTTTGATGTTCAGCTTCGGCTTTATGAAAAGTTTCAGCCGCAGTTAATTCGGTTACAATAGGATCATCATAATATTCAGAAAGTTCTTTGATAACAACTTCGGCTGTTTGCTTTTGTTGTTCAGTATGATAATAAATAACCGAGCGATACTGCGTTCCCACATCAGCACCTTGCCGATTCAATGTCGTAGGATCGTGCGTAGCCATAAAAATGATCAAAATCTCTTGATACGAAATCACATCCGAATCAAATGTCAATTGTACCACTTCGGCATGCCCTGTAAGTCCAGAGCAAATCTCTCTATACGTTGGTACACCAGGAGCTGTTCCGCCTGTATATCCAGAAACAATGGTTTCCACGCCTTTTACTTCCTGAAAAACGGCTTCCGTACACCAAAAACAACCGCCGCCAATCGTAGCTGTTTGTAAATTTTTTTCTTCCATATTTTATGCTTCATAACAAGGTTGTAAAGATACTGATAAAACTGTTTCTTTTTTTATAAGATACGAAAGACAACAAAACAGCTATTTTCTGTCATAAATAGCGCAAATTACAGCAAATAGGAACCTTGGAAACCCACGCGGCGCAAAAGATTTAACATTAATTTGACACAAGCATATACATTCATCTACAAAAACTAGACATTCATCGAAGGAATGTAAGTTATTGTCTAATATATAGGGTTTTATGAATTAGAGGTGTTATATTTGGACTTAACTTTTTTTCATGGTTAAAGTAATTTATTGGTTATAAATTATTTCCCTTATTACCCTAAGACCCCAAATAATAATAACCAATTTTTGGTAAGAGAAAAGAGCTTCCGTAAGGAGGCTCTTTTTGATTCAACGAAACTCGGTTTTGAGAAGTCGAAGACGCACACAAAACCGCAAGTTGAGTTGATTCCTTCGAAGGAAGGAATCTTAGTCTTTTTTCCTCCTAGATTTTAACGAAGGCAACACGTTTTATGAAGTGCCAATTTTGAAGCTATCAGGCGTATATAATTATGATAGTTGAGTTGATTCCTTCGCAGGAAAGAATCTTATCCTTTTTTCCTCTTTGGTTTTGACAAACTCAACACATTTGTGAAGCGCTAGTTTTGAGGCTGTTAGGTGTATATAATTGTGTCAGTCGAACTGATTCCCCTGAAAAAAGGCATTTCATATTTTTCCACTACAAATTTCATATAATTCACGGAATCGTCAGATGCATTATTAGTATCTGTCATGGCACTTTAATACTTTAGTTTTCAATATAAATCATATAAACTTATTTAGTATGAAAGCAATAGATCAATTACAACAGTATCAAACCGAAAACACACAACTCATTGTTGGTGGTTTTATTATAGAAGAAGGCGGAGGAATTTAGTTTTTTCAGTAGCATTAATTCTATTACAAATTTTAAAAACACATTCACATGAAAACAATACATCAATTAGAAGAATATCAAATTGAAAATGTACAACAGATTGTTGGCGGTTCAATCATTGAAGAAAATGACGGTATATAACCGTATTATAAATTCTTAAAACACATTCACATGAAAACAATAGAGCAATTAGCACAGTATCAAATCGAAAACACACAACTTATTGTTGGCGGTTCAATCATTGAAGAAATCGGAGGTATATAAACTCTGCAATTTTTAAATACCAAGGGAAGTTCACGCGAAACATAGGAAATCTATTGTTTTTATTGAATCTCGTAAGCTTCGCTAGGTATTTCAATCAAAATATATTTGGTATAACTGTTTCAACAATGTTTCCAAAAAGGGACAACTGAAAGATTTTCAGACTTTTTCAACATCGAACCCATCATATTTCTTTAAAAAATAAAAACTGTCCAAAAAGTAGCTTTTACACAAACTTTTCAAACAGTCTTTCAGAGAGTATTTCTTAGTGGTTACATTATTCCGCAAGCAATACCATATATTGCCAAGGACGTAATGCGAAATCTTCGTTTTTGGCAAAAGTTATTTTTTCTCCTGTTATATAGTCCGTAAACGCTCCAGAAAGATCAATAGTAGCGTTTGTGTGCTCTTTTGACAGATTACCAATATAGTACACTTTCTTACCGTCTTTTTCACGTTTAAATGCTAATACCTTAGTGGATTCGCCTGTAGTAAGTTTTGTGTATGAAGCGGCATTTTTTCCGCCGTGTAAGGCAACATGTGTATTTTTAAGCGTTCCTAATTTTGCCAACAAAGGCCACATGTCACCTTTGGTTTTTGGAATTTCATCTTTCTCGAAGAATTTCAAACGATGTTTCATATCGTATTCTTGTCCTGAATAAATCAACGGCATTCCTGGCGCTACAAAACTCAAAGCCGTAAACGCTTTGGCACCTTCGCCCATACGTTCTTCAATCGTTCCATTCCATGAATTTTCATCGTGATTGGTCACAAAATTCATCAAAATATCATCAGCTTCGTACAAAGAATCAATCTGTTGCATACGCTTGTCCCAATCGGCAACGGTTTCTTCACCTTTTGCAATATGATTCATTTTATGATGCGTGTCCCATCCGTACGCCATATCAAACAAATTCCCTTTCAACAATTCCGGTTCCCAAGCTTCTGCAAGCATAAAAATAGCTTTCTTTTCGCGTAATTGTGGAATTGCTTCTACCCAAAAATCAGTGGGAACTGAACCTGCCACATCGCAACGGAAACCATCAACATTTTCTTCCGTCAACCAATATTGCATGTCTTTTACCATGGCTTTGCGCAATTTCTTATTATCGTAGTTTAAATCAGCCACATCAGCCCAACCTACAGGCACTCCGTCTTCATTTAACGGATCGGTAATCTCACCTTTGTCGTTTTTAGTATAAAATTCAGGATTCGTTTTCAACCAAGTATGATCCCAACCTGTATGATTTGGAACCCAATCCAAAATCACATAAATATCATTATCATGCGCGGTTTTTACAAGCTTTCTAAAATCGTCAATCGTTCCAAATTCAGGATTTATTTTCCTAAAATCAGACACGGCGTAGTAACTTCCTAAATACTTCTTTCGTTCTTCAGGATCTTCAATTTCACTAGCAAATTCGCCACCAGTAGCTTTACGCTTGGTTTCTGAAATTGGGAAAATTGGCATAAGCCAAATCACTTTTACGCCTAATTCTCTCAGTTGTGGAATATCTTTGGTGAATGCATCAAAAGAACCTTCTTTCGAATACTGACGAATGTTGGCTTCATAAATCACGGCACTTTCCATCATGTCTTGAGAAACATCCGCGATTGCGACTTCTTTTGGTGTTGGCGTATTTTCAGCTTCTTTCTTTTTCGTATCGCACGAGAAAAAAAACAAGATTGAAATACAAAATAGACTTAGTTTTTTCATTGGTGTATGTATTAATTTCTATAATTTGATCGTAATTTCACGTTCTTTTTTGGTGTTCCAAGTAATTGCGAATTTTACCGTTTTATACGTTTCATTCCACTTAAAATCGACACGCTTTCCGCGAAATTTTATTTTTCTAGGTTGTTTCGTAATGTTGTGAAGTATCACTTCTATATTTTTGGTGTTTGTTGCATAGTTTTTGCCCGTTTCAGCTTCCAATTCAATGTCCAAACGATTGTTGTTAAATTCACTTTCAAATTCCAACAATTCGTACATTCCTTTTTCGTACGCGTTCTTGGTTTTACCATCGTCGATATACAATTCGCGTTCGCTTTCGGCAATACTTTCATCGTGATAGTAATGAAGTTGAAATACATTTGGGTTATATTCTACTGTAGTTTGCATCAGATTTGCCATCGGAATAAACGCGCCACCACGAACGTATACAGGAATTGAGTTTTCTTTCGTATTGACCATTTTTGCTTGTCCACCAATCACTTTTTCGTCGGTTTCAAAGTCATACCAAACGGAACCTTTCGGGAAATACACTTCTTTGGTTTCCACACTATCTTTTACAATCGGAGTCACCAAAAAATCATGTCCCCATAAATAGGTGGAAGCATTCGTGTATAACGCATTGTTGTCGCTTTCTTCAAAAAACAATGGACGCATCAACGGTGTTCCTTTTTGATTGTTTTGAAAGGCAATTGTATAATTATACGGCAATAACTGATAGCGCAATTCAATGGCTTGTTTGGCTAATTTTTTTGCTCTATCGGAACGAAACACAGGTTCACTCGGCACTTCTTCTTGTGCATGCGGTCGGTAAATGGGTTGAAAAACGCCGTATTGCAACCAACGGATGTATAAATTATCATTCAAATTCGCACCCGCAAAACCACCCAAATCCGAGTGCATATAGCTCAAACCTTGCATTGCCATTTGCAGTGCAATTTCTGGTTGCGATTGCAATCCGCCCCAAGTTCTATTCACGTCACCAGACCAAGGAATGAGTCCGTAACGCTGCGAACCTGAATAGCCTGCACGCATCAAAATAAACGGTCGTACGTTTGGAAAATCTCTAGCGTAGCCTTCATATACCAATCGCGCCCAATCGTGCCCGTAAATATTGTGAACTTCATTCGCCGTTCCTGTATGATGAATTAATTTTTCAGGATGAACTTCGGGTTCACCCAAATCGCCCCAAACGCCTGCAACGCCTAAATCAGCGAGTTCTTTATAAATACTCCAAAACCATTGTTCACCTTTCGGATTGTAAATATCAATTAAGCCTGTATTTCCAAAATAGAAATCGAATTTAAACGGATTTCCGATAGAATCTTTCGCTAAAATTCCCAAATTAGATGCTTCATACCAACGTTTGGAAGTCGTCAACACAAAAGGTTCGGTAATGAAAACCGTTTTCACACCTTGATCATTTAAGTTTTGAATCATCTGCTTAACATCTGGAAAGGAATCCTTGTAGACTTGTAGATTTCCCATCGTGCCTTTGATTTCTTTCCCAAACCAATACAAGTCCAAAATGATGGCGTCAACAGGAATTTCTTCCTCTTTAAATGCTTTAATAGTTGCTTCGGTTTCTGTTTGTGAATGATAGCCGAATCGGCTTGAAAAGTTTCCAAACGCCCAACGTGGCGGTAATGGTTGTTTTCCTGTCAAATCCGTATAATTAGCTACAATACTTTCCCAAGAATCGCCCGCAATCACTTGATAGGTTTTGCGTCCAGAAATGGTTTCGTATGTGAGTGTATTGTCTTTTTTACTGTCTAAATCCAAATATCCAATAGGCGCATTGTCAAAATGCAGCATGTATTTGTGGGACGAAATCACAATTGGCAGCGTAAAATTCATTAATTCTGAACGTGTTTCGTATCCGTAATGTGCGCGGTTGTAGAGTTTCAAACGATTTCCACGACGATTCATGCCCAATGCACGCGCGCCGCCGCCATAGAGAACTTCATCTTCTGTCAAATTGAATTGAATCGCTTCACCGTCTGCTACTTTTTGATAGCCCGTTTTTTCAGAAATAATGGGTTGTCCTTTGTACTTGTATGAAATTTGAAACGGTGATTTTTGAATGTGTGCTGAAATTCCTTCCGAAAGTAAATCTACAGAAGTATCCGTTTCCGTAGCTGACTTCATTTCTTGAATATCTTTTAAAATAACAGCATGACTTTTCGCTGTAATTTTTTGTCCTTTTGGGATGAAGGTTGTGCCAATAATATCGTTGTTAATCAGTCGAATAAAATAGCGTCCATCAGACACTTCAATCATATGAACGTTGGCACTTTCGGTGTAACTGACAAATTTTCGATTGGTATTCTGTGCCAGCGAAAACTGAACACATAAACATGATATCAATAGTATTCTAAGTAATTTCATATATTATTTCTTTAGTAAGAATGTAAACGGAATGTGCAATCGTTTTTGCCACGATTTTTCCGAATGATCGGTTCCTTCAAATTTTAAATTTTGAAAGTTTGCTTTGGTATATCCTTTTTTCTTGAAAATTGTATCTACGATTGGTGCATATTGTGGATAATGTTGATCCAAGGTTTCGGTTCCGTAATCAAAATAGAAACGATGCGTTTTTGGCGATGGCAAATGATCGCTCATGTAGGCAAAAAACGTATCTGGAATTGGATTGTTTTCCATTGGACTAATGCCAACCCAATGTGTTGAAATACAGGCTGCAGCACTGAAAACTTCTGGATATTCACACATGGCGTACATCGAAATGAGTCCGCCCATGCTAGAACCTGCCACAAACGTATGTTCGCGATCGGTTTTGGTATTGAATGTTTCGTCAATAAATGGTTTTAATTCTTCCGTCAAGAATTTTAAATAGTTATCCGCATTAAAATTTAAAGAGAAATTATTCTTTTTGGCTTCTTCACGAAATTTATTTTGTACATCTTCGCGCAAATAGTCAAATGCTTTTTGTGGAAAATAATCTTGCCAGCGAATTTCAGAAATATTCCAAGGAGACACCACGATAAAATCCTGCACGTTGCCTTCTTTGAGTAATTTTGAAGCGACTTCGTCCACTTGCCATTCTTGTTTGTTCCACGTAGTAGAAGCATCGTATAACATTTGTCCGTCGTGCATGTACAACACATTGTATTTTTTATCTTTTGAATAGTTTTCAGGAATCCAAACATCTACATTTCGCGGACGAATATAGTTGGATGGAAAATCCACAACACGCATTAGTTTTCCACTCGCCAATTGCACATTTTTAGCTTCTCGAATGATTGGTTTTTGACTTGTTTGTATGGTCACATCTTCTGAAAATAGCCAAAGTAATGCGGTTTTTAATTCGCTTCGCCAAAAGACTTCGCTGTGTGTGCCATTTGGTTCAAATTTGGAAGTGAAATTGTCTTTTGGGAAATTATTTTTTTCTAAAAGTGTTCGCATTTTATTGAGATTGTTCACCATATTTTCACCTTCTTTTTCGCCCATTACGTAGTATAACTTTGAGTTTTTGGCTTTCGCAAGATTTGCCTTTGTGAACGTAAATGTATTTTCAGAAAACCAAAACGATGGCGAGAAAATACCTGCTTTTCCAAATACGTCTGGATGCGCAAATGCAGCATACTGTGAGATCAATCCACCCATAGAACTTCCCATGATGCCCGTGTTTTTGGCATCTTTTTTAGTTCTGTATTTTGCGTCAATTGCAGGTTTTAAAGTCTTTGCAATAAATTCAACATATTGTTTTCCTTGCGGCGTTCCGTATTTTTCATGTGTCCAAGCCGTGTATTCTTGCATGCGTTCTTCGCTGTTGTCAATAGCCACCACAATTATATGTAAACCATGCGTATAATGTAGCGTATTGAGCGTTTCGTCTACTTCCCATTCGCCAGCATACGACGTTGCTTTGTCAAATACATTTTGTCCGTCGTGCATGTACAAAACAGGATACGATTTTTCAGTACTTTCATAATTCGGCGGCAAATACACTTGAATTTTTCGAGTTTTGTTGAGCTGCGGAATTTTGAAGTTTTCTGAAAACGTTTCTACGTTGGGTTGTTTGCTAGAAATAGTTTCATTGTTACTTCCGTTGGACCAAGCGCCAATAACAACTTGTATCATTTCAGGATGTTCTTTGAAAGTATAGGTTCTATTTTCAATATTTTGACGTTTTTCATCCAATTCCACAGTTTCCCAATTTCCCAATGTAAATTTGAAATTGATGGTTTCCCGATGGTTTGGCAATGTTATTTTGTAGTAAGTGCTGTCTTTTTGTTCTAGTTTCAACTCAGGTCGTCCGCCAGACCAACCTTCAAAATCGCCTGAAATATAGATGTCTTTTGAAAAATCATGATCGCTTGGAAAATTAGTGATCACAAATGTGACCGATTTTTTACCATCAGTATTGTCGTCTTTTTGTTGTCCTTTGCAGGAGAAGAAAAGAAGCGGAATTATAAGTAAGACTAGTTTTGTTTTCATGATATTTGGTTTTCCAAGTACTTCTCGATACAATTTTCTTCATTTCGACGAGCTCAATGACAGCAAATCACTCGAAGTGACGTTTTGTTTTTTTAGTATTTAGATTTTAGTATTGAGAATTGAGACAAGGCTATTTTACCTTTTTGGTTTCATTGGCTTCTCGACTGCGCTCGAACTGACATTTGAATTGCTCTCAATACTCATTACTCACTTCTCATATCTAATCTACTTCGTCGTTAATATGATGCTTCCTTTTTCTTTGAACTCAATTTCATCGTTCCATGTAAATTTTTCACCAGTGATTACATTTGTCAAGGTTTTTCCTGTCAAATTCATTTCAGCATAGCGTTTTAAATCTATAGAGATGGGTTTTTCGTTTTTGTTGATGATGTGTACAATCGTTTCGTCGCCCAACGTTCTAAATAAGAAATAGGTTCCTAAAAATGGTGCAAAGTGTACTGTTTTCCCTTCGTGAATGGCTTTGCTAGTTTTGCGGAAATTCAATAGTTTTTTAAGATATGCTTGCATGTCTTTTTGTTCCGAAGTCAAACCTTCGCCAGTAAATGCGTTTACACTATCACCTTCCCAACCACCAGGAAAATCGGTTCGGATTAATCCGTGATCACCAGGTTTTGCAAAGTCGTTCATTAAGATTTCCGTTCCATAATAGAGTTGTGGAATTCTTGGAAGCATCAATTGATAGCTCAACGCCATTTTTGTGTTGGCAACATCACCGTTGAGTTGTGTAAAGATGCGACTCATATCATGATTATCTGGAAATATCATGATGTCTTTTGGATTTGCGTACTGAAAGTCATTTGCCAAACCTTCATAAATTTTCACCAAACCTCTGTCCCAAGCTTCTTCTTCGTTGAGGGCTTGTACCGTGTTCCTTTGCATGGCAAAATCCATGGATGATTTTAAATTGCTTTCGTAGCCGTCTTTGTTGTTGGCGCCAGTTTGCCAATAGCCAATTAACAACGGATTGTAGCTCCATTCTTCCCCAACAATAGAAAAGTTAGGATATTCCGTCATGATGGCGCCTGCCCAATTGCTCATAAATTCTTTGTCGGGATATGGATAGGTATCTTGGCGAATTCCGCTTAATCCTAGAGATTCAATCCACCAAATGCTGTTTTGAATGATGTAGTTTGCCATGTATGGATTGCGCTGATTGAGATCGGGCATGGCACGGACAAACCAACCTTTTGTCATGCCTTCTTTGTCACTTTTAGAAGCATATAAATCTTGGTTTGAAGTTCTTCGATGGTTTGAAAAGTTTACTTTTTCATTGTTTTCAAAGTCTTTTTGATAGTTTACCCAATCGCTAAAAGGTAAATCTTTCATCCACCAATGTCCCAATCCGCAATGATTTGCCACTTGATCCATGATGAGTTTCATACCGCGTTCTCTAGCTTTGTCTGCCAATTCTTTGTATTCATCAAAGGTTCCAAAACGCGGGTCAACTTCATAATAATCGGTAATAGCATATCCGTGATAGGAACTGCGTGGCATGTCGTTTGTGAGTAACGGACACGACCAAATTGCCGTGAAACCCATTTCGTCAATATAGTCTAAATGTTGTGTGATTCCTGTGATATCACCACCGTGACGCGCATAATCGTCCTTACGATTGATTGTTGCTTCTTTTAGAAAGCTTACTTTTTTTCCGACCTCGTCAGTGCCTGTTTTTTTGATAGGAATGTCGTTGTTTGCATTGCCATTTGCAAAACGATCAGGCGTAATGAGGTATAAAACGTCTGAACTGTCGAAACCTACATAGTCGTTGGCTGCTTTTGCGCGTTTTTTGAGTTCGTAGGTTTGTGTGAGTGTTTCACCATTTTCAAGTTTGAATTCGATATTGAATTGTCCTGCATTGGCATTTGCAATATCTAGATCAATGAATAGATAGTTGGGACTTTCGCCTTTTTCAACTTTTTCTAGTTTGATATTTGCATTTGCGATGTTTGGTGTTGCTTTTGAAATGCTTGGATGATTGACTAAGAGTTGGAGTTTTGTGTTTTTGAAACCTGTCCACCAATAGGGAGGTTCAACACGTTCGAGGTCGTTTTTGACTTCTGTCACTTTTGATGATGAAACTTCAGTTGTGTCAATGTTTGTTTTTTCTTCTTTTGTGTTGCAAGAGAAGCAAAATACTAATAGTGTAACTAGGATTATTTTTTTCATCTGATTGTGTGTTAGTAATGAGATGTTAGTATTGCGTAATGAGATGTTTTCGTTTCATAGTACTTCTCGATACTAAATTTTTTCATTTCGACAAGCTCAATGACAAAAAATCACTCGAAGTGATGATTTTCGTTTTTTAGGAAACGGATTGCTTCACTTTGTTCGCAATGACGTTTCAAAAAATCTCAAATCTCAATACTAATATCTCACTACTCACTACTATATTCCAACATTTTGTTTGAAACCTTTAAGGTTCTGACTAGCCCTGATTGCAGTGGCATCCTTTTTTTGCTTTTATAAGTGGCAAAAAAAGATACAACGGAAAGCAGGAATTAGCTCCAAATCGTTATTTTATATTCAAACAGTTACCAAATCGTTTGGTGAAACTGCTACTTTTTTTCCATCGACTAGAATGACTAAATCATCGCCTTTTTCAAGCTCGAACGAGGTTCCGTTGTGTGTGACGTTGATTTTGAGAATGTGATTTCGATAGTTGACTTTGAACGAATAGCCTTTCCATTGCCACGGAATTCGTGGTTCAAAAGAGAGCGTATCGTTTTTCATGCGCATGCCACCAAAACCTTCTACAATACTCATCCAAGTTCCTGCCATGGAGGTGATGTGCAACCCTTCTTCGACTTCTTTGTTGTAATCGTCCAAATCGAGTCGCGATGTACGCAGATAGAACGTATACGCCATGTCCATTTTGTTCAGTTTTGCCGCTTGAATGCTATGCACACAAGGAGACAATGAGGATTCGTGAACGGTAAATGGTTCGTAAAAGTTAAAGTGTTTTTCCAATTCGTCTTTGGTGAAATGATCTTCAAAGAAGTAGAATCCTTGTAAGGTATCTGCTTGCTTGATGTATGGTGAACGCAGAATTCTGTCCCAACTCCATTTTTGATTGATTGGTCGGTGTGCTTGGTCTAAATCGGCAACACTCACCAAGTCTTTGTCTAGGAAACCATCTTGCTGTAAGTATACGCCGTATTCTTCACTGTATGGGAAATACATGTTTTCGGCAACTTCCATCCACGAAGAGATTTCTTGATCGGACAATCTTACTTTTTGCATGATGCGTTTGTAATCGCCTGCGTATTCTTGCTTTACTTTTTCAATGTGATCTTTGGCAAATTTGATACACCATTGTGCGGTGTAGTTTGTGTACCAATTGTTATTGACGTTGTTTTCGTATTCGTTGGGTCCTGTAACACCGAGAATTACATATTTGTTTTTTGCGGTAGAGAAGGTAGCTCTTTGATGCCAAAAACGTGCAATTCCGATCATGACTTCGAGTCCCATTTCTGGAATGTAACTGTAATCGCCCGTATAACGTGTATAGTTGTAAATGGCAAATGCAATAGCACCATTTCGGTGAATTTCTTCAAAGGTGATTTCCCACTCGTTGTGACATTCTTCGCCGTTCATCGTTACCATTGGATAGAGTGCCGCGCCATTGTTGAATCCAAGTTTTTGCGCGTTTTCAATGGCTTTTTCTAAGTGATTGTAACGGTATTGCAATAGGTTTCGTGCTACTTGTTGATCTTTTGTAGTCATGTAAAACGGAATGCAATAGGCTTCCGTATCCCAATAGGTACTTCCGCCATATTTTTCGCCGGTGAATCCTTTTGGACCGATGTTGAGGCGCGAATCTTTCCCCAAATACGTTTGGTTGAGTTGGAAGATATTGAAACGAATTCCTTGTTGTGCTTTTACATCACCTTCAATGGTAATGTCTGCCATTTCCCAAATTTTTGCCCAGGCTTCTTTTTGGTTTTCGAGTAATGTGTCAAATCCTAGTGAAGTTGCTTCACACAATGCTTTTTTTGCTGCGGCAATGAGTTCGTATTTATCGTGATTTGTGCAAACAGTATACCCACCATATTTATGAATGGTCAATGTTTCGTTTGCGTTGACTTCTTGTGTGTAGTGAAACGAAATGTCTGTTGATTTTTGCGAAACATTCGTTGGTAAGTCAAGTTTTTTATCATTTAGTTTGAGTTCTGTGTGCATGAATGTACATGCGTAGAAATCTGTTTTTAGGGTTTTGGCAACGATAAATGCTTGATTGTTTTCTTCTTTGACTTGAATGGTTTCCCAGAATTTTTCTTCCCAGTTGGCATCTTCATTTTTGATTCCGGCATCTAAATAGGGTGTCAATTTGATGGTTGCGTCGCTGTTGAGTGGTTGTACGCTGTACGCGATAGCACCAACTTCGTCAATGTCTAAACTTAGAAATCGTTTTGCGGAAACTGCTACTTCGATATCATTTTGTAAAGTAGCTATAAATGTACGCTCGTACCAACCTTCTTTCATGTTGAGTTCGCGGCGAAAATCTTTGACTTCTTTGCAGGCATTCAAATCGAGTGCTTCGTCATTGATTTTTACATTAATACCAATCCAGTTTGGTGCATTGAGTACTTTGGCGAAGTATTCGGGATAGCCATTTTTCCACCAACCTACTTTTGTTTTGTCTGGATAATATACTCCAGCGATGTAACTTCCCTGAAACGTTGGTCCAGAGTAGTATTCTTCAAAATTAGCTCTTTGTCCCATAGCGCCGTTTCCGATGCTAAAGAGACTTTCCGAAGATTTAACACTTTCTATATCAAATCCTTCTTCGATGATTGACCAGTTGTCTGGCTGTATATAATTCTGATTCATTATTTTATGAGATGTTAGATATTAGATGTTAGATCGCTTCACTTCGGCTGCGCTCAGTGTGAACGCTTTTAGGCTTTTTGCGAGAAGCGATCTGATTCCAAGCTATCTATTTATTAATTCGTTTATAAAATTGGTTTGTATTTCGGTAAAATCGTTGAAGACATAATCGGCATGACCGAGTGCTTCTTCGGAACCGATTCCGATAGAAATCATGTCGGCGGTATTTGCGGCAGTAACGCCAGCGACAGAGTCTTCAAATACAATACAATTTTTCGGTGTGATGTTTAGTTTTTCGGCAGCAATGAGAAATACTTCTGGATCGGGTTTTGCTTTGCTGACGTCATTTCCGTCTACAATACCTTCAAAAACATCGAATAAGCCTACTTTTTGTAGAATTTTGCGCGCGTTTTTACTGGCGGATCCAAGTGCAATTCTTTGCTGTGTTTCTTGTAAATAGTTGAGTGTTTTTGGAACATCAGGTAGAATTTCTCCTGCGTCCATTTGTGCAATATGCGATAAATAGTTATCGTTTTTCTCTGCCATGTATTTGTTGAACTCTTCTTCGGAAAGTGTTTTATTTCCCCATCCTAGAATAATTTCTAGTGATCGGATTCTGCTGACTCCTTTGAGTTGTTCGTTTTGTGCTAGTGTGATGTCAAAACCAAGCTCGTTGGCAAGTTGTTTCCAAGCGAGGTAATGGTATTTTGCAGTATCAACAATGACACCATCTAAATCAAATATAAATCCTTTTTTATTCATTAATTTCTGCTGTTGGGTTATCATTTACTCGTAATGTTAATATTCCAGCAAGAATCATCATAATTCCTCCAATGACTAAGGCATAAATTGAATCGCCATTAAATAGCTTGTTCAATAAGTATCCTAAAATTCCTGCGGATATTATTTGTGGAATGACAATAAAGAAATTGAAAACTCCCATATAATATCCCATCTTATTTGTTGGTAAAACGCCCGCAAGCATGGCATACGGCATGGACAATATACTTGCCCAAGCAATTCCAACGCCAATCATTGAAATAAGAAGATACCAATCATTACTAATAAATAGAATGGAAATTAACCCGAGTCCACCAGCTATTAAGCATAGCATGTGCGTGACTTTTCTAGTCAATCTTCTTGCTAAAAAAGGAAGGAGTAGCGCAAATAAAGCTGCAATACCATTATATACGGCAAAGCAAATTCCTACCCAGTCGGCTCCTGTTTCGTATTGTGAATTGTTGTAGTTAAGACGTTCTTTTAGTGTATCGCTTATGGTGATGTCTTTACTTAGAAAGAAACTAATGAGTCCTTTTGATAGAAGAACGTTATCTTCCTTTGCATATTTATCGGCAGTAGCATTCAATTCGCCATTAATAGCACTTAGTTTTTTTAGGTTACTTCGTTCAGGATTGGGAACAAACATTCCTTTGATCTTTTCTGAGAAGCTAAGATTTTCTACTTCTATGATTTTTTTCTTCACTTCCTCAGTCATTAAGGGATCAAAACTTTGTTTCATCTCAGTAAATTGTTCTTGAGAAACGTCCATATCGTATACGTGACTTGTAATACTGGTCGTTGTGTAAATCCACATAGAAAATAATGCAAACCAGCTAAAGAATTGTACCCACGATAATTGTTGCATCGTTTTAGGCATCTTAAAGATTCCTAAGAATGATTCTTTAAGCCCTTTAAAAACACCCACATTTTTTTCTTTTTCGTGTTCTTCCATATCCTCGGGAGGATATTCTTTTGTAGAAATAACAGTCCAAAGTACAGCACCAAAAAAAGCAATTGCACCTAAATAGAAAGACCATTTTACAGACGAGGGAATTCCTGTCTCACTTGGATCATCTACAAAACCAAACCAGTTTTTTAACATATAAGGAAGCATTGATGCCACGACAGCTCCAATTCCTATGAAAAAACTTTGCATGGCATAACCTTTGGTTTGTTGCTCTTTAGGTAATAAGTCGCCAACAAATGCTCTAAAAGGTTCCATAGATATATTTATGGACGCATCCATAATCCAAAGCGTACCTGCCGCCATCCAAAGCATGGGTGAATTTGGCATGATGATCAACGCAATTGAAGCCAGAATGGCTCCCACTAAGAAATAAGGTCTTCTTCTTCCTAGTTTTGGATGCCAAGTGCGGTCACTAAAATACCCAATTACGGGTTGAACCAATAAGCCTGTCACTGGCGCAGCTAGCCATAAAATGGGCAATTCGTCTTTACTGGCTCCTAAGGTTTCAAAAATTCTACTGACATTGGCATTTTGCAGGGCAAATCCAAACTGAATTCCCAAGAAACCGAAACTCATGTTCCATATTTCCCAGAAACTTAATCTACGCTTTTCCATTATCGTAATGTATTAGTTAGTACTCTATACGATAAGCGTTTACACTTATCAAAACTTACTTTTTGGGTGAGAAGTAAAAATATAAGTCTTGATTTTTGTTCTGTAAATATAGTTGTTTTTTTGAAACAGCCACTAAAAAATTGCAATTCTGAACGGTAATTGGGTCAAAATTTAACAATTTAGCACTTGAATATCATAGGTTTACCGTGTGGTATCTCGTTCAATTAATGTGGTGTTGATGACTTCTGTTTGGTATTTTTCTTCATCCACTAGTTCTTCTAACTTGTCAATTAACATCGTAGCTGATTTTGAGCCCATTTCTTCTGCATGCTGACTGATGGTACTTAATGAAGGAATGGAATGTTTGGACAATACTCCATCTGTAAAAGCTACGATTGACATTTCTTCTGGAATTTTATAACCTTTGTGAATTGCTATTTTCATGGCAGAGATGGCATAGAGTTCATTTACAGCAAAAATTCCATCGATATCTTTCTCTTTTTCTAACAAGGCTGAAATTTCTTTTTCTAGCGTTTCAATCTCTACTTCCTTGTCTTTGTTTTCTTCTACCTTAATGATAAGCGATGCTTTGGGTGCAATTTTGTGTTCCTCTAAAGCTTCGAGATATCCTTGTGTACGCAGTTTTCCAACATTTACATAATCTTTGGTTGTAATGAGTGCGATGTTTTTACAGCCACTATCAATCAGTTTGGCAACTGCTTTTTTTGAACCGAGTTTATCATCCACCACCACTTTATCACACGCGATTTCATTTACAACTCTATCAAACATCACAATTGGCATTCCCTGATTAATCGTTTCATAGAAATGATGGTAATCCTGTAAAAGCAGTGTTTCTTTAGCAACAGAGAGGATAAAACCATCAATACTTCCGTTGGCAAGCATTTCAATGTTAATAACTTCTTTGTCAAAAGACTCGTTGGAAAGTCCAATAATAACATTATATCCTCGATTGTTGGCTTCTTTTTCAATTCCGCTAATGACTTTAGAGAAAAAATGGTGAACAATTTCGGGAATAATGACGCCAATAGTTTTGGTGCGTTTATTTTTGAGACTCAACGCAATGTTATTTGGACGGTAATTATAGAGTTTGGCAAATGCCTGAACCTTCGTTCTGGTGTCCAAACTGATCTCTTTACTATTTCTTAATGCTTTCGAAACAGTTGATACAGAAACATCTAATTCTTTGGCTATTTGTTTGAGAGTTACTTTTCGCTTCATACGGGTTTATTATAAGATCAATAATTAAAGCTACGATTTTTTATTTTTTTGTTAAAAATACACTGTTTTAAATGGATAAACCCCAATGTTTATAAAAGTTTTCAACACGAAAACGTTTGCGTGGAATCAAAAGTTGTGCCTAGATTTTGATTTCCTCAAATTTTACATAGTTTTAACATCGAGAGGTAAAAATATAAAGTATTTAATCAAAAATATCACGGATTTTGTCAAAAAAAAGAATCAGAAATGATTGAAAAAAACGTGATTATTTTACGACAATTTTGAAAATAAAAAATTAGACAAATGAAGAAAATGCAAAAATTTATTTTGTTTTTGGCTTTTTTGATTCCCATCGGAATGCTTGCCCAAACAAAAGTGACAGGTGTTGTTACTGAGCAATCTACAGGAACTCCCTTATTAGGAGTGAATGTGGTTATCAAAGGAACAACCACTGGAACAACCACTGATTTTGATGGTAATTATCAAATTAGTGCTACAAATGGCCAAACCATTGTATTTACGTATGTGGGATACAAAACTCAGGAAATCGCATATACAGGACAGGCTACTCTTAATGTAGCGATGGAAGAAGATGCTTCCAAACTTGATGAAGTTGTCGTTATCGGTTACGGTTCTGCTGTAAAGAAAGACGTTACAGGTTCCGTTGAATCGGTAAGCACAGAAGACTTCAATGGTGGAGCTATTGTTTCGCCAGAACAGTTAATTGCGGGTAAAACTGCTGGTGTACAAGTAACACCTCCTAGTGGAGCGCCAGGTTCTGGTTCTACTATTAGAGTAAGAGGTGGAGTTTCTTCATTAGCAGCAAGCACAAATCCTTTAATTGTTGTTGACGGAGTTCCTTTAGATCCTACAAGTGGAGGATTAAACTACATTAACCCTAACGATATTGAATCTTTTACAGTATTAAAAGATGCCTCTGCCGCTTCTATCTACGGATCTAGAGCAACAGCAGGTGTCATTTTAATTACGACGAAAAAAGGAAAATCAGGGTCACCATTTAATATTAGTGTAAATCACTACACGGCAGTTGGAGATAACTTTAATGAAGTAGATGTTTTATCGGCGACTCAATTTAGAGATTTAGTAACCGCTAATGGAAATGCAAACCAAATTTCACAATTAGGAAGCACAAGTACTGATTGGCAAGATGAAATTTATAGAGGATCGTTAACTGCGGATACTAATGTAACTGTATCTGGAGGTTTTGGCAATTCTAGCTATAGAGCTTCTGTTGGGTATGTAACACAAGAAGGAACTTTAAGAAACTCCAGAGTAGATCGTTGGTCTGGTTCTATAAAGTTTATTCAGCGCCTATTAGATGATGATTTACGTATTGAAGCAAATGTTTTAGGAGCTTTGGTTGAAGATACCTTTGCAAATACTGGTGCTATTGGAGCAGCGGTTTCTTTTGATCCTACGCAATCTGTATTTGATCCAAACAGCCCATTTGGTGGCTACACTGAAATTGTAGATCAAAATGGAGACATCAATCCAATAGCAGTACGTAACCCAGTTGGATTATTAGAACAAAACAGTAATATCGCAGACACGAGAAGAAGTACAGGAAGTTTGAAAATTGACTATACGTTACCATTTTTCAGAAATGTAAAATTAACAGCTCTTGGAGGGTATGACTATAATGAAGTGAAAGGAAATACGTTTATTCCAGCGGAAGCGGCTTCTAACTTTAACCAACAAGGAGTTACAGGATTCTACGATAACTTGAGTAGAAACAGACTTTTAGATGTATATGCGAACTACAAGCAAACTTTTGAAGACATTAAAACTACGGTTGATGCAACGGTTGGACACTCATTTCAACGTTATTACAGATCAAACATCTCTGAATCAACTACGGGAGTTGGTGTAACAAACCAATTTAAGAGTATTGGAGAAAACGCCATAGAATCATACTTTGGTAGAATAAATGTAGATTATGATGGTAAATATTTATTCAATGTAAATCTTAGAAATGATATTTCTTCACGTTTAAATCCAGATGATCGTTCTGATATTTTTGGAGGTGTTTCTTTAGGATGGAATATAATTGAAGAAAACTTCATGAAAGATTCAAAAGTATTCTCTCAATTAAAATTAAGAGCAGGTTACGGAGAAACAGGTCAGCAAGAAATTGCAGGACAAGATTATGGATACCTTCCACGTTTTACGTTTGGAGATGCACGCGTTCAATACCAATTTGGATACAATTCAGATGGTTCTCCTCGTTTTGTAACCACACTTCGTCCAGAAGAATATGACGAAAACTTACGTTGGGAACGTTCTAAATCAATCAACCTTGGTGTAGATTTCGGATTCTTCAACGATCGTTTAACAGGTTCCATAGAAGTATATGAAAACAAAGTAGAGGACTTATTAAATAATATTCCAATTCCAGCAGGAACCAACCTTTCTAACATGTTATTGACCAATGTTGGTAACTTAGAAGCAAGAGGTTTAGAAATTAGCTTAAATGCTTCTATTGTTCAAACTGAAAACTTCACATGGGATACCAACTTCAATGTTTCTTTCTTTGACAATGAAATCACAAAATTATTCTTAACAGACAATACAGATTCACCAGGTGTTTTAACTGGAGGAATTGCAGGTGGTGTTGGTAATACCATTCAAATTAACTCTGTAGGTAATGAAATCAACTCTTTCTACACATTTAAACAAATATATGATGCGAATGGTGCGCCAATTGAAGGTGCTTATGTAGACATTAACGGAGATGGTGTTGTGAACGATAGTGATAGATATATAGGTGAAAGCCCAAATCCAGATGCTGTAATTGGATTCTCTTCCTACATGCAATATGGAAACTTTGACTTTGCTTTTACGTTAAGAGCTAATATTGGAAACTATGCATACAACAACGTAGCTTCAAACACAGGAAACGTACAATCTTTATTTGGTGCAAACTCAATCAACAACGTAAATACATCTATTTTAGACACTGGTTTTCAAAACCAACAATTATTTTCAGATTATTATGTTCAAGATGCATCATTTGTAAAACTAGATAACATTTCAATCGGATACACTATTGATGATTTATTCGATAAAGCGCGATTGAGAGTGTATGTATCAGGACAAAATTTATTCACGATTACAGATTATGATGGATTAGATCCTGAAATCAATGGAGGAATTGATAACAACTTCTACCCTAGACAAAGAAATATTTTGATGGGATTGAATTTTAACCTATAATAAAGTAATACCAAATTATATACACACAATGATGAAAACAATTAGAAAACAATCAAATCGTATCGGTATTGTACTATTACTGCTCGTAGCGAGTTTTGGTTTCACTTCTTGTGAAAGCGAACTTGACCTAGAGCCAGTAATAGAAGTGACTGGAGCGAACGTTTTTGACGATCCTGCAGCCATTGAACAATTCCTTGCGAGAATTTATGCAGGTTTTGTTGTAAGTGGACAACAAGGTCCTGCTGGTAATCCTGATATTTCAGGAATTGATGAAGGGTTCTCAAACTATTTGAGACAATACTGGAAACACCAACAATTAACGACAGATGAAGCCTTAATTGCTTGGAACGACGGTACTATCCATGACCTTAACTGGCAAGTTTGGACGCCAGCAAACGAATTTATTACGGCAATGTATAATAGAATTTTCTTTCAGATTTCAATCTCGAATGAATTTCTAAGAAGTACTGCCGATATTCCAGAATCAGAATTCTTTCCAGCAGCTTTTAAAGCTGAGGTTCGCTTCTTAAGAGCAATGAGCTACTGGCATGCAATCGACATGTTTGGAAATGTTCCTTTTGTAACAGAAGCAGATCCTATTGGCGCATTTTTGCCTGAACAAGGAAGCCGCCAAGAAGTTTATGATTTTATCGTTTCTGAATTAACAGAAATTGAACCATTAATGGTAGGCGCACGCCAAAATGTATACGGAAGAGCTGATAGAGCAGCGGTTTGGATGTTATTAGCAAAAGTGTATTTGAATGCAGAAGTGTATACAGGAACTGATCAAAGTGCACAAGCAATTCCACTCCTAGAAAACATTATCGGTGCAGGATATACCTTGCATGATGATTATGATGAATTATTCTTAGCGGATAATGATACCAACGGAGCCCAAAACGAAATGATTTTCACGCTGAATTCTGACGGATTAAACACGCAAGGATTTGGGGCAATGACATTCTTGGTACACGCACCAGTTGGAGGAAACATGAGCGCAGCAGCATTCGGTATCAACGGAGGTTGGGGCGGAATTAGAACTACGAAAGCATTCGTAAATCAATTCTCAGCTTCTGAATTAGCAACGGATGCTAGAGCAAATTTCTTTACAGACGGACAAGAATTAGAAATCGAAGATGTATTCAACTTTAATGATGGTTATGCTGTTGAAAAGTTTAAAAATGTAACAAGTGAAGGTGTTCCTGGATCTGATGCAGGAGGAGATTTCATCGATACAGACTTCCCATTATTCCGTTTAGCAGATGCGTATTTAATGTATGCAGAAGCAGTAAAAAGAAGTGGTCAAGGCGATCAAGGATTAGCAGTACAATACATCAATATGGTAAGACAGCGTTCAAACGCAAACCCAATTGGAGGTTTTGCAGATGTTACAGACGAATTCTTACTAGCAGAACGTTCAAGAGAATTACACTGGGAAGCACACAGAAGAACGGATTTAATTCGTTTTGGACAATTCTCAGACCAAGGTGTATGGCCATGGAAAGGAAATGTAGAAACTGGAACAACTACTGAAGCATTCAGAGATTTATTCCCAATTCCAGCTACAGACATTACCGCAAACCCTAATTTAACTCAAAACCCAGGTTACTAAAAAAAAATAAAAATGAAAAAATTAAACAAAATAACTACAGGCTTTTTGGCAATAGTTGCCTTTGTTGGATTTAACGCATGTAGCGATGATGACAACTTTATTATAGCTTCTCCTCAAGGAGGACCAGAATTACGAACTCCAAGTTCAGGAACAGCATTAATTTTAAATGCTGACAATGAACAAGATGTAGCAACAACCCTTGTTTGGGACGATGCAGACTATGATGCGCAAACTGCAATCACATACAATGTAGAAATTGCACTTGGAGGAACAGACTTTGCAGTACCAGTTTTAGGTGGATCTACCAATGAAAGATTCCTTTCTTGGACACACTTACAATTAAACGATGCAGCAATCGGCTTAGGATTGAGCCCTTTTGTAGCAGGTGACATTGATGTGCGTGTAATTTCTTCTATTGGAACACAAGATGCACAAGAGCAAGTTTCTGAAACAATCACATTAAATGTAACTCCATATACAACGTCATTACCAATGATCGCTGTACCAGGAGATCACCAAGGATGGGATCCAGCAACAGCACCAAGATTAGCAGCTTCTGACTTTGGAGCTTCTGATTATGAAGGATATGTTTGGTTAGAAACTGAATACAAATTTGTAGCACCAGACGAAACAGGAAACTTCGCTTGGGGAAATACAGATTGGGGAGATGACGGAAGTTTCTCTGGAATCTTAGTAGATGATGGAGAATCAAATGTGCCAGCAACACCAGGATACTACTTATTACAAGTAGATACTGAAAACTTAACATACAGTGCTGCTCAGTACTCAAACTGGGGATTAATTGGATCTGGAACACCAACAGGTTGGGATAGTGATAACGACATGACGTATGACCCAGCAACACAAACATTCTCAATTACAATTGATTTAACAGCTGACGAAATCAAGTTTAGAGCAAACGATGGTTGGGATTGGAACTACGGAGATACTGGAGCAGACGGACGTTTAAATCCTGGAGGTGATAACATTCCAGTGCCTGCAGCAGGAAACTATACAGTGGTATTAGACTTGAGCAATCCAAGAGAATACACATACACACTGACGCAAAATTAATATAATGATCATCCAAAAGGCTGTAACTACTCAAACTGTTACAGCCTTTTTTATCCTTATACCAATTCTACTATATCATTCAGAGAGACAAACTGATAGTGAATCATATTTCATAGAAAAGGTAGTAATCAATCAATGTTCAAACAAAAGCTATGAAATAGCCATGACGAATTGCGTTCGGATGGCAACTTCTGTCTGACAAAAAAAGACACAAATGAAAAAAAAATTACTTATTGTATGTTTGCTGTTTGCGAGTATTGCATTTGGTCAAGTAACCATTTCACCAAATCCTTTTGAGGTAAACCAATCGATCACGATTACGGTTGATATCAATAGTACAGCAACGGATTGTGACGGAATCACTAATCCAGGTAAAGTATACCTACACTCAGGTGTAGGAACCGATGCCAACCCTTGGACCTATGTTACAGGAAACTGGGGACAAGACGATGGCGTTGGAGAAATGACAGATATGGGTGGCGGACTATGGCAAATTACCATTGTGCCTGAAACTCACTACGGATTAACCACTGCACAAGCAGCAACCATTACCAAAATGGGAATGGTGTTCAGAAACGAAAACGGAACACAAGAATTTAAAGATAACGGTTGTTCTGACTTCTTCTTTGATGTAGGAGCGTTTCAAACTACATTGGTAACGCCAGATAATGGGAGCACAACCATATTAGCTTCAGGATCAAACCTAACAATTACAGCAAACAACACAGGTGGAAGTGCCGCGTATGTATTAAAAGCAAATGGAACAACGATCAACTCCGGTAGTGGAACATCGTATTCATATACAGACACTAACATTACAGAAAATACAAACTATGCATTAGAAGTTACGTTAGGTGGAACAACCATTACAAGAACTTTTAGTGTAGTTATCAATCCTGGAACGGTAACACAATCCATGGCAGCAGGTTTAGAAGACGGAATCAATTATGATGCAGATACTTCAAAAGCAACCTTAGTCTTAGATGCGCCAAACAAAGATTTCGTATACGTTGCAGGAAGCTTCAACAACTGGCAACCAGACGGAAGTTATGCAATGAAAAAAGATGGAGCTTCTGGAAAATTCTGGATAGAACTTACAGGATTAACACCAGGACAAAACTACACATACCAATATTGGGTAGTGGACGAAACCCCAATTGCAAATTCACCATCATTAGTGAAAGCGGCTGATCCATATTCTACCTTAGTATTATCACCATTTGATGATCCTTTCATTCCGGCAACGACGTATCCAAACTTACCTGCGTATCCTGCGGGACAAGAACGCGAAGTTACAGTATTACAAACAGGTCAAACACCTTACAACTGGCAAGTGCCAAACTTTGCAAAGCCTAAAAAAGAAGACTTAATCATTTATGAAGTATTAATTCGTGATTTTGATGCGGATAAAAACTATCAAAATTTAATTGATCGTATTGATTACTTTAAAGACTTAAACGTAAATGCCATTCAGCTCATGCCAATCATGGAGTTTGAAGGCAATGAAAGTTGGGGATACAATACATCGTTCCACTTGGCATTAGACAAATACTACGGAACAGCCGATAAATTCAAAGAATTCGTAGACTTATGCCATCAAAATGGAATTGCAGTTATCTTAGACATTGCGTTAAATCATGCTTTTGGAAGAAACCCAATGGTACGTATGTGGATGAACGATCCAGACAACGATGGTTGGGGAGAACCAAGCTCAGAAAACCCGTATTTCAACCAAGTGGCAACGCACAGTTACAGTGTTGGTTCTGATTTTAATCACCAACAACCAAGAACGCAATACTATACAGAACGTGTAGTAAAACATTGGATTGAAGAATACAAAATTGATGGTTTTCGTTGGGATTTAACCAAAGGATTCACACAAGAATGTACTGCATCAGATGAAGGTTGCACCAACGGATACAGAAACGACCGTGTAGCCATCTTAAAACAATATGCAGATTATTCATGGAGTTTAGACGATACGCACTATGTAATCTTTGAACACTTAGGGCAAGACAACGAAGAAAAAGAATGGGCAGATTACCGTTTAGGCGAAGGAAAAGGAATTATGATGTGGGGAAAAATGACCGATCAGTACAACCAATTAACGATGGGATTTGCTTCCAATGCAGACATAACCAGAATGGGACACACCAGTAGAGGTTTCAACGGAAAACGTTTGGTTGGGTATGCTGAAAGTCATGATGAAGAACGTATCATGTACAGAAACTTGCAATTTGGAAACGCTGCACTAGCTTCTCATAATGTGCAAGA
Source organism: Kordia sp. SMS9 (assembly GCF_003352465.1). Classification (NCBI taxonomy): domain Bacteria; kingdom Pseudomonadati; phylum Bacteroidota; class Flavobacteriia; order Flavobacteriales; family Flavobacteriaceae; genus Kordia; species Kordia sp. SMS9. The sequence continues at coordinate 887,540 of NZ_CP031153.1, read as the reverse complement.
CTTAAATACTTCTTTATCAAGAATGTCAGCTTTAGGTGCGGCTTCTTTAACGATTCCTGGACCAAAAATGATTTGGCACTTTGGAGCATTGGGAATGGAAAATTCTATCTTTACGTGTAACAATGGAAGTGTAAATACACCTGCCGATCCAACACCTGGCGATTGTAAACTAGACACAAAACCACAACCGCAATGGACAAACAATTGGCTAGGCGATCCAAACAGAGCTAAAATTTACGATGATTGGGCACGATTGATTCAACTTAAAATAGATGAACCTGTATTTGAAGGAAACTATGCTATCAGTCCGTATATCAATGACATCAGACAACGTATTTATATTTTTGATGACAACATTCCAGCTACGGATTTAAAAAATGTGGTGATTTTATGTAACTTCTCTGTGGCAGATTTGACCATTGTTCCAGATTTTCCTTATCCAGGAACTTGGTATGATTTAATGGACGATACAGGAAGTACAAGCATCAGCGTCAGCAATACGGCCGATCCAATTTCAATTCCTGCGGGACAATTTAGAATCTTTGGAAACCAACAATCAGTGTTGAGTACGGAAGAATTCCAACTAAACTCCAACACACTTTCATTATATCCAAATCCAGCTTCTGACAGTTTTAAACTAGACAAAAACGTAGAAGAAGTTCAGATTTTCGATATTACAGGAAAGCAAATCAAGACATTTACAGGCGGTTTCAATGCCGGACACTCTTTTGATGTGGCAGAATTGACACGCGCTTTATACTTAGTAAAAATTGTTTCCAATCAAGGAACAGCTACTAAAAGACTATTAATAGACTAACACTTTTTTCTGATGAATGAATCAGCTATATTATCATTATTTGACTAAACTTGTTCGTAGCTAGTGTTATTACAACTTTAAAAATTGAGAACAAAGTGTTTAAAAAAGGTCGCTCCAGTGAGCGACCTTTTTGTATAGTTATCGTTTGATAACACGTTGTTGTAGTTGACTGATTTTTATACCATTTTAAATGTAAATTGGTATTATTTTAAAGCTTTTACCTTTTTCTTTGCCATCACTGAGGTGGAATCTTGTGTTTGCGCCATTCCGAAAATAAAACTATAATCAGAAGCATACTCTTGTCCATCTTTAGTGTGATTAATTCCTGCGCCCACATGACAATCCAAGCATGAAATTTTTTGAATGTATGTTTCCATGGTTACATTGGTCATAATTATGGGTGTTTTTCCTCCATCTTTCAACGGTGTAAACGTTACATTATCATCGTCAGAAACTGCACTGGAAGGCCATTGACTGTCCACCAATTTATAATACTTAAACACACTTTCTGGAGCCAATTCGGCAATGCGTTCATGTACAAATTTGTTCAGTACTTTCGCATCCAACCCAACGGTAGCTTCATGTTCTTTGATTACTTGAACTGGTTGATCAATTGGATCTTTTCCAACAGTTGGTGTCTGATTAGGTGTTTCGGTATACTTCTCCGGATTGTACAATAACCAATCAACCTCAGATTCTTTCAATTGTTTTTCAGGTGCTAAATCTACATGCTCAAAAGTTGCCCAATGAAACTGTGGCATGGTCGGTGTTTTTTGAATAATATGCAATCCTACCAAACCTAGTTTTGTTTCCTTATAATCGGTCATTGTTACATCTTCTCTGCTTTTCACGACTACATTTTGTGGAACCCACGCCGTAATAATCTTATAGCGATTTTTAAGTTTTTCATAATCTTCATCCGCTATTTCACGCCAAGAAGCTTTAATTTCAATAGAACCATTTGGCATCCAAATACCACCATTTTCCGCCATTTTATTTTGATGCACAGGATCGTATAACATATTCGTCGTAATAAAATCAAACTCGGTATGATTTACTTTAATCTCATACCAAATCAACTTTCCATTCTGATCGGTAAGCCAAGAAGTTCCACCAGAAGCCTGAAACAACTCGTTTACCACTTCCTTATCATCATCAAACTTACTAAAATCGGCTACTTCTCTGTGCGAAATATTATCGTCTGGATTGGTGTCCATCAATTGATCGAGATTGCTTCCCCATTGGGTAGGTTTGTGCTTGGTAAAAATATTTTCAGCACTTTTATACGTTCCTAAAGCCATCGGCGTTAAATCGCCCGGTTTTCCCCAATCTTCAATAGTTTTTGATCGATCTGGTTGTCCAGCTTCAACAGGACTCGACGGCCATGTCAACGCAATAAACGATTGCCAAGCAAAGGTGTTTGCACATTGCTGATTCAACAATTTTACATCAATAGGATTGTTTGGTAAAAAAACCAAGGTGTCACAACCAACACCACAGGCATTAGAAGCTGTTAAATCTGTATACTTTGTAGTTTTCTTTTTGCAGCCAATAACCATAAGGATTGCTACAACAGTTACGAAACTGATCATTTTTGTCTTCATTGTATAAATTTTAATGGTTATTACTGTGCGATGGCATCCGCAGCGACCACTTCAAGCATGTGTGGAACTGCGAGTCCAAAATTAGTATGTGTTACTAAAATAGGGTACTGTCCCACAGGCAAATCCTCAGGAACGTTTACACTAATATTGAATGTGTATTCTTCATTTTTAGTCAGTGTTGCATACGCTGGGTCATTTCCAACATAGCTCGAAGTCACTTCTATATTGGTATCTGGAAAACTAATATTGAAGTTTTTAGGGTCAAATTTATTCGGAGGAATTCCATTGCCAAACTTATCCACTACATTGCTAATTACTACGGCAAGATTGTCCACGGTAGTTCCTTGGGCAACTTGTGTAATATTACACGTTACATTTGCATACACATTCAGCTTGTTGTAATTGCTAATACTTGTTTTCAAAATATTGGCATCTACAAAATAGTCAACACCTACAATTCCATTATCGGAAGTACAATCGAGTTCTTTGGCTTTGGTTGTTACAGAAGCAGGTTTCCCAGCGGCTGCCAATTGTACTTTGATGGTTTCCATCACTTGAGAACCGTAGGTTATTTTTTTACCAAATACTTTAAAGTCTTCCAGCGTAATGCTATCGTCCCAACTTTCTGGTACTTCCATAATCATGTGTAAAATCATGTTGTTTGGATATGCCATTTGATTAGGTTTGTTCTGAACTTCTCCACGTACAAACTTGAAACAATCTTGTATTTTAGCATCTTTTGGAGCGTTTGCAGGCAATTCAAAATATTGGTACAAAGGTTCTTGCAAATACAATCCCACAGGATTCAACAAGGTTACTTCCAAACCTTCTTGCACCGCTTGATACACGTTTTGCCCAATATGCGGATCGCTATGACGAAAGCGTCTTCCGTATTTACTACAGCAAATCAAGGTGTTGGCATCTGCGTTTTCTTCCACATTATAACTTCGCAATACAGCGCCGCCGCCAGCCAAGACAATTTCTGCACTCAATTCATTTGGCGGACTTGTTAAATGCATGGCACCACCACTGTTTGCTAACATTTCTGTACCGCTATTCCATTTGTTAATAGGATTATACGCAGGTAACTGTGTCGTTCTATCAATCACAGCATTTCCTTGTGCGTCTGTTAAGTATAAATCTTCTAGTTGAATGTTGGTATTGTTTAATGTGGTTTGATAAATTTCCAATACTTTGTTCGGGTCTATTTTCCACATCGTCCAATAATACTCCGGGTTTTCACAAGTAAAATGCAACCGTGTGATTTTTTTAGCAGTATTTCGCTTGATACCCATTTCGCAATATTCATCTAGCCAACCTCTGGGCCCAAGCGGATCAAACAATTTTACCTCATTCGGATTCGGATTGCAAGGGTTTTGAGGAATGTACACAATACTATCTTTATATGTAGCTTGATAGGCTTCTGGACCAATATCAACCATTTCATACATTCTGTTGGTGCCTTTTACAAATCCGTAGGTATCTATAAATTTCTGTTTCAAATAGTATAAAACACGCCCAGGAAATGCTTCCCAACGTACAGGAATTTGTGCGGCGTCTTCAAAAAAATCTGGATATTCTTTCGGATCTACATAGGTTTTCCCGGGAACGGTATAATCGTAACCACCACTCAAATTATAGTTGGCAGAAGTTACGGTGTAGCGATGAACATATTTATCCCAAGCATCTGCAAAAGCAGCGCGTTTTTCAGCATCTTTAAAATCTTTATTGCCTTGATATGCTGGTGTATCAAATACAAAACTAGGAGTGCTTGTTTGTGATGTTGACATGTTCATCAAAAGCAAACCAAAAACGGCTAATAGTAGCACAATTGTAAGTACTCTTTTCATTATTTCGGTTATTTAATGGTTCGTTATGGTTGGTTTAATTTGCAACAGCAATAGCTGAGTTTATAGGGACAATTTTAGAATCTTCACCTTGTGCTCCTTGCGGAATGGCTGGCAGCGTAAAATTGGCAATCGCGCCTTTTTGGAATACTACACAATGTGTAGAACCGCCAAACTGGAAATAGCCGATTTGTTCTCCTTTTTTCACTTTGTCACCTACTTTTACAGAAACCAAACAGGAAGATACTTCTGCCATTCCAATTGGTATGACGCAAACAATTCCAAGTTTTTTATCGCCACTATCAATGAAAATTAAGGCTCTTGCAGCAACTTGTGCTAAATATGCTTGCGAGTTGTTCGGTCCGGCAGGATCAAAACCTTCTGAAGCAGCTTCTGAATAATACGTTCCTTCTACATGTCGTACTTCTACAATTTTTCCGTCAATTGGTGCATGCCAACGATGGTAATTTTCCGCACTTAAATACGCTTGATACACTGTTCCACCTTCATAATAATCTACGTTGTGTCCGTCGAGCATGTGTTCTAGCGAATACGGTTGTCCTTTAATCCAAAACTCACTTGTACGTTGTACATTATCGCTAATGCGCAACGGAGCGGCTTCACAGGCACTTACAATCACTTTTTTATCTTTTGGTGACGCTACTGGTCTTTTTCCTTTTTTGAATTGACGAATAAAGAAATCATTCCATGATTTGAATCCCCAAAAAGGTTTTTTAGGATCATGAATAAAATCTTGCATGCTCAATGCTTTGTAAGCGCTTTTGCTCATCCAACCTGTTGGAGATGTGTTTAGGACATATAATGAATCGGGAGTGTCTAAATATTTTTGCCATTTTTTTAAGATTCTCATCAAGGCTCGGTTTACTTTAGCATCTGCAAAAGCTGCCAAACCTGCTGGCGTAATCATTGGAAAATCGAGAATGGCGTTGATAGGAAAGCCAACCATTCCAGTGGTGTTGTATTCTGGAGCGGTTTTTAACACATGGTTCATAATGAGCAACATTTCTTGGTAATTTTTAATTTTCACATCACCACTTCCTGCTGGTGGCGCAAATTTTGGCTGCTGCTGAAACATCTGCGTAAAATACATATTGATGATTGGATCGGTTTCGATCAGCCTTTTAAAACTTCTAATGGTTGGATCGAGTTTGCGCTTTTTCTTTTTGGCTTCTTTCTTTGTTTTCTCTAGCCAAGCTGCGGCATCTTGTTTGGTTGGAAGCCAATTTCCCATGCGATTCGTTACGGGCATAAACGCTCCATCATTATTCGATTTTTTCATGCTATTAAAGGGTTAGGTTAGTATGAATTTGAAATAAATAGTACTCCTATAAATATGAGATAATTAACCTTTATTTTAGCACGTACATACGTCTAATTTTAAAAAACAGGTATTTCTACTTGAAAGGATGTTATAGCAATGGTCACTTTTACCAATTTAGTAAAAGTGTGGAAGGAGAAAAGCATTGTACTTTGAATGTTCTCGCGAAAGCGGAAAAAGAGTGTATATATGATGTCAGTTTGATACAAGAAAACCTTACTAAGATCCATACTTGTCAAATCGAAATTTTAGTTTTGTGAATGGGATCGATGGTGTGTTTTATTTTTTAATGCATGTCAATATTTAGTATGTAGCAAATAGGGCAGTGGAAAGTGATATACTTCCAAGTTTGCACTGCCCTATTTGCTATATATTGTAATGTGTGTTTATTTCTTGATTTTAGGGGCGCCTATTTGTTTCAATTTTCCTTCTAAAGGAGTTATAGCATCTTTGATTTGCTTTAGTTTTGTGGTCATTTCATTGAAGAGCATATTGGCATTGTTCAAATACTTTAGATGTGACTTCGTAGGACCATACGTTGTATTGGCACTCGCAGCCCACATATAATCGCTGATGGTCGGATATTCATCTTTTTCACCAACTTCTCCACGCGCTTTACTTCCGCTAAATTGTTGCTCTAAATCTAACATTTGATCTCGTAATGCAAGCAGCTCGTTGTGCAGATTTTCATTACTCTTTGGAGCTCGGTCGTACGCTTTAAGCATGATGTTAATAGTGTTTTTGGTATCTCTAACATCTGTTCCTAAATCACTGACTTTCGTTGATAAGGAAGCCATCGTTTTCCAGTGTTCCACTATTGTATCGGGTGAACTTCCGGCTAATGCACTTTTACCAAATGCTTCTACAGCAAACGAAACTTTGTCGCCAATACGTGTATATTTTCCTTCAATTTGTTTATAAAGTTGTGCATCGTAGTTTCCTGGAGCTGCCATATATCCACTACCGTTTCTGTTCATGTTTCCAGAAGAAATAGTATAGGTCGGTTCTGTAGAAAGATCCCAACTGATTCGGCTAATTCCTTTGGTGTTTTTTGCCGGAATTCTTCTAAGGATATTACCTTTTGTATCGGAGATGAATAACCATAACTTAGGTTTTAGCTCCTTTTGTTCTGCTTCCAAAACAGACCATTCTGGTACACCAACCGTTCCTTTGTTTTTCTCAATTTCACTTTCTTTCTTTTTACGTTGGGCTACTTTCGATTTGTAACTGTCCTTGAGATAATAGGTAAACGCAACACCATACGGTGGATTGTCAGCAATAAAGAAATTATCACCTTGTGTAGCTTTTTTGGCTCTTCCTAATACTCTGCGTTGCATATACCACTTGCCGTTTCTTGGTTTGAATAATTGCGCTTCATTGTCAGCATTCATGGTACGTAATGCTGCATAATCGTCTAAGATATAAATACCTCTTCCGAATGTTCCAGCAATCAAGTCGTTTTCTCTTTTTTGAATGGCTAAATCGCGCACAGAAATAGTTGGGAATCCTCCTTTTAGTTGCATCCATGTTTTAGCTCCGTCAAGCGTGAAATATACACCGTATTCAGTTCCTAAGAACATTAATTGACTATTTTCATGATCTTGAACAAGGCGCCATAATAAGGTGCGATCTGGAAGGTTGCTTGCGATGTTTTTCCAAGTTTTTCCTTTATCAGAACTTTTAAATAGATAGGGTTGGTAATCTCCATATTTATGATTGTCAAATACAGCATACACTACATTTTCATCATATAAATCCGCTTTGATGTCATTGACAAAAGCTGTGTTTGGTAATCCGCTGATTTTTGAAAAATCTACTTTTCTCCAGGTAGCACCTCCGTTTTCGGTTACTTGAATGATTCCATCATCCGTTCCAGCATAGAGTAATCCTTCTTGCTTTGGTGATTCTGATAGTGATGTAATTGTGCTATAATTGGACATGGCATAAATGTCCCAAGCATTATCCCATTTTTGCTTTTTTCCATAAAAAGGTGTTTGAATACGCTCAATATTATTGGTTAAGTCACCTGAAATTACTTGCCAAGAATCTCCTCGGTCGTCAGATTTCCACACGCGCTGTGAAGCATGATAAATTCGCTTCGGATTGTGTGGACTGACTAAAATAGGAGCATCCCAGTTATAGCGTTCTGTTTTCTCGCCAACATCTGGTTGTGGTTTGATATATACGTTTTCCCCCGTAATTCGGTCATGACGATTGAGATTCCCTTGTTGCCACTGCGCATAGACGATATTAGGATTTCCAGGTTCTGTGGCTGGCTGATGCCCATCTCCGCCTAATACAACAAACCAATCTGAATTACGAATGCCATTGTTATTATCTGTTCTAGAAGGACCGCCTTGTGTATTGTTGTCTTGTGTTCCACCATAAACGTAATAGAACGGTTTAGCATCATCCACGGCAATTTTATAAAACTGTGTTACTGGCAAATTGTCAATAAATTTCCAGTTTTTAGTTTTGTCGAAACTTTCATACAAACCACCATCACAACCTACTAAAATATAGTTAGGATCATTTTTTTTGAAAGCTACAGCGTGGTTGTCTACATGTTTTTCTGATTCATTCATTTGCGTAAACGTCTTTCCGCCATCAAATGATTCTAGCATATAGTTATTTGCTAAATACAGATGGTCAAATTGATGTGGCGATGCATATAATTCCTGATAATAGTGAGGTCCCGTACCACCCGAAACCGCATCGCTCATTTTTTTCCAGGATGTACCTTTATTTTCACTTTTGTATACACCACCTTTTCTTCTATCCAATTCGATTGCGGCATAAATGATATCGGGTTTTTGTGGAGAGATTGCCAAACCAATTTTACCCATATTGCTACTAGGTAAACCAGTGCTCAACTTTGTCCATGTTTCACCACCATCTATTGATTTGTGAATCGCGGTTCCAGGACCGCCGCCCAAGTAGCCTGCAACCGTACGGTGACGTTGCCAAGTAGCAGCATATAGCACGTCTGGGTTTCTTGGATCAATCAACATGTCTGTAGCACCAACCCATTCTGCATCACCAAGTGTGCGCTTCCAAGTGTTACCGCCATCTATTGATTTATACACACCTCGCTCGCCACCACTACTCCAAAGCGGTCCTTGTGAAGCTACCCACATTACTTTAGAATCTGTTGGATGAATGATAATTTTAGATACGTGTTCAGATTTTTTAAGTCCCATGTTTTTCCATGATTTCCCGCCATCTTCACTTTTGTAGATACCGTCGCCATAGCCAATATGTCTTCCACCTACATTTTCTCCAGTTCCTACCCAGACGATTTCTGGATTTTGCGGATCGAGCGTAATACAACCTATGGAATAACTTACTTGACCGTCAAAGATAGATTTCCAAGTAGTTCCTGAGTTTTCAGTTTTCCAAACACCACCAGAAGCCACTGCTACGTACCACACATTTTCGTTATCTGGATGGATCACAATATCGGCAATTCTACCAGACATGAATGCTGGACCAATACTTCTAAATTTTAGACCATTATACATGGAACTGATATCTTTTTTCTTGTCTTTTCCCTCATCGTTTTTTTGTGCATAACTAGTAGCAACTAACATGAGAAAAGCAAAAGTTACATTTAGTACTCTTGTCATCTTTTTTAGCTTGAATAATTTAATCATTTTGGTTGTTTTTTGATTGATCATCGAGATTTGAATACTCCGACGCTTTCGTCGAAGTGGTTGATTTTCTAAAAATAAAAGAAATTAAAAAAGATACGTTACGGTTTTAGGAATTTAACATAATGAACTCGTATTGTACTTTTTCTATTCTATTTTTAGAGAAAAAAATAGAACACTATCATGATAAGGTTATAAACTTGAATTTTGGCAGGTGAATACATCTAATGCCAATTTGATTCTAAAAAGCGACTATAGAGGGGAAGTTGCTTTGGGATTATAGAACGCCACAAATGCTTTGCATAGGAACGTATTCGTAAGGAACTAGGATGCCAAATGAACGAGTCTATATATTGTATTTTATAGTTAAACTGGATAATTTCCAAAAAAGGTAGCTCTAGTTGAAATACGATGTGCTACAGAGAACTTTTATCAACAGGATAAAAGTGTGGTAAGAAGTATAAAAATGGTCTTTGAATGTTTCTGCGGAAGCGGAAAAATCTTTTTTTAACAGTATAGTTAAAGTTTCTTAAAAGAATCATAAATCAAAAAAAATGAATATCGTTTGTCGTAACTTTGAGATAATCAAAACATAAATAGTATTAACTTAAATTTTTATTATGAAAAAGAGAAATTTAAATTCTTTAAGATTAAACAAGAAGTCTGTAGCGAAATTACACGTATTTGGAGGAAAACCTCCAGCATCTTACAATTGTGGTGCTGATCCAGCTGGACCAGGTGATGAGCCACACGAATGGTTTACAGATGCAGCTGAGCGTGCTTGTGAAACTTTCGACGGAACAGGCTGTTTCTAAATAAAAAATAACATAATTGATATAAAGCGAGCTTCGGTTCGCTTTATTTGTTTACAATCAGTTGTGATTACGCATCAAATAATCGAAAATCTTTGTCAATTTGTACATCGGGAATTCCGTCGTATTTGCCTTCTAGGTAATCTTTTTCGAAAGAAGCATCTTTGCGGATTTTTTTGTCGTAGAGTGATTCCATCGTAGTTACACCAAATTGATCTTTTTCCGTGATAATGATTTGATCGCGGCGGAAAAGTTTGCGTTTCGGGTTGATCAACGACGGATTGTGCGATGCGAAAATCAACTGTGCGCCATTCGGATTGTTTTCTTTGGAGTTGAAGAGTTCTACAATGGCTTTGCTTAAATGTGGATGCAATTGCGCGTCAAACTCATCAATAATCAAGGTTTTTCCATGCATGAGTGCATCAATGATGGGTCCTGCAAGTGCGACATATTTTCCTGTTCCCAACGATTCGCTGACAAATAAGTTGAAGTAAATATTGTCTACTTCTTCGTTGTTTTCGTCATAGATGATGTGTTTGGTACTTACCACTACATTTTCTTCATCGGATTCTAAAATCATCTTCCGAATTTCTTTAGGAACATTTCCTTTCTCCAAAATTTCTTCTGTAAGTTTGAAACGTTCTACTTTAGTTTCGGTAAATCCTAAATCGGCACTCGCAATAAAATTGTCAATATATTTTTTCTTTTCAGGATCGTCCATCATATCAATGGTAAAGTTCACCGTATACCGATCTTGCATTCCCGAAATGTACTGCACATTGCTCAACGCTTTTAAGATGGCCATTCCGGTGGGAATATTAAATTGTGCGCAAACTGAAAGAAATAAGGCGTTTTTTCGCGTGATAGACGTTAAATTGCTACTTGCGGCATCGTATTTTTTAGTGACGGTAATATTTTGAAAATCGCGTTCAAACAGGAGTTGTTCTTTATTTTTGGTTGTCATATACAACCATTCTTTGTGAACTTCCGTGTCGTCCACTTCAAAACCATAGCGATATTTAGCCGCTTCATACACAAATACCAATTCAAAAAAGCTCGGTTTTTCAATTGTTTCTGTCGATAAGCAAAACGGTTGTACTTCTATCGGTTCGTCCGATTGTGAATCTTTGGAAGAATTTAAAATAAACTTTCGTGCAAATTTAATGGCTTTAAATAAATTACTTTTTCCATTCGAATTGGCGCCGTAAATAATCATACTCTTCAACAATGTCACATTTTTCAAGGAAGTTTGATGCAAGTTTGCATCGCGCAATTCGGTAAGTGACGTCGCAGTAAAATCAATAGTCATTCTATTTTTGAATGATAAATAGTTTTCTACTGTGAATTTTACGAGCATTGAGGTAATTTTTTAGGTTTATTCTGTACAAATATATCAATTTATACGAAAATATCGTATAAAAATGCATTTTTTGTTTTGGTCAGTAGAAATAAAAGTATATATTTGTGCGTGTTTTTCTCATAAAAGACAATTTTTTTAAAAGAAAACTACAAGAATTCACGGAAAAATCGCAAATGTCGTATAGATTGTTAAAAATGAGGATGGTCGCTGAAAATTTTCCATGAAAATGCAAACCAAATTATAAATTACACTAGAAAGAACGTTCATGATAAAGAGAGAATTTCCTTTTTACCGACAGTTAGATCAAATGGATTGCGGACCAACGTGCTTGCGGATGGTGGCAAAACATTTTGGACGTGCCTACACTATTGATTTTCTACGAAAGAAAGCCAATATTACCCGTGAAGGTGTTTCCCTTGGCGGAATTGCTGAAGCTGCCGAAGAAATTGGATTACACACACTTGCCGTAAGTGTTGATTATAAAACGTTGGTAGATGATGTTCCGTATCCGTGTATTGCACATTGGAGACAGCGTCATTTTGTGGTAGTTTATAAGATAAAGAGAAATAAAGTGTACGTTGCCGATCCTGCACACGGTTTGGTAAAGTATTCTAAAGAAGATTTTATAAAAGGTTGGATAGGTTCTTCAGCCGATCCAGATGCTGCCGAAGGTTATTTGTTGCTGTTAGAGCCAACTCCAGAGTTTTACGAATTGGAGAAGGAAGAAAAGAAAGAGTACGGTTTTAAGTTTCTTTTTTGGTATTTTAAACCGTATAAAAAATACATACTTCAGTTAATTTTAGGATTGCTGGTCGGGAGTTTGCTGCAATTGATATTTCCGTTCTTAACGCAGTCCGTAGTGGATTACGGTATTAATTATCAGAATAAAAACTTTGTCTTTCTGATCTTAATTGCGCAGTTAACGTTATTTATTTCGCAAACCACGGTCGAACTGATTCGGGGTTGGATTCTGCTACACATGACGAGTCGGATCAACATCAACCTGATTTCCGATTTCTTAATCAAGTTGATGCGTTTGCCGATTGCCTTTTTCGATTCTAAAAATACAGGAGATATTATACAACGTATTTACGATCACAACCGAATTCAGAGTTTCTTATCGTCTACAACCTTAAACACGCTGTTTTCTGCCTTTAATATGTTTATTTTTGGTGGCGTTTTGGCGTATTACAACATGCAAATCTTTATTGTATTCTTTGTAGGATCGGCGTTATATATTGGATGGACATTATTGTTTATGAAGAAAAGAGCCGAACTCGATTACAAACGTTTCGATCAATCTTCCGACAACCAAAGTAGTTTGTATCAGTTGATTTCGGGAATGCAAGAAATTAAATTGAACGGTTCTGAACGTAGAAGACGTTGGGAATGGGAAGCAATTCAAGTGCGTTTGTTTAAAATTTCGATCAAAGGATTGGCGCTTTCGCAGACACAAAATACAGGTGGACGATTTATCAACGAGTTAAAAAATATCATTATTACGTATATCGCAGCGACTTCTGTAATTGACGATCCGTTGTTTACCTTGGGTATGATGCTTTCGGTTCAGTATATCATTGGACAGTTAAACTTACCTATCAACAATTTTATTACGTTCATTCAATCTGGACAGGATGCTAAGATCAGTTTGGAGCGTTTGTCGGAGATTCACAATAAAGACGATGAAGAAGATCGTTTTGAAGAAAATATCAAAGAATTACCAGAAGATAAAACCATTAAAATGACCAATGCGAGTTTCCGTTACGGTGGAAAAAGTTCGCCATTGATTTTGGATGATCTTACCGTAGAAATTCCAGAAGGAAAAGTAACGGCAATCGTTGGTGCGAGTGGTAGTGGAAAAACAACGCTGATTAAGTTATTGTTGAAATTCTACGAATTTAACGAAGGTTCACTGCACATTGGACCACACAAGTTGGGTGATATTAGTACCAAAACGTGGCGAAGAGCGTGCGGATCGGTAATGCAAGATGGTTTCTTGTTTGGCGATACGATTGCACGAAACATTACCGAATCAGATTCCGAAGGAATTATTGACAAACAACGTTTGATTCACGCTGTAAAAGTGGCAAATATTGAAGATTTTATTGAAGAATTGCCATCGGGATACAATACCAAAATTGGTTCCAGTGGTGTGAATGTTTCGGGAGGACAGAAGCAGCGTATTTTAATTGCGCGATCTGTGTACAAAGATCCGAAGTATATTTTCTTTGACGAAGCTACCAGTGCGTTGGATGCGAATAACGAGAAAGTCATTATGGAGAATTTACAAGAATTCTACAAAGGAAAAACCGTAGTGGTGGTGGCGCACCGTTTGAGTACGGTAAAAAATGCAGATCAGATTATCGTGTTGGATAAAGGAAAAATTATCGAATTAGGAAATCACGAAGAGTTAACCGCTAAACGCGGAGCATATTACACATTAGTAAAAAATCAATTAGAGCTAGGAAATTAATATGGCTAAGAAGAAAGATAAACCAGAAGAAAAGAAGGAAGAGAGACGCAAGAAAATTAATGATCTTGATGAACGTTCCGATCAGGTCAAGGAAATCCTTGGTCAAGCACCGAATTGGGTAATCCAATGGGGAATTTCGGTCGTGTTTATCATAATTATTATGTTTATTGTAGGATCTTCTTTGTTGAGTTACAACGATATCATTCCGGCACGAGTAACGATTACTTCAGAAAATCCGCCCGCACATTTAACGGCGAAAGCTTCAGGAAAACTCACAAGTATTTTTGTAGAAGCTGGGCAAAAAGTACAAGTGGATGAAGTATTGGCTGTGATTGAAAATACCGCAGATTTTGAGGATGTACAGTTTTTAAAAAAGAAATTAGAAGATTTTATACCAAGTGAGCGCGATTTTGATTCGTTGAATTATACATTTCCATCAAAGTTAAAATTAGGACCGATTCAAGCCGTGTACAATCAGTTTAGAGCGCAGTATTTAACGTATTTGAATTATATTATTTTCAATAACGAAAAGAATCAAGCGTCCAATATACGTTTGCAACTGAATAGAGTTCGAAACCGATTGCGCAACAGTCAAAATCAATTAGAATATCAAAAATTAGAAGTTGCCAATACCAAAAAGCGGTATGAAAAGTTTAAGCGTTTGTATGCGAGTAGAAGTGTTTCTGAGCGTGAATTTAAAGATCAAGAAAATATATATTATGGTGCAAAACGCGCGTACGAAGGAACGCTATCGAGCATTGAAAACGATCAAAATTCCATCCTAACCTTAGAAGGAAATCTGCGTCAAGCTTCGGTTGGCGATAAGAGTTCAGAGATTTCGACCGATCAAAATTTGGAGCAAGCCAAGCAAGATTTGGAGAACCAAATTTTACAATGGGAACAGCAATTTGTCTTAAAATCGCCCATCAAAGGAGAAGTAACGGTTTTTGACATTTGGTCAAAATATCAAAATGTAAATGTGGGACAAGATTTGTTTACCGTAATTCCTGATCAAATTGAAGGTATTATAGGACGTGTTTCTTTTCCAGTAGCGAATTCAGGGAAAATTGAAGTTGGACAACGTGTTATTATCAAATTAGACAGTTATCCGTACCAAGAATGGGGAAGTTTATCGGGTGAAATTATCAATATTTCAGGAGTTCCACAATTAGATGTGCAAGGTGGGCCGCCGATGTATGTGGCATATTTAAAAGTAGATTCTTTAGAAAGTTCGTTTGAAAAACCGATTGATTTTAAGCAAGAAATGGAAGGAACGGCAGAAATTGTTGTGGAAGAATTGACCGTAATGCAGCGAATTTTCTACCAATTGCGCGAAGTGTTTAGCCGAAAATAAGAGTTACATTTTTTCATGATTATTTATATAAATGGAAAGCCTCAAATGTCATATTTTGAGGCTTTCCTTTTTTATTTAGCAGGCAAACAAGCAAGATAAAATAGCTTGTGTATTGCATGTTGGATCATTTGAGCCACCATTACCACCAGTTCCTCCTCCTGGACAATTTGATGTGATTTCGCAGCCATCAATGACACCTGTAAGAATACAACCTGGTGCTGTAGATTCTCGATTTCCTCCTTTAACACTTAATTGGTTTAATTCTGCAATTCTTGATTTTGTCAAACTTAATTTGTTCAATCCTAATTTTTGTTTTTTCATGATTTAAATTTTTTGTGGTTCATAAAAAATACATTCTTAGGTATTTGGGGAACAATCATAAAGGTAACGAAGAAACGACGGAAATTGTATGTGCGAATTGTTAATTAACAAAAAAAGCCTTCAGTAACATACTGAAGACTTTTTACTTTGTATACTTTGTTTTAAGGATTAACCGCCAATCCCACAACCTACTGTTTCTATTCCTCCTGGATCAATTGTACGAGTTCCAGTTGTATTCGTGTTTGTGGGACATTCTTCAGGGTTACGTATTGAATTCATGCATTCTTCATCCAATGTTACAGGTGGCGGTGGCGGTGGTAATGTTGTGCAAACACCATTGGTTGCTCCTCCTAATAGGATATGGGGATTTCCTATGCGAGAGATTTTTACTTTTTTCAGTTTTAGTGATTTCATAATAATCTTTGTTTTTGTTTAATATGTTAAATGTCTAAAAAAAAATGGAGATATGTAAAAAGTATGAGTGATGTTTTATAAAGCGTCACTTATGTAATTTGTTGATTTTCAAGGTTTTTTATGTAATTTGATGGGTACATATTGGTTTGTGTTTTAAAAGCTCTTGAAAAGGTTTCTGGACGTTTAAAACCAAATTCTTCAGCGATGGCTTTGACGGTATATGAGCGTAATTTAGGATTGTTCTTCAGTTGGATCAAGGCAGCATTGATGCGTAATTCAGACAGGTACGATTTGAATGATTTTTCTTTATGGGTGTTGATTACGTTCGATAAATATGTTGTATTTGTTTTTAGTTTTTTGGCGACATAGCTTAGTGTACAATCCTTTCGTAAGTAAAATTCTTTTTCCTCAAATTTTTCTAAATCCTTTAGAATTTGTAATGCGTTTTTATCAGTTACTGTATTTGAAGTTTCTTTGGGAATGATTTTTTGTGAATTCTTTTTTTTAGGTTGTTCTAATTTTTCAATGGTGATTAACAACTCTTGGAAGCGTTTTTTATTACGTTTTTGTCTTTGTTTAAACCAAATAAAGAAACTAACTAATATGGTTAAAAGAATCCCAGAAAAAACATATAAGTATTTGGTGTTTTTATCTAACGATTCAATTTCCTCTTGGAGTGGAATAATGTCATGTTCTTTATTGATTCTATTATTTAAAGCAATATCGAGGCTGTCATTTTTTTTATCTAATTCATAGAACATTATAGAATATTCATTTGCTTTTTTCGAATTTCCTAATAGGGAATGCGCCAAATCTAAGTATCTGTAGACTTCTTTTTTTTCTTGAAAATCTAATTTGAACTCGTCAGAAATCGCGATTGCTTTTTCTAAATATTCTACTGCTTGGGAATTATTTCCCAATTCATAAAAACTTTTTCCAATGTAAAAATAGGGTGTTGCTAAATTGGAAAGTTTATTTGTGTTTTTATAATATGTTTCAACTTGTCTAGAGTATTCAATACTTTTTTCAAAATTTTTATTTTGATACTCTATAATAGCCTTATTCATGAAGCCCCAGTAATAAGCATCGTGAAATTCTTCTTTGGGAGATAGTTTTAAGGCCAAATCATTATAATGTTCAGCTTCTTTAGGTTTTTTGATTCTGAGATAGGTATCTGCCAATTGCATTAAAACAGTACGTTGATTATTTTTTTTCTTTTTTTCATCGCCATCATACTGCTCTAGAAGTTTTAAGTTTTCTAATAAAACATTAATAGCCTCCTCATAATCTTTATGGAACTTTTTTATAAAGGCGATGCTAATATTTATTCTTGCAATAAATAATGGATTATCGGTAAGCTTTGCGTATTTTTTTGCTTTAAGATATAAATCTAAACTTTCATGATGTTTGTTTTGTTCAAATAAATTATTACCCTTTAGGCTATGACTTTTATATAGTAATACATTATCACTAATTTCAGTTGCAATACGAATTACTTCTTCCAAATCTTTAGTAGATTCGGAATATTTGGTTAGATAGTATTTAGAACGCGCAACATAATATTTTGCAATTACTAATTTCTCTTGATCACCATTTTTTTTTGCTAATTCATAAGCTGCTGCAGCATACATATTGGCTTTGGCAGGATCTTCATAGAAAGTTGTATCATACAACCCAATCAATTCCTCATACGATTTTCCTTGTAACGAATCGGTTTGTGCATTTAGCGAAAGCGAACAGAAAAAAAGAATTGCAATACCTGTAAACAGAAGTGTGGAAGAAGAAAGTTTTGTAAGATACATTCTTTAAGTATTAGGGTGAATCGGTCTATACAAGTATAACGGTTTTATGCGGAGAAAAAAAATAATACCAATTTACATTTAAAATGGTGTTTTGGATACGAAGTTGCTTTGGCAGTTTAGGACGCCGTGAATGATTTGCATGAAAGTATTCGCAAGGAACTAGGATGACAAATGAACGAGTTTATATGTTACATTTTATAGTTTAATTGGTATAAGCTGTAAGGTGATTCATTTCGTATAAAAGGATGTGACATAAAAAAAAGCTATCTCCTAAGTAGAGGTAGCTTCTTTTCAAGTGTATTTAGTTGGTGATGTTTTATTTTAAATTCCTAATCTCTGTTAATATTTAGTCCTGTTGCATTTCCAAGTGTTGTTGTAGTGCCATTTGTGCCTGGTCTGCATGAATCATCATATTTTGTGTCTAATGTATAGGTAACAGGATGGTCTGGCTTGTTTGCATTTTCAGCATTTTGTGCGCCACCAACAACCATGTGTGGATTACCGACTCTAGAAATTTTTATTTTCTTAAGTTTTAACGATCTCATAATAGTTTGTGTTTAATTAACTTTAACAATATCTGAAAATTTCCTTGTAAAACCAGCAATTACAAGTGAGTTTTTATAAAAACTCACTACTTATTCTTTTGATTTTCAAGGCTTTTTATGTACGCAGATGGATACATTTCTGTATGTGCTTTAAACACTCTGGAGAAGGTTTCAGAACGCTTATACCCAAACTCTGCGGCAATAGCTTTGATAGTATACGAACGTAATTTTTCGTCATTTTTAAGTTTGATCAATGCAGCATTGATTCGCAATTCAGAAAGATACGTTCTAAATGGTTTTTCTTTGTAAGTATTGATCACATTGGAAAGGTATGACGTATTGGTTTTTAATTTTTTTGCTACATATCCAAGTGTACAATCCAATCGTAAATAGAGTTCTTTTTCTTCAAATGCTTCCAAAGCTTTTAAGATTTGTAATACGTTTTCATCTGTGATAGGATTGTGCGTTTCTTTACTTATGATTTTTTTAGAAATTATTTTTTCCTTGGGTTTTTCTAGTGTTTCAATTTTGACCAATAGTTTTTGAAAACGAAGTTTGTTTTGACGTTGTTTTCGTTTAAACCAAATGAAAAATGCGAGTAATGAAATCACTAAAATAATTAGCGAAATATATAAGTAGGTCTCGCGTTTTTTCTGTTTTTGATTGGTGGTGTCTAACGAATTAATTTCTTGTTTGAGCGGCAGAATGTCGTATTTTTCATGAAGATCATTGTTCATATTTGTATTGATACTGTCATTTTGCTTGTCTAACTCTGCAAATTTTTTAAAATAGAGAATGCTGTTTTGTTTGTCTCCAGTGCTGGCGTAGCATAGCGCAAGAAATTCATATACTTCCTCCAATTCTGGGGTGTCTATTTCTTTGGTTTGCACAATATTCTCAAATTTTTTAAAGTAGAAAATGGCACTGTCGTATTTTTTTAGTTTTAGATAACTTTTTCCAATATATAAATAGGGCGTTGTAAGCGATTGCTCGTTGCCAAAATCTAGGATGGATGTAATGGAAGCTTTGGACGAAGCAATACTTTTTTGATACTGTTGCTGTTGAAATTGTATGATGGTTTTATTTGCGTTTAAATACAGATACAATTCTTTGTATTTATTTTTGGTTGCGAGTAGTAGTCCTTCTTCGGTATAGGTTTTTGCAGTATTGTAATCTTTCATGCGAAGATATGTTTCGGATAAAAATGCCAAGCTGGCGACTTCTAACCTTGAAAGCTCATTTAAATTATGTTCCCGAATGGTACGTAAGTTTTTCTTGAAAATAGCAGCAGCTTCGGTCAAATCTTTGGTTTGCTTTTTAAGGAAACCAATATTGTGTGAAATTTGTAACACATCATTTATATTCCCCATTTCATCGGCTACATTTTTGGCGATTAGGTAATTGTCAATAGCCGTTTTATAATCGCCACCTATGGACGCAATATTTCCTTTTAGGCAATAGTTTTGTAAAATTAAGGAGTCGTTAGCGAGTTGTTTTCCAATTTTTAAGGAAGTATTGGAATAATAAGTAGCACTGTCATAGATGCCTAAATTATAGGAAAGCGTTGCTTTTTTATATAAAGATTGTGCAATTCTTTTAGGATTGTTTTCCTGTTTTGATCGTTGGTAAATGATTTCTGCATATACTTTTGCAAGTTTAGGATTGTTGTGCCGCTCTATTTTGTATAATTGTTCAAGTTCATTGTACGATTTCCCCTGTAACGAATCGGTTTGTGCATTCAGCGAAAGCGACGACAACAAAAGAAGCGTACTAAGTAAAAAGGAAACTATTGATATGAATTTGCATTTGGTATACATGTAGTTGGCGTTGAAATCAATCTATACAAGTATAACAGTTTTAGAGAGAGAAAAAAAATAAGTACGCCAAAACACCTTTCGGTAGGTATTAAAAACAGCGTATGAAAAAGACGGTTTGAAAAGTCAAACGCGCGTCAAACCGTCTTTTGTGTACTATAAAACAAACGAATTTTACTTCTTGTTTTTGTTTTTATTCATGTGCTTTTTACGCGCAATCATCGATTTGTAGTAGCGATATAAGAAATCGTAACACACCATTTCATGAATACGGTTTTTCGATTTAAACAAACGATTCATCAACATGTGCAAATAACTTCCCATAAGGTCATTAATTGGCATGATGAGCGTTTCGTCTTCTTTGTGCTTTATAATGGCTGCTGCAATGTCTTTAATGCCTTCTTCTTTTTCCTTTAATACATCCAAAATAGGTTCGTAATCAGGATTTTCATCGGCAGTAAATACCATAAATTCTTCAATTTTTTTGCGCTCGGCTCTAAATTTGTCGTCCAATTGTTTTTTTAACGGTCGCGCCATACCAAATTCGTTTCCGAATCCTGTTTTTAAACGATCCATCATTTCGAGTTTTTCATCGTCATTGTAGCCATAACTTCCTAAATGTGAATCCATTGCTCTGAGCGAAAATAACCAGCGCAATTCTTCGCCTTCGTCACCTTCAATCATGTCTACAAAATCCACAATCATTTTACTATCGTGATAAAACATCGCTTCGGCCAACTCCATCGTATTCGCGCCATAACGTTCTATTTCACGCTGATAGGTGTCAATTTGAATTTTATAAATTAAATCTTGATCGATAAATTCTTTAAATTTTGGATACAATCCGTTGATGATGAAGCCTACATTTTCAGGTCGTGTGTAGTGAAAACGAACACGAATATGGTGTTTTGGATCGGCATAGCGAATAAAAAACCATTTGTCAATAATTCCGTGCTCCATTAACTGCTCTGCCACAGGTTTGATGATTTCCGTTAACACAGCATCGCAGGTTTTTGGTCCAGTATAAATTTTATAATACAACCAACTGTCTCCTAGGATAAAATTTCTTTGTATTTCGTTACTCATTGCTCTGCTTGCTTTGTGTTAATTTTTGTTCGTTATAAAATGAAACTACGACTTGGTTGGTGTAATATTCATTTCCTTCTTTTACGACTCCGCGTTCGCTGAACAGGAATTCGGTAAGTTTGAATGAACCTCGTTTGCTCACGGTATCCAGTAACATGCGTACGGAAGTAAGGTTTCCAAAGTTTACAAGCAATTCATTATCTCCATCGGCAAGCATGACGTATTGCGGAATTTTTAGACTATCGCGCAACGTTTGAATTGCTTCCGTAAGTTTGTCATTGTCGTTTTTGCTTTTTAGCAACGGTTCAATGTGACTTTTCTTCATATTCCATGTAGCATCGTGAAGAATTAAGTTATTGTATTCTACACGTGGCAAAAAGTCAAATTCGTTGGCAAAAGGACCTAATCCAAAACCAACGCCACTACGAATGCCTTGCGTTTGCATATCGGCTAGAAAGTGATAGATGGGTAAGGAATTATGTGAATAGTTGTGCGCATTGGTTAAGTGTGGCACTATTTCTTTGTCATTCTTTTTGGAACGAAGCAATACTTTGCTCATTCCTTTTACAGACACCATTAAGTCATCAATTGGCAATTGATCTTCTTCGTCTTTGATCGATTTTGCTAAATACGGAATTTCGTGTTTGCGCAAATCAGGACGCATTAAAATGTTTCCAACTCTCGATTCTGGAAGATGCACAATTTCGGCTAGGATTTTGTCTTTGTTCATTTCGGCTTCCAAATCCACCATTTCTTGCGTATACGCGAAAAGTTCATCATCACCATGACAAAAACGTCCGAGTAAGT
Source organism: Kordia sp. SMS9 (assembly GCF_003352465.1). Taxonomy (NCBI): domain Bacteria; kingdom Pseudomonadati; phylum Bacteroidota; class Flavobacteriia; order Flavobacteriales; family Flavobacteriaceae; genus Kordia; species Kordia sp. SMS9. The sequence goes on along the minus strand of NZ_CP031153.1, from coordinate 865,495 downwards.
TTGCTGCACTCGATCCGCCACCGCCGCTAAATTTTATTTTGTGTTCGCCGTTTTCACCTTCTAAGATTTCAATCATGCACGAAAGTGTATCTGGCATATCGTGCCAGTTGAGATCGTACTTTTCAAAATCTTTGTCGTTAATGTGAATGACATAATCGTCATTTTTAAAGGCTTCAATCAGTTTGTTTTGAAAGTAACTATTGATGCCTGACCAACGCACTTCCATCACAGGATTTTTTGCTTGACGTCCAGGAATGACAATATTATCTACGAGCGGATTCACGTCTCCAGCACCTTGATCTTGCTTGTAACCAATCCCAATTTCAACGTCTAAGGCTGTAGAAAGTGGCACTTCACGTTCTTCGAAACGTTCGTGGAAGGCATCTCTAAATTTCGTAAGTGTGGTGGTGTTTTGTGGAAAAGTGATTCTATTTAGTAAGGCAAAACCTTTTTGAATGTCTTCTACAACCTGTGTACTCAGTGTATTTTTGGCATTTTGTAATACCATATCTGTTTGGAACATGAACTTTAGTTCAAAGTCCGTTTCTAATTGTTGTAAAAACTCACTGAGTTCCAAGTATACTTTTGGATTGTTTCCAATAGATTGGTCAATTTTATTGATTTTACTATCTGCTTCTTTTAGTGCTGCCAAAATGCCTTCAACACCTTTCAAACGTTCTAAAACGGAACAGATTTGCTCTAAGAATTCAGGTCCAGAAACCGATGGTTCCAATTCGCTGATTAGTAACTGGCTCGATACTAATTCTTCAATAAACTCGGTAGATTCTTCAATTGTAATTTCATCATCTACTAATAGTTTTGCCAAATCTGATAAAGAGGCTCCGTGCGAAGCTTTTTCTAACACAACCGCTAAATATTCCGTATCGTCCACCGCTACAATATGGTGATGTCTTCTACTGTTAAAATATTTGTATTCAATGTAGCGTAATTGCGGTCCTGCTTTATAGATACTTGAGTTTGGATAGAAAAGTAGTTGTTCTCTAATTTTTTTATTGGTGACCAAATCTTGCGAAAGCGCCACCAAATAGTTCATGTCCAAACGCGTATGCCGTTTGTTTTGCGCAGAACCTTTGAGTTTGATATCGGTTTCTTCTCCAAATTCACCTACCGAACATCCTGCAAAGAGTCCAAAAGGCGTACATCTGGAAGACATTCTAGAGATATATTTTAAGATGGAATAGCGTAGTTTTTCTTCTTTTTTAGCATCGTCCATTTCGCCAGCAAGCCAACGGTTCATTTCTTCAAACAATGATGGTGAGGCTAAAAATAAGGCTTCTCTCACGATAGGATTTTGACAAACGGTTTTGAAATCTTCATCAGCGATTTCTTTGTTTTTTGTCAAATCTTTATAGGAAGTGAATGAGAAAAGTGGTGTTCGTAATATGTATTTCGAAAAATTCTTATATGGATTTTTACTCATTTGTTGTTAGCTTATCATTAAACATTCATCCCAATTGGTATCGTAATCTGCTAAGTAATCTAAAATTGATAGGCCAATTCCAGCAATTCCTTCGAGTAAAGATACTTCTGCCGCCCAACTCTTGTCTACACCTTTCCATTGTTTGTATCCTGCATATCCGTCTTCAAAAGTTCCTCTGTTAATTCCGTCTTGAATCCAAAATTCGAATGCGTCTTTAAAATCTTGATCGCCCGTTTCTTTGTACATTCTTAGGAACATTTGTGCATTTCCATACGATCCATGACAAATACCTGCGTCACGCACCAAACTGTCTTCTACAGCCGTTCTTTTGGCAGCATGTTTTAGTACTTCCAAAGCTGTTTTTCCTAAGGCTTCATCATTCAAGGTTTTGGATGCGTACCAAAAACGCATGGCAACACCTAAATCGCCATAACACCAAGCCAAACGACTTTGTGCGTTTTCGTCTTCCTCTTTGCCAGTTACCCAACTTGGGAAAATAGAGAATGGATCTTCTTTGGTTGTTTTAAAGTTTAGGATGTATTTTACAGCACCTTTCAATAATGGTTCAGACTTTTCTTTGAAATCGTCTTGTTCGTGAAATTTGGTTAAGATTCCTACGATACTAGACATTCCGTGTGACAAGCTGAGGTTATAGCCTCTTTCTTTGGTTTCAATACTTAGTTCAGATTCCCAACGTAATTTTCCATCGCCAGCATCTTCCGACAAGCCTTCTAAGAGGTCGATAAATTCATTGATAAAACCTCTGTATTTTTCTTTTAATTCGTCCGATTTTGTGTTTCGGTACCGATTTAAGAAGTAAAATGCATATCCGATAGCTCCGTGAAGAAAATCGTAATTTCCGTTCTTCATATCGGTGACCATAAATGTGTAAATGTATTGGTCTAATTCAGGCAATAAATCGTCATTATCGGCATCCATAAATTCTTCTTGCTCCAAATGATCTAATACCCAACCTGCGCCTGCAATTCCGGTACAGAATGTAGGATAACTGTAACCTTCATTGATTTTGTCAATACAATTGGTCAACATTTCTACGCCAATATCAGCATGATCGTCAATATCAAGATATTTAGAATAGTAAAACTCAAATAGTGAGATTCCGCCAAGTCCAGCTAAGACTCCAATTTGAGTTTCTTCTTCGTATTTCGATTTAATAATTTGGTCAATTTCTTTTAACTTTTTTTCTAATAGCTCCTTATTCATAATTTTTCAAGTGATTCAAGTTTTGGTCTACATCAAATTAAAGGCTTTTTTTAATCTATTACAAGAATAAGCAATAGTAATTCGCCCCTAAAATGATAAATATGTTATCGAAATTTATAAAAAAGAAGGACAATGCTGCATTATTTTAATTTTTTTAGCAATTCTTTAGCTTTTTCGTAATTATAGTTAGTAGGATTTTTAACTAAAGTATTGAGAATCTTCTTAGCTGTTTCGGCATTGTTTTGTTTTAAATAGGTAAGTGCCAAATACCAATACGCTTTGTGATGATCAATAGTATTGCTATTTTGTAAGGCATCAAACGTTTGAATGGCTTCGTGATAGTTTTCTAGCTCTAAATAAGAAACTCCAATGTACAACTGAATTTTTGGATCGTACGTAGTACTTTTTTGTGCATATTCTTTGAAAATTGTCAATGCTTCTTGATACTTTTCTGCTTCAAATAATGCTTGTGCTGTGGCACGTGTATCTTCTGTATCTCCTTTTTCTACAAACGATGGCAATGCATTCCAATTGTGGTATTGCTCAAAGGCTTCATTGGCTGTAATTGACTGCATAAACGAAAAATAAAACAACGTAATTACCGCCGCCACTGCAACGGCAGAAGAGATGACATAGAAATATGATTTTTTGCTCTTGGTCGTTGTATTTTGTTGTTGAATATCTCGAATTTTCTTTGATAAATTGGCAACATCGTCGGTTCGAAATTGATTGGCAAGTGCTTTTACTTCTTCGGTAGAAGCATTGCTTTGTATGTTCCAGGTATGTTCGTCGTATACACTTTCCAGAGAAGCACACGTTGCTACAAATGATGCGAGTTCTGTATCATTTTCTAAAGAAGCTTCAAAGGCAATTTTTTCGGCTTCGTCCATTTGATTGTTTAAATACGCCGCTATTTGCTCGTATGTTGTTTCATCAAAATTCATAATTTCTTTATTTTGGAAAACTTATCATCTTCCTGAATTAGCTTAGTTAATTTGGTTTTGCATTTAAAAACGCGTTGTCTTGCCACTACTTTGGATGCGTATGAAAATGTGTTTACAATTTCATCATACGAAATGCCGTTGAACAACAGTGTTAATACTTTTCTGCAATTTTCAGAGAGCAATTGAAATTTTTCTATGTACAATTCCCACTGTTCTTGTTCAAGCAATGCAAACGCATTTTCTGTTTCTTTATCTTCAAGTTCAACAACCTTAGATTTTGTTACCCGTTTTTTATTTAATTCTCGTCGCCAAAGATTTTTACACGTAGTAAAAAGATAGGCTTCAAAAGAAGATTTAATAACCAATTCTCTGTTTTTGAGTCGAATATACAATTGAATCAATGCATTGTGAAAAACATCTTCGGCATCGGTGATAGCGCCATTATTTCGCAACACGAATGTTTTAACTTTTGAAAAAAATCGATTATAAACTTCTTGCAACACGGTTTTATCTCCTGTGCGTAAGCCTTCAATAAAATAAGTATCATTTGACATAAAAAAAGGGATCACTAAAAAAGCTGTACTAAAAATAATGAAATAAATCGGGTAACAAAACTTCTTACATGGAACTATTTTATGAATTAATTCATTCACGAGGCGGATTCCGAAAAGCCTTAACCTAAAAAAAGAGTAGGAACTAACCAATTTAACAACATATTACTTATGAAAAAAGTTATTTTAAGTATGTTTTGTGTATTCTTGCTATGTTCTTACACCGGACTATTTGCTCAAGAAATTTCGTTACAACAGCAACGTATTGAAAAAGTAGAGCAAAAAATTAGAGCATTCACACAAAAAAACATACAAAATGTTCCAGAGGAACAACTAACAAAGTATAAAAATTCGTTTGAGCTCGGAGAGCACGGATTTTTATTTAACAATTTATCAGACCAAGAAAAGCGAGAAGCTTTAGATGCTTATAAAGTACGATATCTGAGAAATGAATATTTTAGAACCTTTCCTAATGATGCAGACAGTTATACGCTAGAAATGGCTCCTGTTTGTTTAAACGGTGATTTTGAAGATGGAAATTTTAATAATTTCCAAGGGTTTTCTGCAATTGACGATCCAGGAGGGCATACATTTGGAGAGTGTGGCGCCGTACCAACAACTGGTGTAGGAAACTTTGCTTGGAATCCAGTAAATATTTTTAGCGGAACCGCAAACTTTGGAATGGTAACAGCTGGGACTGATCCACTTATTGCAGCTAACGGCGGTACATTGAACAGAGTTAATAATGGAAACTTTGCAGCACGTATCAATGCTTCAACACCTTGTACACCAGACCACGGAATTGATCGATTGGTAAAGCCAATTACACTTCAAGAATCAGGTGACCAACAAGTGCGTTTTAGTTATGCGTTAGTGGCAGAATTTCCTAGTCACCCTAATGAAAATCCATTTTTTATTGCAAGAGCATTAGATGCAAATGGCGTTGAATTAGATCGTCTTTGTGTGATCTCAAACCCTGCAAACAATCCTTTTTTCAATCAAATCAACAACCCAGTCAGTCCCAACGGGAATAATTGTAATTATACAACTATTTTGTGGCAAGATTGGACATGTGGTATTTTAAATATCTCTGGAAATGCAGGTGACATTATCAATCTTGAATTTATAGCTGCCGATTGTGCTCGTGGTGGGCATTTTGGTTATGCGTATGTAGATGATATTTGTGCAGAATCGTGTGAAGGAGGACCAAATTTCCAAGGAAGTATTGAGTTAGATCCTTTTGATCCTTGTGAAGTTACATTGCCATTTGATGTATGTGCAGCGTTTACCTTACCGCAATTAAATGGACAAACAGGAACAATTAATAGTACATCTTTGGATATTTTGCAAAATGGACAAGTACAACAAACACTAACCAACGGAGTAATTACAGGAAATCAAGTTTGTTTTACTGTAAACGCAAATGATTTTCCTTCCCAAACTGGGGGTTATGATTTCCGAGTAAATGTTACATTTAATATTGGGAGTGGTACACAAGATGCGAGTGATACACAAACAACTCCAGGACAAAATAATGACTACATTTTCAACAATCCAGATTGTTGTGATATTGCTGCTAGTGTAACCAATGTTGTATGTTATGATCAAGGAACTACCGATCCTAGTGATGATACATGGTCTTTTGACTTAACAGTTACAAACTCTGCTGGAACTTTTTGGAACGCTACCACACCAAATAGCAATTCTGGTGGATATGGAGGTACTTCTACCATTTATATGGGACTTATTTCTGGATATAATAATTTATATGGATTCCAAGTTTCCGATGATGCAGATCCGAGTTGTTCAGTTAATCTTGCAGTAGCCGTACCAGAACCATGTTCGCCTCCATGTGAGTTAGACGTTGAGGTGGTAATAGGCGAGTGTGATGATAACGGAACTCCATCAGATTATTCAGATGATTTCTATAATGTAAGTGTAACTGTAACTGGAACCAATGGATTGCCTTGGATGGCGAAACAAAAATTGGTAAGCAACGGTAATGAAATCGTTCTCGACAATGTAACAGGTGATGTCACCAACTATTCGCTAGGATCCATAGATGTAAGTGATGGAAATTGGACATTGTGGATTGGTCTTACAGATTATTTTGATTGTTTGGAAGACATCTTCATTGAAGTACCAAACTGTTGTAATGATGAGCCGTACATTTCTCCATACTGGCAACATCCAGCTTGTCCAGAAGTAGTATGTACCGCAGATCAGTGGCCAATTCATGTGCTAAGTAGTGACGGAACTCCAATAACTTCAGCAGGTGGAATTATGATTTCATGGGATAATTTAGATACACCTGTCGATGAAAATATTCTAGGAGACTTTATCTATGCTTCTCCATTAGAAAACTGGCAAGCAACCATTACCTATCCGAATGGATGCGAATATATAATTACGTATTTTGAAGATTGTTGTGATGAAGATATCTTTATCAGAGTATTGGAATGCCCAACTCAAGGTCAAGTGCAAGAATATGCAGTTTCATTAGAAAAAGAACTAGCAAAAACAACTTCTTTAGCAAAAGCAGCGGATGCTGTAAATGCACAACAAGCGCAAGTTCAAGCAGAACTTGATTTAGTAAGAGCTTATATGGATGCAATAGCCAATAGCAATGGGGAAGATTGTGATCCGTGTGATTTAGGAATTGTATTTATTGAATTAGTCGATGCTGCTGGAAACGTGATTGACCCGAACGATTATCTAACATTTAGCTGGTCTGATGGAGGATTTGGAGCTATGCGTGCCTTCCCATTACCAATGAGTGGTCCAGTTTGTTTTACAGCTACCAACATTGAATATGGTAAAGAATGTGTGTATCAAGACTGTTTCTTCTATGAATGTGAAGAGCCTTGTCCAGTACCTACAGACTTACGATTTGACTGTAGAAGTGCTGGTATGAGTTGGACAGGCGATCCATCATTAAACTACGTAATAGAAGTTACTTGGGATGATCCTAGCTGTTGTGAACCTAAATATCCACCAACTGCGACTCGTTGGGAAGTTACAGGAACATCTACACAATTACCATTTATTAAAAACTCTAACTGCCTCAGTTGGAAAGTAGGAGTAAAGTGTAAAGATGAAATTATATGGTCAGATTCACAATGTGTATACTGTTACGGAGTTGTGAAACCAACAGATGACGAAGTGCCTCATGAACCAACAGATGTAAAAACGGAGGCAAAAATTTCGCCAAATCCGAATGACGGTAATATGAATATCGAAATATCAGGTAAAGACAAAACAAATTTTATGCTTAAAGTATATCGTTTTGACGGCGTCTTAATCAAATCGTTCGATAATAATCGTATAGAAAATACCGCAACGACGATCACTTGGAATGGTAGATCAGTATTAACACCAGGAATGTACTTCTTTGTGATTACTACAGATACAGAAACCATCACTAAAAAAGTCGTTATTAAATAAAATAAAAACACACTAAGTTTTAAAATCCCAGTCAATTTAAGTGACTGGGATTTTTTGTTTTTTAGGGAAACTTAGTACCACACATCTCATGTATATTTTGATAATACCAATTTACATTTAAAATGGTGTTTTGGATACGAAGTTGCTTTGGCTGTATAGGATGCTGTGTATGGTTTGCATAGCCTTAGCTACGGAAAGTATTCGCAAAGAACTAAACTGCCAAATGAACGAGTTTATAAACATTATTTTATGTGTAAATTGGTATAATTCATATAAAATCAATCGTTTAAGTTAAAAAAAAGAACTAATTTTCTAACAATTCCTACCTGTCATTTAACCTTTAAAACAATTTTTTTAAACTTTTACAGCATAAGTTGGGTAACAAAACTTCAGCTTCCGAACTATTCTATGAATGCGTTCATGTTACAGGGCGAATCCGAAAAACCTGTCACCTTAAAACAGAGTAGGAATAATCAATAAAACAAACATTTAGTAGTACAAAACGTGTATTGCCAAACGAGTTGAACAGATCAGACTTAGTAAAAATAATGCTGTAAGCATCACTAAACAAGCATGCACAAAAAAATAATAATGCAAGAAGATTCTAACGCTTCACACCTAGCAAGAATTTTTAATACCTAAACCGCTATTATTAAAAAATCACATCATTAATTTAAACTTAGAACAATATGAAAAAAGTAGTAATATACTGTATTGCTTTACTATTGACGATGATAGTAAGCTGTCAAAAAGAAACACTAGATCAAGAAGAAACTAATATTGCAAAAGAGACGGAAAACTTTCAAAAAGGAGGAAATGCGGCTGGAGAAATAGGAAATGAGCTTGTTATTCTATATCCAGATGGAACCACAGAAGCCGAAAAAATATTAAAAAGAGCTGAATATAATGTGCTAGATTATAAAACCTGTAAATGCGCAGATCCAAATTTGGAACTTTGGATTTTTGAAGAAGATAAAAATCCAAGTGGCGGCGGCGGATTAGAAGAAAAAAAAGGAGTCATAAAAGGAGATGAAGAGATTGAAGGCACAGAGTATAATCCAAATATCAAGATTTATGAGGATGTATTTGTTGATTTCGGAGGTGTTGGCATCACAGATGACGGATTACTCAAAAGAGTAAGTGCCAATCAAGGCGTTACAGTAGCAGTATTAGATACAGGTATCATGTATGATTATCCAGGATTTACGGGATCATTTTTATACAATAGTAGTCAAAACGCTTGCACAGATAATGGGTACAATGAACTGTTTGGTTGGAATTTTGTAGATCAAGATAACAATCCGTACGACAATCACAGTGGTAGACACGGAACCATTGTTACAAATTTCATTGCGTCTCAATTAAAAGCTGCCAATGTAAATTATCAAATATTACCTGTAAAAGTCGCAGATCGAGCAGGAAATATTGAATATTTTGATGCTTTATGTGGTTTTCAATACGCTGCTAGTAAACCAGATGTTAACGTAATCAATATGAGTTTTGGTTGGAATCATGAAAATCGTGAATTGTTAGGAAGATTCATAGAAAATGCAAACGATGTTTTAGTAGTTACTTCCGCAGGAAACAAGGGACTTGATAATGATGTTATACCACATTATCCATCTTCGTATGAATCTAATAACATCTTAGCTGTAGCAGCCATGGCGGGAGTAAACGGTAACTCCAACGCACATATTGAAGGCGTGTATACAAATCCGCAAGGAACATCTAGCAATTCCAGTTTGGCAAGTTTTTCAAACCGAGGTATCTATTCTGTAGATATTGCAGCTTCGGGAGAATATATTCCGTTTGTATATAACAATGAAACACTCTACGTTAGCGGAACTTCCTACTCTGCGGCATTAACCTCAGGATACAGTGGAGCTCTATATCAATCGGGAATGTCAGGAATACTACTAAAAAATACAGTGATAGAAAATGCTATTTATGATCCTAATTTGTCAGAAATACAATATTCAAAACACATTCCTGATTAAGTACATAGTTTAAATTAGGTTTAGGTAATCTTGCATTTAGACTATCAAAAAGAGGAGTCTCGTCAACTCCTCTTTTTCCTATTCAATTTCTGGGTCATCTTTAATTATTACTTTCTTTTCTCCACCAAGAATCATATTGATAAGGTTGCTGGAAACTTGAAATTGCTTACATTGTGTAAAGTTTTGTTGGTTTTTCATAATATAAAGTTTTTGTATATAAATAACTTGATAAAAGAAAGATTTATTGTGTTGACTTATCAGTATTCTAAAAAATTGAAATTTTTTAATGTATGATCGTGATTCGTGTAAAAGTTTGTAAATTTTATCTGTTATCTCTTTTCTTCATTTCTTTTGGTATTGCAAAAGCACAGCAAGTAGAATTGTCTGAATATTACAACCAACTGACTGAGGAAAAAGAATTATCATTCAATGAAAAAGAACAATTATTGGATAGTCTTTTACACTTAAATAATATTGAAATAGATACTTTAGAATTAGTTAAGATATACAGGGAATTCTTTACAGAAACAGATGGAACTAATATAAAAAGAAGACTTTTATATACTGAAAAAATAGAGGAATTAGCTGTACAGTTAAATGTATTTGATACAGATAACTTTAAGAAAAATCATCGCAACAGGATCTATTATTTAGGTCGAAATCAAGAATATTATAAAGGTTTAAAAAGTGCGCTTGACTATTTGAAAAGGTATCCAGAAACCAATAGTTCATTGGGTAAAGTATACCGTCAATTGGGAAATATCTACGGTGAATTAGGAGATTTACAAAAAGCAATTGACAATTTTGATAAATCTATCTACATCTATAAAGAAGTGCAAGATAACAAAGGATTAGCAACTTCCTTAAAAGATAAACTAGCAACGTATGTAAATTTGGAGGATAGTGCATATAATTTAAAAATAAGAGCACTTATTGAAGAAATGGAAGCACTAAAAAAAGACTATGATTTTACTCCTAAAATAGAGAAATCTTATGTGAATAGTTTGGGTTATTTTTTCGATTTTTTAGGAGATTATTCAAAAGCTAAAAACTATTATTTTGAAGCGTTGAATATTTCAATACAGGAAGAAGATTTTGAAAACACTTTTTTTATGTATTTGAATCTTGGAGTACTATCCAAAAAGGAAAATGACTTGCAAAAAGCGTTACAGTATTTCCAAAAAGCTTTGGAATATACATATGAGGATAAGAATAAAGAAGCCATGGTTTTCAACAACCTAGGCGATATTTGCCAAATAGAAACTAACCACAAAAAAGCACTCATTTACTACCAAAATGCCATCACACAAGCATTGCAAATAGAAACGCTAAATCCTCAAACATTACCAAATTTTCAAGACATTGAACTTTCACCCAATAAACTAGATGTGTTAGGATACCTAATTGACAAAGCAAATGGTTGGTTGGCGTATTATGAAGCCGAAAATTACAACGAATATCTTCAATATGCACTAGAAACTTTTACACTAGCCGATCGGCTTATTGACATTATTTATGTTGAAAGTAGAGAAGACTTGTCAAAATTATTTTGGCGAAAAAAAGGAGCTACATTTTATCCAAAAGCAGTAGAGGTTTGCTATCGTTTGCAACAACCTGAAAAAGCATTCTTCTTCATGGAAAAAAACAAAGCCATGTTGTTGCTAGAAAATATGACGAATGCCACCGCAAAACGCTTGTCTAAGCTTCCCGAAAACATCCTGAATCGTGAACAAAACCTCATCAAACAAATCAAAACATTAGAATCTGAAATACAAGGCAATGCAACCGTAAAAACGAAACGAACAGATTCCTTAAAAAACACCATATTCATTTACAAAACAGCCTACAACGCATTCATAGATTCGCTAGAAACAAGCTATCCAAAATATTACAATTACAAAACAAACATTCAAATTGTTACACTAAAAAAAGTTCAAAAAAGCTTGCAAAAAGATGCACTAGTATTGCAATACATTGTGGGAACAGAAAAAGGGTTTGTAGCTTTAATTTCATCTGACGAAGTTCAGCTACAAGAATTGCCACCAACCGAAATACTATCCAAAACAGTGACAACCTATAAAAATGCAGTCTCCAAACCGTTTGTCAACAAAAATGACAAGCAAACTTATCAAGAAGTTGCCACTAAGCTATACAAACAGTTACTTCCATTTGAAAACGCAGCACATTTTTCACAAAAACGAATTACCATCATTGCCGATGGCATGTTGCAATACATTCCGTTTGAAGCGTTACGGATGCCAAACAATGAATATTTAATACAAAATGCCGAAATTCACTACAACTATTCACTGTCTTCTGCGGCGCAATCAAAACAAAACAAAACGCCCATTTCGGAAACATTTATTGCCATTGCTCCAACAAAATTTAAAAATAATCAGTTTGCTACATTGACAACAAGTTCAACAGAACTGCAAAAATTGACAAATATCTTTGATGCGGATCATTTTCAATATGAAAACGCTACTAAAGAACGATTCACTACGGCGTATGGAAACTACAAAATCGTACATTTATCAACGCACGGCGGTATTGATAACACAGTTCCTTGGATGGCATTCTATGACGAAAAAATAACGCTTGACGAATTGTATTTCACCAAAAACCAATCGGATTTAGTTGTGTTAAGTGCTTGTAAAACCTCAGATGGCGAATTAAAAAAAGGGGAAGGCGTAATGAGTTTGGCAAGAGGATTTTTCAACGCAGGTGCCAAAAGTGTGGTTTCTTCTTTGTGGGATATCAATGAAAAAGCGAGCAATGAGATCATTCAAGAATTTTACAAAAACATTGTGGCTGGCGATACAAAATCGGCAGCGTTGCAAAAAGCAAAACTTAGCTACATTCAAAAAAATAAAAACACGAGTGAAGTATCTCCGTATTATTGGAGCGCGTTAACTTTAACAGGCGACGCCAATCCGATAAGCGTCAGTCAAAACTCAAATCTCTATTATATTTTGGGCGGAATAGGCTTGTTTGGAATTGTAATTTTCCTCAGAAGAAAACAAACCACTACAAAGGCAAGTTAGTGAAAGTCTCCCTACTCAAATTCATACTGTCGCAAATTCGAAATCATCTCAGAAACCATCCTCTTCATATCAAACTTTGGCGACCAATTCCAATCGTTTAAAGCTGCTGTGTCATCAATACTTTCGGGCCATGAATCTGCAATTTTCTGTCTTGAATCAGGCTTATAATCAATAGTAAATTCAGGAATAAATCCTTGAATTGCTGTTGCCAATTGTTTCGGTGTAAAACTTAAAGAGGAAATATTATACGATGAACGAATTTTAACGGTTTCAGATGCGGCATTCATAATGGTAATTGTGGCACGGACAGCATCTTCCATAAACATCATTGGAAGCGCAGTGTCTTCTTTCAAAAAACACGTATACGAACCTTTTTCAATGGCTTCATGAAAAATTTCAACAGCATAATCTGTAGTACCGCCACCAGGATTTGCTTTCCAGCTGATCAATCCAGGGTAGCGAATGCTGCGAACATCTACATTGTGATTCTTATGATAATATTCGCACCAACGTTCACCAGACAATTTACTAATTCCATACACGGTAGAAGGTTCCATGATGGTATGTTGAGGTGTATTTTTCTTAGGAGAATTTTCTCCAAAAACTGCAATAGAACTTGGCCAAAACACTTTTTGAATCACTTTGTCTTTTGCTAAATTCAATACGTGAAACAAGGAATTCATATTCAAATCCCATGCAAAATCTGGTCGTTCTTCGGCAGTGGCAGACAATAAAGCCGCCATTAAATACACATCGGTAATCTCATACTTTTCTACACAAGCACTGATGGCATTTTTATCACGAGCATCCAAAACTTCAAAAGCGCCATGATTAAAAATATCATTCTCACTTTTGCGAATATCAGATGCAACCACATTTGAAACACCATACGTATTTCTTAAAGCAGTTGTCAATTCTGTTCCTATCTGCCCACAGGCACCAATAATCAAAACCCTTGTACTCATCAAAAAATCGGTAAAAAAGATTTACAAAGATACAGAATTCTAATTCGAGTAAATGCGAAAAATTGATAAAAAACGTCAAAATTTTGATAAATTCATAAAATACAACACCTTAACATGGTAAACTTTGTTAAAAACACATGCTAACTTAAAAAACTACCTATATTTGTTTTGACTTTTTATTTAATAAAATTAGTCCAAAACCAATGAAAAGAATTATAGTATGTATCCTTGTTGGAATTACTTTCTTTGCTTGTAAGGATGAAGAGCAAGGAAAGCGTATCCCAAAAAAGGAAAACCAAGCTGAATATTTTGAAAAAAACAAGCTAAATGTTCCTAAAAAGGGCGCGTTAAAAAGCTTGACAGCAACGCAAAAAAAACTTGTACAAGATTGGTTAGAATTCAAAACGGTGCATGAAAGCATGAAGCTTATCAACAATACAACGCGTTTTTCAATTACAGAAGATTTAGGGCAATTAGCAGCTAACATTGAGGAAGTTGATAAGAAAAAATTTCCTAAAGAATTGGACGTAATGCAAATTCGAAGTCGATTTCTAGTCCTAAAAACAAAAGCGCTAAAACTGCAAGATGATGCTACAGATGAAAGTATTTCTAACGATTTTATAGAACAAGAAATCGTGGAAATGAACAACGTATTTCATTCGGTGTGTTATCAAGTAGAACAAGCTACGTTACTCAATATGGAACCCGAAGAAATATTGGGCGATTTATTCAAATCGGATAGTACAGAAGTAGAAAAAATAGATCGTAAAACAGCACCAATTCCCAAACGAAATATGGTGCCAACGAAGCGATCTACCAAACGTTTCAAAAAAACAAAAACAGAAAATAACTAAATTTTGAAAAAAATCATCCCAATCATTGCTCTCATGCTATGCATTTCGTGTAATACTGAAAAAGCACGTCAAAAAGTAGATGAGTTTCGTTTAGCGCAACATAAAACTGAAATCAATACAGTGTTAGATGCGTGGCATAAAGCTGCTGCAGATGCAAAATTTGACGATTACTTCTCAAAAATGACAGACGATGCTATTTTTATTGGAACTGATGCATCGGAAAATTGGAAAAATGCTGCATTTAAAAACTTTTCAAAACCGTATTTCGACAAAGGAAAAGCATGGAGTTTTACCGCGTTAGAACGCAATGTATTCCTCTCAGAATATGGCGATATTGCTTGGTTTGATGAATTATTGAACACGCAAATGGAATTGTGTAGAGGCTCAGGTGTGGTTAAAAAAGTAGGCGATACATGGAAAATTCAACATTATGTACTTTCCATTGCGATTCCTAATGACAACGTAAAAGAAGTTGTGGCGCTAAAGAAACAATATGATTCCATCATCAAATCAAAACTATAAAAATATCTTAAATAAATGTTAATGTACTCAGTATCTGTAACATTAACACTCCTAAATACACTAAAGAACGTAGAACTAAAACAAGAACTAAACAATGAAGACTAACACTCTAAAATTTGCATTCTGCTTTACGGCAAGTGC
Organism: Kordia sp. SMS9; assembly: GCF_003352465.1. NCBI lineage: Bacteria > Pseudomonadati > Bacteroidota > Flavobacteriia > Flavobacteriales > Flavobacteriaceae > Kordia > Kordia sp. SMS9. The sequence goes on along the minus strand of NZ_CP031153.1, from coordinate 850,368 downwards.
ACTTATTTTTTCATGTGCAGGTGAGAAAAAGGAAGAAAAAGAAAAGGAAGTTGCACAAGTTCCAGGGATCAACTTGGAATATATGGACACTTCTGTAAAGCCAAATGACGACTTTTACACGTATGTAAATGGAAAATGGATGGAAACAGCCGAAATTCCTGCCGATAGAACTTCTTGGGGAGGATTCGGAGTATTGCGTAAAGATACCGATAATGATGTTATTGAAATTATAGAAAAAGCCAACGAAAGCGGAAAATATGCTGCAACAACTGATCAAGCGAAAGCATTGTTCATTTACAACTCTATACTAGATACAGTTGCTAGAAATAAAGCAGGCATCAAACCATTACTTCCAGCATTAGAAGCTATTGAAAGTATCCAATCTATTGAAGATATGCAAACCGTATTGGCAAAAAATCCAACAACGGTTTCTGGGCCATTTATGGGATTAGCAGGTTTTCCGAACCTAAGCGACAGTAGTATGAATGCTGCATACATAACGCCAGGCGGTTTGGGATTGCCTGAAAGAGATTACTACTTAGACGAAGATGATAAAGCAAAAGAAATCAGAGCAAAATATGTAGCGCATATTACACGTATGTTACAGTTTTTAGGTGATGATGAAGCAAAAGCTAAAAAAGATGCGGAAACTGTATTGGCATTAGAAACGAAATTGGCAAAGCCACGTTTAGACAAAGTGCAAAGCAGAGACATGCGTAACTTTAACAATCCAAGAACAATTGCAGAATTGGGAGAAATGACGCCTATAATTGACTGGAATAAAATGATCACCGATTTAGGTGCTAGAAAATTAGACACTGTAATTGTAATGCAACCAAACTACATGACAGCGTTGCAAGAAATTCTTAAAACAGAAAGTATTGACGATATCAAAACCTTAATGCGTTGGTCTACATTAGATGGTGCAGCAGGAATGTTGACTACTGAGTTGAACAAAGCAAACTGGGAATTTTACTCAAAAGAATTAAACGGAGCAAAAAAACAACGCGATGCTAAAGAAAGAGCATTAGCTACTGTAAATGGTTCGGTTGGAGAAGCAATAGGACAATTATATGTAGATGCAAAATTTCCGCCAGAAGCGAAAGCAAAAGCAGAAAAAATGATTGCAAACGTAATTGCTGCATACAAAGATAGAATCATGGTGCTAAAATGGATGAGTCCAGAAACGAAGAAAAAAGCAGTTGAAAAATTAGACAAATTCACGGTGAAAATTGGATATCCAGACACATGGGAAGATTATTCAACACTAGAAGTGAAAGAAGGAAATTCATACTACGACAATATGATGGCTGTTGGCGAATGGTCTTTAAGAAAAAATTTAGATGAAATCGACCAACCAGTTGACAAAACAGAATGGGGAATGTCGCCACAAACGGTCAATGCATATTTCAATCCATTAAACAACGAAATTGTATTCCCAGCCGCTATATTACAGCCACCTTTCTACAATTATCAAGCGGATGATGCGGTAAATTATGGTGGAATTGGTGCTGTTATCGGACACGAAATCTCACACGCATTTGATGATTCAGGATCACGCTTTGATGCGGATGGAAACTTGGTAAACTGGTGGACACCAGAAGATTTAAAGCAATTTACAGAAAGAGGAAACAAATTGGCCGATCAATACAGTGCTATTGAAGTATTGCCAGGCGTATTTATCAATGGTAAATACACTTTAGGAGAAAATATCGGAGATTTAGGCGGTGTTTTAGGTGCGTATGACGGATTGCAGCGTCACATCAAAGAAAATGGACGTCCAGATAAAATTGACGGATATACAGCAGAACAGCGTTTCTTCCTTTCTTGGGCAACCGTTTGGAGAACCAAAATTAGAGAAGAAGCCTTGCGTACGCGTATCAAAACAGATACACACTCGCCAGGACAATACAGAGCCTATGTTCCTTTGCAAAATATTGACGCTTTCTACGAAGCATTCAATATCAAAGAAGGAGACAAAATGTACATTGCTCCAGAAGATAGAGTTCGTATTTGGTAACATTGTGTTGAAGTCTCAGACTTCACACATAACGTTAACACAACAACAAAAAATGCTATGCAAAGCCTCAAACTTCGCATAGTATTTTTTATTGTAATCTAAAACCCAATCGTCTTCTTCACAATAATGGCATCATTCAATACAAAAGGTCGTGGCATCATGTTTTTAGCGCGCGCAGGAATAGAAAACAACGGATTTTCCATCAAGTCAAAAGAAGCTTCATACAAAATCAATTCAGGTTTTGCATTGGGTTGTACGGTAAACGACAATACTAACGGTTCGTTGTCAGACACATAATAACTCGTCAAACGATTCCATGTATTATTTGGATATTTTAAAGACATTCCGTTCACTTTTGCGCTAGTAAACTTGGTTTCGTTACTAAATACTTCCATACGATTTACAGCTCGCTGCGACGTAATTTTTACGTCTACATGTCGCAAATTATTATATGTAGTATCTTTTATAGTTTCTATTAACGGCATGGAAACTTGCTTTACAGGCGCTGCTTGCGTATATGTAAATTTTGCTTTGTACTTGCTGTCCATCACGTTTTTTGCAGTGGAAACTTCGCCTTCTTTAATGTAATTCCTTGTCCAATCATCCAAAATGCCATCATACGTGTTCCAACTGGCTTTTTGTGCATCGGCATCTAAAACGTACACCAAACTATTTGGCTTTTGACGTTCTTCTGTAAAATCTGATCTCGAATGTGCTACAAAAAAGGCAATAATTGTCAATAAGAAAAACATACGTGCTGTCCATTTTGGGCGTTTGTACAATCCGAAAACGGGCATTAACAATCCTATAATTAACACCACCAATAACGGAACTACGATGATGATTTTTAAGCCCAATCCTACTGGAAATAATTTAATAAATGGACTTAAAATAAAAATAGCTGGCAAAGCCAAAATGGTATACAATAAGGTAGTAGGTGTATTTTTTTGTTTGATCAGAATGAACAATGAGAGCAACATAAACAATACTGGAATCGTTATAAAACTAGCACCATCTAAATACAGAGCAGCCAAAATACTAATAACAACCCACAAGAATAATGGCGCAATGGATAAGTTGGCAGCTGTTGTCTTTTTTCCGAATTTATAATAGGAATAAAACGTAATTCCCAACGCAAAAAGGGCAAAAAGTGTAATATATGTATGACCATTATACGGAAATCCGTGTTGAATTTCTGCGTACTGCGGATACAACCAAGAAATAAACAACCAACCTATAAAAGTCAATCCGCAACTTGCAATCAACGCGATGAAGAACGATACAAACCCTTGTAAAACGCCTTTTTGAGAAAGCATATTTTCTTTAAAACCATAAAAAAGAACCCCAATAAATAACAACACAATAAGTATCAACATCGGAACAATCCAGCTAATTGGATAGGTGTGAAAACCTAATGGTGAGTTGAAATAAATTAAATCTTCATCGGTGGTAATTTGCGTTAAATCTTGCTTGGAAAAATAATCAAGCAATGGCATTAAGTACGCTCCTTGATGCGTTAAGGTGTTAAAATCTAAATTTTCAGGTGTGTCATTTGCGGTATGGTAATCGTAATGATCGTCAATAAACGCAAAGTTAAATCCTTGAATGTTTCCATCTTCCCGAAAAACGGTCAAATCGGTATCATTTGGCAGCTTTTTGTAAATACTATACGCGAGCGAATTCCCTACAGGATATTGCAAGTTAGCATTTTGAAACGCTTTGATGAGTTTGGCATTTCCAGCATTCGTTTCCAACAACATAATGCTTGGTCCGCCACTTCCGCGCGCTTCAAAATTTAATACCAATCCAACATCTTTTGCCCACGGATGTTTGTTAACGAATAGTTCGGCACCATTTAAGCCTAATTCTTCTCCATCAGATAATACTAAAATAATATCGTTTTCAGGTTGTTCGCCTTTCGCTAAAAAGGCACGTGTTCCTTCTAAAATTGTAGCAACACCACTTGCAGCATCACTTGCGCCGATTGCAGAATGCGGATCACTATCGTAATGTGACAATAATAATAAAGCTTTTGTCGAATTTTTTCCTTTAATCCGCGCTAGTATGTTTTTAGGTTTGGAAATATTTCCTGAATTATCGAGTGTAAATCCTTCTTGTATAATAGGATCGAGTCCTAATTGTTTCAATTCAGAAAGGATATACTTACGGACTTCTGCATGTGCTTTTGAACCTACATAATGTGGTTTTTGCCCTATTTTATTCACATGTGTAAAGGCGCGTACGGTGGAGAATTCTTCAACAGGAATTTTTTCTTCGGTGAGCTCTTGTGGCATATCACTATGAAAACTATAGTAAACTGCAAAAGCAATCAGTAAAAATGATAGAAACGTATAACGTGGATTCGGTGTAGTCATGTTGATTGATGGAATGGTTGCTTAAAAATACTAAAAAAGAGTACAGGAAATGTTAAGAAACATGGGTTTTAGGTTAACTAATTAAAAATGAGTAACTTTAAAAGAATCTAAAAACACCTAAGTCATGGCAATAAAAAGTTTTCAAGGTGCGCGTAAGTCGCAATCGGGCAATTCAAGTAAAGTAGAAGCATTTAAAGTAAGTGATTATATGACGCGAAATTTAATCACGTTTAAACCGGAACAAACTGTAGAAGAAGTTATTCAAAAACTCATTCAACATAAAATATCAGGCGGTCCCGTTGTCAATGATAAAAACGAGTTGATCGGTATTATTTCGGAAGGCGATTGCATCAAGCAAATTTCGGATAGTCGGTATTATAATATGCCCTTTGAGCATAATAAAATTGAAGCACACATGGCAAAAAATGTAGAAACCATTGATGGTGATTTAAACATTTTTGATGCAGCCAATAAATTTATTGAATCTAAAAGAAGACGATTTCCTATTGTAGAAAATGGAAAACTCGTGGGTCAAATTAGTCAAAAAGATATTCTAAAAGCGGCGATGAATTTAAAAGGACAGAATTGGAAATAATACCAATTTAACTATAAAATGCAATCTATAATTTGGTTCATTCGCCATTCTAGTTCCTTGCGAATATGGCTATGTAAAGTTTTTACTGCGTTCTATGATACCAAAGCAACTTCGTCTCTAAAGTCGCATTTTATAATCAAATTGGTATTAGTTTGTTTTATTGACAACCTTAGTAATACCTGTAATGATAAGTTTATGCTTTTTAGTGCCAGTTAATGTGAGTATTTTTGAACCAGAATAACCTTCAATTTCTTCGTTGATGGTTTTCCACTGTGCAATGCCTTTTACCACCACTATTTCTCCTACTTCAATAATTCCTTCTCTAAATCGCAGGTATTTCTTTTTATTGGCTTTCCAATCGTATCCATCTTCTTCATATTCTTTTAACGTATACTTAAAACTGAAAGGTAATCCGTCTAATTTTTCAGGTGATTTTTGATTTTCCATAGAAAAATAGCTCTCATTGGCGTCATACAACATAAGATTGGGAACAATCATAATATATGCGCCATCGACATCCAAAAAAAATTGCTGATATATGTTTTGTTCAGATGCAGTACTCCAATATGAGTTTTCTGTGGAATATTCTTGAAGTTGTACGCTATAACAAACACAAGATCGATTGCTTAGTTTTGCTTTTAATAATGAAGTGCCTGCTACAACCTTTCCTTTAAAAGTAATATAATTACCGTTTTGTACTTCCGAAACTTTTAATCCTTTTTTATTCTTTAATTTTCGTGTAATGATCGCTTCTTTTCTGAAAAAAAGGTGATCTATAAGTACAATAATGATGACGATTATTGTAGCATACATGATGTATATTGGGTTGTAATCCATACTTATGATGTCTTTGCTAAGTTGACAATTACAACTTTCTTTGTATGCGTTCCATGGCTTTGGGTTCGTCTGTAATGAGCAACTTTTGTTCTTTCGTTCCAGTCAACGCCAACACTCTTGAATCAGAATAGCCATCAATTGGTGTGTCAATGGTTGTCCATTTGCCAATGCCCATTACGGCGATTTCTTCGTCAATTTCAATGACACGTTCTGTATAATGTATGGTACGATTCAAGCCGAATAAGCCCGTACTATTTTTACCATATTCATTCAAATAATGTTCTACATCTTCATTTGCATTTTTTAAGAAACCTGAGCGAAATTTATGATCGGCTACCAAGTGAATTCTTTTTTCTTCGGTACGTCTATCGCTTAAATGAATCACGGCACTTTCTGTTCCAGCTTGAATGAAGAAATCTTGAAATTGAACATCGTTTATGATATTTTTCCAGTGTTTTCCGCGTTTTTCTTTTACGATGATATCATAATATACACATTTGCGTTTGCTCAACGGCGCAATTAAAGGGTTGCCCGCATGTTTGGCTTTTCCAACAATTTTCACATATTCACGGTTGCGTACGCTGTGAATCGCTTTTCTACGTACTTTCTTTAATTCTCGAAGTATTCTGTTTTTTTTACTAAAGAAAGTACTTAGGGTAATAAGCATAATTCCGCTAACGATAATAACTCCTATAATGATGTATTGTACCATATTTTTAATTGTTCAACTGATTGTTATTTTGAAAACGGTGTCAAGCATTTTTTTTCACCAACAAATAATAGTCATTTTCCAACGGCAAATATCCTTGGTCATATACATAATAGTAGGTAGAATTGGATTTTGTTACATATATTGACGTGAAATAGTTAAAATCGAATCCTTTTTCTAGCAGTTTGGTTTTGGGCATTTTTGTTTTACCACTTACATTTAAATCTTCTAAAATACGCCAGTTTTTGCGCAAGCGATTGTTGATATTTCGGATCAAATTTTTACCATCTTTATTTAGTCGATTGTTGTACGAATTTCGACAATAATCGCTGCAAAACTTTTTATCGACGCGACCTTTGAACGGCTCGCCACATTCTAAGCATTTCTTTTCCATGATTAATTTTTTTGTTCAATTTTATACCAACGCAGCATCATATTTTCAGGTTCATAATAAAAATCTTCTACATAGTTGAGTCCAATCTTTAGTAAAATCTTGTGCGAAGCTTCATTTCCTATTTCGGTAATTCCGTAAACGGTATCAAGTTTTAACACGTTCCAAGCATATTGTAAACAAGCAATTGAAGCTTCTGTGGCAAATCCTTTTCCCCAAAATTCACGTCGCAATCGGTAGCCGATATCGTGAAAATTTGTTTGGTTGTTAAAGGTATAATCGTTATATAATCGCATGCCGCACCAACCTATAAATTCGCCAGTTTCTTTTAGTTCAACTGCCCAACGTCCGAAACCGTGTGCTACATATTGCTTTTGCACATCTTTAATATATTTTAATGCTTCGTCTTTATGTTTGATTGGTTTATTGCCTAAATATTTGTGTACTTCTGGATCGGAATCCAAAGCAAACATACTATCAAGGTCTTGTTCTGTAAGGTCTCGAATACAAAGTCGTTCGGTTTCTAAATGTATCTTCATGTATTTAGTATAGTTGCCTAATATACGTAAAATTATCCAATTACAAACGACTACAAATATTTGTAAACGAAAGTAAGCGTGTCGTAACCGAATAAAATTTGCAAGTCGTTTCATATTTGCACTGTTGAATCACAAGAACGATTCGAACACAAAATCAAAATACTAACTTTTAAAACATAAACATTATGAACACATTACGCAACAGAGTACAGTTAATCGGAAACTTAGGAAACGATCCAGAAATTATCAATTTAGACGATGGAAAAAAAATCGCAAAATTTTCTATCGCAACCAATGAAACGTATAAAAATGCTCAGGGCGATAAGATTGAAAACACCTACTGGCATTCCCTAATCGCATGGAACAAAACAGCAGAACTCGTTGAAAAATATTTACTCAAAGGAAAAGAAATTGCCGTCGAAGGAAAATTGACCAATCGTTCTTATGAAACCGACGAAGGTGAAAAAAAATATGTAACTGAGATTATAGTCAACGAAATATTAATGTTAGGAAGGTAGATTTGGGAAATCTATTGCTTATCTGTAAAGAGGCTGATTGTTGGGAAATCAGTCTCTTTTTATTCTTGTACAGCTTCTTCTTTTTCTTCTTTCGTAAAATTGAATATGTTTTTAGTTTCCAAATTTTGTTCGTCAAACTCCAAATAAAAATCATGCAAATCTGAAGCTTCTTTCATAACTTCAGTATGCATCTCAGTAAACGAAATAGAATCTCCGTCAATATCAATGCCTGTAGCACAATAATTAAATAGTCTTTTCTGCAAATTATCGTAATTGATAAATGCTTTCCCGTTTCGATGAATACTTTTTTCTTGATCAAAGGTACTTGCCGACAAACCGAAAAAAGAAGTCAGTGAGGTAAATACTAAGAATAGCACTTTGACAGTATGTGATGTTCCTTTCCAACCTTCTTGAGTAATAATAAAAACCGTTAACGCAGAAAGAATAGAGAACAGCAAAAATAATGTCATCGAAGTAAAATGATAGGTGTATAACTTTAAAAAAGTAACTTCGTGTTGTTCCTTATAGTTTTGCAATGCACTGTTTAAAATAATCATGCGTTTCTCTTCGGAATCATTCGTAGTAATACAATTTCGAATCCCTTGTTCTGAATGTAGCTGACTCACAGCATCCATGGCACTCATTAATTCTTTACCTTCTTTATCAGCGTGTTTTCTTAAAAAGAAAATTCCAACAGCCGTTAAAATAACAATAACTAAAATAGTGATAATCGTTTCCGTGAGTTTCTTTTTGTATGCAACGTTCATAATGATGGGTTGTTATTTTTGGAGGATTAAAGATAACGAAAAGATTGAAATAGTAGAAAATAAGGAATTTGAACAAAACACGACAATAAATACGTACTAAAACAGATAGCAAACTTGTCAAAAAAGGAGGCTGCTAAGCTTTTAAAAAAAGGAGATGACTGAGCTTGTCGAAAAAGGAGGCTGCTAAGCTTTAAAAAAGGAGGTGACAGAGCTTGTCGAAAAAGGAGGTGACTGAGCTTGTCGAAGTCACTCCACACGCCTCAACGCACCCAAATCTTCAATCTTAATTTGCTTGCCTTTTGTAGAAATAAAACTGTCTTTTTTAAACTGTGATAAAATTCGAATTACAGATTCCGTCGCGGTTCCCACAATATTGGCATAATCTTCACGAGAAAGTACAATGGTGAGCATGCCGTCTTCGTTGGTTCCAAATGCCGAATGAACGTATATTAACGCTTCTGCTAAGCGTTGTCGTACTGACTTTTGCGCCATATTTACTATTACATTATCAGCTTCACGCAAATCTTTTGCCATGTGTTGCAACACGTCCATAGAAAAGTTGGAATTTTCATGTAAATCAGTCATAATTTCATGCTTCGGAATAAAACAAACTTCCATTTCGCTCAAAGCAGTAGCACTCAAATTTGTTACCTCTTCACTCACCAACGAACGTTGTCCCACCAAATCGCCTTTCACCACCAACTTTACAATCTGATCTTTTCCGTTGGCACTCAACTTGGTCAATTTGCAAACACCTTCTTTAATACAATAAATTCCATTTACATTTTCACCTTCATCAAAAATCAATTCCCCTTTTTTAATCGTTTTGGAAACTTTGCAATTAGAAATCCGAACTAACTCTTCTCTCGTCAATGATTTTAACGAATTAAACTGTCGGACAATACACTGTTCACAATTGCTCATAATAGAAAATTTAGATGGAACTTACGGAACCTTTTCACAAATCAAAAAGTTGAAACAAGTTCATACCTATAAAGGTATTCAAACTATGACAAATATCATATTTTATCAGTAATTCATTTGTAACCTTTGTTACAGGTATAAATGAGCAATATTATGAGCGAAACTACATGTTTTCATTGTGGTGATGTATGTGAAGAAATCATTCAAATAGAAGAAAAATCTTTTTGTTGTTTTGGCTGTAAAACCGTCTATGAACTGTTTGCAGAAAACGACTTATCATGTTACTACGATTTACAAAATTCACCAGGTGCCATTCCAAAAGAAATACAAGGAAAGTACGATTTTTTAACGCAGCAAAACATCATTGATAAATTATTGGAATTTAACGATGATGGCAAACAAATAGTTACCTTGTACATTCCACACATTCACTGTAGTTCCTGTATTTGGATTTTAGAAAACTTGCACAAGCTCAATGCTGAAATCACAGCATCGCAAGTTAATTTTGGCAAGAAAACAGTTCGTGTTACGTACAATTCAACCAACTTTTCACTAAAAGAAGCCGTATTGTTGTTGAGCAAAATTGGCTATGAACCGTACATCAGTTTGGAAGATTACAGTACGGGAAAAACCAACATCAATCGTACGCTCATTTACAAACTTGGAATTGCAGGATTTGCCTTTGGGAACGTCATGTTTCTATCGTTTCCCGAATATTTTCAAGTCAGTGGCTTTTGGATTGAACAATACAAAGTTGTCTTTCGTTGGCTAATGTTTGCCTTCTCACTTCCTGTGGTTTTCTATGCCGCGCAAGATTATTTCATTTCGGCATACAAAGGACTACGTGCCAAACTCTTAAACATTGATGTGCCCATTGCATTGGGAATCTTGGTGTTATTTTTGAGAAGCTCTGTGGAAATCATTTTTGATTTGGGTTCAGGTTTTTTTGATAGCCTTACGGGATTGGTCTTTTTTCTATTACTTGGGAAATTTTTCCAGCAAAAAACCTATACGTTTCTTTCGTTTGAACGCGATTATAAATCCTACTTTCCAATTGCCGTTACCAAAATTTTGAAAGGAAAAGAAACACCCATTCAAGTGTACGATATCAAAAAAGGTGATCGTTTGCTCATTCGAAATGAAGAATTGATTCCGGTTGATGGCATCTTGATGAATGGAAATGCTGCTATAGATTATAGTTTTGTCACAGGCGAATCAGAAACGGTTCAAAAACAATCGGGCGACAACCTATTTGCCGGCGGAAAGCAAACCTCAGGCATCATTGAAATAGAAGCGATCAAATCGGTTGAACAAAGTTATCTCACACAATTGTGGAGCAATGACGTCTTCGAAAAAAACAAAGAAGAAGGCTTCACCACCTTAACAAATGCAATTAGTAAACATTTTACCATCACAGTATTATCCATTGCGATAATTGCAACTACTTTTTGGTTATTTTTTGATGCTTCCAAAGCGATGAATGTCTTTACGGCTGTATTAATCATTGCCTGTCCATGCGCAATTGCATTGGCAGCACCATTTACCTTTGGAAACTTATTGCGCATCTTTGGAAAGTTGAAATTCTACGTAAAAAATGCCAGTGTTTTAGAACAATTAGCCAGTATCAATACCATTATTTTTGACAAAACAGGAACGATTACTTCCAACAAAAAAAGCACGGCAAATTACGAAGGCGAACAATTAACAACGGAAGAATTGGTGTTGCTAAAAAGTACCTTGCGCGGTTCCAATCATCCGTTAAGCAGAACGTTGTACAACATTTTAGACGCACAAAACATCGTTACACTCGATCATTTTGAAGAACATGTTGGAAAAGGAATGACCGCACGATATGATAATAACAATATAAAAGTAGGCGCGGCAACATTTGTAGGACATCAAGAAGATAAAAAAGTACTCAATACTACGGTTCATATCAGTGCAAACAATTCCTATAAAGGAAAATATACCTTTTACAATAAATACCGAAAAGGGGTGTCAAAACTCTTCAATAATTTGAAGAAAAACTTTGATTTGGCAATCCTTTCGGGAGATAATGAAGGCGAACGTGAAAACTTAAAAAAGTTGCTTCCTGCCAAAACCAAATTGATCTTCAATCAAAAACCAAATGACAAACTCGAATACATTCACTATCACCAAAAAGAAGGTGCCAAAGTATTAATGGTTGGCGATGGATTGAATGATGCAGGTGCATTGGCGCAAAGTAATGTGGGAATTGCGCTCTCGGAAAATGTAAACGTATTTTCTCCAGCCTGCGATGCCATTTTAGACGCTTCCAAATTCAATCAATTAGATGCTTTTATCAATGCTTCCCAAGCGGCAATTAAAATCATCAAATGGAGTTTTGTACTGTCGTTTATCTACAATTCTATTGGTTTATATTTTGCCATAACGGGACAATTAGCGCCCGTAATCGCTGCAATTTTAATGCCGCTGAGTTCCATCAGTATTGTAGTGTTTACAACGCTTTGTACAACTGTTTTAGGTAAAAAGTTAAACAGATAAAGTAGCTTTTTTGGAAAGAATCATTCTAAACAAAAAATAAGCACTAAACATGACAAAAGTCATTTTTTAGGAACCTACACCACTGTACTTTTGAGCCATAACTTCAATAGGTATGAGTGTTATATATGTTTTACTAACCATCAGTATTGTGGTCGCAATACTCTTCTTTGTCGCCTTTATCATGGCGGTAAAAAACGGACAATTTGACGATAGTTATACGCCATCGGTGCGCATGCTATTTGAAGATGAATTAGTAAAAGAAGAACCAAAAAAATAGAACTAACTATAAAAATTAATATATAATATTATGGAAATCCAACAGTTTTATTACGATAATAAAATCGTTAAAAACTTCATCTATGCAACTATAGTATGGGGAGTTGTAGGAATGTTAGTAGGATTGTTATTAGCATTCTTATTTTTGTTTCCAGATTTTGGTGAAGGTATTTCTTGGCTAAGTTTTGGTCGTTTACGTCCATTACACACCAATGCAGTAATTTTTGCCTTTGTAGGAAACGCCATTTTTGCAGGAGTATATTACTCACTACAGCGATTACTAAAAGCCAGAATGGCAAGCGATTTTTTAAGTAAAGTCAACTTTTGGGGATGGCAATTAATCATTGTAGGAGCCGCATTAACATTGCCTTTAGGATACACAACTTCTAAAGAATATGCAGAACTAGAATGGCCATTTGACATTGCAATTGCCTTAATTTGGGTTGCATTCGGTGTCAACATGATTTGGACGATCTTAAAAAGAAGACAACGTCACTTATATGTGGCAATATGGTTCTATTTAGCTACGTTTGTAACAGTTGCAGTATTACACATTTTTAACAGTTTAGAATTGCCAGTAAGCGCCTTAAAAAGTTACTCTGTATACGCAGGTGTACAAGATGCCTTGGTGCAATGGTGGTACGGACACAATGCGGTAGCCTTCTTCCTAACCACACCATTTTTAGGATTGATGTATTACTTTGTGCCAAAAGCGGCAAACCGACCTATTTACTCGTATCGACTTTCTATTGTACACTTTTGGTCGCTCATCTTTATTTACATCTGGGCAGGACCACACCATTTATTATATACAGCATTGCCAGAATGGGCACAAAACTTAGGAGTTGCCTTTTCCGTAATGTTAATTATGCCTTCTTGGGGAGGAATGATCAACGGATTATTGACACTTCGTGGTGCTTGGGATAAAGTTCGAACCGATCCTGTGTTGAAGTTTATGGTAGTGGCAATTACTGGATACGGTATGGCAACCTTTGAAGGACCAATGCTTTCCTTAAAAAATGTAAATGCTATTGCTCACTTTACCGATTGGATTATTGCACACGTTCACGTTGGCGCTTTAGCTTGGAACGGTTTCTTAGCCTTTGGTATGATCTATTGGTTGGTACCAAGATTATTTAAAACAAAGTTGTTCTCCAGAGGTTTGGCAAATGCACATTTCTGGATAGGAACTTTAGGAATCATCATCTATGCATTGCCAATGTATGTAGCAGGATTTACACAAGCGTTCATGTGGAAACAATTTAATCCAGAAGGAAACTTAGTATATCCAAACTTTATAGAAACGGTTACGGAAATCATTCCAATGTATTGGATGCGTGCTATTGGAGGTACTCTATACATCATAGGGATGTTGATCTTAGTGTATAACATTGTACTTACCATTTCTAAATCAAGAAATAAAGTTACAGACGAATTGGCGGAAGCACCTGCATTACAGCGTGTATCTAAAAAACGTGTAAAAGGTGAAGGATGGCACACTTGGTTAGAGCGTAAGCCAATCAAATTAACCATCTATGCTACGATTGCGATCTTAATTGGTGGAATTGTACAAATCGTTCCTACAATAATGATTGATTCTAATATTCCGACCATTACGGAAGTGAAACCATACACACCATTAGAACTAGAAGGTAGAGATATTTACATCCGTGAAGGTTGTGTCGGTTGTCACTCGCAAATGATTCGTCCGTTTAGAAGTGAAGTAGAACGGTATGGAGAATATTCAAAAGCAGGCGAATTTGTGTACGATCATCCATTCCTTTGGGGAAGTAAACGTACAGGACCCGACTTGCAACGTGAAGGAACAGACAAGTTAAAAAAGAATGATGCGTGGCATTACAAACACATGTACAATCCAAGAGGAATTGAAGAAACTTCCATCATGCCATCCTATCCTTGGCTGATTAGAGACAGGCTTGATACATCTAGCACACAAGATAAAATGCGTGCCATGGTAACATTGGGTGTTCCATACACAGAGCAAGAAATTGCAGATGCTTTACAATTTATGGACGAACAAGCCATCGGAATTGTAGAAAACTTAAAGCAGGATCCTGATTTATTAAAATCATTCAAAACTGGAAGAGAAAAAGCAGCTACAGAAGGAACCGAATTTATAGAAATAAAAGACCGTGAAATCGTTGCCTTAATTGCATACTTACAACGATTAGGAACAGACATACAAGTAAAAGATTCAAAAGAAGTAGCATCACAAAATAAATAATATATCATGTTGAAATTTGTAAAAAATCATATGGAAACTATTACGGGTATTGAAATTTATCCGCTGATTTCCTTAGTCATCTTCTTTACCTTTTTTGTGGTGTTATTTTGGTGGGTATTCACTGCCAAAAAAGAATACATCACAAAAGTGAGTAATATACCATTAGACAATTCAAAAAATAACCAAACGCCATGAGAAATTTAATTCCATCTTGGGTACGTGTACTCGTCGTTTTTTTCCTAATCATGATAGGAATCGAATACTTTGTTGAATCTGGCGATAGACCAGCATTTATGGAGAATCCTATGATCATGCTGTTCTTACTACTGGTGTTACTCATCTTAATTGCCATTGAAGGCATCGTGGCAGCTTTTGAAAGAATTCTATACAATAGTTTAGATGAAGAAGCGAAAAAACGATATGAAGAAAATAAAGAACGCAAGCCAAGGTTTACGAAGCTTAAAAAAATCTACAACAAATTAGTAGACTCGAAACCTGTGGAAGCAGAAGCAGAAATTATTCTCGACCACAATTATGATGGCATCAAAGAGTTAGACAATAACTTACCGCCATGGTGGTTGTACGGATTCTACGCAACGATCATCTTTGGAGTTATTTATATGCTAAAATATCATGTGTTTGATGGAGAAAATCAATACCTAGAATATCAACAAGAAGAAAAGTTAGCGCAAATTGAAATAGACCTATACAATGCAAAGAATACTAATAATGTGATAGACTATGATGCGGTTACCTTACTCACAGAAGCTTCAGACATCAGCGCGGGAAAACAAATTTATGTAAAAAACTGCGTCTCTTGTCACAGAATTGATGGAGGTGGAGGAATTGGTGCAAACCTCACTGATAAAAACTGGATTTTAGGTGGAGGTATTAAAAACGTTTTCAAAACCATTTCGTTAGGTGGACGCCCAGGAAAAGGAATGAATGCGTGGACGAAACAAGGACTCAAAGCTGAACAAATTCAGCAAGTAGCAAGTTATGTGCTTACATTTCAAGGAACAACTCCTGGAGAAGGCGCAAAACCAGCAGAAGGAGAAATTTGGGTAGATCCTGATGTTAAGGAAGAAGTCATGGACGAAAAAGCCAATGATTCTATAAAAGTAGAAACGTCAGCAATCAACTAATCAACTAAAAAACAAGTTGTGGAAACACCAGAAAATGAACGATTCAGAGATTCCATCGGAACGATCAATGAAGAAGGAAAGCGTGCTTGGGTGTATCCAAAAAAACCAAGCGGCAAATATTATGAGTGGCGTAAAATTGTTAGTTATATCTTGCTACTCTTTCTATTTGCTGCTCCTTTTATAAAAATTAACGGAAACCAATTTTTACTATTCAATGTGTTGGAACGCCGTTTCAACATCTTCGGATTTCCGTTTTGGCCACAAGACTTTCACATGGTGGTCATCTCCATGATTATTGGCGTTATTTTTATTACACTATTTACGGTAGCGTTTGGTCGTATCTTTTGTGGATGGATGTGTCCGCAAACCATTTTCATGGAAATGGTCTTTCGACGTATTGAATATTGGATTGAAGGTGACAGAGGAAAACAAATTCGTCTCGATAAGCAAAAATGGAATGCTGAAAAAATTAAAAAACGACTGCTAAAATGGTCTATATTTTTACTAATTTCTTTTGCAATAGCCAATGTGTTTTTAGCGTATTTAATTGGAAGCGATCAGCTCATTCAAGATATTTTAGACGGTCCTTTTAAACACTTAGGAACCTTATTTCCGCTCTTAATATTTACAGGCGTATTTTACTTTGTCTTTGCATGGTTTCGCGAGCAAGTATGTATTATTGCCTGCCCTTACGGAAGATTGCAAGGTGTACTATTGGATGAAAAGTCTATTGTAGTGGCATACGATCATAAACGTGGCGAAAGCGAAAATGGACGTAAAAAATTTCGAAAAAATGAAGACAGAGCCGAACTTGGTTTTGGCGATTGTATTGACTGTTTTCAGTGTGTACATGTATGTCCTACTGGAATTGACATTCGAAATGGAACACAACTCGAATGTGTAAATTGCACCGCGTGTATTGACGAATGTGATACCATTATGGAAAAGATAAACTTACCAAAAGGATTGATTCGTTACGACAGTGAAGCAGGTATTGAAAAGAAAGAAAAGTTCAAATTTACACCACGATTAAAAGCGTATTCAGCAGTTTTAGTGATCTTAATTGGTGTATTGATCGGAATGTTATTGATCCGAAATGATGTAGAAGCAAATATTGTACGTTTGCGTGGACAATTGTATGAGAAAAAGGCAAACAACATGATTAGCAATGTGTTTACCTACAAAGTGATTAACAAAACCACAGAAGCCATTCCGCATGTACAATTCAAAATTAGAAAAGTGCCTGGAACCATTCGATTGGTATCTATCAGCGAAGAATTTATCGTACCAAAACAAGGAATAGCAGAAGGAACCATGTTTATTGAAATACCTGAACATCAAATTGATAATGGTAAAAAGAAGCTCGTTATAGACGTGTATAGTGATGAAAAACTGATAGAAACCACAAAAATTAACTTTATGGGACCGTCGAGTTATAATTAGGTCGCTTTGCTTTTGGCTGAAGAAAAATTGTATTTCGATTGCGCTTGAAGAAGATAATATGTACAAAACAAAGCTTGCTGAGGCACTCGAAGCAAGCCATAAAAAAACTAAAAAACTAAAGTCATGAAAATAAATTGGGGAACAGGAATTGTATTAGCGTTTATAGCATTTATCAGTTTCATTATGTATTTCGTAATCAATATGAATGTACAATCAAAGTACGATCATGATTTGGTAACCGATACATATTACGAAGAAGAATTGAAATACCAATCGAATATTGATAAAGAACGTAATGCGCTACAATTAACCACCAATTTACAGCTAAAACAAAGTAAATCAGGCGTTGAAATTCAATTTCCGAAAACCATAGATAGTAAAAAAATAAAAGGAAAAGTGTTCCTATATCGACCATCAAACAAACAATTTGATTTTGAAATTCCGATTTCATTATCTCATCACACATTGCTCATACCTGACAATCGTTTGTTGGATGGTCGTTGGAACATAAAAGTCGATTGGAGCGATGGCGACACCGAGTATTTGTTTAAAGAAGAGATTCAATATTAGATACAGAAAAATGAACTGTAAAAGTTTTGAAAAACGTCATTCTGGGCTTGACCCAGAATCCCATAATACTCAAATTATTAGCTGTTATGGGAAACCGAATCGAGTTGGGTTTGACGAGTTTTCTACTTTTTAGATAGCCTCAAAAAGGAATATGATGTAGATTTCTGCCTTCGCAGGAATGACAAAAAAAGTAATGAGATTCCTGCCTTCGCAGGAATGTAAAAAGTATATATTGATGATTGCAGCAGGTTTTATAGTAGGATTGTTAGGAAGTTTTCACTGTGTAGGCATGTGCGGACCAATCGCCTTTATGTTGCCAGTAGATCGTTCCAATACATATAAAAAAGCAGGACAAATTATATTGTATCACGTTGGGCGATTGCTCTCGTATGCAACTATCGGATTCGTTTTTGGCTTGCTTGGAAAAAGCTTGTACATTTTCGGAATTCAACAACGTTTGTCAATTGCAATAGGTATTTTGATGATTGTTGTGATTCTGATTCCTTACACAACCTTTAATAAATACAACTTTTCAAAACCTATTTTTAAAGTGATTTCGAAAGTGAAATCGAGTTTAGGAAAACAATTCAAAAAGAAAACCTTAGATACTTTTTTTACCATTGGTTTTTTAAACGGATTTCTTCCGTGCGGATTGGTCTATATGGCAGTTTTTGGTGCTGTTGCTATGGGAAGCATGCTAGAAGGAAGTGTGTACATGCTGTTTTTTGGTTTAGGAACGATTCCACTCATGACGACGGCAATTTATATTGGAAAATTTTTAAATACTTCTATCAAACGTCGAATTCAAAAAGCAATTCCTGTGTTTGTAGTTATTATTGGGATGTTATTTATTTTACGCGGTTTAGGCTTGGGCATTCCCTATATTTCTCCAGCGCCAAATGCAGGTTTGGTCACGAGTACGATGAATTGTCATTAGTAAAGATGTGAGACTTTACCAATTGTGAAGCAAAGTCTCCCAACTTCGGGCTAATCCTTCTCAATTACTTTGATGCTATCTTAGATTGTCATAGTTTTAGGGCGAACTTAAAACGATTATATGACGAAAAATTTTATTTTACTAGCACTCATTTTTTTTACAACGTTATCCTTCTCACAGGACAAGAAAGTCGCTGTTGTATCATTTTATACTGACAAAACTATTGGTTTTTCAGACTTAGGTATTGGAAGCGAAGAACTCATTACAAGAGTTGCCAATTTAAGAAACAATCCTGATTTCAATTTAACGCCCATATTAGAGAAATTTCACAAAACATTTTTTGATGAATATTCAAAGAAGTTACCATTTCAATTGCTTCCAGAAGCCGAAGTTTTAAATGATGAAGCTTACAAGAATTTTGTACCTAAGTTGGAAGGAACTGAAGCAGAACTATCAAGATACATTGTGTATGATGGTTATAAATATATTTATGAAGGTATTTTAGGGAAAGCGAATGAAGAAGGTGCAGCTAAATTATTTAGTGAAGCTGATGGCGTTCTTTTTATTGAAATTCACTTTAGTCTTGTAAAAGGTTTTGGAATTGGAAAAACAGCGACTATAAAAATGCGAGCAAATTACAGAATGGCATTGTATAATAAAGAAGGAAAGAAAGTGTTTGCTATCAATGAAGCTGCCAGATCTAAAAAAACAACAGTAATGGTAAAAGGAATCCCTGTGTTGTCTCCTAAAAAAATACTCCCAATGTGTGAAAGCGCCATGGATAAACTCATGAAACATTTAGACAAAAAACTAAAGAAAATTGCAAAAAAGGCAGATAAAAAATTATAAAAATAGTTGGCAAAGTTGGTAGGCTTTGCCAATCTTTTGATTTTGTAAAGGCGCGTCAAGCAAAGTCGTAGCATAGTAAAGTCTCTCGACTTTGTGTTACACTTTGCGCTAATCCCTTTTTATAAAATACCACTTCTCAGATTTCAACACTTTTTTCCGGTAGCCAAACAAGTGAAATATTTTAGTCGCTAAAAATGCAGCTATTTTCGGATTAACGATAAGCGCATTTGCATTCGATTTGTCTTGTTGTACGCCAGGTAAAATTCGCAATACATGATGTAAATTCAAGGTTCTGAACATGCTCGAAAGTTTCAGCCAAAATGTAGAAATTTCAGTAATGATAAAAAATCCATCGTCTCCTTGTTTTTGATACAACGGCATAAATATTTTTCCACTTACGTTTGCGTTGATAGTTGTTGAATTGCTAGTAGCGATTTCTTGTGATTTTTGAATCGTATCAAAATTTTTAAATCCAGGTTTCATCGTAAAATTTTCCTCTTTTTTCAGATGATACCGATCACTGATTTCATAAAAAGTGCCTAAATTTTTAACTTTTAAAAAGTTCTTTGGTAAAACATTCAACGGTTCAATAGTATGTTTCGTAAGTGCTTCGGCAGCCATTAATGCTTGCCAAATAAACGTTTCACAATTTTTGACCGCTTCTGGATCTTCGTGTTGTCCCGCTTCAAAACCCAAGGCGATATATCCAAATTCGTTAATGTACGTTAGTAATGGACCATCTAGGTATTCTTCAATTCCCAAAATGATCGGAAGCTGAAAATTAGATACAAATGCTCTGTTTTTTAACGAATCGCTAATGGTGATAAATGGAATCGTTTCGGAGGAAGTTGTATGCAGATCGATAAAAATAAACGTTCCCGAATGCGTGTTTAAAATATCTTGTATACACTCATGCAATTCTGCTTGTTCTTTTTCTTCTTGTGAATTGAAAGTAGTTTGTGACGTAATTTTTTGAATGTTTTCGTGTGTCCACAATCGATTGAGATCTGTGGTTTCATATCGAATATTTTTTTGAATCGCGTTTAAATTTCCCGCCAAGGCATATAAATTACATTGCAATTCAAGTTTGTGCTTGCAAATTGCGGCAATGACATGTTGCAGTCCATAAATTCCCGCAGGTTCATTGCCATGAATTCCACCAATAAAAACCAACGTTTTGGTAGCTTTAGGATTGGTGTGACTGTAAATAGTGCGCTTTACGTCTAAAAGGAGATGAGGTTGCATATACAGAATTCTGCGTTGAATTAATAGTTGCTTTTAATTTTTTTAAGATCATTCTTAGTAAAGATACCAACTAAATAATCATTATCTAAAATAGGCAAACAGGCAACTTCGTGATCCAACATAAGTTTTTCAGCTTTTTCTATGGTCATTTCAGGAGTTCCCACAATAATATTGGTGCTCATTATTTCTTTGACAAACATATCTTTATGCGAGTTGGCGTTTAAATTTGTAGCCGAAATGATGCCCACAATTTTATTGTCTTCATCCACCACTGGAATATGATGAATGTTTTTCCATTGCATTATTTTTTCAATCAAACCGACCAAATCATTTTCATTCACTACATACACTTCTTTCGTCATTACTTTGTACATTTTGTTTTGTGAATGTTTTTGCGCATCACTCGAAACTGTTGCCAATTCCCATTCATGAACAGGGCGATTTTCCAATTGATTTTGATATAAATGATGCGTCAATAAGATATTGGTTTCTTCCGCAGAAACTATTTTGTTTAGTTTTCGTGCACTGCGGACTTGCCATTTGCTCCCGTTAGTGTTTTTGTGAACGCGATCTTCAATAATACCTAAATAATAATCGCTGTCGGTATCACTTACGTTCGATTTTTTTAATCCTTCTTTTGCCATCGGAATCAACACTTCCAACACTAATTTTTTGGCAGAAATTCCTTCGCCAAACCAATTAAAATACGAATCCAATCCTGTACGCGCCGCTTTGATAAAGTTGCCACGCGCATCTTTGAAATGCATTCTTTCCCAGATATTTTTACAATCATCAGGCATTCCCTGCATTACGCCCACCCAAAATAGCGCATTGGCAATTTCGTCTTTTATGCTCGGTCCTGCAGGAATGTATCGGTTTTCAATGCGCAAATGTGCTACATTTTTAGCGACTCCGTAGCAGACTCTATTCCACTTATATAAGGTTCCATTGTGCAGATTTAACGCTTTTAATTTTGGTTTGATACCTTTGGCTAAATCGTCTACGGAATTTCCTTCAAAATCGGTGGTTACCAAGGCTTTATAGCGTGTAATATCATCGGTAAACACATCCAGAATAGAGTTTTTTATCCAATCGGTTCCAAAAGAAACTCTCGGTTTTTGTTCTCTTAGTAAGTGTGATGTATTTCGCAAGTCAATACTTTGTTGAAAAAGGGCAATGCGTGTTTCGCTCCACAATTCTTTTCCTAGCAACATTGGTGCATTGGTCATGGTAGCTAATACAGGTCCTGCAATGGCTTGTGACCAGTTGTATTTATCAATAATTTCGTCCAAACCAATTTGTAAATGTACTTGAAAACTTGTGTTGCAGGCTTCAAAAAGGATAGATTCATGACGTAAAATAAGTTCATCTACACCTCTAATTTGCAGTTTAAAATCGTTTCCTTTGATGTCTTTTAAAATATCGTTTAAGGTTTTGTAACGTTTGTGAGGTGTCATATTTTCGAAAACCAAATCACTACGTTTGAAGGTTGGTAGAATTCCTGCGAGTATGATTTTGTTATCTTTAATAGTTTTCGCTGCTTTTTGGGCTTTTTCTAACAAATACGTTAAATCTTTTTCTAGTTGTGAGAAGCAATTATCTTTCAACACAATAGGATCTAAATTGGCTTCTATGTTGAATAAACCCAATTCTGTTGTGAAATGCGGATCGTTGATTTCGTCTAAAATTTCCAATGCATTAAACGAAGGTCTGTAAAACGAATCGACAATGCATACTTCTTGTTCTGCGCCAATACGTTGAATTCCTTGTTCAAAATCGTTCGTTTCAATCATTGTCGCCAAGGCTTCTATATCGTACAATAATTGTTGTATAAATTCTTTTTGTAATTCGTCTGAATCTATTGGTTTTACTAGTTGTGATCCCATAATGTGTAAAATATTGGTATGCTAAAATTACTACTATATTTTATGTTGTGACATGATAAATATCATAGCTGTTTTTTAACATTGTCGTTACATTTGATATAGAATTTAAAACTCAAAACAAGATGAAGAAAAGAACACCGGTTTCAACAATTATGACAGCAAATGTCATTACGTTAAATCATACAGATAAATTAGATACAGCAGAACGTTTATTCAAAGCAAACAATATCCGCCATATTCCTGTGGTAAGCGGCGATGAAATTACGGGAATGTTAAGTTATACAGATTTATTGCGTATCAGTTTTGCCGATGCTGCTTTTGAAGAAGAGGAATCTGTAGAAACGATCGTATACAATATGTTTACGATAGAGCAAGTCATGGCTAAAAACTTAGTCAGTGTTACATCGGAGACTACCATCAAAGAAGCTGCAGAAATTTTAGCTCAAAAAGAATTTCATGCATTGCCAGTGGTAGATGATGGAAAATTAGTTGGAATTTTAACTACCACCGATTTAATTAATTATCTTTTAGATCAATTTTAATAAAACGCTGTGTAAAGTCTCAGACTTTACACAGCGACTTTACACAGCGTCATTTAAAAGTTTAATCTTATGAAAAACATCTTAGTACTTACTGATTTTTCAACGTGTTCGCGTAATGCTATACAATACGCTATAAATTTCCTAAAAAATGAAACCTGTTGTTTTTATGTGATGTATGTTCATAAATCAGGAAGTTTTACACTAGATGATTTAATGTCTTCCGCTACTGCAAATGTGTATGATAGTGTGTTGAAAGCGGAAAAAGCACGCTTACACAAACTCAAAGTTGAACTTGATGAAGCTGCCGAAGAACAACATGAATTTCATGCTATAATAGATTACAACAGCTTTATTGACGCTATACATAGGACTATTCAAGAAAAAAATATTGACTTGCTTGTTGCAGGTTTTAACGGTGTTTCTAACGCTGCCGAAATTCTCTTTGGAAGTCACACGTTAAGCATTATTAGAAGAATCAATTGCAATACATTGGTGGTTCCGGAAGATGTAAAATTTCATCCACCAAAAACCATGTTAGTGCCATTAGACGTGAAAGATGATATACAGAGTGAAGCGTTTGATAAAATTCTAACCGTTGTAAGGCAACAAAACATTCACGCACATGTATTGCGCGTATATGAAAAAGGATTTACGGGCAATCGGTATGACGAATCGTTCTTACTGAAAAATTGCAAAGACATCAACTACACCTACAACGTTATTGAAAATGTACCGTTAGATTATGCAAAATCGTGCTACGTACAAATGCACGACATCGACACCATTGGATTAATCGTTCAAAAAGAATCTGTTTTTGATCGTTTATTCAAGCATTCTTCCACAACCACAATTAGTAAGACGTTAAAGCGACCTTTATTGGTGGTGCATCCTTAGCTTAAAACAACAAATTTACTTTAAGATCATACCATTTTACGTGTAAATTGGTATCAAAATGTAATAACAAACAAAAAAAGGCAGGAAATCCCGAAATTTCCTGCCTTTTAAAAAATATTGCAACTTTACGATGATGCAATAAAAATAAAGATTAAAAATGTTGTGTGAAGTTTCAAGACTTCACACAACATTTAAATTCTGAAAGTCATGACTGGCAATGCAGAATGATTGGCAATGTCTTCCGAAATACTTCCTTCAAAAAAATGTGCCAACCCTTTGCGACCGTGCGTTGCCACGGCAATCAAATCGGCACCTTTGGCACTTGCAAAATTTAAAATACCTTGCTCAATCGAATAATCGTTTATATAATGTACATTGTCTAAATTGTCTAAATTTCCATCCGCAACCTTTAAAAAGTCAGTCACTTTTTCTTCCATTTCAGTAGTACTATTAAATCCTGTACCTGGTAAATTGATATATACCAAGTGCAACTGAATACCGAGCGATTTAAATAAATGCGAAGCGTTGATATACGGTTTGATAGCTTTCTTAGAGAAATCGCACGCAAAAGCTACTTTTTCAAAATCGGTCAAAATAGGATGATGTTTAATCACTAACACAGGAATATCCGCATGACGCACTACTTTTTCGGTGTTAGAGCCGATAAAAATTTCTTTCAATCCGCTGGTTCCGTGAGAACCCATCACAATCATATCCGCATTGTGTTCTTTGGCTACATCGTTCACTTCACTAAACACTTTAAAATGCTTTACAATTGGCGTGACTTTGACGTCTTTTAAAAATGGTTTGTCTAAAAAATCTGCGAACTTCTGTTCTGCCAACTTCAAGTAAAAAACAGCTTCTGCTTGTTTGGAGTTGTCATCATCAGAAATAAGTGCATTCGACAATTCTAACATGTGCAATGCTAAAATTTCTCCATTGTGTTTTTGTGCCAAAGCAGCTGCTGCTTCTAAAGCGTATTCAGAATGCTTTGAAAAATCTATCGGGACAATAATTTTTTGTATCATAATATTGGAAGTTTTAATGTTAAACAGTCATGGAAAACAATTGTGTGTTGGGCTTTTTGCGTTGTAATAATACATCGAATGCCATGCAAATATTGCGTACAAATGGTTTTCCTTTTTTAGTAATACTAATGGTGTTGTTTTGTATCTGAATCAGTTGATCACGTTCAAATTCTGCTAATTTTTCAGTGATGTTTGCCAACTCTGGAACCTGTGTCGTTTCTGTTGTCCAAGACGTTTTAAAGTGACACATTAAATTTAAAATATGTGTGCGAATCAGCAAATCTTCCGCACTTAAAATATGTCCTTTTGCTAAAGGAATCATGCCTTCATTCACCAAATGATGATAGGTTTCAATATTCTTCACATTTTGTGCAAATCCGTACCAACTATCAGCAATAGAAGACACGCCCAAACCAATCATTAATTGTGTTTTTTGCGCCGTGTATCCCATAAAATTCCGGTGCAAACGCTTCTCAATCATAGAAGTATATAACGAATCGGTTGGTAAGGCAAAATGATCCATTCCGATGTCTGTATAATCCGCTTCTTGCAATAGTTGTTTGCCTAAATTATACTGTGCTGTTTTTTCGTCTGCGGTTGGCAAATCTTCATCGCGAAAACCGCGTTGTCCGTTTCCTTTTATCCATGGCACATGCGCATAACTATAAAACGCAATGCGATCAGGTTTTAACAATTTTGTCTTTTCAATCGTTTCCTGTACATGTTCGGAGGTTTGAAAAGGCAATCCGAAAATAAGATCATGTCCTACAGATGTATAGCCAATTTTTCGTGCCAATTCGGTTACGCGTTGTACATTTTCAAAAGGTTGTACTCTGTGAATGGCTTTTTGAACCGTTTCATTATAATCTTGCACACCAAAACACACACGTCTAAATCCAAGATCGTACAACGTTTGCAAATGTGCTGCTGTGGTATTGTTGGGATGTCCTTCAAAGCTAAACTCATGTCCTGCTGCTACATTAGCATAAGACAACAAGCCTTCTATCAATCTCTGTAAATTTTCTGGTGAAAAAAATGTGGGTGTTCCGCCGCCTAAATGAATCTCTTTAATATTGGGTTTGGTTTCAAACAATTCGCAATACAACGCCCATTCTTTGAGCAATGTTTTTATATACGGTTGTTCCACTTCATGACGCTTCGTAATGCGTTTATTGCAGCCGCAAAATGTACACAAACTTTCGCAAAATGGTAAATGGATGTACAAACTAATACCTTCTGCGGCATTACTTTCGTTGAATGATTTTTGAACGGAAGCTTTCCAGCGATCAACCGAAAACGTTTCCATATTCCAATACGGAACGGTTGGATAACTCGTGTAGCGCGGCCCCGCTACATTATACTTATTTACTAAATTGCACATACCTAATTTGTTATAAGCCAAAATTAGGCATCGTGTTGCAGGCAATATATGATTTATATCATGTTTGAGAAGTTTATCTAATTTTTGAATTCGATTCGAAAAAGAAATAAAAATAAGTGTTAAAAATAGGATAAACTCTTTGTTTAGTTTTGACTCAACATAAGATTATTGTAGCTTTTAAAAATAATAGGAATGTTCACTATAAATACGAATGAAAAAAACACTACTAACACTGATTATTATTGGAATTTTAAGTTTCTTAGTATATTGGGTCACTGAAATGTATCAATTTGCTTATGGAGTACAAAAAGATACTCAAAAAACAGCACAACATACACGCAATGGTAACCTTCAAAGTGGCGATATCATCTTTCAGACGTCCACATCAAATCAAAGCAAAGCCATTCAACTAGCTACAAATTCAACATATAGTCACATGGGAATTATTTATGAAATGGATGGTGACTATTTTGTGTATGAAGCCATTCAACCTGTAACAGTAACACCTTTGCAAGAATGGATAGATCGAGGTAAAAACGGACATTATGTAATTAAACGACTGGCAAATGCCAACCAAGTTCTAACAAGTTCGATGCTTTCTAAAATGAAAAAAATCGGCGAAAAATATCAAGGAAAATCGTATGATATTTATTTTGAATGGTCCGATGATAAAATATATTGCTCAGAACTTGTTTGGAAAATATACAAAGAGGCAACAAATATAGAAATTGGACAACTTGAGAAGCTTTCAGATTTTGACTTGAGTCATAAAATTGTACAATCTAAAATGCAAGAACGCTACGGAAGCAACATTCCAATCAATGAAAAAGTAATTTCTCCTGCCGCCATGTTTGCTTCTGATCAACTAATATTGGTGATGGAAAAGTAAAACCAAGTAAAAATACAAGTAATGCCTAAATATTATATACTTTTGGTATTTAAAACCTAAAAATGGCACTGACTTCTACCGAATTTTACAACAGAGATCTCTCATGGTTGCGCTTCAATCACCGTGTATTGCAAGAAGCTGCTGATCCCCGAAATCCATTGTATGAACGCATCAAGTTTTTGGCAATATTTTCTTCTAATTTGGACGAATTTTTTAAAGTGCGCGTGTCTGCCATTCGTCAAATAAAAACCTTAGACAAAGGCTTGCGTAAAAAGCTAATTACGAAACCAAATAAGTTGTTGAAAAAGATCAAAAAAGAAGTCAACCTGCAACAAGAAGAATTTGGTAAAATCTATAGAGAGCAAATCATTCCCGAATTGAAAAAAGAAGGCATAGAACTGATTGATTACACACAATTTTCAACAACGCAGCAACAATTCGCGAAAGTGTATTACCAAGAAAATTTAGCAACAAAACTAGAATCGAACACGAACGTTTCAGACGGCAATGAACTTTTTATTGAGAATGAAAAATTATACGTAACGTCTGTTTACAATGAAGAATTGCTCATCTTTAAAGTTCCTGAAAATTCACCGCGACTCCTAGTATTTCCCGCAGAAAATAATACACAGTACATCACTTTTGTAGATGATATCCTAAAGTTTCATCTCACGGAAGTGTATCCAAAAAACACCTTCCATTCCATCAAAGTTTCCCGTGATGCCGAGTTGTATATCAACAATGAATATTCGGGCAATTTACTGCAAAAAATAAAAGACTCTTTAAGTAATAGAAATACCGGACAAGTAACGCGTATGCTAGTCGATAAAACGTTTTCTACAGATTTACTAAACGCACTAAAAGTGGAATTAAACGTGAATGATACCGACATCATTTTTGGTGGAACGCATCACAATTTTAAAGACTTTTTTGGTTTCCCAAATCCAACACAAAAAGAACTTTCATTACCAACATTTCCACCTGTTAGAAACAAAGAATTAAGCGCATACGACAGTATATTTACCGCAATTTCAGAAAAAGATCGCTTGTTGTACTTTCCGTATGAATCCTTTGATCATGTATCGGAATTGTTGGAAGAAGCTGCCACAGACGAAAACGTGACCAAAATAAAAATTACCTTATACCGAGTTGCGAAAGAATCACGCATCAACACAGCGCTGATTGATGCGTTACAAAACGGAAAAGAAGTCACGGTTTTTGTAGAAACCAAAGCGCGTTTTGACGAGCAAAACAATATCAAATGGGGAAAAATTCTAGAGGAAAACGGCGCGAAAGTCATTTACAGTTATCCTGGAATCAAAGTGCACTCCAAAATACTCTTCATTGAACGTTTGGAAAATGACGTTCCAAGTTGGTACGGCTACATTGGCACAGGAAATTTCAATGAAAAAACAGCAACATTATACACAGATTTCTGCTTGATGACCAAACGCGAAAAAATCACGTCGGAATTGGCACAAGTCTTTCAAATATTAGAGCGTGAAATCATCATTCCAAAAGCCAAAAAACTATTAATCTCTCCATTTACAACACGAAGTACATTCCTAGAATTAATAGATCAAGAAATCAAAAATGCGCAAGCTGGAAAAGAAGCATACATCATTCTAAAACTCAACAGTCTGCAAGACACACGTATGATTGAAGCTTTGTACGAAGCCAGCAATGCAGGCGTACAAATTGATTTGGTAGTCCGTGGAATTTGCTGTTTAGTACCAGGAATTGTGGGACAAAGCGAAAACATTCGTGTCAAAAGTGTGGTTGGGCAATATTTAGAACATGCACGCGTATACATGTTTGCCAATGGTGGCGAAGAAAAAATGTACATCGGTTCTGCCGATTGGATGACGCGAAACTTAGATCATCGTATTGAAGTGCTCACGCCAATTTTAGACGCAGACATTCACCAACAATTGCGTAGTTATGTACAATGGCAATTAGACGATTCTGTAAAAGCCAGAATCATTGATGTGAAGCAAAAAAACGAATATGTTCCACAAGATGCCAAAGCGATTTATTCTCAACAGAAAACCTACAAGGAAATTGTAAAAATGAACTCGTAACGTTATGCTGAATTGGATGCAGCATCACACAAAAAACTAAAAAACTAATGTAACTTCTGAGGCAACTTCCAACGCTACATTTCTCCCAAAAATCAACGCGCGATTGTCATCCAAATGTCCAGCGGGAAAGTCAAAACAAATTGGGAAATTGTATTCGGAAGTCACATCCAAAATAATTTCGTTTGCGTTCTTGCCAAAAGGAATCGTATTGTCGTGCATATCGGTCATGCCACCAACGATCATTCCTGCCAGATTTTCAAAATATCCGTTGCGTTTCAAGTTCATCAACATACGATCCACATGATACAAATATTCGTCCAAATCTTCTAAAAACAGAATCTTTCCGTCTGTATTTAAGCTCAAATCGGAGCCTAACATGCTGTACAACATACTCAAATTTCCACCAATCAATTCGCCTGTCGCGCTTCCTATTTTGTTGTTCGCTTTCGCGGGAATCGTATACTGCAAGTGTTCACCAAACAGTACTTTACGTAAACTTTCCAAAGTCGCTTTGCTATTCTTGGGAATGTTTATCGGCATCGTAGCATGCAGCGTTTCAACTTCCAATTGCGGTCCTTTAGAATGCAAAACAGTAACATCCGAATAGCCAATAATCCATTTAGGTTGTTGTACAAATCTTGAAAAATCTAGCTGATCTATAATGCGAATCGTTCCATAGCCGCCACGTGCACACCAAATGGCGTCAATAGCGTCGTCGTCCATAAACTGTTGAAAATTGAGCATGCGTGTCATGTCGTCGCCTGCAAATTGGTTCATTTCGAGTTCAATTGTTGTTCCGAGGACAACTTTCAAATCCCAACTGTGTAGCAATGTAACTGCAGCTTCAATTTCTGCAATGGAGATTTTTCGCGCTGTCGACAAAATACCAACAGTCGCGCCTTTTTGTAGTGGTTTTGGTGGCTTCATATACTAAAAGTAGCAGAAAAATTACAGTCTTTCATTTTCTTCAAAAACAAAATTCATTTTTAGACGAGTTGCAAAAATCATCGTTTTAATGAATGTATGTTGAATTATTACGTTCCTAAATTAATGATTTAGACAAGTAAATTCATATTTTTGCACGTTAATTACGAGGTTTTCAACACAAAAAACCTTGAAAACCGAATCAAATAGAATTGAAAACAAACGAAATGAGTCAACATCCACAACGATATACAATTACGGCGGCTTTGCCATATACCAACGGTCCCATTCATATTGGGCATTTGGCTGGTGTGTATGTGCCTGCCGATATTTATGCGCGTTACTTGCGTTTAACAGGCAACGACGTTGCTTTTATGTGCGGAAGTGACGAACATGGTTTTGCCATTCCGATGCGTGCAAAAAAAGAAGGAGTGTCGCCGCAAGATATCATTGATAAATACCACGGAATCATCAAACAATCGTTTCAAGATTTTGGAATCTCATTTGATAACTATTCAAGAACGTCTGCGGAAATTCACCATAAAACGGCGTCTGATTTCTTTAAAAAATTATACAAAGCTGGCGAGTTTACAGAAGAGGTAACAGAACAATTATACGATGCGGAAGCCGATCAGTTTTTGGCGGATCGTTATGTAATAGGAACCTGTCCAAAATGCGGTCATGAAGAAGCGTATGGCGATCAATGTGAAAATTGTGGAAGCGCGTTAAGTGCTACGGAATTGATCAATCCAAAATCGACCATTACAGGAAATGTTCCTACCTTAAAAAAGACAAAACACTGGTTTTTACCATTAGACAAATACAGCGACTTTTTAAACGAATGGATTGTTGAAGGACATAAAAAAGATTGGAAACCCAATGTGTACGGACAAGTAAAATCGTGGGTAGACGATGGTTTGCGTCCACGTGCCGTAACGCGCGATTTGGATTGGGGAATTCCTGTTCCTGTAGAAGGCGCAGAAGGAAAAGTACTCTATGTGTGGTTTGATGCGCCTATCGGATACATTTCGGCAACAAAAGAATGGGCAGAAAGAGAAGGAAAAGATTGGGAACCCTATTGGAAAGATGCAAACACCAAATTGGTGCATTTTATCGGAAAAGATAATATTGTATTTCACTGCATCATTTTCCCGTCGATGTTAAAAGCACATGGCGATTATATTTTGCCAGACAATGTACCTGCGAATGAATTTTTAAATTTAGAAGGTAACAAACTTTCCACTTCAAAAAATTGGGCAGTTTGGTTGCATGAATACTTAGAAGATTTCCCAGGGAAAGAAGATGTATTGCGTTATGCGTTAACCGCGAATGCGCCCGAAACTAAAGACAACGATTTTACGTGGAAAGATTTCCAAACGCGTAACAATAGTGAATTAGTGGCGATTTTAGGAAACTTTATCAATCGTGTAGTTGTGTTGACGCATAAATATTATGATGGAATTATTCCAGAATATACAGGAGAATATGAAGAATTAACACAAGTAAAGCATTTTCCAGCGATCATTGCGAGTTCTATAGAAAGATATCGTTTCCGTGAGGCAAGTCAAGAATTAATGAATTTGGCTCGATTGGGAAATCAGTTCCTACAAGCCAATGAACCCTGGAAAAAGATCAAAGAAGATCCAGAAATGGTAAAAGGCATTATGTATGTGGCGTTGCAGATTGCTTCTGCCATTGCGGTATTGTCAGAACCGTTTTTACCGTTCACATCCAAAAAACTAAAAAACATTTTAGCTTTTGATGCAGACGTGACTTGGAGTGATGTTTCTACCAAAGAAGTATTGATCCCGACAGGACATCAAATTAACAAACAAGAATTACTGTTCGCAAAGATTGACGACAAAGAAATTCAAGCACAATTAGATAAGTTGGAAGCGACTAAAAAAGCCAACGAAGCTGCCAACAAAGAACCAGAGCCACAAAAAGAAACGGCAACTTTTGACGATTTTACCAAGTTAGATTTACGTGTCGGAACCATCATAGAAGCTGAGAAAGTTCGCAAAACAAAAAAACTCTTAAAACTTGTTGTGGATACAGGTTTGGACAAACGCACGATTGTTTCTGGAATTGCCGAAAGCTTTACGCCAGAAGAAATCATTGGTAAAAAAGTAACGGTGTTAGCCAACTTAGCACCGAGAACCATTGCCAAAGTAGAAAGTCAAGGAATGATTTTAATGACCGAAACGCCAACAGGCAAATTGGTGTTTGTAAATCCTGATGAAGACGATGTCATGAATGGAGAAACAATTAATTAACTTTTGATATTAAATCTGATCTATGAAAGCTATACTGCTCATATTTTCTTGCTTACTTTTTTTAGGATGTGAATCACAAAATCAATTTCCTAAAGATATACTTCCTATGGTAGTAAAGGGAAAGGTGAAAGTAATAAAACAAGTTTCTACAAGCAAAGAAGGTGCCTTTTTTCAACTCAAAGAAACCTTCTTTTTTAACAGAAACGGGAACATAGAAAAAATAGAACAAGGAACACAATTTCAAAATGATGATGGTCAATCTGTTGATCAAGTGACGACTTTCAAACAACTAAGTGATGTAGAGAGAGTAGGAATTACAATGGAAAAAAACAGTACGGACACGATTAAAATTAGAAAAATGAAGTTGGTAGATTCCTATACGATCAAAATTGATGAAAAACAAGTTCAGGATGACAGGTATATAACTGAAACTATACAAAAGTTGGATACTTTACAAAGATTGAAAAAAATAGATGTAAAAATCTTTGAAGCCAATTCAGACGCAATAGAATTTGAATATTCGTATGAGTTTGTGTATGAAGATAATCTCGTGAAGGAAATTATCAGCAACAATAATGGCAATAAAGGTGTCATCAAAATCAGTGATCGAAAAGTTGATGATCGTGGCAACTTCACCTATCGCAATCACAAAACTGAAAACGGTAAAATTGTGTACACAGAGGAAAGAGAATATGAATATTATAAGGACTAAGGAGTCTTGAAAATATCAGAGCAATCAATTCACATTCCTTTAGTTAGAATAAATTAAAATTACCCTTCCCGTAAGTAAAACTCACATCTTATGCGTATTTTTACATAAACAAAAAGAGAAACGCTATGTTATCACAAAATATGGAGAGCGCACTCAACGCGCAAATACGAATAGAAGCTGAATCTTCGCAAGTATACTTAGCGATGGCAAGTTTTGCAGAAACGCAAGGTTTTGAAGGAGTTGCCTCGTTCATGTACGAGCATTCTGACGAAGAACGCATGCACATGCTAAAATTAGTAAAATATGTAAACGAACGTGGCGGACACGCTTTGGTTTCACAACTTTCAGAACCACCAAAAGAATACGGATCTTTTAAAGAAATGTTTCAAAAACTCTTTGAACACGAAGTAAAAGTTTCAAAGAGTATCAACGATTTGGTACACATCAGTTTGCAAGAACAAGATTATGCAACACACAACTTTTTACAATGGTATGTTGCGGAACAAATTGAAGAAGAAGCACTAGCAAGAAATATCTTAGACAAAATTAACCTTATCGGAGACGATAAAGGCGGATTGTACTTGTTTGACAGAGATGTACAAGCAATCACGGTACAATCTTCAACGGATATCACACAGTAATAATAACACTAACTCAAACTGTGAAAGCGATTGGAAGAAATTCTAGTCGCTTTTTTTTATATGTACGTTTTTTGTCATTCCTGCGGAGGCAGGAATCTTAAAGCAACAGATTGCCACGTCGTAAACTCCTCGCAAAGACGAATCTAAGAAGTCTAAACAAAGCTGTCTAAGCGCGAAGCAAGTCTAAGAACACGCGTGTCTAAATTCGTGTATTCGTGGTAAAAAAGATACGGGTATTGAGCTATGAGTACTGAGAATTTTTCAAAAAAACTTTTTAATATTATAGCAACAGATTGCCACGTCGCAAGCTTCTCGCAAAGACGTTTCCAATCTAAGAAGTCTAAGGCTGAAGCGTCTAAAAATCTAACAAAGTCTAAGTTACCTCAACAACAACTTCGCCTTTGCATGAATAATCTCGGCAACTGGTTTGTTTTCAATTTTACTTTCCAGCCACGACAAAATGTCCAAATACAAAAAGGCTCTGCGTTCGTACGGATCGTCTTCAAAAGGTTTCAACTTGGCGTGTAAAGCTTCAAACGCTTTCTTTACTTGATGCGGATAAATATTGCCCAAACCTCTTAAAAACTTGATAAACTCCTTTTGAACTTCGTGCAAATCGTCCATCTTCAACAAATACTTATACGTACTTTTGAGTTGGGTTTCCAAATGGTAATCCAACCCTAATTCGTAATGCGCTACCAAATTTAAAATTCGCGAAAAGCACAACAAATCTTCTCGTACTTTCAAGGATTTATTTCGAATAATTTTCTGTAGATATTCAATGCAATTTTTATGATCGCCTGCGCCAAAATATAGAGATGCGATTTTATAATAAAAAATCATCACGTGATGTTCGTCAATTCTATTTTCAAACTGTTTAATGCGCTCGTTCACTTCATCAATCAAATACAAACCATCCGCAAAAGTTCCTGTTAAAAAATGATAATTGATCTTATTCATGTACAAATACAAAAAGCTCAATACACGTGTATTATCATTCTGCGGAACAACTTCATTTTCAATATCTTGTTCCAACTGCAACAACACTTCTTTAAATTTTACTTCGTGTTTAATATAAAAAAGCGATTCCAACAAATAGTGATTTCCTTTCAAATAAAACACAGGATGAATCTCCTTCATTTTTGGCGTTTTATTGAACAATTCTACCCATTTCAACGAAAACTTATAACTCGATAGAAAATCTTGCGTCAAAAAACTAAACCACAAATGCGCTTTGTACAACCATAACTTTTCTCTAAATCCCAATTCGGACATAGTTACTTCGGGCAAACGATCGTGGAAATACGCTGTCACTTCTTCATAATCTTTCTCGTTCTTTACATAGCCAACTTTCAACAACAAACCGTACAATTCCAATGATAAATTAGACAACTTACTCGCCAAGGCATTTTGGATACTGAGTTTTTTCGCTTCCGCAGAAAGTTCATCTGCGCGACTCGACATGCTTCGGGTAATATATTGCGTTTCAATAATCTTTTCCAACTCCACAATTTCATACGCCACATTTTTTTCTTCGTGTTCCAAAGCGAGAATTTTAGCTTTATCAAGCAATTTCAAACTTTGTCGATACAATCCTTTATTATACAAAATAGTGGCATAATCGAGTTGTTCTCTAATGGAAATTCGAATATTATGTTGTGCAGGATTTAAGCGCAAACTCTTTAAAATTTGCTTGTATAAATTGGCTTTTAAGTTAGATAATTGTCGCTTTGTCACAATTTTCTTCTTCAAAATTGCTTCCTCGTCATAGGTTTGACTTTTCTCTAAAAAAGTAAACAAGGCTAAAAATTTTGAATCCACATTGCCTTCAAACCGTCCAACATACAACTTAAACTGTCGTTTTTCAGATTTTGACAACGATTTAATCAATACAAATAAAGATTCCTTTTGTGAGTTTGGCATTGTAAAAAATTATCCTGTAAACAATTTATTATCAGTAATTTAAATCAAAAACAAATGCAATTAGCACTGTAAAAAAGAAGGCTTCATCATTCGTTTTAGGAAATACAAAGTATACATTCGTATGATTAAAACGAAATAAACACTCAAATTTTTAATGTATGAGTTCAAATCGAGTCTATATTTTTGATACAACTTTACGCGATGGAGAGCAAGTTCCAGGGTGCAAACTCAACACGGAAGAAAAGCTGATGATTGCTGCTAAATTAGACATTTTAGGAGTAGATGTAATTGAAGCAGGTTTCCCTGTATCAAGTCCAGGCGATTTCCAATCGGTAGAAGCAATTTCGAAACTAGTAAAAAATGCTACAGTTTGCGGATTAACCCGTGCTGTAGAAAATGATATAAAAGTTGCGGCAGAAGCACTAACATATGCAAAACGTCCAAGAATCCACACAGGAATTGGAACGTCTGAATCGCACATGAAATACAAATTCAAAGCTACGCCAGAACAAATTATTGAACGCGCGGTAGCTGCCGTAAAATATGCAAAATCTTTTGTGGAAGATGTAGAATTTTATGCAGAAGATGCAGGACGAAGCGACAATGAATTTTTGGCGCGCGTGTGCGAAGCGGTTATCAAAGCAGGAGCCACAGTTTTAAACATTCCAGATACAACTGGCTACTGTTTGCCAGAAGAATACGGGCAGAAAATAAAATACTTAAAAGAAAACGTTACCGGAATTCACAAAGCTATACTTTCTTGCCATTGTCATAACGATTTGGGATTGGCAACCGCAAACTCTATTGCAGGTGTAATGAATGGTGCGCGACAAATAGAATGTACCATCAATGGAATTGGCGAACGTGCAGGAAATACGTCGTTAGAAGAAGTAACGATGATCTTAAAACAACATCCGTATTTAGACTTAAACACCAACATCAACTCGAAAATGTTGACCGAAATGAGTCAATTAGTTTCTGAAACTATGGGCATGCCTGTGCAACCGAACAAAGCCATTGTAGGAACGAACGCGTTTGCGCACAGCTCAGGAATTCATCAAGATGGTGTTATTAAAAACAGAGAAACTTACGAAATCATGGATCCAAAAGATGTAGGCGCAGAAACGTCGTCGATTGTCTTAACGGCAAGAAGCGGACGTGCAGCATTGGCGTACAGAGCCAAAAATGTTGGGTACAATCTTACCAAACGCGAATTGGATTCTGTGTACTGTGATTTTTTAAATTTTGCAGACAAGCACAAAGAAGTAACCGATACCGATATTCATCATATTGTAAAAATGAGCACAACTGCGAAGCGCATGTACGCTTAAAAGCAGAAAATTGAAAGCAAATGAAAAAGACCTTATTTGATAAAGTGTGGGATACGCATGTGGTAGACAGCATTCCAAACGGACCACAAATATTATATATAGACAAACATTTAATTCATGAAGTAACGAGTCCGCAAGCGTTCAATGAATTAAAAAGAAGAAACATTCCTGTATTTAGACCACAACAAATTGTGGCTACTGCCGATCATAACACACCAACGGTAGATCAGCATTTGCCTGTAAAAGACGAATTGTCGCGAAACCAACTACAACAACTCCAACAAAACTGCGACGAACACAATATTGAACTCTATGCATTAGGACATCAATATAACGGAATTGTACACGTAATGGCGCCAGAATTGGGCATCACGCAACCAGGTATGACACTAGTTTGTGGAGACAGTCATACCTCAACACATGGTGCTTTTGGTGCTATTGCGTTTGGTATCGGAACGAGTCAAGTAGCACAAGTCTTTGCAAGTCAATCGTTATTACTAACGAAACCAAAAAAGATGCGCATTACCGTGAACGGAAAGTTGCAAAAAAACGTATTGCCAAAAGATGTCATCTTGTATATCATTTCGCAATTAGGAACCGATAGCGGAACGGAGCATTTTATAGAATTTGCTGGTGAAGTCTTTGAAAATATGTCTATGGAAGGACGTATGACGGTTTGCAACATGAGTATTGAAATGGGCGCACGTGGCGGAATGATTGCGCCAGACGAAACCACTTTTGAATATATAAAAGGAAAGAAATTTGCACCGCAAGGAGAAGCTTTTGATCAAAAAGTTGCCTATTGGAAAACGTTGAAGTCGGACGCTTCCGCAGAATTTGACAAAGAGTACTTTTTTGATGCATCAGACATTTCACCAATGATCACTTTTGGAACAAATCCAGGCATGGGAATTTCACTAAACGAACACATTCCATCGAAAAATGATGCCAATCTTGAAAAATCATTGCAATACATGAACTTTAAAAAAGGTGCGTCACTGATTGGACAACAAGTAAACTATGTCTTTATAGGAAGCTGTACCAATTCGCGCATTGAAGACTTTAGAGTTGCCGCGAATTACGTAAAAGGAAAACAAAAAGCACCAAATATCAATGCTTGGTTAGTGCCAGGTTCGCAATTGGTGGTACAACAAATACAAGAAGAAGGTTTGGATAAAATCTTTGAAGCAGCAGGTTTCCAACTGCGTCAACCAGGTTGTTCGGCGTGTTTGGCAATGAACGATGATAAAATTCCTGATGGCGAATACTGCGTTTCTACCTCCAATAGAAACTTTGAAGGTCGCCAAGGACAAGGTTCACGTACTTTATTGGCAAGTCCATTAGTAGCAGCAGCAACGGCCATTGCAGGAAAAATAGTAGATGTAAACGTTCCAATCTTAGAAGAAGTTTAATTATGAGTACATTCAACACGTTCAGTTCAACAGCCTATCCGTTACCAGAAGAAAATGTAGATACGGATCAAATCATCCCTGCACGTTTTTTAAAAGCAACAAGCAGAGCAGGATTTGGCGAAAATTTATTTAGAGATTGGCGCTATCACAAAGATGGAAGCATCAACGCTGATTTCGTTTTAAACAAAGAAAAATATACAGGTTCTATCTTAGTTGCAGGACATAATTTTGGTTGCGGATCGAGTAGAGAACATGCCGCTTGGGCACTGAAAGATTTTGGTTTCAACGTGATCGTTTCTAGTTTCTTTGCAGATATTTTTAAAGGAAATGCTTTGAACAATCATGTATTGCCGATTCCTGTGACACCTGAGTTTCTAGCGAAGCTTTTACAAGCGATTCAAGAAAATCCAAACACCGAAATTGAAGTGAATTTAGAAGCACAAACCATTGCTTTTGAAGATGAAAAGGCTTCGTTTGACATCAATCCATATAAAAAAATGTGCTTGCAAAAAGGATACGACGACATTGACTTTTTAGTCAGTAACTTATCTAAAATAGAAGCATTTGAACAAAAACATATATACTAAAAATTAGTTATGAACTTACACATTGCAGTCCTTTCCGGCGATGGCATTGGTCCAGAAGTTACGGAACAATCCATAAAAATATTAACTGCGATTGCAGAAAAATACAAACACAAATTCACCTTTGAAAACGCCTTGGTTGGCGCGATCGCAATTGATGAAACAGGAAATCCTTTACCACAAAAAACGCTTGATCTATGTTTAGACGCAGATGCCGTTTTATTTGGTGCGATTGGCGATCCGAAATACGATAACAATCCAGATGCTAAAGTACGTCCCGAACAAGGATTGTTGGCGCTGCGCAAATCCTTAGGTTTGTTTGCCAACATTCGTCCTGTAAAAGCGTATGATACGTTGTTGGACAAATCGCCACTCAAAAAACACATCATTCAAAACACAGATATCGCTATTTATCGCGAATTGACGGGCGGAATTTATTTTGGGGAGAAAACGCTGAGCGAAGATGGCACAAGTGCTTCCGATTTGTGTGCGTACAGCAAGGAAGAAATTGAGCGCGTGGCACATTTAGCATTCAAAGCGGCACAAACCCGAAATAACAAATTAACGTTGGTAGACAAAGCCAATGTGTTGGAAACTTCACGTTTGTGGAGAAGAGTTGTGACAGCGATGGCTTCGCAATATCCAGAGGTGGCATTAGATTTCTTATTTGTGGACAATGCAGCCATGCAAATGGTGTTAAAGCCAAGTCAATTTGATGTGATTTTGACTGAAAATATGTTTGGCGACATTATTTCGGACGAAGCCAGCGTTATTGGTGGTTCTATTGGATTGTTGGCTTCTGCTTCGGTTGGGGAAAAATTTGCGTTGTTTGAGCCAATTCATGGTTCGTATCCACAAGCGACAGGAAAAGGCATTGCCAATCCGATTGCTTCTATCCTTTCGGCAGCGATGTTGCTAGATCATTTTGGATTAGCAGAAGAAGCAGAAACCGTTCGCGAAGCAGTGGAACGCGCTATTGATCTTCAAATTTGCACACCAGATTTAAACGCAAATGGAGGATATTCTACTCAAAACGTAGGAACATTTATTGAAGAATTTATTGAAAATGTAGATGCCTTGCATATCAATTCGGGCAATATCCGAGTTGGACAATCTACTATTATTTAGTGTTTTTAGAGTACTACATTCCCTTTCTTCATGCTGGAAAGGGAATGTTTATGCATTCTTGTTCATCTCATAAAAATACAATACCTTTTTGCTACTTATTTTTAAGACGTAAATTTATTGATACAAGATACACTTTCCGCAAAGATTATAGCTAATAAAAAAGTTGGCGGGTTAACCATTGTTGCTATTTGTGGAGCTGCGGATTTGGGAAAATCATATCTATCAAAAAAGATTATTGAATCGTTAGCTACCCAAAATTTAAAGGCAAACCATTTAACTTTAGATTCATACCTAATAGATAGAAAAACTAGAAATGCAAAAGGTATAAGTGGTTATCATATTCAAGCTTATGATTTAAATGAAGCGTTACACAACTTAACAGCCTTAAAAAATGGACAGTCTATTGATTTTAAACCGTATCTACATAAAGAAGGTAAAAAGGGACATGATTCTATAAAATTGAATCCAGCCGAAATATTGATTTTTGACGGATTACATTCTATGCATTCATCTTTCTTACCACATATAGATATTAGTATATTTCTATATACAAAAGAAGACACTTTAAAACAAATACGAACAGCTGCTGATTTGGTAAAACGAAATTATACGATTGCGTTTTCTAAAAAAATATCTGAAAGTGAGTTTAGCTCATATAAAATCAATATTGAACCTTATAAGAACAAAGCAGATCATCTCTTGTTTTTAGAATCAAAATGGAATTATGATTTAATAAATAATTACTAACAAAAAACTACATATCACTCGCAAAACTTACAATCTGAAAGCAAGACCTTAGTTTATCAACAAAAGTATTAGAATTGTTAATTTAATATTGACTTTGATATCGTTTCAATCGAATGATTTTAATATTTTTATCACTTATTTAATGACGACATGGAAACAGTCCAAAAAAATTATATTTTTGACTTTGATAGTACACTAACCAGTGTAGAAGCGTTGGATGTATTGGCTGAAATTACCTTGGCTAATAATCCTAAAAAAGACGCGATTATTGACGAAATTCAAGAGATTACCAATTTGGGAATTGATGGTGAAATTTCGTTTACAGAATCGTTAGAACGACGCATCAAATTGTTGAACGCACACAAATCGAACTTAGACGAATTGATTGCAAGATTACGACTGCAATTGTCATCTTCCATCGAAAGTAATAAAGAGTTTTTTGAAAAATTTTCAGAAGCTATTTATGTGGTTTCCTGCGGATTTAAAGAATTTATTGATCCGATTGTGAAAGACTACAATATTCCTGCCGATCGTGTGTATGCCAATACGTTTGTGTTTGATGTGGAAGGCTATATTACAGGATTTGATGCAGATAATGTACTTTCACAACACAACGGGAAAATTCAGTGCTTGCGAAACATGGATTTAAACGGAGAAATCCAAGTCATTGGCGATGGTTACAGCGATTACGTAACGCGTGAAGCTGGTGTTGCCGATAAATTCTTTGCGTTTACTGAAAACGTAGCTCGTGAAAAAGCGGTGGACAATGCCGATCATATTACTCCAAATTTAGATGAATTTTTATTTGTAAATAAATTGCCTAGAAACTTATCCTATCCGAAAAATAGAAT
The DNA here is from genome assembly GCF_003352465.1 of Kordia sp. SMS9. Taxonomy (NCBI): domain Bacteria; kingdom Pseudomonadati; phylum Bacteroidota; class Flavobacteriia; order Flavobacteriales; family Flavobacteriaceae; genus Kordia; species Kordia sp. SMS9. Next base: position 808,227 of record NZ_CP031153.1, on the reverse strand, counting down.
TAAAATATTATTGCTAGAAAACATTCACTCCGACGCGTTTGACCGTTTGGCTGATGATGGTTTTAGCGTTGAAATTCTATCGCACAGTCTTTCAGAAGAAGACCTAATCGAAAAAGTAAAAGACATTCATGTGTTGGGAATTCGTTCCAAAACACAAGTCACACCCAAAGTCATTGCCGCTGCAAAAAAATTACTGGCAATTGGCGCGTTCTGTATCGGAACCAAGCAAATTGACTTAGAAACCTGCAAAGAACACGGAATTGTCGTGTTTAATGCGCCGTACAGCAACACGCGTTCGGTGGTTGAATTGGCAATTGGCGAAATTATCATGTTGATGCGAAGTGTGTTTCCAAGAAGTACCGAATTGCATAATGGACAATGGCAAAAAACGGCAAAAGGATCACGAGAAGTTCGTGGAAAAAACTTGGGAATTGTTGGGTATGGAAATATTGGAAAGCAATTATCTGTATTAGCCGAAGCGATGGGAATGAAGGTTTTTTATCATGATATTGAAGATCGTCTCGCGCTTGGAAATGCGCAAAAGTGTCGTTCTTTAGAAGAATTATTAGCCATTTCTGATGTGGTTTCACTTCATGTAGATGACAATGCTGCGAATAAAAACTTTTTTGGTGCGGAACAATTTGCACAAATGAAAGATGGCGCGTTATTGATCAACTTGGCAAGAGGTTTTGTTGTAGATATTGATGCCTTAAAAGAAGCTTTGGAAAGTAAAAAAATTGCAGGTGCCGCTGTGGATGTATATCCTGTAGAACCAAGAGCGAACGGAGCGTTTGATACGGCATTGAAAGGATTAGAAAATGTAATTTTAACACCACATGTTGGTGGAAGTACCGAAGAAGCACAACGCGATATTGCGGATTTTGTTCCAAATAAAATTATGGCATATGTCAACTCTGGAAATACGGTAGATGCTGTCAATTTCCCAAATATTCGCTTGCCGCGACAAACCAATGCACATCGTTTCTTGCACATTCACAAAAACGTGCCTGGTGTGATGGCAAAAGTCAACGAAGTGTTGGCAACGTATGAATTAAACGTAACAGGACAATATTTATCAACTGATAGTAAAGTAGGGTATGTAATTGTGGATGTAGACAAAGAATACAACAAAAAAGTGACTTCTGCGTTGAAAAACATAACACATACGATTAAGTTTCGAGTACTATACTAGCATTTGGATTTAGGATTGCTTTGCTTTTAGCATCTAGCTGTTTTTAGATGCTGTTTTTTGAGTTGAGACAAGTTGAGTTCTGTGAATTCTTTCTATCAAAAATGTCATTTATGCATAGTGATATGTATCAAGTGGCGTATCTTTGTATGAAATTATCATTTCTCACTTTAATTAATTGTATGTCATAACAAAAGTTTTGAAAAAATTTGCAGCAATTGGTTGTTTTAACATACAACTAGCTCCGTTATTTCACTTCTCATTATGACGTCTAAAAAGAAATCCTTTTGAAACCTAAAAAAGAAGCAGTTTATTATTCTCCGTTAGAAGAAAAACTTAATATCATTTCGCATGCTATTGGTGTTTTGTTAGGTATTGTTGCGTTGATCTTTTTAGTGATTCACGGCGTTCAAAATGGTACAGCAGTTCATGTTGTGAGTTTTACTATTTACGGCGCAAGTATTATTATCTTGTATCTTGCTTCTACGCTGTATCACAAAGCAACTAGTCCCATACTTCGAAATCGTCTCCGCATCTTTGATCATGCAGCCATTTACGTATTAATTGCAGGAACATACACGCCGTATGCACTTGTTACTTTGGAAGGAACAATTGGCTGGACTATTTTTGGACTCGCTTGGGGATTTGCCATTGTCGGAATTACCATGAAACTGTTCTTTACAGGAAAATTTGATAAGCTTTCCACCTTAATGTATGTGTTTATGGGTTGGATTATCATTTTTGCCATCAATCCTTTGATTGCGAATCTTTCGAGTGAAGGTTTATTTTGGTTGTTTGCAGGTGGCATTTTTTATACTGTTGGCGCTATTTTATATAGCATCCGACAGCTTCCTTTTAATCATGCCATTTTTCATGTCTTTGTGTTGGCGGGAAGTGCTTGCCATTTTGTTTCGGTGTATGCGTATGTGTTATAGAAAAAATAACTTCATCGTATCTTTTTTCACCTCATTTTATTGTATATTCCATTCCTAATTCATAAATATACATGAAAAAATTTACCTTCGCTTTTTTATTTTTTTGCTTCTCCTTTACCGTGTTTTCTCAAAAACCAATTGCAGTAAAATCTATTGATCGTGCTATTGAAGAAACCAACAAGGGAAATACCGTTTCGCTCTCTTTATTAGATGATACTTCTGAGAAATTCCCCAAAGCTTTTTTTAAGATTCCCAAAGATAAATTGGTAGGTTTGGTGATAGATAATTGTAATTATACTGCGATTCCTAAGAAGGTTTCCAAGTATCAAAAAATCACATACTTTCGGTATTCTTGGTTTCGCTCAACAGATGCGCCCATAACAAGCTTGCCTACCTTTTTATTTAAGCTTGAAAATCTTGAATTTCTCATTTTCGAATCTAAACTTATTGGCGATATTTCTACGCAGATAAAAAAATTACAAAACTTAAAAGAATTGTCTTTATACGGTACAAAACTAGAAACGTTTCCGATGGCAGTTTTGACGTTGGAAAATTTAAAAAGACTCAAGTTAGCTTGTAACCTCTTTGAAGAGATTCCTAGTGAGATTTCCAAATTAAAAAATTTAGAACTTTTATCGTTTGACGGTGGTGGTTGTGGTGCGACTCCAATTACTAAAATTCCAACTTCCATAGGCGAATTGTCCAACCTGAGATCAATTAGTTTTGGGTATGCAGAAAAAGGAATTGGATACCTTCCTTCGTCGTTCTTTAAGCTTAAAAAGCTAGAATACTTTGGTTGTTTTGGTTGTGGTTTGAAAGGGTTTCCTGAAGAAATGGGAAATCTCACAAACTTGAAAAGGATTCAAATGATGAATTTAAATGCATTTGACGTATTTCCGAAAAGCTTCTTCACTTTGCCAAACCTTACTTCTTTATTATTTGTGGTTTCTGGAGAAGAAGTCACGGATGCACTCGTAAAACAAAAAGAACTTCTGGACTACGAATTGGAATATAAATTAGATGATTATAGGGTAGAAATAATTAAGTTTTAGTTTTCATTTCTCTTATGAAACCTAACCAAACATACCTCAAAGGAAAATCTGTTTTTATCGTGTCATTGATAGTAGTTGTCGTAACCGCATTAACGGTGTATTTTTCGGGAATTCACTACAACCGTAGCATTACAACTAATTTTTACATGTCCTTAGGAATTATTGCGGCTACATTGTTTCTATTTCTCAGTTACGGATTGTACAAAGGCATTGACCTCAAAGATGATTTTCCAAAGTTAAAAGGTTTCGAATTCAAGAATAGTTTAGGAAAACAGCTTCAAGTAGGCAATATGTCTACTTTTGAAGTTGGAGAAGGTATTGTCCAAATCCTTAATTCTTTGTTAATTTGGTTGTTGGTTTCAGTGTTGTTAATACTACTTTTAATCCTCTTAGAAACCGTTGTATGGTTTTCAATAGTACTGATTTTGGCAATGCTCTACTGGGTGTTTTTTAGAGCAGTACGCTTGGTGTTTTCCAAAGGTATTCTGACGGAACATAACTTTCTATTATCTATCGTATTTGCGTTAAGTTATACCATTTTATATGTAGGTTGGTTATTTGGAATTGTATATTTAGCCACACTTTTTAAATAAAAAAACATGCAACCACGAGTAACGATTATAGGATTAGGCGTAGAAAATTTAGAAACTGCCACTGCTTTTTACCAAGAAAAATTTGGGTGGAAATTGACAAATGCGAGTAACGATAACATTTCGTTTTTTCAGTTAAATGGTGTGTTACTTTCACTCTATCCAAGAGAGAAATTGGCAGAAGATGCAACCGTTAGTCCAGAAGGTTCCGGATTTAAAGGATTTACTTTAGCATACAACACACGCACGAAAGAAGAAGTAGACGAAGTTTTTGCCGATTTAACCAGCAAAGGCGTAAAAATAGTAAAGCAACCCGAAGAAGTTTTTTGGGGTGGATACAGTGGTTATGTTGCCGATTTGGATGAAAATCTTTGGGAAATCGCATACAATCCGTTTTTGGAATTGGACGCTGATGGCAATCCGTTGGAATGATTTTCAGAGTCTCTATCAGATTCACAATACAGTTTTACAACTGCAATAACAAATTCGGATCAGGACAATTTTGTTTGTAAAATTCCAAGTCTTTCTTTGAAGAAACACCAGGATAATCTCCTGAAAAATTTTGCAGGTCTTTTATAATTTGAAAATGTAAATGTGGCGCATAATCTCCATTGACAGCAGCATCGCCCAAAGTTGCAAGTTTCTCGCCTTTTTGAAACGGTTGTCCAATCTGTAAATTTTCAATAGAAGCCACACTCAAATGTCCGTACAATGTGTAAAAAGTAACGTTTTGAATGTGGTGCTTTAAAATAATCGTTGGACCGTAATCACCAAAATTGGTATTGTTTTGAAAACTGTGTACTTCACCTGCTAACGGAGCATAAATAGGTGTTTCTGCTTCAATCCATACATCCAATCCAAGATGAATAGTACGTTCGGTTTCAGGATTTTGATCGTTAAAATAGTCGCTTCTGTTGTAAATACCGCGTTTTTCTAAATAACCTCCAAATGCTATTTTTCCTTTTTTTATTGCAATATGACGATTAATATAAGTTCCTAATGTTTCCGCAGAAGACACATCAACGGTTTTCAATTGATTGTTCGTCACGGATAAATCTAACGGAACATAGTCAGACTTTGCAATGTTTCGATCTAACACACATAAAGATCCGTGTCCTAAATCACCCAAAAAGTGTTCAAATTCCGTAGCTGTCATCGCGAAGTTTTTTGTTTCAAAAATAAAGAAAAAATAATATTCTTGTTTGTTTAACGTTCCTTTTGACTCAGTAAAAATAAATAATCACCATTGCGATTTTCGTATTTTTTGATGACGTTTTGAATCTCTCCAGAAGCAACATCGTTTTCCAGTTGTGCCAATCCTTGTTGCACTTCATCTTGATGCGCCAAATGTGAAAAAGAGGAAATTCCATTTCTAACCGCAGCATCCAAATACATCGTTGGTTTGTGTTTTCCTATGTATAAAAAATGATCTTTTAAATCGGGCTGAACAAAATAGCGTTCCGTAAAAATATCTGTAAAACCAGCTGCATTCATGGCGTTGGTAATTTTTTCTAGCGACGGCATTTGTTGCATGGAAGCTTCCATCATTTTTGGAAAATAATGATGCAGCCAATAGCCTTTCATTTGCAGAGGAGTTGCGGTGAAGAAAACCATATTGGTGTAGTTTTTCATTACGCGAAAAAGTTCAGCAAAGCCTTTTTCCAAATCATTCCAATGGTGCAATGTTAAAGTGCCTACAACTCCTTCCACGCTGCGATCTTCAATAGGAATATCTTCTGCGGTTCCTTTTTTCCATATAATGTTTGGATGATTTTTTTGCGCTTCGGTCAACATCTTTTCAGAAGGATCTACACCGATAAATTTCGTTTCTTTCGTATGCAATTTTGAAGTATAATTCCCTGTGCCGCAGCCAATATCTAAATACCAACCTTTGTGGATTGGATTGAGATGGTACTGCAATCGGTCTAACAAGAAAGGATCTGCTTTTCGGGTAGTATTGTATCCTTTTCCAATAAGATCATATTTGGCTTTCATTGGTGGAGGTTTTTTTGGTTTGATAGCATATTTCAAGTAATTTTTAGGTTGTAATTTCAATTGAAATATGTGGCAATGGTTGATTATGCTGAATAAGATACGTATTTTATGTGAAAAAAGTAAGTGTACGCTCATGGCAGAACATAACGAATTAGGAATTGAAGGTGAAAAATTAGCCGTTTCTCATCTGCAAAAACATCACTACAAAATATTAGAAACCAATTACCGTTTTCAAAAAGCAGAAGTGGATATTATCGCACAAAAAGGGGACACACTTGCAGTGGTGGAAGTAAAAACGAGAACTTCTGCCGATTTTGGAAATCCTGAAGAATTTGTCAGTAAAAAGAAAATAAAGTTATTGGTCAAAGCGGTAGATCAGTATATTAATGAAAACGACTTGGATGTGGAAGTTCGCTTTGATATCATCGCAATTTTATTCCAAAAAAAAGACGTCACAATAAATCACATAGAAGATGCATTTTATCATTTTTAAAAATACATGTTATAATTATAACAAATTGTTTTGAAAATAGTTTTTCGGTTCGTATTTTTGCACTTTATTAAAAATATCGACTAAATGAAGACGATTTCATCCATTGTAGAAGAATATATTAAAACCAAGCCATTTTTATCAAGTGCTTTATCGCAGGGAATTATCAATTTAACTTCTTTGTCACGATTGATCAAACCTGAAATAGAGCATCAATTAGGAAAAGAAGTAAAAAATGGTGCCATTGTAATGGCGTTAAAGCGATTGTCATCGGAATTGGAATTTCGTGTAACGCATCGTGTGTTGAAATTTGTTCGCAATATTGGTGAAATTACTGTGCGTTCTTCCTTGAACGATTATACGTTTAAAGTTTCAGAAACTTTACTGAAGAGTCAAGCAAACTTTATGTCTGAAATAGAAAGTTTAAACACTGTTTTTTACACATCTTCGCGTGGTGTGAACGAATCGAATATTGTCGTAAGTAACGAAGTTGCCGATTTGGTAAAAACCTTCTTTAAGAATGAAATTTTACTCGAAAAACAAGAGAATTTATCATCCATCACGGTAAAACTTCCAAAAGACAATGTAAATGTGCCAGGTATTTATTATTTCATTTTCCAGAGACTTTCTTGGGAAGGTGTTAATATTTACGAAGTTATTTCTACCACAAACGAATTCACCATTTTAGTGAACGATGAACAAGTAGATAAGGCTTTTACCGTAATTAAAAACTTGAAATCACTTTAGTAGATACAATTTAAAATCCTACATGCGCTGATAATTGATAGAAAAACAGGTATTTATACGCTGTTTCGCCTCAATTTTAATTCAGAAATTTGTGATGTAGTATTATATTTTTGTAAATTTAGTCATGTTTTCAATAGTCAGCCATTATTGAAGGCAATTTAAAAAATTATACATTACTACCCTCGTTACCCCTAACGTCTACCTTATACATAGATTCTTTTAAAGAATCGTCATAGAAGATACATTCGTTTCAGAGTACATATCTGTACAAGTGCTTTTGTGCTATGTACACTATTATGATATAAAGTTCACTGCTTTTACAGAAGCAGTACAAAGATATTTACAAGTTTGCGTGGAAGAATTGACAATTTCTGTTTAGTAGGTAGATAAGTCTTAGGGCACTTTCTTGAAGAAAGAAAGATTTATCAGATTTGAAATTAACACTCTTTACGTAATTTTAGTTTTACGAGAAATCCCGCTCCTTTAACAGAGCGGGATTTTAAATATGCATAGGTTGGTATTTAGTGAAATAACCCATTCAAAAAAGTTATTTCGGTTTGCCCATACATAGAGAGAAACTCGTGATGCAATACATAAATTTCTCTTTATATTGTGTATTACTAACTTTTATTATCATACAAGAAAAAATATGTGAATTGAAATCCACATATTTTAAATTCAACCTTCTAACAAAAGGCATTCTAACCAGAAACAGGTTCACAATCAGGCCCTACTTTTGTGATAAAGTTACAAGAAGCGCCTTCATGTGCATTGAAACAATCGCATGTACATCCAGTTTTGGTACAATTTTAGGATGCTCCAAAAATTCCATAACCATCTGTACAACCTCCAGTTGCTGCTGTTCCCATGATTGTCTCAAGGTTTAACTTTGAAATAGATTCTTTTTTTCATAATGTTATAGTTTAATTGGTATTAATTAACATCCTTTATTTGTAGGTTCAGCAGTTTGTGAAGTGCCAGGACAATTATTTCTACACGCTGTAAGTTGTTGTGAAGGTGTTTGCGGATTTTGAGTACAGACGTCAGATCCATTAGCTCTTCCTCCAATAACAAAGCGATCTAGTTTTGAAATTGCTTGCTTATGTAATAATAAGCTTTGCTGTTTTTGTTTTTTCATATAGTTCAGTTTTAATAATGTATCTTTATAAATACGTATCCAAGACCTATTTGTTGAATACACTACAAAACAATGTTTAATTTGATTATCAGTCAATTAAAGCAAATGACAATTCCTTGAATTGTACCTGTAATTCCGTGAATTATGGGAAAACTTAATGTGTAAACCACGTTGTTCAATGGGCTTTTCTAGTATATTTGTTAGAAAACTTTCCCTTTATATGAAAAAAATAATATACACATGCTTTTTTCTAATTAGTATGATTGCATTGGCACAAGAAAAAGATACTCTTTTAGACGAATTCGAAGCAATACGATTGAAAATGAGAGATAAGAGTATTAGTTTAGTTCAAAAAGAAGAACTTTCTAATCAATACTGGACAAAAGCAAAAAAGTCTAATCTAAATATAAATACAGGAAGAGCGTATTATTTAAAAACATTAGTAGCTAAAGATATCAATGAGAAACTCCAATATTTAGACTCTGTTATTTTCTACACCAAGGACGTTAAAGGAGATAATCTCTTTCCAATGCAAGCACATACTCATAAAGGACGTCTGTTTTTTTATCAGAAAGATTATGTAAAATCTTTAAATGCTCAAATTGAAGCAAAACACGCTGCTGAAAGTGAGAATCATATTAAATTTCTGCGTAGTATAAAATATAATATAGGTTTGTTAAAGCGAATTTTAGGACTCTATGAAGAAGCCGAAATATTATTTTTAGAATGTAAAGCATATGAGGAAAATAGAAAAAAAATGCATTTGGAAACATATGTTAATATTTTATTTCAATTATCGTCCGTTTCCTTTGAATTAGGAAAAATAGAAGAATCAAAAAAGGTAAATTCTCAAGCAATTAAGTTGACCAAAAACAGTGACTTAAATGTATATTATTACTACTCTTTTGTGTCTAATGAAGGAATGAATTTGAATGCGGAAGGTAAGTATAAAGCTTCTATAGATAGCTTGGAAAAAGCATATCCAAATTTGAATGAAGCAGATAAAAATATAGCAAACTTCTATTTAGGAAAAAGCTATTATGAATTAGGAAATAAAAAAAAAGGGCTTGATTTTTTTAAAAAAATAGACACTGTTTTTACAGCTACGAATGATTTGTTTCCATCAATATCACCAGCGTATGTGTACTTAATAAATGATAGTAAAGAGAAAAATAATAAAGGGTCACAATTGTACTACACAAATCAATTGCTAAAAGTTGATACTATTATTAATAAGAATTACAGATCCTTATCAAAAACCATAACCAAAGAATATGATGTGCCTAGATTGATGTCTGAGCGAGATGATATTATAGATGAATTAGAAGAAAAAAATAAAGAAGTCTCTGAAGAAAAAAAATGGATTCTTAGAATCAGTATTGCTATTTGCTTTTTAGCTATTGGACTGATTTTATATTATTACCGTCTAAAGCGTGTATACGAGAAAAGATATCAGTCCATTATAGAAACGTTAAAAGAACCCGTAATAGAAGAAATTAGAGTTGAAGATGCGAACTTGCAGCCAACACCAAGCTTGGATATAGATAAAGGAATTATAAAAGAAACTTTGCAAACATTAGAAAAATTTGAAAAAGGTGATGCATATCTCACCAATCAAATTTCACTTAAAGATGTAGCTAAAATAGCAAATACAAACTCTAAGTATTTGTCCAAAATTATTAATACCTATAAAAGAAAAAACTTTACAACCTATATTAATGATTTACGAATTGAATATTTTGTTGGAAATATTCAAACCGACACAAAATATCAGAAATATACAATTAGAGCAATTGCCGAAGAAATTGGGTTCTCTAATCCAGAAGGATTTTCCAGAGCTTTTCAAAAAAAGACAGGATTAAAACCTTCGTATTTCATCAAAAAAGTAAGGGAAAACAATGCAAAAAAACAATAATTCACGGAATTGTAGTTTTCAAGCAACTGATTTTGAGTGGATATTATACTTGAATGCTTACATTTGATCACATTCAAAAATTTAAAAATTAGTAAAGATGAGAGAAAAGAAAAAATCACTAAAACTAAGAAAATTTAAAATTGCAAACCTACATTTAGGTAGGGTTTATGGAGGAGAATCAAACCCTTGTCAAGCAAATACGGGGGAAACTTCTCAGCACCAACCTTATGAAACTGATGACTGTTGTTCTCAAGATAACTCAACATGTTCATTGGGGCAAATGTTATCTGATAATCGAGTTGGTTGTATTGGAAATCCACCACCAACAACAGGTTGTTAAAGTAAATAGTTAGTTGAATAAAAAAGCAGAAAAGTAACTTCACTTTTCTGCTTTTTTTATGTCTTTTTTAAAAGAATCTATTCTTCCATATAAAACTCTTTCAATTCCTTTACATCATACGGCTTTCCAATGATACGCTTGTCTTTATCGAGTATGAAAAAAGTAGGCGTAGCACTTACATCATATAAATTTCCAATTTCATTATCCCACTTTTGTAAGCCCAACACATGAATGAAATCTGGATAAAACGAACTTTCATTTGCCCAACTTTCGCGTTCGTCTTCCAAACCAATAGCAATAACAGTAAATGTTCCTTTTTCCTTCGAATTGACAAAGGTTTTGAGTTTTGGCATTTCTGTCAAACAATGTGAACACATACTGCTCCAAAATACCACAATATAATTTTCTGCGGTATCTAACTCACTTAATTTGTGTGTTTTGTTGTCTTTAACCCATGAAAATTCAGGCGCAACTTGTCCAAAAGCCAAACGTTTATAAATGGCCAATTTTTCAACCAATGCAGTGTCATTCAATTGTTTGGCAAGTGGCAAAAGATATTCGTCACCTACATAAATGGCAATTTCCTGATTTTCTACCAACACCATTTGTTCCCACAATACAGAAAGTAATGTTTTCTGAAATTCCACCGGAACAACTTTTATTTTTTCTGCAATAGTCGCAATATTCTTTTTGTATTCTGTAATTAACTCTGATTTGGTTAACTCTTTCAATGGTAATGCGGTAAATACATAATTGGACATTTTATCCGCAATAAAATCTGAGTTCTGCAACACTGAATTGGAAAAATCAACGGGATCAAAATAATACGTTTTCATATGAGCCACCATAGTTTCTGGGGTTTCATAACTTGTTGGAATGTACGTGCGACTCGCTTTTATAAAGTGATACGCCAACATGCCTTCGGTAGCTTTTTCATATTCTTTTTGAAGCGTATCAATGGTGTTGAAAATATTCAAAAATGCTTCTTCGTCAGTATTCCCATTCATGTAAAAAGAATTTATCAATTGCTTCGCCTCTTTCATATTGGAAAAATAAGAAGTATAGGATTGATTCTCTTCGGAAGCGGTAAAATTCAGCGTTTCATCTGTCAAAGTAAACGCAATATCTTCTGTGTCGCTGTAGATAAAATCGAAATTCTTCTCGTCTTGCGGCAATCCATACACCAAACGATACATGCCTTTTTCAGCAGAAGACGCAAAGGTATAACTCATCTTTCCGTCCACAACTTTTCCATTACCTACATATTTTTGATGCGTGGTTTCTAGTTTATAAATAATAAACCATTTATAATCTTCAGCAGGTGAAAATGTGCCCGACATCACTTTTTGTGCTTGCATACACAAAGGAATCAAGAAGAGAATACAAAGTATTTTTTTTATCATAATGTTCTTTTTTTTAAGTCATTCAAATCTTCTCTGTAATCAAAAAGATGAACAAGTTCCCTATATTCAATAACTGCGCCAAAACCCTTACACGATTTTTTCTAACACATGCAACGCTTTCTTCGCTGAGGTAATCTGTTCAAAAGTAAGCAATAAACGCAAACCATTACGTGTTTGTTTTTCTTTCATCTTACAAAGTTTTGGATGTTGCTGTACAAATTGTAAAATTTTAGTAAAATTTGGACTTTGGTAAAATTCCGATTGTTGATCAGCAATAAAATACCCAATCATTTTCCCTTTTTTCATAATGATTTTCTCCAAGCCAAATTGTGTGGCAATCCATTTGATACGAACCGAATTTAACAACGCCACCGCAGGTTCAGGCAACGGACCAAATCTGTCAATCAATTCTTTTTCATAGGTTTGCAATTCCGCTTCCGTTTTCAGTTCGCTCAATTTGTTGTACAATACCAAACGTTCCGAAACGGTATTTATATAAGCATCAGGGAACAGCAATTCAAAATCACTATCAATCTGCGTTTCTTTGAGGAATACCTTATCTTTTTTATTTTCCTGCGTTTCATACAAGTCTTTAAACTCGTTTTCCTTCAATTCTTCAATGGTTTCATTCAAGATTTTTTGATAGGTATCAAAACCAATTTCGTTGATAAATCCGCTTTGCTCACCACCTAACAAATCACCAGCACCGCGAATTTCCAAATCTTTCATCGCAATATTAAATCCGCTTCCCAAGGTAGAAAATTGTACCAAGGCGTTAATTCGTTTCCGCGCATCTTGCGTCATCACAGAATCTGGTGGCGTAATGAAATAACAAAACGCTTTCTTATTGCTTCGACCGACACGACCACGCATCTGATGCAAATCGCTCAATCCAAAATTATTGGCGTTATTAATAAAAATCGTATTCGCATTTGGTACATCCAAACCACTTTCAACAATCGTGGTAGAAACCAACACATCAAACTCACCGTTCATAAAGGCAAGCATGAGTTTTTCCAGTTTCTTTCCTTCCATTTGTCCGTGCCCAATACCAATCTTTGCATCGGGTACCAAACGCTGAATCATTCCGGCAACTTCTTTAATATTTTCAATGCGGTTGTGAATAAAAAATACCTGTCCGCCACGCTGAATCTCATAACTCACTGCATCACGAATGGTTTCTTCTTGAAAACGAATTACGTGCGATTCAATCGGATAACGATTTGGCGGCGGTGTCGTAATGACGGATAAATCGCGCGCAGCCATCAAACTAAATTGTAAAGTTCGCGGAATTGGTGTCGCAGTCAACGTCAATGTATCCACATTTTCTTTGATGGTTTTGAGTTTATCTTTTACGGCAACGCCAAACTTTTGCTCTTCGTCCACAATCAGCAAACCTAAATCTTTAAATTTAACTGCTTTATTGACGAGTTGATGCGTTCCAATAACAATATCCACATTCCCATTTTCAAGTCCTGAAAGCACTGTATTTCGTTGTTTGGTGGATCGGAAACGATTCAAATAATCAACAGTAATTGGCATATCTTCCAAACGTTCGCTAAAGGTTTTAAAATGTTGAAATGCCAAAATGGTCGTTGGTACTAAAATAGCGACTTGTTTTCCGTTGTCCACTGCTTTAAACGCTGCACGAATGGCAACTTCTGTTTTTCCAAAACCAACATCACCACAAACGAGTCTGTCCATCGGACGTTCGCTTTCCATGTCTGCTTTTACATCTTGTGTCGCTTTCGATTGATCGGGTGTATCTTCATAAATAAACGAAGCTTCCAACTCATGTTGCAAATAGGTGTCTGGTCCGTACTGAATTCCTTTTTGCATGCGTCGTTTTGCATATAATTCAATTAAATTGTACGCAATATGCTTTACGCGTGCTTTGGTTTTTTGCTTGAGTTTTTTCCAAGCGCCAGAACCTAATTTGTACATTTTTGGCGGTTTTCCGTCTTTTCCGTTGTACTTTGAAATTTTATGTAAAGAGTGAATGCTCAAATACAGAATATCACGTTCGCCATAAATCAACTTGATCGCTTCTTGCTTTTTTCCTTCAACATCAATCTTTTTCAAGCCGCCAAACTTCCCAATTCCGTGATCAATATGTGTGACATAATCGCCCACTTCCAAATTGGTCAATTCTTTTAGTGTAATTGCTTGCTTTTTGGCATAGCCATTTTTCAAGTGAAACTTGTGATAACGCTCAAATATTTGATGATCAGCATAACAAAGAATTTTCTGCTGATGGTCAGCAAAACCTTGATAGAGAGGAAGCACCACCGTTTGGTAATGTACTTTTTGCGATACATCTTTAAAAATATCGTCAAAGCGTTTTGCTTGCTGTTCACTCGTGCAGGTAATATAATTGGTATATCCTTTTTCGTTGTTTTCGTCTAAATTTTCAATCAGTAAGTCAAATTGGCGATTGAAAGATGGTTGTGGCGTCGTATTAAAATTGATGAATGTGTCTGCTTTTAAGATCGGATTTGTGGTCAATTCCACCATCGTATAGTCCAAAAATTGACGCTGTAGTAGCTCTTTTGTACAGAATAATTCTTTAGGTGTGTTATGCTTAATGTCTTCGGACAATTCCGCGAAAGCGACCGTAGCTTTGCTAAATAATTTGTCCATTCTGCTTAACAATAACTCTGTATTTTTAGCGAAGACAATAGTTTTTCCTGGAATGTACTTTAAAAAACTTTCACGTGATTCTTGCAGGGCTTTATTTTCTACATTCGGAATGATGCTGATCTTTTTCACCTTCTCGGTAGAGAGTTGCGTTTCCACATCAAACGTACGCAAACTGTCTACATCATCGCCAAAAAACTCAATTCGGTACGGTTCGTCATTTGAAAACGAATATACATCCACAATTCCACCACGCACTGAAAATTCGCCAGGTTCTGTGACAAAATCAACGCGATTGAAGTTGTATTCAAACAAGGTTTCGTTGACAAAATCAATAGATAATTTATCGTTCAACGAAATTTTAAGCGTATTTTTTTCCAGTTCTTTTCGTGTGACTACTTTTTCAAACAGCGCATCGGGATAGGTTACAATTAACGAAGGTTTTCTGCGTGAATTAATTCGGTTTAACACCTCCGCGCGAAGCAATACATTGGCATTGTCCGTTTCTTCAATTTGATACGGTCTGCGGTAGCTTCCGGGATAAAAAAGCACATCTTTATCGTTGAGCAACTGCTCCAAGTCGTTCAGGTAATAGGCAGCTTCTTCCTTGTCATTTAATATAAAAAGAAAAGGCAGCTCGCTTTGTTTGAATGTTTCAGAAACCACAAACGAAACAGCGGAACCTGTCAATCCTTTTACATGTATTTTTTCTTGATTTTTGGCAATGGCTTGCCTCAATTTCCCAAGTTCGGGAGATTGTGAAAAATGCTGCGAGATTTTGGATTTACTCACGTAAATAAAAATTTTAGATGCAAATATACAGAACTCCTAAGAATCGGTAGAAAGTGAAGCCAATATTTTAAGCACTTATCACTATTTTATGCATGTGAATAAAACTTCACTTATCACTTTTTTTGATTCGAAATGATATTCGAAAAATATTTGTAGGAAATTTTCTTATATTTGATTTTTAAAACGGAATATGTTATGAGCTTTTTTAAACGTCTTTTTGGTACTTTTAATAAAGAAAGAAATCAACCTAAAGATACTGTGGATGCTGAAACATCTATACATGCACTCGATGATATTTATTGGAATTTTTCGGGTGAAAAATACAACGATGTTGCCACTTTTTCAAACGCATTAATTACCTATAACGACGATGTGAATCCAGAACATCAAATTGATGTTGATCGTATTTTTAGCAAAGCTACCAAAATCACTGTGCAATACGAATTTTGGGGAGAAGATGAAAATGGTGACGAAGATCAGTTTGAGGAAGATTTTACCATACAAACCCACAACAAAAGCGGTTTTTCCGTGAAAGAATTTCTTTTTCAAGTGCACAATCAAATTTGTGGACAGATGATGGAACAAGACGCTACTTTTTTTGAAGGTGTAACTTCTGTAAAAGAAGGAGAGCAACCGTATTTTATTTTGGATTTGGGAAGTTGAAAATTATAAAGCATCAGACTGTAAAAAAGACGATAGAATAATTATATTTGCAGGACAAAATATTAAGAAATGTCTATATCAAATTTATATTCAAGTGGATTTCGCAAAAGAAATCAAAGTCATTTTGCTGCGATTGTTCGCGTAGCGATGAGTGATGGTGTTATTACAGATGAAGAAAGAGCTTTTTTAGATAGAATGGCGCATCATTTAGATATCTCTGAGAGTGATTATAAAGAGATTTTAAAAGATTACAGATCGCATCCTATAAATCCACCAATTATGTATAGCGAACGTTTGAGTCGTTTGTTCGATTTGGCGCGTATGGTATTTGCAGATCAAGAATTAGGACCAAAACAAACGGTACTTTTAGAACGTTTGGGAATTGGGTTAGGTTTTTCTCCTGAAAACGTACCCTATATTGTACACAAAGCGTTATTACTTGTTAGCAAAGGTGTCGATTTAGACGATTTTAAAGATGAAATCAAAAATATGAATCGTTAATAAACGAACTATAAATTAGAGAGCCGAACTTGATATGAGTTCGGCTTTTTTATGTGTCGTTCCTGCAGCTTTTGCTGAACTTAATTCAGTAAAGGCAAAAATTTATTAAATAGCATAAAAGAGTAGATTCGGCATCAAGTGCGGAATGACAACTTAGGTCTATTTCAAATACTTATATATCTTCTTTAACAGCGTACTTTCGTCAAATGGTTTTTCAATGATGTCGGTCATGCCCATTTTTTTGTAACGTTTTTTGTCGGTATCGTATAAATTAGCTGTCAACGCTAAAATTGGAATGGTTTTGCAGTTTTGCACAGGAAGTGAACGAATCATTTTTGTGAGTTCGTCTCCGTGTGTTCCTGGCATGCGAATGTCCATCAAAATTAAGTCGTATTCATTGTGAATTACACTTTCAATTACATCTTCGCCATTCGTGATAATATCTAAAAAGAAATTCCCTTCTTGCGCTAGAATTTTTAAGACCGCCATTTGCGCTAATTCTGAATCTTCTGCAAGTAGTATATTGTATTTTTCTTTGGATAAAAAGTTTTTCTTTTCAATTTCCGATTTCTTATCTAAAGAGGTCTGTTCTTGATTGATCGGATATTTTAAATTCATGTTAATTTTAAAAGTAGAACCGACACCTTCTTCACTTTCTACGGTCATTTTTCCTTCCATCAATTCCACCAAACCTTTAACAATAGATAAACCCAAACCTGTTCCTTTGAATTTTTGTGAATCGTTGAGTTGTGTGAAACTGTTGAAAATTAAATCTATTTTTTCAGCTGGGATTCCAATTCCTGTATCTTGTACGCTTAGGTTGATATTCACTTTACGTGCTCTTTTTTGATTGGCTTTGATGGCAAACATTACGTTGCCAGAAGTGGTAAACTTCAATGCATTTTCAATCAAATTTTCAAAAACTTGTTTGAGGCGTGTTTTATCAGCTTCAATATATTTTGGAATTTTCTCGTCAAAATCAACTTCAAACGCTATATTTTTTTGCTTGGCTTTTACGGTGTAGGTAAACTCCAACATTTCAATAAGTTCGTGAAAGTTGAACAATTCTTCATTCAACGCCAATTTTCCAACTTCAATTTTAGAAACTTCTAAAATATCGCCAATCATATTTTTTAAATGATCTCCAGAAGATTTAATGACCTCTACAAAATCTTGCTGCGCTAATGTCATGTCTGTTTTTTCCAACACCGAACAAAAGGCAGTAATTCCCGTTAACGGATTGCGCAATTCGTGACTAAAATTAGCAATAAACGTATTTTTAAAGTCTTCTTTTTCTTTGAGATATTTATTCTGTAGCTCTAAAATTTGCGAATTGATCACCGATTCATTACGGCTCTGCGCTACTTCTTGATAGTAGTTGTAATGATCGGAAAAATCGTGAATTATCACTAACGAAGGTTGATCGGCAGCAAAGGTTTTAAACTCAATATCGCAGGTATATTCTTTTTGATCTTTTCTTTCTAAATGGATACATGTAAATTTAATATCATTGTCTTCCTCTGTATCAAAATACGCGGAAAGTCCTTCAAAAAATGCACTCACAGAACTCAGTGAATCTCCTTTCTTTAACGAAAAAAGAACATTGTCGCTTTCCAATACATTTCCGGATTTGTCAATAGTTATAAACTGTGTTCTAGGATGAAAATAAGTTCCTCT
This sequence comes from Kordia sp. SMS9, assembly GCF_003352465.1. NCBI lineage: Bacteria > Pseudomonadati > Bacteroidota > Flavobacteriia > Flavobacteriales > Flavobacteriaceae > Kordia > Kordia sp. SMS9. Next base: position 790,163 of record NZ_CP031153.1, on the reverse strand, counting down.
GTACGTTTCTAACATCATAATTATTTCACAAGTTCTTTAGCCAGTGTAATGAACATGTCGTTTACTTTATCACCTGTTTTTGCACTTGTAAAAAAGTCAGGCGTCACACCAAACATGTCTTTGTTCTCTTTTAAATATGTTTTTGTTACCAAATCTACTTTATTTCCCACAACTTTTAGTGGCGTATTAGCATATTGGTTGGTTAGGTAGGTAATGTCGTTCTTTAAATTCTCAAAGGTCGCAGGTCGTGTTACATCAAATACGTAAATAAAACCATGTGTTCCTAACAAATAGGAAGCTCTAGTTTTTTTAATATCGTCGTATCCTTCCAAATCCCAAATAATTAGTGAAACCATTTCATCAGGTGAAATTTCCACTTCTTTCTTCAAGATGTGAACTCCAATCGTTACTTTATAATCGGTGGAAAATGTATTTTCAACAAATTGTCGAATCAACGAAGATTTTCCGACACCAAAGTGACCTAATAGAATTATTTTTTTAGAAGCTTTCTTCATTCGTACTAAAGTAGAATTCTAATTCGTTAGTAATATCTTCTTCTTTAATTTGATTTAAATCATCAAATAAATTTAAGAAGTTGTCCGTAAAATTAAAGATTATATCTTGTATTTTGTTCTTAAAGATAAGATTATATTCTCCAGAAATAGCAACTGCCACGTAAAAAGATACAAAACTTTGAATATGAATATGATACAATTCGTACTCAATCAGTTCAAGATTTTGACTTTTTCCCTGAAAAGCATCTTCCACAAAACTTTTAATCGCCGTCAGCATGCCCGACACCATATCTTTGTCAATGGTTTCTTCTTTTGCATATTGCCCGATGAGCATGCCCGAATTTTTTTCAATGACCAATACTTGCTCTACTTTCGAAATTTTGTTCAATTCGCTCAACAATAATTCTTCTTCACGCACGCCGCCAAACCATGATCTAAATTTTCGCTTCCAACTATTTGCCGAAAAACTATCTTCCAATTGTTGGTTGATGCGTTCTGTAAGTAAGCTAATTTCTTGTGAAATATACTTCTTAATCATTTTACCCATAATCGGATACAACGCTTCCACCACTTGATCTTTGGAGTTTTTTATCTGTTCGGCTAAAGCTTCTGTAATGGTAGGTCCGAGTGTTTCAGGAATTTCGTCAATAAACTCCTCTAAGCGTTCGTCAATAATTGGATCAACCTTGTCGGAAAGTTTCTTTTGCTCGTTAATAATGTCTTCGAGCGCTTTAATTTTTTTATGTATAGACTCCGCATACGCACGATCATCCGTGAGTAATAAATCTTTCAATAACGATAATTTATCAGCTTCCGTCATAAATACACATAAAAGATATGAGGTGGTTTACTCTTTTCCTATCTTTTCTCCAAGATTGATAAGTAATTGACCTAATTGCCTGCGATCTACTTTTTTCTCGTCTAAATCGTCTAACTTATTTTCGATATTCGCTTCCAATTCCGTAATACGAATATTCAAGTCTGTACTTAAATTGTCAATATTTTGAATCAATTCAGAACGCACTTCCTCAATCAAGTTTTCAAGTGCTTTCTTTTTGGAAAGAATATCATTTTTGATATTGTCAAACTCAGAATTATATTCTTGAATATTTTCTCCAAAAATTAAATTCTTAATTGCTTCAATCTTTGTAGAAGGATCTGTAATGCTCGGATTTGCTTGATCAGCATCGTTGGTATTTTCTCCTTTTGTAGCCATGTATGTAGAAGTGTTTTAGTGTTCTCAGGTTTAACAAAAGTAACAAATTTTGTGAAAGCGAGTAACTTTCCTACGAGTTCTTCATAAACTGCTTGGCTTTTTCTACCATTTTACGACTGCCACAAAAAATTGGAACACGTTGATGCAACTCTGTAGGTTTAACATCCATGATGCGCTGAAAACCATCGGAAGCTAGGCCGTTCGCTTGTTCCGCTAAAAAAGCCATCGGATTGCACTCGTACAACAATCGTAGTTTTCCGTCAGGTGCTTTCGAAGTTTGTGGATATATATAAATACCGCCTTTGATCAAGTTTCTATGAAAATCTGAGACCAGCGAACCAATGTAACGCGACGTATACGGACGATCTTCTTCTTCCTTTTGACAATATTTAATATAATCTTTCACACCTTGCGGGAAATGTGCATAATTCCCTTCATTGATAGAATAAATGCGTCCCGTTTCTGGAAATTGCATGTTTGGATGCGATAAATAAAACGTTCCAATCGCAGGATTTAAGGTAAAACCATTGACACCGTGCCCCGTGGTGTATACCAACATGGTAGACGTTCCGTAGATGACATACCCTGCCGCCACTTGCTTATTTCCTTCTTGTAGAAAATCATCAATCGTAACAGGTGTTCCCACAGGAGTCACTCTTCGGTATACCGAAAAAATAGTTCCCACAGAAACATTTACATCTATATTAGAAGAACCATCTAGGGGATCAATCAGTACGACATATTTATTTTGATTGTTCTCGTCCAAACTATTAATTGCGATAAAATCATCGTTCTCTTCCGAGCCAATTCCACAAACAATATTTCGGTTGCTCATGGTTTGAATAAACTTTTCATTGGCGTATACATCTAGCTTTTGCTGGTCTTCACCTTGAATATTGGTGTCACCAGCCGCGCCGATAATATCTACCAATCCAGCCTTATTCACTTCATGATTCACCACTTTTGCCGCAAGTCGTATGGAATTGATCAATCGGGAAAGCTCTCCAGAAGAATATTTGAATTCAGCTTGATTTTCAATAATAAACTCTCCTAAAGTTTGATTTTTTTTCGCCATGTTGTATACTTTGTTTCTTAGATCACAAATATCGGTAATTTTGTAAAACTATAACGTTTTCGTAAAAATTATAATATTTCCCTTGTTACCTTTGTGTAAATTTTAAAATATATGAACTATTCCATCCGAAAAGCCGTTGCTACAGATGTAGCTGCTATTTTCCGACTGATTAATGAGTTGGCAATCTTTGAAAAAGAAGCTGATGCTGTCATCATTACGCCCGACGATTTACGAAAAGATGGTTTTGAAGCACATCCTAAATTTCATTGTTTTGTAGCAGAAACCGCTGAAGAAGTACTAGGAATTGCGCTGGTGTACATGCGCTATTCTACTTGGAAAGGCGAAGTATTGCATTTAGAAGATTTAATTGTAAGCGAAAAAGCGCGCGGCAAAGGAATTGGTGGCAATTTGTTACGGGAAGTCATTAAATTTGGCAACGAATTGGGCGTTAAACGCATTAGTTGGGAAGTGCTAGATTGGAACACGCCAGCGATTGATTTTTACGAACACATCGGAGCAAACGTTATGCGCGATTGGCATGTGGTACAATTGGATGAACGCGGTATTGGAAAGTATTTGGAAAGTAAGATGTGAGATGTTAGTATTGAGTATTGAGATGTTTGAAACGTCTTTGCGAGGCGATAGCCGAAGCAATCTGTTTCTTTTGTAGTGTGCTGTTTAATTTGAAAATTCAGTAATTATGAATACAACTCGTCACTTCTAGTGAAATTTTAGTATAAAATTTTGTATCGAGAAGTACTTTGAAAATATAATTGATCTAAAAAATAAAACTGATTCCCGCCTGCGCGGGAACAACAAAATAAAATTTTGTTATGAAAATATTCAAATTTGGTGGAGCGTCTGTAAAAGATGCGAATGGTGTTAAAAACTTGGTCAATGTCTTGCAACAAGTTGGTTATGACAATACACTTATCGTAGTTTCTGCAATGGGAAAAACTACAAACGCTATTGAAGTGGTCATCAAAAACTACATTGAAGAAAGCAAAGAATTACAAGCGTCTATTCAAGAAATTGCCAAATATCACAATGAAATTCTGTTGGATTTATTTCCAAACGAACAGCATCCGATTTTTGGAAAAGTAACCCGGTTTTTTGAAGAAATGCAAGGCTTTTTAGGACGAAACAAATCGCCAGATTACAACTATGTGTACGATCAATTGGTGTCGTTTGGAGAATTAATTTCCACCACCATCGTGAGTGCGTATTTAAACAGTATTTCCATTGAAAATACTTGGCTTGATACGCGCGAAATGATCAAAACCGATACAAATTACCGTGATGCGAAAGTCAATTGGGAAGCGACGCAGGAAAACATCAAGCAGAAAGTAAATCGCAATAAGCTCAACATTACACAAGGATTTATAGGAAGCGATCCCAATAACTTTACCACAACGCTCGGTCGTGAAGGTTCCGATTACACAGCGGCCATTTTTGCGTATTGTTTAAATGCAGAAAGTGTTACCATTTGGAAAGATGTTCCTGGTGTGTTAAATGCCGATCCGCGTTATTTTGAAAATGCGCAATTGTTACACAATATTTCTTATCGGGAAGCAATTGAGTTGGCATTTTACGGCGCATCGGTCATTCATCCAAAAACATTACAACCTTTACAACGCAAGGAAATCCCGTTGTTTGTAAAGTCGTTCCTAAACCCAAAAGTAGATGGAACTGCGGTGGCAAAAGGTTCGGGAATTAACCCAAATGTTCCGTGTTTTATCGTGAAAAAGAATCAAGTATTGATATCACTTTCGTCGTTAGATTTCTCTTTTATTGTAGAAAATAACATCAGTGAAATCTTCAAATTACTACACGATTGCAAGATGAAAGTAGACGTAATTCAAAACTCTGCCATTAGTTTTTCGGTATGTGTGGATAATAAGTTTAATAAATTAGAAAAATTGCTCAAAACGCTGCGTTCAAAATTCAAAGTTACACATCATGAAAATGTGTCGTTGTATACCATCCGACACTTTACAGAATCAGCGATTGAGGGTTTACAGAAAGACAAAGAAATTCTGTTAGAACAGCGCGCCGATCAAACGATTCAGCTAGTTGTGAAATAAATGACTTTAATTAAGGTTGTTTTCCTATATTTGTAATTCGCCTTAAAGTAAATATATGGGATTGGTAACTGCTAAAGAAGTTGCAAAAGCTGTCAAATTAGATAAATATGGCTTTATCGGAACCTTCGTAGGTTGGGTTTTGATGAAAGTATTGCGCATATCTGATGTGAACAAAATTTATGACAAACATAAACATCTTGATGATTTAGAATTTCTAAATGCGCTATTAGATGAGTATAAGATTAAATTTGAAATTCCAGAGGAAGATTTGAAACGTCTTCCCAAAGATGGTGCGTATGTAACCATTTCCAATCATCCACTTGGTGGAATTGACGGAATTTTGTTGCTAAAACTTATGGTAGAGCAACGGCCAGACTACAAAATCATTGCAAATTTCCTATTACATCGCGTAGATCCATTAAAACCCTACGTAATGCCTGTGAATCCTTTTGAAGATCACAAAGGCGTCAAATCAAGTTTGGCAGGTTTCAAACAATCTATCATGCACTTGCGCGAAGGAAAACCATTAGGTATTTTTCCAGCAGGAGAAGTTTCAACCTATAAAGACGGGAAATTAATTGTAGACAAACCTTGGGAAGAAGCTGCCATGAAATTGGTGCAAAAAGCCAAAGTTCCTGTCGTACCAATCTACTTTCACGCAAAAAATAGTCGCTTCTTTTACAGACTTGCAAGAATTAGTGACACGTTCAGAACAGCAAAATTGCCATCAGAACTATTAACTCAAAAAAATAGAGTCATTAAAGTGCGAATTGGAAAGCCAATTTCCGTAAAAGCACAAAATGAACATGAGAGCTTGGCAGATTTTACAGAGTTTCTTCGCAAAAAAACATACATGTTATCCAACACGTATGAAAAGCAAAACTTGTTGAGTAAAGTACCAACATCTTTAAAAATTCCAAAATCACCAAAGCAAATTATTACGCCAGTTTCTGCGGAAGTCATTCAAAAAGAAGTTGAAAGTCTATCTAAAAAACACCATTTGCTCACGAGTAAAAACTATCAAGTATTTTTAGCAGAAGCTTCCGAAATACCGAATGTATTACGCGAAATGGGAAGACTTCGTGAAATTACGTTTCGTGAAATTGGGGAAGGAACCAACAAAGCGATTGATTTAGATAAATTTGACTACTACTATCATCACATGTTTTTGTGGGATAGCGTAGCAAAAAAACTTGCAGGTGCATACCGAATGGGCTTAGGAAGTCAGATTTATGCAAACTACGGTATTGATGGTTTTTATCTGCAAGACTTATTCCGTTTTGAACCAGAATTACACAAAATGATGAGTCAATCCATTGAAATGGGACGCGCATTCATCATCAAAGAATATCAGCAAAAACCAATGCCATTATTTTTATTGTGGAAAGGAATTGTACACACAACCTTGCGTCATCCAGAACACAAATATCTTATTGGTGGCGTAAGTATCAGTAACAAGTTTTCAAACTTCTCCAAATCATTGATGATTGAGTTTATGAAATCGCATTACTACGATCCATACATTGCGCAATACATTCACCCTAAAAAAGAATTCAAAGTCAAACTGAAAGATGCTGACAAAGACTTTATTTTCGATGAAACGGAAGCTGATTTAAACAAGTTCGATAAAATCATTGACGAAATAGAACCAGGAAGTTTGCGTATGCCAGTACTGATCAAAAAATATGTAAAGCAAAATGCAAAAGTCATTGCGTTCAACGTAGATCCGTTGTTCAATAATGCGGTTGATGGTTTAATGTACATTCGCATTGCGGATCTTCCAGAAAGTACGGTAAAACCTGTCATGGAAGAATTTCAAGCCGAACTAGAACGAAGACTCACTGATAACGAAGAGGAATAGTTTTTTCCTTGCTTCTTATCACAAAGAATAGTACAAATACAATAAAAAGTCTGAAGAGGCGTCATTTTGGACTTGATCCAGAATCTCACACAAGTGATTGTTTACTGTTAAGAGAAACCGAACTTGATGCGATTTGACGAATTTTCAACTTCATAAAATAAAGAAATACAAGTGTGAAAATTATCTCTTACAACGTAAACGGAATTCGTGCTGCTATCAAAAAAGGATTCCTCGAATGGCTGCAACAAGCCAATCCTGATGTAGTTTGTATTCAAGAAACAAAAGCACAAAAAGAACAACTCGATTTGGAAGCTTTTGAAGAAGCTGGTTACAACTATCATTATTGGTTTAGCGCACAAAAAAAAGGCTACAGCGGCGTGGCAATTTTGTGTAAAGAAGAACCCAATCATGTGGAATACGGAACGGGCATTGAAACGATGGATTTTGAAGGACGCAACTTGCGTGTCGATTATGATAACATTTCCATCATGAGCATGTATTTGCCATCGGGAACTAACGATGCGCGACTCAGCTTCAAATTTCAATACATGGACGAAATCAAAGAATATTTGACGAATTTGCGCAACGAAATTCCAAACTTAGTCGTGTGTGGCGATTACAATATTTGCCATGAAGAAATAGACATTCACAACCCAAAAATGAAAGGTGTTTCAGGGTTTTTACCCGAAGAACGCGCGTGGATTGGAAGTTTTATCGACAGCGGATTCATTGATTCGTTTCGTCACTTAAACAAAGAACCGCATCACTATAGTTGGTGGAGTTATCGCGCAAACGCTCGAAACAACAACAAAGGCTGGCGTATTGATTACAACATGGTGAGCGAACCGTTAAAAGACAATATTACAAGAGCTACCATTTTACCCGAAGCAAAACACTCTGATCACTGTCCAATTTTGGTCGAAATAGAAGCTTAATTTTGCATTTCGCGTGTCACATCGAGCGCAGTCGAGATGAAGGCGGAAATCTATCGGAAGTCAATATGGTAAAATGAAAATAATAATTTGGGCATTTCCTCCAAGAAAAATGGAGGTCAGGCTTTCGCTAGTCGCTTTTTGTAAACTGTCATTCCTGCGTAGGCAGGAATCCACTTTACAAAAGAGCTCCAACAATAGCTCAATCCTTAATGCACATCAAACAAAAAAAGAAAATTAAAAAAACCGAAAAAGAAAAATAACAACCAAACGTCACTTCGAGTGAAATTTCAAAGAAATTTTGTATCGAGAAGCGCTGTGAAACAAAAAACAAAAAAAAGAAAATGAAATACTCAAAAATTCCACATACGGATATTGAAGTCAGCAAAATCTGCTTAGGAACCATGACTTGGGGAAATCAAAACACCGAAGCCGAAGGTCATGAACAAATGGATTACGCTTTTGCACAAGGTGTGAACTTTTTTGACACTGCCGAATTGTATCCTGTGCCCGCAACCGCAGAAACCTACGCAGAAACAGAACGCATTATCGGAACTTGGTTTAAAAAATCAGGAAATCGTGATAAAGTGGTGTTGGCAACAAAAATTGCTGGTCCAGGTGATTATACAGCGCACATTCGTACAACAGGTTTCAAACCAGCAGCTATTAAAGATGCGGTAGAAAAAAGTTTGCAACGCTTACAAACCGATTATATAGATTTATACCAATTGCATTGGCCGGAGCGAACTACAAACACATTTGGAGAACGAATTTACAATCACAATCCAAATGATCCGTGGGAATACAATTTTCATGAAAGTTTAGCTACTTTGGACGAATTGATCAAAGAAGGGAAAATTCGTCAAGTAGGAATCTCCAATGAAACACCGTGGGGAACCATGCGCTATTTGGAAGAATCCAAAAAAGGATTGCCACGTATGGTCACGATTCAAAATGCATATTCGTTATTATGCAGAAGTTTTGATTCTGGCTTGTCCGAGATCGCGATGCAAGAAGGCGTTGGCTTGTTGGCGTATTCTCCGATGGCTTTTGGTGTACTTTCAGGAAAATACTTGGGTGGAAAATTGCCCAAAGATGCACGTTTAACGTTATTTCCAAGATTTGCACGTTACAGCGGCGAAGAAGCAACAAAAGCTACGCAAAAATATTACGATTTAGCACAAAAACACGGTTTGAGTTTGGCGCAAATGTCCTTAGCGTTTATCAACCAACAACCATTTGTGACAGGAAATATTATTGGAGCCAGTAAAATGGAGCAACTTAAAGAAAATATTGCCAGTATTGATGTAGTATTGTCACAAGAAATTTTGGATGCGATCAACGAAATTCATAATGAAATTCCAAATCCTGCTGCTTAGAATTCCAAAGTATAATTAAAATTTCAAACGTTATTGCGAGTCTCAGACTCGCAATAGCTTTAATGCAGTATTTTTCTAAAATAAGTTTGCTACCAAATCTTCAATTCTTGAGATGAGTACGATGTTTATTTTGGTGTTTTTCAAGGAGATTTTATTGTGTTTGGAAGCAAAAAATGTGGTAAACCCTAGTTTTTCAGCTTCTAAAATACGTTGATCAATTCGATTGACGGGACGAATTTCCCCTGCCAATCCGATTTCCGCAGCAAAACAATTGGTTTTCGAAATTTCTTCATCTTCATTGCTAGAAAGAATGGCAGCAATCACGGCTAAATCAATCGCAGTGTCATCAATACTGATTCCGCCTGTAATATTTAGAAAAACATCTTTTGCGGCCAATTTAAAACCTGCGCGTTTTTCCAACACGGCCAACAACATATTCAAACGTTTGGCATTGTAGCCTGTGGTGCTTCTTTGCGGCGTTCCGTATACAGCTGTACTCACCAACGCTTGAATTTCGATCATTAACGGTCGTGCACCTTCCAAAGTAGCTGCAATGGCGGTTCCGCTGAGTTCATCAGCATTTTGTGAAATGAGGATTTCGGACGGATTGCTGACTTCGCGCAAACCATCGGAGAGCATTTCGTAAATTCCCAATTCGGAGGTAGAACCGAAACGATTTTTTAGTGAACGTAAAATTCGATAGACATGATTTCGATCGCCTTCAAACTGTAAAACCGTATCGACCATGTGTTCCAAAATTTTAGGTCCCGCAATATTTCCATCTTTTGTAATGTGTCCGATCAAAAATACAGGAATGCCACTTTCTTTGGCAAATTTGATCAATTCCGTAGTACATTCTCGGATTTGTGAAATGCTTCCCGCAGACGATTCAATATAGTCTGAATGTAAGGTTTGAATGGAATCAATGACGACAATATCAGGTTTGACTTCTGCAATTTGCTTGAAGATATTTTGTGTTTTGGTTTCGGTCAACACAAAACAATTGGAGCTTTTTTGACTGATGCGTTCGGCACGCATTTTTATTTGTTTCTGACTTTCCTCACCAGAAACATACAAGGTTTTATAGGGCAATTTTAAGGAAATTTGAAGCAACAAGGTGCTTTTTCCAATGCCAGGTTCGCCACCGAGCAAAATTAACGATCCAGGTACAATGCCGCCACCAAGAACTCTGTCCAGTTCTTGATCGGTCGTTGGTAAGCGTTTTTCAGTAGCCGAACTTATTTCGTGAACCAATGTTGGTTTTGCAACACGTGTAGTACGCCCTTTTTCTTGTTGTTGCCAATTGGCTTTTACTTCTTTTTGAATGACTTCTTCCACAATCGTATTCCATTGTTTGCAGGAAGAACATTGTCCTTGCCATTTTGAAAATTGTGTGCCACAGTTTTGACAGAAAAAGGTCGTTTTTACTTTTGCCATATTACCAACCGAAGTCTTGTTTAAGTTTGTCTGCTTTGTCGAGCATTAAATCTTTCGTGATGAAATCTATTGGACTCATACTAAAACCATTTTGATACATGCGTAATGCTTTTTTTGGCTTTCCAATTTTTTCATAATATTCGCCCATAAAAAAATGAAATAGTGCAGTATCAGGATATTCTTTTTTGCCTAGTTTGGCTAAAAGTTCTAAATCTTCATTGTTTTTTGCTTTTCGAACAGCCGCATAAATTGCCATAAAATCGTTTACAGTCACGCGCTTTTCAAATCCGAAAAGGTCTTTAATTGTTTTGTATTTGTCCATTAAATACAAGTATGGAGATGTTTTTAGCGTGACGATTTTTTCTTTGTATTCTTTAACGCTTATCGGACGATAGATTGTAAATATTTTACTCATTGCTCTTGGAATTGCCTGAACCGCTAACGAGTTGTGATTGGCTTCTGTAAAGTCATCGTAATAGTAAAAAATGTTTTCGTTTTTGAGCGTTTTGAGCGTTTTGAGCGATTCGTTGAAACCTCTGATTCGTTTGGCTTCTTTTTTAGTGTCTTCATCAGAAGTGGCTAAGTAGTAGAATTTTTTCGTTTCAAATTCTTCCAAGCGTTTCACGATTCGATCTTCCATTTTTGGAGCAAAATAGGGACTGAGATTGATATACGCATCAAACAATGGCACTTCTTTGAACAAGTAATAATTTATAAAATTTGCTGTGAGATCATGTCCCACCACCATTTTAAAATTAGCAGTATTGTAATTTTTTTCGATGAACGGAATTAATTCCATTCCGATAAATTCAAAAAATTGAGATGCTTTTTTTTCTGGCAAGCCACTAGCATCATTGTAGGCGCATTCATTTGCTCGATCTTCTGTTTTGTTTTGATTGATACCAACCACAATACATTCTGGCATTTCGTCCCAATAGCTGTAATATTTTGAGTTGGCAACGACACTTTCAAACAGATAATGTGCATCTAACACTACAATAATTGGATATACTTTGTCGTCAGAATAATCTTCTGGAACATACAATTGTACATCGCGGGTTTCATTTAGTTTTTTGGATTTTATTTTTTCAAGAGTAGTTTGCGCATGGATGGTGGAAAAACATACAAACGCAAAACATAGCATGAGATACTTTTTCATGTTGTGGATAGGTTGGTTTGGGTTCACAAGTTAAAGATTTTTTTTGCGATTAAAAATAGGCAAATACAGAAAAGATAATCCGCCTAAAATTATAATCATCAAGGTTTGCGAAGCCCACATGATCCAACCGAATGCTTCACTAGGAGTTCGTTCTATGTAAAATAGTGAAAAAGCTGCTGCAATTGCCAACGGATATGCACCTGTTCCGCCATTGGTGACAGCAATACTGAAACTTCCTGCGATGAACGCTATTAAAACAGCACCTAAAGGAACGTTGCCGTGTAAATCTTCTACCGAAAGCATGGTGATATAAAACATTAGGATGTACATTGCCCAAATAAAGAGCGTGTGGAATATAAATGCCCATTTGCGTTTCATTTTTAGAATGCTTGTAGCACCTTCAAACACGCCAATGATAAAGTTTTTTATTTTGAGTGCGATGCCTTTTTTGGCTCTTCTGATAAAAATGATCAAAGTTATTCCGCCAACAATTGCAGCAATGAGCAGTAATGTGATTTTTGTGGGATCGAGTTTTTTCATGAGTAAATCCCAGATAAAATCAAACTGCATAAAAAGTGTAATTCCAATGACGAACAGCAATACAATTAAGTCGGCAACACGTTCGGCGACAATGGTTCCAAATCCTTTTTCAAACGGAATGTCCTCATAGTTTGTCAGTGTTAATGCGCGCAAAGCTTCTCCTGATCGTGGAATGCCTAAGTTTGCCAAATACGCCACAAAAACTGCCATGATGCTGTTTCCATATTTCGGTTTGTAGCCTAAAGGTTCTAGCATAAATCGCCAGCGATAGGCTCGAGAAAGGTGACTTAATATTCCACAGAAAACACCCAAAAACACCCACGTATAATCTGCTTTTTTAAAATGTTCTATCAGTTCTTCTAGTGGTGTTTTGGACAAAGAATACCAAACTAAAAAAACTCCCAATAGTAATGGGAGTAGTATTTTTAATATTTTAGATGTTTTTATTTTCAATTAGGTAAGTGTGTTGTCAGCTTCGTTTGGGAATACTAATGCAGGTTTAAATTTTTTCGCCTTTTCAATGTCCATCATGGCATAGGTAATTAAAATAAGGACATCTCCTTTGGCTACTTTTCGTGCTGCTGCGCCATTTAGGGTAATTTCTCCACTTCCTCTAGGACCTGGAATTGCATAGGTTTCAAGGCGTTCGCCATTGTTATTATTTACAATTTGAACTTTTTCTCCTTGAATAATATTTGCAGCGTCCATAAGGTCTTCATCAATAGTGATGCTTCCAATATAGTTTAAATCAGCTCCTGTGACTTTTACTCTATGTATTTTTGATTTTACTACGTGTATTTGCATGGGGCAAAGTTAATGATTTTAAAGTTTTTAATTCAATGCTACATTGTCTATTAGTCGAATGTCTTCAATAAAAGCAGCAATGAAGATGCGATACGTTTCGTTTTTAGATTTGCGTTTGACAGTTTTCAAGTTTTTGATGTTGGCAATTTCAACATACTCCAGTGTAAGTAACGGATGCTTATTGAACTGTTTCTGAACCCATTCCTTTACTTTCATAGCACTTTTTGTGCCAAACTTTTTTTGGGCTTCTAAAAGCGTTTTGTAGATGAAAGCGCTTTCTTTTCTTGCTTCGTCAGAAAGACGTTCATTTCGAGAACTCATTGCCAAGCCAGAAGCTTCACGGAATATGCTGCAACCAATAATTTCTACAGGAATCTTGTATTTGGAAACGAGTTTTTTGATGATCATTAATTGTTGAAAATCTTTTTCGCCGAAATACGCTTTGTGTGGCGTCACAATTTCAAGCAGTCTTTTTACAATGGTGCCAACACCGTCAAAATGTCCTGTTCTGAATTTTCCTTCCATTTCAAACTCCAAACCGTCAAAACTAAATTTTTCTGCTTCAACGTCCGTTTCGTAGATGTCTTTTATGCTAGGAGCGTATATAAAAATGTTTTTTCCTAAAGTTTTTAATAATTCTACATCGGCTTCTAAGGTACGTGGATATTTTTCTAAATCGGTGGCGTTGTCAAACTGCGTAGGATTCACAAAAACACTTACACATACAATATCATTATCAGTCATAGCGTTCCTTACCAAGGATAAATGTCCTTTGTGCAATGCGCCCATTGTGGGAACAAATCCAATAGTTTTTCCAGCAGATTTCTCTGTTTGGACATAATTTTTTAGTGTATTTTGGGTGTAGAATGTAGTCATTTTGAAAAAATTAACAGCTTGCAAACTTAATATATTACTGTTAATCTGCATAATTTTTGTAATTTTGCATGTTTTACGCTGAATTATTAAAGGAAAAGTATTTTTATGAATAATAAAAGAGTCTTATACGTTTCATCTGAAGTAGTACCATATTTGCCAGAGACTGAAATCTCCTCCATGTCGTTTGAAGCACCAAAAATGGTTAATAGCAAAGGTGGGCAAATTAGGATATTTATGCCACGTTTTGGAAATATTAATGAGAGAAGACATCAATTGCATGAAGTAATTCGTTTATCGGGAATGAATTTAGTAATCAATGATATGGATATGCCATTGATTATCAAGGTAGCTTCTATACCTAAAGAAAGAATACAAGTATATTTTATTGACAATGAAGAATACTTTAAACGCAAAGCTACGTTTACAGATGAAGAAGGAAATCTTTTTCCAGACAATGACGAACGCGCTATTTTCTTTGCAAAAGGTGTGATTGAAACTGTAAAGAAATTAAATTGGGCACCAGACATCATTCACGTTCACGGTTGGATGGCTTCTTTATTGCCTTTATACTTACGTAAATATTACAAAGACGAACCATTGTTTACAGATAGTAAAATTGTTACTTCTGTTTACAAACAAGAATTTGACGGAACTTTAGATGCAGAAATGCTCAATAAAATCAAATTTGATAATATTGGAGATGGCGCTGTAGAAATACTTGCTGAACCAAACTACTCTAACCTTCTAAAAGTTGCTGTGGATCATTCGGATGCCGTAGTAATTGCATCTGAGGAAATTCCTGCGGATGTTCAAGAATATCTCACCGGTCTTGAAAAGCCAGTTCTTGAATATAAAAACAGAGAAGAATTTGCAGATGCCTACACAGATTTTTACAACACAAAAGTTTTAAATTAAGGTTAACAAATTACACTTATGAACAAATTTAAAAAGACACTTACAGGTGGCTTAGTTGTACTTTTATTGGTACTAGGCTTTGTAGCTTGTGATGATGAGTTTAGAACTGTTGGAGACGAAATTATTGAAAATAATAATTTTACAACAGATTTGTTTGCAGATTCCGAAGTACGTGCATACAACAAACGTATTGGAGCAGTGCAAGCAAACGCATTACCCGTGTATCAATTGGGTAAAAATGTAGATCCTGTATATGGAACTACGTTTTCAAGCTTAACGATACAAGCAAGTTTATTTGCAGGCGATCCTGAGTTTGGTGATTTTAGTCAAGCAGAAGAGGACGAAGATTTAACAGATACAGAGGAAATGGAAACGGTGACGGAAGTTTGGTTGAACATTCCATACTTCAGTACAAGCACCATTAATGACGACGGAGAAACGGAAGTTGAGGTAGATTCTCTTTACGGAAATCTAGAACAGACTTTTACATTACGCGTTCAAGAACTCACGTATTTTTTAAGAGCCATTGATGAAGATGGTTTGCCACAAATTTATTATTCGGATGAAGATTTTTCAAACCGTGTTGGACAAACACTTTATGAAAATACGGCTTTCCAAATAAATCTTAATCAAATAGAGATAGAAGAAACCGATGTTAACGGAGCAGCAGTTTTAGACGAAAATGGCGATCCAGTGATAGAAGAAACATTATCGCCACGAATTCGTGTGCCGTTAGACGCAGCTTTCTTTCAGGAGAGAATTGTGGACAATGAAGGAAGCATAAAGCTATCCAATAATAATGTATTTAGGGCAGAAGACTTATTTAGAGGTATTCATATTACTACTGAAAACACGGAAGCATTACAATTATTAGATCTTCAAAATGCTACTATTGAAGTTAACTATACCTATCAGAAAGTTGATACGCAAGGAAATACAGACGATTCTGACGATACGGTTGAAACTGAAAAAGCGAAATTTAACCTAAGCTTATCATCCGCAAATATCATAAATTCATTTAGCACGCCTACATTTACACAGGATGTAACAGCAACGGAAGATAACTTGTATTTAAAAGGTGGCGAAGGTTCTATGGCAGTCATTGAGCTTTTCGGCCCTGATAATGATAACAATGGTGTTGCTGATCAGTTGGAAGAAATTAGAGAAAACGGTTGGTTGATCAACGATGCTAATTTAGTGTTTTATGTAAATAATAACGAACAGGTTGAAGGTGCGGAAGATCCACAACGTATTTATTTATACAATATGACTGACAATTTCCCGTTGTTTGATTATTTTGAAGATGAAACTGTAAATGCTGCATCTCCATCATTATCAAAAGGAATATACGGTGGTATCTTGGAACGTGATGATGAAGGAGAAGCAACACAATACAAAATTAGGGTTACAGAACATATGAACAACCTTATTCGAAAAGATTCATCCAATGTGAAACTCGGATTGGTGGTATCATCCCATATAGACTTAAACTTTATAGGTCCGGCTGAAATAAAAACAAGTACAACAGAAGAGGAATTTGTCCCAATTATCTCTGTCATGCATCCGTTTGGAACCGTATTGTATGGAAGCACGCCAGCGGTACCAGAAGACAAAAGATTAAGGCTGGAAATTTTTTACACAATACCAGAAAGCAATTAATATCAATAATTAAGAAGAAACTATGTGCGGAATCGTAGGTTATATAGGTCACAGAGAAGCATATCCTGTGGTGCTGAAAGGATTAAAAAGACTGGAGTACAGAGGCTATGACAGTGCAGGTGTCGCAATATACGATGGTAAAAACATCAAGCTATCCAAAACCAAAGGAAAAGTAGTTGATTTAGAAAATCGTGTCAAAGAAGAAATTTCAATAGATGGATCGTTAGCTATCGGACATACGCGTTGGGCAACTCATGGAGAACCAAACGATATAAATTCACATCCTCATTATTCAAATTCGGGTGAATTGGTAATCATTCACAACGGAATCATTGAAAATTACGAGCCATTAAAGCAAGAATTAATCAATAGGGGCTATACATTTCATTCAGATACGGATACAGAAGTATTGGTAAATTTGATTGAAGATGTAAAGAAAAATGAAGATGTAAAGCTTGGAAAAGCAGTGCAAATCGCATTAAATCAAGTCGTTGGAGCGTATGCAATTGCGGTGTTTGATCAAAAAAAACCAGACGAAATAGTAGTAGCACGCTTGGGAAGTCCGTTAGTCATTGGAATTGGAGACGAAGAATTTTTCATTGCTTCTGATGCCACTCCTTTTATTGAATATACCAACAATGCGATTTATTTGGAAGATGAAGAAATGGCAATTGTGCGTAGAGGTAAAAAAGTAAAAGTTCGTAAAATAAAAGACGATTCTTTAGTAGATCCGTACGTTCAAGAATTACAACTCAACTTAGAGCAAATTGAAAAAGGTGGATACGACCACTTCATGCTCAAAGAAATATACGAACAACCAAGAGCAATTTTGGATACCTTCAGAGGAAGAATGTTGGCAAATGAAGGCATTATTAGAATGGCTGGAGTTGATGATAACATTGAAAAGTTTTTAAATGCAAACAGAATTATCATTGTTGCTTGCGGAACATCATGGCACGCAGGTTTAGTAGCAGAATATGTGTTTGAAAACCTAACAAGAATTCCTGTTGAAGTAGAATATGCTTCAGAGTTTAGATACAGAAATCCTGTGATTACTGAAAATGATGTGGTTATTGCAATTTCTCAATCTGGAGAAACGGCAGATACTATGGCAGCTATCAAATTGGCAAAAAGTAAAGGTGCTTTTGTATTTGGAGTTTGTAATGTGGTAGGTTCCTCAATTTCAAGAGAAACACATGCAGGTGCGTACACACACGCAGGCCCAGAAATTGGAGTCGCTTCTACCAAAGCATTTACCACACAAATTACGGTATTGACGTTGATTGCATTAAAATTAGCGCAGAAAAAAGGAACCATCTCAACATCAGAGTTTCATACCTACTTATCAGAAATGGACGCTATTCCTGCCAAAGTGGAAAAAACACTTAAATCTGATAATCATGTAAAAACCATCTCTAACATCTACAAAGATGCTACCAACTTCTTATATTTAGGTCGTGGGTATAACTTCCCAGTAGCGTTAGAAGGCGCGTTAAAACTTAAAGAAATATCCTATATTCATGCAGAAGGTTATCCAGCAGCAGAAATGAAGCACGGACCTATTGCATTAATTGATGAGCAAATGCCAGTAGTTGTCATTGCTACTCGAAAAGGACACTACGAAAAAGTGGTTAGTAACATTCAAGAAATAAAATCAAGAAAAGGAAAAATTATTGCAGTTGTAATGCAGGGTGATAAAAGCATCAAGAAAATTGCAGATTACGTAATTGAAATTCCTGAAACTTTAGAGTTGCTTACGCCGCTTTTAACAACAATTCCTTTACAATTACTGTCATATTATATTGCGGTTATGCGCGATTGCAACGTGGATCAGCCGCGAAACCTAGCAAAATCCGTCACAGTAGAATAACTTTAAAATATGATCGCTTTTTTTATGAATATCGTAAAAAAGCGTATATTGTTCTCATAATAACTAAACCAAAAGACTTATGAGAGCATATCTATCAATTTTAGCTATGTTGGTTTGTGCAGGGTTATTTGCGCAAACCAATGTTAGTGGAAAAGTTGTGGACGGCAATAACATGCCAATCCCCGGTGTAAACATTGTTGTAGTAGGAGCTTCTACAGGAACAAGTACTGATTTTGACGGAAAATTTAAATTAAAAGTCGATCAAGAGCCACCTTTTAAAATTACAGCGAGTAGCATCGGTTTTCAAGATGCCACCGTAGAAATTACCAAAAACAACGAAGACGTTACTATTGTCCTGAATGAAGGATCAGAATTGGACGAAATCGTTATTTCAGCTTCTAGAACGCCAGAACGGATTAGAGAATCCCCTGTAACGATAGAACGTATGGATGCAAGAGCTATTAGAAACTCGTCTGCTCCAACGTACTACGATGCCTTAGAAAACTTAAAAGGTGTCGATATTAACACAAACAGTTTAACGTTCAAATCGGTAAACACTAGAGGTTTTGCAACATTTGCCAATACTAGATTTATGCAATTGGTAGACGGAATGGATAACTCTTCTCCAGCCCTAAACTTCGCTCTTGGAAATTTATTAGGAATGTCTGAATTAGATGTAGATACGGTAGAATTACTACCAGGAGCATCTTCTGCTTTATATGGAGCAAATGCCTTCAACGGTATCATGTTTATGCGTAGTAAAGATCCATACGAACACCAAGGAATTACATTTTATGCAAAATCAGGAATGACTTCTTCTAGCAATGCAGGAGACAATATTTTTGTTGACTTTGGGTTTAGAGCGGCACATGCATTTAGCGATAAATTAGCAGTAAAAGCATCTTTCTCTTTCCTAAACGGTACAGAGTGGTTTGCTACCGACTATACAAATTATGATGCTGCCACCGGTGACGCTCTTACAGGTGATAGATCAAATCCAGGATATAATGGATTAAATATCTACGGAGATGAGGTTGATACTACGTTAGATTTTGATGCGATAGCAGGAACGCCAACAGGAACTTTTGGTTCTGAAAGAATCTCTAGAACAGGATATGAAGAGCGTGACTTAATGGATTATGATGCAGAAAGTGTAAAAGCAGATTTAGCCTTACATTACAAGCCTTGGGCAAACGACTTTACTGTAATTTGGAATTCAAAAATTGGTCGAGGAAATACAATCTATCAAGGAGCCAACAGATATTCTATCAAAAACTTCTTCATGCAACAGCATAAATTAGAAATTAGAAACAACAATTTCTTTATCAGAGGATATGTAACTGCTGAAAAAGCGGGTGATTCGTATGATACACGTTTTACAGCGATCAACGTAAACAGAAGATGGAAATCAGATCAGCAATGGTTTACCGAATATGCTACAGGATATTTAGGAGCTATTACAGGAGGTGTTCCTGGAGTAACGCCAGGTGATCCAACAATTGCACATGCATTTGCAAGAGGCGTTGCAGATACTGGTCGTTTAGTGCCTGGAACACCAGGATTTAAAAATGCATTAAATTCTGTAACCGCAGATGGAGACTTACTAACAGGTTCTCGATTTATTGATAATACAAAACTATATCATGCTGATGTAAACTATAATTTCTCACACTTAATTGATGTGGCTGACATTCAAGTTGGTGGATCATTCCGTGAATATGTACTAGATTCTCAAGGAACTATCTTTACAGATGTTGATGGTCCTATTCGTTACGATGAATACGGAGCGTACTTACAAGTACAAAAGAAATTCATGGAAGATAAAATGAAGTTTACAGGTTCTATTCGTTATGACAAAGCACAAAACTTTGATGGAAACTTCTCGCCAAGATTGTCCTTAGTATTTTCGCCAGACGAAGCTAAAAAACACAACTTTAGAGCTTCTTTCCAAACAGGTTTCCGTAATCCAACTACACAAGATCAGTACATTGGTTTAGATGTTGGAAATGCTATCTTGGTAGGATCTGCTCCAGATAACTTAGATCGTTACACAACACGACCAATCACAAACAACTTCCCAGCAGCGTTAGAAGCATTTGGTTTAGACAGAACCGTAACGCTTTCAGGAAATGATGCATACAACAACTCCTTTACATTAGCTTCATTTCAAAGATTTGGAGCAACAGGTGATGTTTCAGTGTTAGAGCGTGCAAATGTAGAATTTGTAAAACCAGAACAAGTATCTGCGTTTGAAGTAGGATACCGTGGAATTGTATATGACAATATTGCCGTAGATGTAAGTGCGTATTACAATGCTTACAAAGATTTCATTGCAAACAGAACCGTAATTGTACCTAACTATGGTAATGTAAATTTATCTGATCAAATCGATTTAACGCCAGTAGGTGGAGAAGAGACACCATTAGCCGTAATTGCAGCAGCAAATGGCGACTTTACACCATTCCAGTTATACTCTAACTCAAATGCAGACATCAACTCGTATGGTGTGGCTATTGGAGTCAACACGAAAGTATTTGGCGATTTTGACTTCGGAATCAACTATACGTATGCGAAACTTGATTTTGATCAAGCAAGTGATCCAGATTTTGAAACAAATTTCAACACGCCAGAGCATAAAGTAAAAGCATCTTTTGGAAACAACGATCTTTTTGATAACTTCGGATTCAATATCAATTACAGATGGAATGATGCGTTCCTATGGGAATCAACTTTTGCTGATGGAATGGTAACTGCACGTTCACTAATTGATTTGCAAGTGAACTACCGTTTCAAAAAATCAACGATCAAACTAGGTGCAGCAAACATCTTAGGACATGAATACCTAAGCGCACCTGGAGTTGGAACTATTGGAGCTCAATACTTTGTTTCTTGGGTGATCAATTAATAAAAACATAAACACAAATAAATATGAAAAGCGTACCATTATGGTGCGCTTTTTTTATGAAATCTAGATTCATAAAGTCAAAAAATACGTGTAGAAATCAAAGTTTCTATTTAATTCGTAAAAATCATACCAAAACACTACTTATTTTAATTAATAAAATATATCTTTGCACCGCGAAAAAAGGTCATGTTTTAGCATAAAATATGAAATCCGTTTTTCAGTATTTAATAACCTAAACATTAAACACTTAAGTAATGTCAAAAGTTACAGGTAAAGTTGCACAAATTATAGGTCCTGTTGTTGATGTAGCATTCAACGCTGGGAGCGAACTTCCAAGAATTTACGATTCATTAGAAATAACTAGAGAAGACGGTACAAAATTAGTACTAGAAGTACAATCTCACGTAGGAGAAAATACCGTACGTACTATTTCTATGGATTCAACAGATGGTCTCAGTAGAGGTACAGACGTACTCACTACAGGTGACTCTATTAAAATGCCTATTGGCGACGATGTATACGGCCGACTATTTAACGTAATCGGAGATGCGATTGATGGATTAGGAGAATTGCCAAAAGATGGTGATAACGGCTTGTCTATCCACAGAGAAGCACCAAAATTCGAAGACTTATCAACTTCTACAGAAGTATTATTTACAGGGATTAAAGTAATCGACTTAATTGAGCCTTATGCAAAAGGTGGAAAAATTGGATTATTTGGTGGTGCCGGAGTAGGTAAAACAGTACTAATTCAGGAGTTGATTAACAATATTGCAAAAGGTCACGGTGGACTTTCAGTATTCGCAGGAGTAGGAGAAAGAACGCGTGAAGGAAATGACCTTTTACGTGAGATGTTAGAATCTGGAATTATCAAGTACGGTGACGATTTCATGCACTCTATGGAAGAAGGTGGATGGGATTTATCGAAAGTTGATAAAGCTGCGATGAAAGAATCGAAAGCAACATTCGTATTCGGACAAATGAACGAGCCTCCTGGAGCACGTGCACGAGTTGCATTATCAGGATTGACCATTGCTGAGTATTTCCGTGATGGAGCAGGTGATGGACAAGGAAAAGATGTACTTTTCTTCGTAGATAACATCTTCCGTTTTACACAAGCAGGTTCTGAGGTATCTGCCCTTTTAGGACGTATGCCATCAGCGGTAGGATACCAACCTACATTAGCAACCGAAATGGGAGCAATGCAGGAACGTATTACCTCTACCAAAAAAGGATCTATTACATCTGTACAGGCAGTTTACGTACCTGCGGATGACCTTACCGATCCAGCACCAGCAACAACATTTGCCCACTTAGATGCAACCACAGTATTATCTCGTAAAATTGCCGAGCTTGGTATTTATCCAGCGGTAGATCCATTAGATTCTACGTCAAGAATTTTAGCAGCAGATATTTTAGGAGATGAGCATTACGATTGTGCTACGCGTGTAAAAGAGTTATTACAACGTTACAAAGAATTACAAGATATTATTGCGATTCTTGGGATGGAAGAATTATCTGAAGAAGATAAAATGGCGGTAAACCGAGCGCGTCGTGTGCAACGTTTCCTATCTCAGCCATTCCACGTAGCAGAACAATTTACAGGAATTCCAGGAGTATTGGTAGATATTAAGGAAACGATCAAAGGATTCAACATGATTATGGATGGAGAATTAGATCACTTACCAGAAGCTGCTTTCAACTTAAAAGGAACCATTGAAGAAGCGATTGAAGCTGGAGAAAAAATGCTTTCAGAAGCGTAAAATTAAGTAGTGAGAATTGAGATATTAGCGGTAATATAATTACTAACAACTCAATACTCAATACTCATAACTCAATACTAAAAGAATATGTATTTAGAAATTGTTACACCAGAAGCCGTATTATTTAAAGGAGAAGTTACTTCGGTGGCTGTTCCAGGAATCAATGGTGAGTTTCAAATGTTAAACAATCACGCACCTATTGTATCATTATTGGGTGAAGGAACTGTGAAAATTCAAGGAGACATTACACTCGATGAAGAAATCGCCGAAAAATTTACACAAAATGGTAAAGAAACGATTTTAGCGATCAATTCTGGTACTATTGAAATGAAAGACAATAAAGTTATTGTATTAGCTGATTAATAACAGCAAATCATATACAAACACGGAAAGCATCAAACTATTAAGTTTGGTGCTTTTTTGGTTTTTAGAAAATACCTCAATTAAACCATATTGCCTATAATTCGTCTTACTATACAAACTTATACCAATTTACACATAAAATGATGTTTATAAACTCGTTCATTTGGCAGTTTAGTTCTTTGCGAATACTTTCCGTAGCTATGGCTATGCAAACCATTCACAGCATCCTATACAGCCAAAGCAACTTCGTATCCAAAACACCATTTTAAATGTAAATTGGTATTACTTTTAGAAGTGTTGATGCACAGTACAGAAATTAAAAATTGTGTTCTTGATTTCCAAAAGTGGACTGATATTTGCAATACGTTAAAAAACAACAAATTATTTGGAACGAACATCATTCAATTCGTAAATTCACTTCAATAAAACCAAAACATTATGAAACTACCCGTAATCGGAAAACAAATTATACTTCTTTGTAGCATCCTTTTATTCAGTACACTCGGATTTTCTCAACGACAAAGTACAATGATGCACAATGAGATGACCACACAAGCAATATTGCAAAAAAACATGGGGAAAGACTATGAAAACGATATTGAAGGCTCACCGTACTATGATGAAACATTTAACTCAGCTAAAATTTTACCGATTGGTAAAGTATTTATGGTTCGTTATAATGTTGCTTTAGATGTGATGGAAGTTATTCAAAAAACGGATACTTTGGTAATGAATAAGGCCTATAGAAATTACACCATTAAACAAAATAAAGGAAATATTACCTACAAGATTTTAGAAAATGCAGAAGCTAAACAGGATAAATTAGGATATTATATTCAGCTAACTAATGGTGAAAAGATTAAACTGTATAGAAAAGATAAAAAAAAGTTCGTAGAAGTTACTCGTACCGCTTATGGTAGCACCACAACCTCTACTTCTGCTAAATACAAAGAGCAAAAAAGTGAATTTTATATTGAATATGGTGATAGTGGAAGTGCTGTAAAATTACCTAAAAAGAAAAAATCACTCATCAAGCTATTTGCAAGTAAACAAGGTGATATCAAATCATTCATCAAAAAGAATAAAATCAAATTAACCAAAGAACAAGACTTGGTGCGATTGATCAATTATGCGAACTCCCTATAAAAGATTCCCTTAATGTTAAAATCTTATGAAAAGGTTAAATTGATAAGATTTTTGGAGCATACAATGTAAAAACTTAATTGATTTATTTACTAACAATTAAACCAGGTCACTATGAGATCATTTTTTAAAAAAAGTAGTTGCCTTTGTGCACTCTTCCTTGTAACTTCAATAGGCTTTGCACAATCCGCAAAACAAGCTGTGCAGGCTTCCATGTTTCACAACGATGTTAGCACACAAGCAATCCTTCAGAAAAACTTAAACAGAATACTGAAAGCAAATATTGAAGGAACTCCGTATTACGATGAAACTTTTAATTCAGCTAAAATTTCGCCAATAGATAAAGTGTTTATGATTCGTTACAATGTCGCTTTAGACGTAATGGAAGTGATTCAGCAAAATGACACTGTTGTAATGGTTAAGGAAAATAGAAACTATGTCATCAAGCAGAACAAAGGAAATATTACCTATAAAATATTAGAAAATGTAGAAGCTAAAGAAGACAAATTAGGATATTATGTGCAGCTAACCAATGGTGAAAACATTAAACTGTACAGAAAAGACCGTAAGAAATTTGTGGAAGCGAAAGCTGCGGCGTATGGAAATATCAATAAAACGTCTGCAAAATACAAAGAGCAAAAAAGCGAGTTCTACATCGAATATGGTGATAGCGGAAGTGCTGTAAAATTGCCTAAAAAGAAAAAATCACTCATCAAGCTATTTGCAAGTAAACAAGGCGATATCAAATCATTCATCAAAAAGAATAAAATTAAAGTAACAAAAGAACAAGACTTGGTGCGATTGATCAATTATGCGAACTCCTTGTAAAAGATGGTTTTAATATCAAAAAATCTACTTTAAAATGTGAAATTGGTAAGATTTTTGTGGTATAAAATGTAAAACTTAATTGATTTATTTATTAACAATTAAAGCAGACCGCTATGAGATCATTTTTTAAAACTAGTTGCCTTAGTGCATTTTTACTCCTATTTGTTGCAACAGCATACGCACAACAAACAACAACGCTCCAAACAGACAATTCGCCTACCATTACATTCTTTTTAGTACCACATTTCAATCCATTATTCGGACTTGGATATGTAAATCCAGACAAAAGTTTACTTGAAGTTGCTGATGGTTCACAATATTTTGACGAGGAATTCAAAGAAGTAAAAGTTTCAGCAACAAGCAAAGCCATCAAAGGACGATACAATGCATTTTTTGATGAGATGGAAATTGAAAACGGAAAGGAAAAAGGATGGATCAACAAATACCGTCAAAGAGAAAAAATAATTTTTACGGAAGATAATACTGTATATAAAATTTTAGATGGCGATGACAGACCAGAAATGAGTGCTTTAGGATATTATGAAGTATTACTAGAAAGCAATCGAGTAGCGCTCTACAAAAAGAATGCTAAAAAACTAGCTGTCGGTTTAGAACAATCTCCATACATGATTCCTGTACAAGAAGTAGTGACGGAATTCCAAAAATTGAAAACAGAATACTATGTGGAATTCAATAACAATGGAAACGCACAAAAACTTTCAAGAACACGCAGAGGTGTTGCAAAACTCTTTGTGGGCAAAGAAGACATCGTAAAAGCGTACATAAAAGAAAACAAACTCAAAGTCATCAATGACGAAGATTTAATACAAATTATTACGTACGTAAATTCCCTGTAAGTATTTACTAATACCAATTTTATAGTAAAATTGGCATAGTTTCCAGTATAGAAAAAGCATTAAGCATCCGTTTAATGCTTTTTTTTGTGTAAAATAAACAAAATCAGGTGTTTATTTGTGGAAAGTGTGCCAATAATTTCGTTGGCGTGTATTTTTTTGTAACTTTAAAGTAACATTAAACCAAAAAAAGATTCATTATGAAAACACTTCACACCAAAACCACAATTAAAAAATTAACTTTCTTTATGGCAATTTGCATGCTATTTGCTTTTGAAGTAAATGCGCAACAATGTAGCGGAGGAAGTTATTATGGAGAAAAACCGTCAACAGATGTCGCAGATTATGGTTTGCGAGCCTCCATGGACTTTGACAATGACTTAAATGCTGTTGTTGTGCGAAATCAAGGAGTCACGTACGGACCAAATACGATTGGAACTCCATACGTGCAAAATTCATTCGCTACAGCAAAAATTGCACCTGTTGGAAAAGTGTACCTAGTACGCTACAATGCATTAATGGATGAAATGGAAGTAAAAAGTTCTGAAAAAGAAGACATTCTCATCATTTCCAAAAAGAAAAACTATGTCATCAATCAGCATGCAAATAATGTTACGTACCGAGTATTGAAAAAAGTTGACAGTGAAAAAGAAAACGATTTAGGATATTACATCAGTTTGCAAGAAAATAAAAACGTTTCACTATACAGAAAGCAATGTAAAAAACTCGTAAAGCGAAACAAAGCAACTTATGGCGGTACTGCTTCTACGGTAACGACAGAATTCAAAGACATGCGTTGCGAATTCTATATAGAAAAAGCACATGACGGACACGCGATTAAAATTCCGAAAAGGAAAAAAGACTTTTTAGCGTTATTTCCTGAAAAAGCTGACTTAATTAGTGCGTTCATCAAAGAAAATCGCATCAAACTCAACAAGGAAAAAAGCTTGAAAAAGCTCATCACATACATCAATACCATCTAAAAATAAACGGACAAACCGAAATAGGCTGTTTGAAAAGTTAAAATCCAGACTTTCCAAACAGCCTATTTTATTATTGAAAAAATTACCATCCAATAATCACATTTCTCCATAAAATCTTCGCAAATTTCCATAGAATAATCCCTATTTTTACCTCATGAAAGATGAAGTTGTAATCTCGCAAGGAAACAGACCGCTTTGGCAAAATGTGATAGCAGCATTGTTGTACGCAACAGCAATTACACTTGCGGTACTCTTCTTTTATGAATTCGAATTCTCCTTGGAAAGAACCAAACTTATGAGAAACATAAACACGTTCGAATTGGCAACTTTTGCACTCATGTTTGCTTTTTATTTCTCTATAATTCAAGCATATTATTTCGATTTCAAAAACAATCGTTACAAACACGAACGTTCATTCCTAATATTTAAACAAGGAACATGGAAACCATTGCCTGCACTAGAATATATTTCAGTATTTAAGAAAAATGTAGACACGTATGAAGTAAATTTATGGTATGCTGGAAACAAACATTTTAAAATATACCGTTTGGTCAATGGTGATGAAGCAATGAAAGTAGGAAAACAACTAGCCACAACATTACAAATAGATTTGCTAGATGCAAGAATAGCTCATAATTCGAAGTGGATTGATTTATGAAAATACCCAAAAAAATACACGCAAAATTACAACAACGCATCCAAAACAACAGTTTGCGCTCACTTTCAGTATCCACAGATTTGGTTGATTTTGCATCGAATGATTACTTAGGATTTGCTACTTCGGAAACGATCTTTAACAAAACGCATCAATTTCTCATAGACAGAAACCTACAACAAAATGGCGCCACAGGATCGCGTTTGCTTTCAGGGAATCATCTACTATATCAAGAAGTAGAAGCACAACTCTGCCAATTTCACAATGCAGAAAGTGCGTTGCTCTTCAACTCCGGATACGATGCCAATATTGGGTTTTTCTCGGCAGTGCCTCAACGTGGAGATGTCATTTTTTATGACGAATTCATTCATGCGTCCATTCGTGATGGTGTTGGAATGAGTCATGCAAAATCATACAAATTCACACACAACGATCTTACAGACTTACAAGAAAAAATTCAAAAAATACAACAATCCAATACTCCCGATCAAGAAATCTATGTTGTTACAGAATCTGTATTTTCCATGGATGGCGATTCGCCCGATATAAAAACCTTGGTAGAATTGTGTAAAGCTTCAAATGTATTTCTAATTATAGATGAAGCGCATGCGTTGGGTGTTTTTGGT
Organism: Kordia sp. SMS9; assembly: GCF_003352465.1. NCBI lineage: Bacteria > Pseudomonadati > Bacteroidota > Flavobacteriia > Flavobacteriales > Flavobacteriaceae > Kordia > Kordia sp. SMS9. Next base: position 761,721 of record NZ_CP031153.1, on the reverse strand, counting down.
GAAAACGGACAAGGAATATTACACGAATTAAACCTAGAAAATGACGTATTCGCCAGAATCTACACATTTGGAAAAGCGCTAGGGTGTCACGGAGCTGCAATTTTAGGAAGCGAAACCTTAAAAAGCTACTTGGTCAACTTTGCACGAAGTCTCATTTACACAACTGGTTTATCGCCACATTCGGTAGCTACGATCAAAATTGCCTATGACGAACTCACTGTAACAACCGAAATACAACGTTTACAACAAAACATTCGTGTATTTCAAGAAGCTACAAAAAATCTAAACTTCATTCCTGGAAATGCGGCAATTCATTGTTGTATCTTTTCTGGAATTGAAAATGTGAAAAACGCAGCAAAAAAGCTACAAGAAAAAGGATTTGAAGTCAAACCTATTGTATCGCCCACAGTTCCCAAAGGAAAAGAACGTTTGCGTTTTTGTATACATTCATACAATACAGAAACTGAAATAAAAGCAGTTGCCAACGCACTACAAAGACTGAAACTATGAAAAACGATTTTTACACAGTAACCACTTTTGAATACACCGCAGAAGCACGTGTCATGCAAGGAAAATTCATGTCGGAAGGCATCGAAGTGTTTCTAAGAGACCAGTATACTGTAGATGTAGATCCGTTTGTAAGCAACGCAATTGGAGGTGTAAAATTGCAAGTGCATTTGCAAGACAAAGAAGCTGCAATTGCCCTTTACAACGAATTGCGCGAATATGAAGTAGATAGAAAAAGAAACAGAATTATTTGTCCTAATTGTAATGAAAACAAAGTGCTAATTGCACCACCAAAGAAAAATTTACTATACCTGTTATTTCCATTTATAGAACCAAAACGCTATCAATGCAACGTATGTGGAGAAATTTTTAAACCAGAAGAAAACTAATGCAAAAAAAAATATTCGTTACAGGAATTTCTACCGAAGTTGGTAAAACAGTCGCTTCTGCAATTTTAACTGAAGCATTGGAAGCAGACTATTGGAAACCTATACAGGCGGGCGATTTAGACAATTCAGACAGTCACAAAATAGAAAAATACATTTCTAACAAAAAAACTAAAATTCATCCGAATAGCTATGCGCTCAATACGCCGATGAGTCCGCACGCTTCCGCGGAAATTGACAATCGTACCATAAATCTGGAAGAAATTCAAGAGCCAACAACGGAAAATCATCTCGTTATTGAAGGCGCAGGCGGCATTTTAGTACCGTTAAATGATGAAAACACCATTTTAGATCTCATCAAACCTGAATATCACGTTATTGTGGTGTCGCGCCATTATCTGGGAAGCATCAATCATACATTACTAACGGTAAATTTATTGAAAGAAAAAGGGTTCAACGTGTCTATTATTTTTAGTGGAGAACAACATCCAACAACAGAAGAAATCATCAAAAAAATGACCAATATTCCTGTGATCGGACGCATTGATGAAGAACCGTATTTTGACCAAAATGTCATTCGCGAATACGCGGAAACATTCAAATCAACACTATAATGAGCTTACAAGAAAGAGATAAAAAACATCTTTGGCATCCGTTAACGCAGCACAAATCGCATCCCAATCACATTGCAATTACCAGCGCAAAAGGAGCCGTTTTATACGATGAAGATGGCAATGAATATATTGACGGAATCGCTTCATGGTATACCTGCGTGTACGGACATTGCAACTCGTATATCATTGAAAAAGTAACGGCGCAAATGCACAGCTTGGATCATGTGGTTTTCACAGGATTCACGCACCAACCTGCGGTAGAACTTTCCGAAAAACTTATCGACATATTACCCGACAATCAAGAAAAATTATTCTTCTCTGACAATGGTTCTACAGCAATTGATGTCGCGATCAAAATGGCATTGCAATATCATTTCAACAACAACGAAAAACGCGGAAAAATCATCGCGTTGGAAAACGGTTTTCATGGAGATACGTTTGGTGCGATGTCAGTTTCAGGATTATCCGTCTACAACGGACCGTTTGAAGAATTCTTTATAGATGTAGCACGAATTCCTGTGCCCAATGCTGAAAATATAGAAGATGTAAAAGCACTATTCACACAATTAATTACCAAACACAAAGTAGCTGCTTTCGTTTATGAACCGTTAGTGCAAGGTGCGGCAGCAATGCAAATGCACAAAGCTGAACATATCAATGAAATCTTAAAAATTGCACAGCAACACAATGTCGTTACAATTGCCGACGAAATTATGACAGGTTTTGGAAAAACGGGAAAAAACTTTGCTTCTGAATACATAGAAACGCAGCCTGATATTATGTGTTTGTCCAAAGCGCTTTCTGCAGGAATGGTGCCCATGGCAATTACGAGTTGCAGTGAAAAAATTTACAGTGCTTTCTATGCGGACGACATGAAAAAAGGCTTCTTTCACGGGCATACCTATTCGGGAAATCCGGTGGCGTGTAGTGCCGCTATTGCGGGAATTGAATTGCTGCAATCTGATGAAATGCAGGTAAATTTGAAACGGATAGAAGCTTCCCACAAAAAATTTGATCAAGAAATACAAATACATCACAAAGTTGCAGCTACACGACAACAAGGACAAATATTTGCGCTCGATCTCAACATCAAAATGGAACGATATGGAAACCTGCGCGATCAACTTTTCAATTCGTTTATGAGCAAAGGTGTCTGTTTACGTCCGTTGGGAAATACCATTTACATTTTAGCGCCATACATTACAACAGATGCGCAATTGGAACAAATTTATCAGGCAATTCGTGATACGCTAGATGAGCTATAACTAACTTTCGCAATACAACACCTATGGGATTAGACTATACAGATGGCTGCGTAAATTTTAGAGATGTTGGTGACTATATAAATCTCATCAGTGGAAAAAAAATAGTGCAAGAAAACCGACTCTTACGAGGTGGAAGTATTGATTATGTAAAAACACCTGACGAAATAGGACATGCAAAAACCATCATCAACTTACGAAACGGTGCAGATGATGCTGTATTTGAAGTTGACTATTATCATTTTCCCATGGCCAACAAGGTTGAAAAATACGATACCAGTCAAAAAGAAGTAAAAAATTGGCTCAATAAAATCATAAAAACGTTCGAAAATCCAGCGGTACAATTTCCAATACTTGTGCATTGTTTATCTGGAAAAGATCGCACAGGAATTGTCATTGCAGCGATATTATTAATTCTTGAAATTCCCCAAGAAACCATCATAGAAGAATATTTACTCAGCGAAGGTGAAGTAAAAAAAGAATGGATTCGTCTGGCAATAGACGGAATGCAAGATATACACACCTATTTTGATAGAATTGATCTTCCAATAGTTCAAAAACAATTGAAGAAGAATCTTTTAAATAACGTGAGTTCGACTTAAAAAACCTTTATTTTACTTGTAATTTACTGAAAAATAAACACTTGTCAGTTCGAGCGCAGTCGAGAACAGCTAAGAATTGATATTTTCAAAGGAATCTCGACTGCGCTCGATTTGACATTAAGTGTAATGTATTAACAATAAAGTACATAGCATAATATTTATATCGAACTCACGTTAAATACTACTTTCTAAATTAAAATCCAACAGACTTTTTCACACAAACAAAATGAATTTCAAACTCGTCTACAAATGTTAGCAAATCATCACATTTCTTACGATATTAGCACTCTCAATATATGTCGATATGATGCATGATTGTATTTCAATAACAGGCTTGGGTTCGGTATCTCCATTAGGAAATACGCAAGCTGAAATCTGGAAAAACTACCTTAACAACTCACATTGTTTTCAACAAAAAACAATTCAAGATACAAAAGTATATACAGCATCACTTTCTGCCACAGCAGAAGCAGCCGTAACCGCGTTGAAAAATTCCAATTCAAAATATAAAAATCTAGACAATAGTGTTTTATATGCAATGATAGCTTCGCGAATTGCTATTGAAAACGCAGGTTGGAAAAACGAAAGTGACTTCGGAATCAACATGGGTTCGTCACGTGGAGCAACGACACTTTTTGAAAAATATCACAAAGATTTTTTACAAGATGGACACGCACAAACGCTAAGTTCACCAACCACAACATTGGGTAATATTTCTTCGTGGGTGGCGCACGATTTGCAAACTGCTGGTCCACAAATATCACATTCCATAACCTGTTCTACCGCATTGCATGCGCTACTCAACGGAATTGCCTGGTTGCAATCGGGAATGGCAGATAAGTTTTTAGTCGGCGGAAGTGAAGCACCATTAACACCATTTACCATTGCACAAATGCAAGCATTGCACATTTATGCCAAAAAAGAAGCAGCGTATCCGTGTATTTCCTTAGACTTAGAAAAAAAGCGAAACACCATGATTTTGGGCGAAGGTGCCGCTGCTATCTGTTTGGAAAAAGGAGAAAAGTCAAGTGCATTAGCAAAAATTAGAGGCATTGGCTATGCAACTGAAATTTTAAAACACAATACGTCTATTTCTGCAGAAGGTATCTGTTTTGAAAAGTCGATGCGTATGGCAATCCAGCAACATTCACCAGCAGAAATTGACGCAATCATACTGCATGCGCCAGGCACGATAAAAGGCGATTTGGCAGAATATCAAGCAATCAAAAAAATATTTTGTAACAAAATGCCAAGTTTAACTACGAATAAATGGAAAATAGGTCACACTTTTGGAGCTTCAGGAATATTAAGTGTAGAATTAGCAATTCTGATGATACAGCAACAACAATTCATCTCAATTCCGTATCTTGATCAAGGAAAAAAACCGAAACAACTAAACAACATTTTAGTGAATGCGGTCGGATTTGGAGGGAATGCTGTTTCAGTATTGTTATGCAAAGACTAAATTCAACAAAAAATTAAAAATAACACATTAAAACCGTATGCTATGGGAGATTGGTTTTCAGCATTAACAGCTTTTGAAAAAGGGTATTGGATCATCGCTGCAATATCATCCACAATTTTTGTATTTGTATTAATCACTACTTTTTTAGTAGGTGATGCAGATGGCGTGGACGGCGACGTAGATGCCGAAATAGAAAGCGATACAGGAATTGGTTTTCAATTCTTTACATTCAAAAATTTGGTAGCGTTCTTTACCATTTTTAGCTGGGCAGGAATCTCTTCCATCAATGCAGGTTACGGAAAAGGTGTGACTATTTTAATATCCACATTAGCTGGCTTGGCAATGATGTTTGTCATGGCGTCGCTTATTTACTATATAAACAAATTGGTAAGTAGCGGAACACTCAAACTAGAAAATGCGATAGGAAACGTAGGAGAAGTGTATTTAACCATCGGAGCCAATCGTTCCAAAATAGGAAAAGTACACGTCAACGTTCAAGGAGCATTACGCGAATTAGACGCACTTGCCGACAGTAATGAAACACTCAAAACAGGAACTGTAGTAGAAGTAATCGAAATTACAGGAACCGGAATATTAATCGTTCAACCAATAAACAAAACAAATTATGACAAAAGCATTCCTCTTATTGCAAATGCAAAATAGTGGTAGCGATGGAAATCCAATTGGCGAAATGTCTGGACTTATCTTACTCGTCGCCGCTGGACTCTTTATCTTTTTATTAATCACAGTATTTATACGTAGATATAAACGCTGTCCTTCAGATCGAATTTTAGTAGTATATGGTAAAGTTGGTGGCGGAGAATCTGCAAAATGTATTCATGGTGGAGCAGCATTTATACTACCAGTGATTCAAGATTATGAATTCTTAGACTTAACGCCCATCTCCATAGAAGTAAACTTGGTCAATGCTTTGAGTAAGCAAAACATTCGTGTGAATGTACCTTCTCGATTTACCATTGGTATTTCTACAGAACCAGGCGTTATGCAAAATGCAGCCGAACGTTTACTTGGATTAGGTCAGAATGAAATTCAAGAACTTGCACAAGAAATTATCTTCGGACAATTACGTTTGGTAGTGGCTTCAATGGATATTGAAGAAATTAATTCCGATAGAGATAAATTCTTAACGAACATTTCACAAAGCGTCGAATCAGAATTAAAGAAAGTAGGTTTAAAACTAATCAACGTAAACATTACAGATATCGTTGACGAATCAGGCTATATTGAAGCACTTGGTAAAGAAGCAGCAGCACATGCAATTAACGCAGCACGTAAATCGGTTGCAGAAAAAAATAGAGATGGTTCTATTGGTGAAGCAAATGCATTACAAGATGAACGTACACAAGTAGCCGCTGCAAATGCACAAGCAGTAGAAGGAGAAAACACCGCAAAAATTGCTGTAGCAAACTCTGATTCCTTACGTAGACAGCGTGAAGCAGAAGCAGAACGTGTGGCAATAGCATCTGAAAAAGTGCAATCGGCAAAAGCCTTGGAAGAATCGTATGCAGCAGAGCGTGAAGCAGAAGTTGCCAGAGCAGAAAGAGAACGTTCTTCACAAATGGCAGATGTTATTGTTCCTGCGGAAATTGATAAAAAGAAAGTAGAAATTGATGCAGAAGCAGAAGCAGAACGCATTCGTAGAAAAGCAAAAGGGGAAGCAGATGCTATCTTATTCAAAGCACAAGCAGAAGCACAAGGTCAGTACGAAGTATTAACGAAGCAAGCAGCAGGTTTAGAAGAAGTTGTAAAAGCTGCGGGCGATAGCTCCAGAGATGCCGTTCTATTATTAATTGCTGATAAATTACCTGAATTGGTGAAACTACAAGCAGAAGCAATTAAAAATATTAAAATTGATAAAGTGACCGTTTGGGAAAATGGTAGTGGCGGAAAAGATGGAAAAACTTCTACGTCCAACTTTATTTCAGGCATGTACAAAGCGGTTCCGCCATTACAGGAAATGTTCAACATGGCAGGAATGGATTTGCCAGAATATTTAAAAGGAAAAGACATTACAGAAGTCGAAGCTACTACTTCGGACGACGCTGATGCTACAACAGAAGAATAAACATACAAAACACTATAAAATCCGCCGTTGTGCGGATTTTATCTTTTACACAAACAATGAAAAAAAACATAGTTTTTAAGCGTAAAGTTCCGATCATGCGTTATGTATTTGGTGTTGCTTTTTTCTTTATGGGAATTGCTTGGCTGGTGACTGGAAATTTATTTGGAATGATTTTCTGCGGAATGTCCATCTTCTTCTTTAATAGAGACGGATCAGAAATTGAGCTAGACATCAAACGTTACAGAACTTTTGTAGAGTTGTTTGGCTTTCGTTTTGGGAAATGGGAAGATTTGCCCGATATTGAATATGTTTCAGTATTCAGCACTACAGAATCGGCAAAAGTACGCGCATTATCTGCGGAAGCTACTGTAAAAAATGATATCATTGTACTCAATTTATTCTACAATGGAAACCACCGCATCAAAGCCTATGCAACAACTGATAAGGAAGATGCGTTTAAAGTAGCAAAACAAATTGCAGAAAGATTAAAAATTGATATTTTAGACGCCACAGAAGCAGAATCTAAATGGATATAACTATTTTTGTCACCAAATTCACTTTTTTATGAGCAACATACGACACAATTGGACGAAAGAAGAAATCATAGAAATTTATAATAAACCCATGATGGAACTGTTGTACGAAGCCGCAACAGTACACAGAATTCATCACGACCCAAATACAGTACAAGTCTCTACATTACTATCTATAAAAACGGGCGGTTGCCCAGAAGATTGCGGGTATTGTCCGCAAGCAGCACGCTATCATACCGATATTGAAGGCAACGATTTAATGACCGTTCCGCATGTAAAAGCACAAGCATTACGCGCCAAAGCTTCTGGAAGTTCACGTGTATGTATGGGAGCTGCATGGCGAAATGTAAAAGACGGACCAGAATTCGATCAAGTATTGGAAATGGTGCGTACCATCAATAAATTAGATATGGAAGTGTGTTGTACACTGGGAATGGTGACAGAAAATCAAGCGCAACGTTTGGCAGAAGCCGGATTGTACGCATACAATCATAACTTAGACTCTTCGGAAGAATATTATAAAGAAGTTATTTCTACACGTGGGTACGAAGATCGTTTGGAAACCATTGACAATGTGCGCAAAACCAATGTAACGGTTTGTAGTGGAGGAATTATCGGAATGGGTGAATCGGTAGCAGATCGCGCAGGCATGCTAGTCGCGTTAGCTACGCTAAATCCGCAACCAGAATCTGTGCCAATCAACGCTTTAGTTGCTGTTGATGGAACGCCGTTGGAAGATGAAAAACCTGTAGAAATCTGGGAAATGATTCGTATGGTAGCTACCACAAGAATTGTAATGCCAGAAACGCAAGTACGTTTATCTGCGGGAAGAACTAATATGAGTAGAGAAGGACAAGCAATGTGTTTCTTCGCGGGAGCAAACTCTATCTTTGCAGGCGATAAGTTATTAACGACACCAAATCCAGATGTCAATGAAGACATGAAAATGTTTGAAATGTTAGGATTAAACCCACAAAAACCATTCACCAAAAAAGTGCAACCGCAAACTGTAGAAGCAGAAGATTCTCAATATCAAGCATTGGGAGAAAAACCAAAATGGTCAAGACCCGATCATACAATTGAACGAAACGAAGAAGCCAAACAAAAAAAGAAAGCTGCAGTATTAACGAAAAAACAATAATGAGTACCAAAAAATAGTTACTAAAGAGCTCATAATTGGGCTCTTTTTTAATTTAAAAAAATAATATTTCGTAACAATTTAGTAACTTAGCTATCATAAACGTTAGAATTTTGAAATTGAATCTGCAAGAAATTCCAAGGGTTAACACAATTACCAAAGAAGACTTTATAAAAAATTACTTCAAGCCGCAAAAACCTGTGGTGATAGAGAATTATATAGAAGATTGGCCTGCGTACAGCAAATGGAGTTTGGACTATATGAAAGAGATTGCAGGCGATATTGAAGTGCCTTTGTACGATGACAGACCTGTAGACTATAAAGACGGTTTCAATGAAGCACATGCCAAAATGAAAATGTCAGAATATGTGGATTTGCTCAAACGTGAACCTACAAAATATCGTATTTTCTTGTGGAATATTCTAAAAGAAGTACCATCCTTGCAAGAAGATTTTACCTTTCCTAATTTTGGATTAAAGTTGATGAAATCTTTACCAATGTTATTTTTTGGAGGAACCAATTCGCATACGTTTATGCATTATGATATTGATTTGGCCAATATCTTTCACTTTCACTTTGAAGGAAAAAAGCAATGCATTCTATTTGATCAAGAGCAAAGTAATTACCTCTACAAAATTCCACATTCTTTGATTGTTCGTGAAGACATTGACTTCTCCAATCCAGACTTTGAAAAATGGCCAGCACTACAAAAAGCACAAGGATATATTGCAAACTTAGAACATGGCAACATTCTCTATATGCCTGAAGGTTGGTGGCATTACATGAAATATATAACACCAGGTTTTTCCATGAGTTTACGCGCGATTGCTAGAAAACCAAAAAACTTTGGACAAGCGATATACAACTTGTTTATTATGAGAAATTACGACAATTTCATGCGCAAAATAAAAGGTCAAAAATGGATCGATTGGAAAAATGAACAAGCCATTATCAGAACACATCGTAAAAATAGTATTGTGTAATATTACTTCACAATCTCATTGATCTTTTGGTACACCAAATGCGATTCCCAACCACGATACAATAAATAATCAGCAATTTTCTTTTTTCGCTTTAGCGGATTTGTCTCTTTTACGGCTTTTGCGCGTTTCTGTGCCAATTCATTAAGTGTTGCAAGATAGGTAGTTTCTTCAATTTCTTTCAAGGCAGCATCAATCACAAACTTAGAAATATTTCGAAACTTCAATTCTCTGACAATGCGCAAACGCCCCCACTTTTTAATGCGAAATTTCCCTCTAGCAAAACTTCTGGCAAAACGTTCTTCATTTAGAAAATTATCTTGAATTAATCCGCTAACAATTAGGTCAATTGCCTCGGGTATCATGTTCATGGTTTGTAACTTTTCTACAACTTCTTTGTGACAACGATCTTGATATACGCAAAATTGTTGTATTTTTACCATAGCTTCTGTAAGAGAATACGATTTTTCATTTAACGACATAAGCAAAAAAATAACTATTTATTCACACTTACAAAAAAAAAGCTTTTGATTATTTAATAATTATCTAGTATTATTGTAGGTATTTAACATGCAGCGGTATGAAAAAAAAAATAGCCCCAGTTTTCTTTTTTCTAATGTGTTTTTTGAGTCATGCTCAAATTTTAACATTTGACTTCAACGGATTAGCAGGAAATGAAGCTTCAGCAGCATCTAACTTTAATGATGCAAATTTAACATCTTCCACCATAACAAGAGGTAGCGGATTAACAGCATCCAATAACGGAAATAGATTTAATGCAACTTCTTGGGCTACTTCAAATATAGCCAATGCCGTTTCAGGAAACGATTATATGGAATTTACAATTACGCCAAACAGTGGATTTGAATTTGATGTAACAACGATGGTTTTTAATGTACAACGATCAAATACAGGATTAAGAGGCATTGCTGTTAGAAGTTCGCTAGACAGTTACGCTGCTAATATTGATACAGAAATGGCAATTGCCGACAACTCAAGCACACAAGTAATCACATTTTCAATAAGTCAAACAGGAAATACAGCAGCCGTAACCTACAGAATATATGGATGGGCTGAAGCTACAACAGGTTCTGGAGGATTTGAAGGTTCTGGCAATGACATTATCGTAAACGGAACAGTCTCATTATCGTGTACAGACGCTATGGATTTTGCCAATGTGCAATTTCCAACAACAGCACAAACCATCACAGTCGGTGATAATTTTACAGTTTTTGCACAAACCTTTGAGTCAGGAGTTACCGAAGCCGCTGGCGCAGGTACTGGCGTAGAAGCTTGGATAGGATATAACACCACAAACAATGATCCAAGTGTTGGCGCTGGTTGGACATGGATTGCAGCAACATTCAATGTGCAAGTTGGAAATAATGATAAATTTAGTGCCGAAATCGGTTCCGCATTGCCTACAGGAACGTACTTTTATGCGAGTCGCTTTCGACTCAATAGCTGTAATTTCACCTATGGCGGTTCTGGCGGTGTTTGGAGTAATGATTCGGTACAATTAACGGTTGATCCAGATACAGCTGATTTCTGTAATGTAGATTTTCCAAAAACAGGAACCATTACACAAGGCGATAATTTTAGTGTATTTGCACAAGTATATGAACCTGGAATTACAGATGCTGTAGGGCAAGGTGCCAATGTAGAAGCGTGGATTGGTTACAACACAACGGACAATGATCCTAGAGTAGATGCAGGTTGGACATGGATTGCAGCAACGTATGATTCTGATAGTGGCAATAACGATCAATATACCGCGGAAATCGGTTCAGCATTAACGGTAGGAACCTATTACTACGCGTCACGATTTAGAATCAATAGTAGCGATTTTACCTATGGTGGAATTTTAGCAGATAATATGGGGAACTTTTGGGATCCTGTGACGTACAATTCGGGAATTTTAACCATAAATCCGCCACCAACTGCCGATGTTGTGATCACGGAAATTATGTACAATACCTCAGGGACAGACGACGAATGGATAGAGATTTGTAATGTTTCGGGAAGTTCACAAGACATAAGTTCATACATCGTTGATGTTGGCGGAACTACAGAACATACGGTAGATGTAAGTACGATTCTCGCTGATGGCGATTGTATCACAATTTCATTAGGAAGTAATGGTGACGGAACGTACAACCCAGGATGTAACTTTACACCAGATCAAGGTGAAGATGCCAGTACAAATAGCACAAATAATTTAGTAAATTCATCTGATACAATTACGTTATTTGCAGCAGATGGAACTACTGTTGCTGATGTAGTTACCTATTCAACTGCCGATGGCGCAAACGGTAATGATGCTTCTTTGCATGTAATTGATGCGTCTTTAAACAATTCTTCTACAGGAACAAACTGGCAAGAAGTCACTGTTGGAGGTTCACCAGGAACAAATGCGTTACTTTCTCCCTGTGCTACTACACAAGTAGCATTTGTAGCAACAACTTCCACTCTAGCCGAAGATGGTGCTTTTATTGATATCTGTGTTGCTATCACCAATCCGAGTGGTTCTGTAGCAACAACAGTTGAAGTTGCCTTAGATGGTGGAAGTACAGCAACCAATGGAACCGATTATGACGATGGTGCCGGAACACCTGCAGCCATTTCATTTCCCGTAACACTTACCTTTCCTGCTGGTTCATCTGCGAATCAGTGTGTAACGATATTTATTTCAAATGATGATGCTGTGGTAGAACCGAGTGAAACGGTCATTTTAAATTTACAAAATGTTTCTGGAGGAACGACACCTTCTATTGGAACAAATTCAACGCATACGTTAACCATTACTGACAATGATGGTGCAGGTTCTAGCGATATCATGATCACGCAATACTATGAAGGTTCAGGAAATAATAAATGGATTGAAGTAAAAAATGTAAGTGGCGCAGTCATTCCCGCAAACACCTATTATATTGTAGTTTTAAACAATGCAGATGCGGATAATCCTGCGGCAGCTGATCCTTCAAACGCTGGTTCACCTTCGTTTAATAATAACACGATCATATCCACAGATTTGGCTGTTGGAGAAGTAAGACGTTACCGAGAAAATACAGCTATTTTGCCAGCATATGCATCTCCGGGAGAAACTGGATATGATGGAAATCCTACGTTTGATTTTCCATCAACAGCAAGTCTATTTAGTGGAGATGATTTGGTGATAATTACCACAAGTCTCGATAGCAATACATGGGCAAATAGAGTAGATGTTATTGGTGATGGAACAACTTGGGGTGATCGTAGATGCTTTGTGCGAAACTCTTGTGTAGCAACAGGTCCGTCAACTACGTTTGATATTAATGATTGGGTTGAATTTACAGATACAGAAGTTGAAAATCCTGTTTCTGGAACCAACCCATATTTAGGAGAACATGAAGAAAGTGCTACTACATGGAATGGTTCTTCGTGGAGTAACGGATTGCCTGATCGTTCAAGAATAGTGTCTTTGTCGGGAAATTACAATGCTTCTACGGATGGAGATTTAGTAGCATGCTCGTTATCTGCAGATAGTGGTATCACAGTGACTGTTCCTAGTGGAACATTTATTGATATTCAAAACGATTTAACAGTAAGTGTTGGCGGAACGTTCAATGTTGAACACCAAGGTTCGTTGATTATGGTAGACGATGCAGGAACAGTTTCTGGAACTGTAAATGTAGAAAAAACGACAACTTCCTTTGAGCAATACGATTATACCTATTGGTCTTCTCCTGTAACAAGTACCACTTTTGGAACAGCTTTGAGTAGTTGGCGTTTAGATCGAGCTTATAGATATATAGCTGCTAATTTTGAAGATTTAGATGCTGATGAACTTGATGATAATGACGATATTTGGTCAAATATGCTTTCAGCAGATACAATGTCTCCAGGTGTCGGTTATGCAGTTATGGGACCAACTACAGGAACGTTTCCAAGAACAGAAACCGTAACTTTTAGCGGAACGGTTAACAATGGTGTTATTACGTCGCCTATTAGTTTAAGTGCAGATGCAACCGATGCTGATGACGATTGGAATTTTGTGGGAAATCCGTATCCATCAGCGATAAGTGCGGATGATTTTGTGGCGCTCAATACAAACATTACTGGAACTTTGTACTTTTGGACACATGTAGATGACGCTTCCATGTCAAATCCTGGTCCAGATGTATTCAATTACAGTACGGACGATTATGCAATGTATAACGCAACAGGAAGTGTGGGAACAGGTTCTACAAGTGGAAGTACGGCACCAACAGGTTTTATAGCTTCGGGACAAGGATTCTTTATAGAAGCCATTACGGCAGGTTCGGTCACGTTTAACAACAGTTTGCGAAGTAGTGCGTATGACAATACAAATTTTTACAGATCGAGTGATGATGCTGAGGAATTTTCCACAGAATCTACCCAAGTAGAACGCGATCGAATTTGGTTAAATCTTACCAATGCAGATGGTGCATTTAGTCAAATATTAATCGGATTTTTAGAAAATGCGACGTTGCAAAAAGATCGTTTGTATGATGGAATTCGATTGAATGGTTTCAACTATTTACGACTCTACTCAAAAGACGCAACACATACGTACGGAATTCAAGGACGACCAACATTTGCGGATACTGATATTGTTCCTGTAGGATATGATTCAGCGGTTTTGGGAGACATTACGATTAGTATCGATCAAATGGAAGGAATTTTAAATACAGCCGATGTAGATGTGTTTTTGAAAGATTTAGACTTAAACATCACACACAATTTAAAAGTTTCTCCGTATACATTTACGACTACGGATGGAACGTTTCCAAATAGATTTCAACTACAATTTATCAACAATATTTTGAGTGTGGATGAAGAAGTGCTTGCCGAAGATGCATTAGCTGTTTATTTAAACAATACTAAAGAGATCGAAATCAAACAACGTACAGGCACGGAAATCAATAGCGTAAAAGTATATTCAATGCTAGGACAATTGGTGGGAATGACTTCAAACATGAATCAGAAGATTTCTTTACGAGCACAAGCTTCTGGCGTATATTTGGTGGTAATTGATACTGAAAAAGGTTCGTTGACGAAGAAAATTACGCGGTAATTCATAACTCTTGTTAAATGTTACTGTTTTGGAAGGTTGTTTGTAATTACTTGATCTATTTCGGCTAATAAAACATCGAATAAAATGAAAATGTTTGAAAGACTTTTGTAATCTTTTGAACGAATTCCACCAGAAAAAATCAGAAAAGAATCTTTGAGTTCAATGATTGGATTTTTAGTTTCCATCAAAGGTATTACAGCTTTACTGCTGAGCATTGTTTCTGAAAAAACACTTCTTTCTCCCTTAAAACTATATGACTCGCTTCGCATCATCATGTATGAAACTAACGTTAGAAATTTGGCTTTAAAAAGTTTGCAGTAAGGAAAATCCTGAGAAAAATCTGAGTTTCTTGCTCTAATAGTTATTCTATTGATTCTCTTATTCCAAACAGCATTCACTTCAACGGACCATTTTCCTTTAGATTCCGTAAAATGAATATCACCTTTAAGAATGGTTTTTTGGGCATTAATTATAGATTGGCAAAATTTATGTAATGAATTCATTTCTATAGATTTACTTTGAAAAATAAATATGCAACGCTTTTACCAAGCTATGTACGTTGAGGTTTGGGTAAAATCCTGCACTGTTGATACAATTAATTTCTACAATTTTCCAACCGTAATTTGTCAAACAAATATCCATGACAAACGCTTCTGCGACTTCATACGTTTTAAGCATTTTTTTGGCAAAGGCAATTCCCTCCGAAGAGACTTCCGCTTCAAAAACGATGTCGCCATTAAATTTGTAATATACAGCGGCTACAATTTGTCCGCCAACAATCCACAAGCGTGCTTCTTTATATATTTCTTTCGGAATAGAAGCTTGTACTAATGATTTGGCGTGTAATAAAGGTGTTTTTGGGTTTTCGAGTGAATTCGCCACAAAATCTGTCCATTTGGTTTCGGTAAACACTTTTCCCGTAAAAATTTTAGCGTCTTTATACGGTTTGATGAATTTCTGTTCATTGGGTTTCCAAGTAATGAAATCATTAAATTGAAACACGTTTACATCATAATTCAGTAAGTTCTCTTTGTACTGTTTTGAGTAAATTTCATATTGATGATTTCCACCATAAAACGAACCTGGATTCCAGTTTGTATTTGCTTTCGCGAGTCGTGCCAATTTCACAGAACCGTATACAAAAACGTGTGAACGATTTGCTTGAACGGTAATTTCTTTGGTTGCTGAGTTCAATTCAATTTTCTCAAAAGGAATATTCAAATCGAGTAACGCATCAAAAATACGCGCATGATCTGGATCAGAATACATATTTGATTGGACTAGAAAAAGCATAAAAAGTGACTGTAATTTTGTGTGTTTCTATTGAAAATTTTTGATAGAGAAGCGTTTATTTTTCATTCCATTTACTTTCAAAATAATCGATAAACTTTGCATATCGAGATCCTTCTTTTGCAAACTTTCGAGTCAATTTTGCCCATTCGTCAAATTTCTTTCTATTGCGAAGTTCAAAATAGGTTTGTGCCATATTTACAGCCATTTCACTCTTTTCAAAATCATTATCCGAAATAGAAATTCCTTTTTTATAAATGCGTTCGGCATCTACAACCTGATTCAGGTTTTTATAGGAATAACCTAATTCGCGAAAGAAATAGTAATCATTAGGATTGTTTTGAATTGCTTTTTCTAAAACTGTAATTGCCTTTTTAAACTGTTTTATTGCGTTGTATGCGTACGAAAGTTCAAACTCTAATCCTTCAAAATGAGGTTCCTTTTCATAAGCTTTTAATAAAGGAGTTAATGCGAGCTTGCTGGCACCAACATGATTATAGTAATATCCCATTTTAGTCAAATATGAAACTGTCCCTGCATTTTGTTTATAACTCTTTAGCCAGTCTGGTTGCTCAGGCAGTCCAAGTTGTTTGACTTGCTCAGGTGATAAAATGGCAATACTAATTGTAGTATTACTTAACCTTGCTTTAAAACTTACATTGTCTAATTCCGACTTTACTTTTTTTAATCCGTTTGCGGTCACAGAAAGTTCAGTTTCAAAATTCTCCGTAAATCCTGCTTGCTCATCAATATAAATAAAGCTTAGCGAATAGGTCGTATCTGTTGCTTTTCTTGGAGAAACAACCCATTTGTCTACAGCTTCATAGTATTTTTTATCAAATCGAAATATTTCTTTTGTATCACTTTGTGAGAAACTAACATTGAAAATGAAGAGTGTGCAAAAAAATATAATGGTGTTTTTCATGAGTATTTGTTATGGTTACTTTTGTGCTTAAAAATAGTGGAATTCATTTCTTAATGAAAATTACAATGAGTGAACACAAATGGTCAGTTAGTAAATAGACTTCACAATATAAAAAGTTTCTTTGAGATTAAATATTGCGCTATTGCAAGTTACAAACCTGCAATAGAAAATCAAACCACAAAATCTCTAATCAAATTCGCTAACACATTCAAGTCTACTTTTTCAATAGGATGTTTTACGTTTTCAACAATTTTAAATGTTCCGTTGGGTAATTGAGTTGCTGCATTTTCAGATTCTTCTAGCGTAACCATGTTGTCTAAAGCACCAATTGCGATTAGAGTTTTATGTTGAATTTCTTGAAGATCTGAATTCGTTAATTTTTTACCATTTGCTAAATCCAACATCATTTCGGCTGTTTTATGCATCACTTTTTTCCAGTCGTTTGGTTGATGTAATTCATGCAATCGTTTGGCAAAAGCAGGTACTTTTTCTTCAATTTTCTCTGGATTTAATAGTTTGATTTCTTGTTGTGCGCTTTCGAAACTCCAATTAAATTTTGTGCCAAGCGTAACAATCTTGTCTACCTTTTCAGGATGCTTCTTTGCAAGTGTCAATGCTACATAACCGCCCATGCTGTAGCCAAAAATATGGGTATTGGAAATTCCCAATGTTTGAAGCTTCTCAACTACATTATTGGCAAATCGTTCCATCTCAAACTCATGAGTGAAAGTGCGTCCGCCGTGACCTTCAAAATTAAGTGTATGTACATTAAAGTCGTTTGCTAAGAGTTCTTGTAGTGACTTTAGTTGTGCTTCACTTCCCAAAGCGCCGTGCAATAATAGTAGGTTGGTTTTCATGGTGTTGTTTTAGAACTATAAAGTTACGGCAAAAAGATAGGTTTTAGTAATGAGATCTGAGAATTGAGTTTTTATTTGAAACTAAATATAGAAAATTGTATTTCGAAAAGCTTAGTTGAACTATATAAAAGTGCTCCAGAAAAGGAAATAGTATTTCATTAGTTAAAAATCTTATACTAATATTTTGCGTACTCATGGTTAGATATTTAACGCTCATTCCTTTTTTTTAAAATGCATGAGTATAATCATTAACTTAAAACTATTAATTTGATAATTAGATGTATAGCTGTGTTTTTAGCGAAAGGTGGAATCCGAAAAACCTATAGTAAATAGAGTAGGATTTAAAAATTAAATAAAATGAATTGGAAAAATCAAGGAAACCCTGGATTATGGACACTAAATACTATTGCCAAAAATGGCACAGACATTTATTGTGTAAATAATAATAATAGTATAGGCTTGTGGAGTAACGATCAAATGGGTTGGATCGATAAAAGTTATACATATGGGAATGATATAAAAATGATAGCATTTGATAAGGACGGGACAATGTGGTGTGTAAAAACAGATCATAAATATTATAAATGGCATCCTGATAAATGGTCGAATTTAACTAACTGGAATGGGCATAATTTCAAGATGGTAGCATTTGATTTAGAAAATAAAATGTGGTTTGTTACTTTAAATGGAGAATTATTTTATAATGATCATTCTCATAACGATTCTCCGATTTTTAAGAAGCAGGAAGGCATAAACTGGACTTTAAATTGGGTAGATTTTTCAGCTAACGATCCTAGTTCTGAAATTTATTGTGTGGGTGCAGGTGAAAACTTAGGTAAGTTTGAAACTGATAATGCTAGTAATGGAATTAATCAAATGAATAATAATTGGAAATTAAAGATGATTTATTATCCTAAATTAAAAGAAAATAACGCTAATGTATTATGCGTAGGAGCTGGAGGGAATTTAGGTTTCTTTCAATTATAAAGAATATTTAGAATACAATTTAATCAACAAAAAAAAGCGACCAGCAATGGTCGCTTTTCATTAGTTGTAGACTTCATCGTTTTTATCTTTAAAACGATATTCTAGATACGTGTAAGCATCTCTTGGTAATATTTTTACCCATTTTTTGTGTTCTAAAAACCACTTAAAACGGATGGATGGAAATCCTTTTGTGAGATACGCTGCAATAAACGGATGCGTGTTGAGCGTGATCCCGTTGAAGCCATTTTTCTTGGCTAAAATTCTTTCTAGATCAGTTGTAATTTTGTCGACGAGAACAATGGGAGCTTCCACTTCGCTACCAGTTCCATTAGGGTTTACTTCTCGTGTTTTAATATTTACTTCTGGTCGTACTCGTTGTCTTGTAATTTGTACCAAACCAAATTTACTTGGAGGTAATATTTTATGTTTCGCTCTATCATCTTTCATTTCTGTCTTCAAATGATCAAATAGAGTTCTTCGGTGTTCTGCATTGGTCATATCGATAAAGTCGATAACGATGATTCCTCCCATATCTCGCAATCGGAGTTGCCTAGCAATTTCTTTTGCGGCAATCATGTTGACTTCTAACGCAGTGTCCTCTTGTGTTTTGGCTTTGTTAGATCGGTTTCCACTATTCACATCAATAACATGCAATGCTTCAGTGTGTTCTATGACCAAATATGCGCCTTTACTCATGGAAACGGTTTTTCCAAAAGAGGTTTTAATTTGTCGTTCTACTCCATATTTTTCAAAGAGTGGAACTTTAGATTGGTACAATTTTACGATAGACTCTTTTTTGGGTGCAATTTTGTGCACGTATTCTTTAATTTCGTAATAAAGATCTTCATCATCAACTTGAATTCCCGTGAATGATTCATTAAAGATGTCTCTTAAAATAGAAGACGCCTTATTCATTTCACTTAATACTTTTGATGGATGTTCCGCTTTATACAGTTTTTTGCACATTGTTGACCATTTTGTCAACAAATTTTGCAAGTCTTGGTCCAATTCAGCTACTTTTTTGCCTTCAGCTACTGTACGTACAATAACGCCAAAACCTTTAGGCTTGATACTGAGTACCAAACGTTTTAATCGGTCTTTTTCTTCTTTACTTTCTATTTTTTGCGATATGGAAACACGCTCCGAAAAGGGAACAAGTACAATATATCGTCCTGCTATAGAAAGCTCCGAACTAATTCTAGGACCTTTGGTCGAAATTGGCTCTTTCACAATTTGTACTAATATCGACTGATTGGCTTTTATAGCATCCATGATGCTGCCATTTTTGTCAATATTTGGTTCAAACGGAAAGTTTTTTAAAGTATAATCTTTTAATTTACCTGTGCTTACACGTTTTATAAATTTTAATAAGGAAAGAAGTTGTGGTCCTAAATCGTGGTAATGTAAAAAGGCATCTTTTTCGTAGCCTACGTTTACAAACGCTGCATTTAGTCCTGAAACGGGTTTTCTAATTTTAGCAAGAAACACATCTCCAACGGCAAAATCATTTGTGCCTTCTTCCTTATGTAATTCAATAAGTTTTCCATCCTTTAGCAAGGCAAAATCAACTTCAGAGGAATTGGATCTAATTATTAATTCTTTATTCACTCTGATTTAATTTTTATCCATACATAAATGTACAGATGGATTAAACAATTTTCACAGGTATTGTTTTTACCCAATAAAATATACATACCGACTATGCAAACACAAGACAGAAGTGCTTACTCAGATATGCAATTTTTTTTCAAAGAACGTTTTGTTTAGCTATAAAACTATATAGCCATAAAATAAAGAAGTAGTTTACTAAAAACTACTTCTTCTTGTGACGATTAGCTCTTCTTCGCTTTTTACGCTTATGCGTAGCCACCTTGTGTCTTTTTCTTTTTTTACCACTTGGCATAATGCTCTATGTTTTTTTAAATTAATTAATGTATTTCGTTATTATTTTACTTTAACGTTGTCTTTCACTCCTTCAACAAAGATTTTTGCTGGCTTGAATGCTGGAATATTGTGTGCAGGAATTTTGATAGTTGTGTTCTTAGAGATGTTTCTACCTGTTTTCTCTGCTCTCGTTTTGATAATAAAGCTACCAAAACCTCTTAAGTAAACATTGTCTCCACTTTCAAGTGAATTCTTTACTTCTTCCATAAAAGTTTCTACAGTTGCCTGTACTTCACTCTTCTCCATTCCTAACTTTTCTGAAATCTTTGCTACGATGTCCGCTTTCGTCATTTTATTATATATTTTGTTTATTCGTTATAAAATTAAGGGATGCAAATATATAATTAATTAGATAATATTTATGTTCTAATTGATTAAAATTTAACGATATAAACATTTATTTTTACACATTATTTTGATTTGATGAACTTTTCTAAAGAAATTATACATTGGTATCGGCAAAATAAGCGCGATTTACCTTGGCGAAAAACGAAAGATCCATACCGAATTTGGCTCTCTGAAATTATGCTGCAACAAACCCGTGTAGCACAAGGATTGCCTTATTATCAGAAGTTTACGGAAGCATTTCCCACCGTGTACGATCTGGCGAAAGCCGAAGAATCACAAGTGCTAAAACTGTGGCAAGGATTAGGCTATTACTCGCGCGCACGCAATTTACACTACACCGCAAAAGATATTGTAGAAAATTACAACGGACAGTTTCCCAATACGTATAAAGGACTTATACAACTAAAAGGTGTTGGCGATTATACTGCAAGTGCCATTGCGTCTATTTGTTTTGAGGAAGTAGCGCCCGTGGTTGATGGAAATGTATACCGAGTGCTGTCTCGTTATTTTAATGTAGATCTTCCTATTAATAGTACAGAAGGCATTAAAAAGTTTAAAGAACTCGCTTTTGAAGTAATAGATCGTGAAGAACCTGCAGATTTTAATCAGGCAATCATGGAGTTTGGCGCGGTTCAATGCAAACCACAAAGTCCGTATTGTATAATATGTCCGTTAAGTGAAAGTTGTGAAGGATTGAAGCAACAACGCGTAAATATGTTGCCGGTAAAGTTGAAAAAGACAAAGGTAAAGCATCGTTGGTTCAATTACCTCGTCGTCGTTTCAAACCAAGCTGAGACGCTTCTGGAAGAACGAAAAGGAAAAGGAATTTGGCAAGGATTGTATCAATTTCCCTTACTAGAAACTGAAAAAGCCGTAGAAGATGTTGAGTCACATCGTACCAAAATAGCTGAAATTATGAATCTCAACGATTTTTCCATCACAGCATTCAATCAAAAAGAAAAAATTCACAAATTATCGCACCAACACTTGCATACTACATTTTGGATAGTGGAAACGACCGAGAATTTAAAAAAAGGCATACTTTTACAGGAAATTCGAAAATATCCAGTGCCAATTCTTATTGGAAACTTCATTGAAGAATTCAATTTTTAATGGTTTTTTAGTACATTTGAATAGATACATAAATTAAAAACAATGAGCGGAACACTAAATAAAGTAATGTTGATAGGACACTTGGGCGATGAGGTAAAAATGCACTACTTTGAAGGTGGCGGCTGCATTGGGCGTTTTCCGATTGCAACAAATGATTCGTATACCAATAAGCAAACTGGCGAACGCGTTACAAATACGGACTGGCACAATATCGTAGTACGTAATAAAGCCGCCGAAATTTGTGAAAAATACCTAAGTAAAGGTGATAAAATATATGTGGAAGGACGTTTGAAAAACAGGCAATGGCAAGGTGAAGATGGACAAACGCGCTACACGACGGAAGTTCAAGTGACTGATTTTACTTTTTTATCTACGAAACAAGAATCGCAATCCAATGCAGCGGCACCTGCTCCTGCAAATACAACTACGAATCATCCAGCTGCGCAACCAACGCAGCAATCGCAACCACAACAGCAATCGCCACAAGCAACGCCAGTTGACGACAACGATGATCTGCCATTTTAATCGAAGTATAATTAATCAGTTAGATTTTGGATCCAGAACCCAGTTTATTCATCTTTTTAGCAACTTTTGAAAGTCTCGATATCTTCAAGATTGTGCTTTTTGGTGTGTTATTATTGTGTTCAGCTTTGATTTCGGGTGCGGAAGTCGCGCTATTTTCTTTATCACAAACGGACATTAACGAGGCTGAAGAATCCAAATCTTCAAGTTTACGATTGGCTGCAAAATTACTCCGAAAACCGAGAAGATTGTTAGGAACCATTTTGGTTGCGAATAATTTTATCAATATTGCAACTGTTTTATTATTTGCTTCCTTTAGTGATAAATTTTTTGGTGGAATTACCACAGATTGGCTTCGTTTACTAATTGAAATTGGCGTCGTTACCTTTTTTATTTTACTTTTTGGAGAAATTCTTCCGAAAGTATATGCAAGTCGAAACAAACACAAGTTTTCCGCGATGATGGCTTTTCCGCTAAATATATTGGACAAACTTTTTGCGCCGATTAGCATGCCGATGAGTTTTGTTTCTGGATTGATTCAGAATAAATTGGGAAAAAAACGTTCCAACCTTTCGGTAGATCAGTTATCGCAAGCCTTAGAACTGACTTCTGAAGACGAAACTACCAAAGAAGAACAGAAAATTTTACAAGGAATTGTGTCGTTTGGAAATACCGATACCAAGCAAGTGATGCAACCACGAATGGACGTTTTTGCGTTGAAAGAAGGCATGTCGTTTGAAGCTGTTTTGAGTGAAATTACTAAAAAAGGCTACTCGCGAATTCCAGTCTACAAAGAGAGTTTGGATGATATTTCGGGAATTTTATACGTAAAAGATCTCATTCCATATATAGACACAAAAAACTTTGATTGGGAGAAGATTTTGCGTGATCCATATTTTGTGCCCGAGAACAAGAAGCTAGACGATTTATTACGCGAGTTTCAAGAAAAGAAAATTCACTTAGCCATTGTGGTCGATGAATATGGCGGAACTTCAGGTTTGGTATCGTTGGAAGATGTGATTGAAGAAATTGTGGGCGATATTAGTGACGAGTTTGATGATGAAGACGTACATTATTCCAAAATTGACGATAAAAACTATGTCTTTGAAGGAAAAACAAATTTGAAAGATTTCTACAAAATTATTGGATTGGAAGACACTTCTGAATTTGAATCGCACAAAGGTGAATCGGAAACGGTGGCGGGTTTTGTGTTGGAAATTTTTAGAGGTTTCCCGAAAGTACGCGATAAAATAAACTTTGGTACATATACGTTTACAGTGGAAGTGATTGACAACAAACGATTGAAACAAGTAAAAGTAACGCTCAAAGAATGAATCTTATAAAATGTACACCTCTTTTTTTACTCTTAGCCATTCTTTTTGGTTCGTGTGAAGGTGAAGTATTGCCAAAACCCAAAGCTTTTTTACGATTGGATTATCCGGCACCAAAATATGCCAAAGTACAATCAGACTGTCCGTATGCGTTTGAAAAGAATGAATTGGCCATTATTGATCCGAAGCAAAATTGCTGGATGAATTTGGACTATCCTGCGTTGAATGGAACCTTGCATTTGTCGTACATTCCGATTACAAATAACTTGAACAAACTCTTAGAAGATGTTCAAAAACTAACCTACGAACACGCAGTAAAAGCAGATGCTATTGATCCGACTGTGTATGAAAATAAGGAGCAAAATGTATATGGAATGGTGTATGAAGTTTCTGGGAATGCGGCTTCACAAGCACAATTTTACGTTACAGATAGCATCCATCACTTTTTAACAGGTTCGTTATACTTCAATGTTCGCCCAAATTATGATTCTATTTATCCTGCGGTGAATTACATCAAGAAAGACATTCGGAAGTTGGTGGAATCGTTGGAGTGGAAAAACTAGATTTTTGCTAGGTTTATTAAGGAATTTTTGAATTTTGTTTGAAATGTATTGACACATTTTCAAATCATCAAATAGATAGAATAATACCATTTTAACTGTAAATTGGTATAATGATTTTATTTCAAATAGCCGTTGGCTTTTAACTCCTTGTGATGTTGAACAATATTTTCTGGAATTTCACCCGAAAGCAACCAATTAACATCCAATCCGTTGTAGATGGAATTTTTCATAAGGTGATGAACATTTCCTATTTGATTGCCTAATAGTTTTAAATTGTCTTTGAAATCCAATAAATAATCTTCATGCAGTTTTTGAATGAGCATAAGGATTTTAAAAACTCTCGCAATAATATAAATACACAGTTTATACGCTTTGGCAGGTGTTGCCTTTTCAATTCTATGACTATTTTGTTTTAAAATTTCGTTTAACATGAGGAGATTTAAACTGGCTTCTCCAAATTTGTCTTTGGTGATTTTTACGTGTTCAGTGATGTCTCCGCTAATTTCCCGCATGTCCATCATTAAATAACCAGGAGACCAATAGCGTTCAGAAGCGTGTTCAACTTTTCGCAGTATTTTCGTTTCCATTTCGTTGCGTCGATCATCCACGGTTCTATCATCAAGAAGTTCAAAATAAAGTCGATCCGCCAATGCCAAATCTTTTTTTAGAAGTCGAAAAATAAGTTTGTCTTTTTCTTTGGATGGCAATTCGCTAATTGCATTTTTAAAATCTTGGTCAAACATCTTATTTTTTATTTGTTTCTAATTTAAAAAATAAAATCCCCAATCATAACAATTGAGGATTTTAAGTATTCTATTTTTATAAAGTTTATGCCTTTTTTGTGCAGCACGCTTTTTTACAATCTTTGGCACACGCCATAGCTTTTACTTCTTTTTTAGCACAGCATTCTTTCTTGCAGTCTGCTTTACATGCTTCTTTTACTTCTCCTTTTTTAGCACAACATTCTTTTTTACAATCAGTATCACATTTTTTAGAGAATGCTTCCACATTTTTCATATCAGACACTTTGTATTTGCCAGGAACTTTGGCAACAGTTCCTACTAACGCGTCAAAATCCACTTTTTCTTCGTTGTATTCAACCATTGCAAGTTTCTGCTCAAAATCTACCGTGGCAGATTTTACACCTTCCATAGACGCTAATTTGCTTTCGATGCGTTTTGCGCAACCAATGGCACAGGTCATTCCGTCAATTTTAAATTCGGCTTTGTTATAGTTTGCCGCAAGGTCTTCTTTACTTGCTTCTTTCTTTACAGTGGTCGCTTGTGTGTCAATAGTAATTGTTTTTGGGGTGTTGCTGTCTTTACAGCTTACAATCGCTAATGCCAATGCACAGATAAATAGTATTTTTTTCATCGTTATGTTTTTTAATATAATTTTTGCTTATATACGCATTACAAAATTAAGGAAATATGAACGAATTATTCGAAATAATTATTGGACTTTTGTGCGATATTACGAAATATACTCATGGATCACGCAAAATTAAAGTGGATTTATCTTAGCTTGCTTTCAATAATTTGGGGAAGTTCTTTTATTCTAATTGAACAAGCCATCAAAGGATTGGATTTTGTGCAGGTAGGCGCGTTGCGAATTTGCGTTACTGCTGTTTTTTTGTTTCCGATTGGATTGAAAAAAGTAAAAGCAATTCAACGTTCACAATGGAAATGGATTTTTTGGACGGCGATGGCAGGTTCTTTATTTCCTGTGTTTTTATTTGCGTTGGCGCAAGAGCAGTTAGACAGTGCCGTGACCAGTATGTTGAATTCGCTTACACCTTTAAATACCATTGTTTTTGGAAGTTTGTTGTTTGGAGTGGCAGTTTCTAAAAGGCAGATTTACGGCGTGTTGATTGGTCTAATTGGCGCTTTGGTGTTGATTATTGCAGGAGCGAATTTTAACGAAAGTCAAAACTATTGGTACAGCGCGTTTGTATTTTTAGCAACTATTGGATACGGTTTGAATGTGAATATTATTAAAAAGTATTTGAATGATGTGAATGCGATGGCAATTGTAACAGGAAACTTTGTCATCATTATTATTCCCGCTTTCATCATTTTAGCTTTTACAGGATTTTTTAATGATATTTTGAAAAATGAAGCGATGCAAGTTGCGTTAGGATATGTGGTTGTGTTGTCTTTGTTTGGAACTGCTATTGCAAAAGTTATTTACAGCAGATTGGTGCAAATATCAAGTCCTGTGTTTGCTTCTTCAGTAACGTACACCATGCCGATTGTGGCTATTTTTTGGGGCATTCTTGCGGGAGAAAAATTAAGTTTCTATCAAATATTAGGCGGATTTGTGATTTTATTAGGAGTGTATTTGGTGAATAAAAGGAAAAAGAAAGCTTGATTTTAAGAAGTTGATCATTATAAAAAAAGCCGAAAATCATATTAGACTTTCGGCTTTTTAGCTATTTTATTTTTGTGAGATTTACTGGAAATCTTCTTTTGTTAAAGGTGCATTTATTTTTGCAGATATTGTAGAAAATTCTACTTTTTGTCCCATCATTGGTAACACCATTTTATAAGGAAACTTTACACCGTCTACATCTTTATATTCACCGTAAGTAGTTTCTTGTGCAGTTTCTTGTCCTCCAGGTCCTTTAGCAGTTTCTGCTTTTTTCACTTTCAAACCAGAAGCAACATCATAATAGTTAGTTGTTTTGCTTCCATCAGCTTTTTCAATAACCACTGCATAGGCATCTTTTCCGTCTACAGCTTCAATCCCTGTTAATTTTATAGTATTGCTATCGTAATATAATTCAGGGAATAATCCTTTTTTAGCTTTCATATCAGCGATCATTTCTGCTGGCATGTCTCTTTTTTGACCTTGTTGCTCCATGTATCCTGCTTCACTATCAAAAGCTTGTTTAAATACTGATCCCATGCCTGCAATACTCATGTCAACGACTAACATGTTTGGATTTTTTTGTTTCATTGTCATCATCATGTCCATTCCTTGGAAAGAAGTTCCCATTTCTTGTACAATCGTAGTAACACTCATGAGTTTTTCTTTTCCGCCAATAGCTTTTAGGTAATCATCAATAACCGTTTGCGCCGTTACGCCTGCAGGAATTGGTTTTTTAAATACGGGCTTCTCTGTTGGACTTCCATATTGATCAAAATATTTTACAGGAACTTTTTTACCTTCAAACATCATGTTTTCTAAGCCACCAATAACTTCACTTCCTTTTCCTGTAACTACAATTCTAAGATTGTCTTTCAAGAAATATTTTTTAGCTGCCCTTAATACATCTTCTTTGGTAACAGCTTCAATTTTTTCAAGATATGTTTCATAAAAATTTTCAGGAAGATCTTCTGTAATGATATTTAATGCATAATTAGCAATGGTAGCTGGACGTTCAACTCCCGTTACAAATCGTCCAACGTATTTTGCTTTTACATTCTTTAATTCTTCATCAGAAACTAACTCAGAAGTAATTGTTTTAATTTCTTTTAAAATTTCAACAACAGCACTATCAGTTACCGCGTTACGAACCTTAGCTGTAGCACTAAACCTTGAGATGGTTTTTCTGTTATTTCCAATTCTGGAATACGAACCATATGTAAATTTCTTGTCTTCACGTAAGTTGTTGAACAAACGCGCTTCTCCACCGCCACCAAGAATATTGTTGGCAATTAACACTGGGAAATAATCTGCATCTTTCATGGTAAGATTTACCGTGTTTTGCACACTTAATTCCGATTGTACCGCATTGTCTGCATTGATAAAGTTGATTTCCGTGTTAGTAGGATTGGAAGCTGTATCATACGAAGCAGCAGTGATTGTTCCTTTTTCCCACTTTTTAAAAAGCTTCTTTACAAGTTTTTTAACGTCTTTGGTTTTTACATCTCCAATAACGATTAAGTATGCATTATTTGGTCTGAAGTATTTTTTATGGAAATCCTTAATATCCTGTAATGTTACATTCTTTACAGTTTCTTCAGAAACAAATTCTCCATACGGATGATTCACACCATACGCCAAAACAGATCGTACTCTATCAGAAATAGCTTCTACGTTTTTCTTTTGCGATTTGATTCCTTCTATAATTTTAGCACGTTCACTGTCTAAATCTTCTTGGGTGAAATTAGGGTTTAGTCCAGCATCTGCCATCAATTCCATAATTCTTGGGAAATACTTTGAAAGTGAGGCAGCAAAGGCGCTTTGCGAACCAAAATTTAAAGAAGCACCTAAATAATCAACTTCTTCATTAAAGTCATCTTTAGATATGGAAGTTGAACCGCTACCTAATAAAGAACTTACTAAACTTGAAATTCCGGCTTTTTTTCCTTCTACAATAAGTGGATTGTCAATATTAAGTGTTGCAGAAACACGCGGTAATTTGTTGTTTTCTACCACCATTACGGTCAAACCATTTTTCAAGGTAAACGTGTTTGGTTTTCCAATATTAACTTTGGGTGCAGGACCAGGTTTTGGTTGAACCGATCTATCTATTTGTGCTTGCATTGTAAGTGAAGCCACAAACAATACAAGAAGTGAAACTATTTTTGTTTTCATCTGTTGTTTTTTATTTTTTTTCTGTTTTTTCAGCAGGTACATATTCTAAAAGCAAACGTTGGTTTGATTTTAAGTACTTATTAGCAACTTCTCTGATTTCCTCTCTAGTAATCGATCTGAAGATATCAATTTCCGTATTGATTAAGTTCGTATCACCATACATTACATTGTATCTCGCTAAAGAGTTTGCGATTCCTTGTACACTCGAATTTGAGTTTACGAAGTTGTTCTCAAATTTGTTTTGAAGTTTTTGGTAGTCTCTTTCAGAAATAAGGTCTGTTTGAAGCTTTTTAATTTCATCATCCATTTCAACTAACAAATCTTCCAATGAATTCTCGCCAATTGGAAGTGAAAATAGTGCATACGTACCATAATCTTTCTGACTGAAATTTACCGCTTGTACTGCTAAAGCCATTTTTTTGTCTTCTACCAAACGCTTGTATAATTTTGAGCTTTTTCCACCACTTAAATAGGTAGAAATCATGTCTAATATACGAGCATCTCTTGTGGTAAATCCAGGTGTTCTATATGCTGCAACAATGGCAGGAATTTGAATGTTTGAATCTTCAAATTTTACATTAAATTGCTCTGTGATCGGATCTTCTTTTGGAAAGTTTCTTACGACGTCTTTTCCTCTTGGAATAGAACCAAAGTAATCTTTGATCATTTTCTTTGTCTTCGCCACATCAATATCTCCAGCAACAACCAACGTAGCGTTGTTTGGTACATAATATTTTTTGAAGTATGCTTTAAATTCATCCAAGGTAGCAGCATCTAAATGCTCCATCTCACCGATATTTTTATTCTTGTATGGATGTTTTTTGAAGATGTTTTCACTTACTACAAACAATAATTGTCCGTATGGTTGGTTGTCATAACGTTGTCTTTTTTCTTCTTTTACAACTTCACTTTGCGTATCTACGCCAATTTGATTGATGACTGGATGCAGCATACGCTCGGATTCCATCCATAAACCTAATTCTAAATTGTTAGAAGGAAACACTTCATAATAATACGTTCTATCGTTGGAAGTATTTGCATTGTTACTTCCTCCATTTGAAGATACAATTTTAAACCACTGTCCGCGGTCAATATTTTCTGTTCCTTCAAACAATAAATGCTCGAAGAAGTGAGCAAAACCCGTACGTTCAGGATTGTTATTGCCTCCTAAATCTTTTCCACCAACATCATACATTACTGCTGTTGTTACCACAGGAGCTGTGTTGTCTTGATGAAGAATTACGTGCAGACCGTTGTCTAGATCGTATTCTTCAAACTTAACTTCTTGTGCTTGGGCAAGCAAACCTACCAGCATTAAAGAAGCTATTGAAAATAGTCTTTTTTTCATTGCATTAAACTTTTTTTTGACTTTGAGTTATTTTAGATCAGACGCAAGTTCTATAAAATTGTTACATCTCACAAGAAAACTGTTAAATTTATGATTATTTTAGTAAGTGTTCAATTTTTCGTATATTAAAGGGAATCAGTTAATTAATAACCAAAAACCCTCAAATTATTATGGAAAAGAAAATTATAAAATACGGTGTTTTGATAGCTTTAGGACTTATTATGTACTTCTTGCTCGTACGACTATTCGGCTTACACGAAAATCCTTGGTTGCGTTTGCTTAATGGTGCCATTGTCGCTTTTGGAATTTATAGCGTCATTAAAGATACCAAAAAAGAAAGTGGTGTTAATTTCAATTATTTTGAAGGATTTAAAGTCGGAATCTTCTCAGGGTTCATAGCAACTTTAGTATTTACCTTTTTTATGGCCATCTATATTTTTCACATTGATGTAGGATTTGCTGAAAAAATTATGGCAATGAGTGTTGGTAGTGTTTCGAAAGAACCTGGACTTTTACTCTTTATTATTTTAATAGAAGGTTTCGCGTCTACTGTGATATTAAGTCTATTATTTATGCAAAAATTTAAGCCAAGTTGGAATATTAGTGATAAACTACCATAGAAGTATTTGTAGATTAATTAATTAGATGTATATTTGCGTCCATTTTTGGATAAAATTAATTAATTAAACGATACGCTATGTATGCAATTGTAGAGATAGCAGGGCAGCAATTTAAAGTTGCGAAAGACCAAAAAGTATTTGTTCATCGTTTGGCTACAGAAGAAGGAAAGCAAGTGACTTTCGACAATGTTCTTTTGTTAGACGATAACGGACAAGTTACCATTGGCGCCCCAGCTATAAACGGAGCCGCAGTAGAGGCAAAAGTTTTAAAACACCTTAAAGGTGACAAAGTGATTGTTTTCAAGAAGAAAAGACGTAAAGGTTACCGTGTTAAAAATGGTCACCGTCAGTCTTTAACAGAAATTGTTATTGAAAACATTGTAGCTTCAGGAGCTAAAGCAGCACCAAAGAAAGAAGAAGCTAAAAAAGAAGTTGCAAAACCAGCCGCAGAGAAGCCTGCAGCTCAAAAAGCAACAACTGCTAAAGCAGATGATTTAAAGAAAATTGAAGGAATTGGTCCTAAAATTGCATCAACTTTAGTAGAAGCTGGAATTTCAACATTCGCTGAATTAGCGAAAACTGAACCAGCAAAAATTTCTGAAATCATTGCGGAAGTTCGTGGAAAACACGTTACTGACACTTGGCCAGCACAAGCACAATTAGCTGCTGATGGAAAGTGGGATGAGTTAAAGAAATGGCAAGATGAATTAGATGGTGGTAAAGCTTAATTGCAATATCACTTTAGTATAACAATTTAAAACCTTACGAAGATGGCTCACAAAAAAGGAGTTGGTAGTTCTAAAAACGGTAGAGAATCAGAATCGAAACGATTAGGAGTTAAGATTTTTGGTGGACAAGCAGCAATTGCTGGGAATATCATCGTTAGACAAAGAGGAACTACGCACAATCCAGGCGAAAATGTATATATGGGAAAAGACCATACATTACATGCCAAAGTAGACGGTCTTGTGAAATTCACAAAGAAATCTAACAACAGATCTTATGTATCAATCGAACCTTTCGAAGTATAAGTAAGATTTAGTAGTATAAAAAAAGCCTGAACATTGCGTTCAGGCTTTTTTTGTTATGAAGGATTTATATTAGTTAAATCCTTTTTTCTTTAACAAAGGTTCAATTTCAGGTTCGGCACCTCGGAAGCCTTTGTATAAATCCATTCCCAATTGCGATCCGCCCAAACTGAGCATTTTACGATATCGTTTCGCTGTCGCGGGATCAAATAAGTTTCCAGTGTCTTTAAATGCTTGAAACGCATCTGCATCCAACACTTCTGACCATAAATAACTGTAATATCCTGAAGAGTAGCCCACTGGACTTGAAAATATGTGTCCAAAATACGTACTTCTATATCGAGGAATGATTTCATCAATTAAACCCAACTTGTCCATAGCTTCTTTTTCAAACTTATTAACGTCTGTTGGAATATCGCCTGTTTTAGAATGCCAAGCCATGTCTAAATACGCTGCTGCCATATATTCAACCGTAGCAAATCCGCCATTGAACGAATTGGCATCTTTCATCTTTTTAATCATTGCATCAGGAATGACTTCCCCTGTTTTGTAATGTTTTGCAAACATGCGTAATACTTGTGGTTCGCTCATCCAGTTTTCCATAACTTGCGATGGAAATTCTACAAAATCTCTTGGAACATTGGTTCCTGACAACGATTCGTATTTTACATTAGAGAACAATCCGTGAAGTGCATGTCCAAATTCGTGAAATAATGTTTCTGCTTCCGTAAACGATAACAACGAAGGTGAATCTCCTGTAGGTGCTGGATAATTAAAGTTGTTTGTTACAATTGGTGTCACCATTCCATCTACGTTCATCTGAGCGCGCAACGCGTTCATCCATGCGCCGCCGCGTTTGCTTGGACGTGCAAAGAAATCCATGTAAATAATTCCTAAATGTGTTCCGTCTGCTTCCAACACTTCAAACACTTGCTGATCTTCATGCCATTTTGGAACATTGTTCATTTCTTTAAAAGTCAAACCAAACAGTTCTTTCGCTAACGCAAAAACTCCATCTCTTACGGCATTTACTTCAAAATACGGACGCGTTTCTTCTTCATCAAAGTTGTAACGTTCTTTCCGAACTTTTTCTACATAATGTCGCCAATCGCTTCCTTGAAACGTTCCAGAAACACCTTCGCTTTTCATCTTTTTCGCCAACGCTTCTCGTTCCGATTTTGCCATCGCCAATGCAGAAGGCCACAATTTATCCATAAAACCATATACAGCTTCTGGCGTTTCTGCCATGTTATCCGAAAGAATATAGGCTGCATGCGATTCATACCCTAACAATTTTGCTTTTTCCAAACGTAAGGTTGCCATTTCGCTGAGAATTGCTTTGTTGTCGTTTTCATTGTCATTGTTAGCACGCATTGCGTATCCGTCAAATAATTTTTTACGCGCTTCTCTGTTTGGAGACGATTGCAAAAACGGATTGATGCTCGGACGTTGCAAGGTAAACGAATAGCCATCTTCATGACCGCGTTTTTTAGCTTCTGATTTTGCCAATTCTACCAAACTTTCAGGAAGATTTCCTAGTTCTTTTTTGTCTTTTGTGTGATATTCAAATGCATTCGTTTCATCGAGAAGATGCTCGCTAAAATCGCCGCTTAGTTTCGCCAATCGTTTGTTAATTTCGCGCAAGCGATCTTGTTTTTCTCCTTTGAGCCCAATTCCTGCACGCACAAAAAGTTTCAGTCTTTCTTCGAGCAAACGCATTTCTTCAGATGATAAATTGAGTTTGTCTTTTTGATAGTACACCGCTTTTACACGATCGTATAATTTGGCGTTCAAGTTGATAAAATCGTCGTGTGCTGCGAGTGCTGGTGTAATTTCTTTTGCGGCGGCTTTTAGGATGTCGTCAGTATTTGCTCCGTTGACCGCGTAAAATAAACGTTGTATTCTGTTTAAATACGTTCCGCTTAATTCTAAGGCTTCAATTGTATTTTGAAACGTTGGTGTTTCTGTATTTTCGCTAATAGCAGTAATTTCATCTTGATTTTCTTTCAATGCAATGTGAAATGCTGGCAAGTAATCGCTGCTTTTAATTTGATCAAACGGTGGCACTCCGAACGGTGTATTCCATTCGGTGAGCAAAGGATTTTTGTTCATAGAAGTTTCTGATTTTTTTTCGGGTGTAGCATCATTGCAGGATGCAAATACTAAAATACTACTCATGATGGCTATTGAAATACGTTTCATTTTAGTTAGGGTTTTGACTAACAAGATACTGTTTTTTTAAATTTTATGAATGATTTTAACGTTCTACACTAGTTTTTCATTTTATGCGTTATATAGATACATTTCTAAAAACCAAACACCATGAAACCACTCTTAACAAGTATTCTTTTCTGCATGACTTTTACTGTTTTCGCACAAAAGAAGATTCATGTGTTTGTGGCGTTGTGCGATAATGTAAATCAAGGAATTGTGCCTGTGCCGAAATCGTTGGGTAATGGACAAAATCCACGCACAAATTTATATTGGGGCGCATTGTATGGTATGAAAACACATTTTAAGCGTAGTAAGGATTGGGAATTCGTCAAAACACTTCCCACAGAGAACACCAAAATACTAGAACGCGTACTTTTTAAACATAAAACAACTAATACGTATTTGTTAGCCGATGCGTATGATGGCAAGTTTATCAAACAGACTACGATTGATTTTTTACAAGCGAGTAGTGGCAATCATTCCACAGAAATAACTATAAACGATCAACAAATGAACTTTGGAGGCGATTCAGATTTGCTTGCATACATTGGTCATGATGGTTTGATGGAGTTCCGTTTGGAGGAAAAATTCACACCAAAAAATACTAAAAAACGAGATGCGATTATCTTGGCATGCATCAGTAAAGACTATTTTAAAACGTATTTGCAACAAACTGGCGCAAATCCATTGGTGTGGACAACAGGATTGATGTCGCCCGAAGCATATACGTTAAAATGGGCCATTGACGGTTGGATTTTAAATGAAACCGATGCGGAAATTCGCGAACGCGCTGCCAAAGCGTATCACAAATATCAAAAGTGTGGAATGCGTGGCGCTCGTGGTTTATTGGTAACAGGATATTAGAAGAAGACGCTTCAAAACCAATTGAAGCGCCTTTTACGTGAGGTAATCTTGCAATATTCAACTAACTAATTACTCATCGTATGTGAAATATTCATAGGAAATAAATGTTCCTAATGGATTGATATATGTAATTTTCATTTCTACAGGGAAATCATTGGCATTGTATTGATATTCGTAGATAAATTCTTCTTGTAATTCTCCGTTATTGTTAAATTCTTTTCGGCTAATAGGATTGTTTTCATTCCCACCAAAAAACTCACTGTATAGTAATTGCTTTACTGGATATTGTATATTTTGTAAAGGATTTTGTTTCGAATCATATTCAAAAATAGCATACCAAAGTAGTTCGTCGTTTGCATTATGCGTATCGTTTCTTATGATATTTCCAGCGGCATCATAGGTAAAGTAAAATATCGCATCTAATTCTAATATCGTGGCATATCTGTAATAGAGTTCTATTTTTTCTATTTGCATATTATCATTGAAAAATAAAATCTCTTGTTCGTCTTCTCCAGTAATTGTTAGCGTATTTCCGTCGTAGCTAACTGGCGCGTTATTGATTTGTGTTAAAATGTCATCGGTGTAAAAATAATTAGACTCAAACGACACAACCGTATTACTTACATACTCATTTAAGGTCATTTTTTGCAATTTGTTGTTTTGGTATTCAAAATCGTAGGTTTCTTCAATTTCTTGAGAATCTGTTCTGGTGAGTTCAATTCTAGCAATTTTTGTGGTGTTTGCCGGAATTATCGTTTCTTCAGTGTTGTTGTCAGGAGTACAGGCATATAGACTGGTAATGATAAAAACGACTAGGATACGTAGTTTTAGCTTGCTTTTTTTCATCTGTTATATTAATTGATTCATATTTTTTTAATAGCGCACCAAACGCTGTATTTTGGAGGTGAAATTAACTGCCTAAACATAGGAAAACAACATAAATACCCTTTGGTTTATGAACTGGAGGTTATTTGATAACACTAAAAAATCCATTTCAATTCTGAGTTGAATTAAAATGGATTTTTGTCAGAAACTAGTTTCTATAGTTTCGGTTTATGAACTGGATGTTTTTGATTCGTGCATTTTAGCAGTCATTAGATTGAAAATCATCCGCTCTTGGATCAATGGTTGTAGGACATTGTTTCGGTCCTGTACAACCGTGAGATTCTCCAGGTGTTGTGTCATGTCCTCCTTTTACTAAACTTAAATTTGCAATACTTCTTTTTCGTAGCCTGATAGACATTTCTTTTTTGTTTTTCATCATATTTCGATTTTATGTTTTAATAGCTGAAATATAGTAAACAAAAGGACTGAAGCCTAAAATTAACACCTTTGGTTTATGAATTAGCGGTTATATTTTTAATAAAATAAGAAGGATAAATACCTGTTTGTGCTTTGAAAGCTCTGGAGAACGAACCTTCACTTTTAAAGCCTAATTCTTCCGAAATTCCTTTGATGCTATACGAACGAAATTGTCGATCGTTTTTTAGTTTTTGCAATGCGTAGTTGATTCTCAATTCGGTAATATAATTTTTAAAAGATTGCTCTTTATACGTATTAATTGTTTTGGATAAATATGAAGTATTTGTATGCAGTTTTTTAGCAACGGAAGTCAAACTCGTATTTTTATGCAAGTATGCATGTGTATCTTCAAACTTTTGTAAGCTATTGAGAATTTGTGTTATCTTCTCGTCTGGAACTTTCTTTTCTTTCGTTGTTTTGAAGCTTGTTTTTTTGCTTGCTTCTTCTTCAACCTGTTCTAATTTTTGAACAAGTGTTTCAAATTTCTTGCGATTATTGGTTTTATTTTTTTGATAAATTATAAAAAGTACGATAAGTAACATCACTAAACCAATACTCAGATATACTAAAGAAGTATTCTGTTGTTCCTTTTTTTGGCTTCTAATGACGAGTTGATCAATCTTATCTTGTAAAATTTTATTATCATACTTATTGATGATTTCATAATTAATAGCTTGCTTAATCGTATCATTTGCTTTTACCAACTCTTGCGCAAGTGTAAAGTTTTCAATAGCCTTTTCTATATTATTAATCGTGTCATAACTAAGTGCTAATGTTGCAATAACTTCCTGATATTTGAAATGATCAAACTTAATGTCTTTTCGTAACGTTTTGATTTTTTCATATACATCTATTGTTTTTTCAAACTGTCCAGTATCATAATAGGCTTTTCCTTGAAAACGATATATGGGAAATAAGTTTCTCTTTCTTCCAAGTTCGGTAACTAAACTATCAGCAATGTGTAATGTGTTGATGGCAGCTTCAGGCTCCTTCTTCAAATAAGAAATTATTCCTTTAAGTGAATAATAGTATGATAATGCATCTTTATCTCCAGATTTTGTGCTGATCTCTTTGATTATTGAAAGATATTTTTCTGACTTAGGAATATTGAAATATGTATATGAAGAGCATAATCCAATAATGGTGCTAAGATATCTTGAGCTGTACAGAGCATCGTCTTTCAAAGGCTCTAATATCGTTTCATTGACCGAAAATAACTTTGCAGCATTTTTATGATCGCCAAGTACAGTCTTTACCGAGGCAATGCTTTGATTTGCATATACTTGATAGTCTTTATTCTCTGTAATTCGCGCAATAGAGTCAACCTTTAAATAATAGGTAATAGCTTCATTGTATTTTCCAAAATTGTAATATAATGTTCCTTTTCGTTTAATCGCTTTTACATAAAAAACAATATCCTGCTGTTCTTCTGCGTATGCAACACATTTATCGGCAAGTGTTAGTGCTTCAGGTAAATTCCCTAAATATCCAAAAGATTTTGATTGAAGTATGTATGCATTGTATTCCTCTGTAGTATTTTTTTCAGCAATTGCTTTTTTAAGTGTAGCATCTGCATATAACTTTGCAGTTTTAGGATCATTATATCTGAACGTAGAAAAAAGTTTATTTAATTCTCCATAAGAATACGTAGCTAACGAATCTCGCTCTTGCGAAAACAACGTTCCAACAAAACATATACAGAACAAGAAACTAAAATAACAACGAAAATTCATGTGGTAACAATTAGAAAGATACGTGTCACGCGAATGACAATGTAATGATGAACTCCCAATATATAAAAAAAGTACAGGAATCTTCGCTTTTTAACAATTCCTTATTGTCTCAAAATGTCAGAAATGATTTTTAAGTGATGGTTGGTGTGTACTTCCAAAAACCGAATGGTTTGCGCCTTGTTCAACATGCCAAACATGGGATGATTGAAGTTTGTAGTAGCTTCTAAAGTCTTTAATTTTTCTATGTTTTTTCGCGATTCGGTTAATTGCTTTAAAATGTCATCTGTAACAATTATGGCTGGCGGACGTACACTTGGTGGCGATTGTACTTTTCCTCTCGGGATGAATCCTGCGGTAAGTGAAGCCATTTTGGTGAAATTAAACGAACCTTCATACACTTTCGGATCAGAATTTTCTAAAACTTCTGTAATTCTGTTGATGGTTTTCAACACATGATCCAAATGCCAAGCAACATCAGCTTTGGAAATTGCTGGATTTCTGCTATTGCGAAATGCTACATATTGCTCAATTTCTACAAGTTGTGGTAATAATACATTGGGATCAGATTGGTTCATTCGGACATTGATAAAGATGAATAAAAAAATAATAACAGCGAGAATTCCTAAAATAATGCGTCTTTTCATAAGCTAAAATTAAAATAGTGAGGAAACGCTTCATTCATAAGAACAAAACGTTTCCAAGAATTAATTAAATAAACAAACTTTTTTAAAACTGTAATCTATACCCAACATCTGGGAAAAATCCAATTTGATTCACTTGATCTACATTATTGGTCAAACGATTGTAACGACGCACAAAAACATTCTCCTGATTGGTCACGTTTTGAAAGTCTACGTAAAATTGATGTGACAATTTTTTCTTGGTACTGTTAATTTTGATTCCAAATTTTAAATCCCAACGAAAATAATCGTCATATTGTTGACTGAACGCAATGTCTTCTTGCAACACTTCATAACCAGCTTGTTGTGACGCCTCCAAATCAACAGGTGTAAAATAACGTCCACCAGCAAACGTAACACGCGTATCAAAGAACAATACATTTTGCTTTTCGCGACCAATCGCAAATTCACGTCCTGCCAACAAATTAAATACATAACCGTTGTTAAAAGGCGTGTTGCGTTCAATACCGTCGCTTCCTTCATATTTACTTTCAAACAGCGAAGTAGTCAACAAACCGTAATACCCATCACTAAAGAATTTTTCAACTGTAATTTCCAATCCTTGATTGTATCCGGTTCCATCATTGGTCAACGACACACGATCATTGTCAAACACAAAATCGGTTCCTTCGGTCAACGAAGAATAACTCGACGGAAATGCTTCAACAGCTGCATTGTCAATATCTTGGTAATACACTTCCACTTTTCCACGCCAACCTTTGGCAATTCGCACATCATAGCCCAACACATAATGCGCACTTCGGGTAAAATCCAACTCAATATTCGATTGTACGAGTTCGCCATTAATCTCTTCATTCAAAAATAATAATGGCAACGGCGCTTGCTGATGATGAATTCCGAAACCGAAGTTTAAACTGTGTTTGGGCGCTATTTTATAACTTAATGCAGTTCTTGGCTCCAACACAAACTGGTAGTTTAAGTTGGTGTATTGTGCATGCAAACCAGCGTTTAAGGTTAACTTTTTGGTAAGTCGAAATTGTCCTTGAATATACGGTTGCCATAAACCGAAACGCTCATCGGTATCACGGAATGTAAACAAATCTGGATCGCCGTCGTTGTTGTTGTCAGGCTGTTCTTCACGATCACGCAATACGGATTCTATGTTGAAATTCTCATACAAAACTCCTGTTCTCAAGGTAATTTTATTACTTAATTTAGAATTAAAAAGTGTGGAAAAAGTAAATCTACTCTGCGTGTCATCTGCTTCTGTATACCGAATGATGCGTTCTTGCGGCGTATCTTTATTAATAAAACGATCCGATTCAAACGTATTGGTAGAGGTAGACACGGAAGCAATGGTTTTCAAATAACTTTTACTACCAATATTCAATCGGTGATTCAATCCAATCACACCAAAACCAGATTCTACAAAAGCATTTTCATCTTCCGCAGAAAACAAGTCGTCTTCATCAATATCATCACCCAGAAATTCAATATCAGAGTTTCCAAGAATTCCAAATACACTTAAATTTCCAAATTTCCCAGTACCAAAATCTATATTGAATGAAATATCACTATAATTTGGCGTAGCGGAAGTTCCACCAGCACCAACACCCAACAAACCGACCAATGAATAACGCGCCGCGACTAAAAATGAACCTTGTTTGTTTCCTAGCGGACCTTCTGCCATGGCTTCCACTCCTGTAAAGGCACCTACTTGTGCGGTATATTCATAATTGTCAATATTTCCTTTTCGGAAGCCTAAATCAAACACACCACCAAGTGCGTTTCCATATTCCGCAGGAAAGGCTGAGGTGAGGAAATCTGAGTTTCGTAACATGTTTGTGTTCAGTGCAGAAACAGGTCCGCCCGTAGTTCCTAACGTAGAGTAGTGGTTGGGACTCGGAATGGGAATGCCTTCCAAACGCCATAACAATCCTGTGGGCGAGTTACCACGAATTACAATATCATTTCTACTATCGTCTGGTGCAGAAACGCCTGCAAAATTGGCTGCCAAACGCCCAACATCGCTTCGTCCGCCCGAAAAACGGTTTACTTCTTCCAAACTGAACTGTCGCGCAGAAACCGTAGCGAGTTTATTAATGGTGCGATCTTTATTGGTTGGAGTGTCTAAAACGACCGCATCCAACTGATCAAAAACTTCTTCTAAACTTACGTTGACAACAGCGTCTTTTCCAGTCGTCACCACCACATTCGGAATGGTAATCGACTCAAAACCAATATAGCTTACGCGAATGATTTGTCGTCCCACGGGCACATTTTCAATAGTATAATACCCATTCATGTCCGTAGTAACACCAACAGGACTTTCAGTATTTAATAATTCAATCGTTGCGCCAGGAAGTGGAGTTTCGGATTGTTTGTCTAAAATTCTACCTTTAATAATTCCGGTTTGTGCCATACAAAACGAACAGCAAAGCACAAAAAGTACGGTTAATTTATTCATGATTTCTTAGTTTTTGATCAAATTTGATAGATTTTGATCATATTGAAAATGAAGAAGTGCTGAGTTGGGATATTTTCTATTGAATTGTGTTGCAGCGTGTTTAATTATAAATTTTCATCTTTAAAAAGTATTTTTTCAATTAAAGCATGGAATGTAACAGTTCATGGCTTTTTTTAACAATTCAACCTTCATGCGATATTTTAGCCATAAATATCTCCTTATATTTGAGTTTACAAGTACAAAAGAAATGATCAAAAAGGCGTATTTAAAAAAATTACTCTTCCGATTCGTTGTTATCACGGTGGTTTTTCTGTTGGTAAAACTCACGATTGATCATGATGAAATGGACGAACCTGTGGTAGATTATACCGCTATTTTTTATTATTTCTCCGCCTTTACCTTGTTTATGCTTACCTGGGAAGTGAACGATTGGTTGATGCGTCGTGAAAAGAAATCATTGGTCATCGCGAGCGTAACGGTTTCAAGTAGCATTCGAATTTTATTGACAACAATGGCGATTGTGTTGCCTGTTGCCGCTATTATTTATTATGTGGGAATTTTTGAAATAGACGGTATTTGCGATTTACCAACAGATAAATCGTGGTTGCGTTTTCGAATTGACTTTTTTCGCGCTGCATTGTTAACAGGTTCATTGACCATTTTTAATCAGTTTTATAGAACCACACAAGAAAAGAAGGAAATTGAAAGTTCCTTGCAATTGTTGAAAAAGGAAATGATGACTTCGAAATACAATTCTTTAAAAAGTCAAATAAGTCCACATTTTTTGTTTAATAGTTTAAACACATTGACCTCGCTTATGTATGAAGATCGCGATTTGGCGTCGGATTTTGTAGCGCGTTTGGCGAGTTGTTATCGGTATATTTTGGACAATAGAGAAAGTGACTTAGTGAGTTTGGAGAAAGAAATGCAGTTTTTAGACTCGTTTATTTTTATGATGAAAGTACGTCATGATGGTGCGATTGCCATTCACACAAAAATTGATACAAAGCCACATAAATTTGTCATTCCAACCTTGTCCATTCAAATGTTGGTGGAAAATGCGTTGAAGCATAATTACTATTCAAAAGAACATCCGATTACCATTGATATTTTTACAAAAGATGAGGTGTTAATCGTTCAAAACAACATCAGAAAACGTTCCGATTCGCAAGAATCTACACAATTAGGTTTGGCAAATATTAAAAAGCGATATGCGTTTTACACGAAAAAAGAAGTGTTAATCGAAGAAACTGAAACACAATTTAAAGTCGTGATGCCATTACTTTCTAGCGATTTGATTCAAGAACAAAAAGAAACTTTACAAACTGTACACGCATGAAAGCACTTATTATAGAAGACGAAGATATTGCTTCCAGAAGATTGCGAAATTTAATAGAAGAATTGGCACCTGATTGTGAAATTTTGGCACAACTTTCTTCGGTAGAAAGTGGTTACAAATGGTTTCAATCGAACGATTTGCCCGATTTGATTTTTTTAGACATTCAATTGAATGATGGATATGGTTTTGATATTATTGACAAACTCGAAAAACATCCGCCCATCATTTTTACAACGGCGTATAACGAATATGCCATTCGCGGATTTAAGTACAACGGATTGGATTATTTGTTGAAGCCGATTGACAAATCAGAACTTAAAAAAGCATTGAATAAATACACAGAAACGATAGACAATCGACAGCAATCTACCGATATTGACAAACTACGTCATTTATTCACAAAAGAATACAAACGTCGTTTTATGGTGAAAGTTGGGAATCAATTCAAAACCTATAAAGTAGAAGATATCGCATATTTTATGGCGGATGAAGGCGTGATTTTTCTCTACACAAATGTCGGTCAAAAATGTCCTATTGAATATACCATTGATCAATTGGAAGAAATTCTCGATCCGATTCACTTTTTTCGTATCAACCGAAAATACATGGTTTCGGTGAATTCGGTACAGGAAATTCACAGTTACTTTAACAGCAGATTGTTGTTAAAGTTGACTCCATCACAAGAAGAACAAATTATCGTTTCTCGCGAGCGCACGACCAATTTTAAGAAGTGGTTGGATATGTAACCAATTTTACTATCAGATGCAACAAATAAGCTCGTTCATTCAGCATTCTATTTCCTTGCGACTATTTTCCGTAGCTAAGGCTTTGCAAAACATTCGCAGCGTTCTATAATGCCAAAGCAACTTCGCTTCTTATAGTAAAATTGGTATAATCTAAAAAAAAGCCATTACCAAAAATTACTTTGATAATGGCTTTCGTATAGTCGTTAAACTAATTTTGATT
Organism: Kordia sp. SMS9; assembly: GCF_003352465.1. Classification (NCBI taxonomy): domain Bacteria; kingdom Pseudomonadati; phylum Bacteroidota; class Flavobacteriia; order Flavobacteriales; family Flavobacteriaceae; genus Kordia; species Kordia sp. SMS9. Next base: position 718,127 of record NZ_CP031153.1, on the reverse strand, counting down.
CGATAATTTTTAATGATCGCATACACGAACAGTATTTTCTACTGGGCAACCTTGACCTATGGTAAAGCAATCCCAAAACGTAGGTCCTGGAACACATCCACTGTAGCAAGTATCGTAATATTTGTTGGTAAGGTTACACGTAGTTCCTGTAATTCCACCTTTTACAGCACCTGTTTTTAAGTTTGAGATGCTTTGCTTGTGTAAGCTTAACTTAATTCTTGTTTTTTTCATAATTGTAAAACTTTAGTTTAGATATAAATTAGAGACTAGCAACAATGCGAATATGGAAGACTCATCCATTCTTTTTCTTTACTTGGCGGATAACTTCCTTGATCAGATGGTAATGCTCCACCATTGATCCATGCAGTATTGAATCGTGAAATTGATCTTTTACTTAGTGCTAAACTTTTTACATTTCTTTTTTTCATGATATTGAGTTTTTAAAGTTGATTAATGCCATGAAATTAGGTTGGATTTTTGCTTAAAACAATCAAAGCAAAATTCATTTTATAAAATAGCGGTGCAATTTTTCACTGTAAAAGGAATGCTTTTTTACGCATCCGCCAAGCTGTCAGGTCTTGTAGTTACGGTTTGTGGACATACTGGAGGCTCAGAACAACAAGAAGATTCGTCACTCACAATTGGTTTGCCGCCACCTTGCAAGGTGTACAAGTTTGCAATACTCGTTTTTCTAAATTTTAAAGAATGTAAAGAAGGTTGATGCTTTTTCATGGTTTATTGAGTTTTTAATAATTTCTTATGAAGATAGCATATACGCTAGGTTGAATGAAAAAAAAGCACGTTTATTTTATAAAATAGACGTGAGGTTTTTGATAAAAAATGATGGATAAATGCCTGTTTGTTTTTTGAAAGCTCTTGAAAATGCGCCTTCACTTTTAAAACCCAATTCCTTGGCAATGGCTTTAATGCTGTATGAACGTAAAACTTTGTCGTTTTTGAGTCGATGTAATACATAATTGATGCGTAATTTAGTAATGTAATTTTTGAAACTGACGCCTTTCTGCTCGTTTACAATTTGCGATAAATAGGTTGTATTTGTATTGAGTTTTTTGGCAACCGTCACCAAACTCGTATTTTGTTGTAAAAACGTTTCCGACTTCTCAAACTTTTCCAAGCCTTCTAAGATTTTGGTAATTTTTTCATCGGAAATTTGATATTTACCAGAAGTTTCTATGGTTTTTGTTGGTGAAGCTTCCGTAGCTAACTTTTGCAATACTTCATCAAACTTTTGTTGATTGTCGCGTTGTTGTTTCTTGTAAAACCAAAATAAAATGACAAACGCTGTTAGCAATCCGGCAGAAGCAATCCACAGCGAAGTATTTTGTCGTTCTTTTTGAGTCGATTTTATCTTTAAGGTATCAATCTTACTTTCCAGTGTTTTCTTGTCATATTCTTTTAAAATTGTATATCGAATGGCTTTTTGAATGGTATCTGTGTATGAAAAATTGTGTGCCAAACGGTAATTTTCCAAGGCTTTGTCCGTGCTGTCAATCTGTTCGTAACTATTAGCTAACAAAGAAAGTACTTCTCTAAATTGAAAATCATCAAATTCAATTTCTTGTTGCAATGTTTTGATCGCTTCAAAAGCAACAATAGCTTCTGGAAACATCTTTTTTTCGTAGTAGGTTTTCCCGCGAAAGCGATATACAGGATACAAATTTCTTTTTGTGCCTAATGAAGACACCAAACTGTCTGCTTGCGCCAAAACCGCTAGTGCTTTTTCATAGTCTTTGCGCTTGTAATCTACAATTCCTTGCAAGGTGAAGTAATAACTTAATGCGTCTGTGTCGTTTTGTTCAGCACTCACTTTTTTAAGTTCAGGCAAATAATCTGCGGCAGCGTCCACATCAAAATAGGTGTAGGCAGAACTGAGTCCGATCAATGTATTTAAGTACAGTGTGTGGTATTTTTTTTCTTCTATAATGGGCGAAATGATCTCTTTGTTTTTTAAAAATAATTCTGTGGCACCTTTATGATCGCCCATGATATTTTTGATAGAACCAATACTGTGATTGGAGTAAATTTGATACCGTACATTTTTCGTTTTTCGCGCTAAAGAATCTAATTGTAAGTAATAGGTAATTGCGTTATTGTATTTTCCAAAGGTGAAATAGGTTTTTCCTTTTTGACTCAACGCTTTGATGTATAACAGATCGTTTTTTGTGTTTTTGGAATATACAATTGTAGAATCAATATAGCGTAAGGACGCATTCATATTACCAAAATAGCTTTCGGAAGATGATTTTAACAAAAAGGCTGCGTATTTTTCTTGAAGATTTTGCTCGGTTGCCGCTTTTTTTAGCAATGCATCTGCATACGTTTTGGCAATTTTAGGATTGGAATAGGCAAATTCTTGATAGCGATTTTTAAGGGTTTGATAGGTTAAGGTTGCCAGCGAATCTTTTTCCTGTGCAATGATGTTTCCCACAAAAATTAAAAAAAAGAAAAAAGAAGAATAGTGACGAAAATTCATGAGGCAACAATTTTAGAAAATGTGCATATTAAATACTAGTTAAGTATATGTGCTATTGTTACCCAAGATACTAAAAAAAGAAAGCCTTTTGTCATCTGACAAAAGGCTTTCAAGTATATAAAAATAGATTCTTAGTATCTGTAGTATTCTGGCTTGAAAGGTCCTTCAACCGTTACACCAATGTACTCAGCTTGACCTAACTTTATGTTTTAGCTAGTCATGAATTAGTTACTAACAGCGCTCTCTTGAATTATTACAAAAGTCTGATTCACACATTTCATGCGTATCTTGATAACAAGGTGGAGCAACTGTATTATAAATACAACCGCAAGATTCTACAGGTAATGGAGGGTCTACATTGCAGTGTGTTGGACAAGTGCCTCCAAAGTTAGTAGGTCCATCATTAGACTGAACGGTTCTACCTCCATTTAAAGAAGTAGTATCAAGTGAAGAAATAACTGTTTTATTAATTCTTAATAAACTTAAATTCTTTTTTTTCATAATCCTATAATTTTATGTTGTGTTAATAATGCCTCGAAACTAAGGGAGTTTTTTGCTCTTCACAACACTTATAGTCTTCATTTTAAGAATTATATGCAGCTGTATTTCTAACATTCAAGTAACGATTCTGTATCTGATAAAGAGTTTGCTTCCGAAGTACTAGTACATTCAAACGTAGGACAACATTTAGTGTCGCAGGCATCAAATGTGTTACAAGTGGTGTCTGCTTGAATAGTTTGGTTACATACGTTATTTCTACGCGAATTGGATTGGTTTTCTTGGTCTCCTTTGCCATAAAGAGAGTTGAGGTCGGCAATGCTTACTTTTTTAAGTTTTAGTGCAAATGGTTTTTTTTTCATAAAAAATATTTTAGTGTTAATATGATGTAACATTATGATATATTTTTAACACTTTATAGCTGTAGTATCTTCAATTTAAGAATTAGACACTATATTTTTAATAAAATATGAAGGATATATGCCCGTTTGTTTTTTGAATGCTCTAGCAAAAGGACCTTGACTTTTAAAGCCTAATTCTTCTGCCATTCCTTTAATACTATATGATCTAAAAACTTTATCATTTTTAATACGTTGTAGAGCATAATTAACCCGCAAAGAAGTAATATAATTTATAAATGTTTGCTTCTTATACTCGTTAATTGTATTGGATAGATATTTGGTATTTGTATTTAGTTTTTTAGCAACAGTAGCCAAGCTAGTCTTGGGATTTAGATATTCTTTTTTTGCTTCAAATTTATCCAGTGCTTTGAGTATTTGTAAAACTTTTATATCTGGCACTTTTTGTTCAATGTCTTTTTTTGCACTCTTGACCTCTATTTTTTTAGTATCATCTTCTAATTTTTTAATGTGCGCCAACAGGTTTGCAAATTTTTCTTTGTTTCTTTTTTTCTGTTGATAGAATCGTATCATAAAAAGTAATAGAAAAGTAAAAAGTGTAATTCCTGTATAGAATAAAATTTTACGGTATAGTTGTTCTTTCTTTGATGTGGAAGTAAGTATTTTAATTTGTGATTTAAAATTTTCTATATCGTACTTATCTTTGAGAGTTGTGTAAATATTTGTCTTTGTAACATCATTTTTTTTACTCAATTCACGGGCAATTTTATAATGCTCTTCAGCTCGCTCTAAAAGATTTACTTTCTTATAGCTGTCTACTAGAAGCCAATGTAAGTCCAGTAATTCAATATGACGAAACTGTTTTTTATCTTTTATTTTTTTGGCTTTTAAAGCTGTAGAAATTGCTTGTTCAAATTGTTGTAATTCGTAATGGCATTTTGCTTTATAGCGATATACAGTAAATAGATTTCGTTCATATGCTAATGTTCTAAATACATTTTCTGAAGAGTTAAAAAGTTCTAGTGCTTCTTCATATAACTTTTGCTTAAATACAATTTTACCTTTAAACATAAAGTAATAGCCTAAAGTAATTTGGTCATTATTTTTTTCGGCAATTTCTTTAACTTTATTAGTATACAAAATTCCTTTTTCCAAATCAGTATTGACATAGGTTGCTGCCAAAGCAATAATTGTTTTTGTATGTCTTGAGGTACGTTTTTTTTCAGGCAACGTATTAATTGCCTCTAGGTTTTCAAGAAAATAAAGAATAGCATCTTCATATACGCCAATTTCATTTTTCATGAGCCCAATATCATGTTTTGAATCTATCTCAAGTAAAATATTATTAGATGCTTTGGCAATTGTGTTGAGTTGTATATTGATTTTTAAAGCTTTATCGTAATTACCGATGTTTCTGTAAATACTGCTCTGCACTTTTAATGCATATATTTTTAGAGTTTCGTTCTTCTTAAAGTCAGCATAATGAATGACGGTTTTTATATTTTTTAAGGCGGTTTCATAATTGCCTAATATATTGTCAATATCACTTAAAAATACAAATGCAATATTTTTTTGCATGTCATTTTGCTCCGTAATTGCTTTTTCTAGCGCAGCGGTAGCGTAACGTTTTGCTTTTTTCGGATTTTTATTACGCAATGACCAATAGGTGCTTTTTAAATCTTTATATGTGAGTTTTTGTAGTGAATCTTGTTGTGCATGTCCACAATAGCAACAAAGAAAAAAAAGACAATAAGTAAAAAATATATATCTATACATACAATAACAGTAGCTTTTATGAAAGCAATTTGTAATTGTTTAAATATAAGAAAAAAAGAAAGCCTTTCATCATCTGACAAAAGGCTTTCATATATATAAAATAGATTCTTAGTATCTGTAGTATTCTGGCTTGAATGGTCCTTCAACCGTTACACCAATGTACTCAGCTTGTTCAGTAGAAAGTTCTTCCAATTCCACTCCAATTTTTGCTAAGTGCAAACGTGCTACTTTTTCATCCAAATGTTTTGGCAACATGTATACTTCATTTTTGTAATTATCAGCATTGTTCCAAAGTTCAATTTGTGCCAACGTTTGGTTTGTAAATGAATTACTCATTACAAAACTTGGGTGACCTGTTGCACAACCTAAGTTTACCAAACGACCTTCTGCTAATAAGATGATGTCTTTTCCGTTGATGGTATACTTATCAACTTGTGGTTTGATTTCAACTTTTGTGTTTCCGTGATTGTCATTTAACCAAGCCACCGCGATTTCGTTATCGAAGTGTCCAATGTTACATACAATCGTTTTATCTTTCATTGCTTCAAAATGCGCTCCAGTAACGATGTCTTTATTTCCTGTGGTTGTAATTACGATATCAGCATTTCCAACAACGTTCATTAATTTCTTTACCTCAAAACCGTCCATGGCTGCTTGTAATGCACAAATTGGATCAATTTCCGTAACCGTTACAATAGAACCTGCACCTTTAAAAGAAGCTGCAGTACCTTTTCCAACGTCTCCGTATCCACAAACAACTACTCTTTTTCCAGCCAACATTACGTCTGTAGCTCTACGAATTGCATCTACAGCACTTTCTCTACATCCGTACTTGTTATCAAACTTAGACTTTGTTACAGAGTCGTTAATGTTGATCGCAGGCATTGGCAATGTACCATTTTTCATACGCTCGTATAATCTGTGAACTCCCGTAGTAGTTTCTTCAGACAATCCGTTGATGCCATCTACCAATTCTGGGTACCGATCTAAAACCATATTTGTTAAATCGCCACCATCATCTAAAATCATATTCAATGGTTTGCGATCTTCTCCAAAGAATAACGTTTGCTCAATACACCAATCAAATTCTTCTTCATTCATTCCTTTCCAAGCATACACAGGAATTCCAGCTTCAGCAATTGCCGCCGCCGCTTGATCTTGTGTAGAGAAGATGTTACAAGAACTCCAAGTAACTTCTGCTCCTAATGCCTGTAATGTCTCAATTAAAACTGCAGTTTGGATGGTCATGTGCAAACAACCTGCAATTCTAGCACCTTTTAACGGTTGCTCATCCTTATATTCTTCACGAAGACTCATGAGTCCTGGCATTTCAGCTTCGGCTAACTCGATCTCTTTTCTTCCCCATGCTGCTAAAGAAATATCTTTAACTTTATAAGCTACGTAAGGAACTGATTTTGTGCTCATACTTTTTCTTTTTTTATGTTTGAATAATTATGGTTTGTGACCTAAAATATGTTTAAATTCGCTGCACAACTTTACCGTACAATAGCAGCGGTTAAAAGTTTGCGAGTGCAAAGGTACTAAATAAGTTTTTAATATAATGGCTCTTTACAAAACTATAACAGTAAATAATGATACTAAAGTGCTGATTTGGAAGATAGAAGAGTCTTTTGAAGAATTAAATCGTGATATGCAACTCACAAATCACTGTCAGCAACGATTGGACGGAATGCGCTCCGAAATTCACCAACGCGGCTTTTTAAGCGTTCGTCACTTATTGGCACAATTTGGCTATACCGATTTTGATTTATTTTACGACGACAAAGGCAAACCACATCTAAAAGACGGAAAGCATATTTCCATCACGCATTCGTTTCAATTTTCAGCAATCATCGTAAGTAAAAGCATTCCTGTGGGAATTGACATTGAAATGCAACGTGACAAAATTGTTCGCATTGCACATAAATTTACACCATTGTACGAATACCGAACCTTAGCCAATCATGAAGCATTAGTGCGCAAATTGACAATTGTTTGGGGCGGAAAAGAATCTATCTATAAAGTATATTCTGAAAAAGGATTGAGCTTTTTAAAACATATTGATATTGATGATTTTTCTATGGATGTTTCTCACACCAAAGGAAATGTATACTACGGAAACGAAACCGCACGGTACGCACTCGATTTTTTAGAATTTGAAGGATTTACCTGTGTGTTTGCATTAGAAGAAAATCGTTCATAGATCATGATGCAAACGATGTACGCACATATCATTCAAGCGAAAAAAGACAATCAAAAACTATTGGCGGTTTTGATTGATCCTGACAAAATGGGCGTCGATCATATTCCTGAATTTTTCAAAAAAGTACAGCAATCCATCATTACACATGTATTTGTAGGCGGAAGCACCGATGCAGAAAAAAAGATGGAAATGGTCGTAAAAACCATCAAACAACATACAACATTGCCTGTGTTGATTTTTCCTGGAAGTCACGAGCAAATCACAGAAGCCGCAGACGGAATTTTATTTTTGTCGTTACTTTCTGGACGAAATCCGAAATATTTAATTGAACAACAAGTGCAATCGGTAGAAAAATTAATGCACACCAACTTAGAAATCATTCCAACAGGATACATTCTCATAGATGGAGGCATAAAAACTGCTGTACAGCGTGTGAGTGAAACCTTGCCAATCTCACAACACAATGTTGAAGCTATTTTGCACACAGCCTTGGCAGGACAATTTTCAGGGAAACAACTCATTTATTTAGAAGCGGGAAGTGGCGCAAAAAAAATGGTAGCTGCTGAAATTATACAAGAAGTATCAAGCAAATTGCAAATTCCATTAATTGTTGGCGGCGGCATTCGCTCCAAAAAACAACTAAACGAAATATATGAAGCGGGCGCAGATTTGGTTGTCATCGGAACGGCTTTTGAAGAAAATGAAGACTTTTTAGTAGAATTGAAAAGTTAGTAATGCGATATTAGTATTGAGTATTGAAACGTTTCAAGCTAAATAACAATTTTTGAATAACCGAATGCTAAATGTATTACATTGAGCGAAGTCGAAATGTTGAATTTTAAATTACAATCAGAGAAAAATCTAAAAAAGAGAATCATAAACGTCACTTCGAGTGATTTTCTGTCATTGAGCTTGTCGAAATGCAGAAAATTGTATCGAGAAGTACTATGAAACTATCAATGTAAAATGCTAAATTTTAAATAAAAAAGTATTTTCGAATAAACGAATAAACGAATAAACAAAAAGCACTTCGACAGGCTCAGTGCCAAAAAACAAATTAACGAATAAACGAATCAACAAAAGAAAAAATGAACATCTCAGTAGAACTCACACTCACACCATTACAAGATGATTTTGAAACACCGATTATCAACTTTATCAAAAAATTGCGAGCTTCTGAATATACCGTGTTGGAAAATCCACTAAGTACGCAAATTTATGGTGAGTATGACGGAATTATGAAACTATTGACTACCGAAGTGAAAACAGCCTTTGAAAACGAAGAAAACATTCTATTAACAATGAAAATTGTAAAATCAGACCGAAGCAACTATGAGCCAGTTTTTTGATTTTTTACTAGAACCGTACCAAGGCGCATATTGGTTTGATGTGTTATTGGAAATCCTTGCCGCAGGTTTCGGAATTGCCAGCGTTTGGTTTGCCAAGCAAGAAAAAATTTGGGTATATCCTACAGGAATTATCAGCACCATTATTTACATTTATATCTGCTATAAGTTCATATTGTACGGCGATATGATTATCAATGTGTATTACTCAATTATGAGTGTGTACGGTTGGTACATGTGGACGCGCGTTCGGGAAGATGTCAAATTGGAAATATCGCGGACTAATTTTTTGCAGAAACTCATCACGCTTGCCATTTTCCTATTTACCGCAGCGTTTACATACGTTGTATACGTTCAAGTGGAGAAAATAGATGTACATTTAAATGTGCCAGAAACCATCGACCTATTCTTCTCTAGTTTTGGATCTATTGAAGAAATTAGAACAATTACACCCTATTTAGATATCTTTACCACAGGCGTTTTCTTTTCAGGAATGTGGCTCATGGCGAATAAAAAAATCGAAAATTGGATGTTTTGGATTTTTGGAAACATCATCTCCATACCTTTATATTTTGTAAAAGGACTTGGATTTACGGCAATACAATTCACAATTTTCTTAATTTTAGCCATCTTTGGATACATCGCATGGAGAAAAATACTAAATACCAAAGTGGAAGTCGAATCAAAATCGTAATTTTTGGTCCTGAATCTACAGGAAAAACAACACTTGCCCAACAATTAGCAACGCATTACAACGCTGCGTATGTACCCGAATATGCGCGAATATACGCGGTAGAAAAACAGCAAAAAGGCGAAAAACTAACATCAAATGATGTCATTCCCATTGCCAAAGGACAATTGCGTTTGGAATGTCAAGCTTCGGAACATTTGTTGCTAATTTGCGATACAGATATTTTAGAAACGTTGACGTATGCACGAATCTATTATCCTGAGTTTAAAAGCAAAACCTTAGAAAAATATGTGGAAAAAAGTACGGCAACTTTCTATTTTTTAACTTATATTGATACACCTTGGGAAGCTGACGGAATCAGAGATTTGCCTCAAACAAGAGAAGCAGCCTTTTTGGAGTTTCAGCGAACCTTACAAATCTATAACCAACCCTACCTGTTGTTGAAAGGTGACCTCGAAACTCGTTTTCAAAAAGCCGTGAAAACAATAGACAAATTGCTAGAAAACCATTGAGATTTTCAAACAAACATATCGAACAAATTGAAGCAAAAGGACTGACACTACCGCAAGTGGAAGAACAGTTGCACAAGTTTGAAAAAAAGATTCCGTATGCGGATATTACCGAACATGCAAGTAGAGAAAGAGGAATTTTAAAACTTACGGAACACGAAGAAGATAGGTGTATTAATAGCTATCAAAAAGAACGCAATTTTTTAGAAATCGTAAAATTTACACCTGCTTCTGGAGCTGCAACACGGATGTTTAAGTTTTTATATAAATTTCTCGAAAACTACAATCCGCAAAAAGAGTCGATCAATTCATATATCAACAAAGAAAAAGAACCAGAAATTCGATTGTTCTTCATCGGCTTGGAAAAGTTTCCTTTCTACAAAGAGGTATTAAAAGTGATGCATAAAACGGAGCTAGATCGCATCAAAAAACCAGACGAGTTCAATCGTGATTTTGTACATACATTACTAGCAGAAACTGGCTTAAACTACGGAAACTACCCAAAAGGATTATTGCCTTTTCACAAATACAAAAGTCATCTATCTACGCCATTTCAAGAACACTTATTTGAAGCAGCAAGTTATGCGTGTAACGATGGAAAAGCCAAATTACACTTTACCATTTCCAAACAACATTACGATAAATTTAAAGCAACCGAAGAGCAGATTCTTCCGCAAATCAAAGAAAAAACAGGATGCAATTTTGAAATATCCTATTCCTATCAGCTAGAAGAAACGGACACTGTGGCGGTAGATCAAAAAAATAGACTGATTTTAGATGCGGCAGGAAACTTGGTATTTCGCCCTGGCGGACATGGCGCGTTGATTGAAAATTTGAATGCAATTGATGCTGATTTAATCTTCATCAAAAACATTGACAATGTTGTGGTAAATACCTATTCGGAAGAAATATCGCGTTACAAAAAAATCTTAGCAGGAAAACTGATCGCACTACAACAAAAAGCATTTGAATTTATGAAAATGTTGCACAATGGCGTTTCTACCGAAGAACTTCATACCATTTTAAACTTCCTGTACACAAAACTAAATATTCAAATCAGCGAGGAATTTGAAAAATACTCGCAAAAATATCAAGTAGAATACCTTATTGATAAACTGAATCGCCCCATTCGTGTGTGTGGCATGGTAAAAAATGAAGGCGAACCTGGCGGAGGACCGTTTTGGGTAAAACACGAAAATGGTTCGGTATCGCTTCAAATTGTAGAATCGGCACAAATTGACAGAAAGAACGAGTATCATCAAGGGATTCAAAAATTGGCGACACATTTTAATCCTGTGGATATTGTTTGTGGTGTCAAAGATTATCAAGGCAACAAATACGATCTCACAAAATTCGTAGATCGCAAATCATACTTTATCGCGTCCAAATCGAAAAGTGGTAAAAAAATAAAAGCGTTGGAATTGCCAGGACTTTGGAATGGCGGCATGGCGTTTTGGAATACAATCTTTGTGGAAGTTCCGTTAGTAACGTTCAATCCTGTAAAAACCATCAACGACTTGCTAAAACCTACGCATCAAATAAAGTAGGATTTTGTATTTCTGCGAAGGCAGGAATCTATCTTTGACTTTCGATGTAATCCAAAAAAACACCAAGAACAATTCTCTACAATCCTTCTTGGTGTAAAAGTTTTTCAAACAAGTTTTGCTTGACTATTTTTTTAAATCAACAATCAAACCGTACATGGAGTTCCATCCGGATTTTGTCCATTTCCTATCGTATGTGTGCAATAAAGTGCTTCTGTCAATTTGATGGGTTCCGTCACCGTTTTACACGTATCAACATCCGAAATAATACACGGATTCCTTGTAAAGCGTATCGGCTCATTTACATTTACATTTCCACCATAAATAGCGGTTAATTTTGAAATTTTGGTTGCCTTCAAGGCTAACTTCTTCTGAAAATTTTGTTTTTTCATGATCATTAAGTTTTTTGGTTAGAACTTAAAGTTACTAATTTGAAGGCTGTTTCTTTGTTAAAAAAGCAAATTTCTTACATAAAAAACACCAAGAATAATACCCTACAATCATTCTTGGCACCAAAGTTTTTCAAATAAATTTTTCTAGCCTTTAGGCAAAGTCTTTTTTGAAATTTTTGTTTTTTTATGGTGTAAACGTTTTTTTGTTTTGAAATTAAATGTGCTCATTTTGTAGTCGTAAAAAACACTGACACCTTGTTTTGGTGCTTCAAATTCATAAAATCAGCGTGCTAAATAATCGAAAAAAATAGTTCGAAATTCAAAAAACTAAATTATTTTTGCAGCATCTCAAAGGGGTGCAATTTGAATCACATTCAAAACGCTGAGATTATACCCAATGAACCTGGGCAGGTAATGCTGCCAAGGGACAAACTAAATTGTTTAGTGCAGTTTGGTATGCCGATAGTCATAGTCTATCAAAATCATGTATTAATTTAATCAAGAATAATTACCCCTTTTATTCGTAACAAAACGTATTACGAATATGAAGAATTTATTCGCTTTTTTATGCCTTTTTGTGCTGTCAGTCAATATGCAAGCGCAAAATGTTACCTTATCAGGAACCGTTTCTGATACAAAAGGAGCACCGTTACTCGGTGCTACCTTATCACTAAAAGGAGCTTCTTTTGGTTCCACTACAGATTCTGATGGAAAATATGCTTTGCGTGTTCCAAAAGGAGATTTGGAAGTTGTCTGTTCTTTTGTGGGAATGAAATCGGTGACGAAAAAAGTTTCTGTTGCAGAAGACACCGTGCTCAATTTTACACTGTCGAGCTCGCAAGAAGTGTTGGATGCTGTGTTAATTTCGGCGGTTCGTGTCAATGCCGATTCACCAATTACCTATTCCAACCTAGAAAAAGAAGAAATTGAAGAACGCAATTTGGGACAAGACATTCCAGTTTTAATGAACTTTATGCCATCTGTTGTAACGACTTCGGATGCAGGAGCTGGTGTTGGCTATACAGGAATCCGTGTGCGTGGTAGCGATGCTACACGTGTCAATGTGACGATTAACGGAATTCCATACAACGATGCAGAAAGTCAAGGAACGTTTTGGGTAAACATGCCCGATTTAGCGTCTTCTACCCAAAGCATTCAGTTGCAACGTGGAGTTGGAACATCAACTAACGGTTCTGGCGCTTTTGGTGCAAGTTTAAGTTTGCTAACCGATGCAGTTTCGGAAGAAGCCAATGGAGAAATCTCAAACTCTTTCGGAAGCTTTAATACGAGAAAGCATACGGTGAAATTCAGCACAGGAAAATTAGGTAAGAATTTCGAATTGGCAGGACGTTTGTCAAAAATTAAATCGGACGGTTATATTGATCGTGCCTCTTCGGACTTAAGCGCGTACTTTTTACAAGGTTCGTATGTAACGGAAACCACGTTGATTAAAGCTTTGGCGTTTGGTGGACATGAAATTACGTATCAAGCTTGGAATGGAATTGATAGACAAACCCTTGAAACCAATAGAACCTTCAATCCTTCGGGACAGTTTACAGACGAAAACGGAAACGTGCGTTTTTACGATAATGAAGTAGATAACTATCGCCAAGATCATTATCAATTTCATTGGAATGAGAAAATTTCAGAACACTGGACAACCAATTTAGGATTAAATTATACACAAGGAAGAGGCTATTTTGAACAATACAAAGAAGACGAACCTTTTGATGAATATGGTTTTGAAGAAATTACAGTTGATGGTGCTGTAGTTAATGAAACTGACTTAATTCGCAGACGCTGGTTAGACAATGATTTTTACGTAATCAACGCGAATGCAAACTATAAAAAGAACAATTTAGACATGGATTTTGGTGCGTTCTTAGGAATGTATGATGGAGATCATTTTGGAGAAGTCATCTGGGCGCGTTTTGCAAGCAATAGCGAAATAAGAGATCGGTATTACGAAGGAAACGGAAAGAAAAACGATTTGAGTTTCTTTACAAAAGCCACCATTCGTGTGAACGATAAAGTAAGTTTGTTTGGCGATGTACAATTGCGAAACGTAACCTATAAAACTTCTGGATTAACGTCAGATCAAGCTCCTTTTAATATTGATGAAAATTATACATTTTTCAATCCGAAAGCTGGGATTAATTACAGACTTAACGACAATAATAGCTTATATTTCTCGTATGCAAGAGCAAACAGAGAACCCAACAGAAACGATTTTGAAAACAACAGCGAAGTAAAACCTGAACAATTGGACGATTTTGAATTGGGTTGGCGTTGGAACGGTGAAAAATTCACCATCAACACCAATGCATATTACATGTTATACAACGATCAATTGGTGCTTACAGGCGCTTTGGATGATGTTGGTGCACCATTGCGTACGAACAGTGGAAAAAGTTACCGTTTAGGATTGGAAATTGATGCTGCTTTTCAAGTAAGTGATAAACTTTCGGTACGTCCAAACATGGCAATTAGTACCAACAAAAACATAGATTTTATTGCTTCACAAGATGGAAGTTTGGTCAACTTAGGAAATACAAATATTTCATTTTCGCCAGATTTTATTGCAGGAAACAGTATCACGTATACGCCACTTCATAATTTTCAAGTGTCGTTATTGTCTAAATATGTAGGCGAGCAATTTATGGAGAATATTGACTCGGAAGTTTCACGCTTAGACAGTTATTTTACGAATGACTTAAACTTCGTATACGAAATAAAAATGAATGCTTTTTGTGAGTCAATTATCTTTACAGGATTGATCAATAATATCTTTAACGTAGAATATGTGTCGAACGGATACTTCTTCACATTTGATGACGATTTTACAACTCCAGGAACCGTAACAACTGTTGAAGGCGCAGGATTTTACCCGCAAGCGACTAGAAACTTCTTGGTTGGAATGACCTTACGATTCTAAAGTAAAAATCTATATTACTTTATAAAGAGCGATTCGAAAGAGTCGCTTTTTTTGTAACCAAACACCCTAATTATTAGAAATTGTGACCACATCGTTAGATTTTGTAGCACGGTAATTAACCATTGGATAACTGTCCATACCTTCCACAGGATTCAATAATTGACCATTGGCCAAACTATATTCGTAATCTTCACAAGAACACGTTGCCAAAACTCCTTGAATATCCATGGTAGAGCAATTATTTGGCACATGATTTGGACAACTCGCTTCCCAAGCAAAGAATTGATCTCCAGACAAATTAAACACAAAAAAGCCGCGAACGCCACCGCCATTTGAAATATAAGTAGAACCTCCTGCAAAGCGCAAATTGTCAAATTGTGGTAAGTTCAGATTGATCTGAAACTGCACCAAAGCATTCGGAATAAAAGGATTATTATTTACAACACCATCATCAGAACTGCACGAAAGTAAGCATACCACGGCACCACAAATCATCAAAAATCGTTTCATCTATTTAAAATTTAATAAGTTCTGCAATTTACGTAAATCATTTTTTTAAAAACGAAACATAGACAAGGACTTTAAATATTTTATTATATTTGTATTACAAATCCCGTGTTCCAATGGGATTTTTTTTGCGTTATATAATACATGTTTGTCTCATTGTATGAAGCAAAGCAATATCTATGAACATATAGAAAACGAAGAAATTATGAGTAAAGTATCTTATTATACAGCAGAAGGACTAAAAAAATTAAGAGAAGACTTAGAGCATTTAAAAAATGTAGAAAGACCCAAAGCTTCTCAAGCAATTGCTGATGCGAGAGATAAGGGCGATTTGAGTGAAAATGCAGAATACGACGCTGCCAAAGAAGCGCAAGGATTGTTAGAAATGCGGATTTCCAAAATGGAAACGGTTTTATCGACAGCGAGAGTCATTGATGAAAGTCAATTAGATACTTCAAAAGTATTGGTGCTTTCTACGGTTCGAATCAAAAATACCGTCAATGGCATGGAAATGACCTATACATTGGTGGCGGAAAGTGAAGCAGATTTGGCTGCTGGGAAAATCTCCGTAACGTCTCCAATTGGAAAAGGTTTGTTAGGAAAATCAGTAGGAGAAATTGCGGATGTGCAAGTGCCAAACGGAATTATGAAGTTTGAAGTGTTAGAAATTACACGAAACTAATATTCTTCAAAATAAACAATACAACGTCCTTTTTTACCTGTTAAGAAAGGATTTTGTATATAGAAATCGTTTGTATTGTCAACAAATTAAAAAAGTGTTAACGAGTTCATTTAATAGACAGAACTTTTTTATCTTACCAACATACAAATTTCAGTTATGGCATCAATCTTTACCAAAATCATCCATGGAGAAATTCCATCCTACAAAATCGCAGAAGATGAACACTATTATGCGTTTTTAGACATTAATCCCAATGCTGTCGGACATACGTTGTGTGTGCCAAAAGTAGAAGTGGATAAAATTTTTGATCTCTCTGAAGAAACCTATATGGGACTGATGCAATTTTCTAGAAAAGTAGGAATCGCCATTGAAAAAGCCATTCCTTGCTTGCGCGTTGGTATTTCTGTCATTGGGTTGGAAGTGCCGCATACACATGTACACTTAATTCCATTGCACAATATGGAAAGTATGGATTTTGCAAACAAAGAGAAACTTACCCCAGAAGCGTTTGAAGAAGTGGCAGCTAAAATTCGTGCGGAACTTTAGTTAGTATTGAGAAGTGAGTATTGAGAAGTTTCAAAGTGAATTTGAGGATTCTATTGATTGTATTCGAAAACAGCAAAAAAACAAATCCACAAAAAATGCTATTACTAAAGAAACAGATTGCCACGTTGCTATGCTTCTCGCAAAGACGTATCCAACAAGTCTAACACCTAAAGCGCTTGTGCTGAGCTTGTCGATGTTAAGCGTGTCTAAACTACCATTTTCAACAAAATCTGCATCGTAGTGCCTTTGCCAAGTTCTGACTTTAATACTTTCACTTTTCCGTTGTGATAATTCTCAACAATACGTTTAGCGAGCGATAAACCCAATCCCCAACCGCGTTTTTTGCTTGTAAATCCAGGTTGAAACACTTTTTTAAAATTTCGTTTCGGAATGCCTTTTCCGTTATCTGTAATCAGTATTTTTACAAAACTATCTGCAGAGGTAATTTCTAGTTTCAAATCGCCTTTTCCTTTCATAGCATCAATGGCATTTTTTACCATGTTCTCAATTGTCCAGCTATACAATTGCGGATTAATCTCGCTATACAAAGGTGTTTTGGGCGCATCAAAGCTAAAATGCACCAATTTGGACGTTCGCGAAAGCAAATAATCGTAGGAATCCTTCGTTTCTTGCACAATATCTAAGCGTTCTAACTTTGGAATCGAGCCAATTTTGGAGAAACGTTCTGTAATCGTTTGCAAGCGATCAATATCTTTTTCAATCTCTTTAACATACTCCGGATCTATATTTTCGGTCTTCAAAATTTCTGCCCAACCGACTAAAGAGGAAAGTGGCGTTCCAATTTGATGGGCAGTTTCTTTTGCCATTCCTGCCCACAATTTATTCTGTTCAGAAGCTTTGGACGCACTAAAAAAGAAATACGCAACCGCACCAAATAAAAAGATAATTAATAACAGTGCCAGCGGATAATATTTGAGTTTATTTAACGTTTCAGAATTTCCGTAATAGAGTGTTCCAATTTTGACCTCTTTTTTTAAACTTTCGTCAAAATATCTAACAGTTATCGGGTTATTTTCTTTTCCAAATTGAACTATTTTTCTTTGTATATAAATAGAGTCATTAGCCTTTTCTTCATCAATATTTAATGTTTCAAAACCTCCTTTGTCTATTTTAATAATTCTTGGATTAGAATTCTCTGTAGCAATGATATCTCCCGCCAAAAGTAAATCTTCTCCTGCATTGATTGATTTAAAGGCTCTAACCCAAATCTCCATTTTAGCACGTTCATCTTCTTTAAATTCTTGAAAGAAAATATACGTATTCCATAAAATTCCAGATACAATCGCAAACGAAGCGAGAATCAATATCCAACGAATTAAAACAGGTCTATTCTTTAAAATCATCAATTATACTTTGAAACCACTAATATAAACGAAAAGAAGCAGTTTTATTGTGATCGTATGGGACTTTTGAAGATCAACACAATAGAACAGCGCAGTATCCAAAATAAAGTTGTTAAAAACATAGGTTTTGCGTTGATAACTATTATTGTATGCTCCGCTTTTTTATAGTAATTTTGTGGCTCTAAAACTTGAAAATGCTATCATTAGACCCAAAAGAAATTCCAACCGCCAAATTGCATGGGTATTTGTTGGGTGCTGTCGCGCCAAGACCGATTGCCTTTGCAAGCACGATGGATGCGGAAGGAAATCCAAATTTGTCTCCGTATAGCTTTTTTAATGTCTTTAGTTCGAATCCGCCCATTATGATTTTTTCGCCTGCGCGAAGAGTTCGTAATAATACCATAAAGCATACGCTTGAAAATGTATTGGCAACAAAAGAAGTGGTGATCAATGTGGTCAATCACGCAATTGTACAACAAATGTCGTTGAGCAGTACGGAATATGCAGCAGGCGTGAATGAGTTTGAAAAAGCCGGATTGACGATGTTGCCTTCGGAAAAAGTAAAACCGTTTCGTGTGGCAGAATCGCCAGCCCAATTTGAATGTAAAGTCAAAGAAGTAATTCATCTTGGAAATGAAGGCGGTGCAGGAAACCTAATCATTTGTGAAGTGGTAAAAATACACATTCATGATGAGGTTTTGAACGATCGCGGCACGATTGATCATTACAAAATTGATTTGGTTGCCAGAGCAGGAGGAAGCTTTTACAGCAGAGCGCGTGACGGATTTTTTGAAATTCCAAAACCCATTGCAACCTTGGGAATTGGTGTAGACCAAATTCCTGCCGAAATCAGAAATAGCAAGGTGTTGACAGGAAATGATCTGGGAATTTTAGGAAATGTAGAAAAATTACCAACTGGGGAAGAAATACAAGAATTTACACAACATACTGAAATCGAAATTTCAGAAAACATAGAAACAAATCATAAAGCAGCAAAGGAATTCCTTGAAAAAGGAGATGTCGAAACTGCTTGGAAAATCTTATTAGTAAAATAAATAACATGGAAGTACAGGGAAAAGTAAAAATGATCGGAGAAACGCAAACATTCGGAAACAACGGATTTAGAAAGCGTGAAATTGTGGTAACAACAGAAGAGCAATATCCACAACACATTATGGTGGAATTTGTACAAGATAAAACAGACTTATTGAATAATTTTCAAGTAGGACAAGCTGTAAAAATTAGCATCAACTTACGTGGACGCGAATGGGTAAATCCACAAGGAGAAACCAAATATTTCAACTCCATTCAGGGATGGCGAATTGAAAACTTACAGCAACAACCGCCAGCAGGAATGCCGCCAGTGCCACCAGCAGACGCGTTTGAGCCAGTAAACGACTTGAAAGAGGAAGATCATGACGATTTGCCTTTTTAATCCGTAATTGTATTTTAAAAGTACACTTGATTACGGCTTAAGGGGTTGTAGTTTTGAGCTTATCAGATTAGACTAGTACATAAAAGCAAACTATTC
Source organism: Kordia sp. SMS9 (assembly GCF_003352465.1). NCBI lineage: Bacteria > Pseudomonadati > Bacteroidota > Flavobacteriia > Flavobacteriales > Flavobacteriaceae > Kordia > Kordia sp. SMS9. The sequence goes on along the minus strand of NZ_CP031153.1, from coordinate 698,750 downwards.
TCTCTAGTTTGCTTTTAATTATAATAAATGTTATATTACATTATTATTTTATTGAATCTTACTATTCTTTTTTACATTCAAGGCATGGTGGTAAGTCTTATTTATTGACCAGCAGAAGCTATTATTTTCTTGATATTGTATTTTTGAAACTTCATTTGGACTTTTTTCGAAATAGATGTATCTATTAGTATTGTTATCATCATTTTGAAATTCAACTTTTTGGATGAAATCGATGCGATATAAAAATTCAATTATATCAATTAGCCTTTCAGCTTCTATTCCATCTATTTTAGGCATTCCATGTTTACTGACAAAGTTTTTTTTCAAGTAATCTGCCAAACTATGGGTGTAAAATTTAGAATTTACATAATTAAAACTTTCTATTAGATTTTGAAGTTTGTCAAACTGATGATTATGTTCTTTATAGAGATCAGCCAACCTAATTTTACTAAACTCAGGAAGAGCTTGATCTATATCTATAGATGCAATTTTTAGAACTTGTCTTTTTTTTGCATTCTTTGCTGATAGATAGCATAATTGGACAGCCCATCGAGGCCTTCTATTACTAAATTCAAATAAATTATTTTCAAGAAACCCATATTTTCCACGAATTAATACTACAGGTTTATTATGGAAATTTCTAAGTGCAATATCTCCGTAAATCTTTAATTCACTTTCTGTGAGTCTTTCTTCTAAAGTTCTTTTCAAAACAGAAAAAGAATGATACATTCTTCCATGCATGCTATTTAGTTTTTTAAGTAGTTTATCACTTCCTCCTAATTCTTGAACCTTTCTGATATCCTTAATATTTAGCATAAAAGGATGTTTAAAAACAAATTTTAAAACTTCATCATCGTGTTTCCCAATATTTTTTATTTTATGGGGATAATTAATTTTAATGTAAGCATAAATTTTATTTCTTATTAGTAACTTAAAATCATTCTTCTCCCAAAGAATATCTATCATATATTGCTCACATTTATCCAAGGCTTCATCAAAATGTTTAATGATAGTCCAAACATTAGTCCTTGAGGAGACTCTTAATACAAGTCCTTCTATGTCTCTTACCAAATATCTACAAGCAGAATAAAACGTAGAAACTATTAATTTGTCTTTACTTTGATTTAAAAATGTGGCATCTATATCATCTATGAATACCCATATCAATCTAGATTTCTTTTTAGAAATTCTCTCTAATAAAGATTTATTATTTGCATTAATTTGGTCATTTAAAGATATACTATTGCCTTTTACCTTAAATTCAAATCTTTTTAGTAAGGATTCAAAAAAATTTCTTTTTTTAAATCCTTGAATTTCAGAATTCGTCATAATGTCTTTCTCGTCTTGATCAAAAGTAAAACCTATATTATTAGAGATTTCATTATTTATATGTGAACATATTCGCTGTTGCCAAATACTTATATATTTATTAGGATTCAAATTAGAAAAATCACCATTAGTTTCGAGTTCATGCCCTTCAATAAATATAGAGGTAAAAACATTATCTTGAGTTTCACTTTTATAACGGCTCATTTGTAAAAGCGTCGACTTTCCCATTCCTTTCTTAGATCTTACACACATAAATTTATTTTGGGAATCAAAAAAGTCTTCAAATTCATCTTTAAAAATAAAATATTCTTTTAGCATATCTGGAGACTCATCCCCGCCTGCTTCATTTCCAAATATTCGTTTATCAAGAAGTTTTTCAAGTGACATATTACATCAATTAACAAGTTTTTTAAATTTCTATAAAATTAGAATTTTAAGAATTACAATAAAGGTAAGATTATTTTTACCTACTACATATATAAATTTAATCAAAATCGAAATCTAATTAATAATTTTTAAATATGTGATTGCTAACAAATTAATTTCGTTATAGTGACTCTACTGAATATTAGTTAATATAGAGATGATTACATTTCCTAAACCCCAAAAGCCTGTAATTTTATGATTACAGGCTTTTTTTATTGTATTATCTCTAAATTCTAACTCGCTTTTTCTGTTCCCTTCAACTTCCGCTTCAAATACCCAAAACTTTCATCAATGGTAGCAAACAAGTCTGCTTCTGGAACCAAATCAGGAATGATATCTACGTCTGTGAGCATATCACGCGGTTGTTCTTGCAGCCCAATAAGGATGACTTCAATGTTTTTAGCACGTAAATCAAAAATGATATCTTCTAACGTATACAAACCAGATTGATCCATATACGGCACTCTGTCCATTCTAAAAATTACTGCTTTTATGTCTTCTGGCAACAAATTAATTTGATCTTTAAAATACGACGTAAACCCAAAAAATAACGGTCCGTACAAGTGCTTAATGATCACTTTATCTTTATATGCATCATAAAATTCGATTTCATCTTGCCAAGGTTTTTCTCCATCAATGTCGTTTACGTTTCCAACCTCCAAGCCTTTTTCACTAATATCACCTGATTTCTTCATAAATAACAAACACGCCAAGGCAATTCCGATGCCTACCGCTTGAATTAAGCTTCCAAACGTGGTAATCAACAATACTAAAATAAGTACGACAGCATCCGCTCTGGGAACTTTTAATAAATGTTTTAACCCTTTAAAATCGACAATCTTAAATCCGATCGGAATTAACAAACCAGCCAATACACACAACGGAATGTGTGCCGCTAATTGTCCCAATCCGAGTAAAACTGCTAATAAAAACAGTCCGTGTAATACACCAGAAACTCTCGTTTTTCCACCAGCGTTGATATTTACCACAGTTCCTTTGGTTGCTCCTGCACCCGGAATTCCCCCAATGGCAGCCGCAATCATATTTCCAATTCCTTGCCCAATCAATTCGCGATTGCTATTATGTTTGGTTTTGGTCATGTTATCCGCAATCACGGAAGTCAATAACGAATCAATACTTCCTAAAACGGCTAACACCACGGCGTATTCTAAAATAGTAGCATACGCGCTTGCATCAATTGTCAAAATATTTCCTAATTGAAAAGAAGGCAATCCCGAAGGAATTTCACCAATCAAAGGCACATCTAATTTCATAAAATACGCAATCAGTGTTGCTACAATCAACGCAACTAACGCACTCGGAATCGCTTTTGTAATTTTAGGAAAAACAAAATACACCACAATCGTAATTGCACCTAACATCAGCGCATACAAATTGGCATCGGTAAACAAACTTGGAAAATTTTGAAGCACCGCGATGGTAGATTTTGAAGCACCCATTCCCGCAAAGGGAAATATTTGTAAAATGACAATAATCAATCCAACGCCGCTCATAAATCCAGAGATGACAGGATAGGGAAAGTATTTTACGTAACTCGCAATGTTTAAAAACCCAAAAATTACTTGAAACAATCCGCCTAAAAGAAACGTTGCTAAAATAATGCTCATTCCGCCATCAAGACTTCCGTTCATTTGAATAGCAACCGCAACTAATGCTGCCGAAACTACGGTCATCGGACCTGTTGGACCACTAGCTTGAGTTTCTGTTCCACCGAAAAGCGCAGCGAAAATACCAACAGCTATGGCACCATATAAACCAGCAGTGGCGCCCATTCCCGACTGTACTCCGAACGCTAGTGCTAATGGTAAAGCGACTACACCAGCGACGAGTCCGCCCGTGAAATCGCCTTTAAAATTTTTAAAATCGTAAATTTTCTTTAGCATACGTTTTCTTTTTAGATTGCTTATTAAAAGTCATTGTTTAAAACTAACAATAATACAAGTCAAAATCAACAGAAAAAATGATTTAATGTTTTTTAAAATTTATTTAAAGAGCGAAAAGGTGTGAAGTTGAACTTGAATCTGAACTTGAATTCGAATAAATCATTAACAAATCCACAAATTAACGAATCAACGAATCGAAAGAAAAACAAACATTTTCGTAAATTCACGCAAAAATCAACCATGCGCATTACCAAAACTATTGAAACCATATTTCAGCGTTACTTGCCTTCTCCATTTACCATTGCGGTATTGTTAACGTTGTTGACGATTGTGTTGGCAACGTTTTTTACACGTCCAACAGAAGCTTCTACCGTAGCTCATTTTGTGCAAGTGCTATCGTTTTGGGAAGACGGAATTTGGAATTCTGGCTTGTTGGTGTTTGCCTATCAAATGATGCTGATTCTCGTATTAGGACATGTATTGGTATTGAGTAAACCGATGAATTCACTGATTGTATTGCTCACAAAATCGGTCACAAATACCACAAATGCAGTTGTTTTGGTTAGCGTTACGACGATGATTGTGGCATTTTTCAATTGGGGATTGGGTTTGATTTTCGGTGCGATCTTAGCAAGAAAAGTTGGCGAACGCGCGCAAGAACAGAACATTCCCATCAATTATCCGTTGGTAGGCGCGGCAGGGTATGTTGGTTTGATGGTTTGGCATGGTGGTATCAGTGGTTCAGCACCTTCAAAAGTTGCAGAACAAGGACATTTGCTGGAGATGATGAATGGAGTGTTAACCGTAGATCAGTATGGACAAGTTCCAGAAGTGATCACGTCGAGCAGCACAATTTTTAGTTGGTGGAATTTACTTTTATTTGGAATTTTACTCGTGTTGATTCCATTTGTATTAAGTGTACTTGCGAAAAAAGCATCGCCTTCAAAATTGAATTTGCCAACGTATCAATTCGACAGAAAAAATAAAGAAACAATTGAAGGCGCTGAAAAGTTAGACCATTCTTCCATGGTTGCCATTTCGTTTGGTGTGTTGCTTTTGGTTGTGTTTTTTATACAATATGCAAAAAATTTAAGTTCACTTTCCAATATAAAAATTTCACCGAACATGCTCAATTTTTTCATGCTAGGCTTGGCAATTGTCCTGCATGGAAATTTTAAAAGTTTTCTCAATGCTGTAGAAGAAGCTATTAAAGGAACTTCGGGAATTTTAATTCAATTTCCGTTGTATTTTGGCATTATGGGCATTATGAAAAGTTCAGGAATGGTCGGAATGATTTCGGATAGTTTTGTAGCTGTTGCCAACGAAACAACCTTGCCAATCTACACGTTTTTCAGCGCAGGTTTGGTCAATGTGTTTGTGCCAAGTGGTGGCGGACAATGGGCAGTGCAAGGACCAATCGTTATTCAATCTGCCATCGAATTGGGTGTTCCGTTGCCAAAAGCAGTCATGGCGTTGTCGTACGGTGATCAAATTACCAACATGTTACAACCGTTTTGGGCATTGCCTTTATTGGGAATTACACGCTTAAAAGCGAAAGAAATATTACCGTATACTATTATTTTAATGGCGGTAGGAATTGCAGTATATGTGTTAGGATTATTACTGCTATAAAAAAAGTCCCGCAGAAACGGGACTTAATATTGTGGTTTTAGGCTTTAGTCTTTCAACACTAATTCAAAAAGCAATGATGAAAAATAAATGTTTAGATGCGTCAAGACTAGTTACAAAATTGGCGAAAAAATACTAAAAATCAAAGTATTACCTTTCATTTTCTTATATAAAAGCCCAGAAAATAACAAATTGATGTATTTTTTAACAGATAAAATAGGTTTTCCGCCAGTTTCAGAAACATCACCCGAAGGTATTTTGGCGATTGGTGGCGATTTGAAGCCTGAACGTTTATTACTGGCGTATCGCAATGGAATTTTCCCTTGGTATAGTGAAGATGAACCTATTATTTGGTGGTCACCCGATCCGCGAATGGTGTTATTTCCAGAAGACTTACGCGTGTCTAAAAGCATGAAACAACTATTGCGAAAAGAAACATTTTCTGTAACGTACAACACCGCTTTTGAACAAGTAATTCGTGCTTGTGCGCTCATGTATCGTCCAGGACAAGAAGATACATGGATTACCAACGAAATGGAAGAGGCGTATATTGAATTGTTTAAAATGGGCTATATCACTTCTGTAGAAGTTTGGCGCGGCGAAAAATTAGTCGGTGGTGCATACGGTGTCAATTTGGGACATATATTTTGTGGAGAAAGTATGTTTGCACGTGAAAGCAACGCGAGTAAATATGGTTTTATTCACTTGGTAAGAAAGCTCAAAGCGGAAGGCTGTCAAATTATAGATTGCCAAATGCATACCAATCATCTAGCAAGTTTGGGCGCGTATGAAGTACCGCGTGAGGTGTTTTTGTCGTATTTGTAGTTCCATATTATAACTCTGTAGTGTCGCGAGTAATTCCTAGTATAAATTCTTTTACACGGTTGATTATAAATTCGATGGTGAAAGCAGCTAAAATTACACTTACAGTGACAGCGATATTTAGTATAGAATCAACTTCAAGATTTATGTATTTTTTAAGTTGTAAGTGTACGAGAATATTAATTATGAAAATTCCATATACATATATTAATATATAGGTAGTAATTGTTCAAATAATGGAAGATAAAATTTTTTTCATACAATATGAGTAGCTCGAAATTACAAAAGGTTACAAGTAGCCGAATGCTCCACTAAAGCTTCAAAATTACAGAAGTAAGTACAAACAAAATTTCCTGTGTGCTTTGATTGTAATTTTCAAAACGATATTCCAAACCTGTTTGAAACTTTAAGGATGTTGACCATTGCCAACCAATTTGTGAGGTAAAACGTTGATCAATTTGTGGCGCATTTGCTTTTACAACACTTAACAACGATTCTACATTCGCAACAAAATACGGTTCGCCAATATCGAGTTTTTCTCCCAAAAGCGGAAAATCAATGGTGAATCGGTAGCGGAAACGATGTACCGTATTGTTTGTGGTAATGCGTTGTTCGGTTCGCAAGCGATGACCGAAACGTAAAATATTTGGGCGGTGTGCATAATTGTATTGTTGTGTAAAGCGCAATTCGTTGCTGCGATCTTCAAAATTTTCTCGGAAACGATACATAATTCCGCCACTCACACTATGATTCGAATTGAAACTGAATGTAGAAAAATGCACTAATTGTAAATGTCGCATCGTAAATTCCGCTTCCTCATCGCGATACATATAATTTCTAGCAACCGTAGCGAAATTCACCTTGTAGCTGTCGTTCACTTTATGATTTACCGCAAATGAAGGTTCAAAAAAAGCAACTAAATCGTTTTGAGAACGTACAGAAAACGAGCTGAGAAAAATCGCGAAAGCTATACAATTTCTAATATAAGATGTGATCATACGAGCTTTGGATAATAGTTCTTGCCAAGGTAACATCGCCATCTTTAGTAAAGGTAATTTCAATAAAATAACGTTTTTTTGCTGTCTTTACTTCGGCAACAATTTCATATAAAAATGCACTATTTAAATCGTTTGAAAATGCGTTTTCTACAACACTTTCCGCATCAATCTCAGTCGAATTATTGTATTGACGTTGAATCTTTTTGAAGCGAAAACTGCGATAGTTATTGTTTAAATACTGTTCAAATTTTTCCAACGTTTTTGGTGGAATGTGCTTTTTCTTAATCGTCACTTCCACATCTTCCAACACGCCTTCTTCGCTAAATTCAATACTATATTTTCGCTTTTTGAATTTTAATTTGGTTTCGTAACTGACTTTTACGCTGTCACTTTCTTTGTAAAACTTTACTTTTTTCACTTTCTCAGGCAAAGTTTTTTCTAAAAGAGCCAAGGCATTTTTAGGAAAAGCTTTTTTTTCAATGCGTGCTTCCTTTTCATATTTATACGATTGCTGTGCGTTGCCACACAACGAAAACGTCAAAAATAAGAGTACAACGTAATATTTCATCACAAATTTTTTAATTCATCATACCGAAAACAATCGGTTGTATGATCGTTCACCATTCCTGTAGCTTGCATGTGCGCATAAATGGTTGTAGAACCAATAAACTTAAAGCCTTTTTTCTTTAAATCTTTGCTCAACTTGTCTGAAAGTTCCGTAGTAGCGGGCACTTCTTTCATGGTTTTGAAGGCATTCTGAATCGGTTTACCATCTGTAAATTGCCAAATATACGTAGCAAAACTTCCATATTCTTCTTGCACTTTCATAAAGGCTTGTGCGTTGGTAATAGTGGCTTTTATTTTTAATTTATTTCGAATGATTCCTGCATCTTCCAACAAACTTTGGAACTTTTTTTCATTGTATTTCGCAATCTTTTTATAATCGAAATTGTCAAAAGCTTTTCGGAAATTTTCACGCTTCCGCAGAATGGTAATCCAACTCAAACCAGCTTGAAACGTTTCTAAAATTAAAAACTCAAACAATCGTTCGTCGTCATATACAGGAACGCCCCATTCTTCATCGTGATACGCAACATACAACGGATCATTTCCACACCAAGTACAACGTTTTTTATCGGTTAGTATCATTTTTTGAGTTTTAAATTACAATTTGTAACAAACGTTACGCAAAGAGCATAAATCGTTTCGTAAATTTACAACGCTAAAAATAAACCACAAAAAAGCATGCCGTAAGTTTTATAAAAAACTGCGACTGAACACGTGTAAAAACATTGATTATGATTGCAACAGACACACATATAAAAGGTATTATTGCTGAAAGCTTGGCAAAAGCAACTTCATATAACGAATATAGAACCTTAGTAGAAAATTTAGTCGCAGAAGGGAAATCTACAGGAGAATTGCAAACCGAAGCGTTGTCCAACTATTCCATGTTGAATGATAAACGCATGAAACGTTTGGATAAGACTACCAAATTATCAGAAGAAGCGATCGCGAAAATTAAAGCGTATAATGGCGATGTGACTTGGTTGGTATTAACTGAAAGTTGGTGCGGAGATGCAGCGCAAACCATGCCTGTGATTCATAAAGTCGCTGAATTGAACGACAATATTACTTTAAAAGTTGTGTTGCGCGATGAAAACGAAGCCTTGATGAATGAATTTTTAACCAATGGTGGAAAGTCCATTCCGAAGTTAATTGCAATTGATAATACTTCTGGAAATGTGTTAGGTGATTGGGGACCACGACCGACAAAAGCCACAAAATTGGTAAATGATTACAAAGCAGCACACGGAAAGTTAACACCAGAATTCAAAAAAGAGTTGCAAGTTTGGTATAACAAAGACAAAGGTCAAAACACGATTGAAGATTTGTTGCAGTTGGTGTAGTTTGATTGAATGATTAAAAGATTGAAGCGTTTTGTATGCTTTGATCTTTTCTGTTTTAAATTACGCTGAGCAAATCCGAAAGGCGCATCTCAATACTAATAGCTCACTACTCAGTACTACTTACCAACTCGCAAACTGTCTCCAAAAACATCTGGAGAAATCGCATCCTTTACATCAAAGTCTCCAATTTTTGTACGACGCAAGGCAGATAAATGTGCACCAGAATTCAAGGATTTTCCGAAATCATGCGCCAACGAACGAATGTAGGTTCCTTTGCTGCAAACAACTCGAAAATCAATTTCAGGCAAAGCAATACGTGTAATTTCAAATTCGTTAATCGTAATTTTACGTGTTGGAATGTCTACTTCTTCGCCAGCACGTGCCAATTCATACAAGCGTTTTCCATCTTTTTTTAATGCGGAAAATATTGGTGGTTTTTGATCAATTTCGCCTAAAAATTGTTGTGTCGCTTCATGAATCAATTCATGCGTAATATGTTCCGTTGAAAAGGTTTCGTTGATGTCGCTTTCTAAATCGTACGATGGTGTAGTTCCGCCAACGGTAATTGTTCCTGTATATTCTTTGGCTTGCCCTTGATAATTAGCAATTTTCTTCGTGTCTTTTCCAACACAAATAACCAACAAGCCTGTTGCTAACGGATCTAAAGTACCTGCATGTCCTACTTTTAACTTTTTGATCTTATACGCAGATTTTAAGGCTAATTTCACTTTGTTGACCGCTTGAAATGACGACCAATTCAATGGTTTGTCAATCAATAAGGTTTGTCCGGCTTGGTATGCTTCGAGCGTTTTCATTTTAAAAGTAAGTTTGGTATCCAACGTACCCAATGGCGATCAATCCGACCACTAAACAGTAAATAGAGAAGTACGTAAGTTTGCTTTTCTTTACCAAATTAATCATCCACGTACACGCAAAAAGTCCCGCAATAAACGCGGCAACAAATCCGAGTGAAAGTGGTAGTATCTGAGAATTATCTAGCGAAAGCTCGCCACTAAAAATATCTTTTCCAATTTTTCCAAAAATTAACGGTACCACCATTAAAAAGGAAAATCGTGCCGCTTTGGTTTTGTCATTTCCAAGCAATACAGACGTAGAAATGGTAGCGCCCGAACGCGAAACGCCAGGCAATATGGCAATGGCTTGTGAAATACCAATGACAATCGCATTGGAATAACTTACTTTTTTGTTGGTGTTTTTGGCCTTGTCAGCAAAGTATAAAAGAATGGCTGTAATGATTAGCATGGAGCCAACTAATAGAAGATTTCCTTCAAATAAGGTTTCCAGTTGGTCTTCAAAATAGACACCTACAATTGCTGCGGGAATCATAGAAATGATGACTTTTACGGCAAACTTGGATTCTTCATTCCATTTGAATTGAAAAATACCTTTGAGTAATTCCAAAATATCTTTTCTAAAAACAACAATCGTACTCAATGCAGTTGCCACGTGTAATACGACGGTAAACAGCATGTCTTCTTTAATATCAGCGCCTAAAATGGCTTTGCCCAATTCAATATGTCCGCTGGAAGAAACAGGTAAAAACTCGGTTAATCCTTGGATAATGCCAAGAATAATTGCATTGATTGTATCCATGAATTAGGAATCTAAATTCGGATTTAACAAAATCGCGTACACTTCTATTGCAAATCCTAAGATAACAACCATGGGCGCAATATGAATTCGTCGCATACTAAAAATTTCTTCATTAAATACATTTGGGTCATCGCTGCCGCCACCTGCCATTAAGATAAATCCTAAGGCGATAACTGCCAATCCGATAAACATAAACTTGTAGTTTTTCTTTCCGAAAACAAAGCCTGTTTGTGGTTGTGAAGTACTTTTTTCTTTTGGCTGATTGTTCGCTGCTTTTACCGCATCATTTTTTGGTGCAGAAACGACTTCCTGCGGTTGTTTTTGCGGAGTATTTTTTGCTTTTTTGCGGTTGCTTTTCGACTTTTTGTTTTTCATGTACGCTTCAATTTACAAATGCCAACCGCGCTGTATTTCTCAAACAAAAAGACTTTAAAACTCGCTGTATACAACGGTTGTACCTTTTTCTAATTTAGAAATATGTGGAACAATGCCATCAGGATTGACAATGGTCCAACGGTTCGGACAATGCAAAGTAACAGTTTTATTTAAAACTTTTGAACTTAATTGCGCTAAATTTATGCCTTTCTCTAAGCCACGATTGATATAGTAGTAATGACTATCATTTTCCAATCGGATTTGTATGTCGTTTTCAGCACTTTTTTTGATAGATACTATTTTACCAGATATCTGTACACATTCGTCCGAATTGACCGTAGTTACTGGTTTGAACGAATATGCTAAAAATACAACGAATGCTATGCCTAAAAATATAAATGTGAATCTTCTCATGATTTATAATTTTTAAAAATTAAAATGTCTTAAATTCAATCACGTAAATATTTTCATCATAAACTTTGGGTTTGAATTTGTTGCTATAAAGATAACTCAGTATTCTCCTAATTATTTTATAATGAAGGGTTAAAGTCTGTTAATGTTTACGAATTCCATTTTTTCTTTATGGCTGCTTTTTTTTAAAAATGATATGCCTTTTTTTTCCTGCTTTATGGAAATGTTTCCTTGCTTTATGGTGTTTTTTTACCATCACATCTTTTTTTAGTGTCTCTTTGTTAAAGAATTACTAGTTTATAAATAGATAGTAATTCTTTAATGAAAAAATTTGTATTAACCTTTAAACCATATAATTATGAATGTAATGATAGAAAATAACTTCGATACGATAACAGAGAAGATAATTCCAATTGAATTGGTAGCATTAGGAAGCTTTTCCGAACATCTAATACCAGCGCCAATAACCCCTGTAACAATACAGGTTTCTAAAGATGCAACGGAAGTGGATATTCCTGTTGGCTTGTATTTGGAAGCAGGATTTCCAGCTTCGTCTATCTCCTATTGTATGGAGGCAATAATAGCTGATGGAACAGCTAGTGGCAAGCTAAAAGAAACACGAGTTGTAAGTATTTCGTATGATTTTGATGTAAAAAAAGAGTCACTATACAAGCCGCATGTATATAATGTAAAACTTTTTAATCTTGATGTGGCTATGGAAGAAATGGAAGTAACATTTTTTTTAACAAACCTAGATCCGGAAACCTCTAGAGGAACAACAACAACAATAAAAAGAGAAATGTAATACTAGGAATTATCCAAGTTTCTAATAGTGAGAAGTAGTGTTTATATAAGCACTACTTTTTTTATGTTTAAAATTTTAGCTACATTGATGGAAAGATTTCCTAATGAAAGTTACGTGCTTACTTATTATATTTTTCTTTTTTGTTACGAGTTTTTCATTATTGTTTTCTCAAGAAAAAGAATTGAGTCTTTTTGAAAAAACAGTGGAAAGCGCTACAGAAAAATTCAAAGATATTCCTGACTTTCACAAGGCGAAAAAATTCTTTATAACGCACCAATGGGATTCAACATTAGTATACACTGCCAAACAATTGATTGTTGATAAAAACACGGAGGAACTTAAAAATTATTGTCACTTTTTTAGAGGAATCAGCTTTCGGAATAAAGATATATTGAGTGAAGCTAAAGAAGAATTATTCAAAGTTTCAAAAGACTTTACTTTTTATAATAATGTGAAAATTATGTTGGGTGGAATTGCATTTGGACAGGAGAAATTTCGAAAAGCAATTCAATATTATAAAGTAATTGATTCTATAGAAACGAATGATTTAAAAGGATTGAAAAAAACTAATATTGAAGAAAATATAGGTTCGTGTTATTTACATCTGAAACAATATAACATCGCCAACACCTATTTTCAGCGAAGTATTTCAGTACATGAAAAAAATAAAGATACCTTAGAACTTATTGGAACGTACGGAAATATTGCAGGATTTTATTACGATCAATATTTAGATGATGAAGCCATTCCGTATTATGAAAAAGCCTACGCACTGGCGCAAAAAATAGACGACGATACTAAAAAGCTTGAAACTGCGAACAATATGGCGGTGGTAGAAACGAATCGAAAAAACTTTCAAAAAGCATTAGCATATACAAATGAAGTGGTTAAATATAAAGACATTTTAAACGATCGCGATCGAAATTGGGCAATTGCAAAGCTTGAAAAAGAACTAGCAGTCAACAAAAAACAAGAAGAAGTAAACGCATTGGCGATTGAAAATAAACTGAAACAAGCTGAGCGCAACGGATTTATCTATTTGGCGGTAATTCTTTTTCTAATTTTAGCGGCAGTTGTATATTTCTTTAAGGAAAAAGTAAAAACGAATAAAATCATTGTGGCACAAAAAGAAGATTTAGATGAATTGAACGCCATGAAAGACAAACTTTTTTCTGTGGTAAGTCACGATTTGCGCTCATCCGTACACGCTTTAAAAACAAGCAATACAGAATTATCGGAAAACCTAGAAGCTCAAAATTTAGATGCGTTGGACGATTTGTTGCATACAAACAGTGCTATTGTGAACGGTGCGTACAATTTGCTCGACAATTTACTGCATTGGGCATTGTTGCAAACAGAACAATCGTACTTTGAAATGGAAAACATGCATTTGTTTTTTATTGTAGAACAAACCGCGTACAACTACAAACCGTTGTTGTTGGATAAAAAGATTCAATTTGAAAATAAAGTTTCGAAAGATACGATGATTGTTGCCGACCAGGAATCGTTAAAAATCATACTCAGAAACTTACTAGACAATGCCATTAAATTTTCAAATCCGAACGATACAATTACGATATACACTCAAAACAACTCAGAAACCTATTGCGATTTAATCATTGAAGATACAGGTTTAGGAATGAGTGAAACAACTCGCTTACAACTACTTAAAGATTCGGTAACACTTGCCAAAAAGGAAAACAAACACATTATTGGCACCGGATTGGGCATGCAATTGTGCAAATCAATGATTCAAAAAAACAAAGGGAAATTTACGATTGAAAGCGAATTAGGAAAAGGTACAAAAATGATTGTATCTTTACGTAAAAACCTACCTGATGGATCAGATTAATATACTTATAGTCGAAGATACACCAGCACAAAGTACAAGACTTACAAAAGTACTTCAAGAAAACGGGTATCATGTAGTTGGAATAGCAACAACATTTAAAGAAGCATTGACTTTATTTTATGGTGATGTAAAAATTGATATTGCTATTATTGATATATTTTTAGAGGGCGTTCCAGATGGTATTGCCTTTGCAGAAACCATCAACACCGTACCAAATGCCGCAAAACCTTTTGTATTTCTAACCAGCTCTACCGATCGTCAAATATTTCAGCGAGCAAAGCTTACACAGCCATTCAGCTATTTAATGAAACCTTTCAATGAATTGGAAATTTTATATGCGATTGAAATGGCTGTTGAAAAATTTTATGCGCAACAAAATGTATTCCTCAGTAAAAAAGAAAATACAGTGATTACAGACGATCATCTATTTATCAAAAAAGGAAAATCACTCAAAAAAGTAGGACTTTCAGATATTGTATATATTGAAGTAGAAGAAAAATACTGTAACATCATAACCGAAAAAGAAAAGTTTGTCATCATGATTTCGTTGACGAAAATTTCGAAACTTTTAAGTCCAAGTATCTTCACAAAAACACATAGAAACTTCATCGTCAATTCAAAAAAAATTGAAGAAATTATACCAGCAGACAATCTTATCATGTTATCAAGCAATCATCACGTGCCTTTAAGTGAAAAATACAAAACCATCATTAAAAATTTGCACACGTTAAAATAATACCTTCTTCAAAATACAACAACGCTACAGCAAATAAATCTAAAAACGACTGTTGCCTTCTATTTTAAAAAAATCATCATACCACTTTTTCCTTGCTTCATGGAAAAGAAATCTTGCTCAGTGGTTCTTTTTTCATTTCACGCTCTTTTCCTTTCTAGTTTTACCTCAGAAATAAACGCTAGCCTATTTCATTTAGTTTCGATTGTGAAGTTGTATCACATAAAAAACAAGGCGGAATCTGAAAAGCCAATGAGTAGGAAATGAACCAAAAAAAATTAAAATCATGTCAAGTACAATAGATATTTTAACGGTCGTAGATGCGGTTTCTGTATTAGAAGCAGTTGCAAACAAAACCTTATCAGGTGATGGAACCTCAAGTAACCCATATAATTTAGGCGCCAACGGAACATCAGATGCATATATTTATATGATTACGGCAAAAGAATTTGTAGTGAACAATCAGGCAAAATCAGAACTTACAGTCGCGGCAAAAGTAGGTGACACCGTAAGATGGATGGCTACATGTCCTGGCGGAGGAACTTCTAGCAACATCATCTTAACAAACTGGCAAGCAGGTTCTGGAGACAATCTCATCAATCCATTATCGTTAGACTTAAGCATCAAATTATATGTAGGAAGCGCAACTGTGCCACCAACGGCTGTAGATTACGAAGATTACTGTTACGCAGGAATGGTTACAGGAGAAGGAAGTGTACAATACGTAATTACATTTCAAATTATAGATGAAGACGGAAACAGTCAAGGGTACTTTCTTTGGGATCCTTTCATCAATATCACCAACTAAGTGTATCAACTATACTACGAAGAAACAAAGCTGCTTTTATATAGTGGCTTTGTTTTTATGTGAAATTCAAGCTATTTCGACTTTTTCGGACTCCGAATTGTCAAAATCATAGCGAAAATTAATAATACAATTGATCGGTGCGCAAATTCAAGAAACGTTGTGTAGCAAAGAAACTACTCACCAACGTAATCAATACGCCAATTACTAAAATTCCAGCAAACACAGAACCGATCAACACTTTATCCTTAATCAATTTCAACTGCGGAAGCGATTCGTTTGCATAATACAACACGACAGCCATGCCAATTAACGCTAAAACTGCAGCAATAATGCCCATTTTTACACTCTTCCAAATAAAAGGCTTGCGAATAAAACCTTTCGTTGCGCCCACCATTTGCATGGTTTTAATCGTAAAACGCTTTGCATATACCGAAAGCCGAATAGAACTATTAATCAACAGCGCAGCAACAAACGCAAAAAAGATACACGCAATCAAAATTCCGAGTCCAATACGCTTAATATTCGCATTCAATTTAGAAACTAATGATTTATTGTATTCCACGCTATTCACAAAATTTTTCGCTTTCAGTTCTTTCACAATCGTTTCCAACTCTTCCACAGACACAAACTGAGAATTCAAATACACATCCAACGAATTATACAAAGGATTCTCTCCCAAATACGCTACAAAATCTTCTCCAATATCTTCCGTCAATTGTACAGCAGCTTCTTCTTTCGAAACAAAATTGGCGGATTTGGTATACGCTGCCAATGCCAACGTTTTCTGTAATTGCTTAATCTCTACGTCTTTTGCATTGTCCTTAAAAAAAATCGTCATCGGAACTTTCTCCTTATAAAAGTCCGCTACTTTTTTGGTATTCAAAACCAGCAATCCCAAAATTCCAAGCAAAAAAAGCACAAGTGTCGTACTCAATACCACAGAAAAATAAGAAGAAATCAATCGTTTTTTTTGATACTTTTCAAAAGAAGAACTCATAAACAGTGCATTATTTGGGTAAAGTAAAAAATTAAAAATGTAAAATGCTAAATTAAAAATTTAAAAGTTAACAAAATACTAGCATAACTAAAAACGTTGAAATAAATCAAATCGTACACAAACCTATAAATGAACTTAAAAGGACAGGTGTTTTGATGTTGATTTTGTCAATTTGACAATTTGTTGATCTGAATTCATACAAGCCAACAGCCAAAACCACAAACAAATTGACAAATCAACAGATGAACAAACAATAAAAAACAAAAAAACCACTAAATTTGCGCTTCTTTAAAAGCGATCAAGATGAAGTACAATTTCAACGAAATTGAAGCCAAGTGGCAAAAATATTGGGCAGAAAACGGAACTTTTCATGCCGAAAACAACTCTGACAAACCCAAATATTACGTGCTCGACATGTTTCCATATCCGTCAGGCGCGGGCTTACACGTCGGTCATCCACTAGGTTATATCGCTTCTGACATCTACGCGCGTTACAAGCGTCATCAAGGATTCAACGTCTTACATCCGCAAGGATATGATAGCTTCGGATTGCCTGCCGAACAATACGCCATTCAAACAGGACAACATCCTGCAATTACGACAAAAACGAACATCAAGCGCTATCGTGAGCAATTGGACAAAATTGGGTTCTCGTTCGATTGGAGCAGAGAAGTTCGCACATCCGATCCTGCGTATTACAAATGGACGCAGTGGATTTTTATCGAATTGTTCAACTCTTGGTACAATGTAGAAACGGACAAGGCAGAACATATTGATACGCTAATCGCAAAATTTGAAGCAGACGGAAACGCCAATGTAAAAGCAATATGTGATGATGATATTGCAGTGTTCGCTTCCGCAGAATGGACAAAGTACGATGCTAAAACGAAAGAACAAATACTGCTAAAATACAGACTTACCTATTTGGCGGAAACGGAAGTAAACTGGTGTCCAGCTTTGGGAACTGTCTTAGCAAATGACGAAATCGTGAACGGAGTTTCCGAACGTGGCGGTCATCCTGTCGTACGTAAAAAAATGACGCAATGGAGCATGCGAATCTCTGCGTATGCACAACGTTTACTAGACGGTTTGAACACCATCGACTGGCCACAACCGCTAAAAGACTCACAAACCAATTGGATTGGTCGCTCGCAAGGTGCGATGGTGACGTTCAAAGTAGACGGACATGATGCAAACATTGACGTCTTCACAACACGACCAGATACAATATATGGTGTAAGTTTTATGACGCTCGCACCAGAACACGAATTCGTAGCAAAAATAACGACTGCCGATCAAAAAGAAGCGGTTGAAAATTACATAGAAAAAACGTCCAAACGTAGCGAACGCGAACGCATGGCAGATGTCAAAACCATTTCTGGCGTATTTACAGGCGCGCACGCGTTGCATCCGTTTACGGGAGAAAAAATACAAATCTGGATTGGCGATTACGTATTGGCAAGCTACGGAACAGGCGCCGTCATGGCAGTTCCGTGTGGCGATCAACGTGATTACGACTTTGCAAAACACTTCGGATTGGACATTCCGAACATCTTTGAAAATGTAGACATTTCCGAAGAAGCGTATGGCGCAAAAGAAGGTGTAAAAATTGCAAACTCTGATTTCCTAAACGGTTTATCATACAAAAAAGCCATGAAAACCGTGATTTATGAAATGGAAAAACGCGGTATCGGGAAAGGAAAAATAAACTATCGTTTGCGTGATGCGGTTTTCTCGCGTCAGCGCTATTGGGGCGAACCATTTCCAGTATACTATGTCAACGGAATGCCGCAAATGATTGATGTACAACACTTACCAATCACATTGCCAGAAGTAGAAAAATACTTGCCCACCGAAACAGGCGAACCACCATTAGGAAACGCTGAGGTTTGGGCTTGGGATACAAAAAATAATAAAATTGTAAGTAACGATCTTGTCACTTCGAGCGCAGTCGAGAAGGCTGGGAACAACGGAATCTACCCACTAGAACTCAACACCATGCCAGGTTGGGCAGGAAGTTCTTGGTATTTCTTCCGTTACATGGAAAAAGCGTTGCGTGATGAAAACTTTGCAAGCAAAGAAGCTTTAGACTATTGGGAAAATGTAGATTTATACATTGGCGGAAGCGAACATGCAACCGGACATTTATTATACGCACGTTTTTGGACTAAATTCTTAAAAGACAGAGGTTTTGTCAATGTTGATGAACCGTTCAAAAAGCTCATCAATCAAGGAATGATTTTGGGAGAAAGTCCTAAAGGGTTGTTATTACCAAAATATTTAGATGAAAAATATGACCCTAATTCAGCAAAATTGAGAGAAGATAAATTAGGAAATGTAATTGGGCGTGCTGATATAGTTCTTCAAGATGATGGTAAAATATTGTATAGAGATTGGTTGTTGTTTCCTATAGAAGTTGCAAATCATTATGACTTTAATGAATCTATGATAGATACTATACCTTTAGAATTTGTAAAACAGAAAGGGAAAAAGTTTTTTATATCTATTGAAGATATAGGTAGTTTGAGAAAGAAATATGCAAAGTTTAATAATTTACAATTAGGGACTATTGAAGGTTTAAGTTTTATTCTAGAAAATGAAAATATTAATCAAGAAGTTGAAGAGAGTATAGAACAACTCAAGTGTAAGCTTAATATTGAAATAGAAAAAATGTCCAAATCGAAATACAATGTGGTCAATCCAGATGAAATTTGCGAAGCCTACGGCGCCGATAGTTTGCGTTTGTTTGAAATGTTTCTCGGTCCGCTAGAACAAGCAAAACCATGGAATACCGCAGGAATTTCGGGAGTTTTCGGATTCTTAAAGAAACTATGGAAATTGTATGTTGGCGAAGAAGGTGTTTCAAGAGTTACAGACGCCGTGCCAACGAAAGACAATTTAAAAACATTGCACAAAACCATCAAAAAGGTAGAAGAAGACATTGAAAACTTCTCGTTCAATACGTCGGTAAGTACGTTTATGATTTGTGTCAATGAACTCACAGCGCAAAAATGTAACAGCAGGGAAATTCTAGCACCATTAACGATTCTAGTGTCGCCATACGCACCGCATATTGCGGAAGAATTATGGTCACGTTTAGGACATGAAGGTTCTATTTCAAAAGTGCCATTTCCTGTGTTTGAAGAAAAACATTTGGTGGAAAGTTCCAAAGAATATCCAGTATCTTTCAATGGAAAAATGCGCTTTAAAAAGGAATTATCATTAGATTTATCGAAAGAAGAAATCGAGAAAATAATCTTGGAAGACGAACGCACACAAGCACAACTAAACGGAAGAACTCCGAAAAAAGTAATTGTAGTTCCCGGGAAAATTATTAATATCGTAGGATAGATTTGCTAAAACTTTGGTATGAAAATAGTAGTTAACTAAAAAAAATGTACTTTCATACCATAAAATAAAAAATTACAATACATGAAAAAACTTGTCTTTTTAATCGTATTCATCTGCATGGCAACAACGGTCGTTGCACAGAAAAAACAAGTAAAAGAACGTGCTGGTAAAAACTCGGAAGACAAAGAGTTTCCCACACAATACGCGTTCCCAAAAGAATATACAGGCACCTACGCAGGAAATTTGAACATTGCAGACGCTTCTGGCGTATTGCAAAATGTTCCGATGGAATTAACGCTCAAACCAACGGAAGATCCAAAAAAATATTCGTACACCTTATCATACATTGTTGCAAAGAAAAAAGATGAACGCAAGTATACACTCATTGTTGTAGATCCCGAAAAAGGATTGTACGATTTGGATGAAAATAATGGTGTTATTTTAAGAGCAAATTATATGAGACAAACGTTGTTCAGTACCTTTGAAGTCAATAATCGAATTTTAAATAGCAGTGTTGAATTTAGAAATGACGGACGCGTTTTCTTTACCATCATCGTAACAGAAAAAGCTGATCCAAGAAAAACAGGTGGCGAAAAATTATCGGTTACAAGTTACAATGCTGTGGTATTACAAAAAGCGGCGTTGCGCAAAGTAGAGCGCGACTAACAACAATAACTGACAAAACTTCATACAAACTAAAACCTCGCTCATTTGGCGAGGTTTTTGTATTTTTTATCGTAAAGATGAACAAATAGCCATTATAATTTCTAGTTCTAAAGTAGAATAAGTACCTTTTGAAGTAGTAAAAAATACTGTTGTTTTGTTCAACAAATAAAATTTAAAAATATGTTTTCAAGTGGTTATATGCTCCTCGCGGGTGCAATTATGTTGGTAAGTATGTTTGTGAGTAATAAACTGAAAAGCAAATTTTCGCATTACTCAAAACTGCATTTACGCAACGGAATGAGCGGCGCTGAAATTGCAGAAAAAATGTTGGCAGATCACGGCATTAGAGATGTAGAAGTAATACATGTAAAAGGAATGTTGACAGATCATTACAATCCGCAAAAAAAGACCGTAAATTTAAGTGAAGGCGTCTACAGTCAACGAAATGCCGCAGCGGCAGCGGTGGCGGCACACGAAGTTGGACATGCCGTGCAACATGCAAAAGCATACAAATGGTTAAAAATGCGCTCACAATTAGTCCCTTTGGTAAGTATTGCTTCCAAATTTTCGCAATGGGTTATTTATGGAGGAATTGCCTTAATGGCGAGTCAGCAAGCAGCGGGCGGCACAAGTACAGGAAGAACATTGCTCATCATCGGATTGATCATGTTTGCCACAGGAACGTTATTTAGTTTCATCACACTTCCGGTAGAATATGATGCTAGTAACCGTGCGTTGCGTTGGTTGCGAGATAAAAATATGGTGACGCAAGAAGAATTTGCTGGTTCGCAAGATGCGCTCAAATGGGCAGCAAGAACCTATGTCGTTGCCGCGTTGGGTTCGTTAGCAACCTTTCTGTATTTTGCACGGTATTTGAATAGAAAATAAAATATAAAAACTATAATTTATAAAAGACCGAATGTATGTTGCACTCGGTTTTTTTAGGCGTCAAGCGGAAATTGATTCAATTTCATGTCACGTTAATTAAAAATACTCAAATGTAGTAGAAAACTACACCTTAATTTGTCGATCAATTTGCTGATTTAAGGAAATAAACGTTTCGGTTCGTGAAACACCTTTAATCGTTTGTATTTTATGATTTAAAATGTGCATCAAGTGTTCGTTATCTTTACATAAAATCTTAATCAATAATGACCAATCGCCTGTGGTGTAGTGACTTTCCATGACTTCTGGAATTTGATCCAACGCTTTTACGGCATCTGGATTTCGCATGGCTTTGTCCAAAAATACACCAATAAATGCCATCGTTTTATAGCCCAATACTTTCGGATTGATGACGAATTTGGAGCCAACAATCAACTTTGCATCTTCCAGTTTTCGAAGTCGTTGATGTACAGCAGCACCAGAAATTCCAATGCTACGCGCAATACTTAAAATGGGTGTTCGTGCGTCTTTCATCAACGCACGCAGAATTTTTTTGTCAATTCCGTCAATTTCTATTTGTTCATTAATCACTTTCATACGGTGTAATTTGTCAGGTGAAAGTCAAAAGTACATTTTTTTGATAAAATTGATATTTTTAGAGTGAAGAAAATGAAAAATTGTAAATCAGAAAACGTGAATCTAAAGCGTCTCTTCGAGTGATTTTTCGAAATATAATGGAGAAAAATAGTATCGAGAAGTACTTTGAAGCAGATTTACTTCCAAGAAGATCGCGATACTAAATCTTTTCAAAATTTCATGCGATTTGACATGTGGTTTTGTAACATCAACAATCAAAAATCCCTACACATACTCATCATTATAGCCAAAATACGGAACTTTCTCTTCTCTAAAAGCAATTCCGTACGTAGATAATTCTTCCAAAATAGGCGTATATACTTCTTTTGTAATAGGTAATTGTACACCTGGTGTGGTAATTTCTTTGTTTAAAATTTTCAAAGCAGCAATTGCAACGGGCAATCCAACAGTTTTTGCCATCGCTGTGTATGTTTGATCTTCTCCTAAAATCACCATTTTGGAATCAATTTGATGCTTTTCACCATCTTTTTCATACCCAAACTTGTGATACATCACAATCATATCTTTATCTTCTGGTTTAAGCGTCCAGCTATCCATCAATATTTTTTGTAGAATTTGTGCAGGCGTCGCATTTTCCAAGCCTACTTTTTTGTGCGGATTGAAAATATCTAACTCCAATAACTTTTCCCAGAGCGTATCATCTTGATCAATCTTTAAATTGTGACGCATTTTCAACTCTACAGAATCGGTGGGACTGTACGGCAAGAAAGAATTCACAAAATCACGATAGCTCATTTCTGCGGAGTTTTCCATGACATAACTATCGTCCGTCATGCCTAACATGACAAACATTTGCCAAGCTCTTGAGTATCCAACTCTTCGGATGGTTCCGCGATACAAAGTCAAAATATCATCCAAACCATATACACTTCTGTACTTTAGCGAATCGCGGTTGGCATACGCTTCAAACTTTCCGTAGCCTTCTACAGTTAAAAATTCCGTTCTACGGAAGAGTCTATTATATGGAATATATTTATAGCTTCCTTCTTGAATAAATTTTGCCGTGCCACCTTGTCCAGCTAACACCACGTTTCTAGGATTCCATGTAAATTTATAGTTCCACAAATTGGTATCACTCTCAGGTGCGACCAATCCACCTGTAAACGATTCAAACAAAATCATTTTTCCGCCGTGATCACGAATGCGATCAATAACTTCCATGGCACTCATGTGATCAATGCCAGGATCGACACCAATTTCGTTCATAAATACCAAGCCTTTTTCTTTTACAGCTTCATCTAGTGCTTGCATTTCCTTACTGATGTAGGAAGCCGTCACCATATTTTTCCCAAATTGCACACAATCTTTCGCTACTTCAATATGAAAGCGCGCTGGCAACATTGAAATCACAATAGCGGCTTCTTTGATGGCAGCTTGGCGACTTTCTTCATGAAATACATCCAACAAAATAGCAGACGCATTTTCATGATTTCCAACTAATTTTTGAGCATTTTCAAGATTGATATCTCCAACGGTAATATGTAAGTTTTCTGTGTGACTTTTATCTAAAAAATATTTAATAAGGTACGAAGCAGATTTTCCTGCACCAATAATTAAAATGTTTCGCATAGTGAGTTTTGTTGCGTAATTTTGTAAAAAGACAAATATAACACGAATGTAGCAAAATGTTACATTTATAAAAATAACTTCACGAATTATGAGAAAAAAAATATTGATTACAGGAACTATTTTGGGATTGTTAGCGGTTATTTTAGGAGCTTTTGGGGCACATGCGCTCAAAAAAGTATTGAGTGCCGATCAACTTGCTTCTTTTGAAACAGGTGTGCGTTACCAAATGTATCACGTGTTTTTATTACTTTTTACAGGAATGTCCACGCTGATTTCTCCAAAAATGCAACGACTCATCTATGTTTTTGTGTTGTGGGGAATTATTTTATTTTCAGGTTCTATTTATTTATTAGCAACAAAAGATGTTACAGGTTTGGATATCAGCAGTATAGGGTTTATTACACCAATTGGAGGAACACTCTTGATTATAGGTTGGATAGCACTTCTCTTGAATTTTTTCAAGCTTAAAACAGAGAAAATCAGTTAAAAAAACAAAGACTCTGTAAAAATATTTATACTTTTGTCCTTTACAAAAACACAACTAGAGTTAAAAGTTATGACGAATAACACCTTCTCAACGAAAACGATTTCGTTAAACCAATATGGAATCATGGATGCGAAAGCACATTACCAACTTTCCTCGGACCAACTTCACGAAGAAACGATACAAAAAGGACAAGGAGTAGAAACTTCTTTTGGAGCGATTGCTGTAAACACAGGAGAGTTTACAGGAAGATCCCCGATGGATCGTTTTATTGTGAAAGATAGTATTACCGAAGATGAAATTTGGTGGGGTGACATCAACATTCCTTTTGAACCTGAAGCTTTTGATAAATTGTATGACAAAGTCGTTGCATACTTATCAGAAAAAGAAGTTTTTGTCCGCGATGCGTATGCGTGTGCCGACGAAAATTATAAATTGAACATTCGTGTAATCAACGAATATCCTTGGAGCAATATGTTTGTGTATAACATGTTTTTACGTCCAACGGAAGAAGAATTAGATGGTTTTAAAGAAGATTGGCTTGTTGTGAATGCACCAGAGTTTATGGCAGATCCTGCAATAGACGGAACGCGCCAACACAACTTTGCTATTTTGAACTTTACTAAGAAAATTGCACTTGTAGGTGGAACAGGATATACAGGAGAAATTAAAAAAGGAATTTTTTCTGCCTTAAACTTTATTTTGCCTGTATTTAAAAACACGTTGCCAATGCACTGTAGTGCGAATGTTGGAAAAGAGGAAGATACCGCTATTTTCTTCGGATTGTCAGGAACAGGGAAAACGACCTTGTCCGCAGATCCAGATCGCAGGTTAATTGGAGATGATGAACATGGTTGGACCAATGAAAATACAGTGTTCAACTTTGAAGGCGGTTGTTATGCGAAAGCCATTGATTTGACGGAAGAAAGCGAACCTGAAATTTATCGCGCGATTAAAAAAGGTGCGATTCTTGAAAATGTTGTACTCGACGAACATAAAAATGTAGATTTTGAAGATACTTCCATCACACAAAATACGCGTGTAAGCTATCCAATTTATCATATTGACAATATTCAAATTCCATCTATTGGAAAAAATCCTAAAAATATATTTTTCTTAACGGCAGATGCATTTGGTGTGTTGCCTCCAATTTCAAAATTAACACCAGGACAAGCAGCGTATCATTTCATTTCAGGGTATACTGCGAAAGTAGCAGGAACCGAAGCTGGAATTGACGAACCTGTACCAAGTTTTTCTGCGTGTTTTGGAGCGCCATTTATGCCATTACATCCAACCAGGTATGCAGAAATGCTGAGTGAGAAAATGCAGGAAGCTGGTGTAAATGTATGGTTGATCAACACCGGATGGACTGGTGGACCTTACGGAACTGGAAGTCGTATGAAGTTGAAATACACACGTGCTATGATTAGTGCAGCGTTGGAAGGAAAGTTAAATGATGTAGATTATCAAACACATCCAGTATTCGGATTGGCAATTCCAAAAGATTGTCCAAATGTGCCTAATGAAGTATTAAACCCGATTGATACTTGGGGAGATGCCGAAGCATACAATAAAAAAGCGGCAGAATTATCAAGCTCATTCAAAGAAAACTTTGCACAGTTTTCAGCATACGCAAACGAAGAGATTATGGCTGGTGGTCCAATAGACTAACAGACTTATATATAATATCACAACCAACCCAAAAACAAAAAAGCGTATATCTGTAATGGATATACGCTTTTTTAATATTGTATAGTAAAGTAATTATTTCTTATTCACTTCGTCAATGTATTTTGCCAATGCCATCGTCATGGATGGAGTTTCTGGCGTTGGTGCTTTAATATCAACTCTCAATCCTGCTTCTGTCGTTGCTTTTACGGTTGTATTTCCAAAAACAGCAATGCGTGTGTCATTTTGTTCAAAATCAGGGAAGTTTGCCAATAAAGACTTGATTCCAGATGGACTAAAGAACACTAAAATGTCATAATACACATCACGCAAGTCAGACAAGTCGCTTACTACGGTTTTGTAAAAAATTCCGCGTTCCCAAGTAATATTCAACGAATTCAAAATTTCTGGAACTGTGGGTTTTAACGCATCCGATGATGGTAATAAAAATGATTCGTCCTTATACTTTTTAACTAGTGGAGACAATTCTTTAAACGTGCGTTTTCCAACATAAATTTTACGCTTTCTGTACACTACATATTTCTGTAAATAGTAAGCTACTGCTTCTGACTGGCAGAAATATTTCATGGTGTCAGGCACTTTGAAGCGCATTTCTTCAGCTACTCTAAAAAAATGATCTACAGCATTTCTACTTGTTAAAATGATAGCTGTAAACTTTGTCAAATCTATCTTTTGATGACGTACATCTCTTGCACTTACACCTTCAACGTGTATGAACGGCCTAAAATCAATTTTCACTTTTTGCTTATCAATAAGCCTCGAGTAAGGTGAGTTCTCAATTTTTGGTTCCGGTTGAGAAACTAAAATGGTTTTTACTTTCATAAACCTGTATTTTATTTGTCGCGTTATTCAATTAATAATTTATAGATAACTAAATAAGGGGCAATTTCAAGTGCGCAAAGATACAAAATAAAATAAAACAACTTGTTGATAATCAATTTTTGATAATTCTTTAGTAGAAGAAATAATACGATAAGATTATAGGATACAAAGACACAAATTACTGAGAAAAATACAATATTATGCTGATAATCATAGTAAACAAGTACTAAGTTGATGGGAATCAAGAGCAAACCAAAAAGATTTCGCGCGTTGATTTTATGAAAATTATAGGCATTTATATACAGTTCAATATCTAAAATAACCGCCATAATTTTTTCCAAAATATATCGGATCACAATAAAAAATACCATGAACGAACTGATTTTTACAAACAAAAACGGCGCATTTGCCAAATACGGACGAAAAAAAGTAACCGCAATGTATCCAAAAATGGAAAACGAAATGACTTGCACACAAAAAAGGAGTGAGGTAAATCCGTTGATGATACTTTCCTGTTTGGCAATGGCTTGGCTTTGGTATTTATTCGAAAACAGAAATCCTAAAAAGAGCGTAAACTTCTTTTGAAACACCAAACGCGTTACCACTAGCAAACAAAATGTCGTTACAAACAACAAGGTGAGCCAATCTTTAGAAATGATGCTGCGTTCAATAGTAGTAATCATTTGGTAAAAGTAGAAAGTATGTTAAATAATACATAAAAATTTAGCACAAAATACCATCACTCGCTGCAAAACCCATAATTTGTGTACTTTTGTTTGCCGTAATTTTAGAAAATGTCCGACGCAATTGTAGTCATACCAACGTATAACGAAATTGAAAATATTGAAGCCATCATTGACGCAGTTTTTGCGCAAGAAAAGGCGTTTCATGTGTTAGTTGTGGACGATAATTCCCCTGACGGAACCCACCAAAAAGTCATTGAATTACAGGAAAAATACCCTGAACGACTGTTTTTAGAAGTACGAGAAGCCAAAACAGGCTTAGGAACTGCCTATATTCACGGTTTTCGTTGGGTGTTGGCGCGCGATTATGAATATATTTTTGAGATGGATGCTGATTTTTCACACAATCCTGAAGATTTAGTTCGATTGTTAGCCGCTTGCCAAGAGGATGGTTTTGATGTCGCAATCGGTTCGCGGTATGTAAAAGGTGTGAATGTGGTCAATTGGCCAATGAATCGGGTGTTGATGTCGTATTTTGCGTCAAAATATGTGCGGTTCATCACAGGAATTCCCATTCATGATACCACAGCAGGATTTATTTGTTACCGCAGAAAAGTTTTGGAAACGATTGGTTTGGAAACGATTCGCTTTGTGGGATACGCGTTTCAGATTGAATTAAAATTCAAAGCGTGGAAACTCGGTTTCAAAATCAAAGAAGTTTCCGTTATTTTTACGGATAGAACCAAAGGGAAATCTAAAATGGACAGTTCCATATTTTCGGAAGCTGTGTTCGGAATTATCAAAATGAAAATTAGAAGTATGTTTACCAAAACCAAACCTCATGCATAAAATATTACTCAAAAACGCACAAATAGTAAGTGAAGTCGAAGTGAAAACGGCCGATATTTTAATCGAAGGCGAACGCATCGCAAACATCGGAACGAATCTTTCTGACGAAAGTGCCGAAGTGATTGATATTGCTGGAAAATACGTATTTCCTGGCGTCATTGATGATCAAGTGCATTTTAGAGAACCTGGATTGACACATAAAGCGAATATTGCTACAGAATCGCGTGCTGCCATCGCGGGCGGAATTACGTCTTTTGTAGAAATGCCAAATACGAATCCGCAAACAACGACGATTGAGAAGCTTCAAGAAAAATTGGACATTGCGAAAGAAACTTCTTTTGCCAATTATTCGTTTATGTTTGGTGGAACGAATGATAATTTAGAAGAAATCATGAAAGTGGACACCACGCAAGTGGCGGGATTGAAACTATTTTTAGGGTCTTCTACAGGAAATATGCTGGTGGATGATGAAGCCGTTTTAGAAAAAATATTTTCAAGTACAGATATGGTGATTTCGGTGCATTGTGAAGATGAAGGAACGATCCGAAAGAATTTGGCCGAATACAAAGAGAAATACGGAGATGATATTCCAATCGAATTTCACCCGATCATTCGCAGTGAAGAAGCGTGTTATTTATCGTCTTCCAGAGCGATTGCTTTAGCGAAGAAAACGGGCGCTCGCTTACATGTTTTTCATCTGTCTACAGGAAAAGAAACCCATTTGTTTGACAATTCCATTCCGTTAGAAGAAAAGAAAATCACGGCGGAAGTGTGTATTCACCATTTGTGGTTTTCAGATGAAAATTACAAAGAAAAAGGAACACACATCAAGTGGAATCCTGCGGTAAAAACAGCGAATGACAGAGAGCAATTGTGGGAAGCGTTATTGGACGATAGAATTGATGTCATTGCTACTGATCATGCGCCACATACATTGGAAGAAAAAAACAATCCATACACAAGTGCACCTTCTGGTGGACCGTTGGTGCAACATGCGTTAAACGCGATGATTCAAGCACACAAACAAGGAAAAATTTCGTTGGAAAAAATTGTCCAAAAAATGTGTCACAATCCCGCGCGTTTGTTTCAAGTAAAAGACAGAGGTTTTATAAAAGAAGGTTTTTATGCAGATTTAGTCGTGGTGGATTTGGAAAAATCATACACTGTTTCTAGAGACAATGTATTGTACAAATGCGGTTGGTCGCCATTTGAAGGCACAACCTTAGATTCTACCGTGACACATACATTTTTAAATGGCAATTTAGCCTATCATGAAGGAACGTTTTCAGAAAAACGTCATGTAAAACAATTAGAATTCAACAGATGAAAAAATATATAGCTTGTTTATTAATACTTGTACTTACGATAGCTTCTTGTAAAAACGAAGCCATTCCAAAGCCAGATGATTTATTGTCAAAAGAGACGATGGCGGCGATTTTATACGACATTACTTTGGTCAATTCTATCAAAGGTGTGAACAAATCGAAACTCGATGATGGTTTTATGCATTTGGACATGTATTTGTACGAAAAGCACAAAACGGATAGTTTGCAATTTAAAAGTAGTAATAACTATTATGCGGCAAATCCGGAAATATACAGTGAGATATACGGAATTGTACAAGCGCGACTCACCAAAGAGCGAAAAGAAGTAGGAGAACAGCTAGAAATTGAGCAAAAACGTAGAGATTCTATCTCAGAAGCCAAGAAGCAAGCACGCATGAAAAAGATAGATACGACGCTTAGCAACAAAGGGAAACCACAAAAAAAGAAGCCTCAAAATGTACAAAAGGAAAATAGTGATGGTTAGTCATGTTTACCTTTTAATCATCAAATAAATATAATATTACTACCGATTTTTATAACGTTTACTCACACGATCAATCGTTTCCTGCATGGGTGTAAAGGTAAAATTCAATTGCTTTGTAACTTTGCTACTGTCGTACACCATTTGTGACTGAATGGATTTTGCCATCAATCGCGTTAATTTTCGGTGTTTTCCTGTGAAGAATTGTTGCCACCAATCCAATCGCCAAGCAATTCCTAATAAAAAGGAACTCGCTGCTTTTGTTGGTGGTTGTACGTTCAATGCTTTTGCCGTAGTTTTTGTAAATTTTTCAACCGTCCAGTTTTCAGCAACTAAAATAAAACGTTCGTTTTTTATATCGCTTTCCATCAGTTGAATCATTACAGAAACGACATCGACCACATCTACATAACTTAAAATTCCGTTGGAGTAATATTTTAAGCCTTTGTCAATTTTACGAAACAACGAGCCACTTCCGCCGCCGCGCCAAAATCCAGCACCTAAAATAATGGCAGGATTTACAATGACAATGTCCAACCCTTCTTGCGAACCGCGCCAAACTTCCATTTCAGAACCGTATTTCGAAATCGCATACACATTATTGTCTGCTTCGGGATTCCAATGTGTATCTTCCGTAATCGGAATTTCTGGGTGTTCCGTTTCGCCAATTGCTGCAATGGAACTGACAAAGCAGAATTTTTTCACACTGTACGCAATGGACAAATTCACCATGTTTGCTGTGCCTTCAATATTTATTTTGCGCAAATCTTCAAACAATTTCGGATCAAAAGAAACGAGTGCGGCTACATGATATACGTGCGTAATGTTGGGAAATACTTCTTCTAGCGAAGGCACATCCGTCACATCGGCTTTATGCCATTCAATCTTATCAAAAAAATAAGGAACATCTTCAAAATAATACCCAAAAACCGTTTTTACAGCTTCTAGCTTTTCCAATGTTCTATAAATGGCTTTAATACGCGTTTCTGTCTGTGCTAAATGTGCTAATAAATGCGCACCAACCAATCCAGTTCCTCCTGTGACTAATATCATGCTACTAAAATAAACTTTTTTCTTTTCACTTTTATATCTTTGCGAAGCTTTAAAAAGAATATACAGATGAATAGCAATTTAGTAGCAGAATTACGTTGGAGAGGAATGATACACGATATCATGCCAGGAACCGAAGAACAACTGAACAAAGAAATGACGACTGCGTATGTGGGATTTGATCCTACAGCCGATTCGTTACATATTGGAAGTTTGGTGCCTATTATCTTGTTGATGCATTTGTATAAAGCGGGACACAAGCCAATTGCTTTGGTTGGTGGTGCTACAGGAATGATTGGTGATCCATCAGGAAAGTCGGACGAACGTAATTTGCTAACAGAAGATATTTTGAATCACAATGTAGCGGGAATTAAACGTGTATTGTCTCGCTTTTTAGATTTTAATTCGAACGAAGAAAACGCGCCAATTTTAGTAAACAATTACGATTGGATGAAGAATTTTTCTTTTATCGACTTTGCGCGTGATGTTGGAAAACGAATTACAGTCAACTACATGATGGCGAAAGATTCGGTAAAGAAACGTGTTTCCAGTGAAGGTGCTGGTATGTCGTTTACGGAGTTTACCTACCAATTGATTCAAGGATACGATTTTTACCATTTACATAAAGAACACAATTGTTTGTTGCAAATGGGCGGATCGGATCAATGGGGAAATATTACAACAGGAACCGAATTGGTGCGCAGAATGAACGATGAAGCTGCAAAAGCATACGCAATGACCTGTCCGTTAATTACAAAAGCGGACGGTTCTAAGTTTGGAAAAACGGCTGGTGGAAATATCTGGTTAGATGCTGATAAAACGTCGGTATACCGCTTTTACCAATTTTGGTTGAACGCTTCGGATGCAGATGCAGAAAAGTATATTAAAATCTTTACCTTTTTGGAGGAAGAAACCGTGAAATCTTTGATTGCAGAACACCAAGAAGCACCGCATACACGTGTATTGCAAAAACGTTTGGCAGCAGAAGTAACTACTTTGGTGCACGGAGCAGAAGCGTTGGAAAAAGCGTTGAAAGCGACACAAATTCTCTTTGGAAAATCGACTTCGGAAGATTTAAAGCAATTGGATGAACAAACTTTATTGGATGTTTTTGAAGGTGTACCGCAAGCAGAAATTGATCGTGTGGATATTGAAGCAGGGTTGGATATGATTGCGGCGTTAGCTGCAAAAACCAACTTTTTAAACTCTAACGGAGATGCGCGTAGAGCGTTAAAAGAAAATTCTGTGGCGGTGAATAAAACGAAAGTGAAAGAAGATTATAAAATCACGACAGACGATTTGATTAATGATAAGTTTGTGACCATTCAACGTGGAAAGAAGAAGAATTTTTTGTTGATAGTTAAATAGGCTTTTGGATTGGTTTTGCCTTTCAGATTGATGGTGTTAAAATACCATTAAATTACAACCTCGGATGTCTGAATGATCAAAACGACCAATGATTTCAAACGTATTGTCTGCATGTACTTTGCCTAAATCTTGTGTGGCAATGAACGCACAGGAGTTGATATTTGCCAAATCAATAACGTTGATTCCGCCAGATTTTCCGTTGGTTTGTATGGTGAGTGCATCTTCAGGATCGCGCGTTAGGATTTTCATCCACGGCGGTGTTTTAAAAATGCCATTTCCTTTGGAATAGCCTTGCGAAAGTAATTCGGTCATGCCATATTCCGAGTGAATTTCCGCAACACCAAAACCTTCACAAAGTTGTTGATGCAATTCTGTGCGAATTAGTTCCTTTCTGCGACCTTTCATGCCACCTGTTTCCATGATGATCGTATTTTTTAATTGAAACTGTGTCGTTTCAATCAAATCCAATAAAGCAAAAGAAACGCCGATGAGCAATACTTTTTTACCAGTGTTATCTAGTTGAATGAGTTTTTCTGTAAGCGCTTTTAAATCATGCAAATAAAAACCGCTTTCAGCCTGTTTACTACGTTTGATGAGGTCGTTTACCATATACACTAACGATGAGCCTTTTCGTTCTAAATAGTTCGGTAAAAGCGCTAAAACGATACAATCTTCAATGTTTCCATAGAAATATTCAAAGCCTTTTTGATAGCTTTCTTCGTAAATAGAAATATCCGTCACGTGATGTTTGCTCGGCGTGCTTCCTGTGGTTCCAGAACTGGTAAATGTTTCTTGAATCGGTTGGCGATTGGAAACAATTTCGTGTGATTTAAAGAATTGAATGGGCAAAAACGGAATGTCTTCTATTTTTGTAATATCACTTGGGTGAATGTAGAGTAAATCGCAAAAAGATCGGTAGACATTATTATTTTCAAATTGATGCTGAAACGTTTGAAACGCTACCGTTTCAAAAGAAGCTTCGTCATGTATATTGAAAATTATATTGGAATCCATTGTGTGCAAATTGTATTGCAAAAGTAGGTAAAATTAGGAGAAGATGCTGTTTGTGTTTTTGCTTCTTTTGGAGGTGGATAATTTACACGCAACGTATAGTTTTGACTTCATTTATTTAGGCAGAATCTTGTTAACGTCCAGAAAATAGGTGAGTCTCACCGAAAACGTTTGTTGTATAGATTCTTGAAATAATTGATTTAAACTGTCTGTAAAATTGATATCGCCGTTGCTTTGAAAATTAGAGAGACTGTTGCGATATAATAGAATGAGATTGCTTGCGGGTGCAAATTGCCATACAAAGCTCACATCCATGTTCCAAATGTTAAAATCTGCGTTAGGATTGAACGTATTGTTTTCAGTATATCGTTGTGTGTTTCCATCTGAAAGTAAAACCTTGTAATCGTCTGAAAACTTTGCAGCACTCCAAAAATTCCGCAACCGTAGATTGATAGATTTAGTCGTATCAAAATTATACACACCTTGAATGGAGTTTTCAATCGTTTGGGTATTTCTTCTACTCAAAATTGATTCTCCATTATCAATCGCGACAAAACTTAACCGCTGATTGCGCTTTTGCCAAAACCAGTTGTAGCTTATGAAAAATTTATCTGTGATTCTGAATGAGGGTTCTATAAAAAAGTCAAATCTGTTTTCGGGATCGTTGAATCTTTGATCGGTGTTGACTCCAGCGTTGATCGAAATTCTTTTTCGGGTATCCGTAGTAAAATAACCGCCATATACAATTCTTGGCGCATACCGAACAGCTTGTAGAGGAATCCGCGATTCAAACAAATCTAACGTTCTCGTAGATGCAATAGTGTACGCACCAAAATTTAATAGATTTTTAGTTTGAAAAGCAGCACTGATATACAATGATGTAGCATTGTGAAGTCCAGGCGAATTAGTGCGTTCGTGACCAATTTCGTAATTGACTCTGAAGTTGTTTAATATTCCTTTCGGCTTAAATTGATTGTAAGATCCGAAAAGATATGTGCCGTTTAAGTTGTTTCTAAATTGCAATCCTAAGTCGTTTGGGTTGTAATTTTTACCAACATTTCTATGCAAAAAACCATACCGCCATTTGCCTTGCACTCGATCCCATCTGCCTTCAAAATTATAGCCTTGATCAGTATCACTTTCACGAAAGCGATTGCTCATTTTGAAATCTGCTTTATATCTGTAGATGTTTTTCTTGTCAAAATGCTCCACACCGATGGCACTTACATTGGCATCTGTAAAACTTCCTCCACGAAATGTACTTGCAGTAGAAAAATACACTGATGAATTTGCGCCAAATTGCTTGTCTAAAACAATGAGATTATAGTTTGTTAATGGTTCTGTGACGAATTCTCTTTGACTATTAGTGATCGTATCTTTTAGGATTGCCGTTGCTTTTTTTGTAACTGCATTTAGAAAAGCGATCCCTAGTTTATTTTTGGTTCTTCCCGTTACTTTTACGGCATTGAGCAGTTGTGCTTGTTGTGGATTTTCAACTATAATTTCGTTTTCTAAGGTTTCACTTTGCACTTCACCAAATCGTGTTGGTGTTTGTCCTATTCTTCTTGAAAAAAATAAATTGCCTTTGGAAAATAGTTCTGTACCTTCCGTGAAGAAAGGTCGTTGTTCTTGAAACGCTTGTTCAAACGGACCTAAATTTAAGATGACTTCGTCAAAAGCGACTTGTCCAAAATCGGGAATGAGCGTTGCGTCTAGTGTAAATGCATCACTGATACCGTATTTTAAATCTAATCCTGCATTGAATTCTGTTTCAGATTTACCTTCAAATTGAACACTTTGAATACTGGTATATGGAAAAAGACTCAATCTAAAAGGAGGATTTATGTTTGTGATGCCTAATAATTGTGCATCATATTGTGCTTCATTTCCTTGTGTAATATCGACGAAATTAAACGTGAACGATTGATTCTGAGAATTAATTCGCCTCAATGCATTGAAGCTCCAATTTTGGACTTTAGACTTCGGAAATCGCAATGCTTGATACGGAATTTTCATTTCTACATACCAACCATTTTCATCTATACTCGATTTTCCATCGAAAATAACATTGTAACTAAAATCTTCCGAACCATTGGTTGCTTTTGAGTCTGCAATAGCACCTGCGGCAGTAACGTAAAAGCGTGTTTGATCTATTTGATTGTTATAGGTGTTGATCCAAAAAGAAAATACGTCTGTTTGTACATTGACTTGGTCACGTTGCGAAAATTGCTTGTCTATTTTTTTTATGTTATCATCATATAAATAGGCAGCAACATAGATAGAATTGTCGTCGTATAAAATTTTTACAATACTTTTTTGTGCTTTTTTTTCTTGTGCACCATTGTCCGGTTGCAGCATGATAAAATCACTTCCTGAAACGGCTTTATTCCATACATTTTCAAAAGGCTTTCCATCTATTTTTGGCGCTTCATTTGTTCTGGAAGCGTTGTATTTTTTACGTTTATCCTGACTCCAAACGCTTTGAAATAAAAGCATCATGAAGATGGTTAGTATGATTTTTGAAATGTTCATAGCGTTAGAATTTGGCATGCGTTTCCCCGCTTTGTTCGAGACAAAGTTTTTTTTAAACTAAAAATGAAGTGATTGTTTACCGAGTAAAATAGCGTTTACTTACTACATTTCCTTTTCGGTCGTAAAACTTCCACCAGCCAACTTTTCGTTTTAGATGGATGTATTTGCCTTCCGCTTTTACACTGCCATCTTCGTAAAATAGTTGTGCGTGACCTTCGGTTTTATTGTTGCGATAAGCTCCTTGTGATTCTTTGCGTCCGTCAGGATCAAAATTGATCCAAATACCATTGCCATAGCCGTTTTTGAATTGCTGTGCCGATTCTAGTTCGCCGTTATCATACCGCGCGCACAACCAACCTGTATACGGTTTTGTGCTTCCTTTGGCAAAGTATTGTTGTCCATATTGAGTTCCGTATTTTACAGTCGCATCATTCATAGAAACCATTTCTGATGCTGGCGGTAATTCCGTTTTTTCATTTTGTGCACAACTTAGAAAACTAGCTAGATATAGGAGAATTATTATTTTTTTCATTTCGTTATTTTTCAATCATTAAATATTTTGTTTCCATGTAATAGAGATTCCAAATTCGTTCTCCATTCTCGTCTTTTGCGTCTCCGCGATTGCTACTAAAGTAGAAAAATTTTCCATCGGGTGAGAAACTTGGAAAACCTTCTGATTGTGATGAATTCACTATTGGACCTAAATTTTTCGGTGCAGACCATTTTCCTTCTTTTTTTACTGAATAGTAAATGTCAGCACCTCCATAACCATCATATCTATCGTCTGACGAAAAGAAAAGGATGTTCCCATCTGGCGAAAGCTGCGGAGCGGTGTCATAATTTGTAGTGCTCGATGGCGGAATGATTTCTTGCGGTTTGCTATATTTTCCATTCGTTTTTCTTTCTGAATAATACAAATTTGTCGCCTTGCTTTCACTACCTTTTGTCCAGTAGTAGAGATTGCCATTCGCATCCGTTATTGGACCTGCTTCATAGTTTGCTGTCC
Source organism: Kordia sp. SMS9 (assembly GCF_003352465.1). NCBI lineage: Bacteria > Pseudomonadati > Bacteroidota > Flavobacteriia > Flavobacteriales > Flavobacteriaceae > Kordia > Kordia sp. SMS9. Next base: position 661,709 of record NZ_CP031153.1, on the reverse strand, counting down.
AAATAGCACCTTTTTTCTTAGATGTATTGATCATAGAAGATATAGGTTTTGGCGCAGACCATTTGTTATTGATTCTATCTACATACCAAATATTCATGTCTATTTTTTCAGTCGTACTTCCGTCTGGTAACGGTCTGAAGGACGCAAAGTACAGTTTGCTTCCATCACTGTTTATAAATGGCGTTTCATCTTCATGTGTTGAGAAAGTGGCAATTGTTGGTTCGCTCCAGCCACTTTCAGTGTTGGTAAGTGTGTAAATTCGTTTTTTGCCAGCAGTATCTTTTCTGGTGAAGTATGCCGTTTTTCCATCTGGCATAAAGTTAATTCCCCATTCGTTACTATTTTCTTTAGAGATCAGTCCTTCTTGAAATATAGTAGGTTCATCAATCTGTTGTATTCCTTGTTTGTAAAGCTTTCGCGAAAGTACTATACCATTCACATCATAGGTGAATTCTACACCATCTTTTTTACCATTTAGATACGTGGCGTCCATTTTGAGTTGCCCATTTTTATAATAACTTCTGTAAATTCCCTGTGCAATGTCGTTGATGTAAAAACTTTCAGAACGCAATTGTCCGTTCGGGTAAAAATATTCCCATCGTCCGTTTCCTAAGCTGTTTTTCCAGTAGGCTCTGTATCTTAACGTACCGTTTGGATACCATTCTAACCAGAGTCCATTTGTTTTTCCATTGATAACGGTTTTCCAAAGTGACGGACTTCCATTGGCATATTGTTCTGAGATGATGCCTGTGTAGGTTTTTAGGTCAATGTCAGCTTCTTTAGAGACTTTTAGCGGCGTTTTAATTTGAGCGAGACTTGTAGCAGTAAAGCATACACTCATTATTAAAACAAGCGTGATTTTGCATATGATTTTCATTCGACTATGTTTTTATACTTTAAATTTATTCAACAAAAAGGAGTTGACCATGATATTGTCGATAGGCTTGAAAATAGCACGATGAAATCGTTATAACACAATTTTCTTTATGGCTGGCAAATACGTATCACTTACTCTTAAACTTTTTCCGTTACTTAAATACACGTAGTGATATCTGTCTATTTTTTTTAATTCTACAATCGTATTCATATTGACAAAATGCGAACGGTGCAGTCGTATAAACATGGTTGGATTAAAAATATCATGCAGTTGTGAGATTCCTTTGGTTGCTAGAAATTCTTCATGTTTGGTAAATACTTTCGTATAATCGCCAAAAGCTTCTGCAAAGTATACATCTTTCACATTGACCATTAACTTTCTTGTGCCTTTGTGAAGAATAACTTTTGAAGGAAAGGAAGTCTCTTTTTGAAGCAACTCTTCAGCTAACGGAATGACATTTTCTTGATTTTGAAGGATTCTGCTGAGTGCATTTTCAAAGCGTTTTTTGCCATACGGTTTTAATAGATAATCCACAGCATGAACTTCAAATGCTTTGATGGCATATTGATCGTACGCAGTAGAAAATATGACTTCAGGAATTTCTTCTAATTGCGTTAATACTTCAAATCCGTTGAGACCTGGCATTTGGATGTCGAGGAAAATAGTATCTGGTTTTAATGCATTGATCATTTTTACAGCTTCCAATCCGTTGGAAGCTTCTCCGATAATTTGAAGCTCTTTGTATGCGGAGATGTATTGCCGTAACAAATCTCTTGCATCTTCTTCATCATCTATAATTAGGATTGTTTTCAAATCGTAAATGAGATTTTAGTTCCTGTTGGTACGTTGTCTTCTATTTTTAGTTCGGAATTGTAAATTTTATCAAGCCGCATTTTGGTGTTTGACAATCCTAAACCTGTTAAGAACACACTTTCTTTATTTATAATACCAATGCCTGTATCTTCTATGGAAATGTGTAAGCGATCATTTTGTTTTTCAATTGTAATGCGTAAGGTTGAAGGTGTAATTTTAGTGGCAATTCCATGATTGACTGCATTTTCTACCAAAGGTTGCAACAGCATTGGAACGATTTTGTGATGATAGACTTCTTTTTCTACTTTAAAAGCAAAATTCAAACGCTCTTTGAGTCGAATCTGCATGAGTTCCAAGTAACTTTGAATGAAGTCAATTTCTTCTTTAATGGTCACAAATTCATTTTGCGATGCATAATTCTGATATCTAAAAAGATCAGACAATTGTATGATTAATTCTCGCGTACGTTCATTTTCTTTTGGGATAGTTGCATTGATAGAGTTGAATAAGTTGTGCAGGAAATGTGGATTTAATTGTGATTTTAAGGCAGTAATTTCGCTTTTTAACGTAGTTTCTCGAAGGATTGCCTTTTCCTTTTCTTCTTTTTTGAAACGTTTAAAATATCCATACGCATGTATAAAACCAAACTGCACAAAGTAAAAAAGCATGAACGAGTAAAGTGTCCAAATGACTTTATAGCCGCCCCAATACATTGCCCAGCCAAAAATTTTTGTGACTCCAAGTAATGAATAATAGCAAATGGCAATGTATAATGGTAAAAATAATATATGTGACAGCAATTGTACTCTGAGCTTGTACTTTCTTAATACAACAGACGTGATATACCAAATAGGAATGGTGACGAAAAAGCTAATTAAGAATTGCGCTCCTCCAGAAGCAAAAAATTCTTCTACATCGAAATACGATGGATGTCCTTTTTTAAATCCACCCCAAGAAATCCAGCTTGCGGTGTAATACATAATAGTGGAGAAGACATAGAAACTTAGAAATAAAACAAGGTCTTGTTTGCTAACATATTGATTTATTTTGTTCCATAGTTTCATACAATACGCAATATAAAGAAATATACCATTGCATGTTTCCTATTTTAGATGAGTCTGTAAATGTGTAGTTGAAATGGTAATATTGAATGGAGTTTTTGAAAGCTTTTAGAAAATAGTATTAGATTCCGCGCTACAGCGGGATTAGTTCAACTAACAACATTGAATGTGTTCTTTGGACTTTTCAATGTTGAGTTTCACAAAAAAAGCACCTTGAAAATTCAAGATGCTTTTTGATATAGTATATTATGTATTTGGTAAACTTATCTGATCACTAATTTCTTAGTAGCCGATTTACCGTTTTCTGTAATTTTTACTACATAAATTCCTGATTGTAAATCAGCAACGTTTAATGTATTTGTAATGGTAGTATTGATTACTTGCTTTCCTAAGATGCTGTATACTTGTACATCTTTTGTATTGTTTGAAGGGGAAGTAATCGTTACTGTAGCTCCGTTTGCAGGGTTTGGATACATGCTAAAAGTAGTTGTTCCAAACTCTTCGTTGCTTAACGTTGTGTCAATATCAGTAGTGAATCTTGGCAATATTTGGTATGTTCCGTTGAATTCACCACCCAAACCGATAACATCAACTGGTACGGTAGGAATCATAGTTCCGATTAAGTTTTCATCACCAAAAGAAACTCTACAAACTGTAGTATCAGTTCCGCCAGATGTCGTAACAGTATAGTTGGTATTGTCTGCAAACATTCCTGTATCAGCGAATTCAACATTTAATAATCTGATCAATCTGCTTTCGTATGCTTCTCCATTTGTAGCCAATTCGTTTGCAGTTACAAAAAGTGGATTAAGGGTGTTTCCGTTTGAAGATGCGCCAGGTAAATTAGCACTTGGCACAAATTGAAGTACTCCAGAAAATTGTGATAATTGTCCTTGTAGTCCGATAAGTCCATCTCCGATATTTACAGCAACACTTAACGTTCCGGCAACGTCATCAATTAAGATTCCAGCACCACCATCTTGGATGTATTTTTGGTTTCTTGTATTTTCTGTAACGATGTATGAAATAATAGCTTCCGCATTTAATTCATAGAATTCTCCAATAGTTCCAGCACGTAATTCAGTAATGCTGTTTACTTGTGTAATACTAGCTACAGAGAAAGATACCATTTTTGTATCTACAATCACATTGTTGTCATATAACTCTACAGTTACATCATACATTCCACCATCCATAGTTGGAATAGCGTATGGACTAGCAACATCTGTATCTGTAGGATCTGTGTTTACAGTCACATTTACAAAACTTCCTGGCATTGCTAAGTTTACATTTTGAGTCGTGAATGTAACATCTACGCTGTTTGTTCCAGGATCAAAAGTAGTTCCATCAGCAGGTGTAACGATGCTTAATGAAGGTACCGAAGAATTACTCATAATTTCAGTCCAGTTTTCAGCGACACGAACACCATCTACTAAAACAGAAGGAATGTTACTAGATTGACGGAACGCAATTGATGTAATGGCAGTACCTGTAGTTCCTGTACTAGTAGCGTCTGGCATTGCAGGTTCTGTTGGCGTTACCGCAGATAATACATATAAGTTAGAAACTCCTGTGGCAATTTCATAAGAAAAAACTAATAAGTATGTTGTGTTTAAGCTGTAAGGTGTTGTTGTATATGCTAAAGTAGAACTGCTTGTTCCAATACCAAATTCAACACCACCATTTCCATCATCTCTTGCACCAATTCTTGCTCTAAATCCACTTGTATTAAAGTGCATAAAGTAGTTTCCGCTACCTGCAGATACTACATTTACCAAAGCACTTCCGTATACAGTTCCAGTACTAATTCCAGTAAAGGCTCTATTTACATCCTGAGAAGTTCCTGAAAAGGCTACATGTCCACCAATTCCAGATGAAGGATATCCAGCCATTGTTAAACTTGGCGTTGCTACATACTGTACCGGTCCAGTAGAACCTGAGTGTTGCACCCATGCGCCTCCACTTACGGCAGTTAAATCTCCACCTGTCATTCCATAATCGAAATTTTCTTCTAATACTTGTCCGAAAGACAACGAAGAAATCAATAATGCAATTAATAAAAAGTAATTTTTGTTCATACGATATATTTTAACCATTCATAAATTTATGGTACAAATATACAAAAGAACCTGAATTGAAAAACCAGACGAACATATTTGTGTGTTGTTTTAACCATTTGATAACAAAAGCGTTATTGTATTGCGATATTCGTAGTTGAGAAAAGTATTGCTTTTATAAAGCAAAAAAGCGTCTTCCGTGTTAGAAGACGCTTTTTGTACAATATGTTGTTTGGAATTAGTTTCCTACAGTCCAACCTGCTCCCCAAGAAGCAAAGTCAGTTCCTGTTCCGTTTCCGTCACCTGAAATTAAATCAGCTTCTGTAAACGTAAATTCAGTATCGTTTTTCACTTTTAAAATGATATCCGTAAATGTAATGTCTGTTACACTTGTTTCTCCATTCACAACACCTTCTCCTGTTGGTCTGTCCATCATATCTCCATCTAAATCAAATCCTTCAGCGTATCCTTCTAATACAACGTTATTGAATGTTACTCTTGTTCCAGCTCTTAAACGAACCGCTTCTGTGCTTATTGCAGAACCTAATCCGATGATCGTAAGATTGTTTACTGTTGGCGCAGAGAAGTATATTGGATCAGAATTATTTCCGATATCTGTGTTGAAACCATCTGCTTCAATTCCTTTATCGTGATCTGTTCCGTGTTTTACATACGCGTTTGTGATGGTTCCTGTGTATCCTTCTGTCCAGTCGATAGAATCATCCTGTGCGCCAATTACCGCTGCAAAGTCAACATTTACAGTTCCGCCAAAAAATTCTATTCCATCATCTTTTCCTTCATATACTTGAACATATTCAACAGTTGTTCCGTTTCCAACGCCGTAGAAAGAAATTCCGTTGTTTTCTGATTGCCCATCAGCAGATCCACCAGAGTATTGTACACGTACATAACGTAATGTTCCAGAGTTATCAGCAGTGTCAGTTCCACCGTAAGGTAAACTAGCAATTTCAGAAGTTGCTGTTGCAGTTCCTGATACTGAGTTGATAGGTGCGCTCCCTAAAATAATTAATCCGCCCCAGTCACCAGCAGTTGGCGCAGACGCATCCGAAGTAAAAACAATTGGCTCACTTGCAGTTCCAATAGCTTCTATGGTAGCTCCTTGCGAAATAGCAATATACACGTCAGATCCTGCCGCTAAAGCTTCTATGGTCATACCAGCTGGAATACGCAATGTTGTTCCAGTAGCCATGATCAACGATCCGTTGATTTTATAGGTATTGTTTGCGTCTAAGTCTAAATCTTCTGTAAATGTTCCTGATAAAAAGATCGTTCCAGGATTTGTAGGATTCGAAGTTCCTCCGTTATTTACAATATTAATGTCAGCGGTGTCGTCTGACGCACAAGAAGTAATGCTTAATAAGCTTACAAGTGCTAATCCTAATGCAAAGTAATTTTTCATTTTGTTAATTTTTTTTTAGTTGTGTTGTTGGTTTAGAATTTATATTTTAATTGAAATCCAATATTTCTTCCTCTGTCGTAGCCAGAAACTCCTTTTCCGTTTGCAGATGTTACTAACACATCTCCAGCACTTGTTTCACGCACAAATTTGATATCTGGGTTTAATATGTTTCGTACGCTAAAGTTGATTTCAAAGTCGTCTGTAATTTTATTTTTTAGAATGAAATCTAACGTTGGTACTGATTTTTCTACGATGTTTCCTAATTGTCCAGAACCTAACGCATCAATCCTATCTGAGAAGTAAGAGAACACTAAGTTTCCTGTTGGTTTGTAACTTCCAAAAGTTGGAGAGTAGCTTACATCTGCGTTGATGATGAATGGAGAAGCTCCTTGTAGTTGTTCTTCATTTTCTCTAAAACTCACGCTGTATGTACCCGAAATTTCATCGTACAAGTCTTGCTGCGTGTGCATCAAAGTTGTATTGATTCCAGCGGAAAGTAATGTTTCTTCATCTTCATTTTGCAGTATGTTTTTTCTAAACTCAAATTCAACACCATATACTTCTGCCGTTTCTCCTGTTCTAAAGTAACGCTGTGTTCCTGTAGCATCAAACGCCACTACTCGGTTTACCGGATCTGAAATTTGTTTTGCAAATGCCGATGCTGAAAAGATTTCTCCTTTACCAAAAAACCATTCGTATTTTAAGTCAAAGTTGAGTACGTTGGAGTACGATTTGTCACTTACATTCACAAAATTTGGATCAGTAGCACCTAATAAGTCAGGGTTACCACCAATTCTGTTGGTTACATCAATGTATACAAAAGGAGCCGTTTCTTTAAATTCAGGTAAGGAAACTGTTCTACTTGCAGAGAAACGGATGTTTTGCTCTTCTGATAATGCATATTTTACATTTATACTTGGCAAAATGAAGTTTTCATACGCGCTTCTGCTAGAGTTTCCATTGTTTCCTAAGTTAATTACGTCGTATGCAATACTTTGATCAAATGATTCAAAACGCACGCCTGGCACAATCAACCATTTTTCTGATTTAATTTCTGCATCTACATATCCGGCAAATAAATCTAAGTTTCCTGTGTATGTGTTTTCAGCAAGTCCAGGTCTGTTTGTATTTCCTAAGTCTGGAATAGCATTGATCACTCTAATATCATAGATTGCGCCTCCGTCAGCATTAAAGTTTCCAATATTGAAAATGCTATTCAAGTTATCTACATCAGTAATTTGGAAGTTAGAATCAACAATGTCATATCCGTAACGAATGTTTTCAAAATTACGCTCTTTGCTTCTTCCGTTGTACCCAAAATTTAATTTGAAGTTTTCATTTACATCATACGCTAAGTTGATACGTCCGTTAAATTCGGTATCGTCAATATCTTGAAAATAACGTTGGTTGTCATAATCTACGTTGCTAAAAAATGTAGGATTGGTCGTTGGATCAGCATCTAATGCAAATTGATAGTTTTCAATACTAATACGCTTACGATCTGGTTGTTTTGCAAATACCAAGTTGTATCCTACAGCCCAGTCAACTTCTATTTTGTTCTTTTTGTGATTACCAATTAATTGATTTACAAACACTTGATTTTGATCAAACTGAGCGTTCATTTGATAAAAACCTTCATCCGTATTTAAAATAGCATCTCTGTTTCTACCTTTTCCATCAATACCAAAATATCCAACTTCATTTGTAGAACTGTTGATAAATAATGAATTGAACTTTAATTTGTTATCGTCGTTAATTTTAAAGTTTAAAGTTCCCATCGCAGTCGTTGTTGTACTGTATTCGAACTCTTCTGCATCTTGAAACGACTTTTTCTCTACTGTTGTAAAGTCAGTTGCTTCACCGCGTCTGTATTCGTATCCGTTTTCAAAAGAAACCGTTCCGAAAGCACTCAAACGCGCACCATTTTCAAAATCCCAAGACTTTCCTCCTGAAATTCCGAAGTTTATATTAATGGGAGTTTCTACAGCTTCTGGATCCACACCATGTGATAAAATAACGGCAAACGGATTTTGATTGTGACGTGCATAATCTCCAAAGAAACCAGAGCCTTCACTCACTACAAAGTTTTCTCCAATCGCATTGGTGTTGATGCTCGATCCTACAAATGCTTCAACATATCCTTTTCCTTTGTAATCTTTCGAGTTGATGTTTACATTCCCTGCGGCAAAATCTCCGTATTGTTTTCCAGAATATGCCTTACTGATAGAAACGTTTTCAATAACGTCTGTTGCAAATAAGCCTAACTCAATATTTTTCTTTTCAATATCGTTTGATGGTAATGGCAATCCGTTAAGTGTAGTATTCAAATACCGATCGCCCAATCCACGCACATAAACATTGCTCGATCCTTCTTGTTTAGAAACCCCAGAAATTTTCGTTACCGCGCCCGCAGCATCACCAACACCTTTACGTGCCAATTCTTCTGCACCAATAATTTGTTTGATATCTTTCGATTTCTTCTGCTCTAACAAAGTAGCAGCTTCTGATATTTTTCGTGTAGTTGCCGTAATAACAATCGCGTCCAACGCAGCAGCATTTACTGCTAAAATTACATCTACATTGGTTATTTTTCCTGGATTTACAACTACATTTTCAACTTCTTGTGTCTTGTAACCCACAAAACTAAATATCAATGTGTAGGTTCCAGGTGCTACATCTTTTAACTCATATAAACCGTCAAAATCAGAGGTAGTTCCCTTAGAAGTCCCTTTTATCGTTACATTAGCAAAAGGTAGCGGATCATTATTAACTTCTTTATCTTGCACTTTACCAACGATAGAACCGTTTTGTGCAAATCCTATTACAAACGTAAAGAATAGGAGAATTGTAAGTGTAATGTTTTGTCTCATCTAGTATTTTAATTTCACAGCGCAAAGAAATGCGCAACGTGTAAAAGTGGTGTTACTTGCAGGTTAAAACTTTGTAATATGTGTGTTAGCTTAATGTTATCATATTAAATCAATGTTAACAGCTTTCCATAATTAATTTTATATGTACTTTTGCTGAATTGTATGAATTGTAAAATTTGATTTAAATAATACAAAACCAACTACTTAAACTAAACAGCACTCGCATGAAAAAAAAGGATATTAAAATCTTACTTGTAGATGATGAGCCAGATATTTTAGAAATTGTAGGCTATAATTTATCGTCAGCTGGATACAATCTCACAACGGCAAATAATGGAGTGGAAGCCATTGCAAAAGCAAAAAAAATAAAACCACATTTGATTATTATGGATGTGATGATGCCAGAAATGGACGGAATTGAAGCGTGTGAAAATATCAGAAAAGAAAGCAGTTTGGCAAACACCATCATTACTTTTTTAACGGCTCGCGGTGAAGATTACTCGCAAGTGGCAGGTTTTGATGCGGGCGCAGATGATTACATTACAAAACCCATCAAACCAAAAGTGTTGGTAAGTAAAGTAAAAGCGTTGTTGCGTCGCTTAAAAGATGACGAAGAAAATGCATTGATTGTAACGGTTGGAGATATTATCATCAACAGAGAAGAATACAAAATTGAAAAAGAAGGTGTGGAAATCATCTTGCCACGAAAAGAATTTGAATTATTATCGCTATTAGCTTCTCGCCCAGGAAAAGTATTCAAAAGAGAAGAAATTTTGGATAAAGTTTGGGGAAATGAAGTCATTGTTGGCGGACGTACGATCGATGTTCACATTCGTAAATTACGTGAAAAAATTGGCGAAAATCATTTTAAAACCGTCAAAGGTGTAGGGTACAAGTACGTACAATAAACATGACTAGAAAACTTAGAAAATCATATCGTTTTGCTTTTCGCTCCTCGTTGTACATTACATTATTTACAACGTCTATATTGGTGGCTTTGCTATTATTTTTTGAGATTGAAAATTTCATCTTAGTGCCCACACTGTTTTTTATAGCAGGTTTTGCTTTTTGCTTTTTTATCATTCAGTTTCGTGTAGAACGCTTTATATACAAACGTGTTAAGAAAATATATGATGATGTAACGCTGTTGGATGTGAGCGACTTTCAAAACTATCCCATCACAACAGACATGGCAACCTTAACGAAAGAAATTGAAAAGTTTGCCACGAATAAGAAACTGGAAATTGAAACGCTAAAAATTCGAGAAAACTACCGAAAAGAATTTGTTGGAAATGTTTCTCACGAACTAAAAACGCCACTGTTTACCGTACAAGGCTATATTTTGACTTTGTTAGATGGTGCGATGGAAGACAAAAATATTCGTAAAAAATACTTAAATCGTGCTGAAAAAGGTGTCGAGCGACTCATCTATATTGTGAAAGATTTGGATATGATTACGCGTTTGGAAGCAGGCGATTTGAATTTGGATGTTGAAAAATTTGACATTATAGAATTGGTGCAAAATGTGTTTGATTTACTAGAGATGAAAGCTGCCAAAAAGAAAATATCGCTGGCGTTTGATATGAATTATACCAAACCGATTTTAGTTGCTGCCGATAAAGAACGCATTCAACAAGTATTGACAAATTTAATTGTAAACTCTATTAAATACGGTCGTGAAAAAGGAACCACAGAAATTAGTGTTGAAAACCTCATTCGAAACAAAGTGATTGTGCGTGTAACCGACAATGGTGAAGGAATTGAAAAAGATAACATTCCGCGTTTGTTTGAACGTTTCTATCGTGTCGATCAAAGTCGAACTCGTAAAGAAGGTGGCTCTGGTTTAGGATTGTCCATCGTAAAACACATTATTGAAGCGCACAACGAAAAAATATACGTAGAAAGTGAATACGGCGTCGGTTCTGAGTTTTCATTCACGCTGGAAAAGGTGGAATAACGCTTTATAATCTTCCTCATAATCAATTTGATTCAATCCTTTAAAATCGCTTACGCGGGAAAGATCTTGTATCGAAAAATCATCTTGTGTTGCGGTTGGCACCAGTTGTTGTTTTTGCAAACGCTTGGCTAAATATTCTTGTTCAAACTGTCCAGACGTAGGAATGAAAAAGGCTTTTTTGTGCAACTTTGCCAAATCCATTACGGTTGTATATCCTGATCGTGACAATACCAAAGCACTTTCGTTAAATGCTTTTTCGAGTGCATCGCTTTGCATAAAATTATACACGTCACAATTCAAAAACTGAAAATGCTCTTGTTTGGTTTCCACTTTTCCACGAACGAACAACACTTTTCCGTCAAAATGTTTCACTTCTTCAAACAACTTCTCTTCCAATAGCGTACGTTGTGGCTCAGGACCAGATAAAATGACCATCAAATCGTATATTTTTGGTACTTCTTCAAACTGTAATCGGCTCAACGGTCCAATATATTTCAGCGGAAGCGAATGTTTCTTTAAATGGCCCAATTTTCCCGAGAGATTTGGTTTTCCTTCAACATCAGGCACCCAACATTCGTCAAATTTTTTAATAATAAACTGATGAATTTTACTGCTCAACCAAGTTGTAGCGCCACTCAATACATTCAATTGATGCGTAATAAACACGGAAGGCACTTTTTTGCTGTACACACCCAATCGATTATCTGAGATAATTCCGCAAAAATCACGTTGCTTCACGAGCTTCTTCACAATTTTCTTTTCTTTAGAAATGGCTTTGAGCATTTTAGGCGAATCTTTCAGCATTTTCAGTTTAAAATTCTTTCCTTTCTTGGCGTATTCAATCTGATAATCGGGCAAGGTAATGGTCTCTAACTCGGGAAACTCCTTTTGCAACAAGTGAAGCGCAATGCCATCAGAAGCAATCACAGGTGTAAAATTTTCAGCTAATAATCCGCGGATAATCGGAATGCAGCGAGTGGCATGTCCCAAACCCCAATTTAAGGGAGCAACTAACACAGTTTTCGAATTCTTCATAAAATCAAAGATAAGAATATAAAAAGGTCTGCAAGATTTCCTTAGTTTTGTCAAAATATTAAGAATTTATTGTGGGAAGTAAAAACAAACTCAAACGCTTCAGAGAAAACGACACATTTGCGAATGTACTACAACCAACACGCGAAGAAATTGTCAGCGGAAATTTTCCATACAAAGGAACGTGGAATCGTGATTTCTTTAAAAATGATGCGCCAATTGTGCTCGAATTAGGTTGCGGAAAAGGAGAATATAGTGTGGCATTGGCAAGAAAGTTTCCAAACAAAAACTTTATCGGAATCGATATTAAAGGCGCGCGTTTTTGGCGTGGAGCCAAGACTGCCATTGAAGAAAGTATGAACAATGTAGCGTTCATCAGAACACAAATAGAATTGATAGAAGGTTTATTTGCTGAAAATGAAGTTTCTGAAATTTGGATTACATTCCCAGATCCGCAAATAAAATACAAACGTACCAAACACCGAATGACCAACGAAGCATTTTTGGCACGCTATAAAAAAGTACTGAATGCAGAAGGAACCGTACATTTAAAAACCGACAGCGAATTTATGCATGGGTATACTTTAGGATTGTTGCATGGCGCGGGACACGAAGTATTATATGCCAATCATGATGTGTACAAAAACGAAGGAAGTCCAGCAGAAGTTACCGAGATACAAACATTTTACGAGTCGCAATATTTGGAAGTAAACAAAGCAATTACTTATATTCACTTCAAAATTAAGTAATGACCGATCTCATTATTCTCTTTTTTATTACCTTTTCAGCGGCACTCTTGGGTGTCGTTCCTCCAGGTTTAATCAATATTACGGCGGCAAAAATTAGTACTCAAAAAGGGAAATTGAACGGAATTATCTTCGCGATTGGTGCTTCTATTGTCGTGTTGTTTCAGGCGATTATTGCAGTTACTATTTCTAAATATTTATATCACAATCAAGAAGTTATTGAAGCTTTGGAAAAAGCGGCAGTTATTATTTTTGGTTTGTTGGCGATTTACTTTTTTGTCATCGCACGGAAAAAAACAACCAAAGAAAAACGCATTCGCATGGTAAAAGTGAGTAAAAAAGGAAGTTTTTTCAAAGGAACTTTTTTAGCAATGCTCAACGTATTACCAATTCCGTATTTCATCGGATTGAACGCATTGTGGAGAGCTTCGGACTTAATGCAGTTTACGATTCCAGATATCATCACTTTTGTATTAGGAACAGGATTTGGAACCTTTGCTATGTTGTACATGTATGTGTTTTATTTTAACAAATCGCAGTCAAAATCGGGTTATTTTTCTAAAAATTCCGATCATATTTTAAGCATATTAATGTTGGTCCTTGTCATTATAACCTTGGTACGTATATTTTACAAACCTGCTATTTCATGAAACCAGAAAACGAAAATTTCTTTGAACGTGTCTACGAAGTCGCTCGGTTGATTCCGTATGGAAGAGTGACAAGTTACGGAGCTATTGCCAAATATTTAGGAGCTGCGCGAAGTGCACGTATGGTCGGTTGGGCAATGAATGGCGCAGGAAAATACGAAGATATTGCCGCGCACAGAGTTGTGAACAGAAAAGGTTTGCTCACGGGAAAACATCATTTTCAAGGCACGAATTTAATGCAACAATTGCTCGAAAGCGAAGGCGTAGAAGTTATAGACAATCAAATTCAAAATCTCGACAAATACTTTTGGGATCCTTCTAAGGAGCTTTTATGATGTACCAGTTTGCCAATGTACTAATGTGTAAATGTATTAATGTATCAATGTTTTTTTGATGAATTAATTTTTTTTCGCTTCCGCAGAATTTCCTCACGTCATATCTAGCTGAGTCGAAACAGTTGAAAAAACTCAACTACCAAAATATCAAAGCGCAGCGTGACTATTAGCGGAGCGCTACAAATTACCCTTTCACCATTTTCTTCACGGAAACCGCACCAGAAACCGTTTTAATTTTCACAAAATACGTTCCTTGTGCTAATTTTGAAGTTGTAATTTCAATGCTGTTTTGTGTTCCAGTAAATGATGCTTCTTGAATGAATTTCCCTGAAATATCATAGATGCGAATCGTTTCAATAACTTCTCTTGTGCTAATGATGACCACATCTTTCACAGGATTTGGATACATTTCAAAACTTTCGATAGTAATCGTACGTTCGCTCAACACATCTTTAATCAACGTAATGCTATTGTTGGTTTGAATAGGGAAATTGTAATCAAAATAAATTTCAGCTTCGTTTTCAAAAGTATCATCAATCATTAAAGTCGGCAAGGTTTTAATCTTAAAAGTCACATATCCATCATTCGAAGCATCATCAAACGGAAGATTGATGTTTTCAAAGATGAACTCTACCGTATTTGCATTGGTAAATCTAGTGGCAACTGCGTGACTTGTGTTTGTCACAATTAGCGAACTCGGATCAAACATCGCAGTATTAATCTCGTCTTTTACAACCACATTTATGGCATTGGCTGTTCCTGTGTTTTCAAAACGAATCATATAATCGACATACTTTCCAACAAGTTCGGTAGTCACTTCAGTTCCTTGCAAGCAGTTTTTATCATTCGGATCAAAAGAATTGACTACAGTTTGCGAAAGCGTGAAAGTGTTGTCGTTCATCGTTTCATCATCAATAACAGGTGTAATCGTAGCTTCAAAATCTAGGATATCGTCCCCGTTTAGTGGAAAAGAAGCATCGGTTGGCGTGTTTAAATTCATCGTAAATAGAATTTCACGCGATTCAAATGGTACTAGATTCGAATAATTCCATTGCAACGAATTTACAGCTTGCGTGTCTACCATCGGATTTGCCGAAACCAGCTCTATAAAATCATCTTCAAAAGTCAAATTGATCGTTCCAGATAAAGTGGTGTTTCCTTTGTTTTTATAAACTAATTTGTAATTACTGTCAAATCCAGGTCTGGCCTGATTTAAAGGAATCAACGTTACATCAACATCATTGTGCGTGCCATTTGGTGTGATGCAGAAATCTTGTGTAAATGGACTTGCATCTGTTGGGAAATTTACGGTAACACTGGCTGGAGAAACTGTAAAATACGTTGGGTTTTCCAAAATAGGCGTTACTGTATATACATCATCATCAGAAACATGAAACGCATACGAACCATCATTTTGAGAAGCCAAAGTTCCGGTTTCATTGCTACTGTTTGAAATTGTTAGATTCAAATATTGATACGGATCATCATTGACGTCGCAACCATTTCCGTTAGCATCAAAACGGACTGTTCCTTGCACAGTATTATAACTTCCGCCTGGTGTAAAAGAACAATAAGTATTCACAGCAATGCTTAAATTGGACGGCATGTAATTTAAAATTTCTTCAATTTCAAAATCATCTGCACAGATATATTGGATTGGATTTCCAGCATATTTAAAGTGATACGTATAATAATAATCGTCTGTGACGGTCGTAGTAAAAGTATTTCCATTTTTCACAAACAATTGTGTAATTTGATTATTCTCACAATTCAAATAGGTTAGCGCAGGATTTTGAGAAATATCGAGTGTTGTTAAGGTATTTTCACGACAATTTACACTGTATAATTCTGGAAATGGACTCAAATCTAAGGTGGTGAGTCCAATGTTTGCACAACCTAATGTTTTTAATCCTGTATTTTGAGAAACATCAAAGTTTGTCAATGGATTGTTGCCGCAATTAAAGTAAAATAAGTTGGGATTTTGCGAAATGTCAATGGAAGTCAAGGAATTATAGCTACAATTTAACGATTGTAAATTGGTGTTTAAGGCTATGTCTAAAGATGTGATTGAGTTTTTATAACAATATAGCGTTAGTAGGTTTGTATTTTGAGAAGTATCAAGTGCTGTAATTTGATTCGGTTCACTATCTGGAATATAATTGTTGGTACTATCATCGGTGTAACAATACAGAATTCTTAAATTAGGAAGTTGTGAAATATCTAATGAAGTGAGCCCATTATTAATGGCATATATACTTTGTAAATTTGTATTATTTCCAAAGATAATTCCATCCATTGTGGCATACGAACAATCTACAAGTTCTAGAATTGGATTATTGCTTAGATCGAGCGTTTTAAACGTATTATTATTTACAGGAGAATACACACCGTAAGGAACATCTGGACTTCCCAGAAGATTTCCGCAACGCAAATATTTTAAATTAGAATTATGAGTAAGTAATAAAGAATTTAGTAAATTTCCTCTACAGTCCAAGTTCTCTAAATTTACATTTTGACTCAGATCTAAGGTTGCAATTCGATTTCCTCTAACCGTCAATTTTTTTAAGTTAATCAACGGACGCACATCCAAATACAGCACGCGCACAGTATTGTATTGATCGCCTAAAATGGAAGAATTACAATTTAAAGTTTCAAGGTTTACAAAATCGTCTAATCCTTTTATCACAGGACTTACTACCGTTAACGTCGTTACGCTTTCAGCTTCTGTAATTTGTATTTCTCCATCACCATTTGTATCTACGTTGGTTTGTGCCAAAATATCGTTTTTTAATCGTAACGGAAGCGATGTTACAATGGGCGCGCCGTTTGGCGTTACACAAAAGTCTTGATTTACCGTAGTGCCATCTGCCGGAAGGTTTACTGTAATACTTGCAGGAGAAAATGTATAATAATTAGAATCAGGAACGCTAGGTGTAATGGTATAGTTTCCTGCTTTTCCTATAAATTCATAATTTCCTAACTTGTCAGTGTAAATTGTCACTTCGTTTGTACCGTTTGAAACTGTATATGCAACCGTTGGTAAAAAACCATCACTGATATCACAACCATCTACAGTTGAATCAAAAATATTTTTTCCTTGAATGGTATAATACGGAGTTCCTGTTGTTGGCGTACAATTTGTGTCATAAGTAACTCCTGAATGTCCAGCATTTGTAACAGCTAATTGAACATTAGAAAGTTCGTTAGCATCACAACAAATAGATTGAATATTTGTGTTGTTAAAGGTATAACTTTGATCGAGATCATTAATAATTCCGTCTTTAATATTTAATGAAACTAATGGATTGTCTGCAAAGAGTAAAGTTTCTGTAATATTGTTACGGCTAAGATCTAATGAAGTCAACTGATTTTGAATACAAAAAAGTTTTGTAAGATTGATTAAATTAGATAAATCTATCTCCGAAATTTCATTATCGGCACAACTCAGCATTTGTAAATTAATTAAGTTTCCTACATCCAAATGTGTCAATCCATGACCGTCCAATTGCAACTCTTTCAAATTGCTCAAATGATTCAAATAAAAATTATGATTACTTAAATTGAAAACGCTATGCGCAAACTTTTCTAAATTAACCAATCCAGTTAAATTGAATTTACCAGGATTTCCAAAGCTCAAATTTGTATCAACAATTCTCAAAGAATGTAAGTCAGAAAGATTAATATATCCACCAAAAGAATTCAAATACAATTCTTCTAATTGTGTCAATGCTCTTACGTCTAAATTTTCGCTATCGGTATTATAAATACTCGTTCCAGATCCAATACGTAACTCTATAAGGTTTGTAAATTCTTCAATGCCTTGAAAAGTTTCTGCTTGATTGTTTATGATGTTCAAATTGGTAACCGCAAGCGCTTCACTCACTTGAATTTCGCCATCATTGTTTGTGTCTACACCATCGGCAATTAATTCAGCTTTTAGACTTGGATCACCAATATTTACAATTTGTGCTTGAATGCTGTGCATACAAAATGTACAAAGTAGGATAAGGTAGGTTTTTTTCATAAGTGTATTGATTTTCGGCTATATATTTGAAAGTAAAAATATCTTAAAATTTTATTTAAAACTAACTTAATTCACACGAGTTCCTTTTTTTAGCTCTTGCTTCTTTAAAATGTTAGTGTATTTATTACTCAGTTTCAAAAAAACTAAAATTTCTAGCACAACCCTAATGTAGATAGTCGGTTTTTATAAAAGCAGAGTAATTTTCAAAAAACTCACTAAAAAAACGAACACGTTTTGACTGACAAAAAGAGATTGCCTCCAATAGAAGAATTTTATTTTTTGCATAGTATATCATCGCTTTATCTCAAAAAGATCTTATAAGAAGACTAAATTATACCATCAATCATTTCAATACAACAACTTCACTTTCTAAACATTTCGCTGTATCTTTGCAATTTAGAATCAATTTATATTAGTGTTTTTGCGAAAACGCTTAGGTACGTTGAACAATTCAAACTAAAAACAATATTGTGAAAATAGAAAAGAAAGAAATACAAGCAGCATTAAGTACCATTACCGTTCCAGGTGAAGGTGCCAATATGATTGCTAGTGGTGCCGTGCGAAACATCATGACGTTTGCAGATGAAATCGTAATTGATATCGTCATCGCAAATCCTGCATTACAAGCTAAGAAAAAAGTAGAAGCAGACATTACATCGGTTTTGCGAGATAAAGTATACGCAGACGCGAAAGTCAAAGTAAACATTAAAGTTGAGCGACCTGAAAAACCGCAAATCAAAGGAAAGCAAATACCAAATATCAAAAATATCATTGCCGTTGCTTCTGGAAAAGGAGGCGTTGGAAAATCTACCGTAACGGCAAATTTAGCGGTAACCTTAGCGGGAATGGGCTTTAAAGTTGGCGTACTAGACGCGGATATTTACGGACCATCCATGCCAATTATGTTTGATGTAGAAGGCGAAAAACCGTTGGCGGTTCGTATAGATGGCGCTTCTAAAATGAAACCTGTAGAAAGTTACGGTGTTAAAATTCTTTCTATCGGATTCTTCACAAAGCCAAATCAAGCCGTCGTTTGGCGTGGACCCATGGCAAGCAAAGCTCTAAACCAAATGATTTTTGATGCCGCTTGGGGCGAATTGGATTTCTTACTATTAGACTTACCTCCAGGAACTGGAGACATTCATTTAAGCATCATGCAATCCTTACCAATCACAGGAGCCGTTGTGGTGAGTACACCGCAAAATGTGGCATTGGCAGATGCTAAAAAAGGGGTAGCAATGTTTCAGCAAGACAGCATAAACGTTCCTGTATTGGGAATTATAGAAAATATGGCGTACTTTACTCCTGAAGAGTTGCCAAACAATAAATATTACATCTTCGGAAAAGAAGGTGCTAAAAACCTAGCAACAGATATCGACGTGCCATTTTTAGGAGAAATTCCATTGGTGCAAAGCATTCGTGAAGCTGGAGACGTAGGAAGACCTGCAGCAATGCAAACCGCTACATTAATTGAAGCAGCTTTTGAAAAATTGACGCAAAATGTAGTGCAAGAAGTGGTAAACCGTAATGAAAGTTTACCTGCTACAGAAGTTATAAAAATTACAACAATGGCAGGATGTTCAGCCATCAAAAAATAATCTCGTAAACAAGATATACATGACAACCGAAGAAATAAGAAACAACGTAGAAAAGGCACTGGAGGAAATTCGTCCTTTTTTACAAAGTGACGGTGGCGATATCAAACTCGTAGACATTGAAAATGACACCTTGGTCAAAGTTCAACTAGAAGGCGCATGTGTTGGTTGTAGCGTCAACCAAATGACCTTAAAGTCTGGTGTAGAAATGACCATCAAAAAACACGTACCACAAATTGAAAAAGTAATCAGTGTAGAAGACTAACTGATAAAAGTCATACAATGACACTTACAGACATATTATTTTTACATTAGAATTATAGAGAAAGAAAATGATTAAGACCGATATACTTATTATTGGAGCAGGTCCTACGGGACTTTTTGCTGTATTTGAAGCAGGATTATTAAAACTAAAATGTCATTTAATCGACGCGTTGCCACAGCCAGGCGGACAATGCTCGGAAATTTACCCTAAAAAACCCATCTATGATATTCCTGGATATCCAGAAGTATTGGCGGGCGATTTGGTAGATAATTTAATGAAGCAAATTGAGCCGTTTGAACCTACATTTACACTAGGAGAACGCGCAGAAACGATTGAAAAACTAGACGATGAAACGTTTGTCGTCACTACAAATAAAGGAACAAAACACCACGCACCTATTGTTGCCATTGCTGGCGGATTGGGAAGTTTTGAACCACGAAAACCACCGCTAAAAGACTTAGCGCAATACGAAGACAAAGGTGTCGAATACATCATTCGTGATCCAGAACTCTATCGCGACAAAAAAGTTGTCATTGCTGGTGGAGGCGATTCTGCGTTGGATTGGAGTATCTTTTTAGCAGATGTTGCTTCAGAAGTAACGTTGGTCCACAGAAGAAACGAATTCCGTGGTGCTTTAGATTCCGTTGAAAAAGTACAAGAACTCAAAAATCTCGGGAAAATCAACCTAATTACGCCTGCGGAAATTACGGCAATTCATGGAGAAAAGCACGTGTCAGGTGTTGAGGTGACCAAAAAAGGAGAAGCACCTGTTACGATTGACACAGATCATTTTATTCCACTATTTGGATTGGCACCAAAACTCGGACCCATTGCCGATTGGGGATTGGAAATTGAGAAAAACGCCATCAAAGTAGACAATACGTTGGACTATCAAACGAATATTCCAGGAATTTATGCCATTGGTGATGTAAATACCTATCCAGGGAAATTAAAGTTGATTCTGTGCGGATTCCACGAAGCAACCTTAATGTGTCAAAGTGCGTATCAACGTATCTTTCCAAACAAAAAATATGTCATGAAATACACCACCGTAAGTGGAATTGATGGTTTTGACGGCACACGTAAAGAAGCACCAAAAGCGGTGGTAAAAGCGATAAATTAATTTCAATACAAAATTCTTTCAGAATTTCATTCAATTACCTAAGTTTGGGTTTTATAACGTCATTGCGAGATTTTCACATTGAGCGCAGTCGAGATGAAAATCGTGGCAATCTGCTTCTATAGTAACAGATTACTTCGTCGCAAACTCCTCGTAAAGACGTATCAAAATAAATATGTCAGTTCGAATGTGTCACATCGAGCGCAGTCGAGATGAAAATCAACAATCAACAATCGTAAATAGTACATCACAATGTCAGCAGACATCAACATAAAAATAAAAGATCGAGAAGGCGTTACACACGAAATCGTAGCGCCAACCGATATGGCAATGAACTTAATGGAAGTGGTACGTTCATACGAACTCGCTCCCGAAGGAACCATTGGAATTTGCGGCGGCATGGCAATGTGTGCTTCCTGTCAATGTTATGTACATTCTGATCATGAATTGCCAGAAATGAGCGTGGATGAAGACATGATGCTTGCAGAAGCGTTTTACGTAGAAGACAACAGCCGTTTGGGTTGCCAAATTCAAATGACGCTAGAACTGGAAGGTTTGGAAGTGGAATTGGCGCCGGAGAGTTAAATTTTCTTATTGATAAAGTTTATATTTGTTTTCATTTATAAGTGGATTGACTTGTAAATCCCATATTTCAGTTTTAGTAGCCAAAATATCTGCATCAACTTTATTTTTTAGTGTATTGTATTGACTAAAAAAGGTAGTTGCAATCAAAGAATCATCTATTTTAATTTTATATCCTAAATGGTCTTGAGCTAGTTTTGTTATCTCAAATTCTTCTTTGATGCTCAAAAGCTTATTTAAATTTAGTTTGGCTTGATAAAGTGCTTTTTGTTGATTCGAATCTATAGAATTTATTTGACTAACATTCATATTTTTTTGATACCTAATAAGAAGAATTTCTCTAATGCTATTTATCCATTGACTATTTTCAATTGGATAGGCTTTTTCTATAATAGAAAGTCCCAAAAGCATGTTCTCAGAACTTTTATTTTCATTTATGAGATTTAGAATCAATTTAGCTCTTTCTCTACTTATATCTTCTTGAGATACTTTTTTATTCAAAAGATATTCAGGTCTTGTTATGACAATAAACAAAATAATACTTCCAATTAAAACGGAAATACTTTTGACTATGTTTGTCAACCTTGTTGTTTTAATAGATTTTAATTCCTCAACTAACTTCTGTCGATTTAATTCATCTAGTTCCATTCTATTTACACTTAACCTTTCCTTAAAAGTAGGAAAATTATTTTATTTAGAAAATTGCTCCTCCAAAACAATCCTCTGAACAACATCCAACAAATGATGCACATACGCAGAAGCTTCCAATTCTACCATATCTTTTTGCACACAATACGTTCCCAAATAATGCTTTCCTTCTCGAAAGGACGTTTCTTAGAAAAAGATATATATTCAAATTGACAAATTGTGACATTAAATACTAAGACACTAAATCACACTTCAATTTCATTCAACATAAAAGTTCAGTGTGACGCAGACAAACAAAAACCTACAAAGTCTTACAATCTAAACCAATCAAAAAAGTCAAAAAAAACCTGCCCAAATCATGTAACATTTTACCAAAAATTACGTCTAATATTGTATTGTTTAATTCAAAAAACAAGATACTTCAAGAGCAATAAAATTGCTTTAACACTAACATAATCAAGGATTTCGTATCTTTGTATATCAAATAAGCTAGCTTATGGACACAACACATACACACCACGATATAAATTTACCCTTACAACTCTTAGTCAGTTTTGATCAAGTGATCTCTTTCTATGATAAATATGTAGAAGATGTAAATCATCCCTACAATAAATCTGCCGTAGAAATTGTTGAGTATTTAAATAATTATCCAGCACTAAAAGAAGGGATTAGCGATTTATCACAAATAGAACAATATAGAGATCAAATCGATTTAATTTTAGACGGATTATTTCCAGAAATTTTAACGGATAACGAAATCAAAGTGGCTACGATTCCATTTTCATTTCAGTCGTTTAAATATTCAAATCGACTCAAAAATATTCTGAAAAACGCAGGTGATGATTACGATTTTACAGCACGGAATTTACCAGAAGAAGAGTTGTATTTGCATGCCTGTGTGCTAATTTTAAATATTTGTTATGGCTATTCGATCGACCTAAAACGTCCGTTCTATTTTGACATTCCAGATAAAAATTTAGGTGTCATGAAACACTACAGAGTTGCTTTTAACGGCGATTTTTGTCAAGTGATACCAACAGAAAATGCACCAAAAATTACAGACGATGATGTAAAATTACTATTAGATAATTACGACAATATTGAGGTTTGGAAAGAAAAATTTCCACTCGAAAGTTACATTTTCAAAGGATTTGGGATCATGAATCTATTTGATGTAACGTTTGATGAAACACTTTCTTCTATTCGTTCCAATTTATTGAGAAGTGATGATAGTTTGATAGAAGATCTTCGCCAAAATTTACGCGAATTTTTCAATATCAAAGATTTAGAATTAGGCTTCTCAGTATATGTAAGCTCTACAAAAGATGGAAAAAGCATCAAACGTATTAAAAAGTGTGACAGCTTAATTTTTCAAAGAGATCAAGAAATAGCATGTGATACATTTTTTTGTGGTGGAATTGCAGAGAGAGTATTTCGCGACAATGAAACCATTGCCATCTCTGATGTAGAAAGATACGGTGAAGAATCGGGTCATAACATGTTTTATAAAAAACTAAAAGCCAAAGGAATTCAGAGTATTATTTTGATTCCTATCAGAGCAAAACAAGCAGGAGATTTGGCAGTTTTAGAAATTGCATCGCCAAGATCGTACGAATTAAACTCTGTAAATCAGCAGAAGCTTCGAGACATCATTCCAGTATTTGAAGCAGCTGTAAATCGTGAATCAGAATCATTTCAAAATGTACTAGAAGCCACCATTCAAGAACATTATACGTCTATTCATCCTGCTGTAAAATGGCGTTTTTATGAAGCCGCAGAAAAATTTCAATCAGAATTGGTAGAAAATGTAGAAAATCCTGTAGTTCAAAATATTGTTTTTGAGAACGTACATCCGTTATTTGGACAAAGTGACATTAAAGGTTCTTCTACCGCAAGAAACAAAGCCATAAAAGAAGATTTAACGACGCAATTAGAGCTGGCTATCAATGTGCTCAAAGGTGCGATGGATAAGGCAAATCTTCCGATTTATGACGAATTGGCGTTTAGAATTAGCGAATATTTAGACCACACACAAGAAGGACTAAAAGCGGGTGATGAACTTGGGATTTTAGAGTTTTTAAAGAAAGATATTTATCCTGTTTTTAGACACTTAAAAGAGATTGATGTCGATGTAGCGAAATTGGTAGATACGTATATGAATCGTTTAGACTCTAATCTGAAAGTGGTGTACGAAAAGCGAAAAGAATATGAACATAGTGTGACCATTTTAAATACGAAATTGGCAAACTATATCGACAAAAAACAGGAAGAAGCACAAGCCATGTTTCCACACTATTTTGAGCGTTACAAAACGGATGGAGTAGAGTACAATATGTACATTGGACAGTCGTTAGTGAAAGACAAAGTATTCCATAAATTATACCTTTATAATTTGCGTTTATGGCAATTGCAGAACATGTATGAAATGGAACAAGTGGCGTACAACGCACGAAAAGATATGATTCATGACTTGCAAGTGGCTTCCTTGATTTTAGTACACAGCAATCCACTCGCGATTCAATTCCGTATGGACGAAAAGCAATTTGATGTAGATGGCGCGTACAACATTCGTTATGAAATCATTAAAAAACGTATTGACAAAGCCAATATAAAAGGTACAACAGAACGTTTAACCGTTCCTGGAAAAATTGCCATCGTATACTCACAAGACAAAGATGCTCGCGAGTACATAAAATATATCAAATACATGCAGTCGAAAAACTATTTTGGGAAATTAGAAAATCTCGAATTGGAAGACTTGCAAAGTGTTTCAGGTTTGCGCGCATTGCGTGTAGAAGTGATATATCAAGATGACTTTAACGAAAAATCATCCTTAACCATTGATCAATTAATGGAAGAATTCAAATAAGTTTTTAGATCGCTTTACTGTTAGATGGCGCTATGTGCGTTTAAATTTTTATAACAACGTTGTAGCAGCTTCTAAAGTTCTTCTGCCAGCTTCGGGATCGCGTGTGTAAAAAGCAACCACAAACGACAATACACTGATGACGATTCCGATCATAAATACGGTGTACGTTGTTCGTAATAAGTTGTATTTTCTGTTTAAAACGAGTCCTAAAAAGTATAAATCTTTCGTGAGTGAACCGTATAAATAATCGCGATCTTGCATCATTTCGCCCATTGCCCACTCAAATTCGTCCAACTTCATTTGATGAAAATTTCCGAAAAACAGCAAATTCACTTTTCTATTGGCAACATCTTCTTTGTTGAATTTTCCTTTTGTCACATTTGGTCGCGTCGCTAAAATAGAAAGCACCATCGAAACTACGGTGAATACGGTAAAAATAATGGTTGGGATAATCATATAATCATTGGAAGGATTATCAAGCTTAGATACCAAATTAGAAAGCACCATAGAAATAATAATGGCATTTACCGATAAAAGTATATTTGCTTTAGTGTCAGCAATGTCACTTAATGTGATGTGGTTTCGAAGCGCAACACGAAACATCGTTTCAATTCCGCGTTCAGGCAATTCAATTTTGTCCTTTTTAAACTTTAATTCGGCTTTCTTTTGTTTTAATTTGGTGATATCTCTCGTCACCTTATTTTTGGATTGTAACAGCTTTGCTAGATTTTTCCCTTTGCGTTTTTGCCAATTCTTTGATGCGTATGTTGTGTGAAATGTATGCTTTTCTGATACAAAATTTATATTCTCGTCCAACCATTCAGCTTCCGAAATGGATTTGTTTTGTGTGAGCTCAATTTCTTTGCGAAGCAACTCGGATAAATCTTGAAAATTCTTGCTTCCTATGTGACTACAATCGGCATCACAAATTATTTGTTCGAGTAAATTTGTAGGTTTTCTGCCCATTTTTGTTGCCAGAATAAGCGTATTGATCGCTTTCAAATCTTCTTCTGAAATAGCGTGTTTCTGTAAAAATTCAGTAGCAATTTGCACACTTTCCTCTTCGTGATTTTCAACGCCTTGCGAATAACCTGTGTCGTGAAACCAAGCAGCAATGATAAGCTGATTTGCTTGCTTTTCTTCAATCTCAAGTCCTTCAATAAGTTCTTTGGTACCATCTACCACAGACTTTGTATGCGTAACATTGTGGTACACATACGACTTATCTACTTTTTTATTCAGAAAGTGAACAACATACTTTTCAACTTCGGCAATAAGGGTTTCCATAAAGGTTTCTTTAATTTGAGTAAAAATACTAAACTTTAACTAATGTTTTATAAACATGAATAAAACGTACCATTTAGTCATATATTTTAAAGAACCTTTCATACGATTTTGTTAAACATTGTACGATAAGATTTTTGGTTAAAAGCTTTGCTTGAATAAAATTTACACCAAAAAATCTTAAAACCTTGAAAGATGCCTAAATCCAAAGTCACTCACTTTTTAGAAAACTACATACTTGTATATTAACATTTCGAAAATGAATGATTATATTTAAAGTGATAAAACTACAACCAATGATAAAATCGTTACAATCCGTAGGAATTATAGTCCTTTTCCTATGTTTTAGTGCCTGCGCAACGTTCAAACCACAGTACGCAGGAGAAAAAAGTGTGAATCCATATCCAACAAATAAAAAAATAAAACACTCTTTTTATCTTATAGGTGATGCAGGAAACTCTCCTTTAGGCGAAAAATCAATTGCTTTGCAACTGCTGGAAAAAGAATTAAAAAAAGCGTCTAAAAACAGTACAGCGATCTTTTTGGGTGACAATATTTATCCAGCAGGATTGCCTAAAAAGTCAAGTGAAGACCGAGCTTTTGCAGCACATCAACTAAACGCGCAAACAAGTATTGTTAAAGATTTTAAAGGTGAAACGATCTTTATTCCAGGGAATCACGATTGGTATAGTGATGGTTTAAAAGGAGTAAAACGACAAGAAAAATACATAGAAGACATTCTTGGGAAAAATACCTTTCTGCCAGAAGACGGTTGCCCAATCGATAAAATTCACATCAGCAAAGACATTGAATTAATTTTGGTGGACACGCAATGGTATATTACCAATTGGGACAATCATCCAACGATGAATGACGATTGCGAAATTAAAACACGTGTAAAATTCTTAGAAGAATACAGTAGTTTGATCAAAAAAGCTCGTGGAAAAACAACGATTGTAGCTTTGCATCATCCAATGTACACCAATGGTTCACATGGCGGACAATACACATTTAAAAGTCACATGTCGCCAGTTCCAGTCATTGGATCCATAAAAAACCTTTTGCGAACAACTAGCGGAGTTGCCAATGTAGATATATTTAACAAACGTTACAACGAACTTAGAAAACGCATCATTACACTATCACAAGAAAATGAAAAAGTCATCTTTGTTTCGGGACACGAACACAGTTTGCAGTATATTTTAGAAGACAATTTACGTCAAATTATAAGTGGTTCAGGTGCTAAAAAATCAGGAACACGAAATGTTGGTGGCGGACAATTTTCCTATGGAGTGTATGGTTTTGCGCGTTTAGATGTCTTTAAAGATGGCTCTTCGCACGTACGTTTCTACTCGGCAGAAGACAACAGTGTCGTTTTTGAAACGGAAGTTGTGCCATCAAGTATCAAATATACCAAAATGACATATCCGTCAACTTTTCCAAAAGAAATGTCGGCGTCAATCTATACAGAAGAAGAAACACAAAAATCAGGATTTGGCACCTTTCTTTGGGGCGATCGCTATCGAAAACAATTCAGCACAAAAGTAATGGCGCCAACGGTAAATTTAGATACTCTTTTTGGCGGATTGAAACCTGTGCGGAAAGGAGGAGGAAATCAATCCAAATCCTTGCGGTTAGAAGCTAAAAATGGCGCGCAATACGTAATGCGTGCGTTGCGTAAACAAGCCTTGCAATACTTACAAGCAGTGTTATTCAAAGATCAATACATCAAAGGACAATTTGACGACACAAGTACTGAAAACTTAATCCTTGATGTCTTCACAGGCGCACATCCGTATGCACCTTTTGCGATCGGAACATTGGCAGATGCCGTTGATGTCTATCATACGAATCCTGTATTGTATTATGTACCGAAGCAAAACGCGCTCGGGCAATACAATGATGAATTTGGAGGCGAATTATACATGATTGAAGAACACACGTCTGAAGGACACAGCGCCAAAGCAAGTTTTGGATATCAAGATGAATTGATCAGTACCGACGATCTAATGAACGAAATCCACAAAGATGAAGACATTTTCATTGATGAAGCATCATACATTCGCGCACGCTTATTTGACATGTTGATTGGCGATTGGGACCGACATCAAGACCAATGGCGTTGGATAGAATTTAAAGAAAACGGTAAAAAAGTCTATCGTCCGATGCCTCGTGATCGCGATCAAGCGTTTTCTATCATGTCTGATGGTTTTCTATTAGGAACTGCTGTAAAACTCATTCCGACGGCTCGATTGCTTCGCAAATATGATGATGATTTAGTGGATGTAAAAGGTGTGAATGTAGAACCTTATCCGCTCGATATGGAACTCATTCAACAATCTGACAAAGCGGTTTGGGATGCACAAGTGCAACGCATTCAGGAAGGATTGACTGACGAAGTGATTGAAAAAGCCTTTTTAGAATTTCCAAAAGAAGTACGTGACGAACGCGTGGAAGAAATCAAACAAAAGTTAAAAGCAAGACGTGCAAATCTTCAAAAAATATCAGACAGATATTATACATTGGTCAACAAATTTGCAGTCATTAAAGGAACCAACAAAGATGATTGGTTTGAAATTGAACGTTTGCCAAATGGAAAAACAAAAGTAACAGCGTATCGCATCAAAAAAGGAAAAAAAGCAGATATATTTCACGAACGCACCTACACAAACTCAGAAACCAAAGAAATTTGGATCTATGGTTTGGACGATGATGATCGTTTTCATGTATTCGGTGATGGAAAATGCATTACCAGAGTTCGTTTGATTGGCGGACAAAATAAAGATATATATAACATTGAAAACGGTAAAAAAGTAAAAATATACGATTACAAATCAAAAGAAAGTGAATTTGTGACCCATAAAGGAAGCAAACGACTTACCGACGATTATGAAACGAATGTATACGATTACAAAAAACTAAAAAATAATACCAATCAGTTAATTCCAACCATTGGTTTCAACCCAGATGATGGTATACAAATAGGAGCAACCAACACCTATACAA
Source organism: Kordia sp. SMS9 (assembly GCF_003352465.1). Lineage (NCBI taxonomy): Bacteria > Pseudomonadati > Bacteroidota > Flavobacteriia > Flavobacteriales > Flavobacteriaceae > Kordia > Kordia sp. SMS9. The sequence continues at coordinate 632,498 of NZ_CP031153.1, read as the reverse complement.
ACTATGGATTTGAGCGCAATCCGTTTACGTCACAACATACCATATCCGCAGCATATTACTTTGCTACGAATGGATTTGATTTGCGCTATACAGCTGAATTTGCCAATGTTATTGGAGGTTTAAACCTGCAAGTAAATACACAGTTCAACAGTCCAAACTACGCAGTTAACTTCTTTGGTTTTGGAAATGAAACACCCAACTTTGAAGCCGATGAAGATGATGGAATAGATGTCGATTTAGATTTTAACCGAGTAAAAATAAGAACCATCAAGGTTGCGCCAGCATTGGTGTGGCGTGGACAATTGGGCGGAAGTTTCTCTGCGGGAGTTTTCTATGAAAGCAATGAAGTGGAACGTACCGCAGGACGCTTTTTAGAACAAGCGTTTCCAGCAAATTCGAGTGTGTTTGACAAGCAAGATTTTTATGGAGTGGATGTAAAATACCATTTCAAAAATGTAGACAATGAAGCATTTCCAACGGTGGGTATGGAAGTGAGCTTGGAAACAGGATATAAAAACAATGTAAGCACTTCGAAAGGATTTGGATATGTAATTCCAGAATTTGCTATTGACCACAAATTAGTTGCTAGTGGACAACTAGTCTTAGCCACAAAACTTCGTGGACACTTAAATTTTGGAGACGGATTTGAATTTTATCAAGGAGCTAGTATTGGTGCCAGACAAGGTTTACGCGGATACAGACACGAGCGTTTTACAGGAAAACGTGCTTTTCTACAAACTACGGATCTTCGTCTAAATCTTCGCAAAATAAAAACAGGATTATTACCGCTAAATATTGGTGTTTTTGGCGGATTTGACTATGGTAGAGTTTGGATTAGTGGCGATTCTTCTAATACATGGAATACGTCGCTCGGAGGCGGAATTTGGGCAAATGCAGCCGATATGCTTTCTGCTAATATTTCATTATTCAACTCTGATGACGGAATGCGTTTTGCATTTGGTATTGGTTTTGGGTTTTAATGAATATACTATATGAAATTATTTAGAAATCAAAGAAGCAAGCTTTTGAAAAAGAAAAAATTTGGAAATTATATCGCGTATGCTATGGGTGAAATCATTTTAGTAGTGATTGGAATCCTAATAGCGGTTTCGTTGAACAATTGGAATGAAAGTCACAAAGAAAAAACAAAACTCTTAAACATATACAACATCATTCATGATGATTTGGAAAATGATATCAAGGAAATTGATAAAATACAAGGCTTTTATGATAATGTTCAGCCATTATTCAATAACATACTCAAAGATTCTGTAAAAGCGTTAGATTATGTATACAATCCGCAATACACTTATATCATGATCGGATTTCCAGAAATCACTTTTAACAAGCGTGGATACAGTCAACTAACAGCGTTCAATACAGACAAGTTTCAAGACAGTTTACCCACACAAATTATAGAATTTTATATAGAACGCTTGCGCGAAATAAAAATTGATGATGACATGCGTGCGGAAGATATCAAAGAAAATTATTCGCATTTTAAGAAAAACTACGAATGGTGGTCAGACATAATTTCCATGAAACCCAACAAAGATTTCATTGAATACGCCTTAAAGGATCCTGATTACAAAAACAGAATCGCTACAACCTATTTTCTAGCTTACAAAATATTTTTGCCAGAACTGAAAACCTTCAAAAAACAGGCAAATGGCATCTTAGAAGAAATCCAAAAACGAACCAGCGAAGCAGAATGACGTGTGAAGTTTAGGAGTTGAAAAGAGTAGGAGTTTATAGTTTGATGTTACCATCAAAAAAAACAATTTATCCAAAACCCAACAAAACCGTTCACCACATTCTATTTTCCGTTTATCATAATTTTAATGGTAGAAGCCACAAAGTTGCATACTTTTACATCGTAATCAAAAAACGACAGACATGCAATCATTTATCAAACTCGTATTCAAACTTGCTTTCTTGCTTGGAACGCTTGTTGCTTCGGCGCAAGATGTTTCAGGAACTTGGAAAGGAGCGTTAAGCATTCAAGGAATGGAACTTCCAATTGTGTTTAACATTTCTCAAACAGATGATGGATATACCACAACCTTAGACAGTCCAAAGCAAAACGCTTATGACATGCCTACAGACAAAACCACATTCGCAGAAAACAAACTAACCATTACCTACGCTCAAATTGGTATGGAATACAATGCAACGTATGAAGATGGAGCGTTCAAGGGGACTTTCAACCAAAATGGACAAACATTTCCATTAGAATTAAAAAAAGGAAAAAAAGAACCAAAAAAAATAAAACCACAAGAACCTAAAAAACCTTATCCGTATGCTGTTGAAGAGGTAACTTTTATCAACGAAAGTGCAGGAGACATCAAATTTTCAGGAACCTTAACCATTCCTGCAAACGTGAAAAATCCATCAGTAGCCATCTTAATTACAGGTTCAGGACCACAAAATCGCGATGAAGAATTGTTAGGACACAAACCATTTTTAGTATTGGCAGATCATTTAACACGACAAGGAATTGCGGTATTGCGTTATGACGATCGTGGAACAGCAAAATCTGAAGGTGATTTTTCATCAGCTACTTCGTTTGATTTTGCTTCAGATGTAGAAGCAGCCATGGCATATTTACAAACACGAAAAGATGTTGTAAACGTAACTAAAATTGGCTTAATTGGTCACAGTGAAGGCGGATTAATCGCACCAATTGTTGCCGCAAGAAATAAAAATGTAGCATTCTGTGTATTACTCGCAGGTCCAGGCGTAGACGGACAAAAAGTATTGCTAACACAAGGAAAACGAGCTGCCGAATTGGAAGGCTATCCTGCAAATGATATTGCTGCTTCGCAAGAAGCTTCTGCAAAAATTTATAAAATAAGTGCAAATTATCAAGGCGAAGCATCCAAAAAGGAAATGATAGCGATATTGGAAGATTTAAAAACAAAAATCACTTCCGAAAAAGGAAAAGCAGAATTAACCGATGCTACCATCAAAAAACAAGTAGAAGTATTTACTGCCCCATGGATGCGTACATTTTTAGGCTACGATCCGCAAGTATCATTAGTAAAAGTAAACTGTCCAGTATTGGCAATAAACGGAGAAAAGGACTTTCAAGTATTGCCAAAATTAAATTTAGACGCAATTAAAAAAGGATTGCAACACAATAAAGACGTAACTATTAAAGAATTTAAGAACCTAAACCACCTATTTCAAACCTCAGAAACAGGCGCATTAAGTGAATATGCAGATATTGAAGAAACATTTGCGCCTGTTGCGTTACACTTTGTTTCAGAGTGGATCAACGCAAGATTCTAAATCATCAATCAAAACAAATGCACTTTTTCTAACCCTGAGAAAGTGCATTTTTATACGTTAGATAACATTTTCAACACACATGGCAACTTCAAAAAAGGCGAACTCATACATCTTTTGGATCCTACAATTTTTAGGTTGGGGAATGCTCATCAGTATCAACATTGGAGCACAACTCATTTTGGGTGCTGACGGGGGAATTAAGCATGTCTACTTTTTATTTGAAGGTGTTGTCTTTGTAATTCTTGGAGTCGGACTCACCTCGTGGATACGTTTATATCTAAAACGGATCAATTTTGTAGAAAACCAAACTGGTAAAAACTACGTAAAAGTTTTTGGTATATATGTTTTAGTTACATTTCTATTTGTCGTAATTCTTATAAGTTGTAGCAACTTGATATTTGCCTCTATCCATGGAAAACCTTTGGGCGTTTCTGCAAAAATTGTTTTTGTAACCTCTGTAAATGTGAGTATTTATGTATTCTTTTGGGTATTAGCCTACGTAGCGATAAAATCTATAGTGCGCATGCGCCGAAACAAAATAGATCGCTTACAATTAGAAGCATCGTTGAAAGAATCGCAATTAAATACACTCAAAGGACAACTCAATCCGCACTTTATGTTCAACAGCCTCAATAACATTCGCGGATTGATGCTGGAAGATGTAGACAAATCGAGAGAAATGCTCACACGATTATCAGAAATGCTGCGGTATTCACTCAATATGAACAAAGTAGATGCCATTCAAATTTCCCAAGAATTAGAAACAGTAGAGAATTATATTGCGCTTTCCAAAATACAATTAGAAGATCGTTTACACTACGAACATGACATTGATGCATCATTATTACAAGTAAAAATTCCACCAATGATTTTACAAATGTTGGTCGAAAACGCGATCAAACACGGAATTGCAACACAAAAAAATGGAGGAAAAATAAAACTCATCATCACGCACAATACAAAAGAAATCATCTTACAAGTCAACAATACAGGAACACTAAAAACTGAGAGCGATTCAACCCAAATAGGTGTGGACAATATTTCAAAACGTTTGGAATTATTATACGGAGAAAAAGCTAACTTTACCTTAAAAGAAGTGAATAATGAAGTGCAAGCTGTTATTAAAATACCTGTAAGTTAATATGGAAAACATCACAGCAATCATAGTAGAAGACTCTCGCTTAGCGCGGAATGAACTCAAGGAACTCTTAAAAAAACATCCACACATTGAGTTGCTTGGAGAAGCTGAAAATGTAGACAAAGCGTACGAACTCATCAATCAAAAACAACCGCAAGTTTTATTCTTGGATATCAATATGCCAGAAAAAAATGGTTTTGAATTGTTGGAAATGTTGGACAATGTTCCGTTGACAATCTTCACCACAGCATATGACGAATATGCCATAAAATCCTTTGAATACAATGCATTCGATTACTTACTAAAACCCATCAATCAAAACCGATTTTCCAAAACAATTGAAAAAGTAATTGCCACCATTGAAAAAGAAGCCACCGAAGACAAGCCGTTTGACTTGCATCGACAAATCTTCATCAAAGATGGCGAAGATTGTTGGCTCATTCGCATTTCAGAAATTGCAGTGTTCGAAATCGTCGGAAACTATACACGTGTGTATTTTGAAGATAAAAAACCATTAATCTACAAATCGCTCAATCAAATAGAAGCCAAATTGCCTGAAGAAACCTTTTTCAGAGCCAATCGACAGCAAATCATCAATCTAACTCATGTGGATAAAGTCACGCCGTGGTTCAATGGAAAACTAAAAGTCACCATGAAAAATTCCAAACAAGAAATAGAAATTTCACGCCGACAATCGTATAAATTTAAAGATGTATTAGGGTTTTAATTTAGAGAAATAAAATTTATGTCTTATCAAGATGTGTTTTAGAAGAATGATTCGTTGAGTCGTAAATTCCTTGCAATTCTTCTTCGGTCAAATCACGCCATTGTCCCACAGGAACATCCAATTCAATATGCATAATTCGTGTTCGTTTCAACTTCACCACTCTATAATCCAAGTACTCACACATTCTACGAATTTGACGATTCAAACCCTGTGTCAAAATAATTCTGAAGCTATACTTGGTCAATTGTTCTACTTTACATTGTCGCGTTAATGTTCCTAAAATAGGAATTCCATCGCCCATTTTCTGAATAAAATCAGCCGTAATCGGATGATTTACGGTCACTTCATATTCTTTCTCGTGATTGTTACGTGCGCGTAGAATTTTGTTCACAATATCGCCATCGCTTGTCAAGAAAATCAAACCTTCACTTGGTTTGTCCAAACGACCAATTGGAAAAATTCGCGTCGGGTAATTAATGTAGTCAATAATATTATCCTTTTCCACGCGTGTATCGGTTGTACACACAATTCCAATCGGTTTGTTAAATGCCAAATACACAGGTTTTTCTTTCGGATTTGAAATCAACTCGCCATCCACTCGAACTTCGTCGCCAGGAGCAATTTTCGTTCCCATTTCTGGAACTTTCCCGTTAATCGTTACGCGTCGTTGTTCAATCAATTTATCAGCAGCTCTGCGCGAACAGTAGCCAGCTTCACTTAAAAACTTGTTGATTCTCGTTAGTTGTACTTCGCTCATTTTATTTCCTATTCAAAGTGCAAAGCTACGGAAAATAAAGATGCTTAACTTGAAATTGCGCTTTGTCTAATAAATTGTTTCAAATCGTTTAAACTTCCATTAAAATAATCTTCATCCACAGGAATTCCATTTATATTTCCATCAAAACTATATTGCCAAAACGTCCAATCTGCCCATGTACTTGGCATTTTTGGAGCAGAAGCTGTCGTAGGATTCGAAACCCAAAGTGGATATTTTGCAAATCGAGCATCATTCAAATAGCTGTCGCCTGTGCTTTTATTGGTGTAAATAATAGGCGTACGTTGGTATTTCTGTTCTAACAGCTCTAAAAAATCAAGCAAATCGGTGATAATTTGTGCATGATCGGTCGTTTTAATACTTCCATTTTCAAAATCGACCACAGGTGGCAATGCATCTGAAGGGAAATCATTTCCAACCACATTAAAAAAGTTGTCGGCTTGTGATTGTGGTGCATCGTTTGTATAATAAAAATGATACGCGCCTCTAATAAATCCTTGTTGTGGAATCATTTCCCAATTGTGTGCAAAATCTTGATCTTGAATCGTAATTCCTCCAGAAGCTTTGCAAAATACAAACGATAAATCTGTATTATTGGTGTTGATGGAATCGATGAGATTTCCTTGATCATGTGAAATGTCAATTCCTTTGATATAGTCAGACATGGCAGTAGTTTTAGTTGGTTAATTTTTAATTAAAATCAAGTTACCAAAAAATAAAACTGTGACAAAAAAAGTGCAGTTAATCGAGTAGAAATACGTATAAATTTCGCCCACTTCCATGCGATTCTTCATCCGAAATATACACGGTCTTATTATCTGTAAAACAAATACTTTCTTTTTGTGAAGAATGACCTAACTCGTATTTTTTGACCGTTCCACCTAAAAAATCGTCACCTTTAAAATCGGTAAATTGCCAAACGGCATCGTGAGATAACAACACTACTTTTTTTCCATTCGGACTCATGGCTGCAGAAGTTACCCAGCAATCAAGATCATCACAGGTGGTAAATGTACTGATGAATTCTGCTTTGTGCTTGCCTTTTGTTGCTGGAATTTTATACAAATTGGTGCGTCCGTAGTCAGATTTTGTACGACTCTTCGTGAACAAATACAAATTACCGTTGTGATGAAAAAAAGATTCTACGTCAAAATGCCGATCTTTCTTTTTGGGTGGAAATTTTTTCTGATCAGGAAATGAAAACTCAATCTTTACAGGATCAATACTTTTCTTAGACGCCAAATCGCTTGCCGACAATTTATAAATCTTCTGATGTTTCCGATCGTTTGCATTATTCCCGAAATCGCCTACATACAAATTCCCCTCTGTATCTTTCGTCAAATCTTCCCAATCGCTATTTTTTCCTTGAATATATAAGGTTTTGTATATCTTTCCTTTGTTATTAACTTCAAACACTTTCGGATCGTTTCCGCTATCATTAATCATCCAAAAACTATCCGAATTCGGAATGGCTTCCATACCCGAAACTTCTTCAAGATCTTTTGAAATTTTTCCAGCATACTGCAACTGCCCGTAATTCACTGAACAATTGGTGAAAAAGATGAAAATGATGAGGTTTCTCAAAAAAGTAAGTCGCATAAAATTGGGATTTAATCAAAAATAAAGTTTTCGATATAAAACATAAAATTTTCCAGATCAATTATGAATAGTTTATGACTTCTTAATTTTTTAAATGCTACATGTTGGATTTTAAATTAAAAAGTAGTTCTTTACCAAAATGAAGTTTAAGAGTTTACCTTTTTAAACTAATATTTAGTAAATAAACTAACAGACAACAAAAAACAACAAATTGACTAAACACATAGACATTCTCATCATTGGTGGCGGCGCAGCAGGATTTTTTACAGCAATTAATATTGCAAAAAAACATCCTTTATTGTCTGTGGTGATTTTGGAAAGAGGCAAAGAATTCTTGACAAAAGTTCGCATTTCTGGTGGCGGACGTTGCAATGTAACACACGCATGTTTTGATCCGAAAGAACTCGTACAATACTATCCAAGAGGCGAAAAAGAATTGTTAGGACCATTTCATCAGTTTTGTTGTGGCGATACGATGGGTTGGTTTGAAGAACGCGGCGTAGCATTGAAAATTGAAGATGATGGTCGAATTTTCCCTGTCACAGATTCATCACAAACAATCATTGATTGCTTTCTGAGTGAAGCAGAAAAATACCAAGTAGATTTTAGAGTGAATCATGCCGTACGAAATATTTCAAAAGGAAATGGTGTTTGGCACGTAGAAACCAGTCAAGGAACTTTAGAAGCTAAAAAAGTAGTATTTACCACAGGAAGCAATCCAAAAATGTGGAAACTGTTAGAAACGCTTGGACATACCATTGTTCCTGCGGTTCCATCGTTGTTTACATTCAATATCAAAGATGCACGCATCAAAGATTTACTCGGAATTGCCACGCCAGCCAATGTAAAAGTTGTTGGTGCAAAACTCGAATCCAATGGACCGTTGCTCATTACACATTGGGGAATGAGCGGACCAGGAATTTTAAAACTTTCCGCTTGGGGCGCACGGATTTTGGCAGACAAACACTACAATTTTCAAATAGAAGTCAATTGGTTAGATGATATTGATAAAGAAGATTGCTTGGTAAGTATCAAAGATTTCAAAATAGAATTGGCGAAAAAAATGGTTCAAAAAAACAATCCGTTTCACTTGCCAAAACGTTTATGGCAACGAATTGTGGAAGCGGCAGGAATCAAAGATCAAACGCGTTGGGCAGATTTGAATAAGCAGCAAACGGAACAATTGGCAAGTCAACTCACAGAAGCTATTTTCAATGTAAAAGGCAAAAGTACCTTCAAAGAAGAATTTGTCACGGCAGGCGGAATTGATCTCAAAGAAGTCAACTTTAAAACCTTCGAAAGTAAAAAACACAAAAATCTCTACTTTGCTGGTGAAATTCTCAATATTGATGCCATTACTGGCGGATTTAACTTTCAAAATGCTTGGACGGGAAGTTATATTATAGCTAATAGTATTGAGAATTGAGTATTGAGATGCTAGTCTAACGTATCTTTTGAAAGCAATTAGCACATTGTTACATTTTCAAATTGACACATTAAAAAGTCGTATCTTTGCATAAATTTTAAAATCGTCTATGAAAGTAGCTGCATTTCTGCCCAACGACTATACAAAAAATGTTGCATCGGGAAACGTCACTTGGAAATCGCCAAGTAACATTGCACTGATCAAATATTGGGGGAAAAAGGAAGACCAAATTCCGCAAAATCCGTCTATCAGTTTTACGTTAGAAGCTTGTGCAACCACCACAAAATTGTCTTATAAAAAGCACGATCAGCCACAAAATGATTTTTCTTTTGACCTATTTTTTGAAGGAACACAAAAGGACGACTTCAAACCAAAAATCAATACATTTTTAAAACGTGTTGAACAATATTTGCCGTTTTTAAAAGACTATCATTTTACAATAGAAACCTCAAATTCCTTTCCGCACAGTAGTGGAATTGCGTCTTCTGCATCTGGAATGAGTGCGTTGGCGTTGTGTTTGATGAGTTTGGAAAAAGAACTCAATCCAAAAATATCTCAGGAAGATTTCAACCGAAAAGCGTCATTTTTAGCGCGTTTGGGTTCAGGAAGTGCCAGCAGAAGTATTGAAGGCGATATAATTGTTTGGGGACAACATGCAAACACCATCGGAAGTTCAGATTTATTTGGCATCAAATATCCCTACGGCGTTCATGAAGTTTTCAAAAAATATCACGACACAATTTTATTGGTAGACAAAGGAGAAAAGCAGGTGAGCAGTACTGTGGGACACGATTTAATGTACAATCATCCGTTTGCGCAACAACGTTTTGTGCAAGCACATGAAAATTTAACCAAAATACAATCTGTTTTGGCTGATGGCGATCTCAAAGAATTCATTGCCATTGTAGAAAGTGAAGCATTAACGCTTCATGCCATGATGATGACGTCTTCGCCATATTTCATTTTAATGAAGCCTAATACGTTGGAAATCATCAACCGAATTTGGAAATTTCGTGAAACTTCAGGAACACATGTGTGTTTTACTTTAGATGCTGGAGCAAATGTTCATGTATTATATCCTGAAAATGAAAAAGATACCGTATATCCATTTATCCAAAAAGAACTACTAAAATTTTGCCAAAATGAACATCACATTTGTGATCAAATAGGTTTTGGAGCAAAAAAGTTGTAATTTTACAGTAACAATAGCCGCAAATTGAAATAATAATGAAAGGACCACTTTTCTATTCAAAAATATTACTTTTCGGAGAATACGGAATCATCAAAGATTCTAAAGGACTCTCTATTCCATATAACTTTTACAAAGGAGCGTTGAAAATTGACGACAATTCATCTGACGAAGCCAAAGAATCGAACGAAAGTTTGAAAGGTTTTGCGAATCACTTAGAAGCTTTGCATGCTGACTTAGTCACGTTTGATATTGCTACTTTAAAAAGTGACTTAGAACAAGGAATGTATTTTGATTCTTCCATTCCACAAGGCTATGGTGTGGGAAGTTCTGGAGCATTGGTCGCTTCTATTTACGATAAATACGCGTATGATAAAATTACGGTTTTAGAAAACTTAACAAGAGATAAGCTTTTAAAATTAAAAGAGATTTTCGGCGCGATGGAATCATTCTTTCACGGAAAAAGTTCTGGTTTAGATCCGTTAAATAGTTATTTGAGCATTCCAATTTTAATCAATTCGAAAGACAATATTGAGCCTACGGGAATTCCGTCGCAGAACGAAGTAGGACAAGGAGCGGTATTTTTATTAGACAGTGGAATTATGGGAGAAACGGCACCAATGGTGAATATTTTTATGGAAAATATGAAGCAAGAAGGTTTCCGTAATATGCTAAAAGATCAATTTATAAAACACACGGATTCTTGTGTGGAAGATTTCTTAAAAGGCGATATAAAATCCTTATTTGGAAACCTAAAATCCTTATCAAAAGTTGTATTTAATAACTTCAAACCTATGATTCCTCAACAATTTCATTCGCTTTGGAAACAAGGAATTGAAACCAACGATTACTACTTGAAACTTTGTGGATCTGGCGGCGGCGGATACATTCTTGGATTTACTCAAAATATTCAAAAAACAAAAGAAACGCTCAAAGACTACAAATTGGAAGTAGTATACAACTTCTAAAGTTTGGTCACTCATGTTATCTAGAAAGCGCAAGCTATTTTACTACAAACTTTTCAGCTTATTTTCGGTGGTAAGAGGCTATAACATTCTTATTATCGTAATTGCGCAATATCTAGCAGCCAAATTTATTTTAGCACCTAAGGAAAGTTTCATGGAGATCATTCTCGATTGGAATTTACATGCATTAATTATAGCTTCTGCTGTTGCCATTGCAGGCGGATATATTATCAACAACTTCTACGATGCAGAAAAAGATTTGATCAATCGACCACGAAAATCCATGTTGGATCGTTTGGTAAGTCAGCGCACAAAAATTACCGTATATTTCATTCTCAACTTTATCTCTGCGGGAATTGCAAGTTTGGTATCGTTTCGAGCGTTTATCTTCTTTTCAGCCTATATTTTCGGAATTTGGTTTTATTCACATAAGATGAAAAAAATTCCATTTTTGGGAAACCTCACTTCTGCATTCTTAGCAATCACGCCGTTTTTTGCTGTATTTATCTATTATGGGAATTTGTACAGCGTCATTTTTGTACACGCAACCTTTCTCTTTTTACTAATTCTCATTCGTGAATTCATCAAAGATTTAGAAAATATCAAAGGTGATTTGGTACAAAATTACAAAACCATTCCTGTGATGTACGGCGAAAAAGTTTCCAAAGGATTGATCACATTTGCTACGATGATTGCGGTTTCTGTAACAGTTTTGTTGCTTTCTCAATACGATACAGGCTATATGCGTTATTATTTCTACGGAAGTATTGTATTGTTAATTTTCTCCGTCATCATTCTCTACAAATCCAACACAAAACCACAATATTTGTTATTACACAACATTCTAAAATTCATTATCGTTTCTGGTGTTTTTAGCATTCCATTGTTAAATATTGAAGCAATTTTGGATAAAATTACACGCGTTTTGTAATTGGAAACATCAAAGATTCATTCATAATTTATAAGGTTTTCAATGTTTCATCGACAGATATTTTGAAAGATCTCAAATCATAAAAAAATAAATCTATGTCATCTTCACACGAATTAAAAGTGGCTTTAGCACAAATAGCACCAGTTTGGTTGGACAAATCTAAAACGATAGCAAAAATACAACAGCAAATTCTTGAAGCCAGCAAGCAAGATTGTGAACTCATCGTTTTTGGCGAAGCGTTATTGCCTGGTTATCCGTTTTGGGTTGCCAATACGAATGGCGCCACTTTCAATTCGACCTTGCAAAAAGAAATTCACCGACATTATGTTCAAAATTCCATTCAAGTAGAAAAAGGCGATTTGGACGAAATTTGCAAGTTGGCAAAAACACATAACATCGCTATTTATTTAGGGTTGATGGAACGTGCTTCAGATCGTGGCGGACATAGCATTTACTGTTCGTTAGCCTACATAAATCAAGACGGAAACATAGCGTCCATGCACAGAAAACTCATGCCAACGTATGAAGAACGTTTAACGTGGGCGAGCGGAGATGGAAACGGATTGAAAGTACATCCATTAAAAGATTTTATGGTTGGTGGACTCAATTGTTGGGAAAATTGGATGCCGTTGCCAAGAGCAGCTTTGTATGGAATGGGCGAAAATGTTCACATTGCAGTGTGGCCAGGAAGTGAAGAAAACACCAAAGACATTACGCGTTTTATTGCACGTGAATCGCGCTCGTATGTGATTTCTGTATCTAGTTTGATGCGAAAAGTTGATATTCCAAACAATATTCCGAATGTAGAAGAAATCTTAAAAAATGTTCCTGACGAATTGGCAAATGGCGGATCGTGTATTGCAAGTCCTGATGGCGAATGGTTAATTCCGCCTGTATTGCACAAAGAAGGTTTAATCATCGCTACACTTGATTTTAATCGCGTATTGGAAGAACGTCAAAACTTTGATGCGGTTGGACATTATTCGCGCCCAGACGTCACACAATTAACCGTGAATAGAGAACGTCAAAGTACCATCAAACTAAATGACTGATGTATGTTTTGATTTTGAATGAGTTATCTTTTTCAAACATAAAAAACGAATAATTCATTCCAGATTCGTTTATCAACAATTTAAAAGTATCTTTGCAAAAATTTTAGAGCATAACGTAATGGCAAAAGAGCGACACGGTAAAAGTAAAGTCAAAGCAGATAATAAGCGTCCAAGAGGAAAAAAGTCTTTTGAAAAAAAGAAATCTTCGGATGGTAAAAAATCGTTTGACGAAAAAAAATCGTTGGATAGAAGGAAGCCAAATTCAAATTATAAGAAGAAAGCAGCACCCAAACCAAAATCTTCAAGCAATCCGAATGAGATGCGCTTGAATAAGTATATTTCCAATTCAGGCATTTGTTCACGACGAGAAGCTGATATGCACATTTCTATCGGAAGTGTCACTGTAAACGGTAAAGTGGTCACTGAAATGGGATACAAAGTACAATTGACAGACGAAGTTCGTTTTGATGGACGCGTGATCAATCCTGAAAAGGCTACCTATATTTTATTGAACAAACCGAAAGGATTTTTGGTGACTACCAAAGACGAAAAAAATCGCAGAACGGTGATGGATTTAGTCGCAACTGCAACGACAGCGCGAATTGTTCCTGTGGGACGTTTGGAGCGACAAACTACGGGTTTATTACTATTTACAAACGACGGGGAATTGGCAAGAAAATTAACCGATCCACATCAAAAAGTGCGTAAAATCTATCATGTAGAATTGGATAGAAACCTAAGTCAGGCAGATTTCAACAAAATCAAAGACGGAATTAACATTCGAGGTGATGTACATCAAGTAGATGAAATTTCGTGGATTCAAGGTGCTTCCAAGCGCGAAGTAGGTATCAAAGTCAGCACAGGAAGCAACGGTTTGGTCAAAGCTATTTTTGAGCATTTATCGTACACGGTAGCACGTTTAGATCGTGTGGTTTTTGCAGGATTGACCAAGAAAGACTTACCAAGAAGTCATTGGCGCGAATTAACCGCTCAAGAAGTCATCAATCTAAAGCATTTATAAAAAACATGCTTCATATTTTAAGGAACCTCTCATTTTTGGGAGGTTTTTTTGTTTTTGAGAATATCTATTTGTTAAAAATTCTACACTGAAAATTGCGTATCCCAGACAGAATTATCTTTTTCTACCTGAAAATCAATTTTTGCTGAGGTTTCCTTTACGGCAATTACACTACGTTGTTCCTGTAGCGTGTACAATCCGAAATACATTAAAAACAGCAATGAAGAAAAAATCAACGTCACTTTATTCTTCTGAATAATAATCTTCAACTTTTCTCCCATAGACGGTTCTCTTTGAATCTTTCCTGTTTCAATCAATTCTGCTTCTGCGGTTTCAATCGGATTTGCTTCTTTGTCTTTTTCAACAATAAACGCGGCATAATTTTCATAGCCCAAATAGCGGCACAAATAATTTGCTACGGAGCTTTTTAGTTCAACACTTTGTTCCTTCTTCGCCAAATTATACTTGTTTCGAAGGCTTTTTTCATGATATTGGAAGTGATATGCTTCCATTAAACAATCCGAAATTTTCTTTGAAAGTCCTGTTGTAGACATTGTAACTCCCGTGGCTTCTTTTACTTCTTCTCTTGCTTTTTTAAAAGCACTCAATACTAACTCTCTATGCATGATTTCTAGTTTTAGGTTTCATCTTTCATTGTAAAAGAGTTTAAAAATTGTACTCAAAAGCGGGAAAATAGTTTCTGTAATCTTTCCAAAACTCTTCCCGAAACTTTCCATTTTTTCATTCAAAACCTCAGTTTCTTTGTTACAGAAATATTTCTAAAAACCGAGAGTAAAGCAATTTGATCTCCTGCACATAGCTCGGTTTATTCTTGAGATAAGAAGCATTGGGGCGGCTCCTGGAAGTAGCTAAACTGTTTGTAATTGTCTCTTCACTTCCCATAAACACAAGAAATCGGCGCCATTTCTATTTCACCGTGTTGCTGAACATTGACTACGCTGAGTACTCCTCGGACGGCAACACCTATGTCCAATTTTTAAACTCTAACAAAATGAAAAAATTCAGCTTAATAATACTTACGGTTTTCCTCAATTGCGCAATATTTTCTTGTACGCCCAACTCAATTGCCGAAGAAGAAGTGCAATTTGAACAACAAGCCACGGAAGGTGAAGATCCTGAAATGCCAACAAATGACGACGATGATGATGATGACAGCACAACAATTGGGAATTAACTTTTTAATGTAATCGTATTTTTACTATTTTAGAAGGATGAAACTACTACCAACGTCATCCTTCTTTTTTTGTTTGATATTTTTAGCAACTATTTTTTCATGTAAAACTGAAAAGATTGAAAAAAAAATAACCTTAAGTCCAACTATAAAAAGACTGGATTCTATTGTACGTGCAAAAAATAGTATAGCGGAATATGATAGTGCCATATTTTATGGACATCAGGAGTTAAATGCGGCAAAAAAAGAATCCAATAAAAGATATATTAAGAAATCGCTTCTACGTATTCAAAGTGCGTATAAAAATCAAGAAGAATATGATACTGCATTGCTTTATGCAGATAAGTTATATGAGGTAGCAACTACACAAAAAGACACTTTGTATATAGCTTGGGCTTTGAGTAGAAAGGCATTTTCCTTAAAAGAATTAAAGCGTTATAAATTGTCTTATGAAAATTACATAGACGCTAAAAACTTATATCAAAAAATTAACAAACATTCAAAAGTCGCTCAAATGCTTTTGGAAATTTCTACATTGGAGAAAAAAACTGGAAGCTTTGGTGCGAGTCAAATATCTGCTTTAGAAGGATTAGACTATGTTCAAAATACGAAACACTATAGTACAATAAGCAGTTTATATTATAATATTGCAGTGGCTGCAAAAGAACAAGGAGATTTAATTACTGCCGATAAGCGAATTAACGAGGCTATAGCTTTGGCAGAAGATTCAATATCAGGTAAAAAAATCAGTGAGGACATGCGAATTATACTTTATAATGCAAAAGCTAATGTATTTAAGGAAAATGAAGATTACACAGCTGCAATAACAATTTTTAAAAATTTATTAAATAGATATTCTGAAAAATCATCAAAGAAAAATGAGGTCACAATAATTAGCAATTTAGCACATACATTATTTTTAAGAGATGGTTTTAATCAAAAATCTGATTCACTTCTTAAAAATGCATTGGAATTTTACAAAAAAAGTGAAGATACTTCTGGATTGATAAGTGTGTACATGAAATTAGCAGAAATATACTCCAACTTAAATAGAAAAAAAGCATTATTTTACACAGATCAAGTTCTACAACAAGCTAACAAATTAAACAATAAGAAATCCTTTTATGAAGCTTATCAACAATTGATAAAAATAGATGCTACAAGTGACAATATAAACAAGTATATTGAATTAGAAAAAGAAATTGAACAAGAGGAAGACTTACTACAAACGCAATTTGCAAATGCAAGATTTGACTTTGATGAAGCGGAAAGAGAGAAGAATATAGCTGAGCGTAAGCAATTAATTTCTGATGAAAAAGAAGCAAAACGAACACTACAATTATTCATTACACTACTAGTTCTAATGATTCTAGTTGTCCTCACCTTCATCATTTACTTCCGCATCAAACGCCGCCACAAAATAGAAAAAGTAAAAACAGTGCACGTTACAGAAGCACGAATTTCCTCGAAAGTACACGACGAATTGGCGAATGATTTGTATGAACTCATGACGCAACTCGAAACGACAAACCCTGAAAAGGAAACAGTTTTGGACAAGTTAGATACAATTTACAATCAAGCACGCGATATTTCGAAGCAAATTCAAAGCATTGATACCAACAAAGGATTTGCAGACGAGTTGAGTAATTTGTTCCGAAGTTTTCAATCAGATGAAGTAAATGTACTATTGAAACGGTATGATATCGAAATCTGGAAAGGAATTTCGTCACATATCAAAATTACCGTATATCGTGTATTGCAAGAGTTGCTTACAAATATGAAAAAGCACAGCAATGCTGGTCTGGTAGTGGTTTCTATCGAAAGAAAAAATAAGCAATTGTTCATTCAATATATTGATAATGGGAAAGGCTTTACAGGGAAAATTTCTAAAAATGGATTGTTAAATGCGGAAAACCGTATTCGCGCAATTAAAGGAAAACTTACTTTTGATACAGAACTTCACAAAGGTTGTAAGTTTAGTATTAATGTTCCAGTATGATAGATAGCCTATGTTTACTAAAGTTTTAATTGCCGAAGATATGGACGACATCAACACAGGTGTCCTCACAGTACTTTCCAAGTTAGAAATTGGAAAAATAGATCATGCACAATATTGTGATGATGCAGATTTGAAAGCCAAAAAAGCACGAAAAGATGAAAAACCGTATGAATTGTTGATTACCGATTTGTCTTTCGTAAAAGATCACCGAAAACAGAAATTGAGCTCTGGCGAAGACTTGATTGCCAAGTTAAAAACCGATCAGCCCAATTTAAAAGTCATTGTGTATTCTGTGGAAGACAAATTGCAACGCGTTCGCCGTTTGGTCTCTGAATACGGCATTGATGCCTATGTGTGCAAAGGACGAAAAAGCCTGCAAGAACTCACTAATGCCATCAAAAAAGTGTTTGACGGAGAGCAGTATTTATCTCAAAAAATTGGTGGTGCATTGAGTCCCAAAAATGATATGGAAATCGACGATTACGACATCGGATTGCTCAAATTATTGTCCAAAGGATTGAGTCAAGATGAAATTGCCAAAGATTTAAAAAGCCGTAGCATTTCACCCAACAGTCTGAGTTCCATTGAAAAGCGATTGAGTAAGTTGAAAATTTATTTCAAAGCAAATAACGCCATTCACTTAATCGCCAATGCCAAAGATTTAGGATTGATTTAAGTGGAGTAAAACCTTAAATTTGATTACATATTGGATATACTCGCAATATAATCCACGAGCTTTGCAAAATCTTCTTGCTTTTTAAGTTTAAGCTTTTCAGATTTTATATACTCCTTAATTTCATTTTTCTTATCAGGAAAGATACTTGTGATAGATTTCTTTTTTGGAGTTACCGCAATTGGAGTTCCATCTTTCAAAATATAATAATAATCGTATTGTGTGAATTTTGCTTTTCTATCTGCTTGATTAGCAGTCAACGCTTTTTCATTCGGAGAAAAGATACATTTCTTTTTTAACAACAAATTGAGGTTGTCAGCCGAATTTAACACTAAAAAATACCCTTTATCAGCATTGCCATCTTCATCTGTATACGAAAGTAATTTCAGCATTTTATTGCCAAAGGCAACTCTAGAACCGTCAATTTTCATCAAAGCACCAATTTCTCCATCTATTTCTTCTGGCATCAATTCTACTTCATCCGTGTACGTATTAAAACGCATCATAATATTTCCATACGATTTGTTCGCAACATAAAATTTTGCCAACTTGTATTCTTCATGCAAATACGGACTTCCTTTTACATTCTCCCAATCAATTTCATACGCAGCAATTTCTCTTGTGTTTATAATTTTTCGAATTTGATTGTACATTTCTGTAGTTGTTTCAAACTCTCTCGGAGAGCCACTTACTTGAGCAATTGTGGAATAACTCATTAAAAATAAAAAGGCGATTGGTAACAGACGTAATGATTTCATAATTAGTAAATAAATTGGTTATAATCATAAAAATACTGAAAAAAGAGGAAAGATTGCCCTCTTTTTGGAAGAATATTCTCTTAGTTTGTTTGGGCTACTGTTAGATTTTTTTCTTTTTTCTCTTTGCGAAGGAACAATTCATACACTAAAAACGCATACACAACAACGTATTCGAACGCTACAAAACCTAGATGTTCAGCATACCTTTCATTTTGATAAGCAGTATAACTGAAAATAATCATAAACGACCAAACCAAGGTGAATCTATAGTGCGTAAAAATGCTTAAAATCAGTAAAGTAGCCAAATACCAAGGATGCATAGTTGTTGTAGAAAAAAAGTAAAAAGAAAGCCCAAACAAACACGCCGTGATGGTTTTTTGAAAGCTTGAATTATCTCGGTACAAACTTATTCCTGCTACAAAAATCAATACAACGATGGGCGTGATACTACCGATTTCTCTGATCAAATTCCAGCCGACAGTTTCATAACCAATCCAACGGGCGATATAGTACAAACTTGCATTGAATTCAAAGTTTTGAAACCATAAACTCACTGTTTTTTGATAATTTTCAAAGAATGCTTCTGATAAAAATGGTAAAAATAACACTAAAATTGTCACCAATACAATTCCGTAAAATGCCAAGAGTTTCAACATGCCTTTCCAAATAATAGGAACTGTTTGTTTAGAAATTTGTGAAGCTTTGTGTTTGGTAAACCATTGAAAAAATAGTGGGAGAAAAATTAGCGGAATCAACTTTACAGAAACCGAAAACGCCAAAACAACGGCTGCTAGTTTCCACGAACCTTTGTGCAACAAATACAAACTCCACACCAAAAAGAAAATCATGACACCTTCAAAATGTAGATTTCCAGTCAATTCCATAATGATAAACGGATTCAGGATGTACAACCAAATATGATGCACCGGCAAACCCAAACGTGTTAAGAGTTTTTTTCCAAAATAGAGTGTTCCAATATCTGCAAGAATGATTAAAATTCGAAGTATAATGACCGAACCCAAGATACTTTTCCCAGCAAACAATCCTGCAATGGCAAAACACAACTGATTTATGGGTGGGTAATTGGTATAATGCGAAGCACTCAAATCGCCCATTCCTTGCCATAATTCTTGCGCTTCTGCAATTGGTGCCGTTCCAGAAGCCATCAAATCGTTGGGCACATATAAATACGGATTCCAACCTTCCACCAACATTCTTCCGTCCCAAATAAAGCGGTAAAAATCTTGTGATAAATTCGGAATGCTTCCTGCGAATACCAATCGGAAAGCAATGGCAATTCCCGCAAGGGTAAAAAAATGTGTCTTTTCGAGTCGAATCAATCCAAAAAAACAAGCAAAAGCAATTCCGTACAATGAAATTAATAAAGCAACGTCCGTTCGTACTAACGGATAACCAATGTAGTAATACACAAACGTGCTAAGCAGCACGAAAACAACCGAAAAACTACGATATTTCGCTGCGGAAGCGATCACACTTTGGAACGAATGGAGTTAAAAAAGACAAAGGCAAATCCTAAAAATAACATCAAGTGAAACGGAAACAATCCAAAATCATTTAACGGATATGCGCTGTACATTCCAAACAAGAAATAAATCATCAACAGGGCTTCAATAATCGTATTTGCAGATATTTTTTTGCGAATGTATTTGTTGTTTTTCCACGAATCTTTCAAGCTTTTAATATTGAATTTTGGCGTGCGCACAAATTCACTTCGTTTTCCCATGTGTCCTTCCATCACAGCTACAGAATTGTGTACCGAGAATCCCATCGCCACGGAAAAGAAGGTGAAAAACATCTGAATGTATTCGATAAATTTTAAAAATCCGCCACCTTGTACACGCTTAAATGGAAACCAAAAGCAGATAAAAAAGATAATCGTGCTGATGATGAAAAAGCTAGAAATGGTAAAATAAATTTCCAAATGGCCGTAGGTATTTTTAATGTACAACATCGGAATACTGAGTACGCCAACGATCAATACGTTTAAAAACATCGTGCTATTTAGTAAATGTAAAATACCGTGAACTTTGGTTTTGAACGATATATTTTTAGATCGAATAACACGCTTCACCATTTTTTGAAAATTCTCTGCGCCACCTTTATTCCAGCGGAATTGTTGCGAACGTGCGGCACTAATCACCACAGGCAATTCGGCAGGTGTTTCTACATCTTCCAAATATTTGAATTTCCAGTTTTTCAATTGTGCGCGGTAACTCAAATCTAAATCTTCCGTCAAGGTATCGCCTTCCCAATTTCCAGCATCAATAATGCAGGTTTTTCGCCAAATTCCGGCAGTTCCGTTGAAATTGATAAAATGTCCTTTGGAGTTTCTTCCTACTTGTTCCAACGTAAAATGTGCGTCGAGCGCGAATGCTTGAATCTTTGTTAAAAGAGAATAATCGCGGTTCAAATGTCCCCAACGTGTTTGTACCACGCCAATTTTTTCATCTTTAAAGAACGGAATTGTTTGTTTCAGCCAGTCTTTCTTAGGAAGGAAATCTGCATCAAAAATTGCGATAAATTCTCCTTTGGCATCTACCAAACCTTCTTTCAATGCACCAGCTTTAAAACCAGAACGATTTTCACGGCGAATATGTGAAATGTCGATTCCGAGTTGTTGTATTTCCTTGATTTTTTCTGCGGTAGAAATGACAGATTCGTCTGTAGAATCGTCTAGTACCTGAATTTCAAGTTTGTCTTTCGGATAGTCAATCAGTGCAATATTATCAAGCAAACGCTCCATCACATACAACTCGTTGTACACAGGAAGCTGAATCGTTACATACGGAACTTCATCAGGATTGTTCAAATCGAAGCGTGGCGCGTTGTCGTCTTCCTTTTTTGATCGCAAATAATTGATCAATAAGTTTAACTGAGCCAAGCTGTACAATAAAATCAAAATTAGCGCAATTGCGTAGATTGCCATAACGACAAACGACAGTGCTAGTTTGAAAAATTCTGCATCAAATACCATCTATTTAAAACTATATTTAAAAATCCAACCTAAAATTTTTATGCCAGCAAATATAGTACCTTTTACGGTTCCTGAAACTTTTGAGACACCAATTCTCTTTTTATATTTTACAGGAACTTCTACGTATGAGAGTTTTTGCTTCAACGCTTTGAGCTGCATTTCCACGGTCCAACCATAGGTTTTGTCTTCCATATTCAATTGTAGCAACTGATCATATTTAATAGCTCTAAAAGGACCTAAATCGGTAAATTTCGCTCTAAAAAATAGTTTCATCAAAAACGTAGCCAACCAATTTCCAAATACTTGTTGCGGTGTCATAGAACCTTGTTCACGAAGCGATTTTACACGCGCACCCACCACAAAATCAATATCTTGCTCTACAATTGGCGCCACAATTTTAGTCAATTCTTCAGGATAATCCGAATAATCGCCGTCTAAAAATACAAGAATCTCAGGCTTTTTTTCTTGATTGGCAATATATTCCATACCTTTCAAACATGCGTATCCGTAGCCTTTTTTGGGTTCTTTCAAAACTGTTGCGCCCGCCGCCGCCGCATTTGCTTCCGTATGATCGGTAGAATTATTGCTTACCACAATAACTTCTGTAACAATTTCGGGGATTTCCTGAATAACATTCGCAATAGAATCTTCTTCATTATATGCAGGAATGATGACTGTTATGTTCATATATCTTACTTGTATTTTTCATTCCTGCGCAGGCGGGAATCTCTCTTGCTTTTAGCCTTTGGCTTTTATGTTATTTTTTAAATTGTAAATGTTGAATGCGTTTCTGAATTACGTTTTGAAATATATTCAACATTCAACATTCAACATTCAACATTTAGCATTTATAATTCTTAGTTTAAAGGTTTAAGAGTTTATAAGTTTACGTTTCAAACCGATATTCAAAAGTAGATAAAACAAGCAACTAGTAACTAACAACAAGCAACCAATTTACTGCAAATCCCAAACACTATTTTCTTTTTTAAAACTTTCTAAATCGGTCCATTTTCCAATTCTTTGTCCGTTTTTGTATTTCTCAGCGCTAATCAATTCTTCATTTGCATACAACAAACAATACCCATTTTTCTCATTGTTTTTCAATTGGCATTTATGATTCACTTTTTCGTTTTCATCATAAAAAAGCCACCATTTACTTTTTAGACCTTTTACATAATGACCTTCACTTTTTTTTGTGCCATTTTCGCGATAAAAGTACCAATATTTTGTGGGTTTTCCATTCTTGTAACGCCCTTGTTTTTGCAACGCACCATTTGGATGGTAAAACTTCCAGTATTTAATTTTTACATCATCTTTTACCCAACCTTCCGCTTTTAGTTGTCCGTTATCATAATAATCTTTTTGATACTTTTTTTGTGCGCTTCCGCAGAAGGTAATACTGAGGCAAAGGGTGATGAGAAAGTTTTTCATTTTTTTGGTTTAGGTCTTGGGTTTTTGGTCGCTTTACTTTGGATTAGTTTAATGGTCTTTATGAATCGTTTAAACTTACAGTAAAACCTAACGAATGTTTTGTTTAATGAAAGATTCTTTACTGTCTAAATGTTAAAGGGGAATTTTCCCTTTAGGATATTTTGTAAATATATTCTTTCTTTACATTGTTATTAATTCTTTAAAAAATTAAATCATGAAAAAGAAAAATTTTAAATCGTTAAAACTTAATAAAAAGTCAATTTCACAATTGCATGGTAACGCCATTAATGGTGGAAGCTCAGCCGATTATACTACACCGATGGCTTGTTCCCATGATTGTACGCGTCATTGTAGCAATCATTGTGAAACTGCCCTAAGTTGTCCTGAAAGTGAAGCATGTCCTTCCAGTTGGATATATATTTGTAATGCTTGCGATACTTCAGAACCGCAATAGAACATTATCTCTGACCTATGATTTGCTAGCAAATCATAGGTTTTTATCTAAGAAAAATTTAACATTCAACATAAAATTGAAATAAAATGTAAAACTCAAAATTTTCTTTGATACAATCTCAATACTCAATACTAATAACTCACTACTTATTTTCTTCCAACATTTCAAACAAATCCATGTCGTTTCCTAAGATGACTTCTGGAACTTTGTGACGTGTGTCGCCATCGTCTGTACCGTTTTCTAGTTTTAAAACGCCTCTTGGACACACCGCACTACAAATTCCGCAACCGACACAGGATGAACGTACAATGTTTTGTCCTTTTTGCGCATACGCTCGCACGTCAATTCCTTGTTCGCAATAGGTGGAGCAATTTCCACATGAAATACATTGTCCGCCGTTAGTGGTAATTCTAAATTTCGATTTGAAACGTTGTACAATTCCCAAATACGCTGCTAACGGACATCCAAAACGACACCAAACTCGGTTTCCGAAAATTGGGTAAAATCCAGTTCCAATCACGCCTGCAAAAATAGATCCGATCAAGAATCCATATATATCTTGAATGGTTTGCGTCTTGATTCCTAGCACAGTATCTGCTCCTGTAAAGAACGCATATAAGGTCATTCCTGTCATAACTACCGCAAATACCAAAACTCCATGAATCAACCAGCGTTCTACCTTCCACGATCGTAAAGATTTGTCAGATAATTGTCGGTACGGATCACCCAGCGTTTCTGCCAATCCACCGCAACCGCAAACCCAAGAACAATACCAGCGTTTTCCAAAAAAGTAGACCATCACAGGAACGACGACGATGGTCAGTAAAATTCCCCAAACGAGAATAAAAATGCCAATGCCACCACTATTAATCAAATCTTTTATATTCCACTGAAAGAAAAAATCATAATCCAATGGAAAGGCATTTTTAAAGTCGTACCAAGGCATTTCAAAACTTACCATGATTTCAGGAATTAAAAACGCAAATACAATTTGAAAGAATAATACTGAAGTCGTACGCAACATTTGGTATTTATTGTGACGGTATTTGATGTACATCCGAATCGCCATCACTGTCATTACCGTACAATACATGAATCCGTATAAAAACCACTGACTCGCCCTATTTCCACTAATACTTTCACTGATGGGATCAACGATATACGTCCAATTCACAATATAATCTGGATAGAAGTAGAGGAGAATGTAAAATCCGACAAGGAAGACAAAGGCAAACCAAGCAATCCAACCTCTATTGGTGGACGGATTTAGCCAAATTCCGTTGTTTTTAATGCCTGGAATTGGTTTTCGATACAATTCAGGAATGATAAATAGTAGCGAACCAATAATTCCCAACCCAAAAGTGAGCCACCAAAACAGTCCTTTATTTTCCTGCACAGGCCCTGAACCAACATCTTTGGCAATATTGTATGAAAAACTGTGTTTTTTATCCCAAATCACTTTATCCCATTCGCTGTTTGCTTTGTGTTTTTCATTCGCATTTTCAATGGCAGATATAATGGTGGAAGAAAATGTGAATGGATTTGTAAATTCTTTACCAACCATATTAGCTTGTAAATCTTCGATGAAAAGTTCACTTTTAATTCCTTTATTTCTTACGATTTCATCCAGTTTTTCAGAACTGATTTTATACGAACCAATCAATGGAAGTATGGTGAAAATGGCAAGTCCTGCTAAAAAAAGACTCAATCCTATATTTTGTATTGCTTTCATGTTGTTGCTGTAAGTGGTTATGACAGATTAAGAAAATTGAAAAATACGTTTCCAGCTTCTTTTCTTTAATTGAATATTGGTGTTGTGTTCTTGATTGAATTGTGCTACTATATCTTTTTCGTGCAATTTGTAAAATTCAGGATCAAAATTGGCGTCGGCTAAATGTTCTAAGACATATTCTACGGAACGTTTTTCTGTTAACCATTTGTCAAACGCATGATGGCGCATGCGAATGCCAAACGTATTGATTCCTAAGAAAAGATTGGTTTCTTTATGAAATGCAATCGTAATGCAAAGGTGTTCTTTTGGATGTTTCCAATGAAAATGTTGTTCGTATTCTGGTCGTCCGCGTTCGCCAAAAACCCATCCGTAGGTTTGGTATTCAATGTCTAAAAACTTAGCAGAATTGAACCAATGTCCAGGATTATATTCTTTCGGATTTCCACAAATAGTTTGCGCAACCGTTTCGCCCATCATGCGACCTGTGTACCAAACCGCTTCAATGGGTCTGCGATTGCCAATGGCTTCATGCTGTTCGGCACAATCGCCAATGGCATACACATCTTTTACGTTGGTTTTTAACATGCGATTCACCTTTACGCCACGACCAATTTCAATGTTAGAATCTTTTAAGAAATCTACATTTGGTGAAACACCTGCGGTCAATCCAACCACAGAACATTCAATTTCTTCGCCCGTTTCTTGGATGACGATCGACTTTACTTTTCCGTGTTCGTCTGCTTTGATTTCTTGTAAATTCACGCCTAAGCGTAAGTCAATATGATGTTCTTTTATATGTTCGTTTATCATTGCCGATTCGCCCGCAGGCAACACACCATTCCAAAAACTTTTTTCACGCACTAAGAAGGTTACAGGAATATCGCGACTTTGTAACATTTCTGCCAATTCAATTCCGATGAGTCCACCGCCGACAATGACCGCGCGTTTACACACTTTATTATTGGGTGCAAATTTCTCTAAATTTTCCAAATCTTGTTTGTGATACATGCCCATAACGCCATCCAAATCTTGTCCAGGCCAACCAAATTTGTTGGGTTTAGAACCTGTGGCGATGATGAGTTTGTCATATTTTAGCGTTTCTCCACTGGCAAAAACCAATTCTTTTGAAGTATCTTTTATGGTTTTAACGAAGCCTTTTTTCAGTTCGATACGATTCTTTTTCCAAAACCAATTTTCGTATGGTTGTGTGTGTTCAAACTTCATGTGTCCCATATAAATGTACATGAGCGCTGTACGCGAGAAGAAATATTCGGTCTCCGCAGAAATAATAGTAATGCGTTTGTCGGAGTTTTTTCGGATATGTCTGGCAGCCGTAACTCCAGAAATTCCGTTCCCTATAATGACAATGTGTTCCATAAATTGTGAATTGGTTATATTGATTCCTATTGGTGCTTAGGAATTGACTTATGTCGTGAGTTCTGTCGCTGTTAAAGTTAAGAACTTAACCAAGGTAAGGAATTTAGAATTATTATAAATTAAAACCTTTTTGTAAGGATTTTTAAAAAACTACAACTCGCTTTGTCTTTGAAAGTCAATTTGATGCGATTTGAATTTTTTTTCAGAAAGTTTGTAAGTTCTGAACCCTTTAGTGGACTTACCCAGCATTACAACTAAAAATTAATTATTAAAAATTGCTATGAAATCTAAAATCATCACACTTATTGTCTTCTGTGTTACTACGTTCGGATTTGCACAAAATATAGATACCTTTTTTGAAGATACCAATGCTTTTTTGGAAGCACATGTGAAGAATGGACGTGTCAATTATAAAGCGATCCAAAAGAATCCAGCACAACTAGAAAAGATTTTAACAGCGACCAATAGTATTAAGATTGATAAGAGTGATGCAGCAGCGTATCAAGCATTTTGGATTAATATCTACAATTTATCGGTTATTAAGGGAATTGTTGAAAAGTATCCTGTAAAATCACCGTTGGATATTAAAGGATTTTTCGATAAAACAACACATGCTGTTGGCGGAAAAAAAATCACACTCAACGATATAGAACATAAGTTGTTACGCGGACAGTTTGCTGATGCACGTTTTCACTTTGTGTTGGTGTGCGCAGGTTTGGGGTGTCCTCCAATCATCGCGGAAGCATATTTGCCAAACACTTTAGACGAACAGCTTGACAAGCAAACACGAATTGCCTTAAATAGTAATGATTTTATCAAAGTAAATACCAAGAAAAAGCGTGTACAACTTTCTGAAATTATGAAATGGTACAAAGAAGATTTTATCCAAAACGGAACTGAAATCGACTTTATCAATCAATATAGAGAAGAAAAAATTGCCAAAAAATCTAAAATCAGCTATTATCCTTACAACTGGAATTTGAATAAAACGAAATAGTTGAAAAATTTTAAATGCTAAATGTTGAATTATAAATTGTTTTCAATCGTCACTTCGAGTGATTTTCCCAAGAAAATTGTATCGAGAAGTACTTGGAAAACTAGACACTTCGACAGGCTCAGTGTGAACACATTGATACTTTGAGATGCTCAGTGTGAACATTAATATAGAAAAAAATTAAAAGAACCAATACTAAATTAAATCAAAAATGAACACTAAAAATTTATGGCTCACTGCGCTTGCAGTATTATGTGTAAGCTTCTCATTTGCACAAGATGAAGATGAGGATACTACTGATAATTTAACGAATATTCAAGAGTTTACACCTTCAAAATTATTGAAAAAAGGACAATGGGATATTAAGTTTTTCAACAGTATTTATACACAAACGGAAAGAACCGACGCAGGAAGTACTTCAGTCACGATTCCGAGAGAAACCTTTTTTACAAATACCACAGAAATTTACACAGGAATTAGTGAAAATCGCCGTGTCAACATCGGTTTTATTTTCCAAGTGCGTTCTAATACCTTTGGTGGTGCTGGCGCGTTAGATGTATTTAACTTTAGAGATAACGCAACTTCTAGAAGCGGATTTACAACCATTGCGCCGTCAATTCGTGTGCAACCGTTTAAGAGTTTATCAACGTTTTCATTTACAAGTTCTATCTACTTACCAATTTTTGCAGACAAAGCCAATGCGCCGTATTTAGACAAACGAAGTGTGTTTTGGGAAACCAAATTTTTCTATGACAAAACGTTCGGACAAGACAAATGGCAGTTATTTACACAAGCTGATTTCGGATTCAATTTTGGAGAAAAAGCAGAAGATGCTAATCCAAATGATTCTAACGTAGGCGAACGTTTTGCAAATAACAGTTTATTCATGCCACTTGCTGTATTTTTAAGCTACTTTCCATCGCCAAAATCTACTGTTTATGTAAATACAAAACAGGCATTTTTAATAGATTTAGGAAACGATTTTTCGCAAAATTCTACTTCGTTAGGAATTGGAACAAAATATCAATTGACAAGTGTGTTAAACGTAGAAGCTTCTTTTGACAAGTTTGTTCGGGGAAGTAATTTTCAAGGACTAGGACAAACTTTTAGCATAGGTTTAAGAGCACTTTTTTAAGAATATACTTATTTTAGGAGTCTAAAACAATCAACTATGAAATGTAGGCTCCTTTGCATATTTTTTGGCCTGTTGCAACTTTCTTGTACTAGTCAAACCAAAAAAATAAATGGTGTAAGTTTTGTCGCTGCATCACAACCTGCGAATCAAACGCATGTAGATCCTGTAATTAGTGTAAACGCAAATTACGCGGCAATTATGCCTTTTGGTTTTATGCGAAAATTGAATACTACGGATGTCATTCATAACACAGACCGACAATGGTTTGGCGAAACGCGAAAAGGAGCAAAGCAATATTCGGAATTGTTGCAAAAGAACAACATTAAAATCATGATCAAACCGCAAATTTGGGTTTGGAATGGTGAATTTACAGGTTTTATTGAAATGGAATCTGAGGAAGATTGGAAAGCGTTTGAAAAATCATATGAAAGTTTTATTCTGGAATATGCAAGTTTGGCAGAAGAGCTCAAAGCAGAAATGTACTGCATTGGCACGGAATTGCACAAGTTTGTAGCAGCGCGACCGGCTTTTTGGAAGGAACTCATCACGAAAGTGAAAAAAGTATACAAAGGAAAATTGACCTATGCAGAAAATTGGGATTCGTTTGACAAGGTACCGTTTTGGGAAGCCTTAGATTTTATAGGAATTGACGCGTATTTTCCGTTAAGTGAAGAAAAAATTCCTTCGTTAGAAAATTTGCAAAAAGGTTGGCAATCGCACAAACAGAAAATCGTAAGCTTGTCTGAAAAGTTACAGCGAAAAATACTCTTCACTGAATACGGATATCGCAGTATGGAATATACTGGCAAAGAACCTTGGGATTCTAGCAGAAGCGGAAAAGTACTCAATTTAAAAGCACAGGAAATTGCGTTGCAAGCGTTGTACAATGAATTTTGGAAAGAAGAATGGTTTGCGGGCGGATTTATCTGGAAATGGTTTATAAACGATGAAAAAGTAGGTGGCTTGGAAAACAATCAATTTACACCACAAAACAAGCCTGCGGAGGCAATTGTCCGTGAAAATTATAAAAAACACGAATGAACAAACTAAAAATACTTCTATATCTCACGGTATTTTCAACGATACTTTCCTGTCAATCAGATGATACAGTTGAAGCTATTAGGATAGAAAATACGGCGAAACTATCAGATATCATTGCGAATAGAACTATTGAAAACGGTGCGGTCATTGCTTGTGCGGCAAGTGATACTTCCAATACAGCTATTGTAAATATTTTTTATTATTTGGAAGAAGGCGCAACGAATGTGCAGTTTTTTGAAACCAATACCGCAGATGTTGACGCAAACGATTATAGTAACTATCGAAAGTTAGATTTGCCATCAACAGCACTTTTTGAAGGATTCATCTATCAATTTACACGACCTTTTGCACAGGAACAATGGATTATCATTGCATTTGAGTTGGATGGTGAAGTGAAGCTCTCCAATCCGATTCGTACAAAAAATATAACAAAACCAACTGTTTGGACAGATGTAGTGACGGTGGATCATGAAGTGTCTAAAATGCCAAAATTTTTGTGGGAACACAATGCCAATGGCGATAATGCTATTTATTTTCAAATTGTTTCTACTGTTGATGATGGTTTACTTTCCGGAACGTACACGTTTGAAAACCAATTTCAATACTACAACACATCCAACGTAGTTTTAAATATTTCTGAGGAAAATCCGCTCGAATTAACGGTTGACAATCCGTATAAATTCACATTAATGGACGTAAGCGAAGATAATTGGGTAAATACAGTAATTCAGAGTATATTTATAGCTGAATAGCTATGAAAAAAATACTTCTTTTTATTACGTTTTTCTTGATGGTCTTTAGCGGAATTGCACAAGATAAGATTGTGTATGATGTAAAATTTCAAGGACAAAAAAAGAACAAAGTCGGGTTTTTAAGAAACTATGTCAGTGTCCGAAACGGTGATACTTTAGATTCACTTCAGTTGGACAAAGATGTTATTCTTTTGAAGCGATTGGCGGGAGTTTCACATGCGTACTATCAAATTTTCTATTCGCATGACAATCTGTATAATGTCTATTTTAATATTGAAGAAAACTTCACGCTCATTCCCAATGTCAATATTTGGACAACAACCAATCAGCAATTTGCCTATAAAGTAGGTTTGTATGATTATAATTTTTTGGGAAGAAACATCGCTTTTGGCGGATTTTATCAGAACAACGGATTTGACTCATACGGAATCAATTTGCGTGCGCCGAATTTAATTACACGAAACTTCGGACTCGCCATCAATCACCAAAACTGGACGAGTGAAGAGCCATTGTTTTTTGACAACGGTTCGGCAAATTACAAATACAGCAACACGTCGTTTGAAGTATTGGCGTTGTATCAAATCAACTTTAAAAACTTATTGCAATTCGGAATCAACATATTCAAAGAAGAATACAGTTACTTAAATGGATTGACTTCTACTGTCATTCCGCAAAGTCTCTCGCTAGACAAGCAAATGCTCAAATTTGTCTATGAATACGATGATTTAGATTATGATTATCAATATGTAGAAGGCATCAAAAACACGTTATATTTACAATATGTGACCACTGAAAATGATTTTCAAGACAATTTCTTAATTGGTTGGAGCGACTTTTTATATTTTAAACGCATTGGCGAAAAAGGAAACTGGGCAAATCGTTTTCGTTTTGGTCTTTCCTCCAATGATGACAGTCCATTTGCACCATTTTCAGTAGATAATAATTTAAACATTCGAGGTGTTGGAAACATCATTGATCGCGGAACAGGAAGTATTGTATTAAACTCTGAATATCGTTATACACTGTATGAAAAAGGTTGGTTTATTCTACAAGGAAACGGATTCATTGATGCAGGAACGTGGCGAAATCCAGGCGGAGACTTTGGCGATTTCGTAGACAGTCAAAACTTTAGAATCTATCCTGGAGTTGGTTTACGATTCATACACAAGCGCATCTTCAACGCTATTTTCCGAATAGATTACGGCTACGGAATTACTAAAAATGCAAGTCGCGGAATCGTCTTTGGAATTGGGCAGTATTTTTAATTAGCTACTTTTTTATTCCTGCGTAGGCAGGAATCTCATCCTGTTTACTCTGTCATTTCTGCGCAGGCAGGAATCTCTATTTTTGAATACTGAATCTTCATTTACGTTTTATATTTGTTTATAATTAATTGGAGTGGTTGAAAAAGGTAAGTTCGAAATTTTTATTTTTGTTACTATGACAAATATTTTGATTGCAATAAAAAATTTGGTAGAAAACCCTGTAATAGATATAAAATCTTATTATCAAGGAAGAAATAGAGCAAATAGCGTTGGGGGTGCTTTAGAAACTTATATTAAAGATATATTTGCAAATACAATTAATAGTAGTGAAGGAGAAAGTCTCACAGAGTATGAAAAACACTTCTCATATTTAGGAAATCAGAATAATCCTCCAGATTTGATGATTAAGAATGGAGATGCTATCGAAGTTAAAAAGATTCAGAGTCCAGGTAGTACTTTGGCATTGAATAGTTCTTTCCCTAAAGCTAAATTATATTCAGATAGTCCAATGATAACAAAATCATGTAGAGATTGTGAAGATTGGAAAGTAAAAGATATTATTTATGCAGTAGGTTATACTAGTGATGATAAGATAAACTGGTTATGGTTGGTATATGGAGATTGTTATGCCGCGGACAAATCTATTTATCAAAGAATAAAAAATAAAATAACTGAAGGTATAACTGAAATTAGCGATGTTGAATTTACAGAAACAAAAGAGTTAGGTAAAGTTAAGAAAGTTGATCCTTTGGGAATTACTGATTTAAGAATAAGAGGTATGTGGCATATTGCTAATCCAAATAAGGTTTTCCAATATATAAATGACAATGAAGGTGCTGCATTTAAACTAAGGGTGTTAATGACTCGTGATAAGTTTAATTCATTTTCAAAAATAGATCGAGAAAATTTAGAATCTTTAAAGCAAGTAAAGATGAAATCGGTTAAGATTAAAAACCCTAACAATACAGCAAAATTGTTGGATTCCATACTAATAAAATATAATATTAAATAATGAATATAATTTCTTTTTTTGCAGGTGCAGGTGGACTTGACCTTGGTTTTGAAAAAGCTGGATTCAATGTGACATGGGCAAATGAATACGACAAAGAGATATGGGAAACGTATGAGAAAAATCATCCAAACACTTTTTTAGATAGGAGAAGTATGCGTAATATTTCGGTTTCTGAAATCCCAGATAATCCTATTGGAATTATTGGAGGACCTCCTTGTCAGAGTTGGAGTGAAGCAGGAGCATTGAGAGGAATTAAAGATAAAAGAGGACAACTTTTTTTTAATTTTATTGAAGTCTTAGAAGATAAACAACCTTTATTTTTTTTAGCTGAAAATGTGTCAGGAATGTTACTTCCTAGGCATAATGATGCTTTAAAAAATATTAAAGAAATGTTCAAAAGTGCTGGTGTTGGATATGATTTATCATTTGAATTATTGAATGCTTCGGACTATGGAGTTCCTCAAGATAGAAAAAGAGTTTTTTTTATAGGTTTTAGAAAAGATTTAAAAATCAATTTTAAGTTTCCTGAAAAATTTTCACAAAAAATATCATTAAAAGAAAGAATTAGTGATTTAAAAGATTCAGTTTTAGCCGCCAAGGAAAAGAATTATACAAATGGAAATAGTTGCCTAGTACCTAATAATGAGTATATGGTTGGAAGTTTTTCAACGATATTTATGTCTCGAAATAGAGTAAGAAGTTGGGATGAACAATCTTTCACTATTCAAGCAGGAGGAAGGCATGCTCCTATTCATCCTCAAGCACCCAAAATGAAATTTATAGAAAAAAATATTAGGATTTTTGTGCCTGGTAAAGAGCATTTATATAGACGTTTAAGTGTTCGAGAATGTGCTCGAATACAAACTTTTCCTGATGATTTCATATTTGTTTATAACAAAGTAGCAGCTGGGTATAAAATGATAGGAAATGCAGTTCCAGTTAATCTAGCTTATGAATTGGCAAAGCAAATAAAACTTCATCTAGAATCTAAAGGGATTAATGATTACATTCAAGTTAAAAAAGATTCTTTAAAGTCAAAGAAAGAGACACTCAAAGTCTGAAAATCAAACACCATGAAAACCATCTTTTCTCTTTGCGTAGTATTTTTACTATGCTTCACCAGTTGTCAAACGTCAAACGAAACCAAAACAACGGATGTCAAATTCCACAAATCACACTTGCCACAACGACAAAACACACCATTTAGCGCCGCAGTAGAAACGGAAAATTTACTCTTCTTAGCTGGACAAATAGGGAAAGATCATACCAAAGGAATGTTGGTCGAAGGCGGAATTAAAGCGGAAACCAAACAAGCCATTGAAAACATAAAAGCGGTTTTAGCACAACACAATTCTTCGTTAGATCGTGTGGTAAAATGCACGGTAATTCTAGCAGACATCAACGATTTTAAAGATTTTAATAGTGTGTATGTACAATACTTTCCAAACAAACCTGCACGGACAACTTTTGCGGCTGGCGGACTCGCTATTGGTGCAAAAATTGAAATTGACGTCATTGCGGCGAAATAATATCACTTTTCAATATTTATTAAAAAGCAGTCATTTTCATGGAAGAATGGGATATTTACGACAAGTATCGAATCAAAAAAGGTAAAGTTGTTACGCGTGGCGATACGTTGAATGCTGATGAATTTCATTTGGTGATTCACGTAGCAATTATCAATTCCAACAATCAATTGCTCATTCAACAGCGACAACCATTTAAAAAAGGCTGGCCAAATTTATGGGATATTACCGTTGGAGGAACAGCGCAAGCTGGTGAAACTTCTCAACAAGCCGCAGAAAGAGAATTGTTTGAAGAATTAGGGTATGCATTTGATTTTACAACTATCAGACCTCATTTCACCATCAACTTTCAAAGAGGATTTGACGATTATTATATTCTAAAAGCTGAGGTAGATCTTACAAAATTAACACTGCAAGAAACTGAAGTGCAAAATGTAAAATGGGCTTATAAAGACGAGATAGTTACGCTCATTCAATCGAAACAGTTTATTCCGTATCACTTTAGTGTTATTGATATGATTTTTGATATGAAAGATCAGCTTGGTATATTTTCAAGTTGATTAAGAGTGTTTTAAAATATTTTATAATGCAGGCAATCAGTTAATTAAAAATAAAAATATTTTTTTTGTAACATATTTTCAAAGTTGCTACTTACGGAGCAAATAGATATAAATTGAAAGAAAATCTATTCAGCTGAAAAATTTCTTGTATAAAAAACAACATCATGAAAAAAATTATTGCACTCTGTTGCTTCATCGTAAGCAGTTTTACAATCAACGCACAAGATCAAAAACTTGAAAATTCTGTTCTGTGGAAAATTGAACACAAAGACCTTGAAAAACCTTCGTATTTGCTGGGAACGATTCATATTCTGTGCAAAGATGATTTTGCCATTCCTGCAAAGGTGACCAATGCGTTTAAAGAAACAGAAAATTTAGTGTTAGAAGTTGACATGTCGGACACAAAAGCATTAATGGCAGCTCAAAAAAAGATGATGTCTGGCGGAAAATTAACGGAAGAATTGTCAAAAGAGCAGCAAACATTTCTCGATAATTTACTGAAAAAAGAACTAAACATGTCACTGCAAATGGTGAATAGTTATACCTTAATGACAGTGTATACGCTGTTGATTCAGCAAAGTTATAATTGTCCTATTAAAAAAATGTATGAAGTAGAATTGACAAGTCTTGCAAAAGCAAATAATAAAAAAGTAGCCGGATTGGAAACCTTGGACGGTCAATTGGATTTTTTTGCGAAAGCATATCCAAAAGACTTTTTATGGCAGCAAGTAAAACTGTTCTCTGAATACAAAACAATGATGCAAGACATGGTAACATCGTACAAGAATGAAGAAATTGGCAAGCTCCATAACGATATGAAAGACGAACGTTTTTTTAACAAAAATGCGGAATATTGGATGTTGACCGTTCGCAACAATAATTGGGCGAAACTGATGCCAGAACTTATGAAAAAACAATCCAATTTATTTGCCGTGGGCGCAGCACATTTGCCAGGAGAAAACGGCGTAATTGCATTACTTCAAAAACAAGGATTTACGGTGACACCTGTATTTTAAAGCATCAACCATTGGAACTCACAGAACACGAATTTCTTACTAAAATTACCACACACAAAGGTATTTTGCACAAGGTCTCTCGCATGTATTTTGAAGATGCGAACGATCGTGAAGACTTGGTACAAGAAATTATTTTGCAACTGTGGAAATCGCTCAAATCGTTCAATGGAAATAGTCAATTTTCAAGCTGGATGTATCGCGTAGCATTGAATACAGCAATTGTATTTTTTAAGAAAGAAAAGCGCAAGCCAGATACTTATAAAATGCCTGAACATGTGCAATTGGCGCATGAAGAATATTCGGATGAAAAGGAAGAACAACTGGCAATTTTTTACAAAGCTGTGCAGCAATTAAATAAAATTGAAAAAGCGCTGATCTTTCAGTTTATCGAAGGATTTTCAGGAGAAGAAATGGCGAAAAACTTAGGAATGTCGCCTGTAAATGTTCGCGTAAAGCTCAATAGAACGAAGAAAAAATTAAAAGAAATTATAAAAACACAACATCATGGATTTTGATAAAATAAAAGAATTGATGGATGACGAAAATCAAGACGATTTACAACTGCCAACAAGTTTAGAAAACCTCAAAAAAAGTCAAATGCCAATTGCTCAAATTCGCAAAACGATGAAAGGAGAAATTGCGATTCAATTGGTTGCTTTTATTGTTTTCTTTTGCTATCCATTTATCATTAAAATGTACGAATTGCCACGTGCGACCTACCTTATTTGTATGTTTCTAACGTTTATTATGACGCTTGGATATTTAGCAAAAATGGTTTGGTTTCTGCGAAGAACGTCTAATATAACTCAGCAAACCAAAGAAACTATATTGCGTTTTATTTACGACATTAAACTCACCATGGAAGTGTATAAATCAGGAATTATTGCGGGTTCGTTAGTATTACCAATTCCTATCGCAGCCTTGTTTATGGGCTCTGTTCGTAATGATGTCGATCGTTTTTCAGAATGGTTTTTATTACAAATGCCAACTAGCACGTTGATTTTAGTGATTTTAGGATACTTGGTGTGCGGATTACTAATTTACTACATTACGGTACTTTGGACAGATAAATTGTATGGCGTACACGTACGAAAGTTAGAAGAGATTTTGGAACAGTTTGAAGAATGATTGTTAGATACGCTGCGCTTTTAGACACGCGATTGCTTTTTGAACTTTTTACAATGAAATTATCTAACAATCTAAGAGATTTTTGCTAAGTGGAAAAAGTCTAAACCCAAAGTGCGTCTACATTCGTGCATTCGTGGTAAAAAGCTGTGAGTATTTAGCGTTTTTCAAAGAAAACTTTTTAATTATTAAAGAAACAGATTGCCACGTCGTTATGCTCCTCAAGGACGTTTCTAATACTTCTTTCTAATATTGTCTAAGAAGCCTAAACCCAAAGTTTCTAAAGTCGAACTTTTTGATAGAGAATTTAAAAACGATTAGCTTATTTTATGAAAAATCCAAATAACACATACAAATATGAAACAAACAGATTGCCACGAATTTTTCTGAAATTTTTGCACAGACGTATCGAACATGTCTAAAATCTAACAGCGAAGCGCGTCTAACTATCTAAGAAGCTATATGTTTTTGATAATACGCGTACAATTCTTGTGGAGTAGCACCTTTAGATTTTTTGACGTGAATCATGGCGAAATGATATTGTAATTTCCAGGTGCCATTGGTTTTGTATTTTCTGGCAGAAGTTTTCACGCTTTTGGGAATGATAGTAAACTGTTTCTGCGCATACAACCGATTGATAAATTCGCAATCTTCATAAATAATATATGATTCGTCAAAACCATTTAATTCGTCAAAAAGTGATTTAGAAATGTATAAAGATTGGTCGCCACCACGACACCAACTGAGATTGAAACGTGTAAAAAACTGTGAAACGAGCAACACAGGATGCCACGAATTAAATTTCATGCGAAAACAGCCAGCTTCGTTTCCGTTGTTGATTTCTTGTAGAATAAATTCATCAAAATGTTGTGGAGGAAACGTGTCTGCATGCAGAAAATACAAGGTGTCTCCAGTTGCTTTCTGCGCGCCAAAATTCATCTGTTTGGCACGTCCTTTTTTAGATTCAAAAAGTTGAATGTACACGGCAAAATCTTCGTTTCCAAACAACTGATCTACACATCTTTTTCGATGTTCATTTTGAGTTCTGTTGAATTTTGAGATGAAGTTGGAAACAAGTTCAACCGTTTCGTCCGAACTTCCGCCATCAACCAAAAGTATTTCATGATGTTTATATTTCATGCGATCCAACAACGTTTCCAGCAACGAAACAATGGTATTTGCTTCGTTGAAAATTGGAACGATGATGGAAATTTTGTTTGCTGTCATTGCTTTGTATACGAAACTGTCTTGATGGTTTTATTGAAAATCTATTCGTTCAAACGCCAATCGTAGTCTTTATAATCAATATTGGCGTCTGCGTTTATTTTGATGGGACTGTACAAATTTAAAAAATCGATCAGCGAACCCTTTTGTTTAAAATCTTTTGAAAACCACTTAAAAATCTTAGAGATTTCCAGTTGATTTTTGGTGATGGTATTTCGTTTTGAATCCGCCAAAAATGCTTTGGTAACTTGCGTTAATTGCGATTCCATTTTGTTTGCCGTAAATGCTTCATTCAATAATGGAGGACAGGAAAACGAAGCGCAATTGATGGCAAAATGAATTCTTGGTTCGTTCATTTTACGTAAAATGTCATGCTCAATTTCATCTAAATTATACGCTCTTCCTTCAATTGTCCAGCGTCGTTGTTTCCAAGGATTTCGAATTTCTTTGATGCCTTTTCTTGCAGGATAACTATCCAAAATCAAATCAACGGTCATCACATTATACGCATTGATCCAATACGCCAAAGTTTCGTTTCTAGACCAGTCTTTCGTAGGTTTTTGTGCTCCCAACTGATCAATATACATCAATACCTTTTGGCGATCTTCTTTCAATCCTACATAATTTACCTTTCCGTCGTCAGACACATATTTTTGAAGCAGATTGTGCCACGCTGTATGATTGGATTTTGAAATGGATTTACTAGAAACAAACTTTGCATTCTTTTTAAAATTGATACTATCTTTTTCCGCAATTTCATCAAATTTCTTCTGAATAGAATCTAATATAGTGAACACCGTTTCTGGAGTTTTTTTAGTAGATTTTTGCTGCGTTCCACAAGAAATGAAACAAATTGTTATCACAATTGTACTTATAATTTGTCGCATAGTGTTAATCTTTTTTTAGTTTGATAGGATAGATTTCTTGTTGTAGAAAATCTTGCGGAAAGGTTTCGTCATTTGCAAAACCTAGTTCAATATCGCGCCCGCTTTTTGGAATATAATTTGTTCTGAAAAGATAATCCCAAATGCTTAACGTAAGACCGAAATTGACACCGTATTTTCTAGGCAATTTCTTGCTGTGATGCCAAATATGCATCTTCGGATTGTTGAAAATATATTTTAAAAAACCATAATCCCAACCCAAATTGGCATGATTCAAATGACCAACAGAAATGGTAAAGAAATATACAAACGCAACATTTTGAACACTAAATCCACCAATAAGCGCAATCGGAATGTAAAGCAACGATTTGTACACAACCGTTTCCATCCAATGATAGCGTAAATGTGCGGCAAAGCCCATTTCTTTTACGGAATGATGCACTTTGTGAAAGTTCCACAAAAAGTCAACTCTGTGCAACAAACGATGTGTATTCCATTGCACAAAATCAGAAACGACAAAGAAAATCAACAAGCCAGCCCAAGCTGGAAGCGCGCTCACATTGAACAATTGTATGCTTTCTATCGAAAGTCCGATTACACCTAAAATATCATTAAAAAACGCCGCGGTTGTGTTGGAAAGTGCTGTAAAAAGAATCAAATTAAAAATGAAGAAGTTGAAAAACATGTAAAACGTATCCAACCAAAAATCTTTGCGAAAAATAGCTTGATTTTTTCGCCAAGGAAATAAGATTTCCAATATCCAAACGATCAAAGAAATTGCGATTAAGCCGTAAAAATAGTTTTCAATTTCTCTAAAATAAATCAAGTTCAAAAAGTAATTCCAATACTCGCTGTATGATTTTAGAAAGATATCAAGATAGTTTTCCATAGCTTACAAATTTACGTATTCTTTTCCGTTTCTATTGAGCTTGCTTTTTCGTTCGTTTGGTAACTCAAACTTCGCAAAAAAACCTAAGGAATCGGTCGTGTTTTTTGTAGCGACCTTTCAAAAAATAAAAAAACACCACAGTTCAATTCGTAAACTGTGGTGTTTATATAGTTTGCGTTCATAGAGAACGTTTAGATTTGTTTTACAAGTTTTTGTGAAAATTCATGGCAATCTCATGCTTCAAATAACGAAACTGCTTATGATAAACAGATTACCGCGCTATCGCTCGTAATGATGACGTTTCAAAGTACTTCTCAATACTAACATCTCAATACTCAATACTTTTTAACAACATCCACCACCATCATAATGATAGGTAGATTCTGAAATGAAAATATCGTCGCGTCCTAAATCGGCCAACGCTTGTGCAGTTTTGTCACAAATCGCAATCGGCTGATTTTTCAATAAAATATGTCCTTTTTCATCGTCAAAGTAATCTTCTGTACCAAAGTAAATTGCCGCTTTTCCTGTAAAAATACACGGTCCGTCCGCTGGCATTGGATCTTTGATGGCTGCCACTTCAATAGATTCGATGTAGATTAATTCGTCTGTTGGATAGTTTTTTGGA
The DNA here is from genome assembly GCF_003352465.1 of Kordia sp. SMS9. Taxonomy (NCBI): domain Bacteria; kingdom Pseudomonadati; phylum Bacteroidota; class Flavobacteriia; order Flavobacteriales; family Flavobacteriaceae; genus Kordia; species Kordia sp. SMS9. The sequence goes on along the minus strand of NZ_CP031153.1, from coordinate 591,725 downwards.
TCTAAAATTCTGTATGGTTTTCTAGCGCGAATTTCAATGGTTCCAAAACCTGCGTCTGTCAACATTTTTACATATTCTGCAATTGGCAAGCTTCCACTTAAACATAAAGCGCGTAAGCGTTCGTCGTTACGTAAGGTTTCGTTCATCGGTTGTTCACACGTTGGATCACTCATGACGAGTTTTCCATGTGGTTTGAGTACACGATACATTTCTGCAATCGCTTTCTTTAAATCGTCTGTTTTAAAGATGTTGAACAAGCAGTTTTGCGCTGCTACATCTATACTATTATCATCCACAGGCAAGTTGAGCGCATCGCCTTTTCGCAAGTCTACAAACTCACTTTTAAACCAATCGTTTTGTGCTTCGGCTTCTGTAAAGTTTTTACGAGATGCTTCTAACATTTCATCTACGACATCCAATCCAATCACGCCACCTTTTTGGCGATTGAAATATGAAAATTGCAATAATTCCATTCCGCCACCAACGCCAACATATAACATCGTTGGATTGTTGGTTAAATCGCGCGCATGCACTGTACTTCCGCATCCATAATTCATTTCCTGCATGATTTTCGGAATTTTTAACCCTGGCAATTCCCAAATTGGGTTTGTAGTGCAACACAGTCCAACGTCTGGCGTTAAGGCTGCTTCTTTATATACGTCGTGTGTAGTGTCTAAATAACTCATTTTTTTGTTTTTTTAGCTTCTAGCTGTTTGCTTTGGGGTGGTCTTCGAGTGCCTCAGACCACGCTTTTTAACTTCTCAATACTCAATACTAATTTCTCAATACTAACCTCTCAATACTCATAACTTCATACTGACATCTTACAACGTTTTGATCAGTTCACTAAAAAGAGTAATCATTTTTGGTTCGGCTTTTCCAGCGACTGCAATGATGTCCGCAATGTCTACAGGTGCTAAGTTATCAGGATCGCATTCGTCTGTCAACACCGAAACTGCCAAACACGGCACGTTTAAGTGATTGGCAACAATAACTTCGGGAACGGTACTCATTCCCACGGCATCTGCACCAATGATTTTTAACATTCGGTATTCGGCACGTGTTTCTAATTGCGGCCCCACAACACTTGCGTAAACCCCTTTTTGAATGTCAATATTGTGATTTGCGGCAATGTTCTCCACGGTTGCAATCATGTCTGCATCGTACGGAGCGCTCATGTCTGCAAAACGTTCTCCAAATTCGCTCACACCTTTAAAAGCCAATGGCGATCCACCTTGCAAGTTGATGTGATCGTCAATGATCATGATGTCGCCTTTTTTGTAATTGAGATTGATGGCACCTGCGGCATTAGACACTAGGAGTTTTTGAATTCCGAGTTTGTGCATGATGCGAATCGGGTAGGTGATGTCGATAAAATCATAGCCTTCATATAAATGAAAACGTCCTTGCATTACGACTACTTTTTTTCCTGCCAAGTTTCCAAAGACAAGCTTTCCCGTATGGAATTCTACTGTTGCCAATGGAAAGTAAGGAATATTGTTATAATGGGCTTCTGCGATGATTTCGATATCGTCTATGAGTTTTCCCAAACCTGTTCCTAGAACGATGCCAATTTCAGGATTGTCAAATCCTTTTTTTTGTAAATATTCGGTGGTTTCTGCGATGTGTTTTAACATAAATATATTTATGAAGTGTATTTTTTAAAAGTTTCGTAAGGTAGTAAATCTTCTGCGTAATCTATATCGTTTAGCGTTTCTAACAACTGTATTTTTTGTGAATCTAACTCTTTTAAGGTGTCTGCCAATACGGTTTCCGTTCCCCAAGCTTTTGGTGCAAACGCTTTTTCGTGCAGTGTTTTCATTCCCAATAAATAGTATCCGCCATCTTTTGCAGGTCCGATGACAACATCATTAGTGTCTAAAGCATCAATGGCTTCTTGAATGTGTGTTGGGCGCAAATCGTATAAATCGCTTCCAATGATAATGACTTTTTCATAATTATTTTGAAAAGCATCTTTGAATGAATTTAACATTCGTGCGCCTAAATCGTCTCCAATTTGTGCTTTTTTTTGATAGATTTTATCATTCCACAAATCATTTTTTCGCACTGCGACAGAATACCATACACATTTGTCTACGTCTATTTGTTGCAGTACACTTTTGGTATGTTCTAAAAGTTGAATATATACTTCCAATGCGGCTTTTTCACCAATGCCTTTTGCCAAGCGACTTTTTACTTTTCCCAATTCGGGATTTCGTGTAAACGTCATAAGTAACGTGTTGCTTTTATGCATGTTTATGATTTGTCTTTGTTGGATTTTTTCTTGTCGAAAATTTTCACGCCTTTTTTTAGCCAAATGCTCCAATCTTCATTGAACGTGTGTATGTTTTCGGTCGTTTCTCCTTTGTTGTCTACCACAGTCTGATCTTGATTTTTCCATTCAAAAATACCCCCATAAAGATTGTACACGTTTTTGTAGCCTGCTTTTTGTAGTTTTTCGCCAACATCTTCTGAGCGAATTCCCAAAGAACAATAAACAACAATTGGCGTGTTTTTATCTTTAGGCAATAGTTTTTTTACTTTTTTCAGTTTGAATTTATCATAGCCAACACACACCGCATTTTCAATATGGCTGGTTTCATATTCTACTTTTTCGCGACTGTCTAAGAGAACGATGTTTTCCTTTTGAAGCAATTCTGAAACCGTGATGTAGGGAACAGATGCTTTGTTTTCTTTTTGCAAGAGACTGTCGAGTGCGGTTTGGCTATTCGCGAAAGCGACACCTAGAAAAGTTAGTATGTAAAGAATGTTTTTCATTTAATATAAATTTAATTCTTTCAAAGAAAAATTGAAATACTCAAAGTAATCATTTGTTTCATAGCTCAATTTTCAGTTTTTTATTTTCGTTTTCTTTGCCTTCCCAAAGAATACTGAATCAAGTTCAGCACAGGCGTCAACAAAAGAAAGGGAATTTTTCCAGAGGTGTTTGTAGTTTTTCTGTTATTGAAAAACTACAACCGCAATAATTTTTCTAAATTTTTTCCAAGGCTTCAAAAATTTTTAACGAAAAATCATTGCGACACTGCGGAAAAGCTATCATACCAAATTTTGTATATTTTAAGCAACACTTCCTTGACAACTGCTTCCTGCGCCAGCGGTGCAACCATAACAGTGTTGAGAGATGATGATGTTTCTGTTTTGTAATAGTTCTTCGTTGTATTCTGAAATGTGTTTTACCTTGCTTGCTACTTTTAAATCGAGCATTTGGTTGAAATCGCAATCGTACAACCAACCGTCCCAACTTACGGAAATGGTATTGGTGCACATGACATTTGTCACCGCGCCCGGATTGAACGCTTCCACCAAAGAGTACATATAATCTTCATAGTTTTCAGAAGCAATAAGGTAATCCAAAAAACGACTGATCGGCAAGTTAGTAATGGCAAATAGGTTGTGAAATTGAATGCCGAAATCGTCGAATAAGGCTTTTTTGAAATCTTTTTCCATCGCTGTTTGATCTCCCGGTAAAAACGCTCCTGACGGATTGTATACCAAGTCTAATCGCAAATCGCTATCGGGCATTCCGTAGCCAACTGCGTTGAGTTCTTGTAAGGCTTTGATAGATTTGTCAAAAACACCGTCGCCACGTTGTTTGTCCGTTTTTCCACGTGTCCAGTGCGGCATGGAAGAAACGACATGTACATTGTGTTTTTTGAAGAATTCTGGCAAATCGTAGTATTTTTTGTTCGCACGAATGATCGTAAGATTTGATCGTACAATAAAATCTTTCACACCAATTTTAGACGCTTCTTCTACAAACCAACGAAAGTGTGGATTCATTTCGGGTGCGCCACCTGTTAAATCGAGCGTATGTGCGCCCGTTTTTTCAATGACATCCAAACATTGTTGCATGGTTTCACGCGTCATGATTTCCTTTCGGTCGGGACCTGCATCTACATGACAATGCGAACAGACTTGATTGCACATATACCCAACATTGATTTGTAAGATTTCAATTTTTTTGGGCTTTAGGGGAAATTGATTTGTTTCTTTTATTTTGTTGGCAAACGTTGGCAATTCGCCACTTTGAAAGATTCCGTTAGACAGAATTTCCAGTTGTCGTTTTGTACTTGCAAGTTCACTTTCTCTTTTTTGTAGGGACTTTGTCGCCATGTATATGTTTTGTGTTTCGTTTCTAAATTATATACGTAATTCAGAGTATTTGAGTTTCAAAGATCCTTCGACGGTGCTCAGGATGATTTTTATAATTTTTGAAATTATAAAAATCACATTTCCAATTTATTTACTTTGTTCATCATTTGCACACCATGCACTAATGTTGCACCACTTTTGATGGCGGCACCAACGTGAATGGCTTCCATCATTTCTTCTTTTGTGATTCCGCGTTGCAAACCGTCTTGTGAATAGGCATCAATGCAATACGGACATTGCTCGGTATGTGCTACTGCTAAAGCGATGAGTGATTTTTCGCGAGGTGTGAGCGCGCCTTCTTCAAACACTTTTCCGTAGTATTCAAAGAATTTGTTTCCCAATTCTTCACTCCATTCAGTAATGGATCCGAATTTTTTTAAGTCTCTTGGGTTGTAGTATGATTTGTCCATGCTTCGTTCTTATTTTTCATTTGAGATTTGCTAAAATACGCAAAAACAAACATTCTATAATGAGACGAGATTTTTTTCAAAACTTTACAAGCGAAGTGAAGATATTTTAAAAATCCCAAGCGGACACTTGGGATTTTCGAAAGTTCATTGAGTTTATGCATCTAACTATCTATGAATGACTACAACCTCTATTCAGAAATATACATAAATTGTATGTGAACTTTCAGCAAATAAAAGTACATGCTTCTGAATAGGAATCCTCTAGGGAATACCTTAAAAATAAAAGGGAAAAAAACCCTTGTTATGAAGTTTTGGTTGTAGGAATTATTTTTTATGTCAAGGCACCAACGCCGAAGGAACCATGATATCTGCCAAACGCAAGTAAAACATGCCTGTTCCTGAAAGTCCTAACATGAGTCCAGGATTTTCTTCTTGTCCGATGGTGAGTCCGCTAGGATCGTTCACGCCACTTGGAAATATCACACCTGTTGCATCGTAGTGTGCAATTCCGAAATCGCCTGCATTTTTGGCAATTTGCGCATATTCTGGATGATTTAGTATTTGACTTCCGTAGAGTAATATATCAGCATTTCCAGCCAATCCGTGACATAGTGAAAAGTTTGCTTTCGAGTTTATATTGATTTCTTGAATGACTGTTCTTTTGGTAGTTTCCAAAGCAACTTTCGCTTCCTGTAAAAAGTATTCATGCTTCGTCATTTCGTAGGCTTTTAGTTGCGCAATGGCAATTCCGGGTGCGCCGTGACACCACATAACGCCGTAGTTTAACGGTTTGGAACCATCATATTCACGTAAATCGGGCCAGTTTTGAGTTTGCTGATTGAACCATTGTTTCTCATAGTTGTATCCGCCCATAGCGGTATGCCAGTATTCCTCTTTCTTTGTGGTTGCATAGAGTTCCATCAATGCGGAAGCAATACCCGAAGCGCCATGCGAATAGCCTGTAAGTGCATTGGATTTGTCAACCGTCATCCATGAACAGATTTCACCTTGTCGGATCGCTTTTTTCAATAGAAATTGACCACATTTTTCAGCAATTTCCAAAAAGTCATTGTCTTGTTCGGCATAGTATAGTTTTAATAACACTGAGATGGATCCCGCAGCGCCAGAAATGATATCTACTTCATAATCGGCAATGTCTTTGTCTTTGACAGATTTTACTATGGAAAGTGCTTTGTCTACCAATTCCGCATTTGCTGATTTTTTCCCAATGCGCCACAGCGTATATCCCAATCCAATTTTTCCAGAGTAGTATCCGAAGTTGTTTACTTTGTCACCTTCTAAATTTGAATAGATGGTTTTTAAGGCACCATTTAAGGTGTGCAAAATGATTGTATCTTGCGTTTTATCATATAATTCTGCTAAAAATAAAGCAATTCCTGTGAGTCCGCTGTACAAATCAATGCTACACGCTTTGACAACCGTTTGGAATGTATCGCCAACGGGCGCCACTTCATGCCCAGTCCAGTTGCACATATCTTTATACCATAATGCTTCTTTGGCTAAGTACTTGCCAATATTGTGTGCCGTTTTTACATACATTTGTACGTCTGTTTTTTGGGTGGTTTCTATACTATTCATATGTTGGGAATGTTGGCGTTAATGCGGTGTGTTTGTTTAGGTGCAAACGATCGAGTGACATTCCTTTTCGCGATAAAGAATTGACCACTGTGTTGAACCTTTGTGTGGCATTTTGTTCTTGCAAGAATGCTTCTACCAACGCTTCTGCAATGGTAGATGAGCGACTCATTCCAAAACTTTGCCCTTTCCCAGGATCTTCTGCGTACCCAACACCTTTGTGAAGCTGTTTGGTAAACATCGGAATTTCGTCTACAAGATACGGTTCTAAATTCGGAATGACACTTTGTAAAATGATGGAAACTAATTGCACGTGTTTTTTACTTACATATAAAACGGCGGAGTCGGATCGGACATACAACTCAGGGTGATTTAAGCATTTGAATTGAAATGGAATTTTATAATCATTCAACGTTGTTGTGAGCAAGTTGACGAGTTTGGCAGCGCCTTCTGGCGAAACGTTCCAGTAGAATCTTCCAATTTCGACTTCCTGCGGAAACATTTCATTGCTAAACACATGATAAAATACAGGTTGAAGGTTTCTGTTTTCTTTTTGACGTGTTAGATTTACTTTCGTATTCACGATTGCTTGTTTTTGCTGCGGATTTACAAATTGAAATCCGTTCGGTTGTAACCAACGCAATTCGCCGTTTTTTTGAACGTATGCGCTTCCTGTTTTGGCGTCAATATTGTAAATATTCCAATGATAGTCGAGTCCATTAACGGAAGTATTTGCCTGCGAAAGTTGATTCATAAATTCATCTCGTTCCACTTTTGGTGGAATTTTTGACGTATGATTGCCATTTTGAATTCCACAATAGAATTTAGCGTAAATCGTATTGGTAAGTGCGTTGGTTAAGTTGGTGCGCTGTTGCTGTGAATCTACAGTGGCATTGCTTCCAAACGATTTAAAATCTTCTGCAAAGGTTTGATACGGCATTTGATTTTGCACATATTCTTCTTCACCATGTACTTTATACGTGGTTAACGAAGTAATTTCAATAGCATCTATAATTTGACGTACTTGTTTTGTATGTGTGTTGTTTTTCATGGTTTTAGTCTATTAAATTCCATTGTTTTGCAATTCCTTCAACATCTGCTAAAATATGATTGCAGAATTGTAGGATACGTGCCGAATTCGGATACATTTGTTGTTGTTGCGCCATATTGTTTTCAAAAGCAGTTTGTATCATGCGAGCTGCCATGTAGGAAAGTGTTTTGAGTAACTTTTCTCTAGCTTCGGTAGCTGTAAATTTTTGAGCAGATGCATAGGTTTCCCAAAGCAATTTTACAACTGGTGTGATGGTTTCTACCGATAAAAACTCCGTACCAGGCATTTGTTGATGATCCTGTATGTTTTGATTGTTAAAACTTAAAACCCAAGCACAGAAATACGATTGAAAAACTCCGGCTACATCCCATAGTGGATCGCCTAAATCGGCAATTTCCCAATCAATGAGTTTTACCTCTTCATTATTTGGCATTACGATGAAATTCATCCACTTAATATCTCCATGAATCAAGCTTGAAGTTTCCCACTGCGAAGCCACTTTGTCCATGCGTTTCACCAAATCTTGATGTTTGTGAATTTCTGCAATGACAGCATTATTAATACTTTGGGAGTTGTTGTTTAGTAGTTGATTTGTGTTTAAAATCCACGGAATTTGTTTACTGAAGAATTGAAGCGAACTATTATTTTTAATCTCTTTTGTAATATCAAAATGAAACGAAGCTAATATATGCGCCATTTTTACTGCGTGTGATTCTGATAATTTTTTATCACGATAAACAACTTCGTGTATGTTTTTGGTGTTTGCAAAATATTCCGTGACTAAAATGTTATGATACGGATCGTACCCGTAATATTCAGGAATATGTGTTGCGGTTTCTTTATATAAATCTGATTGATGAATTAAATAGTGACTTGTGGCATCTTTCTGCATCAAGTAGCTATTTGTAGCATCTTGCGCGATGAGTTGCTTAACAAATAATCCTTTGTCTTGTTGTTGTTGAATTTTAAAGATGGAGTTTCTACTTTGAGTTTGCGTAAGCATATACTCTCCTGACATAAAGGATGTAGGTTCTAAAAATCCTTTGTCTAGTAGGTAATGAGTGATGTTTTTTTTCGTTAAGCGCATAAAAATAGTTTTTTGAGTTTTGAAAGCTGCCTGCAATGTACAGGCAGCTTTATACTACTAAAAAATAGCTGTATCTATTGTAGATAAGCTATCATTAACATACTGGCCAAGCTCCTGTACAACTACGTGTAGGAATACAGTCTGCTACAGGAATACTATGAATTTGTGCCTGAGCATTTCCTCCATTATGACATCCTTCATATCCAGTACATCCTAAAAGATGTGTTGGTCCGCATCCAATTTGTGTACATACCGTAGCTTCTGTTCCATGCTGTCCACAACCTTCATACGCTGTATGACCAAGAGTCTGTGCCTGTGCATCGCCGCCTGGGCAAACTGTAGCTGGAGGCGTTCCTGTTGGAGTTAGGCAACCTTCGTAACCTGTACAACCTAAAAGGTGTGTTGGTCCGCCACAATCAATTTGTGTGCAAACAGTAGCAAGCGTGTTTTGTTGGTGACAACCTTCCCATCCTGTTGGTCCTACGTTTTGTGCTTGTGCATTACCACCTGGGCAAACTGTAGCTGGAGGCGTTCCTGTTGGAGTTAAACATCCTAGATAACCAGTTGGTCCTACAACTGTGCAACCATGCCATCCCGTAACACCGATTGTTTGTGCTTGTGCATTACCACCTGGGCAAACTGTAGCTGGAGGTGTTCCTGTTGGTGTTAGACAACCTTGGTAACCTGTCGGTCCTACAACTGTACATCCTTGTGTTCCTGTTGGTCCAACCACAGTGCATCCATGCCATCCAGTAATACCAATAGTTTGTGCTTGTGCAGCCTGTGGAGCTGTCGTAATTGTGCATGCAATAGCTGTTGCACAAATGGCAGATGGACGTGGAACAGTTTGTGCTTGTGCATGACCACCAATTGTTACACATGGCGTAATAGCCGTACATCCTACTGTATGAGGTACGCATGCTGGAGGTAATGTTGGCGGTAAAATAGTTTGCGCTTGTGCATTTCCACCTTGTGGACAAGGTAAAGTAGGACAAGGTGTAATAGCTGTACATCCAATAGTGTTAGGTACATTAGCTTGTGCTTGCGCATGTGTTACTACTGTTGTTGTAACTGTAATACATCCAATAGTTGGAGGTAAAATAGTTTGTGGTTGTGTACAGCCTTGTGTTCCTGTTGGTCCAACTACTGTACATCCATACGTTCCAGTAGGTCCAACACAATGACCTGGTTGCGTACAACCTTGCGTTCCCGTAGGTCCAATTAAGCAATGTGGTGGCGCAGTAGCTACTGTACAACCTTGCGTTCCTGTTGGGCCTAAACAATGACCTGGTTGTGTACAACCGAATGTCCCCGTAGGTCCAACATTCTGTGCATGTGCACCACCTTGACCACATGTTACTGTGATAGGCGGAATTCCACATCCGTGAAAAAATGTAAACATAATAATTTAAGTTAAAGGTTAATAATATGATTTTTAAAATCTTACGATTTTGGAAATTGATAGTTGCTTATCAATTTTGGGTATGATCTCTTTTACTGTTCGCATTTTCCGCATCCACAAACTGGTGCATAAGGGTTTTGTGGTTTTGGTTGGGTATTTCCTTGAACAGTGTTTGCATATTGTTGATAAATGTCTCCTTGGAAAAATTGTTCAGCATGTTGTTGTGCTTGTATGTTTGCTACTGCCTGTGCTGGTGTTGCGTTTCCTTGTATGTACTTAGCTGCATTTTTAACCCAAATGACTGTTCCACCAATAGGATTGTGCGACTTGTTCACTTTTGCATGGTGAATGATATCTTCATCGTTAATAACTACTGATGTTTTCAAAGAAGGATCTAGGTAGAATTTGATGTTGTTTTCTGCTGTTCCTGGAGCCACAAAACCATAGATCATTAGCATATCGTCTATTTTTTTACCATCTATAGTGAGACGTTTAGGAAGTTCATCTAATGCCAATTTTTTAGTCATAATTTTGAGTTTTAGGTGAGTAATGATTTTGCTAAATCTTATTCTAAACTATCAATGGAATGCATTAGTTCTTTTCCATCAGGCGTGCCTAATCCTGTACATGGATTCCATCCTTCCGAGGCAACATAGAGGTTGTTGTTTCCTTCTAAAATTTGATGAAATGACGAAGAACCCATTAACTCATATAAGTATGGATTTATAAATCCTAATCGGTATCCTAAGTTTTGATTCATACGCCCGATTAGAGCAGCCCAAAGTGGTGTTGCTAAACTGGTTCCGCCAACTTTAACCCATTGACCTTGAAAAACAATACTATAGCCCGAAGCATCTGCCGCATTTGCAGCAATGTCTGGAATTCCTCTTCCGCCAGCTTGATGGTAAGATGCAAATTTTGGAAATTTTTGAATGTATTCTTGTGAAGATTTTATTTGATATTGTTGTTGGGAAATACGCTGACTGAATCCGCCACCAGATCCTATTTGCGATTGTTGCGTAGATTCGTTCCATACAACTTCTGCTGCAATTTTATCATCTGTAATATAGGTTTGTGTTCCGCCACAAGCGAGTACATACGGAGAGTTTACAGGCACATTTACATTTGCATATGCTTTGTTGTTTAAAGCACCATTATCGCCCGAAGCGCCCACTACAGTAATTCCTTTTAAGGAAGCTTCATGAAAAACATTGTTGAGTTCTATAATTTCTTGTTGCGCATATCCCAATTCAGATCCTGCCCAACTGATGGAAATGACGGTTAGTTTGTTTTCAGTATCTGCCAATGCTGCTTTCATTGCTTCTAAGATGGTAGTTCCGTAATAGATGACAAACTTTGCTTTTGGCGCTAAGATTCCAGCTACTTGAATGTCTGCAGTTACTTCTACGTTATCATTTACGGGAGTTGTAGTTGGTTTGCCCACAATTTGAATTTCTGGAATTGGCGTGTTGTATTCTGCAAAGAATTTTTCCAAGTCGCTTTGCTGTACTTCTCCACCTAATTCTATAATTCCTATGGTTTGTCCTTCGCCATCACCATCAGGGAAGTTGTAGCTTTCTGCAATTTCTAAGACGCTGTATCCGTGTGCAGGTTCTTGAATTGGAATTTGGCGTCCACGACCTACGCGTTGTTCTTGATTACTTTTTACAAAGCCTGTTTTTTGTGTAGGATCTGTAATGTCTTCGGCTTTTGCATGTTGATCTTCACCAAGTACTTCCATGTGAATATCTCCTTGTGAACTTAGAAATTGAAGCGTATCAAGGGTAACAGGATTATTTTGGTCAGCAATATCTTCTGAGTTTATTTTGATCGTAATTTTACGAGCTTTTTCATTGAAATCTACTTCCCAGTTCTGAGCTTGTGCATGTTCAATAATGTCGTTGGCATCATTTTTACTAGGAGCAAAAATTTCTGAATGCGCTGAGTTTGAGAGGTATTTTCGATCTCTAGGGTGTTTGGCAATAGCATTGTCAATCATTCCCTTTTGTCGCTCTGTCACTTCGTTGATTGGGACATAGACTTTGATTTCGATTGTATCAGTTTGCGGTGTGTTTTCTTGGCTAGATTCCATACAGTGTTGAGGTTGATTAGAGTGTATCAAAGTTCTACAATACACCTATTATATAGATGCGTAGTTTTACTTGATTTTCAGATTGAGTATTATCACTTTTGAATGCAGGAAAAGTATTTGCTGATGATTTAGTGATTTTTTTGAAACGATTTTTGTAGTTGATTATCAGATAATTATTACAAAAAAATAGCTTTTGCATTGACAAAACCTACTTGTGTTTTTTTGGGAAGAAGAAAAATATACTTATGAGTTTGGCTTAAAAAGAAAAGCTCCAATATTTACGTTTTTTATAAATAAAGGAGCTCATCCATACAAGAAAAGTGTCAGATAAAAAATGTTATTTCCTATTTATGGCAAGCTATTTAAATAGACAGAAGGATTGACTCCTGTATACTTTTTAAATGCTTTTGCGAAGGATTCTGTATTGCCAAATCCTAACTTTTTTGCTAGTGATTTTACGGTTACTTTTTTTAACGAATCATCGTTTTCCAATGCTTTTAGTAAGTAGGAAATACGCAAATCGTTGATGTAGGAACTATAGTTCTTCTGATATTGATCATTGATGATTCTTGATAAATATTTAGGATTTGTTTTTAGTTTTTTTGCCAATTTATGTAACGTCATTGGTTTTAAAAACCCTTTTGTTTGCTCAAAATGAGACAATCGCTCCATAACATTTAACACAATTTCATCACTTATTTTTAGTGTATTTGCTTTGGGTTTTTCATTCTCTTTTTCCGAAAAAAAAGAAGAAAAAAAGTATGTAATTTTTTGTAATAGGCGTGACATTTTAATGGTATTAACATAGTTAGCTTTTTAAATAAAAGTAGTCTCACAACTACGTTGGTAGCGCAGTCGTGAGACCGAAATAAAAACATAGTGATTATGTTTCTTGATGCTTATTTGTTGACAGAAAAGATGTCTTTTAATTGCTTTACCACGCCGCCGTTTCCAGCAACCGTGATTTCGCCAATTTTATCTGCGATTTTCTCCACATATTCCATCTCTTTCAACTGATACAACATTGCGTTTTCTTCCATCAATTTTGCGGTGTTGAGCAAACTTCTTGTGGAAGCCGTTTCTTCACGTCGTGTAATGATGTTTGCTTGTGCTTTTTTCTGTGCGATTAAAACCTGATTCATGATATCTTTCATTTCTCCTGTTAAAATCACATCGCGAATACCACAATACAAAACGTTGATTCCTAAGTTTTCTGCGGCATCTTTTGTGTTTTCAAAAACGGCATTGGCAATGTCTTCTTTCTGATCCAACAATTCATCCAATGTATAGTTTCCAACAAAAGCGCGAAGCTTCAACTGCATAGCAATGTATAGTTGCTTCTCAAAGTCTTTGTTGTCTAAAATTGCTTTTTTAACATCAGTAACTTTGTATTGTGTGTAAAAGTTGATTCGAATTGCGGCTTTATCTTTTGTTAACAATTCTTGTCCTGCAATTTCCAATTGTAACTGACGCATATCTACTTTTGAAATTTTAATATTAGTGGCATTTCGCCAAAAATGATAGATTCCTGAGGTTAGAATTTTTTCAAATTTGTCATCAATCAATAAAATTGCTTTTTCGTATTCTAAGACTTCAAACGTTCGTATATACTTTGTTAATTTATAATCGTTTAGCAAGTTTTTATCGTTGATTTCTGTAATTGCTGTTGTATTCAAGTCAACTCGTGTAAACGTTCGTTCTACTAAACCTTTCCAATACAAATGTTGTCCAGCTTCTAAAACTGTTTTAAAGTTTCCTCTTTCAAAAAGCAACACAATTTCGTTGTCTTTAATGTCGATTACGTCTAACATGTTTGTCAAGGTGACATCTTGCAGTAAAATTTCACTCGCTACTGACGCATGAAACTTTTCTGTAATATTATAGATCAATACATGCTGGCGGAAGCCTAACCAATAGGTGCCTTCTGTCAAAACTTTTTGGTAGTTTCCATTTTTGAAAACCAACCCTACTTTTCCAGTGTGAATTCGTACTCGTTTCATGATTTCTATTCTAATTTTGTGCCATTACTGGCGATTCTACTTTGTTTTAAAAACGACGTACATGTATCATTTCTGGTTCACGGAGATAAAAGATTTTACTCATGTTCACTTGTTCTTTTTTGAGGATGGAATCGCACCAAAACACAACAAAAGCTATATTTTTAGTTTGATCTGATCTTCAAGAAATTCCAGTTGCGATCAGTAAGCACTTTTTATGTCGAAGTGACTTCAAAATTGCTGTTCGTTTCTTGTGAAACTTCAGCAGATACACGCAACATCGTTTTCGTCAAATTTAACAGCGTGACAGGCTGGTGATTTTTTTAGAAGAAATCGAACTTCAATCTACATTAAAAGTGTAGTACTCTACCAATTGAGTTACAATAGCCGCCCTTTCGGAACTACTGACCGGACTCGAACCGGCAACATCCAAAAACATTGTTCTAACCGCTGAACTATCTCTTGCGAGAATGGGATTCGAACCCATGACCCATGTTTCTCTATGGAGGATTATATTTGGCTATAACCCGAAGCCTCCAAGTCGAGTTGCATATAAAAGCATGATACACATTGTGCAACGTTTTATACAATGGTGCTATATAGAAACACGCAACAAGACTCGCTTGATATTTTTAACTCGATAATCGAGATTTTATACTTTTTTATTAAACCTCGCTACCATCAACGTGTAGCGAGGATGATTAACTGCATAAACAGTATATTGATTAGCAACTGTTTTTCTTTCGGGAACAAATATTTTACAGTACTACGCATTCATTTTGCGCAGTTAAAATATTCATTAAAAAAGAAGAGATATAATGTTATTTAGACAATACTATCTGCACAAGAAGAACTTGCGAAAGCATACGGTTTTGCCTTGAATGCAAAGCCCATTCCTATGATATATCCCATCGCTTCTTTAAGTGCCACATTTGATTCAAATTTTGAGTCTGTATTGATATCTGCATGAACTTCCAATTCAATATTGTATTTTTCCAATAGGTCACAAATGCGGTAGGCTGTTTCTACGGATAGTGCTACCTCTCTTAGCATACGCTCTTTTAGTCCTATTTTAGTGGTTCCTTTTTCGTTTTTGATAAACATAAAACCACCTTTTCCTTTTCTAAGAATCACTATGACAGTACCATAGTTTACATGTGTTTTATAGGCTTGTGAATCCGAACCCACATAGATTTTCAATCTGTGACCAGCTTTTTGTTCTTTTACAATGGCATTCTCAACAAGTGTAGTTATGGGTTCATTGAACACTTTGCCTGAAAAGTTTCGCCACTTGTTCATTGTTATTTTCATCTGTTTAATTTTATATCAAGTTAACTACAGCCAACAGTTTTGGTTTGCGGCTGTTTTTACTTGAACACATTGTTTGTATCTTTTATAAAGACTGTCCAAGAATAGAAGCTTGGACAGTCATTTCTACATTACCTAAAAAGAAGTACTTTTTTTACGACAGTAACTGCTTCTTTGTTCAGTATTTTTGTTAATACTTTTTGATGCTCTTTTTGTACGTTATTCCAATCATTTTCATGATCTTTTACAAAATCTTCTAGTGCATCTTTGGCAAGCAATCCGATCGTTTTTCCCGTTTGTTTTGGTGAAAACTCTCCAAGCTTACTTTGTACATTCATCAAACGATTTTCGTTCACGTAGCCCAAAAGCGTGTGCATCAATTCTTTTTCAGTATGTGAAAGCATTCCTATTGCACTTGGCTTTGAAACTCTTGATCGTTTTTCATGTGACTTTTCAGACCATTTTTCGTTTTTGTTTTTGAAAATAACACGTTGTCCATTTCCAAAACGCTTGCTAGTTAATGGTTTGATGATGGTTCCTTCACAAACATTGTCTTCAATCTTTGGAAGATGTAGCCATTCATGAACTTTTGATTCAAATGCATTTGGATATGCCATACATTCGCTAAAGGTTCCTGCAAAAAGTGTTTTTGCATACAACATTCCTGTTGCTTCAAAGTATGTGTTCGCGATGGTAACATCAAGATATTGCGTGTGATTGATACAAATATCAAACGCGTAAAAGTCATTTTCTGGACTGTAAAAAACACCTTTTTGAATGCGAACCATTCCATCGATCTTTTCTACCTCCGCATGCGGATAGCTTCCTCCGAAAATTTCACCAAAAACAGTGATCATTTCTGTTTCTGGAAAATCGTTCTTTACACGTTTGAAAAGCCCTGTAATTGCTTTTTCATATTTGTGTAAAACATATCTGTGATTGTTGAAGTTTTCATCTTCTGCAATTAGACATGTACGTTTGGCAACTCTAATTGTATCTCCATCCGTAATGAAAGAAAAATTAGCGCCATGTACTTTTTCTTGTACCACAAATACATCGTTTCCATACCCGTGAAGATATACTTGTTCGGTTGCCTTTTCACGGTAGGTATTTTCGATACTATTATATTTTTTAAACATGATTTCTTTTTTGTTTTTTTAGAATTTCCTAAAAAGTTGGATTTTCGTCAAGCCGAACTTGATTCGGTTTCTCATCATAAATTGAAAATTAGTAGAGTGAGATTCTGAATCAAGTTCAGAATGACGTTTTTAAATCTTTTCAGATTACTTTTTTATTATTAAATTTTATCTTCATACAATCGATCTCTGCGATCAATTTCTCCGAAAGGACTTCCTTTGAATGTGGAAATATTTTGAAAACCATTCTCCTTAGTAATCAGAGAATCTTCTGGCAAAACGGCGCCTCTTCTTTTAGTTCCATAATCTCCCGTCAATTTATTTGTAGCTGGATCTACATCGCCCCATAAAATAGCAGGCTTTCCAGTAGCTATTGGTTCTACAAAATAGGTGACTCCTGTTCTTTTTGAAGTCACAAGGAATCTTCCTGAATCTTCAGTTCTGTAAAAGAACCTTTGTAATACATCTGGTCTCATGACTGTTTGTTTTTATTAATTTTTAATTTGAGAAATGGCAAGACTTTACTTGCATCTTCGAGATACTAGCTCGCTATTTTAATTTTAAACTACATTTCTTTTGTGGAATAAATAGGATTCGAACCTATATCTCTGGGTTTATCTCATAGAATTCTATTTTATTAAATAGGTTTCGATGAATTCGTAAACTCATTTCAATCCATCGCATTGACCAACTCTGTCATTATTCCTGGTTGGGTGACTTCGGGGATCGAACCCTGTTCCTCTCATTCACAGTGAGGCGTTTTACCAAATAAACTAAAGTCACCATTTTTGTAGTGATAGAAAGATTTGAACTTTCATCTGCCAACTTATCAGATTGACGCTTTACCAGTTAAGCTATATCACTATTTTTAGTGGCGATAGAAATCTTAGATACTGAATCAAGTTCAGTACAGGCATTTCAACTTCTGGCTTATGAGACCAGTGCTTTACCAATTAAGCTATATCGCTATAGTAGATCTGAGAGGAACCGAACCTCTTCCCCGAGAGTCAAAGTCTCGTGTGCTAACCGTTACACCACAGATCAATATTGTAAGTCTAATAGGATTCGAACCTATACTCTTGGCTTCGTAGGCCAATGTGCTATCCATTACACCATAAACTTGTTGCACTCCTTTCAAGATTGCGTTTGTACAGAGAGAGAGATTCGAACTCTCAAAAAACTGCTTCTAAGACAGCTGCGTATGCCATTCCGCCACCTCTGCATTTTGTACTCCGTAAGAGAATCGAACTCTTATTATCTGCTCGAAAGGCAGGTGTCCTAGCCATTAGACGAACGGAGCATTTTATTTGTTTCAGAAGCAGGATTTGCAAAGTGTTCCTGCTATGCCTCACTGCAAATCAAATTCAAGCAAGCTTGCTTTGATTTAGTCGTCTGGGAAGCAGGATTCGAACCTACATCCTCTCGCGTCCAAGGCGAGTAAACAGCCAATTGTTCTATTCCCAGATTTTGCAGTACCGACGGGATTCGAACCCGCAACTTCTCGAGAGACAGTCGAGCACTCTACCGTTGAGTCACGATACTATTTGTATAGCTACTAAGATTAGTTCGTTTTGTTCTTATCTTAATAAATAGGAACTCATGAATGCAAAGCATTTCGAACTTAGACTATGAGGTTAGAAATGTTTTCACATTCACGAACTGCTTAATCTATAATGAATAACATGTGAGCTAAATCTCATGTGCTATCCATTACACCATAGCTATATTTTGCACGCCCGCAAGGATTTGAACCTCAACCGTACGTTTTGGAGACGTACATGCTACCAGTTACACCACAAGCGTGTGTTGTGGAAGTAGTAGGACTCGAACCTACACGCTCCGAAGAGACCAGATTTACAGTCTGGCAAGCCAACCAATTTCTCAACACTTCCAAGTAAATTATATACTATTCAAACAAGTTTGATACTACATAATCATTGAGACAAGGATGAGATTCGAACTCATACAAAACAGTTTTGCAGACTGCTGCCTTTGCCATTCAGCCACCTTGTCGTTGCGATATCGGAAGGATTCGAACCTTCAACCTCAGACTTAACAGGTCTTTGCTCTGCCATTGAGCTATAATATCATGTTGTGGAGATACGGAGACTTGCACTCCGTGCTGCGAGAAGCAAATAAGCTTGCGAATTCAATGAGACCATAATATCAAATAGGTATCATCGAGTTAAACCCACTGTTTTAGCTTGGTAAACTATATCCCCAATATGTTGCGGAGCGCAAAGGAATTGAACCTTCACCGCGGTTAAACGGACTTGATTAGCAGTCAAGCGTAACGAACCAATATTTACCTACACTCCAAATTAGTTGCGGAAGAAGTGGGAGTCGAACCCACACGAGTCATTAACTCCGAACGGTTTTCAAGACCGTGGCCACCGCCAATTGGCTTGCTCTTCCTTTTTGTTGACGCAGTGAGGTTCGAACTCACGACCTTGACGTTAAAAGCGCCTCTGGGCTAACCAACTAAGCTATGCATCATTTTTTGTTAAATAAAAACCATAAAAAAAGCATCTCTTTTTTGGGAGATGCTTTTATAAAGTTTCTATATAGTTACGATCATAGTAACGTATCTTTATCATACTCCCATTTTTTTCTATACATAAAATCTCCCTTCTGTTCCCAAACAAACAAGCTGCAATTTTCCAGTGATCGGAGAATGTTTGCTAAGGCGGATATGTGATGTATCGTATATTTCATGATGTTTTTTATATTGTCGTTTTTTGTTTTTGACGTTGCAAATATGAAAACGATTTTTTGATTACACAAATTTTTTTAAATTTATTTTATTGATAATCAAGTAGTTATGTTTAGATTTAGATATGGGAATTCCTGTCCGTTATGCAACGGATATTGAACTTTTTGCCAACTGTCTGTCTCTCAATTGCTTTTTGTTTCAACCTTTTATGTTTCTATTTGATTATGCTTTGAACATTTTTTAATTTTTTTTCATAAAAAAAGCGCCCAATTCCTTGGACGCTTTACTATTTGTATAATTTTTGTGTTATTTCATCATAAACTTCACTGATAAAAATGTACATAAAGCGTCTCGTTTCGCCAAAATGGTTCAACCATTCCGCGATTTGTGTCCTGACTTTTCAGGCAAATTGAGGCTATATGTAAATAGTTTTTTGTCATTAGTGTGGCAAATATGTCATTTTTATAGGGTTTCTTCCAAATTTTGGGTGTTATTTATAATTATTCTAACCCTATTGATATCTAGGATTCTGCAACAAGCAGGCCAAAATATTCTTCTTTGGTTAAGGCTCTAATTGTTCCTTCAGGTCGTACATTTCGTTTCATTTCACATAATAAAATATCTCCTTGACGCTTTAGACAAGAAATATATGGAATCACATTTTCATGCACGCGAAATGTAGAAGCAATCGCAGAAAGTGGATCATTCTTGTATGCTTCTTCAATCCAAATCCAATGTTCTTGATGGGTAGAAGTACACCAACATTTTACAGCATAACGCAATTGTTTTTCTCCGCGCCAAGATCTAAAGTGTTCCACTTTGTTAAAATCGGCTTCGTAAATTTCAAAAACGTTGTGTTTTTGCACCATTTTTTTATTTCCTAATTCATCATATTGAATATGATTGACTTCAATTCCTTCTGTAGCAATTCGTTTTGCTTTTAGTTTTTGCATAAAAGTGTCTACACCAACATAGTTAAACGCAAATCTTCGCAAAGAAAAGTCATGAAGTTGAAATATATCTTCATACGTTAATGGCGTAACCTTTTTCCATTTCTTTTTGATGGAACGAATTATTTCATCAAAAGACGGATTGCTTTCATACTTCCATTCGCGAGTCACTTCACGTGTGTAAAAATTATCAAAAGAAATATGACGCATTTTTAAAATAGCAATTAGTCTTTGTATAGGTAATTTATCTTCACTTAAACTATTCCATATTGAGAAAGATTCCTTTGAGATGATGAATTTTGTATTTCGATTTTCTATAGTATGAAAAAAATGATCAATAACTAGATGTTCAGTATTGTCTTGATACATCATTGTTCCTACTTTTTGCAGACTTGGAAGTCGTTCTCTAATTCGAGAATTTTGTTGTTCACCAATATCTAAGGTATCTATATACGTTAATTTTGGTGCTGTTGCAGCAGAGATGTTTTTTAACATTCTTATGTTGCAAACACCTTTTACTTCTTCTAATTTAGGAAATGAGCAGAATTCATCAAACGTTATTTTTCCACCTATATATTTTAGACTTTTGAATTCATGCTTAATTTTTGGATCATTATAATTGCGTTGGCTTAAAGATAAATCTCCCTGAATAAAAAGTAAATTCGGAATATCAATTTTGGAACCGATACCACAATGTTTTCCAATTTTATAGAGTGATTTTGCACTTAGGTAACTTTCTTGGTGCGTTACGAGTTTCTTTGTTGTTTCTGTGAGCGCATCACAAACCATTTTTGATTTTTCTCTTACAATTAGCGCTCCCGTTTTAAGAAGTTTTCTAAAAGAAGCTTTTCCTTTTTGAATTTCAATTCTATCGTTAACGTTTTCAACATCAATATTTATAGGTTTTGTTGTGTTGATTTCACAGCTTCCATGAATTGTTTTAAGCTTGGGACTTTCAAAAAGACTTGCTGCTTTTCCACTTTCAATGTCATCAAAATTTAAGCTTGGTTTTGCTGTATAATTACTGAATTTATCAGAGATTTCAAGTGTGAAATCACCATAAATTGTTTCTAAGTTAGGACAGTTTACTTTTGCATTGATAGTTTTCAAGTTTCCATAAATTACATGACTACGCAAAGTAACATTACAATTTTCTATACTAAGATTGTATAATTCGCCTTGTTCCAAGATATCTAAATCCTTTTGAAAAAGAACACGTTGCCATTTTTTTGGGATACAACTTTTTGGCACATTGGATTTTCCCGTGATTATTTTGAGTTTGGGTAATTCTACAGGATGATGTTGTTTAAAATCACCTAATATTTTGCTTAATTCAGGAAGTAAAATATCATTCCCATGAATGTTCAAATTTCCTTGAATTTCTGTGAGTTTTGGCAATTCCGCTTTATGCGCATCTAAAGAAACCAATCCGAAAACGGTTGTTAAGTTTGGAAATTTACAACCAACAGCGCGTACGTACAATTCGCCACTCATTTCCTGAATGGGGATTACAGCATTTTTTAGATATATTTCTAATCGAATAGTATCCGTTTCCGTGATTTTTGAAATATCTTCTTCAGTATGTATTTTTATGGTTTTCACGATCCTAAACTCTTAATCAAAAGCATTTTCAATGATGCGTGTTACAGGATTAAATTCTTGTTGCACATACTTAATCACATATTTACTGTCTGTTTTTATAATTCCGTGTTCTCCATGTGACACCATTCCTTCACCTTCAATTTGTAATACTTGCGTACTACCAACTGTATGGCGAACTTTTATGTTTTCGGCTTCCAAAATATGTGTATTGGTGGTTTTTTCTAATGCGTATTTCATGTGTTTCTTTTTTTAAATAGGCAACAGTAAACGAGATTCGAACCCGCGACCTCATGCGTGACAGGCATGCGCTCTTCCAACTGAGCTACTACCGTTGCCATTGTGATACGAGCGTTGCGCAAGGTTTGAACTCGCACTTCCTGAGTGGTTGCCAGGTGTTCTTCCAGTTAAACTACCAACTCTCGTAATGATTTTTAATAGGCAGCAATACTTGATATTTGAACTCAAAACCCTCTGCTGGTTGAGCAGATGCTCTTCCAATTGAGCTACTATCACTGCCGTTTTTTGAGCAAAGATTGAGCGAGGTTTGAACTCGCACTTCCAGTGATGAGCTAGGTGTTCTTCCAATTAAACCATCAATCTTTGCGTATCAAAATTTCTTATTATTGTTTTTAAAGAGCAGTAAATGGGACTCGAACCCGCATCCTCTACCTTTGCAAGGTAGTGTTCTTCCAACTCTTTTGAACTACTGCTGTATCTTTTAGCTTTTACCAATCTACAATACAGTAGTTTTTTAATAACTTTCCTGTAAAGATAGTATTGTTTTCTTCATTTTCATAGATAGGATGTACGATTCTTGAAGCGCCATCCACAGGATCAAGTGGCGGAATGTATCCTTTTTCAAATTGTTGTTTTCGTAAGGTTTCGTTTGCTCCTGTAGAAACCCAACCAACATCTATAGCGTTCATGTAAATGTTATCTTTTTCAAAGGTTTTTGCCGCGGTTAACGACATCATGTTTAAAGCCGCTTTGGTCATATTGGTGTGCGGATGAAACATAGTTTTGTTGTTGTAACTGAATTGTCCTTCCGAAGAAGTGACATTGATGATGTGTTTTTTAGGAAAGCTAGAATTTTTCAACAATGGCAACAATTCTTTGATGATAAAGTACGGCGAAATTTGATTGATCAAGTTGACTTCAATCAATTCCTGCATGGAGATTTCTTCCAAAGTAGCATTCCAGCTATTTTTTGAACGAGTGTCAATAGGTTGTCCAAAACGATTGAGTTCCAAGAAACTTTTTTCTACATGATTGTTCAATAATTTCACATTCGCCACAGGTGTTTCATTCGCGATTAAGTTTTGCTGACCAGAAAATTCTAATGCCAATTGTTGTTCTCTCGCAATTAATGGTGTGTAGTATTGGTCGGTATATTTGATCGTTTGCGCTGCATTATTGATGAGAATATCGAGCGTTTTGTGTGTGTTTTTGTAATAGTGAATGAAGTTTTCAACCGATTTTAGATTTCGTAAATCCAATCCGTATATGACTAAGTTATCTTTCCAAGATTCATAATCTTTTTCTTGGCGAAATAAGTCTAAAGCAGTTGCAGGAAAACGTGTTGTTACCGTTACATGTGCATGAAAACGTAGCATTTTCAACGCTGTTGCATAGCCAATTTTTACACGTCCGCCTGTTAAGATTACCTTGCGATTTGATAGATCGAGATTTTTGAACCGGTTTTCATAATTGAGTTCAGCGCAGGTTGGACACAAACGGTTGTAGAACGAATGTGCAAAAGTGAACGAAGTATTACAGCAATAACAATTTTTTGGAACATTCAGTTTTGTAAACGAGTGTTGCGATTTTTTTTCGTCTTGATAAATGGTCTTGTTTTGCAAAGCATTTTTAGAGATTTCACTATGTAAGATCGTTTCTAAATCTTCTTGTCTTTTGGTTGAAAATGTATCTTTCCGATTTGCCTTTTTTGCCTTTTTAGAAATCTTCGTGATGAGTGTTCCAAATTGTTTGTTATCTGGATTTTCAAACGGATTTTCTTTGAGCGCATGCAATACTTTTAAGCACGTTTCCCATTCTTGTTGCGAAAAATTATAGGTTTGTTCGTTATGTTCCATTGTCAAAATCTTCAAAAGGTTCTAAAAATCCGATGAGTTCTAAGGTAGCTTTTTTCCAGCGAATTCC
Organism: Kordia sp. SMS9; assembly: GCF_003352465.1. Taxonomy (NCBI): domain Bacteria; kingdom Pseudomonadati; phylum Bacteroidota; class Flavobacteriia; order Flavobacteriales; family Flavobacteriaceae; genus Kordia; species Kordia sp. SMS9. Next base: position 568,048 of record NZ_CP031153.1, on the reverse strand, counting down.
GTGTCCGCTTGCAATTCTAGCTTCATATACAACTTCGTGTTTGTAATGTGTAAATACATTCCACCAGGTTTTGTGTTTTAGGATGTGTGTTATCAATTTTTGTACATATTTTTCTTTGTCTTCGGCACTTCCTTTGACGGTTCCCCAGAAACTTTCCGTAGAGCGTTGCGCATGTTTTTCCCAAGCGCGGACTGCTTTTGAAATTTGATCGTTGTGTGCTTCAAAACTGTGTTTCATCAATGCGTATTGCAATGGCGGAATTGCGTTTTCGTCTTGCAAACTCGCTGAGGTCAATCGTTGTCCGGAAAGTATCAAAATGTGTTCAAAGTTTGTCCGTTCTACGGCAGTGGCAAACGCTTTACGCGTTAGTTTATTATCTTCAAAGTTATACTTTTTTAAAGTTTTGAATTGTTCTTTAAAGATTGCAAATGCTTCCGTGAGATTTGGAATAATTTCTTCTTCAAAATTGGGTTTCCCGTGAAATTTCTCAACATCATTTTTATACAAGGCAAACGTATTGCGCGCTAGTACAGACAAGTGTTCGTTTTGTAAAAACGCGCTATATGTTGCTTTCCATTCCTCCGAAAGGAAGCTTTTACAGGAATATGCTATGTTTTGAAGAGCATTCACGGGTTTTTAGTGTAAAAATCGGTTCTAATGTTAATGAGTAAATTATTAATTTTTTCTATATCAGGACGTTTTGGCAATGTTGAATTTGCATATAGTCTTTCCAATTCTGTTTTTAATTCTGTTGCCCAAGTCACCAATTCATCATATTCATATTTTCCATGTTTTACATCTAATAAAAATTCACGATCTGGGCGCTTTACGTGAATCGTTTTTTCAGTTGCAATTTCTTTTGCCATGCGCAACAAACGAAACGTATGCATCATGTTTTTGGAATCGTAATTTTTTCCATGAGAAACCGTTGTTTTGTAACGTTCATCATTTCGTTTTTCGACCCAATTCCAATATTCCTTGTACTTTTTGCAATAACTAGAATAACTGTCTTTATTGTGAAATAGCATTCCAATTGTCGTTTCTTCTTTTGGGATAGAACTCAATGCCAATTCGTTTGCAAGTTCACTTTTGATGATTCCTTTGTAGGGAATATTTTCGTTGTGATATAGGTTGTGACAATCTTTTAGATGCGGAATGTTTGCAATACCACAGTGTTCTTGTTGGATGTTTTTATCAATCAAAAAATCCTTTAAAGGAATGGAAGTGTCATTTTCATACACAAAACAAAAGTCCAACACAGATTTGCGTTCTTTTTCCATTGGATTGACTATTTTCTTTTCCAATCCACGTGCTTTTTTGATTTGAGTAAACGCATAGTTTGCAAACGATTTTTCGCATTGTTTGGATAGAAATGTATCTAATTTAATGTTGTCAAACAACGGATTTTTGTATAAAATACAATCTTCCGAAACATTCAGTAATTCTAAGATGTTAGGATTATTTTTGGCGCATAATGAAATGAATTTTTGCAATTCATAATATACAGTATCATTCGTTTCATCATTAATTTGATCAATATAGTCGAGTGAATAATACATGGATTTTGGCAATACAAAAACACCACGAATATCGGTATCGGAAGTTGGCGTGTCTAATCCGTACGCGCGACTTCCACTGATACATTCAAAGATGATATGTCCTGATTTCTTGAGTTCTGAGAGTGTCATTGTATTGTTTTTATAAATAGCGTATTAAAATCTTCAGGGTTTGGTTTCACGTTTTTAAGATCATTTTTGATCTCGTTGTTTTCTGCAACAATCCTTTTTACCAAATTTATTAAAGAAGCCTCCACAGGCGCATTACTTTTTTCAATTTCGTTGCTTTTTAGCAGAATTAATTCATCCAAAAGAGCACTAGATTCCTCATCTAAAAGCGGATATAATTCACGAAAATTTACTGGCGGAACCGTTTCCTTTTTGTAAACCCAATTGGCACACAAAGCAGTTCGTATGGTATAGAAATAACTTTTTAAAGTCATTTCATTGGTGTCTAACGTTTCTTCAAAATTTTTGTTCATGCTGTGATAGTGAAAGAAACCTGCAACAGGATTGAAATTCTTTTCAGCGACCATTTTCATTTCTTCCAAGAACGTTCCCGAACTTCTGTACACAATAGGAGAGAAGAGCCAGCCCAATAAAGACGCATTCGATTTTGAGAGCAGTTTTAATGCTTTTTTAATGTCCCAACCAGAACCGTCTAATTCGTCTTCCGTCATGAATTGAATCGTATCTTTTTGTTCCCAAAGATTCAAATACCATTCGGTTTTGTGTTTGTACACAAAACGAATGTCATAATCGGAATCGGGAGAAGCAAAGCCCCAAGCTCTGCTTCCTGATTCGACAGCGAATAAGATTTCGATATTTTTATCGCGTTCTATTTCTGCTAATTTTTCTAGTATTCTTGTTTTCATTTTAAATGTTTTTACCATTCCCACCAAAGTGTTTTTCGGAATCTTGGGAATTCTATTTCGTGTCCTTCGAGCTGTTTTCTGAGAATGACTTTGCATTTTGTTCGGTATTGTTGACGCAAAAAGCGACGGTATTCCCAAGTGTTGCTTTTCCAGTGAATTTTTGCAGCTCGTGTTCTTTTTTTGCGTTTGTGAACTTCCTTGAAATTGTAAAATTTCTTGTTCTCACGTGTTTTCATTTTGTATTAAGTTATTTGTTAAAACTTAATACACGGTACCTTTTTTAGTTTGCATGATTTTATATGTTTCGTTGTTTTGTATTTCTGAGTTCAAAGATGATTTGTAAGTGCGCATTATTTTTGCGTAGTAATTTTTTATTCAGATTCCACTACATTTTTCTGTGGAATGTGTTCGTCTACAATCTGTCGTACCATATTGCACCAAGTTGTTGCATTGTCTAAAATCCAAGCATCCGAACTGATGGCGATTTGATTACTTTCTGCGATAAATTTGTCAGGATTATTGTCTAAAATGATTTCCCAATGGAGTTGATGCTCGTCTGCGAATTCTCGTAGCATTGTTTTTAGTCGTCCACTATTGGAAACAGGTTTGTCAAAGATCCAAGTAGCTTTTTTGACCTTGTTTTCTTGTAGAAAGTTTGCAATGAGTTGAATGGCTTCTGGCGTTTGTTTTACTTTTTTATACGTTCCATGCACGCTTGATATATCACGATAGCAACCATCTAAACCTTTGAAGAGATACGCGCCCGACAACGCACTTTCTAATAGGATTAATACATTAAAACCGTCTATATAGACTTCCTTTTCTGCTAATTGATTTGGCAATAAACAGTTCGCTGCACGTTTTTCGAGTTTGTGACTTGCTTCACTCATTCCTTGAACGGCACGTTGTTGGCGATTGTTGAGCTTATATCGATTTCCAACCAATGCCAATGACGATTTTTCAGAGAATCCTCTGCTCAATAAATACGACAAGTCTTTGATGGCTTCTCGCATTTTTGACTGCATTTTTGGATCGCCAAATAAACGGTCGTCACTTCCTTCTTTTCCTCTGCTTCTTTTGGTCATGGTGATTTAATTTTTCACTCGATTTCTTGTAAATTTTTAATAGATCGCTCCATGAGTTCAAAAAAACGGATGACATCTTTCTGTTTTCGTATGTAATATTTGAATGACGAATAGTGTGTTTTTTTAAAGGTGTGTCCGTCTGTAACCTTTACCAATTGTGGTAAGCTTTTAGGTGGGTTTCTAGCACTTAAATACAGAATAAACGGATCCATTGGAGGATGATTAGGAACTTGCAAACAAGTGATATCTGGATGAAATTTTTGAAAATACCATTCAAAGTCAAAGGTGTGATATTCTCCATATAGAAATATTATTTTCCCATCGTATTTTTTTAATTGAGCTTTTATTTTTTTTCGAAGTTTTCGTCCCCAAATTCGGTTTTTTACATAGATCCAAGGAGATACTAGTAAAAGGACCAATAAGAAGCCTAAAAAGCCAAAAACTATGCCCAAAAACTTTACGAATTTACTAATTGTTTTCATTTTTTTATTCCGTGCATTTTTAAGATAGTTTTTGACAATGTAGGTTATTTTCTCCTTTTTTTACGCTTCCAAGGCGCATTTTTGCTCACATCACCCGCCATGATACAACCAAACGGCATCACTTCATCAATGACTTCACCCAACCCAAAGTGTTCCATTTGAGCTCTTACCGTTGTAGCATTTTTGTAGGCAGATGGCAATTCGGTAATGTCAATTTCGTTGGAAAAGAAACGCACATCTAAGTCTTTAGTTTCTAATTCAAAAATTTCTTGAATCGTTCCTGTTTTGCTTTTTCTATGTTGCGTTCTGCTGATGTTTCTTCCCGCGCCATGTGGTGCAAAACCTAAGTTGGATTCCGTAGTTTCTCCTGTTACAATTAATACAGGTTCCGACATGTTTAGTGGAATTAAACGCGGTCCTGTAATGTCTGGCATGAACCTTTTATCCAAAGGCGTTGCACCTTTTGCATGATAGAACAAATCGCCATCTTTGAAAACAAAGTTATGTTCGTTCCAGTATCTGTCTTCTTTTGCAATACCTAATTTCTCTAAGGTTGCATCGTGAATGACTTCATGGTTTTTCTTGGTCCATTTACGTACAATTTGCAAGGCTTCCCAGTAGCTTTTTCCTTCTTCAGTATTGAAAGGAATCCACGCATTATGCTTTAAGGTTTGTGGCGATACTTCTTTTCGGAATTGCTCTGCGACTTTCATTCCTTTTTTATACAAATTCGCTCCAAAACCTCTACTTCCATGATGCGTAACCATCATCGTATTTCCTGTTTTTTTAGACGTTCCTACAAATAAGAAATGGTTTCCGTCACCTTGTGTTCCCAAATGTGAACGCGCTGCTGAAATACATTTTTGATCATTTAAAAAGGAATTTGCTTCAATTTCTGCCAATAAATCCATAGGAAATCTGAATTGATGTTCTCTCGATCTTCCGCCAGGACCAAAATGTGTAATGCTATGTGCGGCATCCAAAACGTCTTGCGGATTGGCATCTCCAAAATCGGTTAACATGACGGAGCAGCAAATATCTGCGCTGTGCATTCCTGGATGAATGGCGTTTTTGGCAACCGCAACGCCGCCCACAGGAATCACGCCAATATGACCTGTAGGACAGGCATCAGGCATTACAGCTCCGTTGACCAATGTTGGCGTTTTCATTAAGGTATTCATCGTATTGATAACATCTGCTACGTTTTTCTTTTCTACTTCATTCTCGGCTTCAATATTGATAGAAAAGGCAATCGGATTTTCATGTAATTTTATTTCAGGATCAGATTTGAACTGTTCCAAATACGTGAGCATTTCATCATGTTGCAATTGATTGTTATTGATATGCGCAATAGCTTCCTTAAACCATTTTTTAGGTTTGAAACCTAAGTCGATTAAAGTGTTTCCGTTGATTTGAATGTGTTCTTTCATCTGTTACTATTTTATTGTTTTTAATTTGTCAGATGGAATTCGCCATCGTCATTTGGTAGGTGTCAACTACTCGTTATGCCTCATTTCATGATACTTTTTTTGTAAACTCCGCTACTTTCAATATGTAGCGGAGCGTTGTTACTTTGTCATATAGAAATGACCTTATTTATAATTCCGAAACAAATATTGATTGGAAGTGCGCAATTATTTTGCGTAGTGTTTTTAGGTTTTTATTTTGTGGCAATGTAGTTTGAATTTTAAATGGTAGTTTGCGTTAGGGATTGACGTTTTGTTGGAGCTCTTTTTGAGTTGTAATGACAACACAAAAAAGCGACTACGGAAAGCCCGACCGCTTAGCGGGAACGCCCAAAATATTACGATTGTTAATTTGAATACGTGAAGAATGTCTATGACATCGGTAATATTTCTATTACTTTACCATATACATTTTTTGTCCATCCGTTAATTCTGCCATGATTGTTTCCAATTAACAATCCGCGCCGTTCGTTTTTTCCTTTCACTAAATGTGTAAATACATTTCCGCGAACTTTACAAAAGACAATATCACCCACTTCGCAATCTTCCCAAGAAATAGGCTGCAACTTTACAGGTTGCTTCGATTTTAAAAGTGGCAACATAGAATTACCAGGTTCTTTTGAAATGATGGTCTCACCATCAAGTAGTTTTTGAATTTTCCAATTCATAATGTTTGTTTTTTAAAAGTTATATGTGTCATGATTGGCACACATATCTTTTGGAAACTGATTTCAAAAGTGTTTCAATGAACTTTGGCAAAAGAAGTAAAAAACTGCGCAATCTTTTTACGTAGTAAAGTTTTTTAAGCAAAAAAAATTAGCCACCAGGCTAATCAAAATTTAAAAATTTATAAGGTCATCTTACGGATTATTTAAACACCAATGTAAGATTTTTGCGGTGTTGTTGGCATCATCAACGCCTCGGTGATGTTTTCCTTCTAAAGGAATCCGAAGTTGTTTTAATGCGCGTGCCATTCCGATGCCGCGTCGCATTCGGTTGCAACGTCTGAACTCTTCTTTCACGTTTATGTGTTGATATCCGAATGGGAAATCGACATTTTTTTGTCTGCATGTTTCGATCATTTTGTTGCGATCGTACGCGCCGTAACTTGCCCAGGTGTATGCAGACGCATCATACTCGTTAAAAAGTATCTCAATTGCATCTTCAAACGGAACGCCATCTTGCGCTACCATTTCGGGTGTAATTGAGGTGAGTTCTGTGCAAAATCGACTGATTTCGGAATGTTCAGGAATTACGAGAATTCCTTGTTGCTTGGATATTTCTCCCGTAAGGGTATCCAATTCGCAAACACCAATTTCAATAATCTCACTGTGAGCTCGTTGGTATTCGCCATCTTGTTCCCAGCACGTAGCTTCTAAGTCTACTACTAGGATTTTGTTTGTTGTTTTCATCTTTTAATTAAATTTAATATTTGTTTTTGTTTGACAGATGAAGCCGACGCACATGTATGTAAAAGAACTTGTGCAAAGAATGTTATTTAACTACGCAATCTTTTTACGCAGTAGCGATTTTTTTGTTATTTTCACACCAAATACAAGAAAATGGCAATTAATAAAAACGCACTAATTCGGTATAAAACCATTGATAAATGTTTGCAAAACCATTATCGTCAATGGACGTTGAACGATTTGATTGAAGCCTGTTCAGACGCGTTGCACGAATATGAAGGTCGTGAAGTAAATGTGAGTCGCAGAACGGTTCAACTCGATATTCAAATGATGCGCAGTGACAAATTGGGCTATAATGCGCCAATTGTAGTGTACGATCGTAAGTTTTACAAATATGAAGAAGAAGAGTATTCCATCACGGATATTCCGTTGACCGAGAATGACATGAACGTACTTTCGGAAACGGTAGAAATGTTGAAACAGTTTAAAGATTTTTCGTTGTTTTCAGAATTAGGCGGCATCATTCAACGTTTGGAAGATAAGGTATATAGCGAAAAAACACATCAGTCGGCAATTATACATTTAGACAAAAATGAAGGTTTGAAAGGTTTGCAACATCTCGATGTGTTGTATCAAGCTATTTTAAAGAAAATCGTGTTGCGATTGACGTACAGATCGTTTAAAGCGCGCCAAGCTTCCGAAGTTATTTTTCATCCGTTTATTTTGAAAGAATTCAACAATCGCTGGTTTTTGGTAGGCGTTTCTGGGAATAAACCTAAAATTATGACCTTGGCTTTGGACCGAATTATTCATGTAGATTATGATTTGGACATTCCTTACCGCAACGAACAATTTGATGGAGATACGTATTATAAAAACACAATTGGTGTGACGGTTTTAGATCAAAAACACATTCAACGCATTGTGCTTAGAATAGATCGAAGCAACGCGCCGTATGTCACCACAAAACCGCTTCATCATACACAAGAAATTATTTCAGTCCATAAAAATGGAAGCATTACGGTACAATTACAAGTACACATCAATTTCGAGTTGGAACGCTTGATTCTTGGTTTTGGCGAAACAATTGAAGTATTAGAACCGCGATTGTTGCGCAAACGTATTCGCAAAAAATTAGCTGCCGCTGCAAGTCAATATTCGGAGTAAATTTTATCTTTGCGTGGTTACAAATGATACACTTTTTATGAAATTTAACTACTTTTTTATTTTTCTTTTGCTGAATCTTCAATTTGTTTGTTCACAATCTGCTGCCATTACCATTGATGGTGTTTTTGAGGATTGGCATTCCGGATTAACTACGTATGTTGACACGAATGAAAGTATTTCAGGTGTTGATTTGTTAGAAATTCAAGTGACGAATGATGATGAATTTTTGTTCATTCGCATCAAAGCAGATCAAGAATTTGATTTAACAGATGACAATACCATTATACAAGAAATAGGACTTTTTATTGATGCAGATAATAATACGAATACAGGATTTGACATTCAGCAAGATTATGGTTCGGAATTGGGATTGCTTTTTACACGATTATTTGCACATTACAACGTAACGCCGTATTCGCAAGTAAGCATGTCAGATTTAAAAGTGAGAGTAGCGCCCACGGTAAGTTCGGACGAGTTTGAAATTGCGATTGGACGTCATGTATTGCCCGATGGCATCAATGCATTATTTCCATCATCTACCATAAAAATACTCGTCAAAAACGATGCTAATTTTGATCGCATTCCAAATATTGGGAATGTGTTTAGTTATACTTTTGATGAAACGCCTGTGCCAGCATACACACCAATTGACATAAATAAAGATTCTACCGAACACATTAGAATTGTAGCGTATAATACGCTATTCAATGGATTGCTAGAACCCAATCGTTTGAATGAATTTGAGCGCATTATCAAATCGCTCCATCCTGATATTGTGGGTTTTGTAGAAAGTTACAATACTTCGGAAGCCTATGTAAAAGGATTGTTTGATACGTGGTTGCCTTTGGGAACAGCTCATGGTTGGTATGTGGCGCAGCATGGAGGCGAAGTCACGGTTTCACGTTGGGAAATTACCCAACAATGGGATCATTTAACACGCCAATTTCCTGTATTGATTGATTTACCAGATGCTATCTATCATACAGATTTATTATTCACGAATGCACATTTAAGTTGTTGCGGCGCTGATACCTCACGACAAGATCAAGTAGATCAATATGCCGCATTTATTTTGGATGCGAAAACTGCTGGCGGATTGATTGATCTTCCAGAGAATACACCTTTTGTATATGGCGGCGATTTGAATTTGGTAGGTTTGGCACAACAGTTAGAAACCTTAAAAACAGGCGACATTCAAGATACGGCAACCTACGGACAAGGCGGTTTTTTAGATTGGGATGATACGGAAGTCAAAGAAGAAAATACGCTACAAGCAGATGTGCGCATGAATTACACATGGCGATCCGATTCGCAAGCATTTCCTCCGGGAAAGCTAGATTTTATGTTGTTTTCAGATTTTACGTTGGAAGCAGAAAAGTCGTTCGTATTACAAACCGAATTGATGTCAACTACGCGCTTGACAAGCTATAATTTACAACAAAATGATACTGAAACGGCTTCGGATCATTTTCCTGTTGTCACAGATTTTTCTATAAAAACTGCCACGGTTTCTCCAATTGTATACTTGCAAGGTGCAGGAATCAATCCGTATGTAGGACAAGAAGCGTTGATGCGAGACGATTTACGCCAAAATAATCTCTTGCCAACCACTTCTCCATATCAAGATGCAATTACCTGTGAAGCAAGTGTGTTTGACGCCAATTTGGGTGCAGAAAACAATGATATTGTCGATTGGATCTACCTAGAATTACGCGATCCAAACGATGCTGCGCAAGTTAAATATGCACGTTCTGCATTGCTTCAACGCGACGGCGATGTGGTAGATATAGATGGTGTTTCTACCGCAGTGAAACTCAATGTGCCACCAGCAGATTATTACGTAGCAATTAGACATAGAAATCATTTAGGAATTATGACAATTGGCGCAACACAATTATCGGAAAGTGTGGTTTCCATTAACTTTTCACAAGATTCTAATTTGATAAGCTACGGAAGCAACCCGCAAACGCAATTTGGAATTTCTTCGGGGCGTTTTGCCATGTGGGCAGGAAATGTAAGCACAAATGACGTTATTCAATACACAGGAACAAATCCTGATGCACCTGCCATTTTAAGTGAAGTGCTCAATGATCCTGGAAACTTTTTAAACTTTCCGACGTTTACTATTTCGGGTTATAATATTCATGATATCAATATGGATGGAAACGTTCAATACACAGGAACTACACCAGATACGCCATTCATCTTACAAAATGTACTGGCGCATCCAGGTAATTTTTTAAACTTTAGTACGTATCAAATTCAAGAACAATTGCCTGAACATGAATAGCATTTTAAATTAAGATTTTTGTTCAATGCATTCTTTTTGTTGTAACGTTATTAAACAATCAGTTTCATACGTACACGGTATTTGAATAGAAGTACAGGGACCACCAACCGATCCAGGACATGGCCCGCCAAATAAGGTTCCGGCAGCAGCGCCTCCTTGCGTTTTTTCAGCATGTAAGCTGGAAACTACTTTTTTGTTGAGTTGTAAACTTTGTAATTTCTTTTTTTTCATGAGATAAGTTTTTTGGTTATCTCATAAAGTTACAAAATTGTATGTGTACATTTTTATGTTTTAAATGATTTGCCGCTAAAAGAATATTTTAAAAGAAACATTCGGCGTTAAACCAAGCGAAAAGCGTTGAATCACTTGTTCTAAAATGACTTCCAATTCTTCTGGAGTGGAACCTGTAGTGCCTGGAATAGCAATTCCGCCATCATCTAGCGGTTTGCGTTCTGCCTTGTAAATTACGTTTATTGGTTTTACTCTGTTGTATAAGTTGAGTACAGAAACTCCTAATTGCGCGCGCAGTTTTTTAATGTTGAAATCATACAAAATAGACGCATCCAACCGATGAAAAGCAGGCAAACGATCGCTATTAATCGGTCCGAAATCGACAACACCTGCATTTTCGCCATCTGCATCAATCTCAATAACATACCTATTTACGGGAGTTACAGGTTTTCCAGATCGAATTTGCCAACCTAATGAAAATTGCCAATTGTCAACTTTAAGTGTGTTGGAAATTCGGAACGCATGTGTGATGTCATTATTTCCTGGAAACTCTTCATTTCCTTGTAAATTAGGGAACGAAAACGTAATGTCATTAAATGTATATCCTGCCCAAATTTTATAATTATGCCATTTGTATTTTAATAAAACGTCCAATCCTTTGATGGTACTTTCACCTTCTTCTAAATTTTCTAGTGGATTACTAAAACCGTTGGTAAACGTAGTTAAACCTTCCAGTTCTTTATAATATGCATCAATGTCAATATTTAGATTTTTGTGATTGTACAAAATTCCTCCAGAAATTTGATTGCTTGATAGTAACGGATATTGATTGTCATCCGACAAACGCCATAAATTGTTTTCCAATCGCAATTCCGTATGATTGAATTCTATCAGTTGTGAAATGGGTTGATTTCGTCGCTCAATTGCTGTTTTTACACGAAAACGATCGTTCAACGGATATTCAAAATTGATACGTGGCTCTACCAAAAAACGATCTACCGAATTGTAATGTACCAATCGTACACCTGCGTTTAAGAACGCATCATTTTTAAAGCTTAACGTATATTCACCAAACAACGCATTTTTAAAATTGGTATCACTTTGTCCTGAATCTTCTATGCTATTTTCTAGAGGATTTATTTTTCGAATAATCACGTCCAAATTTGTATACGAAACTTGATAACCTGCGGTAATTCTCTGTGTATTAGTCAAGTTTCTTGTCAAAGAAAAGTTGGCACCAATATCTACAATATCATTCTGACGAATGTTAATTTCGGCCAATTCAGGAATATCGTCACCAGTTTCATCCTTAATTTCATTATTTTGATAGAACGAATTGTATTCTGAAAAATACACCGTCAATTTTTCTTGTTGTTTCTCGCTTGTGCGATGTTTCCACTCAAAACTCAAGCCTTTATTTTTGGTAATGAGGGAATCGATCAGTAATTCATCGCCGCCCATAAAATTAAAATCAAGTCGATTTCGCGAGAACAATCCGCTAACGGAAAGTGTGTTTTTTTCATTTGGTTTTATAACCACTTTTGCATTTACATCTGCAAAAGAAAAATCGTTGTTACTGCTTTCGCGATTAAAATCGTCGTCGGTTTCCAATTCCAACACATTGCCATTAATATCGCGTGCTACGCCAAAATTTGTAAAAATTTTATCGGCATAACTTGTGTAGGTTGGCGTTTTCCAAACATCAGGATAGGAACGACGTGCAAATACATACAGTGCTGTTTTGTCTGATAGCGGCATTTTTACAAAACCATTTACTGCCAAACCGTCCAATTCAAAACCTCCGTTGGTTTTTTTGGGAATTTCCTCACCGCTAGAAATATCAATAATTCCAGAAATACGATCGCCATAACTCGCGCTTGTACCTGATCTGAAAATGGCCGCTTTTTCTGTTGCAAACGGATTGAACAATGAAAACATTCCGTAAAAATGTCCTGTATTGTAGAGTTTGATATTGTCGTATAAAATTAAATTTTGATCGGGCGATCCACCGCGAATTTGAATGCCTGTTGCCGATTCGTCCAAGGTAGAAATCCCTGGAATCAATTGCATACTTTGTGCAATATCCGCATTCAACAAACCTGGTAAAATGCCTAAACGTTTGGTGTCTATAACGATAGAGCCATCTTTATTTCGGTCAATTCCATTGGTAATGTATCCAGAAATAATCACGGCTTCCAATGATTCTGTTCCTTGCGACAAATAAATTTGCATACACGTTTTGCTGCCTGTAAATTCTTTGGCTTCATAGCCTAAACTAGTTGCCGTAAAGCGATTGCTGTTTGTTTTATTAATGGTGAAAAAACCATTCAAATCGGTAATAACTCCTGTGTTTTCGTCAGTGCCAATCGTTGCATACGGAATCGGTATTCGCGTTATCGCATCCAACACATAACCGCAAATTTTATTGTCTCCTTGCTTTGGTGCAACGATGATTTGCTTGTCGGAAAGTTGATCAAACGTCAAGCCTGTTTGCGCTTCTAAAATGATCAATAATTCTGATAATTCTATCTGTGAAACATTGAGCGTAATCGTTTTATTTTGAATTAAATCACTTGCATACGAAAACGAAAGATCGTATGTTTTTTCAATTTCTTTAATAACTTCTAAAAGCGGTGTGTTTAGGTAGTTGTACTTTATATTTTGTGCGTTTGAAACGGCAAACATCAACAACAAAAAAAGTGCACAAAGCTGTTTCATAAAATTAAGATTAAGGCGTGTCAATATAATAATATCTACATGTTATGCTACTTAAAAAGTGTGATTTTAGAGTTCACTTTTTTATAACGAATGCCCATAGGTGTTAACGTTGCTTTCAATGCATTTTTTAAGTTAGAATGATAAAAACTTCCAGAAAATAGACGTGTTGCATCTATTTTCGTGGCATCAAAAGTTAAATTAAAATACAGAGACAATTCCGCTAAAACTTCTGATAAAGGTTTTGCTGTAAACGTAGAAACACCCTTTTTCCAAGCAGGAGTTTCTTCTGTAAAAGTTTCTTCTATTAACACATCATCAGTGATGGTAATTTGAGTTCCTTTTGTGAGTATATAATTGTTTTTAGCGGCATTATTTTGGGTGAATTGTATTTTCCCTTCATAACATTTCAATTCAAAATCGGTACGATCTTTAATGTTGAATTTAGTTCCCAAAACAGCAACCGTTCCTTTGGATGTTGCTACTCTAAAATTATCTCCTTTTGTAATTGTAAAATAAGCTTCACCTTTCAATGCTACTGTTTTATGAGATGACCAAAAGAAGCGTTTGTGAGAAACACTAGAATTTGCATTCAAATTTATGATGGAGCCATCTGCCAACGTAATTGTTTGCGATTCGCCAATGCCAGTTGTATATGTTTTAGTTGAGGTAAGAAAAATTCCTGTTGACAAAATAAGGATCGCTGCAATAGAAATATTTTGCCACAATTTGATTAATTTTCCTTTTTTTGGTTTCGAGGCAAGTTTATCTTTTACGATTTGCAAAGCGCGTTCTACGTCAATCTCAGGACCATCTAACAATTGCGCTTCTTTATTGATCACGTCAAATTGTCTAAAGGCGTCAGTCTTTTCAAAAGCAATGCGTTCTTCCTCAGAAAGTTCACCAGCAATCCATCGCCCTAAAAATGATTCGTCTGTTTCGTAGTTTTTCATCTTTTGCTTAGTTTCTTATTAACTAGACATTTAAAAAGGTGTGTACCCTATTAAATTTTTATTTCTTTTCCCAAAATGGCGCGTAATTCCTTTAAAGCTTTGCTCATTCTGCGTTCAATAGCTTTTACCGTGAGCCCAGTAATTTCGGCGATTTCTTTATAGGTTTTTTGTTCGATGCGACTCATTAAAAAAACTTCTCTTTCTTTAGGATTTAAGGTGTTGATAGCTTCTTTTAGTTTGATTCTGAATTCTTCTACTTCAATTAAAAAATCAGGACTTTCATGATCGGTATTTTCTATCACTGTTTTTTGGTGTTTTAGCACTACTTTTTCATGTGCGACTTCATTTAAAAAAGAATGATTGCTTGCCGTATAAATATAGGATTTAGCTTTTGAAAAGGTAATTGTAGCGCAAAGTTTCCAAAGTTTGACAAACACATTTTGCACAATATCTTCAGCGCGTTGCAAGTTTCCACATTTGTAATAAATGTACTTTGTAGCGGGTTCGTAGAACTTACGAAACAGCGTGTTATAATTTTTTTCTTCGCAAATAGAAGGTTCTTTCTCTGACATTTACTTCAACTATGAGAGTCAAAAATACTGAAAACTCTTAAAAAAGCAGAAAATAAAATAGGGTGTCTTCGTTTTTTACGGTCTTAGAGATAAAAGCAGCTCAGAAATTTTGATTACAATCTAAAAACATATCAGTAGAATTTATCAGATTAGGGCAACATATTTTTACTGAATTTAGAGAAACGAATGTCATTATCAAAAAGGGCAATTTTAGTTTAACGAGCGACAAGATCAAATCTGTATGGATTTGATCTTCGTCATTTTTAACCAAAAAATAATTCATTAAAATCGTATGAAAAAAGAAATTTCACTTCACAGAGCAGTTGTCATTTTCATTGTTATCATCATCATGATGCTACTGGTATCTACAGGAAATATATAGTAGTCATAAACAAAAAAATTATAAATGATAAAAAAATAGGGTGTGTCACTTTTTTGCTGTCATAACAATATAAGAGTAGAAAACTATAAAATCTTAAACCTACTAAAATGAAAAAAAACACCTTATTAATAATTGCCTTATTATTTTGTGTGATAAGTTATGCGCAAAACTTCAATTATCAAGCGGTTGTTCGTGATGCGTCCAACACTCCTGTTGCCAATCAGTCAATTGGTGTACTGGTAAGAATTATTGAAGGAAGTCCCACAGGAAGTGTCGTGTACAATGAAACACATACAGTAACTTCCAATGCACAAGGTGTCATTACGCTGCCAGTTGGTGGTGGAACTTCTGGAGCTAACTTCTTAGCAATCAATTGGAGTTCTCAAAATCAGTGGATCGATATTCAAGTAGACATCACAGGCGGAACAAGCTATGTCCAACTAGGCACCTCAAAACTGCAATTTGTACCGTATGCTATGTATGCATTAAACAGTGGCGAAGCTGGAAATGCAGGAATATTTGCTGTAAATGGTGGTGTTGTAAGCAACGGAAACGGAAATAACGTAACAGACGATTTTGTATTTGGATCTGATCAATTAGATAATAACGGATCTTTTAATGCAGCCTTTGGAAATAGAATGTTCTACGACAAAAGCAAAGCGGCTTTTAGAGCAGGATACACACAAACAGATCAATGGGATGAAGCCAAAGTAGGAGATTATTCTGTAGGTTTTGGTGAAGGTGGAGTAGCTAGTGGACGCAACTCATTCTCTATGGGGCGTAATGCCAATGCAACTGGGAATGAGGCTTTTGCTTTCGGATTAAATGCGGGAGGTTTTGCAGATTATGCAAGAGGTTTTGGATTAAATGCACGTGCTCATGGTATAAATTCGACAGCAATTGGGCGACAATTAAACGCCAACTCAATGGCAGAAATTCAATTGGGTCAGTACAGTAACTTTGTTTCTGGTTCAACAGATACTTGGGTGCCAACTGATCGTTTATTTGTCATTGGTAATGGACAAGAAGATATCAACTTAGCACTAAACAGTGATGCTTTAGTCATGCTAAAAAATGGAAATACAACCTTAAATGGTACACTAACAATAGATGGTGATAACGCAGGAGCTGGAACTTCTTTTACACTTCCTGCTCAAGATGGTTCAGCCAATCAAATCATGCAAACAGATGGTTCAGGAAATGTTGCGTGGGTAACACCAGCAGCTTCAGCCATTCCAAATGGAGGAACAAGCGGATATGTATTGTCTACAGATGGTTTAGGAGTTTTATCATGGGTAACTAATGACGATGCAGATAACGATCCAACAAACGAAATAGAATTGCCAACACAAACTGGAGAAGCAGATAAATTCCTAACAACAGACGGAACTGCCGTAGCTTGGCAAGATGTTCCCAATGAATTACCAACAGGAGGAACTAATGGGCAAGTATTAGTAACTGATGGTTCAGGAGTCTATTCTTGGGTTAATCAAACAGCAACAGCAGGTTTTTCTACAACTGGAAATGTAACAAGTAATGCAAACGGTGATACGACAGTAGATGATTTTGTATTTGGAAGTACACAAATAGACGATATCCCTGGAATTCCAGATAATAATAGAATTGTATTCGATAAAAGTAATGCAGGTGCCTTTAGAGCAGGTAGTGCTTTCAATACACCATATTTCAATCAAGATCAAATGGGAGGAGGATCTGTTGGTTTTGGAGTAAACAATCAAGCAGGAGGAAATTATGCAGCTACGATGGGGTTTTTTAACAATTCAAGTGGATATGCATCTTTCTCAACAGGAGATTTCAATACAGCTTCAGGCGCTGGTTCAGCTTCAATAGGATCTAATAATACGACCTCAGGTGCGTATGCTATGAGCTTAGGGATACAATTAACCTCAGAATCTTTAGCTCAAATTACTTTAGGAACAAACAATACAGGAGTAACTGGTAATGCGGCAACTTTTGTAGCAACAGATAGATTATTCGTATTAGGAAATGGAGCAGATACGGCAAATAAAAGTGATGCTCTAGTTGTATTAAAAAACGGAAACACAACTATAAACGGTACATTAACCATTGATGGAGACAATCAAGAAATAGAACGTGGGTATACCTTGCCTGCACAAGATGGTAACGTAGATCAAGTAATGACAACTGATGGAGCTGGAAATGTTGCTTGGGCAGATGCTGCTACAGGTTCAGGAGCATTCATAACAACTACGAACATAACTAGCAATGCTAATGGAGATACCGCTACAGACGACTTTGTATTTGGAAGTTCACAATTAGAAGATATTACAACTGCTACCAATGATGACAGTCGTATGTTTTTTGATAAAAGCAAACAAGCTTTTAGAGCAGGTGGCGCAAGTGGTTCACAATGGAATGATATGAATGTAGGTGGAAATTCTATAGTGCTCGGAAATAACTCTATTGCAAGTAATACGAGTGCTGTGGCAATAGGAGAAAGTAATGTTGCGAGTGGAGTGGCTGCGATAACCGCTGGTACAAGTTTAACAGCAGAATCATTTGGACAAACATCTATTGGAACCTATAATACGCGAGTAACAGGAAATGCAACTCAATTTGTTGAAACAGATCGTTTATTTGTTATCGGTAACGGTACAAATCCAGATGAAGCTTTTAGGGCTGTAGGATTTAGTGATGCTTTAGTCATGCTAAAAAACGGAAATACAACGCTAAATGGTCAATTAACAATAGATGCGGATAATCAAGGTGCTGGAACTGGATACACATTACCAGGACAAGATGGTACTGCAAATCAAATACTAAGTACAGATGGATCAGGAAGTACTTCTTGGGTAGATGCGCCAATGGCAGCAATGTCTGCGTTTTCTACAACTGCTAGTGTAACTAGCAATGCTAATGGAACAATTGCTACAGATGATTTTGTTTTTGGAAGTACACAATTGGATAACGATACAAATACAACTGATGATGATAGGAGACTATTTTTTGATAAAAGTAAAGGAGCATTTAGAGCTGGAATTGCAGAAATAAACGAATGGGACGATGCTAGTGTTGGAGAATTTTCTATAGCATTAGGAAGAAGACCATTTGCTGAAGGTAGTGCTTCTATAGCTTTAGGTACATTTTCTTCTGCTATAGGAGATGAATCGGTATCTATAGGTCATGCAGCTTCTACTTATGGCTTGCGTTCTACGTCCATAGGTTATAGAGTACTTGCACAATCAAAAGAACAAATTACTATAGGAACATATAATACATTAGTCGAAGGGGATTTGAATAATTGGGTAAGTACAGATAGACTTTTTGTTATAGGTAATGGTGATGCAGATAATGGTACTGCGCCAAGGAGTGATGCTTTAGTAATGCTTAAAAACGGAAATACAACTTTAAACGGTCAATTAACAATTGATGGAGACAATCAAGGTGCTGGAGCTTCGTATACATTACCAGCACAAGATGGAACAGCAAATCAAGTACTAACTACAGATGGAGCTGGAAATGTTGCTTGGGCAGCAGTTGCCGCTGGAACGATGCTTCCTAGTGGAGGAACTGACGGACAACTATTAAAAACAGATGGTTCAGGAAATTATGCTTGGGTAACGGATGCAGTAGACGATGCAGATAATGATCCAACCAATGAAATTGAATTACCAACACAAGCTGGCGAATCAGGGAAATTTTTAACTACTGACGGAACAAACCCTAGTTGGACAAATACTGTAGAAGCTACTAGTGTAAAAATACCAAGTTTGCCAGCGTTCAATGTAGCCGCTAACGGAACCGTATACACTACAGCAGGAGAAAAAGAAGTTGGCGATTGGAATAGTTCAGTAAATACAGACCTTTTTAATGATGGAAGTCATTTAAACCTCACAAACGGACGTTTTACAGCTCCGGTAGATGGATTGTATTTCTTCTCAGCACAAGTACGAATTGATGCAATTAATGGCGCTTCTGGTTCGGTGTATTCACGTTTAATGATTGTGAAAAATGGTAACAAGCAAGGATTTAGAAACGGTTTACACTCTATTAGAAATGCGGATGCAGGAACTGCCAATTGGGACACGCAACATGTAAGCGGAATTTTAAAACTAAGTGCTGGAGATTACGTATCTGTATTTGTTGAGAGTACTGGAGATGCAAACTTTATAGTACAAACTGAATCAGGTTTCAACGGATATTTAGTGAATAAACTATAAAAAATTAAAAAATAATGACAACTCCCTGTATTTGATACTTTTCAACTAGGGAGTTTTCTAGGTATAAGACATCAATATTACACAATAACCAACCCCAAATGAAAAAAATTATACTTTTAATATGTATGCTTTCTAGTGTACTTATGCTAGCACAACACAATCAAAACGCTCCTTGGATGAAGGAGTTGAACAACAAGCAAAAACAAACTGGAAAAAAACCTACTTTTCAAGAAGTACAACAAGCATTCAATACGTATTGGCAAACGCATGACAAAGACGAAAAAGGAAGCGGATACAAACCTTTCAAACGCTGGGAACAACAATGGAAACGTCGCGTAAAAAAAGATGGTTATTTACCAAAAGCAAAAGAAATATGGGATGCTTGGGAAACAAAAAGTCAAGTTGCACAAACACAAAGGAATACAGATTTAAGCAATTGGCAACCGTTAGGGCCGTACAATCACATTCAGGCAAATGCACAACCTTCTGGACAAGGGCGACTCAACGCAGTTACAGTAGATCCGAACAATGCTAGTATTTGGTACGTAGGTGCGCCAAACGGAGGTTTATGGAAAACCTTAGATGCTGGTGCAAATTGGACGCCGATGACAGACAACTTACCACGCTTAGGCGTTTCGGCCATTGCCGTAGATTATAACAATTCAAACATTATTTACATCGCTACAGGAGATGATGATGCAGATCAAACTCCAACTTTTGGAGTACTAAAATCATTAGATGGCGGAATCACTTGGAGCACTACAGGCTTAAATGTAAATACGATAGGAACTATGAATCGAATGACTGAGTTATTCATAGATCCAGCAAATTCAAATACGCTAATTGCGTCTTCAGATGATGGAGTATATACTTCTTCAGATGCAGGAGTAACTTGGTCACAAAGTTTGGCAGGAATAAACATTCGCGATTTACGTATAAAACCAGGAAATGCGAGTACCATATACTGTGTAAGTAACACAGCTTTTTATCGTTCAACTGATGGAGGCGCAAACTTTACGCAAATAACCAATGGCATACCAACAAATACTTTCCGAATGGTGATTGATGTAACACCTGCAAATCCAAACTATGTATATCTTTTCAGCTCAGATGCTACCGACAATCGAGAACATGGAATTTACAGATCTACCAATAGCGGACAAAGTTTTTCATTGCGAGATCAAGGTGCGTATACACTAATCGGAAACAATCAAGTTTGGTACAACATGGCAATAGGCGTGTCGGATACCAATGCCAATGAACTTTATATTGGAGTAATGGACGTTTGGAAATCTACCAATGGCGGACAATTATGGGACAAACTTAACCGTTGGGATCAATTGACAGAAGCCTACACACATGCGGACATTCATAGCATTCGCGTAGTCGCAGGAAAAGTGTTTGTAGCGTCCGATGGTGGAATCTACAGCAGTGAAGACAACGGAACAAATTTTACAGCACACCATCAAGGATTGCAAATTGGCGAATTCTTTAATGTAGCAGTTGCACAAGGAAATGCAAACAATATTACAGGTGGCTTGCAAGATAATGGCGGACATGGTTTGGATGTAAACGGTGATTGGCGTGCATTCCATCCTGGAGATGGCGTAAACGCGTTAATAACACCGACAGACGATGATACGTATTACGGACTTACGCAAGATGGAGGAACGCTATATGTTTCCAATCGCGCAGATGGTTGGTTTACAAGAGTGTACCGACCTTCAAACTCAGGTATAGGAGTTTGGGTAGCACCTTTATCTGCAGATAGTAATGGAGACGTATATGCCGCTTGGAGTAATTTATTTAAGTTAAACAGATCAACCTATGAGTGGGAATTGGTCGGCGATTTACAAGGATATACAGACATCATGGAAATTGCGCCTTCCAATCCAAACATCATTGTGTCATCTGGTCATCAAAATTTCCGTGTAAGCTCTGATGGTGGACAAACGTTAGACTTTAATACCAATGTAGTTGGAAACGCTATTGCGGGAATCGCCATTCACAAAGACGATCCTAGTAAAATGTGGATTACCACTGATGGTGATTATGCAAACAAAGGAATTTTTAAAACAACCGATGGCGGGTTAACGTGGACAGACATCACAGGAAACTTTCCTGTAGCAACAGAATATCCAGAAGATATTGTACATCAAGGAAATCATCCACTAAATCCAATCTATGTATCTACCGATTTAGGAGTCTATCGTTTAGATGATAGTAGTACAGATTGGCAACCGTTTATGACAAATTTGCCAAATACTAAAATAGAAGATTTAGAAATCAACTTGGACGATCAATCCATCACAGCAGCTACGTATGGTCGTGGCTTGTGGCGCTCATCAATTCCTATACAATTATTACAAAATGATGTCAGCTTACGCGCGATCATCAATCCGAACAATACACAAACAAGCTGTGGAGACATTTCGCCACAAATACAAGTACGAAGCAATGGAATTGATGACATTACAGAAATCACCATTAGCTATGGTATTACTGGCGGCACAATGTATAACTATACGTGGAATGGCATGTTGCAATCTAATGAAGAAACACTAATTAATTTACCTGAAATCACAGTAGCTTCAGGATCGTACACACTCGAAGTAAGTACTACAATTGCAAATGATGGAAATACAGCAAATAACATTCGTACACGAGACTTTAGCGTCAATTCATCGGGAGATTTTAATGTCACAAACTCATTTGAAAGTGCTTCCGATAATTTAATTGTTGAAAACGGAGTTTGGCAACGAGGTGTGCCAAGCGGATCGGTACTAAGCAGTGTTGCTACAGGAACGCAAGCGTATGCCACCAACTTATCAGGAAATTATCCTGAAGGTGTAGAAGCATATTTAATCTCTAATTGTTATGATTTTACGCAAATAATTGATCCTGTCTTAAAATTTCAAATGGCGTATATATTAGAAGAAAACTGGGATTGGGCAAATGTGCAATATTCATTAAACGGTGGACAAACATGGCAAAATTTAGGAACTACAAATAGTCAACCCAACTGGTACAACAGCAATCGAACGGATCAATTTGATTGTCCAGGTTGTCCTGGAGCACAATGGACAGGCGCAAACACTACGATGAATGAATATGGATATGATTTTAAGGCAAATGCAATACTTGGCGAAACCGATTTAACCATGGAAGACAATATTATCTTTAGAATGCGATTGGTGTCTGATAGTGTCATTACGGAAGAAGGAATTGTGCTTGATGATTTTGTAGTAGAAGGAAAAGATCCGATTGAAGTAGCCGCAAAAGTATTTTTACAAGGCGCTTTGTTCAATCCAAATGTAGGAGAAGAAACCTTAATGCGCGATGATCTTCGTGTGTTAGATATGTTGCCTATACAAAGTCCGTACGCAGACGGAATGACCTCGAGAGCTGAGGTGTTTGATGTTACGGGAACAGATGCTATTGTAGATTGGGTTTGGATAGAACTCAGAAGTACCACAACAAATACAGAGGTAATTGCAAGTCAATCTGCTTTGCTGCAACGCGATGGAGATGTAGTAAACACAGATGGAAACTCAACCATCAATTTTGTAGTGCCAGAAGGAAACTATCACATTGCTATAAAACATCGGAATCACTTAGGAATTATGACCAATACCAGTATTGTCTTTTTAGAAGGATTGCCTACTACTGTAGACTTTACCAATCAAGCGAGTCAAAACACGTTTGGAAGCAATGGGCAAACTTCATTTGGCATGCCTACAGGAAAAGTCGCTATGTGGACAGGGAATGTAAATGGCGATACTCTCATTCAATACTCAGGAACTACACCAGATGCGCCAAGTATCTTATCTGCTGTGCTAAATGATCTAGGAAACTTTTTAAACTTTCCAACCTACACGATCAATGGATACAATGTCAATGACTTGAATCTTGACGGGAAAACACAATATTCAGGAACCAGTCCTGACACACCTTTCATTTTGCAAAACATATTGGCACATCCAGGAAACTTCTTGAATTTCAGTACCTATCAAATACAAGAGCAATTGCCCTAAAATTAGAAATTAACGAATATGTAAATTTTATAAATAAAAAATAGGGTACACACAAAAACTCATGTCTTAACTATAAAAGGAATTAAATATATTCATTTAACATAACACCTACTTTATGAAAAAACTTTTACCTATCATATTCTTACTCTTTATAAGTCTAAGCTTGCATGCGCAATGCGGTCCCGGAGAAGACACCACAGCTCCTGTATTTGGAAATGCTGGAGATGGAACTATGGCAAATCCGTTTAGAAGCTTATCACTATCAACAGTTGGCGGCTTTCCAAGTGGAACCTATTATTTCAACTTTAACGGAAGTACTTTTCAAGGAGTTTTAGACAACGACACTGATGGTGGCGGTTGGTTAATGGTATTAAACTATGTGCATTTGGCTGGCGATAATACCGATCTTACCGTGCGAAATACGGATCTTCCCTTATTAGGTTCTTCAACTTTAGGAGACAATGAAGCAGGAACTGCCAATTGGGGACATATTGGAAATGCACTAGCAGCAGCCATCGATTTTGAAGAAGTTCGCTTTTATGGAGAAACTACAGGACATACTCGTATTGTTAACTTTAAAACCTCTTACGTAAATGCCTTAAACTACCTTAAAACAGGTGTAGGTTTTTTTGGAGGAATTAATAATCCTGCTAATTTTACAACACTTACAGGGCACACCGCTAATATACCAGCACTGGCAGGGAATTTTTTTGGAAGTCAAGGTGACAATGCATTAACAGAGTTTCCATTCTTTAACAGTGGTCAAAATCACTGGGGAATCCGTGGTTTAGGAAATCGTTGGGAAGTAGATGATACGCCTACTGCCACAAGCCCCGTAAACAGTCAAAGTACCATTCATCGTGTTTGGGTTCGTGGAGACCTTTCTCCAGCAGGAACACCTGCTTTAAGTGTTACTTTAGACAACACAGGAAACGTGAGTGTAAGTCCAGCAGATTTTGGATATACGTTTACAGATAATTGTAGCGCAGAAGCGAATATAAACGTAAGTTTAAGTCAAACAGTATTTGCCTGTTCAGAAATTGGAGATAATATAATACAGTTGACTGCTACAGACGAGCAGAACAATAGTACAGTAATTGATGTAACGGTCACTGTTTTAGAAAGTCCACCAGTAATAAATGCACCACCACCAGCTCCTTTTATGTTTCTAAGTTTAGGCAGTGATGGAACGTTAACATTAGATTTAGCAACCTTAAATGCAACGGTTACAGACGATTGTGGCATTGCAAGTACAGTAATTAGTCCAGCAACGCTTGATTGTAGTAATACTGGGTTTAATAATGCTACTATTACGGTAACAGATGTAAATGGAAATGTGTCAACCTCGAATGTATTTTTTATTCTTGAGGATCAAGTACCACCAGTAATACAATGTGTAGCCTCTTATACTGCAGAATTAGATGGAACAGGAAGTGTAACGCTAGATCCAAATAGTCTATTAACGAGTTTTACGGATAATTGTCAAACTGGAAATGTTACTTTAGATAAAACGGTATTTACCTGTGCAGATATTGGAGACAATTTAGTTACGGTAACTGCATCAGATCAAGCAGGAAATGAAACAACCTGTACCACAACAGTAACAATAACAATACCTCCATGTCCTGGGAATTTAACTTTACAAGCCGAACCAGATGCTTGTGGTGTTACCTATAATTATCCGTGTGCGAGTAATGTTACAGCAGGACCTCCAAGCGGTACATTTTTAGCTGTAGGAACCACCACCACATTTGCGTATGATACTTTAGACAATACAGGTGGAACCGTTTCTTGTAGTTACGATGTTACTGTAGTAGATGAAGAAGGACCTACTTTCGTATCCAAAGATTTAACACTTGACATTATGATGAATGGAAGCGTTTCAATAACAGCTGAAGACTTTATAGATTCAGATCCATTAGCTTCAGATTACACAGTAGATCAAACAGGGACATTCAACAGAGAAGATATCTCAACGACAGGTACAGTAGTTTCACTTTTTGATGATGAAGTTTCTTCAGCACTGCCAATTGGGTTTGAATTTGCATTTTATGGTAATCTTTACAACAATTTTCACATTTCATCGAACGGTTTTATCACTTTTACAGCTATAAATGATAACGGATTCTATGAGGGACAATTTTTACCTGATGTTAATGATCCAAATAATTTAATTGCTTTTGATTGGGATGATTATGATCCAGAATCAGGTGGAACTATTCGTTATGAAACTATTGGTACGGCACCAAATCGTATTTTAATCATGGATTTTGATGATGTAGCACATATTGATGATGATACGCAAGGAACAACTACACAAGTAAAACTATTTGAAACAAGCAATCGTATTGAAATTCATGCAACGAGTATTTCTGATTTAGGATATGACAAAACACAAGGGCTAGAAAATATAGATGGAACAGCAGCTATCATTGTTCCAGGACGCAATGCAAGTCAATGGTTTGCAGCCAATGATGTAGTTGCTTTTATACCTGTAACAGGAGAGGTTGCAGATTCATGTGGTGTAAACACTTTTATAGCTTCGCAAACCACTTTTGACTGTACTAACATAGGAGAAAATACAGTAACGCTTACAGCTACAGACACAAATGGAAATATTACAGAACAAACAGCAATTGTAACGATTACAGATACAAATAATTTCTGCTCAACAGTGTTAGTATCTCCAAAAGTATTTTTACAAGGTGCTGCTTTAAATCCAAATATGGGAGAAGAAACGCTCATGCGTGATGACTTACGTAGCAATGATTTTATTCCATTAACAAGTCCGTACAGCGATAGCGCAACAACAATAAGTACCGTATTTGATGCTACGGGAAATGCTGCTATTGTCGATTGGATTTGGGTTGAATTGCGCGATGCAACGGACAATACAATCGTAATAAAAGGAACATCTGCCTTATTACAACGCGATGGTGATGTAGTAAGTGCTGTGGATGGAATTTCTCCTGTAACCATCTCTCAAGTAGCTCCCGATATGTACTATGTTGTGTTAAAACACAGAAATCATTTAGGAATCATGACGCAAAGTACTATGGCTTTGTCAGACATAAATACAATTGTAGACTTTACCGATGTTTCAAATCAAATAACTTTTGGAACAAATGCACAAACTATATTTGGAATGCCAACTGGAATTGTTGGAATGTGGTCTGGAAATGTAAACGTAGACACCGTTATACAATACTCAGGAACAACCCCTGATGCAACAGGAATACTTTCAATTGTATTAAATGATCCTAGTAACTTTTTAAACTTACCAACGTTTGTGGTTGCTGGATACAATATGAATGATATAAACATGGATGGAAATTCGCAATATTCAGGAACCACTCCTGATACGCCTTTAATATTACAAAACGTATTGGCGCATCCTGGAAACTTCTTGAATTTCAGCACTTTTCAAATTACGGAACAATTACCTGAAAATTAAAAAAACATACTAATATGAAATATAAAATATTCGTAATAATAGCTCTAAGCTGTTTGCATTTATCTACAGGGCAAAGCATAGAACGACAAGTTGTTGCTTCTGGAGGAAATACGATTTCGGGCGGAACAATTACCCTCGATTTTACAGTAGGAGAACTAGTTGTAACAACAATTTCAGACGGAACAACAACACTAACACAAGGATTTCAGCAAGGCGGAATTAAACTTGGAATTCAAGTAAATCCAATTGTTTTTTTACAAGGCGCTTTATTAAATCCGAACGTAGGAGAAGAAAATTTAATGCGTGACGATTTGCGCGAAAGCGATTTTATTCCGTTAACATCTCCATATAGTGATGGACTTACCATGCAAAACACGGTACTTTCGGAAACTGGCAATAACGCGATTGTGGATTGGGTTTTTGTGGAATTACGCGACGCAGTCCTTAACACAACCATCGTGGCGAGTCAATCCGCATTACTACAACGCGATGGCGATGTAGTAGATGTTGATGGCATGTCTGATATAAAGTTTAATATCCCTTTCGGGAATTACCATGTAGTCATTAAACACAGAAATCACTTGAGCATCATGACGGCGGCATCCATTTCGCTATCAAGCACTACAGAAATTGTAGATTTTACCAACAGCAACAATCAAATCACGTTTGGAAGCAACGGACAAACCGTTTTTGGAATGCCGAATAATATTGTAGCCATGTGGACAGGAAATGTAAATGCAGATACTATTGTACAATATTCAGGAACAACGCCAGATACGCCAAGTATTTTATCAGAAGTTTTAAACGATCCCGGAAACTTTTTAAACTTTCCAACATATGCATTAACAGGCTACAATGTGCACGATGTCAATATGGATGGAATCACCCAATATACAGGAACAAGCCCCGATACACCATTTATTTTACAGAATGTGCTTTCACATCCCGGAAATTTCCTTAATTTTAGTACTTTTGCCATTAATGAACAATTACCAGAAAATTAAAACAATACCTAATATCTAAACAAATCGATATGAAAAAAACTACTTTTATCTTATTACTATGCGCAACTTTTGCACTATTTACAAACAAAGCAAGTGCTCAGGATGGCTATACATACTCGTTACAACACAATACAGGCTATAGTTTCACAATAGTTGCAGTACCAAACGCTAGTGCCAATAACTTTGCTACTTCTGTTCAGAGTTATGGATTTACAATCATTTTACCTGATGGCGTAACAATTGATACAGGATCAGCAACTTCTTTGGGAGGAGCTGCAAGCGCCACGTTCTTTGATGGAACTAATGTAGCACAACCTACTATTGATGGATATTTAATTACAGAAACCTTAGGAAGTCCAGCATCATTATCAGCACCGTCTGCAGGAACAAACTCAAATATGTACACATTTACTGTAAATGGAGCTCCTGTTTTAGGAGATATGTATATCCTAGAAAATAATTCTGCATTAGCAACAACAGTAACACCTTTAAAATCGTTCATGCAAGCTGACATGATTGATAATGGAATGGCACAATTTGTAAATGTAGTAGATCCGAATGCAGCGGCTGTAACGGCACCATCTTCATTTGACTTTGCAACGTTAAGCACAGCAGAAGTTGAATTAGCAGGTGTAAATGTATATCCAAACCCTGTAAAAAACATTGCCACTAT
Source organism: Kordia sp. SMS9 (assembly GCF_003352465.1). Classification (NCBI taxonomy): domain Bacteria; kingdom Pseudomonadati; phylum Bacteroidota; class Flavobacteriia; order Flavobacteriales; family Flavobacteriaceae; genus Kordia; species Kordia sp. SMS9. Next base: position 539,498 of record NZ_CP031153.1, on the reverse strand, counting down.
TACAGGAGTTACTGACATTGAATCTATTGTAGTAACAAATTTAAATGGACAACGCGTATTAAATCAAGTATCAAACCTTTCAACGATTGATATGACAAGTTTGCAAACAGGAATCTACTTTGCTAAAATCACTGCAGCAGCAGGTTCAAAAACGGTAAAACTGATTAAGGAATAACATATTCTTTTAAAACATAACATATAAAAGAGCATCACTTCATACAGTGGTGCTTTTTTTGTGGGTTGAATTTGAAAAGGCGCTTTCAGAAAATAGCTGCCTTAAAGCTAACAAGAACATAAAAATCCAAGATTTGATCTATTTCATTTCTTGGATTTTTATTTTGGACTGTTTTTATGTTCTTTTTAGTGAGTTTTGTTAACGATAAGACATACCTATGCCATACTTTTGGTAAGCTATTTTAAAATTTTATGCTGCTATTTGTTGTTTTTTGTAGATTCTTCTTCCGATTTCTAAGGCATTAGCGGTATGTATTGATAATATCCTGTTATTCGATTAGAGTTGTTAAGGTAAAGTGCATACATACGCTCTCGATGATTTATTTGATCAACAGGGAAAAATTTCCGAATGCAATCATTAACTTGTTGTGAGCTTGTAATTTTTTCAAGTTCAATATTTTGTTGCTTCTTATAATGAAGCTGAATTTCTCCGATTAGATTTTTAGAATTAGTAATGACCATGTTTGCCAAATTTTAAGTGAAACAATTATTTGGCATGCAGAGCAATCTTGAACAGCGTATATAACACAAGGAAAAGTTTCACTAAGAAACCCTTGTGGTTTTACGCCAAGATTAGCTTTGACAAAGAATTGAAGAAACGGATTTGAATGCAGAGAATATTTTAAAAAAAATCAGATGTTGTACTTAGATGAAAATATTGCGAAAAAACACAATTTTTCTTACTTTTAGGTGTTTAAAAATAAACGTTAAATAGATGAGCCAAAAACAAAAGTTACTGTTCTTGTCATTATTTTTAATGATTGGACTATTCTTTAATGCCTGTCTAAAGGATCATGTTGATGACATTTCGGATGAAAATAATCTTAAAGACTCTCCTTTTACTTCGAGGATTATTTCCAAAAATGAATATCAACAAAACAAGAATTTACTTAGTCGCTTACAATTTTTTACATCGGAAACAGATAATAAGCCAAATTCTGATAAAGATTATTATGATGTACAAAATGGTATTGTAGTTTACACTAATGAAACTCAGTATATTGAATATATGGATGGTAATTTACATTCATACACGTTTTCAATGAGACGCTCCAACAGTGCTGAAAATTTAATTGAGAATATAGTTTTTACTTACGTGCCTTCAGATGATGATTATGAAGCAAATATTATAACTTATCATCTAAGTGCTGGTCAAAAACAAGTATTCATAGAGACTGGTCATTTAACAGGTAATTATACAATTTCAGATGAATCTATTGATTTAGATTTTTCAGTTGTAGCACCCAAAAATTCGCTACCACTTCCATGTACCACTAATTTTACAGTGTATCATCTCACGCCCGATACAAATGAAACGTTTGTATATTCTTCAACAACTAATGGAAACGTTATACAGAATCAATGTCAGCATACGCTTACGGGCGATCCATGCTATGAATATTTAGTTGTAGAATATGATTGTCCTGACAGTAGTAGTGGCGGACCATCTGGTTCAACAGGGAATCCTACAGCTGGTGGAGGTGGAGGAACCAATGATGGTTCAAATGATGATCTGCCAAGTGATCCCGATGTGGTAACGCAGCCATTCATAGATTTGAATCAAGAACAAATTAAGCAAAGGTTAACGGATTATTCTAATGACGATACTATAAAAGCAAAAATGATTGAGTATCGTGCTAAAATTCCAACTGATAGAAAAGAGATAGGAGCCCGTTTTAGATTAATCTCCGATAGTGTTTTTGGAGCTCGTGAAGCAACAACTCGTAATGGTGCATCGGTAAGTTATGTGCCTCGTTATGTAACAGGTGAAATTGTTAGTGTTCACATACATGTAAATGAAGCTGATGTTGAATTAGATGATGGAACGATTCTAGAAAATCAAATTCCCTCTCCTATGTATTCACAAGGCGATATCTTAGAGTTTTTTGAAAATATTGATGATGTTGCGGATGAAAATAAAGACAAAGTAACATCTATTCTTATAACAAGGGAAGGCACTTTTGCTTTAGTTGTTAACGATAAGGATGAGGCGCAAAATGCAGCTACGTCAATAAAGAATAGTGATTCCCATTATGAGGTTTTTTTATATACCTTTAGGCTTTTAGTGCTTAAAGATTCTCAAAACCTAAGTGATGCTGACTTTGTGAAAAGAGTAGTTAATTTCATAAATACACATAGTGTAAATGGTCAATCTATGGGGATTTCGGTTTACCAAGCAACGATAGCCGATGATGGTAACACAATTACAGACTGGCGAAAATTATAAAAATTTAAACAATGAAAAAGGTAATATTCTTAATATTTATGGCATGTATATCTTTAACATATGCCCAGGAAGATCAAATAATATCTATTCATCAACTGGGAAGTCACGACAATTTAGACTCTAATAAGAGTTATTATTTTAAAGACATTAATAGAGACTTAGATAAATTTCTGGGTACATGGCACTATGATGATGGAAATAAGAAGTTAACGTTGGTCTTTAGTAAGCAAACACATTTTAGCATAGGAAAACATTATTGTGATCAGATTTATGCGCGCTTTAAATATGAAGAAAATGGAACAGTAATATACAATACATTGGGAGATTTTAGTAACTCTGCTAGATTGAAAATAGTTGGTTCAGGTTTCGATCTCAGCAATCTCAACAAAATGAATTTATTCTATAATGAGCCAACAACTGTAATTTATGACAGAATATCTACAAAGAGTTTAAAGCCATCTCCAAGTTTGGATATTGAATATTTACCGTGTTCTACAATTGGTTGTAATCCTCAACTTAAATGGAATATTATTTACTACAAAGAGGTTGGGAATACGGCACCTAATCCTTTCAAAATTCCTTTTGATCTCACACTAACAAAACAATAAGAAGAAATCGCCTAAAAATTAATTTTTAGACGACCTCATTGTTTTGATCTTTAACTATTTTACGAACTGTCGCAGTTTTTTATAAACATCCTTTAAGATTAGATAAGCTATGTGTATTGCTAAGGTTAATGAAATATCTATTAAATAATATTCAGTTATTATTTTTTGATTTGATGTATTTGCAATTACTTCACTAATAACAGCAGAATCTATAATTATTGAATGCGTTAATTTGTGCGAAACAACAACTAATAACTTTTGAGTAATTTTATGAACCTTATAAAAATTGTTTTTGAATAGGCAATTAACTTTCTTTAAAATGCTTGACGATACAGCTAGTGTTTTAGAAAAAGATACAATGAATTTATTGAAAATATTTTTCATAATCTTGTAACTTAAACTAAATTCAACTGATATGTTTACCTCAATTATTTGTGAGTTGAAGAATATGGTTGTTAACCATTTTTCCCTTTTTTGGACTTATCGGGAATACTGCATTTTGCTTGAGTGTTATAAGTAAAATGATTTTGCCAACATACGCTTAACTCCGTAGTTTCAGACAATAGTGAAGAATAATTTTGCAGATTTTTGTATATTTACAAAATATTGTTTTTGTTCTGTGTCGTCGAAAATACAGGAACATTGACATCTTATGTTACTCACTAGTTGAGAAATGACTTAAGTTAAGACCTGTTTTGAACATATCTTATATGTGAAAACAGGTCTTTTTTTTGATGCATTTTAACTTGATATATAAATCAAGTTAGTTTTTTGTGAAGAAAATGTTTTATGGCTCTTTAATTACTTATGGTATAAGTAAAGCATTAATATTTCTTAACATACTTTTAATGAATGATTATAGATAAAAATTCTTTAAGCAAATTTCTTGATTTATTATTCATAAAACAGTGAAATGTTTATTATTTAGAAAATAAAACTATTAATTCATAAGTTTTAATGAAATATTTTCATGCTTCATTGTCATTTTTTCGGATTTTACCGAAAATTTTTCACTTTGACGTGTATTCTAATAGTTTTTATTAGAAAATTTTCCAGCCCATTTTCCGTATCTAAAACAAAAAACCCTTGATAAAACATTGTTTATCAAGGGTTAGCATTTTTATTAGTGGTGCCTCCAGGAATCGAACCAGGGACACAAGGATTTTCAGTCCTTTGCTCTACCAACTGAGCTAAGGCACCAGTCGCAAATGCGGATGCAAATATAAGTGTTTTTTAAACTTGACAAAACTATTTTGCAAAAAAAACGTTTCTTACATTAGCAATCTCAAAAAACTACGAATGAATTTAATTGTAGATGCAGGAAATACGTATGTAAAAATAGCTGTTTTTCAGGAAGATAAAATGCTTTCGCATGAAAGTTTTCCAAAAGAACAGTTCCAAAAAAAAATTGCAAAAATTTTACAAGAGTATCCCGAAATTGATCAAATGATTACATCGTCCGTCACCACATTGAGCGACGAAACTATAGAATTTTTGGAAAATCTCAGTATCAAAGTACATTCCCTAACTCACAAAACAAAAGTGCCGTTTCAAAACAACTATGCCACTCCAGCAACTTTAGGTGTGGATAGAATTGCACTCGTTGTGGCCGCCGTTACCCAATATCCAAAGCAGAATGTACTCGTTATTGACGCAGGAACGTGTATTACATACGATTTCAAAACTGACAAAGAAATCTATCTAGGCGGCGGTATTTCTCCAGGACTCCAACTTCGATACACATCACTCAACCTATTAACTGCAAACCTTCCACTATTAGCACCCAAGATACCAGAAAGTTACATTGGTAACACTACAGAAAACGCAATTCATTCAGGTGTAAGCGTAGGAGTAATCACCGAAATCGATGGAATAATTGACCGATATAAAGAACAATTTCAACATTTAACAGTTATTTTAACAGGCGGCGACACTAATTTCTTGGCTAAAAGGTTAAAAAATACCATATTTGCGAATTCAAAATTCTTGTTACAAGGATTGAATAATATTTTAGAATATAAAAGATATAATGATTAGAAAGTTTTTAGGATTATTGATTTTGTTGCTCAGTAGCCAAATTAGTATTGCACAGCAAGGAACGTCTTCCCCATATTCATTCCTCGGAATAGGCGATTTAAAGTTCAACGGAACCATAGAAAATAGAAGTATGGGTGGCATTAGTGTCTTTTCAGACAGTATCCACATCAACTTACAAAATCCTGCTGCGTACGGAAATCTAAAATTTACAACATACACACTTGGAGCAAGTTACAATCAGTTGCGCTTAGAAAGTGGTGCAGGAGAAGACAAAGGTTCTTCTACTTCATTAGATTACTTGGCAGTAGCATTTCCAATATCAAGTAAAATTGGAGTTGGTTTTGGTTTGGTTCCTTTCACTTCGGTTGGATACAGCTTTGAAGGAATTGGAGAAACTGGATTTCCATCCGCACCGTATAAGTTTGCACAATACGAAGGTGAAGGCGGTTTGAACTCCGTATTTTTCTCTATGGGATATAAAATCTCCAAAGGATTTTCAGTCGGTGGTACGGTAAATTATAACTTTGGTACCATTGAAAATCAAAACACCGAATTTTTAGGAGAATTAAATGAAGATGGATTGTTTTTTAGAACGTTAAACTATGGAACACGTTCCAGAGATGAATCTAAACTCAGTGGGTTGAGTTATAACTTAGGAGCGTACTATGAAACCAAATTCAATGACAAACTTTCCTTAACAACATCACTTACATTCTCACCACAATCGGATTTAACATCACGAAATTCTCGTGTACTCACCGCATTAAACATTACTGGAGCAGGCGGAGAAGATATCAGTCCTGGGCAAATAGATGAAGTTGATTTAGGAAACAGAGCAAAAACAGATTTAGTATTGCCAACACGACTTGCATTTGGAGCAGGAATTGGCGAAAAAAATAAATGGTTTGCTGGTGCAGAATATACCTTGCAAAACAATAGCGACTTCGGAAATGGATTGACGATAATTGAAAACGTAAATTACGAAAACGGCTCAAAAATTGCTGCTGGAGGATTTTTCATTCCAAAATACAATTCGTTTACAAGTTACTGGGATCGAGTTACATACAGAGCTGGAATTCGTTATGAAGACACAGGAATCATGATCCGAAATGAAGCCATCAATGATTTTGGCATATCTTTTGGAGTAGGACTACCAGTGGCAAGATCATTATCAAATGTAAACCTAGGAGTAGAGTTCGGAAGAAGAGGTACCACCAACTCCGGATTGATCAAAGAGAATTATGTAAACTTTCAATTAAGTTTGTCACTAAATGATAAATGGTTTGTCAAAAGAAAATACAATTAATCGATAAATATTAAAGAAATGAAGAAGACAATTACATTATTGGTTGCAGGGTTGTTTGCGGTAGCGAGCTTCACAACTTTAAATGCACAGGATTGTAAGACGAAGTTATCTCTTTTTGCTGAAAATGCGAAAGCTAAAAACTATGATGAAGCTGAAAGACAGCTAAACGAGCTAAGAAAAGAATGTCCAACGGCGAGTTCAGCTATTTATGCATATGGTGAAAGAATTTACAAGGCGAAACTTAAAAAAGCTGACAATAAAAAAGCAGTTGTTGAAGAATTAATTAAACTGTATAATGAGAGACTCGCAAATGTCCCTGCGAAGACTAAAAAAGGAGATGTTTTGGCGGATATCGGAACATTAATGGTTGACTATAAAATTGGCGATGTAAAAAGTCAGTACGATATATTTGACCAAGCGTTCAAAGAAGATTTGGCCAACTTTACAAATCCAAAATCACTATATCAGTATTTTGAATTATACTACGGAATGTACCAAACAGGTGATTCAGGTGTATTATTGGAAGACTTAATTCAAAAGTTTGAAGAATTAACGGAAAAATTTGAGTCAGAAAGTGAAAGATTAGCGAAAATTAAAAACAAATTAATCGCTAAAAAAGACGCAGGAAAAGAGCTAGATTCTAAAGAAAAGAGAACGGAAAGAGTAGCAGATACCAATGTAAAAGCAATTGCAATTTTCTCTGGAAACATGGAATCGTTAATCGAAAAAGTATCTACGTGTGAAACATTAATTCCTTTATTTAGAAAGAACTTTGACGCAAACAGAAGCAATGCTTTATGGCTAAAAAGAGCTGCTGGAAGACTAGATGCTAAAGGTTGTGATGAAGATCCATTATTTGTAGAATTAGTAGAAGCAGTAGATGCCTTAGAACCATCTGCAAACTCTAAAAGATATTTGGCGGGTATTTACGAAAGAAAAGGAAACTTAGTAAGAGCGGAAGAATACTTAAATCAGTCGTTAGATATGGAGAAAGATCCAATTAGAAAAGCGACATTATTATATAAAATTGCTTCAAAAGCGAAGAAAAGAGGTCAAAAATCGAAAGCTAGAAAGTATTACTTAGATGCAGTAAAAAACAATCCATCATTAGGTGGAGCGTACTTAAAAATTGCACAATTATACGCTTCAAGTGTAAACCAGTGTGGAAACGACGAGTTTACCAAAAGAGCAGGATACTGGAAAGCAGCAGAAATGGCTAGAAAAGCGGGACAAGTTGATCCATCGTTAAAAAGTATTGCTAACAGAACTGTAGATTCATACATGAAATCTGCGCCAAGCAAATCAGATGTATTCAGCAAAGGATACAAAGGAGGAGAATCCATTCCATTAAACTGTTGGATTGGCGGAAGCGTGAGAGTTCCAAGTTTATAAAATGATCATACATAAAAAACATATCTTACAAAGCATTGTCGCAATATTCATTGTGGCAATGCTTTTTTCATGTCAGGATAACTTTAGCGAAATCCAAAAACTTTCGTATACCAAACGTTTTCCTGTGGGTGAAGCCGAAAATATGTTTTTAATCTATACGGATTCTGGAAAAGTGAAATCTACTCTCAGAAGTCCGTATAACAAAGATTTTTCCAATCAAAAATTCCCGTTCATGGAATTCCCAAACGGAATAGAGTTGGAGTTTTTTGATGAAGAAAACAATAAAAGTGTAGTAACTTCTGACTATGCTATTTTGTATAGTGACACAAGATTAGTAGATTTACAAGGAAATGTGGTATTAACAACACACGACGGAAACGTTTTGGAAGCGCCACAATTATATTGGGATCAAGATCGCGAATGGATTTTTACGGAAGGAGAATTCAAGTGGAGCAACGAATATGGCGTACTTTTGCAAGGAACGAATGGAATCGACTTCAATAGAAATTTGACCATTATTGATGCACATGAAATCTATGATAGTACCATTCCGATAGAGGAAAACGACAAATAAAATTCAAACAATCTAACAAAATCAAATCAAGGTGAAAGTTTTAAGTTATACAAAATACATTTATCTTCTTGTAGCGGCATTATCCATTTTTAAAGTAATCGCCGTTTGGCAAGCTGATGGTACTGTAGATTATTTATTTGTTGCATTCACAGTAGTTTCGCTCTTCATGTTCTTCTTTAGAAGACATTACGAGAAAAAATTTCAAGATTACAAAAAAGATAACAACGATCAATAAATGGAAATACAGGTGCTTATTATTGTAACGGCATTACTGTTTTCTGCATTCTTCTCAGGTATGGAAATCGCGTACGTCTCCGCAAACAAAATTCATATCGAACTAGAAAAAAAGCAGGATGGAATTCTTGCGAAAATACTGAGACGTCTCACACAAAAACCTTCAAAATTCATTGCAACCATGCTTGTTGGAAACAACATTGCGCTGGTGATCTATGGGTTTTTTATGGGCGATTTAATTACGGCGTGGGTTCACGATGCGCCTTGGCTCAATCAATACATTACGGTAGAATACGAATTGCTCTTTCAAACGATCATTTCAACCTTAGTTATTTTAGTAACGGCTGAATTTTTACCCAAAGTATTCTTTCAAGTATATGCCAACAGTCTCTTGAAATTTTTGGCATTCCCAGCATATATCTTCTATCAATTATTTTGGTTGATTTCTGAATTTGTCATGTGGATTTCGAATGTGGTGCTCAAAAAATTCTTCAAAACAGAAGGCGATGAAGTGCAACTCGAATTCAGCAAAGTAGAATTGGGCGATTACATTTCGGAACAAATGGAAGCCGGACACGATGATGAAGATATAGATTCGGAAATTCAAATATTTCAAAATGCCTTAGAATTTTCAGCAGTAAAAACCCGTGAAGTCATGATTCCGCGAACGGAAATTGTGGCAATTGAACTGCATGAAACAACGCAAAACTTAGCCAAACTGTTTTCGGAAACAGGGTATTCCAAAGTGTTAGTGTACAAAAACACGATTGACGATATTATCGGATACATTCATTCGTTTGAACTTTTCAAAAAACCAAAAACCATCCGCAGCATTGTACTGCCTGTCGTATTTGTGCCAGAAGCAATGTTGGCAAACGATGTGCTCAACGTATTGACAAAAAAGCGTAAAAGTATTGCAGTTGTGTTAGATGAGTATGGAGGAACTTCCGGAATTGTAACCGTAGAAGATATTGTAGAAGAACTATTTGGCGAAATAGAAGACGAACACGATGTTACGGAACTTTTAGAAAAACGCATCGGCGCGTATGAATATCTATTTTCGGCGCGATTAGAAGTAGATTATATCAATGAAACCTACAAACTCAATCTTCCTGAAAGTGAAAATTATGAAACCTTAGGAGGTTTAATTGTGAGTGAAACGGAGGAAATTCCACAACAAGATGAGATCATTGTGATCAACAACTTAAAATTTACCATCATAGAAGTATCGAACACTAAAATTGATACAATTGAACTACAAATTCTCTCTGAGGATTAAAATCCCAAAAATTAACGAATTAATACGCTGTTCTTCTTTTATTATTTACTAGGAAATTGTATTTTCGCCCACTGAATTTCATAAAATTGAAGATACATGGCAATTCTTGCAAAAATTAGACAGCGCACATTAGTACTAATCTTAATCATTGGATTGGCACTTTTTGCTTTTGTAATATCTGACGTATTTAACAACAATAGCGGAGGAGAAAAGCAATCAACAGAAATAGGAAATATCAATGGAGAAAGCATTCCTTACCAAAGGTTTCAAAACCAAGTAGAATATGCTAAAAGTATATATGGTGGAAGACAATCTTCTATGCAAATTGCAAATTCACTTTGGGATCAAGAGGTGAGCAACATGTTGATTACGCAACAACTTGACGAATTAGGAATTACCATTGAAAAAGATGAAATATGGAGTCTTTTAATCACAAGCCCTAATATTATCAACGACGAGCGTTTCAAAGATGAGTCAGGTGTTTTTGTGGAAGCAAAACTAAAAGAATACATTGACAATTTAGAAGCGACGAAAAACATGCCTGAGAAAGCAGGTGAATACCAAAACTGGTTAGAAACTGAGCGCTATACAATCATCAATGCGAAAAGAGCGTTGTACAACAACTTAGTAAAAGCAGGTTCAATTGTAACACAAAAAGAAGGAGAACTAGCGTACAAAGCAGAAAACGACAAAGTAACGTTCAAATATGTACGTGTTCCTTACACTTCTATTGCAGATTCGTTAGTAGAAGTAAGAAAGAGTGATGTTCAAAAATATATTGACAACCATAAATCTGCGTTCCAAGTAGAAGAGTCGAGAAATCTTCAATATGTGTTTTTCCCTGAAGCGCCATCAAAAGCAGACGAAGACTTAGTAAAAGCAGAAATCGAAAAGTTGAAAAAAAGTTTTGAAGATGCAGAAGATGCAAGTGCATTTGCAAACATTCAAACAGAAACAAACGAGCCAGAAAATTTCTTATACAAAAATCAATTGCCAAAAGAGTTTGCCAATGATATCATGGCAATGGAAGTAGGTGATGTATACGGACCTTACAAAGTAGGTGAAAAGTACAAAATTTCAAGATTGCTTGAAACAAAGCAATTGCCAGATTCTGTAAAATCGAAACATATTTTAGTTCGTTTTGTAGGTTCACAAGGAGCAGATCCAGCAATAACTAGAACAAAAGAAGAAGCAAAAAATAGAGCAGACAGTCTATTGAAATTGATCAAAAGAAACAGATCAAAATTTGCAGACTTAGCTAAAGAGTTTTCAGATGATACGCCAACGGCAGACAAAGGTGGAGATTTAGATTGGTTCAATAATGTCAGTTCTGCACGATTAACACCAACATTTAAAGAATTTGTGTATGAACAAGAAGTTGGTGCTTTAGACGTGGTAGAATCTCCTTTTGGATATCACATCATTGAAGTAGAAGATCAAAAAAATAAGCAAGATGTAGTAAAATTGGCAACTATCAATGGTGAAGTAGAAGTAACGGAAGAAACCTTAAAAGACTTATTTACAACATCATCTAAGTTTGAATCTGACGCACAAAAATCAGAGGCTCCATTTATAGACATTGCTAAAGAAAATAATTACGAAGTGAAAGTGGCAAACAATATCAAGGAATTGCAAGAAGGAATTCCTGGTTTGTTAGATCAACGTACGGTAGTAAAATGGGCATTTAGAGAGGATACCAATGTTGGAGATATCAGTCGTATGAACATTCCTGGCGGATCAATCATAGTACAACTTACTGGAAAAAATCCAGCAGGACTTTCATCAATTTCTGAAGCTTCTTCAAGAGTATTGCCAATATTAAGAAACGAGAAAAAGGCAGCGATGATCAAAGAAAAATATGCATCTGCAACAACATTGGCAGCTTTGGCATCAGCATCAGGCAATGTAGAACAGCAAGCAACTTCATTATCGATGTTGTCACCAATCGTTCCTGGGGCAGGAGAAGAGCCAAAAGTAGTGGGAACTGCATTTGCACTAGAGCAAGGAGCTACTTCACGCTTAATAGAAGGGAACTCAGGGGTATATATAATTCAAGTGGTTTCCAAAGAAGAGGCTCCAGCAAAAGATACCTACTTAGCGGAAAGCAATGCACTGCGCACTGAAAGAGTTTCCAAAGCATTAAGTTCAGTATCCGATGCGCTAAAAAGCTCATCAGAAATAGAAGATAACAGAGGAGAATTTTACTAATTCCTGTTCAAATACATATAAAAAAAACCTGTGAAGTAAATTTCACAGGTTTTTTTATTGTAATTCCGTAGTGGAAAAACGCTGATGATATTTTATAAATCCTCACCAACTCTTCTTTTTTATCAAATGATTAATCTCTAGGTTTACTTCAGAATTCAAAAAAACTTAAAACTATTTAATCATGAAAAACAAGAATCGCACTTCACTTAAACTTAGTAAAAAAGCTATTTCAAACTTGAATCCACAAAAAATGGCAACTGTACAAGGAAAAGGAATTTTATCTATCGGGCAGCATTGTACACAATGTTATCGTTGTGATATTGATCGTTGGTCTGACGGATTGTTTTGTCATTCTAACGGAGCGCATTGCAAGTAATCGACAGTAAATTTCATTAAGAGCAAGATGTGTATTCAATTATAATTGGGTAAATATGTTGCTCTTTTTTAAGAACCTAAAACCATCTCCTTAAAAGGAATCACAGTTGTATAACCTTTGGCTTCAAAATAAGCGGTTGTATCTTGGTTTCCTGTGGTCAACACAAAATCGCCGCCCCAAGCACCTAAACTTTTCATTTGACCAAAATAATCAGCAAACAAGCGTTGTTGTATAGGCGTTTCTCTAATAATAGTTCCAATCAACTGTTCGTGTTCTTTCAAAAGCAATTGAAAATCTACCAACGAAGTTGTTTTTGTCATTTCCATACCAATCGTGCTAATGACTTTCATTTCATTGGCAATCGTCCCTTTTTGTACGTTGTAGTGTTGTATGGCGTTTCTGCTGTTTTGTTTTTTGTTTAAATGTACAAAGTATAACTGATCGCTAAATGAAGGCGAAAACTCAATTTCTGTTACTTTTGGTTGCTGTTGATGCACCTCATAGATAATGGGCGAGTTGTGTTTTGCACAGGCAATATCATAACCACTTCCTCCAAACGAATTCCAAAGTAATGCATACGGATTTACTTCCGCCCAAAGCGCAATATTATGAATGAGTGTAGAAGAAGAACCCAATCCCCAATCTTGTGGAAAGCCTAAAGTTGTTTGTACTTCAAAACTAGTTTCGCCATTTAAAAAATCAGGATTCAACTGCTTGGCTGCCGATAAAATATCATGTAATGTTTGACTAATAGTTTCATAGTACGAACCTTCAGTGCCAAAAGCACTGATTTCAAAAGAACGTTGATACCAAATAATATCTCTACAATCAAAACTCTTCCAAACCAGTTTTGGTGGCTCAATAGGATTGGGCAAATCAATAGGAGTTACAGTCATAGCTTGTCCGTATTTCGTAGGAATAGCCAATGCTTTGGCACCATCGAGAACGACATATTCACCTGAGAGTAGTAATTTTCCGTTACTGTAGAATTCTTTCATGAAGCATTTTCTGATTTATAGGTTGTAAATGCATTTACAACTGCACTGTGTGTCACGGTTTTATCTTTAAAATAAGTTACAAAGTACGCTTTTTCAGCTTCGGTAGCTTCCAATTGATTCAAAATATTGATCAAATGCATTTTCATGTGCCCTTTTTGAATTCCTGTGGTCACTAAAGAACGTACTGCAGCAAAATTTTGTGCCAATCCTGCTACGGCAACAATTTGCATCAACTCTTTGGCATTCGGTTTTCCCAACATTTCCAACGCCAATTTCACCAACGGATGCAAAGACGTCAAACCACCAACAGTTCCTAATGACAACGGAATTTCAATCCAAAATCTAAAAATACCATCCGCAACTTCGGCATGTGTCAAACTTGAATACCTTCCGTCTTTAGCGGCATACGCATGAATTCCTGCTTCCACTGCTCTAAAATCATTTCCTGTGGCGAGTACAACAGCATCAATACCATTCATAATGCCTTTATTATGCGTCACAGCGCGATACGGTTCAGTTTTGGCAATATCTATGGCACGAATAAACTTTGCTGCAAACTCGTTAGCATCTACCGATTCACTCTCGGTTAATGCTGCTACAGGACAGCTTACTTCGGCTTTTACAATACAATTTGGCACGTAATTCGACAAAATACTCATGACAATTTGAATGTCTTTCTCTTCAGCTGAAAAAGCATCAAACGCTTCCGCAGCAGTTGCAAAGGTTTTGGCAAACTGTTCCAAACACGAATTGATAAAATTTGCACCCATCGAATCCACGGTTTCAAACGTGCAGTGCAATTGATAATAACCATTGAGTTCGTCGGTTTTATCGCGCAATTCAATATTGGTAATTCCGCCACCGCGCTTCTCCATATTTTGAGTAATATGATTCGTAGTAGCAAACAATTCAGGTTTTATATGATGAAAATAGTGCTGTAGTTTTTCTTTGGCTCCGAAATACATAAAATGCACTTGTCCTACTTTCTCCGTACTCAACACCGTTGCTTTAAATCCACCACGATCTAACCAAAACTTAGCGGCTTTACTGGCAGCAGCTACAACGGAACTTTCTTCAATTGCCATTGGAATCGCATACATCTGATCATTAATCAAAAAATTTGGTGCAATGCCTAACGGGAGATAAAAATTGGTAATGGTATTTTCAATAAACTCATCGTGAAGTTTTTGTAGTTTTTCGTCGGAATTCCAATATCTTTTCAACATGGAAATTACCGTTTCACGATCGTGAAAATACGTATTTGCAAGCCATTCAATCTTTTCTTCTTTGGAAAATTTAGAGAATCCAGCAATAGGAGCAATCATACAACAGGGTTTTGTACCTACAAAGATACGCAATGAAATAGTAACAAATTAGTCCAAAAAGCATTAAAAAACAGGAGGAAAGTATTGTTTTTGAATCAAAATGTGTCTAAAAGTGAAAAATACAATCTAAAACCTCTATGAAATGGGCTAAAATGAAGTGTTTTTCGTCTTCCATAATTTAAGGTTTGATTTTTGTGGTACTTGCTTGATATTTGTATATTGTCAGCTTTATCATTTAAAATTACTCAAACTTACAAGCATTTAACATGCTTACTTTAAAAAACGCAATGCGAATGAAAATTAAATACATTTTTCTTTTTCTCTTCTTGGGAATTGCTAGTGTAACTACCGCACAAGAAAAGGAAATTACGTTAGCAGAAATATGGACAGGAGCTTTTAGAACTAGTGGAATGGATGTACTACATTCCATGAATAATGGAAAACAATATACCGTATTTAACAGACGTACTGGCTCGGTTGATAAATATGATTATAAAACATTAGAAAAAGTAGAAACGATTGTAAAAGCAAGCAATCTTTCTGAAATAAATTCTTTTTCTTCATATAGTTTTAGTGATGATGAAAGCAAATTGATCTTGGCTACGGAAGTAGAATCAGTTTTTAGAAGATCAACACTTGGAATTTTTTACGTGTATGACATCGCTTCAAAAAAAGTCACAAAAATTTCGGACAACAAAATTCAAGAACCTACCTTGTCTCCTAATGGAAAAAAAGTCGCGTATGTATTTGAAAATAATATTTATATGAAAGACTTGTCATCTGGAAAAGAAAAACAAATTACTACGGATGGCGTACAAAATAAAATTATCAATGGTGTGACAGATTGGGTATATGAAGAAGAATTTAGCTTTGTACGCGCTTTTCAATGGAACGCAGCCAGCGATCACATTGCATTTATTCGTTTTGACGAAACTGGCGTTCCAGAATTTTCTATGGATGTGTATGGAAGCGAATTATATCCACAGCAACATGAGTTTAAATATCCAAAAGCAGGCGAGAAAAATGCGGATGTTTCATTACACTTATACAGCTTGAATGCAGATAAAACTTCACAAATTAACTTAGGAAACTATACCGATTTTTACATTCCAAGAATTAAATGGACCAACGATCCTGTAGTGTTGAGCGTACAAGTGATCAACAGACACCAAAACGAGTTGGATTTGATCATGTACAATGCGGCAAACAATCAAGCAAAAATAGCATTGAAAGAAACGGACAAAGCGTATGTAGATATTACAGACAACTTAACTTTTTTAAAAGACAATAGCTTTATTTGGACTAGCGAAAAAGATGGATTCAACCATATTTACCATTACAAAAAAGATGGTTCGCTCATCAATCAAGTAACAAATGGTGCATGGGAAGTAACGAAATATTATGGGTATGACGAAAAATCGGATCGTGTATTTTATCAATCGGTAGAAAATGGGTCTATCAATCGTGATATCTATTCGATCAAAATCAACGGAAAGAAAAAGAAACGATTATCTGCCAAAGAAGGAACTAATAGTGCTAAATTTAGTGCAGACTTCACCTATTTCATCAACACATTTTCAAGCGCCACCACAGCACCAGAATATTCGTTACACTTGGCGAAAAATGGTGATTTAGTCAAAGAAATTAAAAACAATAAAAACGTTCAACAGAAACTTGCAGGGTATAAGACTTCCAAAAAAGAATTCTTCACCTTAACCACTGCAAAAGGACATGAGTTAAATGCTTGGATGCTAAAACCAGCAGACTTTGATACGTCTAAAAAATATCCTGTATTCATGTATCAATATTCAGGTCCAGGTTCGCAACAAGTTGCCAACAGATGGAATTCAGCTAATGACTATTGGTATCAATTATTAGCACAAAAAGGAATCATTGTTGTTTGTGTGGACGGGCGCGGAACAGGATTTAAAGGCGCAGATTTTAAAAAAGTAACTTACAAAGAGTTAGGGAAGTATGAAGTGGAAGATCAAATAGATGCAGCCATTGAACTAGGAAAACGTTCGTATGTAGACAAAGATCGTATTGGAATTTGGGGATGGAGCTACGGCGGATTCATGTCGAGCAACTGTATCTTAAAAGGAAACGATGTATTTAGCATGGCAATTGCAGTAGCGCCTGTAACAAGCTGGCGTTTTTACGATACTATCTACACAGAACGGTATATGCAAACACCACAAGAAAATGCAAGCGGATACGATGATAACTCACCTATCAATCATGTAGACAAGCTAAAAGGTGATTACTTACTAATTCACGGAACAGGTGATGACAATGTACATGTGCAAAACACCATGCGCATGATTACAGCATTAATCAATGCCAACAAACAATTTGATTGGATGATTTATCCAGATAAAAACCATGGAATTTACGGTGGTTTCACACGCTTACACCTCTATACAAAAATGACAAAATTTGTGGAAGACACGTTGTTAAAATAAACGAACCTTATTACAATTACACTAATCCTAACAATTAATTATAATGACAAACTCAGAAAAACAAGTCCAACAAAAAGAAATATTTGGACATCCAGTCGGACTATACGTTTTGTTTTTAACGGAAATGTGGGAACGCTTTTCCTATTACGGAATGCGAGGACTTTTATCTCTTTACATGGCAGCAGAACTAGTAGGAGACGACAGAGGTCCAGGATTAGGCTGGACAGATGCTGAAGCCATAAAATTATACGGATGGTATACCATGCTTGTATATGTAATGTCGATTCCAGGCGGAATGATAGCAGATAAATTTATCGGTCAAAAAAAATCAGTACTTATTGGGGCAATCATTTTAGTGTTAGGTCATGGAACTTTGGCAATTGAAGAAATGTGGGCTTTTTACACAGGATTAATTTTAATCATACTAGGAGTTGGAATGCTAAAACCAAATATCTCTACGATGGTAGGAGGCTTATACAAGCCAGGCGATATCCGAAGAGATAAAGGATTTAGTATCTTCTATATCGGAATCAACACAGGTTCGTTATTGGCAACAACAATTGTAGGATTGGTAGTCGCAAAATGGGGATGGCACGCAGGATTTGGTCTTGCAGGAATTGGAATGTTATTCGGCTTGCTCGTATACGTGTGGGGACAAAAATATTTAGTTCATGTAGGAAACAAAACGGAAGAGAGTGAAAAGAAAGATCAGGTTTCGCTATCAGAAGTATTTAAAAATTTAATTGCATCACCAATGCATTTAGCAATAGTAGTGGTGTTAATTGCAGTATCTGTTTACTATGCTGGATTTGTAATGACAGGCGTTGATCATTGGGGATATGCAGCATTGTTTGTATTCCTATCACTTGTAGTAGGAATGTTAATGATGATCTACAAAAGCCTACGTTCTCAAGTAGAAAAAGATCGTTTCTTAGTTGTATTATTGTCATTCCTTTTAGTAATTGTTTTCTGGGGAGCTTTTGAGCAAGCTGGAGGATTAATGAATCTGTACGCAGAAAACAAAACAAACAGGATGCTATTTGGATGGGAAGTTCCTACTATATGGTTTCAAAGTTTAAATGCAGGATTTATCATACTATTTGCTGTTACGGTAGCAAATTATTGGGCTAAAAGAAAATTAAAAAACAAAGAAGCATCTTCTTTATTCAAAATGGCAACAGGAACCATCATCATGGGATTAGGTTTTGTGTTCATGGTTTTTGCAGTAAGAGACTTCAATGAAAATGGTTCTTCAGGAATGTATTGGTTAGTATTAGCATATTTCTTCCATACCATTGGTGAATTATGTTCATCGCCAGTATCACTATCATTTGTGACTAAATTAGCACCAGTTCGCTATGCTTCTTTAATGATGGGATTATACTTTGCATCCACAGGATTAGGAAACAAAGTAGCAGGAATCTTAGGAGAAAACGCTTCTGAATATGGTGAATACACAATCTTTGTAAGCATCACTATTTTTACAGTCATTTTTGGATTGCTTGTCATTACGATATTAAAACCGTTAAAACGTTTAACGCATGGAGCTGAAGATAATGAAGGAACTTTCAATGAAGAAGCGGAAGGTTTTGAATTAGCTGATGGTGAAAATTAATTCGTAAAATCTTAAAAATACTTCTTGATGAATACAGATATAGAAAATTTATTTAAAGACAAAGTAATTGGACATCCTGCGGGATTGTTTGTAATCTTCTTTACAGAAATGTGGGAACGCTTCTCGTTTTACGGAATGCGTATCTTATTAGTAATATTTTTAACAGCACCTTTAATTGGTGACAACCCAGGATGGGGCTGGACATCAGAAAATGCACTGTCACTCATTGGAACGTATGGCTCGCTTCTATATTTGACACCGATAGTTGGTGGTTGGATTGCTGATAAGTTTACAGGATATCGCTTAGCAGTAGTCATAGGTTGTTTTATCATGATGCTAGGACACTTGTCAATGGCATTTGAGACTTCATTTTCATTTTATGCAGGACTAGCATTACTGATTATAGGTACAGGTTTCTTTAAACCAAACATGACTTCCATGATTTCCGAAATGTACAAAGGAAAAGAAGCTAAAAAAGATGGCGCATACACCATTTATTACATGGGTGTAAATGCTGGAGCTTTCTTTGGAATGATGCTTTGTGGATATTTTGGAGAAAGTGAAGATTGGGGATGGAGCTATGGATTTGGCTTGGCAGGTATATTTATGTTGCTAGGTTTAATTCAATTTTGGTTAGCTAAAGGGTTATTTGGTTCAATCGGTGCAAAACCATCAAAAGTACACGAAGTTGAACTCCCTCAAAATATTAATGAAGAAAGTCCAACAATAAATAAAGAGGAAAAAGCCAACATAAAGCTAAACCCGTTTACAACGTTAGATAAAGTATTAATGATCTTATCTGCTATGGGTGGATTGTTATTTTTATTCAGTGATCCTTTGTTAAAAATTGGAGAGATTAACTTGTTGCCATTTAAGGAAGTAGGAGGAATTACCATATTTGCACTAGAGTTAGTTGCTATAATAGGATTGATAGCTATAGTAATGTTTTTTAGGAAAACTTTAAGTGAATTTGAAAACATATATAAACCATTGCATCTTAGAATAGCAGCAGTTGTTTTATTGGGTATTCTGGTATACATATCATTTTTTACAAGCTTTTTTATTAGTGTATATGATCATTTTATCTACCTATTAAGTTCTCCTGAAGCTAGTCTATCTGGTCAATATTTCATAGTAATAATATCATTATATATATTCTTATACTTGGCTTTCAGTAGAATGTCTAGGTACAATCCAATGGTAAAAGCGAGAATGGTTGCGGTAACCGTATTTGCATTATTTACAGTAATATTTTTTGCTGCTTTTGAGCAAGCGTTAGGTTCAATGACCTTGTTTGCTAGAGATTATACAGAACGTGCCTTAACAGGAAATGCAGCTACAATCTTTAAAATAGTAGATTTAATATTAACGGTTGTGCCACTGGCTATTATTACTTGGGTTTTATATTTATTATTCAAGAAAACATATAATAAAATACCATATTCAAATATTGTACTAGCACTAACCTTTGCATTTTTATGGTGCGTGGTATTTTATAAAATAAATACTGAGTTTAGTAAAGAAGCAACGGAAGTGAAAGCATCGTGGTTCGGAATTTTAAACTCGTTCTTTATCATTACATTGGCGCCGCTATTTTCCAAATGGTGGGAAAGTAAATACAACCCAAGTGCTGCTATGAAGTATGGAATAGGGTTAGTATTGTTAGGAGCAGGATTTGGTGTGTTAGTATTTGGAACTTTAGGAATTCCACAAGGGGCAGAAAAAGCTTCTGTAAGTATGATATTCTTAATTCTAGCATATTTATTTCATACGATGGGAGAACTCTGTATTTCGCCCGTAGGACTCTCGTATTTAAGTAAACTAGTGCCAGGTAGAATGATAGGGTTTATGTTTGGTATTTGGTACTTAGCTATTGCCATTGGGCAAAAATCAGCGGGAACGATGGGAGGAATGATTGATGAAATCACAAAAGAATATTCATTAAGTACTTTCTTTTTAATGTTTACGTTAATACCAATAGGTTTTGGGCTTTTATCGGTAGTGTTAAATCCAGTATTGAAAAAATTAATGCACGGTGTAAAATAACCAGCAACATCATAAAAATCAAAAAAAGCGTTTTCTTAGGAGAACGCTTTTTTTAAATTACAAAAGCAAATTGTACCTTGTATTCGTAAACTAGGCACAAAGTTTGCGACAGAGACCATATAAAAGACAAACACATGAAGAAAATCATTTTTTTAATAAGTATACTTCTCGTAAGTGTTACGACCGTTCAAGCACAGAAAATCAATTGGGTTTCCATAGAAGAAGCGCAGGAACTCATGAAAAAGGAACCGAGAAAAGTCATCATGGATGTATATACTGTTTGGTGTGGACCTTGTAAAATGTTAGACAAAAATACGTTTGGAAATACCGATGTTGCCAAGTATATCAACGAAAACTACTACGCCATCAAATTCAATGCAGAAGGCGATTCGAGTGTAACGTTTGAAGGAAACACCTTTACCAATCCAAATTACGATCCGGCAAAGAAAAAACGTAGAAATGCACAACATCAATTTGCACGTTATCTAAGTGTACGCGCCTATCCAACAATGGTGTTTTTTGATGAAGATTTCAAACTCATTGCGCCAATTTCAGGATACTTACTACCAAAACAACTTGAAATCTATTTGAAACTTTTCAAAACAGATAAATACAAAGAAGTCGTTTCAAAAGAAGATTGGGAAAAATATCAAAAAGAATTTGTAAGTGAGTTTAAAAGTTAAACTTCATCTCAGTTCGAGTCGAACATAAGGAATAGAAAAAAATCCTTTTTCACCCGTATAGTGAAAAGGGATTTTTTGTTTTCTAGCTGCTGCCTTCCAACGCGCTACATAACTTCTATAATTGCTTCCGTCAGCAATAATAAATTCAGGTTTCAAATCATTCATAACACGATTCAAATTAACTTTAGGCGAATTGCTCAACAAAATATAGTTCGGTTTCAATTGTGGAATCTGATAAATGCCCAAACTATCAATTCGCAACAAAACAGCTTTGTGAAACGCATACACATTTTGCAAACTGTCTTGCGTTACTTTTTCTATAAAATCTTGCTGTTGTTGATTTTTTAGCGTGTAATTTTTCGCTGTGGCAGAACTGTCTAAATTATGAAACAATTGCAAAGAAGTTCCTTGTCGTTTGGCTAAAATCGTGGCTTTCGATTGATGCAATACGGCAAATGAAGCTGTAGTTGGAAAGTTTTGTAAACGATCTAAAAACCACAATCCTTGACACATCAAAATGCTACAGAATGCTATCTTTAAGTGTTTCCTTTTGGGAAGATGAAAATACTGTGCAAACGCAATCACTACAAGATAACAACCAATCATTTGCAAAAAACGCATCGGAATGTCTGTCAATACAAACTGCTCGTGGGAAGCAATCCAAGAAACAAAGGCATTCATGTATTGAATAATTTCACTGTAGAAACGGCTTAAAAATTCAGGCAACACTTGAAAATAGGCAAGAATGATCACCAAAATCCCAACAGCTAAAATAATGCCCAATACCGGAACAATGGTCAAATTCGCCACAAAAAACAATCCAGGAAACTGATGAAAATAATACAAACTCAAAGGCAAAACTCCTAACTGAGCAGACAAACTTACCGTGAGCAATCCCCAAAAAGATTTCCCTAAAAAAGATCTTGGATTCCAAAGTTTTTTCCACAAAGGTTGCAAACAAACAATCGCAAAAACGGCAGCGTAACTCAACTGAAAACCAACATCAAACAAAAAATGAGGTTTGCACAACAACAAGAAAAACATCGAAACGGTCAATACTTGTAAGGTATTTGTTTGCCTACGAAAATGTGTGGCAACTACAATTGCGGTAAACATCGTTACTGCGCGAACAACGGAAGCAGAGAGTCCAGAAATAAACGCAAAACTCCACAAAATGCTTAAAATGAGCACTAATTTCAACGGTTTTCCATACCGAAAACGATCCAACGGTTTGAAGATGAACTGCAATAAAAACGACAAAATTCCAACGTGCAATCCTGAAATTGCCAGAATGTGAATGGCGCCAGCATTGGCATAATTGGTCTGCAACTCTTTGGAAATTTGTCGGCGTTGTCCTAACAACAAGGCTTCAATCACTGCGAGTTCGTCTGCTTTAAAATTGTTGTCTAGCAATCGTTGATGAATCGTATTTCGAAGCGAAGCCGCAGCACCATACAAGGTTTTCGGAACATGTGTAGCCAGCAAAAACTCACCCGATTTCAAATACAACTGTGCATACACATACCGATCTTCCAAATATGTTTTATAATCAAAAGCAGTCGGATTCAACGCTGCTTTCACAGGAATTGGCAACTTTTGGGTATACAAAATGGCGTCTACGGGCAACGATTTCGACAAACTATCTTTCCGAATATGAATCAACAATTTTCCAGAAGCCATTGTATCATTCACACAGAAAACTTCACCAACATACCGATCGTAATAGGAATTCGATTTCAACACTTCGTGAATGCGAAACTGTATATTTTCAACTAAATTTACATGACTGTAATGCGAAGCGTGATTTTTCTCTTCATGAAAATTTTCAATCACCATTCCCAAACTAACCATGGTCGTCAAAGCGACAATTCCGAAACTGATCTTTTGTATAAATTGCTTTCGGGCAATCCAAAAGAAGACACACAACACACAAAACAATCCTCCAAAAATAAAACAACTTGTGGCCCAAGAAATCGTACCGAAATACGCGATTAAGATGCCTAAAATTAACGAAAACGTCAACTTGGTTACGATAAAATGGAGCCACTTCATTGTCTATAAATAATTAAAATCAATTCAAAATAGACAAAAAACGATTCCGTTCTTCATATAAGTTGATAAGCGTTGAGTTGAGTTTGTAAGCGTAGGTATGTAATGATAATTTGAGACACATTTTAAGAAATTAAAAAAAGAAACAAATAAAAAACCGTCAATAAAGTCGTAAATTTATAGCTCACAATCAGCCTTTTACGCATTATGAAAAGAATACTACACTGCACACTTATACTCTATATTGCATTTACCACCATAGGATTCGCTCAAGTAGATTTAGGAGACGACGTTACAACCTGCGAAGGCGAAACAGTAGTGTTAGATGCTACTACGCAAAATGCTACGTCCTATCAATGGAGTTTGGATGGACAAGTATTAGTGAATGAAGTAAGTGCTGTATTATTTGTAACGCAAGGTGGTGTGTATGAAGTGACAGCTATCATCAGTGGAATGCCTGCAACGGACAGTGTATTGGTAACTTTTAATCCCACGCCAGCCATAGGAAACATCACTGATCTTCTAATAGAAGCAATGAATGGAGTCGATTTTGGCACTTTTGATCTCACTACCAAAATTCCAGAAATTACGAATGGAAATGCCAATCTCAGCGTCACTTTTTACGAAACATTAGCAGACGCACAAACCGATATAAACAATATTTCAAGTCCTAATAGTTATGTCAATATAATAAATCCGCAAGAAATATTTGTACGTGTGCAAGACCTTACAACGAGTTGTAGTAGCATTGCGAGTTTTACGCTAGTAATAAACAATTTCACACTCATAACCTGCAATGCAAGTCCACAAATCAACACCTTTTGTTACGGTAATTTTGATCAAACAGCATTTGCGTTTCAAAGTGATAGCGGCGCTCCCATAACGGTAGAATTTTTAGCGGGTGAAGTAGAAAACATCTTTGATGAGTTGGTTATTTACGATGGCAATATAACAGACCC
Source organism: Kordia sp. SMS9 (assembly GCF_003352465.1). NCBI lineage: Bacteria > Pseudomonadati > Bacteroidota > Flavobacteriia > Flavobacteriales > Flavobacteriaceae > Kordia > Kordia sp. SMS9. Next base: position 514,886 of record NZ_CP031153.1, on the reverse strand, counting down.
AATACTATATTCTGGTTATGGTAATGATGGCGACCTTACCGGATTGTCATTTCAGTCTACAGGCGGCGAAATTACCATTCAAATTCAATCAGATGGTTCTATTGCGTGTTCCACCAATTCATTTGAACCTTGGCAATTTACAGCCTCATGTTTGGATGTCAATACTGTGGGCATCATCAATGTGAACAGTTTTTTGGATGATAATAACAATGGTGCTTTTGACACTGGAGAAGTGACTTTTCCTTTCGGGAATATAGTATACGAAGTAAATGATAACGGAGAAATAAATGTTGGTTCGTCTGATGGAAACTTTTTTATTGTGAGTGATGATGCCACAAACTCGTATGATGTGACGTTTTCGCTTTTTGACGGATATGAAAATTGCTACAACGTTACAACGCCTACAATTAACGATGTGAGTGTTGCCATTGGGCAATCTGTCACGCTAGACTTTCCTGTGACACAACAGCAAGCGTGTGAAGACTTAGAAGTAATTTTAATCAATCCTTCAACGCCACCAAGACCTGGATTTACATACGAGAACATACTATACTTAAACAATCTAACATTTTCAACCATTGCTTCAGGAACGGTAGAAGTGATCATTGATGATGATTTGGTGCTTAATGGAGTTGCCAATGTAAACTCTAATTATATCATTACCAACACAGCCACAGGTTTTACGGTCGATTTTGTGAATTTACCGCCGTTAGCTAGTGAAGCTATAGAAATACAATTACTATGTCCGGTAAGTGTTCCGCTAGGCGATATCGTTTCCAATACGGCAACCTATACAACCACTACAAACGATTTTGTGCCTGGAAACAATAGTGCTACGCTAAGAGAAGTTGTCATTGGTTCTTGGGATCCGAATGATATCCGAGAATCGCGCGGCCGAGAAATTATATTTCAAGATTTTACCGCTAATGATTACTTGTACTACACGATCCGATTCCAAAATTTAGGAACTGCCGATGCTATCAATGTTCGCATAGAAGAAACCTTAGACACAAAACTAGACGAAACAACGTTTCAAATGCTTGCGTCGAGTCATGCGTATCAAGTACAACGTGTCGATGGCGATTTAATTTGGACATTTGACAATATCAATCTGCCAGCCGAAATGTTTGATGCAGAAGGCAGCAATGGTTTTGTATACTTTAAAATAAAACCCCAATCAGGGTACGCCATTGGCGACATCATTCCCGCAGTGGCAGGCATCTATTTTGACTTTAACGCGCCTGTGATTACCAATATCTTTGAAACGGAATTCGTAGAACCGTTATCAGTCAATGAAATTGCAGATTTTCAAGTAAAACTATATCCAAATCCTGCGACGGATATTTTATATATAGAACTTGAAAAAAGTGAACTCATTAGGCTGCAATTGGTTGACATACACGGAAAACAAATACTGACAAAAACCGCTACAAGCAAACAAATAGAACTGAATATTTCTAACTTAAAAAGCGGAATGTATTTCTTAAAATTAAGTTCAAACACCGCGCGACTCACAAAGAAAATTACGGTGAAGTAAGCGAAAAAGTTTAAAAGTTGATCATATAGAAAATAGTATCAAAAATCCAATACCAACACCCGCCACATTGAGCATAGTCGAAATGCGGCACCTAAAGAATCCTCCGCGCTTCCGTAAACGCATTTTTCCAATAACGCTCGCTCAAAGAAGATACCAACACACCTTTAGAAGTAGTGGAATGAATAAACTTAATATCACCACTTTTGTGAGAAACGACTAAACCAACATGGTTGATGCGTTTTCGATTCTTATTCGTCTGAAAAAATAGTAAATCTCCTTTTTGTACGGTGTTTAATTTGATGCGTTTCCCTTTCGTCGCTTGTTGATATGAAACTCTTGGCAATGCTACTTGATGTTTCCCAAAAGCAATATATGTCAACCCAGAACAATCCATTCCTTTGCGTGTCGTTCCACCAAACTTATAGCGTGTTCCTTTGTATGCCATCGCGGTTTTTACAACGGCATTGGCTTTACTAAATGCTTTTTTAGTAGTGGTTTTCTTTTTTGAAGTTTTATTTACTACTGTGGTCGATGTTGAACTTTTACGCGAAGAAGAAGCTTTCTTAGAAGATCCACAAGACACAACAAAAATTGCCAAAAAAAGTAATAGGAGTTTTCGAATCATGAAGAAGGGTTTTTGCTAAAATAATAAAAACTATGAATTTAAAATGCGAGAATGATTCAAAAACAGTGTCAAAAAAGAAGTAAATACTTAAAAAAAAGTAAAAAGCACATCCATAGCTTTGATAAGTGTGTATATACTAATAACTTTAAAAGTCTAACTTTCAAGAAAATCAACTTAAAAAACCATATCTCCTATGAAAAAAGTAGCATATTTTACAGGTATATCTTTTTTAATAACGCTTTTAATAGCTTGTGCGGATACAACTAAAAAAGAAAAACCAACATTAGACACTAACAAAGAAGAAATCAAAGAATTAGCCACAGTAAAAGAAGATATATTCGATTTGCGAAATGATTCTATCATCTTCAATTCGGCAACCATTGAAAACTTTGACAAAGACGGAAACTCACAAACTGTATTTTGGTTGGATGCAAAAAAAGATACCATTTTACGATTCTATCGAAAGTATGATGCGAATAAAAAATTAATTGGTGCCGAATATTACGAAGTTGGTGATATAGAACCAAGTCGCGATACAGTTTATACAAATTCGGAAGGAAAAAAAGTAGAAGCATCTCTCAGAGAAGGAAAGATCTCTTGGAAATCTACAATCACAACGGATAAAAACGGGAATCCAGTTTTAAAAACCTATGAAAATAGCAAAGGCGAATACCGCGGAATTGATAGTTTGTATTTTGATGATCAAAATCGTGAAATCAAAGGGTTTTATGAAAACTCCAAAGGCAAACGCTACGGAATCAAAACCTACAAATACACCAAATCAGACGAAAACGGAAACTGGATGGAACGCAACATGTTTGTAAATGATACCTTGCGACAAAAACATGTGAGAATGTTACAATATCACGAATAAAATACATTTTACTACTACCGAATCGCTCCACAAATCAACTTCGCTGCATTGGCACTTGCACCTTTGCCACCGAGTTTTTGCTCCAATTCGTAATAATCTTCAAAAAGTTGGCTGCGTTCTGTATCGTCTAAAATACGTGTCAATTCTTTTTTGAGGTTTTTTGTATTGAAATCATGCTGAATCAATTCTTTGACAACTTCTCGGTCCATAATCAAATTCACTAACGAAATATACTCCAACGTAATAATGCGCTTCGCAATTTGATAAGAAATATTGTTGGCTTTATAGCAAACAACTTGTGGTACTTTATACAATGCAGTTTCTAAAGTTGCGGTTCCCGAAGTGACCAATGCAGAATTGGCAACACTGAGTAAATCATACGTTTTGTTATCTATAAAATGAACGCTTTTCCCTTGAATGAATTGATCGTAAAATACTTTTTCCTGACTTGGTGCACCTGCAATGACAAACTGATATTCCGAAAAATCATCCACTACAGAAAGCATCACAGAGAGCATTTTGGTAATTTCTTGTTTCCTGCTTCCAGGCAATAAGGCAATAATTGGTCGTGCGTCTAACTGATGTTCTTTGCGGAATATTTCACCATCAACAGGTTTTCTATCGGCAATCGCATCTAACAACGGATGACCTACAAAATGTACATCATACTCATATTTTTTGTAAAAATCTTTCTCAAAAGGAAGAATCACAAACATAGCATCAATATCGCGCTTTATCTTTTGCACTCTGCTCGCTCTGCTTGCCCAAACTTGCGGAGAAATATAATAATTGGTGCGGAAACCTTCAGCTTTTGCCCATTTTGCCACACGCAAGTTAAATCCTGAATTATCTATAAAAATCACGACATCTGGTTGAAACTCGGCAATATCTTTCTTGCAAAAAGAAATCATGCCCAAAATTTTACGCAGATTCATAATAATTTCAATAAACCCCATAAAAGCACGTTCCTTATAATGCATGACCAACGTACCGCCAACGGCTTGCATCAAATCGCCGCCCCAAAACCGAAAATCGGCAGTAGGATCTTCCGTTGCAATGGCTTTCATCAAGTTAGAACCATGCAAATCGCCCGACGCTTCTCCTGCAACAATATAGTACTTCATCTGTATAAAATTATCCGAATACTTTATGAATAAGTACGGCGACGCCCGTTAAAATAGTCACAATCAACACACCTTTGGCGTGCGCTTCTTTATTAAAATGTAAAAAACCAAAAAAAGAGGCAAAATTCAATGCGGTTCCGAAAACGATCACCGAACTAATTTCGCTTCCATCCGTGGCAAAATCCCAAACAGCACCCAAAGAAGCATTTCGTTGATATGCCACAAGCATTAAATACAAAAATGTTCCTAAAATCGTGGTGCACAAACCTGTGATAGCACCAATGATAACTTCTTTTTTATTTTTCATTGAATCCTAAACTATTAAGTTTTTGTATCGCGTGATGCGCTGTCAAATCAAACTGAACAGGAACAATAGAAACATAGCCGTTTGCCAATGCCCATTCGTCGGTATCTTCCCCTTTATCTTGATTGATAAAATTACCAGAAAGCCAATAATATTGCTTCCCGTACGGATTGGTGCGTTTGTCAAAATCTGCCGACCAATAAGCTTTTGCCTGTCTGCAAATTCGAATGCCTTTAATTTCCTTTTCTTTTAACTTTGGAATATTTACGTTCAACACAACGCCTTCTGGCAAGCCATTTTCCAATACTTTTTGTGTAATTTTCTTGACATAATTTTTGGTAGCATCAAAATTCGCTTCCCAATCGTAATCTAAGAGTGAAAAACCAATCGCAGGAATTCCTTCTACACCAGCTTCTACCGCAGCACTCATGGTTCCTGAATAAATAACATTGATCGAAGAATTGGCTCCATGATTAATCCCAGAAACACAAATGGCTGGTTTCTTATTCAAAATTTCATTCACGGCAAGTTTTACACAATCTACAGGCGTTCCCGAACTTGAATATTCAATCTGTGGACCATCATCAATTGTAATGGCATTGCAGTGAATCGTAGAATTTACCGTAATTGCATGTCCCATTCCACTTTGCGGACTATCTGGAGCTACGACAATTACATCGCCTAATTCGTTCATGACATCAATCAAAGCGCGCAATCCTGGCGCCGTAATTCCGTCATCATTCGTTACTAAAATCAAAGGTTTTTCTTCCATAAAAAAAGGACTTCATTTTAAGTTGCTAAAGTACACAATTTACAGTTTACTTGCATCAATAATTGGGTTTAACAAAAAATTAGTACGATTGTTAAAAAACGGCATAATTTTTTCTTTATTTTAGTAAAAAATTAAAGTGAGTAGCGAAAAAGCTATTGTGGCATTTGTATTGAGAATCAGATAAATGCTAATTTATGAAAATGAAAAAAAATAAATGTGTGAAAATTAAAGCTTTTATGAGAAGGAACAGAATATATTTAGTGGCACTATTAATCTTCGCGATGGTGTCTTGCAGTTTTGCAAAAAAATCCTTTGACGATCCAGGGAAAGACAAAAACTTAGTTGATTTAATATCTTATGTGCTAAAAAGATGGCATTTTAATCCGCAAGATATTAATGACGATTTTTCTGAAAATGTATACAACGATTTTATCAGTGCGGTTGATCCAATGAAGCGTTACTTTTTAGCGTCAGACCTCAGAGAATTCAGCGAATACAAAGATAAAATTGACGATGAAATCAAAGAACCAGGTGTAAAATTCTTTAGTTTGGTATACGGTCGTTTGATGAAACGTATGGAAGAAGCAAAAGCATTTCAAGAAAAACTCTTGAAAAAACCTTTCGACTTTACTGAGAATGAAACGATTGATAGGGATTACGAAAAATTAAATTTCGCCAAAAATGTCAAGGAATTAAAAGAACGCTGGCGAAAAGAATTGAAATTTTCTACGCTTGCCAACTATGACATCAAACTCGAAGTTGAAAAAAATAAAAAAGAAGAAGATGCTTCTCATAAAATCAAAGACTTTGATAGCTTAGAAAAAGAAGCACGTGAATCTACAGCAAAAACATACGTTGAGTTTTTTGACTTGATGGATGATTTAGAACGAAAAGATTGGTTTAGCATTTATGTGAATACAATCGTAGAAGAATTCGATCCGCATACATCTTATTTAGCACCGCAAGACAAAGATCGTTTTGATATGAATATGTCTGGAAAGTTAGAAGGAATTGGAGCGCGTTTGCAAAAACGTACAGAAGGTGCTAAAATCTTTGAAGTAATTTCGGGTGGTCCAGCTTGGAGAAGCAAAAAAATTGAAGCAGGCGATATCATTCTAAAAGTTGCACAAGAAGACGAAGAACCTGTGGATATTGTGGGAATGCGCTTGGATGATGCTGTAAAATTGATCAAAGGACCAAAAGGAACGAAAGTAAGCTTAACGGTTAAAAAAGTAGATGGTTCTATCGAAATCATAACGATCCAAAGAGATTTGGTGGAAATTGAAGAAACGTATGCGAAATCGGCGGTAGTGAAAAAAGGACAACGTACCTTCGGAATCATCAATTTGCCTAAATTTTACGTAGATTTTGAAGACTATAACAAGCGAAATGCTGCAAGCGACGTGAAAAAAGAAATTGAGCGTCTTAAAGATCAAGGCATGGAAGGTTTGGTATTAGACCTAAGAAATAATGGTGGTGGCTCGTTGAAAACTGTGGTGGATATGGCAGGATTCTTCATTAAAGATGGTCCAATTGTACAAGTAAAAAGTTCCATAGACGCGAAAGAAGTACTCAAAGATGAAGACAGTCGCATTCAGTGGGATGGACCGTTGGTAATTTTGGTAAACGAATTATCAGCTTCTGCTTCTGAAATATTAGCGGCAGCGTTGCAAGATTATAAAAGAGCGATTGTCATCGGAAGTAAGCAAACATACGGAAAAGGAACAGTGCAAAATGTTGTGGACTTAAACAGATTTGTGCGTGGCAACGACGGAAATGTTGGAGCTTTAAAACTTACGACACAAAAATTCTACAGAATCAATGGTGGATCTACACAATTGGAAGGTGTAAAAAGTGATGTGGTTGTGGTTGATAAATATAGTTTTATTGACATTGGTGAAAAAGATCAAGAAAATCCATTACCTTGGGATCAAATTGATCCTGCTTTGTATGATCTTTGGGATGGGTATATTGGATATGAAGAAACCATTAATCAAAGCAAAGCGCGTATGGCAAACAATGCGCAATTAAAATTGATTGAAGAAAATGCAAAGTGGATTAAGAAACGTCGTGATGATAATGTATATCCATTAAACTATGTGGAATATAAAAAAGAAGCAGACGCGGATGAAGAATATGCAAAACGTTTCAAAGCTATTTCTGACTACGATACCAATTTAGTGTTCAACTCATTGCCGTACGAAGAATTGTTGATGAAAAAAGATTCTACCTTACAAGGAAAACGACAAGCGTGGCATGAAGATTTGTCAAAAGATGTATACGTAGAAGAAGCAATCAACGTATTGGGAGATATTCAATTGAACAACATCAAAAAGAAAAAAAGATCCGTTGTAAAAGGATAATTTAAAAGATATTAATGAGTCAAAACTCAAATTCACTTACAAAATTAGCGCTCCAAAAATTTAAAAAGAATTTTTGGGGCGTTTTGAGTTTTAGCTTTATTGTACTCTGTGCGTTTGTGGTAATTTTTGCATACATTTTTACTCCTGACGATACCAAGAATGCGAACCAAATGCACTTGTCTATTCACTCGAAAAAACCTGGGTTTTCTGTGCAAATGTTGACCATTCCTTCTACAGAAAAAAAGGAAGAAAGTTTTATAAGCACACTTTTTTTTGGGAAAGAAAATGCCGCTGAAGAAATTCCCATCACCAACTATCGAATCGATAACAATCAACTTTTTATTACAGAATATACCGATGAAGCCGTGACAGGAATCGAAAAGGAAATTCCACTGAATTCCTTTCCAACATTGACACAAGCAAGTGACATTCCCACACAATTCATTCAGCAAAAAACCTTTTACTTAGGAACCGATAAATACGGACGTGATGTATTGAGTAGAATGCTTGTTGGCATGCGAATTTCTTTCACAATCGGATTTGTCGCCGTATTTATATCGCTCATCATTGGAATTTCATTAGGTGCATTGGCAGGTTACTTTGAAGGCAGAGTAGATGCTATTATCATGTGGATTATCAACGTGACTTGGTCTATTCCAACCTTATTATTAGTCATCGCGATTACGCTTACGCTGGGAAAAGGATTTTGGCAAGTATTTGTCGCCGTCGGATTGACCATGTGGGTAGAAGTTGCACGGATTGTGCGCGGGCAAGTATTAAGCGTCAAACAGATGCAATACGTAACTGCGGCGCGTGCGTTGGGTTATCATGATTTTAGAATCATCATCAAACATATATTGCCCAACATTATGGCGCCTGTCATTGTAATTTCCGCAGCAAACTTTGCAGCGGCAATTCTCATAGAAAGTGGACTGAGTTTTTTAGGAATTGGAGCGCAACCACCGATGCCAAGTTGGGGCGCGATGATTAAAGATCATTACAGTTACATCATTCTTGGGAAACCGTATTTAGCTATCATTCCAGGAATTGCGATCATGAGTTTGGTGATGGCGTTTATGTTGATTGGAAACGCGTTGCGTGATGCGTTGGATGTGAAAAGCTAGTTGTTTTTAATTTGATGATTTGAAAATGTACTAATTTGATAACTTGGGCTGAAAATTTTCTAAGGAAATTCATAAAAACAAATTCACAAAAACAAATCCGCGAATAAACATAAAAACAAACTAAAATAATTGAAACGAAACAAAATATATCCTTTACTCGCATTGCTCATTGGAGCAGCGGTGATTCTGTTTGAGCAATATCTTGACAATCAGGTTGTAAATACTGACGATTCTAATGTGGAAGTTCACGAAACGAAAAAGCAATCTGATAACAGTCAACCAAAAAAGCTAACCAACAAATTTTACTTACCAAGTTCAACTACGGGACAAGTGATCCATCATGAAGGCTATTCGTTGTCGTATCATGAAGCATTCGAACAGGCAGAATGGGTGGCGTACGAATTGAAGAAAAACCAATTAGTATATACAGATTTTAAACGTCCGTATTTTGAACAGGACGAAGCTGTGCCAACGGAATCAGCACATTGGCGAAATTATAAAAACTCTGGATACGATCGTGGGCATTTATGTCCGGCTGCCGACCGAAAGTATACCAAAGCTGCCTTTACGGAAACCTTCTTGACGAGTAATATTTCTCCGCAACAGCACGAATTTAACGCAGGTGTTTGGAACCGATTGGAGCAAAAAGTACGCTATTGGGCAAAAAAATATGACGGCGTATATGTGGTTACAGGCGGCATTTTAGAAAACAATCTCAAAACTATTGGAAGCGAAGCTGTGGCGGTTCCTAAGTATTTTTATAAAATCTTATTAGATAATTCTGGCGGAAATACCAAAATCATTGCGTTTTTGTTGCCGCACAAAGTTTCCAACAAACCGCTGTATGAATATGTAGTTTCCGTAGATGAACTCGAAAAACGCACAGGAATCGACTTCTTTCCCGAATTAGACGATGCTAAAGAAAATAAATTAGAAGCCATGACGACGTATAAACAATGGAGTTTTCGATAGCGAACTAATTGGTGCAAAAATTAAAAGCTTTTAAATAATGTCAAAACGAAGCAAAGAATACAAAAGAAAATTTACGGAATTAAGAACGATCATTAATGCTTGGGAATTGATACCTGATTCGCCAGAAGATGAATTTGACTCTATAAACCACTTGCTTCTCAGTGAATTGTATAAAGATGCTGATGCTGTAAAAATATCAAAGAAACTTACGTTCGAATTGAATGACAATTATGGTTTTGATGTACAGCATGATGAAGTTTCCAAGCTGACAATTGAAGTGGTAGATTGGTGGAATAACTCAAACGAACACAATTCAAGTTTTAAAGATTAACATGCCTTGTTCCAAATCCCATATCTTCTATTTTATACAGATGTGCATGATCATGCATTAATAAATGGCGTAACATAATATACGGTGTATAGGTTTTGTATTCGGGATGAATAGATACTTTATGCCAATCATTTTCATGGAAATTTCTGGCGAGTTCAATCGTTGTGTTTCGAATTTCAAAAAAATCAGCTATCGACTTGTGCAAGTCTAACTCTATAAAGAAGTTTTTATGGAAACTGTCACCAGATAAAGGCTGAAAAATAGGTTTTTCTTGCAACTTAAAATCTTCCAAACGTTTTTGAAAACCATAAATATCACCAACCGCAATATGTGTTGCATGTTCGTGAATAGACCATTTGCCTTGTATGATTTCTTTTTGGTAAAGCTCAGTATCAATTTCGTCAATCAATTCACATAATAATCTAGGTGTTTGCTGTAAAGCAACTAAAATAGATTCAATTTTCTGATTCATGATTCTTAGAAATTACGCGTTTTCCTCACTTCCTCGCAATTCCAAAATCATATCTTGAATAAACAAAGGCAAATCCTTAATTTCATACGATTTTGGGAAGAATTGATTGTTCAAAATACTGGCAGGCGTATAATTCACATCATTCGTGTTACACCATTTTCTATGTGCTTCCAATACTTCCAACACCATTGAATTTTCTGAAATACCAAACTTTTTTTGCCAAGAATCCACATCTCTATTGGCAAACCAATCTTTGAAAGCTGCATACGATTTTAAAGGATCTTTCGTGTACAAATCAATCAACTGTGAAGCAATTTGTGTACTTTTATTTTCCGCATTTGGCGGAACATTGAAAATAAATTCCAACTGAATATCGTTTCCGTAGGTTGTCATCAACTTGTCATACGCTTCAAAAGCAGCCGTACAAAAACCACACAACGGATTGGTAACACCTTGCAGCTTAATTACTCCTTCAGGATTCCCAAAAACCACCCGAAATTGTGGATCAATCACATTTGCATTCGTCACACTTTGCTCTTCTAATAGGGTTTTAAACAGTTGAGGATTTCGCTTAAACTTTAAAAAGTCAGTTTCGGTAGTTGCCAATTTTTCATGACTTTCCCAATACGATTTGCAATACATCCAACCAATATATAAAAGTGCAAAGATGCTCACGAGTTTCACAATGTATGGCGTAAAGAAATACCAATAAAAATTAAAGGTTGCCAATAATAAAGCTGTTTGAAGTATCAAAATTCCAGCAATTAACAAACACAAAGCACACCATTTTTTCAACACAACTCCTTGTCTGTACAAGGCATAAATCACCACAGGAATTCCTGCTAACGACAAACCTAGTAAGGTTGCTTGGTGAAATCCGATGGAAGATAAAATCAAAAATAAACCTGCAAAAAACACAAACGAAGCATCGCTTAAAGAAATAATTCCAAAGATTTTATTGCCTTCGGTATTGATGACTTCGCCACAGGTGCTCGTTTTAGAAATGGCACCACACACTTTGGCAACTGCTTTACTTTTAATACCTAAATCTTCTCGGATAATTAAAATGCTAATGTACAAACCAACTAAGGTGAGCGAAGTATATAACAAGTACGAAATACTAAAATTCAAAATCACATTCGCGGAAGCTACGGCTGCCACCACAAAATAGGGAAGTGCTTGTTGAATGGATTGTATGCCACTTGCTTTTTCTTGCTCTTCTACCGCGACAATCGTTCCTGTCCAACGTTCAGAAAATGCAGCTTCAGTAAGTTTCTCTTTCTTTTCTTCCGGATTTGTAACGTGAATGCCATTGCGTTTCTTTTCTACCAATACGACTTCATCGCCATTTTCGCCTTTTGCCAATGCTAAAAATGATGCTGGCATTTGGTCTAAAGCTTCTTTTGGAACTGTGGCGGCTAAATTTTCAATCTCAAAATAATCGAGCGTATCTGTAATAGATTTTAAACTTGGATACTCAGGATGCGATAATAATTGTAGGTTTAACAACTCACGATCCACATGTAAATACCCATTATTGGTTAGTAAAGAAAGTATGATATGTTCCATTCAAATATTTTTAATTTTGGTAGGGGAAATTAAAACTGCTTTTTTACTCACTAAAGATAGAAAGTATTTTTGAAGAATATTCTATGAAAAGCTAATTTTAAGAAATCGTATTGGCTGTTTTATAAAATGATAAGCTTACAGTAATCATTTCTACGTTTTATTACTTATTTACGCATTAATTCTTCTCAAAGAAAAAATAAGGAACATAATTTTTCTTATCAGAAAGATAAATGTCTACATAGTATGCATATAGTTTTTTGTCTTCAATAATAAAAGTAGCAACATGTTCGTCATTACAGGTCATTAAAAATACGGAGCCATTTCGACTGTAAACAATGTTTTTATAGTTTTTACTTTCAGTAGAATTTTTTGGTATAATTTTATATTCAAAATTATTCTCTTTAAGAAATACCTTCATTCTATTTGTGATCTCTCTCATGAAGGAAAGATGTATATCTAAGTTTTTTTCAGATAAAGTATTCTTCTTTTGAAAGTATTCAGGAATCATAAAGGCTTCTATATCTTCAATTGTGTATGAATCGCTCTTAAAAATTTTCACAATGAAATCTTCGATAATGTCCTCTGGTTGTTTTGGAATGCTTTCACATGATAGAAATAGGAGCGCGGTAATACCTGTAATTAATAATTTCATAAGAATATTTTTTTAAAACTTACCACTCATTAATCCGATTCGCATCCAACTTAATAAAAATAAAGAGTAAAATGGTAAAACCCCAAAGTCCTGAACCACCATAACTAAAGAATGGCAGCGGAATTCCAACCGTTGGAAATAAGCCAATCACCATTCCAATATTGATGGCAAAGTGAAAAAACAAAATCGCAGCAACACTATAACCATATACGCGGCTAAATTTGTTTTTTTGCTGTTCGGCTCTGTGCAGAATTCGTAATAATAGAAAGACAAATAAAAAGATGACAACCGAACTTCCTAAAAATCCCCATTCTTCACCAACGGTTGTAAAAATATAGTCAGTGTCTTGTTCAGGGACAAAATCACCTCGTGTACGCGTTCCTTTTTGCCAGCCTTTTCCAGAAAAACCACCCGAACTAATGGCAATTTCTGATTGATTGGTGTTAAAGCCAAAGGTTTTTCGCATCTTTTCAAGCTTTACAGGATCTTTTTCCAAGCCTAACACCAAGGTAAAACGATCGCGGTGGTGTTGCTGAAATACATTGTAAAAGATATAGTTTACCACCAAAATAAAACCGATTGCGGCAACCAAAGAGGTCAATGCCAGCGTTGTTTTGCGTTCTCGCTTTAGTTTCTTCTTGAAAAAGAAAAATATACAGGCAAGTCCTAAAACAGCGGTTCCAATAATGGTATAAATATATCCTAGTTTTAAGGTGACCACAAAGAGTAGCACCAGCAAAAAGCCAATCCACAAATAAATAGCAGGCAAACCTTCGCGATACAATACAAAAAAGAACGCCATATACACCATGGCACTTCCTGCATCAGGTTGTAGCATGATGAGCATAGGCGGCAATAAAATAATAGCAAAGGCAAATAATTGATGCTTAAAGATGTTGATATTCGTTTGAATATCACTCAGAAACTTCGCTAAGGCAAGTACGGTGGCAGCTTTGGCAAATTCAGAAGGTTGTAGTGTAAAACTTCCTATGGCATACCAAGAAGTGGCGCCATTGATATTTTTACCAAGTATCATCAAACCGAGCAGGCTTAGTAAAGCAATGACATAAATAATACTAGAAAATCGTTCGTAAAACTTGGCTTCTATGGAAAGGATGAGCAGAATTAAAACGAGACTTGTGCCAATAAAAAACAATTGTTTTCCGTATAACTGATTCATATCCAAAAGTCCGTTAGCACTTTCGGTCACAGAAGCGGAGTAGATATTAATCCAACCAATTCCGACCAACAAAAAGTACAGCAATATGGAAAGCCAGTCTATTTTTTTGACAAATTTTACTTCTCTACTCATTGATGGTAAATGGTTCTCCACTTAGTGGCTTTGCATATTCTTCTTCCAAACTCTTCTCTAAGACTAACTTTTCCATAGCTTTCAAGCTAATTTCGCCTTTGAGATATTGCTCAATCATTAAGCTAGAAATTTTTCCTGCCCAACGCGCTCCATAATAACCGTTTTCTACAAAAACCGCAATGGCAATCTTAGGATTATCTTTTGGAGCAAACGCCACAAAAATTGAATGATCGGTCAGTTGTGTTCGTTCGCCATCAATTTTGATAAAGTTTTCTGCCGTTCCTGTTTTTCCACAAATTTCAATTCCAGGAACATTTAGCCAACGAGCGGTTCCACCTTTTTTCATACTGAATACATCGTGCATTCCTTGAATCACAGGTTCAAAATGTTGCTTGTCAATAGTTGTGTGTTTTGGTTCCGTAAAATGTGGATTATTTATAGATACTCCATTAATTTTTTTGATGATGTGTGGCGTAAAATAATGTCCTCTGTTGGCAATTGCTGCGGTCATATTTGCCAATTGAATCGGCGTCAATTCTACTTGTCCTTGTCCAATAGCATTGGAAATAGTGTTGAGAACGTGCCATTTGTCATGCTTAAAATAATTGTTTGTATAATAATCTCCTGTCGGAATGCGTCCTTTACGTCCTGTAGATAAGTCATTGCCAAAATAGTCGCCCAAACCAAAACTTTTGATATGATCACTCCAAACATTCATGCCTTCTCGTGGCGAATCGTATTTGCTGATGATTTGTCGATATGCATTGGCAAAGTACGCATTACAGGATTTTGCTACTCCATTGATTACATTTCGCTTTCCGCTTCCACAGTGACAGCCCATTTTTCGTCCGCTTCTGCCGTAATAATAGCCACTACGACACGTGTAGGTTGTTTGTGTCGTAATCACACCTTCTTGCAGTGCTACTAATGCATTTAAGGTTTTAAATGGCGAACCAGGCGCGTATTGTGCTAACAAACCTCTGTCATACATTGGTTTTCTGATAGAATCATAATGCATGGCACTGTAATTCTTGGAACGTTGACGACCAACCAACAGATCAGGATCGTAACTTGGTGCAGAAACCAAGGCTAATATTTCTCCCGAAGAAGGTTCAATTGCGACAATGCCGCCGCGTTTGTTAACCATTAATTGTTCGCCGTATGCTTGTAATTTCGCGTCAAGCGTGATTTGAATGTCTTTTCCGTTCACGGGAAGTGTGTCTAAACGCCCATTTTCATAAGAACCAATCACCTTGTTGTGGATGTCTTTTTGAATGCGCTTCACACCTTTGACGCCGCGCAATTCGTTTTCATACGACTTTTCAATGCCTGTACGACCAATCAATTCGCCAGATTGGTAATATGGATTCTTTTTTAAATCACGATCGTCTACTTCGCTGATAAACCCTAACACATTGGCGCCGTGATCGGTTTGGTAGTTACGAATGGAACGTTTTTGAATGTAAAAACCTTTAAAACGATGCATTTTTTCTTGAAGATATGCGTAATCGCGCTTTGCCATTTGTGCGACAAACACCGATGGAACACGCCAAGAGTGTTTTTTAGCTTTTTCTAATTTTGTGGCGAATTCTTCTTCCGTAATGCGCAATAGTTTGCAAAATTCCGCTTTGTTGAATTCTTTCACCTCGCGTGGAATGACCATGACATCATACGACGGTTGGTTGGCAACGAGCAATGTTCCGTTTCTATCGTATACATAACCGCGTTCAGGATAGGTATATTCTGTTTTGATAGCACTATCATTTAAGAAATTAGTGGCAACTTCTACATCATTGAATAATTGCAAATAGGAGAGACGTCCTGTATAGATGAGTCCAACAGAGATTACAATAAGGTATAACAACAGTTTCCTCATGAATTTTTTCGACTAAATAAAGTTATTGATAGTGTGATGATTAGGATAGTAAAGATACTAAAGAAAGCTGTATTTCTTAGGATGATTAGGATAGAAGATATGTTAAAAATTTCTAATAAGAAAAAGAAAAAGTGATGAATAAAGGTCAAAATGAGAATGTATACAAAGCGCTGTCCGACGGCTGTATTTTCAAGTTTTATTGATTGATGCTCATAACTCACTCCAAACGCAAAGCGCAATACAAACGGACGAATGTATGCAATAATGACACACGCAGCAGCATGCGCGCCGCCTGTATCTGAGAACATATCTACGGTCAATCCTAATAAAAAAGCAATGATTAAAAAGGCACTTCGGTTGGCGTTGAGCGGAAATAGAAAGATAAAGTAGATGTACACCAACGGATTGATGTAACCCAAGAAGTCAATATGATTGCATATCAATACTTGCGCTAAAACCGCGATGACAAATCGGAGACTATTCCAAAAAATAACTGGACCCATTTAGTTTTCAGGAGCTAATAAGTTATCAATTTCTTCTCTGTGTAAATTTTCAATGACGTAGACGTGTTCTAAATCGGTCATATCGTTGAATAATTGCACGTTTATGTTGTATAAATTTTCAGTGGTATTCAATTTAAAGTTTTTCACTGTTCCAATAGGAATGCCTTTGGGAAACAACGTAGAGTTTCCGCCCGTAACAATTGTATCATTTTCAGTAAATTTTGCAAGCTTTTCGATGTCTTCCAACTGTACAACGTTTGGATTTTTTCCATCCCACGTAAGTGTTCCAAAATGATTGGTGTTTTTGAGTTGTGCATTAATTTTTGAGTTATCTACATTTAAAATGCTGATGACAGTAGCATGATTTCCACTAACGCGATCTACAATTCCGATGATGCCTTTTGCATTTACAACGCCCATATCGGTGGCAATACTGTCGTTGTTTCCTTTGTTGATTAGTAAGATGTTATTAGTGTTGGAATAGCTGTTTTTAGTAATGCTTGCTCCACGAAATAGATAATCGGTTGGAAAAGAAATACTGTCGATAAACTCAATGGAATTTACACTATCTTTTTTGTTGTACAGAATGTTTTTGAGTTGCCGATTTTCTTCAACCAAACGTTCATTTTCAGATTTTAGGTTGAAATACGAAGAAACACCATTGGCGCCTTCATAGATACCACCTGAAAGCCAATTGGCAGAGTTGATAAATTTACTTTTATGATAGGAATGCGATTGCACCGTAAAGAGCAACGAAATCGATAGCAACACTAAAAACAGAATAAAATTTTTATTCTTGATTAGAAAGTTAATGATATGTTGCATGTGCTACCTAGTTCTTCTTCCCAATTAATACACTTTTGAATTTACTTAGATTTTTCAGGGTAATTCCTGTTCCGCGAACTACGGCACGCAATGGATCTTCTGCAATGTATACAGGTAAATCTGTTTTTTGCGATAAACGCTTGTCTAAACCACGTAACATAGAGCCACCACCAGCCAAATAGATTCCTGTGTTGTAAATATCGGCTGCCAATTCTGGAGGTGTTTGCGATAAGGTTTCCATCACGGCATCTTCAATTCGTAAGATAGATTTGTCTAAGGCTTTGGCAACTTCACGATAGGAAATTTGTACCTGTTTTGGTTTTCCTGTTAACAAGTCACGTCCTTGTACCGACATTTCTTCTGGCGGAACTTCTAAATCTTCCGTGGCTGCTCCAATTTGAATTTTGATTTTTTCTGCCGTACGTTCTCCCACATATAAGTTGTGTTGCGTACGCATGTAGTATACAATGTCGTTAGTAAATACATCACCAGCCACTTTTACCGATTTGTCACAGACAATTCCGCCCAAAGCGATCACCGCAATTTCCGTAGTTCCACCACCAATGTCGACAATCATATTTCCTTTGGGTTGCATGATATCGACGCCGATACCAATAGCCGCAGCCATTGGTTCGTGTATCAGATATACTTCTTTTCCATTGACACGCTCTGCCGATTCTTTTACGGCGCGCATTTCCACTTCTGTGATTCCTGAAGGAATGCAAATTACCATTCGCAACGAAGGTGGAAATAGTTTCTTTTTGAGTGCTGGAATATTTTTTATGAACAGACTGATCATTTTTTCAGACGCATCAAAATCGGCAATAACGCCATCTTTTAACGGACGAATCGTTTTAATGTTCTCATGAGTTTTTCCCTGCATACGCGCAGCTTCTTGACCGACAGCAATGATTTTGTTGGTGATTCGGTCCCTGGCGACAATTGATGGACTGTCAACAACCACTTTATCATTGTGAATGATTAACGTGTTTGCAGTTCCTAAATCTATCGCTATTTCCTCTGTTAAGAAATCAAAAAATCCCATGTGTTGTGTCTGCTATTAATATGTGTTTTGTTATTCAGTTCGTGTTGACTTTTAAAGGTACAAAAATTTTAGTGTTTAAAGTGTCTTGTGCCTGTAAATACCATTGCAATATCTGCTGTATTGCAATAATCGATGCTCAATTGGTCTTTTATAGATCCGCCAGGCTGAATTACAGCTTTGATTCCTGCGTTTCCGGCAATTTCTACACAGTCTGGAAATGGAAAGAAAGCATCACTTGCCATGACTGCACCATTTAAATCAAATTTAAAACTAGTAGCTTTTACAATAGATTGATTTAACGCATCAACTCTACTAGTTTGTCCTGTTCCACTTGCACATAATTGTTTGTTTTTTACCAAAACAATTGTGTTTGATTTTGTGTGTTTGCAAATTTTAGAAGCGAATAGTAAATCTTCTAACTGCGAATCGGTTGGTTTATTGTTGGTTGCGTATGTTAAATCTTCCAGCACATCCGTTTTTGCATCTTTTTCTTGCACTAAGGCACCATTTAAACAGGTACGTACTAGTGTTTTTGGTAATTCCACTTCGTTTTGAATAAGGATGATTCTGTTTTTCTTTCTTTTCAATGCTTTTAATGCAGCTTCCGTGTATGATGGTGCAATGACAACTTCACAGAATAGTTTGTGAATTTCGTCTGCTGTTGCTCTGTCAATTTCTGTATTTGCAATTAATATTCCACCAAAAGCAGAAACAGGATCGCCTGCCAACGCATCTACATACGCTTGGTGAATTGTGTTGCGTGTTGCAAATCCGCACGCATTGTTGTGTTTTAAGATGGCAAATGTTGGATCGTCATTAGTAAACTCGTTCATTAAATTGACGGCAGCATCTACATCTAATAAGTTGTTATAGCTCAATTCTTTTCCGTGAAGCTTTTCAAACATGTCGTCAAAATTGCCAAAGAAGAATCCTTTTTGGTGTGGATTTTCTCCGTAGCGCAATACTTTTCCTTGTGTTTCGCTTATTTTCAATGTTGGAATGGCATGATCGTGATTGAAGTAGTTAAAAATTGCCGTATCGTAATGTGATGATACATTGAACGCATTCGCCGCAAAGGCTTTTCTATCTGCCAAAGAAAAAGCACCTTCTTGCGCTTCTAATAATTCCAAAAAGCTTCCGTAATCGTCTACTGAAGACACACACATGACATCTGCAAAGTTTTTCGCGGCAGCTCTGATGAGAGAGATTCCTCCAATGTCAATTTTTTCGATGATTTCTTGCTCACTTGCGCCTGAAGCCACGGTTTTTTCAAACGGATATAAATCGACAATGACAATATCTAGTTGTGGAATTTCGTATTGTTCCAATTCAGCCACATCACTTTCGTTGTGTTGACGATTTAAGATACCACCAAATACTTTTGGATGCAATGTTTTTACGCGTCCGCCTAAAATAGAAGGATACGACGTTACATCTTCTACAGGAACGACAGGAATACCAAGGTCTTTGATAAATTTTTCTGTGCCACCTGTGGAGTAAATCGTGATGCCTAAAGCGTGTAATTTTTCTACAATTGGCGCTAAACCATCTTTGCTAAAAACCGAAATTAAAGCGGATGTTGCTTGTTTTTGGGAATTCATTAGAATTGAGTTGTTTAAATGTGTTGTTGTGAAGCTGCAAAAGTAATAATTAACAGGTAAAAAACACGTTCTTAATCAAATAAAAAATAGAGAAATTTAGCTTGGTTTTAGATTGATTCATGAAATGTTAAAATTAATACATAAAAAAACTGATGAACATTTTTAAATATGTACATCAGCTTATAATTTTTTATGAATATAGTTTACTGCTAGTAAAACAATTTGTCACGAATTCACGAATATTTTTTTGTTAGTTGGTTTGCTTTTAATAATTTTCACGAATTGTTTTTGTTTCAAAGGAAATCTCGTTTTTTATAAAGATTGTTCTTTGAAGGTATCTAAATTCTCATTACTAACATCTCAATACTCTTTAAAGTATCTCCGCCACTTTCGCATTGATAAATTCCAAAAACTCTTCATCTTCTTTGGTAAACGGATCTGGCGTGTGCGAGTCAATGTCAATTTGTCCAATGTTCTCGCCGTTGACGAATAGCGGAATTACGATTTCTGCTTTTACATAAATGCTACACGCAATGTAATTGTCTTGTGCTTTTACGTCTGGTACCAAGAAGTTTTCGTTAGAAACAGCTACTTGTCCGCAGATGCCTTTTCCGAATGGAATGATCGTATGATCGGTGGGTTCACCAGCAAAAGCACGTAGTTTTAATTCAGGTTTGTCGCCGTTTTTAAAGTAAAATCCAACCCAATCGTAATGTGCAATGTTTTCTTGTAAAAGTTCGCAGATTTTCGTCATGCGATCGTTTACAGAAAGTGTTTCGTTGGCAATAATATTTTCGATTTCGGGTTTGTATGTGTTGAATTTCATCTGTGTTGTATCTTAATTTGAGCAAAAATAGTCGAAAAAAATCGAATTCCCTTTCACGAAATTGGGAATAAAATGACTTCAAAAATGAATTCGACAAATTTTATAGAAAATGTGATATTTTCAATCGTTTTAGAGTAAGTTTGTAACACTCGAATTCATTCATTATTTGTGATAAAAAGCATTCAAAAATACAAATCAGCTTTAGGGTTTATTGTCAAATTCTTTGTCGTGTATGCGATTTTGACCTACGCGTATAGTTTGTATTTGTCCAATTTTGAAGGAGAACCTGATGGCGTAACGCGCATTGTCGCTGGTCAGACCGAAAGTATTATCAATGCATTGGGTTATGCTGCAAACGTAGAAGTTCACGAATCTGAACCTACCATGAAATTGCTCGTTCATGGGAATTATGTAGGTAGAATTGTAGAAGGATGTAATTCCATTAGTGTATTGATTTTGTTTATCACTTTTGTGATTGCTTTCACGGGAAATTTGAAAAATACGATACTTTTTATTCTTGTCGGAAGCGTTTTAGTGTATGTAGCAAATTTGTTGCGAATTGTTGTGTTAGGCATTGGATTGTACAGTTTTCCTGAACAGGAATATTTATTGCATCAAATTGTATTTCCAACAATTATTTACGGAATGGTTTTTTTATTGTGGATGTTGTGGGTTCAAAAATTTTCAAAAAAGTAGATGGGAAAAGTATGGAAATATATCGCTATTGGATTCCTTTTCGCAGTATTGGTGTTGATACGCGCCTTTGAAAACGAACTGTTTTACGATCCGTTTTTGCTTTTTTTTAAGTATGATTATTTTCAAGGAACGATTCCCGAATATGAAACCTGGTCGCTTTTTTTGAATTACATATTTCGCTATGGTTTGAATATGCTAGTTTCCTTAGCCATTATTTACATTGCGTTTGAAAATAAAAGTGTTGTCAAATTTTCATTGGGCTTGTATGCAATTGCTTTTGTGATTTTAGTCTCGCTGTATTTTTATCTCATCAAACACGATTTGACAGAAGATTATTTACTCACATTTTATGTTCGCCGCTTTTTAATTCAACCACTTTTCGTATTGATTTTACTGCCAGCATTTTATTACCAGCGGAAAATAAAACATGAGGAGTTTTAATAATTAGCTGCACTTCACTTCGACAGGCTTCGTATGAATGCTCTTGGTGTTTTGGGATGTTTCTTCGTTTAATTGGTATAATTCCCAAAACCCTATTCATCTTCTTCAAGAACAATAATTCGTTTTTCTGAAATCAAGCTTCCATCTTTTGAAATTCCTTCAATAAACATCGTGATTGCTTTTACTTCTTTGTGTTTTACGATAAAATTAAAAGGTCCGCGTCGTGGAATTGTAATATTAGGTTTCCAGTCAATGGCTGCAAATTTTTGATACGTATCACTTGTATACGATCGGTATTTGGGTTCGTAATATTGTTTTGCAGCGCTGAAACCAATTGGCGGCGTATATAGTACATACGATGCTCTTCTTCCTTTTGCGGTAGGTGTCAACGGTGTTTTTCGGGTATAAATCTTAATTACGCCTCCAACACCACGTACTCCGTACCCTTGTCCCGTTTTATTGATCACAACTCGGTCTACATTTGCGGTTGAGAAATTTCGTAAAATATTGAAGTCAGACAGCGGTGCTTCATCTAAAAATATTAAAGGAGATATGTGACCAGGTGGATCTCCTGTTTCTAGGGTGAGTCTTTTTCGTGTATAAATTCTGAGGTTTTGCATGTCAAAAGGATCATCGGAAACATCATAACCACTGTTTTCTATAATGTTTTTAACTTGTGGGTATTGTAAATATTCTTTCACACCAATTTTAGTCACTTTTGCATTGACCATCATAGGATCTACATTTTCCTCTTCTTTGTTGTTTTCACCTTTTAAAAGGACAGCATCAAGTGCTTCGGCATCTTTAGGGAAGAATCCGTTTGGCAACGTAAAAATTTCGTTTTTGTTTAAAAAAGAACGATCAATCCGTGCATTTTCTGAAATTTGATCTTTTTCAGCACTCGCGCTATACGTTAAATATAGCTTAGGCTCCAGAAATTTTTTGTTGAAATCGACCACCGAAAAGCGAAGTTCTTCTTCCGCCTGCGGAAATAAATCTTTGATTACAAATTTTCGATCTTTATCTATCGGAATGAAGCGAGCAGGGTGTTTTTTGGAATCGTGTAAAAATACTCCTTTCACGCGTTTTACAGGAAAGTTTACCGTGCCATTGATCGTAATACCGCGCTCAATCTCTTGATTTTTTCTAGCTTCTTGAAAAATGGCTGTCCAATCATAAGCACTCCAACCTTGTGAAATTAGCAAGTCATCGAGTGCTTTTCGCTTGGTTTTGGTCGTGTTTGGAAAATAGTATTTCGGGTTTTCAATTTCGCCTCGCACATACGGTTTTAGGTAAAAACTAGAATAGATATTATGCGCAGGATTGTACGCTTCTGTCGTTTCTGGAAGCACAGAAATACTCACATTGGCTTCCAAAATTCCTTTTCTTCTTTTGATAAGATATAAAGAGAAATTTGAATATTCCTTTTCAGTGTCTCCTTTTTTAACAACTACAGAAAGGTTTTTGGGTGTTTTTCTATTGAAAAATAAACGTTCCAAAACAGGAATTTTGCCATCAAATAAAGTGATGGTATTCACGCCGTTAAAAAGTCCTTTTCGTGCAATGGTTAAAACCACTTCTTCTGTATCTTTAAAAGAAAAAGGCATCGAGCGCGCTTTTCCATCTTTGTGAATCAATAGCGTATATTCTTTGGAAACAATAGCACGCAATGTTTCTTTATTGGTGCCTAGTGCAACTTTTACACTGTCTGTTTCCATGTTGTTTACCTGAATGTTGATTCCAGTATTTTTTGCATTTGGTAAGGTTTGTTTCGTCGTTTTTTCTTCTTCAAAAGTAGTGTCTACAGTGTAAGAACTATTGTTTTTTGGAGTGAATTGAAACGTGCCAATTCCGTACGTGTTGCTTTCAAAAGTGGTGACTTTTTGATTGTTTTCATCATATATAGTTCCCCGTGCAAACACGCCTTTTCCTTCTTGATTGATCGCTTTATAAGCAATGGTATTTTCAATATTGTTCACCAAATGTCCACCTTCTGGTAAAAACTGAATGTCGTAGTTTTTTGTTTTATCTTTTTGTGTTTCCGCAGCAGCTTTTGTTCCGTATAGCGTAATTTCTTCAATGAACACATTTTTCGATTTTGTATCAATCATGTATTGTGTTGCCGCTTTGATGTAATAACGACCAGAACTTAATTCTTTGTCCAACTCCAAATTTCCAGCAGCAACTCCGTTTTGGATATGAACAAGTTTTTTGGAGATTTGTATGCCATTTGCATCGTACAATCCAACATATAAATTGGTAGATTTTTGCGAGGATTTCTCGTCACGTTGGCTAAAAATATAACCTTTAAACCAAATTTCTTCTCCCACCAAATAACTGGTTTTGTTGAGGTGAATGTAGACAGCTTCTTGTTCGGAATGTTTGAAGTGTTTTTGATAATTTTCACGAATAGATAGATACGTTTGCGAAAATACAGTCCAAGAAAAACAGAGTAAAGTGAATAATAAACAATATTTTTTTTTCATAAATACAGGTTCTACAGTTTTAATTCTTTTTTAAATACGATCACTAACTACGTCGTTAGCTACAAGTTTTTAATGAATTTTGCTGGGAACAATTCACTTTTGCGAGGATTTTGTAAAAACAGGAATTTGTATATAGAAGCATGCAACTAGTGTTACTGAACAATAGTCGCATGGTTCAATATCTTTTAAAGATACTACTTTTTTTTTATATTGTATGTAAAGAAAATTATCGTACTTGAATTGTTTTTCGTTCTGAAATGAGTTCACCACTTTCTGAAATACCTTCTATAAAAAGCGTTACATTTTTAGTACGCGTATCATAGATTTTAAAATTGGAAACTTCCGATTTGCTCAGTTTTATTTCTGGAATCCAAGAAATAGTACCATATTTTTCAAATGTATTGCTTAGATACGAAGCATATCTTGGAGCATAGTATTCTTTGGTTGGAGAAAATGCTTGTGGTGCTTTTGCACTTGTGTACACTTTTTCACCTGGCCCTTTTTCAAACAGTGGAGTTTGACGCGAAAAGATGCGTATGACACCGCCAAAACCTGCATTCATTCCTTGTCCTTGCCCAGTTTTATCAATGACTATTTTTTCAACATTTGCCGTTGATAAACCGTATAAAATGCTCAAATTGGTCAATTGTGCACCATCATAAAAGACCAATGGTGTTGCTCTTGGGCGTCTTCTCGTAAAAATGGAAATTTGTCCCATGTTTTCATACACATCGTATCCATTGTCAACAATAAAGTCGGTCACATTAAAATAACGTTCGTAGATTTCTTTGGTGACTTTCGTAATTTTAGCATTCATTAAAATTGGATCTCTTTCTTCTTTCTTTTTCTTTGCTTTGATCACAACTCTGTCCAATTGTTCAGCTTCTTTGTAAAAGAAATTTTTGGGTACTTGAAAACTAGATGCATTTGTCAATACCGACGTTTTTTCTTGTAATACTTTCAAAGGAATTTCATCATTTCCATCAGAAACTTTAAAGCGCAAATACACACTTGGTTTTTTAAATATACCTTTCTTATTCATGTATGAAAAACGAATTTCTTCTCCTTTTTCTAAAAATAGATTCGTAAGTGTGAAACTTTGATCTTTGTCTATATCAATAAAGCGTGCAGCATGATTTTTGGTTGCATACAAGAACAAGCGGTCAATGCCTTGTTTTGGACGATTTACCTTTCCAATGATGGTAATTCCGTTTTCAAAACGATTGTTTCCATTGGGTTTTTCTTCAAAAATATTTTTCCAATCGTAGCGACTCCAACCTTGCGTTAATAATAAAATATCAAGTTCGTATTTCTTTTTACGATTTATATTTCTAAAATAATATTGTGGATTTTCCACCGTACCTTTTACATGTGGTTTTAGATAGAAATACGATACAATATTGTGTGTCGGCTTATAACTTTTGGTCAATTCTGGCAAGACAGAAATACTAAGGTTGATATTGTCTTGCAATTGCGATTCGTTTATTGAAAATACGATAGAATCGTTTACAGTGCTTACTTTAGCAACATTGAGTGCTGTCGTTTTTAAGAAGTAATCGTTGAAAAATAATCGTTCTAAAATTGGTGTGTTGTCTTCGGTAAATACTGTAATGGTGTTGACGCCTTTGTATAAATCTTTCTTGAGTATGGTAAGCACTTTTTGTGAAGCATTGTCAAAGGAAAATTCAATCGTTTTTTGTTTCCCATTTTGATGAATCAATACTTTGTATTTGTTATTTGGAAATTTTGCTAAGGTCGCTTCATTGGTATGAAAATTTAGCATGATTTTATCTTGAAACGGATCATTTAGCGTGAGTGCAATTCCTTTTTCGTTAGCTTTTGGCAACACTTTCGTGATTTCTTTTCCAGTTTCAAACCTAATTTTAGCCGTATATTCTTCATTCGCTTTCGGATTGAATAGAAATTTCCCTAAACCGATCCCATTGGTTTCAAACGTAATGATTTTATTTTGATTGGCATCGTAAATTACCCCAGTTGCCAAAACTCCATTTCCTTCTGTATTGATGACTTTGAAACCAACGGTATTTCGCGAATTTGCCACTAAATTTCCACCTTCAGGAAGAAATTGAAAGTCATAATTTTCAGCAGTTTCCAAAGCATTTTTTTCAGTAATTTTTTCTGATAGTACTTCAATTTTTTGAATAAATGCATTGCTTTCCTTGAAGTTTTTCATCCAATTGGTTTCTGCTTTTACATAATAGGTGCCAGAAGTAAAAGTAGAATCAATTAAAATATTTCCTTTGGCAACACCGTTTTCAGCTCTGAATAATGCTTTTTGTACTTGCTTTCCGTTGGCATTGTACACACCTACATGAATGTTAGTAGTCGCTTTTGAAGTCAACTGATTTTTTTGATCGTACGCATACCCTTTTAACCAAATTTCTTCTCCTTGCAAATAGGTAGTTTTGTTTAAATGTACATACAGTGCTTCTCTCGGTAAGGTAAAATAAGCGGCGTATTCATCTTCCACTTTTTTCTGTTGCGCGTAACTACTCACAGAACTTCCTATAATGAATAATAGTAAAAATAGATAGTTTTTTTTCATATTATGCGGTTTTAATGTTTGGTCAGTTCACCACAAAAAGAACACCAACATACTGTGTTTTTCTCACGAGTTGATGAAAGCTTTTCTCAGTTTCTAAATTACAATTTTTGATGGCTGAAATGTCTTTTTTAACTATTAAAAAAAAGCTAAAATTTTACGCCGATTAACATGATTTTAATAGATTTTTACCGCACTTTAATAGTTTTTTGTGCTGAAATCAAATGTCCGCTTTCTGAAATTCCTTCAATAAACAACGTTACATTTTTTGTATACGTATCATATATTTTAAAACTCGTTGGCGTTTCGGTATTGAGTTGCACTGTGGGTAACCATGAAATCGTTCCATATTTTTGAAACACAGGATGTAAATACGATGCATAGTTTGGCGCATAATATGTTTTCCCTTTGGTGAAAGATTTGGTCGTTTTTGCCGCTATGTAAATATAATCTTTGGCAGTTTGTGCAAACATCGACCGTTCACGAGTATAAATTTTTATAATACCATCAGATCTTCCTCCATTAAACGGAATAATGTTGTATCTGTCAATTTCAATACGTTCTATATTAGCCAATGACATGTTATACAAAATATGCAAACCAGGATCTCGAATTCGGAAATTATTCAAAAACACAGAAGGTTTAGGTCTTTTTGAGGCTCTGTGTGAAATAGAAACACTTCCTCCGCCTTCTGTAGCAGTGAATCCATTAAAGTTTAAAAATTGTACAATATTGTAATACATATAATAGGTTTCTTCTGTGACATCTGTTATTTCTGCATCAGCCATAAATTCATCTAAAAATGTATATTTCGGATTTTCAGCTTGCAATACAATGGTATCAAGCGCTTCTGCTTTTTCAGTAAAGAAATCTTTTGGGATCGTAAAATCGGCAGATGTAGAAATATGTTTTGTTGTATTCAAAAAAGCTTCAGAAATTTTATCTGTTGGATTTTTTGCGATAAACCGAAGATACATGCTCGGCTTTTTAAATACGTTTTTTGTATCTAAATACGAGAAACGCACTTCTTCATCTTTTTCTAAAAATAAGCCTGATATTTCAAATTTTTGATCTTCGTCCAAGTCAATAAATTGTGCACTGTGATTTTTTGTGGTGTGAAAAAATAATTGTTTTATCCCTTTTTTAGGAACGTTGACACGTCCAGAAATCGTAATTCCGTTTTCAAAAGGATGTCTTGCTATTGGTTTTGTTTCAAAAATGTTTTTCCACTCATAGCGACTCCAGCCTTGTGTGAGTAGCAAAATATCCAGTTCGTATTTCTTTTTTCTATCCATCTTTTGGAAGTAATACTGCGGATTTTCAATAACACCTCTTAGATGTGGTTTTAGGTATAAATTTGATAGCATGTTGTGCTGTGGTTGGTAACTTTCGGTCGTTTCTGGCAGCACAGAAATGCTCACATTTGCGTTTTCGTTTAAGTTAAATGCTTTTACAGATAACAAAATGGAATCTTGAATTGTATTGAGTTTTGAAACATGAATGTTGGCTTTTTTGATGCCTACATCGTTAAAAAATAAACGTTCCAAAATTGGATTTTGATCATTATCAAATACCGTTATAGTGTTAATTCCTTTAAACAATTCCACTTTTGGGATGCGAATTGCTTTTTGGAGTTCGTCAAACTGAAGCGCAACTGTTTTTAACTTTCCATGTTGATGTATGAGTATTTTGTACTTTTTATTTGGATTGTTTTTGAGTGTTTCCTCATTCGTGCTAAAATCGAGAATGATATCATTTTCGGTGAGACTTTGTAATATTAAAGAAATGCCTTGTGCTTTTGCTTGCGGCAAGAGTTTTGTTAGTATGGCATTATTTTCAAGTGTAATTTCTGCCGTGTATTGTATTTCTTTTTTAGGTTGAAATAAAAATTTCCCCATTCCCAACGTATTGCTTTCAAACGAAGCGACTTGGTTTTTTTCTTCGTCATACACCACTCCAGAAGCCGTCACACCTTTTCCATCGTTGGCAATGATTTTGAAACCAATATTGTTGGTGGTATTTGCTACAATGTGTCCACCTTCGGGCAAAAACTGAAAATCGAAACGTGCTTTTTCAGTGACTTTTTTTTCATTGATACTTTCATTAGTAACGATTTCTATTTTTTGAACGAACGCATCATTTTCTTTGAAATTTTTCATCCAATTGGTGTCCGCTTTTATATAATATGTTCCTGCTGTAAAGGTAGAATCAATTAAGAAGTTTCCATTGGTGACTCCATCTTTTGCAGCGTACAATGCTTTTTTTATTTGATTTCCTTGTGCATCGTAAATTCCCACATTAATATTGGTCGTTGCTTTGGAAGAAAGCTGATTCTTTTGATCGTACGCATAGCCTTTAAACCAGATTTCTTCCCCTTGAAAATAGGTAGTTTTGTTCAAATGAAGGTATAAGGATTCTCGGGGAAGTTCAAAATAGGATGCATAAGCTGCTTCCGCAGTTTGTTTTTGACTGAACAGTGGTAAAATACTCAGTAAAATAATTGGTAATAAAATGTACTTTTTTTTCATAATAATCGGTTTAAGCTAAATAATTAAAAAAATCAAGAATCGTTTTTTTCAAAAGTGTTTGGTAAGAACAATCATGAAAATGATGGTCAACGTACTTGAATGGTTTTTCGTTCCGAAATCAAATCACCATCTTCCGTAATTCCTTCAATGAATAAAGTTACGTTTTCAGTAAACGTATCATAGATTTTGAAAGTGGTTGCAGTTTCAGGATTGAGTTCTAGGTTCGGAAGCCAAGAAATGGCTCCGTATTGTTGAAATGTTGGACTTAGGAATGACGCGTAATTAGGTGTGTAATACTTTTTCCCTTCCGTAAATGATTTCGGTGTTTTGGTACTCAAATACACAAAATTTCTCAGTTTTCTTGAAAATAAGGGCGTATCACGTGTAAATATTTTAATAATACCTGTCCGTACTTCTCCATTAAACAAAATGTCGCTATATCTGTCAACAATAACACGTTCTATGTTTTCGAGTTTTAAATTGTATAAAACCACCATGTTTTCTTTGCGTAAATATTGGTTGTTATAAAAAATAACTGGGTTGCCTCCTATAAGTTTGCTTGGATCAAAAACTTCGCCGCCTTCTTGTACGGTGTAAAAACCATTCAATCGTATAAAATTGGCAATATCGTCATACTCTTTTACGACTTCCTCGGTAACTTCCGTAACTTCCGGACGTTTCATGAAACGGTCTTCGTATCTTTTTCTTTTCTTTTTTCCTGTCAAAACTACTGTGTCAAGAGCTTCCCTGTTTGCGTACAAAAATTCTTTGAGCGATGCCTGTTTAGCACTCGTTTTGATGTTGCGAATTGTATCTAAGAAACGTTTGGAAAGTTTATCTTTTGTATCCGATAGAATAAACCGAAGATACATGCTCGGTTTTTTAAATTCTCCTTTTTCGTTCACATACGAGAAACGCACTTCTTCGTCTTCTTTTAAAAATAAACCAGACATTTCAAATTTTTGATTTTCGTCCAAGTTGATAAATCGTGCATCGTGATTTACGGTGGTGTGAAAGAAGAGTTGTTTTACGTTTGTTTTTGGTCGATTGACGCGTCCAGAAATAGTAATTCCGTTTTCAAAACGATGTGTTGCTGTTGGTTTTGTATCAAAAATAGCGTTCCAATCGTAGCGACTCCAACCTTGGGTGAGTAATAAAATATCCAACTCGTATTTTTTTTTTCGATCCATATTTTGAAAATAATACTGCGGATTTTCCACAAAGCCTCGTAGGTGCGGTTTTAGGTAAAAATTAGATACAATACTGTGTTTTGGTTGATAGCTTTCCGTTGCTTCTGGCAATACAGAAATGCTGATTTGTGCATTTTTTTGCAGGTTCAATTTCTGCACAGACAACAAAATAGAATCTTGAATTTTGTTGAGTTTTGAAACTCTAATGTTGGCTTTTTGAATGTATACATCGTTAAAAAACAAACGTTCCAAGATGGGATTTTGATCATTGTCAAAAACGGTTATGGTATTAATTCCTTTGAATAATTCCTCTTTTTTGATGCGAATTGCTTTTTGGAGTTCATCAAATTTTAAAGCAATTGTTTTCAACTTTCCATGTTGATGAATGAGTATTTTGTAAGTTTTATTCGGAGTATTTTTGAGCGTTTCTTCATTTGTGCTAAAATCGAGAATCACATCGTTTTCCGTGAGACTTTGCAGTATTAACGAAATGCCTTTTGGTTTTGCTAACGGCAAAAATTTTGTAATTATGGTATTATTTTCAAGGGTAATTTCTGCGGTGTATTGTATTTCTTTTTTAGGTTGAAATAAAAATTTTCCCACGCCTAATGTATTGCTTTCAAACGAAGCGACTTGCTTTTTTGCTTCATCAAACACAATTCCTGAAACTTTGACACCTTTTCCATCATTGCCAATGATTTTAAAGCCAATATTATTGTTGGTATTTGCTAAGATATGTCCGCCTTCAGGTAAAAATTGAAAATCATACGTCGCTTTTTTGGCAACTTTCTTTTCATTGATACTTTCATCAGTAACAATTTCAATTTTTTGGACAAACGCGTTGTTTTCCTTGAAATTTTTCATCCAATTGGTGCCTGCTTTTACATAATAGGTTCCTGCGGTAAAGGTGGAATCAATTAAGAAGTTTCCGTTGGTAAAACCATTTTCTGCGGCATACAATGCTTTTTTTACTTGATTGCCTTTTGCATCGTAAATTCCAACTTTAATATTGGTCGTTGCTTTGGAAGAAAGCTGATTCTTTTGATCGTACGCATAGCCTGTAAACCAGATTTCTTCTCCTTGAAAATACGTGGTTTTGTTCAAATGCAGGTATAATGCTTCTCGCGGAAGTTCAAAATAGGCTGTATAAACTGCTTCCACAGTTTTCTCTTGACAGAGAAGTGGAATCATGCTTAATATCATCAGTAACAATAAAAAACACTTTTTTTTCATAGCAATCGGTTAACGCACTTGAATGGTTTTTCGTTCGGAGATTAAATCACCATTTTCCGCAATTCCCTCAATAAATAGCGTTACGTTTTTAGTATACGTATCGTATATTTTAAAAGTAGTGGCCGTTTCACTGTTCAGCTCAACTGTTGGCAACCAAGAAATGGCACCATATTTTTGAAATACAGGATTTAAATACGATGAATAATTAGGTGCATAGTATTTTTTACCCGTTGAAAATGATGCAGGTGATGTAGCTGCGAGATATTGAATTTCGACTCCTGGTTTTTTGAACAATGGTGTAATGCGTGAGTATATTTTAATGACGCCCAATCCGCCACCACGCGCACTTGGTACTCTGCTATATCTGTCTACCACAATGCGTTCAATTTCAGCCAATGACATGCTGTATAGAATATTTAAATCGTTTAAACGTACGTCATTAAAAAATACAGTAGGCGATCCGCCACGCGCAATTCTAGAAGAAATAAATACATTTCCCATGTCTTCGGAAGCATTAAAACCATTAAAATTAAGATATTGTACCAAGTTGAGATATCTTTTGTATTCTTCTATTGTGATTTCTGTAACAGACGGATTCATTAAAAAGATACTGTTGTATTTTGGTTTTTCCTTTTCCGCATTTAACACTACAGCATCTAGCTCTTCTGCGTTTTCATAAAAGAAATTTTCTGGAACTTTAAAATTAGCAGTGTCAGATTTGAGTTTTTTGGTATTTTCTAAAAATGCTTCCGAAATTTTGTCCTCTTTGTTTGTAATCAAAAATCGTAAATACATACCTGGCTTTTTCAGTGCACCTTTTGGAGTGATGTACGAAAACTTTATTTCTTCTCCTTCTTCCAAAAACACGTTTGCCAATTCAAACTTTTGATTTTCGTCCAAGTCAATAAATTTAGCCGCATGATTTTTTGTCTCATATAAAAATACTTGCTTTACACCTGTCGCAGGTCTGTTGACACGTCCCGAAATACCAATTCCGTTTTCAAAACGATGTGTTGCCGTTGGTTTTTTGCCAAAAATGTCGTTCCAATCATAGCGACTCCAACCTTGTGTGAGCAATAAAACATCTAGTTCATACTTTTTCTTTCGGTCCATTTTATGGAAATAATATTGTGGATTTTCAATAAAACCGCTCACATGTGGTTTTAAGTAAAAGTTGGAAATGATATTGTGCTGCGGATTGTATCCTTGCGTAGTTTCTGGCAATACAGAAATACTCACATTTGCCTTGTTCTGTAAGTTGAGTTCTTTTACAGAAAGGATGATAGAATCTTTAATCGTGTTGAGTTTAGAAACTTGCATCTTTGTGTTTTTGATGCCATAATCATTAAAAAATAAACGTTCTAAAATGGGTTGTTTTTGATCGTCAAATACAGTAATTGTGTTCACGCCTTTAAACAAACGTTCTTTTTCAATACTCACGGCTTTTTTAAGATTGCTAAATTGTAACGCTGCTATTTTTAACTGTCCATTTTGATGAATGAGTATTTTATACGTTTTATTAGGATAGTTTGTCAAGGTTTCTTCATTCGTGCTAAAGTCGAGAATCACTTTATCTTGTAATGAATTTTGAATTATAAGTGAAATGCCTTGTGTTTGGATAGACGGTAGTTCTTTGGTAATCATGGTGCCATCTTTCAGCGTGATTTCCGCAGTATATATTGCCTCTTTTTTGGGTTGCAGTATAAATTTTCCCATGCCTACAGTATTGCTTTCAAAGGAAGCCACTTGATTTTTTTCCTGATCGTACACAATGCCAGAAACCGCGACGCCTTTTCCGTTGTTGTCAATGATTTTAAAACCAACATTGTTGATGGTTTCTGTGAGGATATGTCCGCCTTCTGGTAAAAATTGAAAATCGTATTGCTTTTCTTCAGTAGCGTTGCTTTTTGCTAGTTGTTCATTGGTTTTAATTTCAATTTTTTGAATATACGCGTTGTCTTCCTTGAAGTTTTTCATCCAATTGGTTTCCGCTTTTATATAATAGGTTCCTGCTGTAAACGTAGAATCTACTGCAAAATTTCCATTGGTTACACCATTTTCTGCCGCAAATAAATGTTTTTGCAGTTGATTTCCTGCGGCGTCATAAATTCCAATATTAATATTGGTGGTAGCTTTGGATGCAAGCTGATTCCGTTGATCGTACGCATAGCCTTTGAACCAAATTTCTTCGCCTTGAAAATACGTAGTTTTGTTAAGGTGAAGATACAAGCCTTCTCTAGGAAGTTTGAAGTACGCGTAATATTCGTCTTCGATTTTTAAGGATTCTTGGCTAAATACGCTGAAAGAGAAACAGCAGATGAGGATGAATAAAAAAGAATAATTTTTTTTCATAGGAAGCAATTTTTGCAAAAAACTACCACAAAAAGAGTACCAATAGTATATATTTTAAAGAAAAGTTGCTGAAAGACTGGTTTTTAGATTTTCAAATTCTTGTAAAGACGAATTTGAAAAGTAATGAGATATTAGTATTGAGTATTGAGTATTGAGAAGTTTCGAAGATGATTACTGCAAAGGTAGAAACCTATATGTTTCTATAGCTTCAAAACTTTCACCCATAAAAAAAGCCTTTCAAATTCAAGGATTCGAAAGACTTTTTGTGTTTTTATAGTGTAATTGATTACATCATTCCTGGCATTCCGCCGCCCATTGGTGGCATTCCGCCTCCAGCTGGTGCTTCTTCTTTGATGTCAACCAATGCACATTCTGTAGTTAAAATCATTCCTGCTACAGATGCTGCATTTTCCAATGCAATACGCGTTACTTTCTTCGGATCAATGATTCCTGCTTTCAGCATGTCTACATATTCTTCCGTTTTAGCATCGTATCCAAAATCTTTTTCACCTTCCATTACTTTTGAAACAACTACGCTTCCTTCGCCACCAGCGTTGGAAACAATGGTACGTAATGGCTCTTCAATAGCACGTGCAATAATTTTGATTCCTGTTACTTCGTCTAAATTATCTGTAGTAATGCTTTCTAGTACATTTTTCGCACGAACTAAAGCAACACCACCGCCAGCAACAATTCCTTCTTCAACCGCAGCTCTTGTGGCGTGTAAAGCATCGTCTACTCTGTCTTTTTTCTCTTTCATTTCTACTTCAGAAGCTGCTCCAACATATAAAACTGCCACTCCGCCAGCTAATTTTGCCAAACGTTCTTGTAGTTTTTCTTTATCGTAATCAGAAGTAGTAGATTCAATTTGAGCTTTTATTTGTCCCACACGTGTTTGAATCATTTCTGCATCACCAGCACCATTTACAATGGTTGTATTGTCTTTGTCGATTGTGATTTTCTCAGCAGTTCCTAAAAGATCAATCGTAGCACTTTCTAACGTAAATCCTCTTTCTTCCGAAATAACCGTTCCACCAGTTAAAATGGCGATATCTTCTAACATTGCTTTTCTACGATCACCAAATCCAGGTGCTTTTACCGCCGCAATTTTTAAAGCGCCTCTTAATTTGTTTACTACTAGAGTTGCCAATGCTTCACCATCTACATCTTCCGCAATGATTAATAATGGCTTTCCTGTTTGCGCTACGGGTTCCAATACAGGCATTAAGTCCTTCATGGAAGAAATTTTCTTATCAAATAATAAGATGTACGGACTTTCCAATTCTGCTTCCATTTTTTCAGAGTTGGTCACGAAATACGGTGACAAATATCCTCTGTCAAACTGCATTCCTTCAACTACATCTACATACGTGTCCGTTCCTTTAGCTTCTTCTACCGTGATGACACCTTCTTTACCAACTTTTCCAAAAGCTTGCGCGATTAAATCACCCACAACTTCGTCGTTATTTGAAGAGATCGAAGCTACTTGTTTTATTTTTTCAGAAGAATCACCTACTTTTTTCGATTGCTTTTGTAAGTCTTCAACGATGGCAGTAACTGCTTTGTCAATTCCTCGTTTTAAATCCATCGGATTTGCACCTGCAGCCACGTTTTTCAATCCTTCTTTTACAATAGCTTGTGCTAGTACAGTTGCAGTTGTGGTTCCATCTCCTGCTAAATCGTTCGTACGAGAAGCTACTTCTTTTACCATTTGCGCGCCCATGTTTTCTAAGGCATCTTCTAGCTCTATTTCTTTCGCTACAGAAACACCATCTTTCGTTACCGATGGCGCACCAAATGATTTGCTAATGATTACATTTCTTCCTTTTGGTCCTAAAGTAACTTTTACTGCATTTGCTAATGCATCCACACCACGTTTGAGTCCGTCGCGTGCTTCTACATCAAATTTTATATCTTTTGCCATAATTTTTTGGTATGTTATTTTTTGAATTAAATAATTGCTAAAATGTCATCTTCTCTCATGATGATGTAGTCTTCACCGTCAAACTTGATTTCAGTTCCAGAAAACTTTCCATACAAAACAGTGTCACCAACTTTTACCGTTAACGGTTCGTCTTTTTTGCCGGGTCCAGCTGCCACAACAGTTCCGCGTTGTTGTTTTTCTTTTGCTGAATCTGGAATGTAGAGCCCTGAAGCAGTTTTTGTGGCTGCTGGCAATGGGGAAATCAAAACTCTATCTGCAAGTGGTTTGATATTAACTTTGCTCATTTTGTTAAGTATTTAATGTTTTAATTGTTTGATTATTTACGCAAATACAGTAGTCAGAAATTGTGCCATTGTAGCAATGCTGACAAATTGAAATAAAAAAATGCCAGCTTCTGACAAGCTGGCATTTTTTATATGATTTTTTATAATTAATATCTACTCGTTACCTCCGTTTGTCGTGTCCGTAGAATTTGTGTTTGAATCGTTTGTAGTGGCAGGCTGCTCTGTTGTTTGAATGTTTTTGTTAGCAAGTTTTGATTGCTGATCGGCTGCACTCAAATTTGTAAAGTTTGTAATTAAGATCAACGCGATTAAGATGGTTCCTAATGCCCACGTACTTTTATCTAAAAAGTCTGTCGTTTTCTGCACACCACCAATCTGCTGATTTCCGCCTCCACCAAACGTAGAAGATAATCCTCCACCTTTTGGATTTTGTACCATGATTACTAGCATTAATAAGAATGCTACAATAAGGATTAAGATGATAAATATGTAATAAGTTGAACTCATTGTATGTTAATTATTTTGTTGTAATTTTTTTATTGCTCGAATTTGGTCTGCAAAGAAACCACTTTTTTCTGGATATTTCAAAATTAAAATATCATAAGCTTTGATTGCCTTTTTATATTTTTTTTGTTCCAAATAGACTTTTGCCAAGGTTTCCGTCATGAGTACGGATTGATCTACGTGAATTTCACTGGCAAGATTGGTGGTTTTTTCTAAAGTTGGTTTGGGTTTTATCTTCGGATTGGTGTCTATAAACTTGTCTATCAGCTCAAACCTTTTTTGTTTTTCTTCTGTGGAAATTAGATTCTCAGCCTCGTTTTCAACTTCAGTTTCAGTTTCGACTTCATTTTTTTCCGAGCGATCAATCGGTTGAAAACTGGTGAGTTGCAACCATTCTGCAAAAGAATGTTTTTCACTTTTGTTAAACGCAAGTGGTTTTCCCAATGCTAAGATTTCCTCTGGCGCATCAGGAGTTGTTTCTTGTTTTTCAGCAGCTTTTGCAGCCTTCTTTTCTTTTGTTTTTTTCTTTTTCTTCGCTTTTTTCTCCTTCTTTTT
The DNA here is from genome assembly GCF_003352465.1 of Kordia sp. SMS9. Lineage (NCBI taxonomy): Bacteria > Pseudomonadati > Bacteroidota > Flavobacteriia > Flavobacteriales > Flavobacteriaceae > Kordia > Kordia sp. SMS9. The sequence continues at coordinate 477,402 of NZ_CP031153.1, read as the reverse complement.
GCGCTTTTCTTTGTCTTTAGCAGTTTCTAATTTGATTTCAGTCTCAGTATCAAATTCAGTCTCAGTCTCAAATTCAGCTTCAACTTCTTCTTTTGGCAGAAACAAATTAGGATCGAGAATTGCGTTGGCTTCTTGAATTTTCGTTTTGATTGCTTCTTCCATGCGAAGATTTCGATCTACGGTAACTTCTTCAACAGTAATTTCAATATCATTCACATTGTTTTGTGCTTCTTTGATTGTACTTGAAATTCCATGCTGTTCAAAGGTTTTCGAGGTAATAAAATCAAATAAAATACTGCGATCGTTTGTGTACGCTGCCGTAATTTTTAAGTGTTGATTGTACTGAAAGCTGTCCTGATTTTTTAATCCTTTTAAATGTACCACACGCGCCGCTTGAAAGTACGGAAATTGCTTGGTAATGCTGGCAATAGCTTCCGTTTGCGCTTCGTTGATGTGCACAGGGTTTTGAAGGATGTATGTAAAATCAGAAATATTCATATTACCATTTTGCTAAACTTGCGTTGAAAATATCTAAGGTTAAACGTTCAAAGATTTCTTGAAAAGCGGTTGCTTGCACTGCTGTCAATTGTGAGGTTGCGGGAAAATCATAAAAGAATGAAAAACGTTGATCAAAATCATCTTCAGGTTTGTTTTTGTGTGAGAAACGTACTTGTACACCAATCGTTAAACGGTTTTGTGCAGCCGTATTGTTTGCTGTCGCCGTCATTGGTGATACACGATATTCTACAATTTCACCTTCATATAATAAATCGCCATTGGCTCTGACCAAATCTAAACTGGTTTGATTCAGAATAAAATCTTGTAATGCCAAGGTAAAGTCTCTGTCGAGTCCAGGCTCAATAATTGGCGCGCTGTTTTGGAAAAAGTTGACTTGAAACGTGTCTGCATTCAAATCGCCTGTTCCTGTAAAATTATAGAGGCCACAACCTGTCACTGTGATTGTGAAGACAATTGTTGCGATGATAATTTTTATCTTTTTCATGTGTGTATTCTTGAATTTATAAATCAAATTGTTTGATTTTTCTATAGAGTGTTCGTTCAGAGATGCCCAATTCTTTAGCGGCAGCTTTTCGTTTGCCTTTGTTGCGTTCTAGCGCTTTTTTGATCAGTTCTAGTTCTTTGTCGTGTAGCGAAAGCGTTTCTTCTTCCTCTACATCTTCGGCAAAGTGATATTTGTCGGTTTCAGAAACTACGGAGACTTCTGGAGCAATCGACAAAAGTTTTACGGGTGCCGCTGCGGTTTCTTCTTCTGGGAAGAATTCTTCGTTTTCATCTTCGCCGTATATTTTTTGGATGAGACTTTCGTTTTCATCTTTTACTTTTTGAGAAACTCCTTTCTGCATGAGTTCCATCGTGAGTTTTTTAAGATCGTTTAAGTCGCTTTTCATGTCGAAAAGCACTTTGTACAAAATTTCACGTTCCGAACTGAAATCGCTGTCTTTTTTGTCATTTTCAATTACAGCAGGCAAGTTTCCTGTGTTATTTGGTAAGTATTGACGTAAGGTTTCAGGCGTAATGGATCGTTTTTCTTCCAATACCGAAATTTGTTCTGCTACATTTCGCAACTGACGAATGTTTCCGTTCCAGCGGTATTTTGTCAACATTTCTGTTGCTTCTTCGTTTAGGCGAATGGACGGCATTTTGTATTTCATGGCAAAATCAGAAGCAAATTTTCGAAATAGCAAGTGAATGTCATCTTTTCGGGCGCGCAATGGCGGAAGGTGAATTTCAACGGTACTCAAACGATAGTATAAATCTTCTCTGAATTTTCCTTTTTTGATCGCTTCAAACATATTGACATTGGTTGCTGCGACAATGCGAACGTTGGTTTTTTGCACTTTGGACGAACCTACTTTGATGAATTCGCCATTTTCCAACACACGCAGCAAACGTACTTGGGTTGTCAGTGGCAATTCTCCCACTTCATCCAAAAAAATAGTACCATTATCTGCCACTTCAAAATACCCGTTTCGGGTTTGTGTAGCACCTGTAAAAGCGCCTTTTTCGTGACCGAATAATTCACTATCAATCGTTCCTTCGGGAATGGCACCACAGTTGACAGCAATGTATTTTCCGTGTTTTCGGTGCGAAAGTGCATGAATTATTTTGGGAATACTTTCTTTACCAACACCACTTTCACCAGTCACTAATACCGAAATATCGGTGGGCGCAACTTGCATGGCTTTTTCTATAGCGCGATTGAGTCCTGGATTGTTTCCAATGATTCCAAAACGTTGTTTGATCGCTTGCATGGATTCCATTTGTGGTTCTTTTAGTTTATATATTGAAATGTTTCGTCAATAGTAATGACAGCATCACTAGAAACTGTGGGAACTGATGTAAAAATGGTTCCGTTTCTAGTTAAGATTCTATCATTAGCATCGTATTGAATGTCCAAATTGGAGCTTCCTTGTTGCGTGGTAACGCTGGCTACATTGTTTGGACTGTACATCATCGCTTGCCAATGCTCGTACTGATCGTCATATTCGTCATTTAAAATAGCGTACAAGTACAAATCGTTTAATGAAATGAGCAATGGGTTTGTATTATTGTCATATACATAATTGTAGGTATTGGCATCTTGTCCCGTAATTACAACTGTTGACAAATTTCCGTTGGCATCATAGGAAATATTTTCTGTTTTTACGATGGTTCCGTTTTCCATTGTTTCTCTTTTGATTAATTTACTGGAAGTTTCATCAAACGTAAATTTGGTTGAGAAAGCCGTAAATTCTCTGACGCGAGTAATTTCGTTGTTTAGATGTGTAAATGTAAATGTGAAATCTCCTGAAGCGTCTTGCAAATCTTCAAAAGTAATTTCTGTTATTTTATCTAAATTATACGTTACAATGGTTCTATTGACCAATACGCCATCAACTGTGGTTCGAACTTGTGTAACTCTACTATTTTCATCTCGAATGACATTGCTTACAGCGTTCGTTGTCGAACCTAGAAAACTAATACTTGTTTGTTGCGATAAGAATTGATTGTTGGCATTAATGGTGAAATCGGCGGTGAATGTTAAGTCATCACCAGTATCTGACGAAAATGTTTTGATATAGTCATAATCGTTTAGTTGTAACGAAGCGCCTGGTATCGGATCAGGATCTACGGGATCTGGTTCAGGATCTGGTGTCGGATCTACAGTTACGGGTTGCTCTATAAAAATTTCACCATCATACGGTTCGTTATCGCAAGAAAAACAAACCAGCAATAACGTGAGTAAAAAGTATGATTGTATTTTTTTCATGAATGTCGTTGTTTAGTATTGAAATGCTTCTGATTGCGTGACATCTACACCATCGCCCAAATCAATAACTGCATTTCTACTTATAATATCATTGTTTGTGTTGTACATTGCATTTAAGTCTACAGTTCCATCGCTTGAATCAAGAACGGTCCAATTGTTTGTAGAGTAGAAAGTTGCAAGATAACTTCCAATTTCATCGTCTTGATCACTGTCAAGAATTGTAATTAATATTTGATCATTGAAAACAGCTTTTAACGGATTGGTAAATGTGTCATACACAAATGTATTGCTTACATTCGTATCTCCCGTTAGCGTAGAGTTTGTGCAGTTCCCGTTGGCATACGTAAGCGTTTCCAGTTGTGTGCTCGTAGTTCCAGTAAATGATTCTTTAGAGATTAAACGGCTATTAGCATCAAACGTAAAAACAGCTGATTGACCGTTGGCAGCATCTGTGCGTGTTACGGTATTGCCAGTGTAGGCAAATGTGTATGTATAGCTGTCTGTTCCTTCGGAAATATCTTCATACGCTATTTGCGTAATGTTATCTCCAGTGTAAGTGATCGTTGTTCGGTCGCTCACTACGCTACTTCCAGTCGGCATGCTTTCACTTTGTATAATGCGCCCGTTTCCATCTCTCGTAATGATGCTTACAGCATTTGCAGTACTTCCTAATAGTGTTGTTTCAACATTTAAAGATAGTACAATACCATTGTTGATGATGAAATCAGAATTTATGATAATTTCTCCAAAAAATGGAACGTTTGAAGTGGTGTCTAATGAATATGTAGAAAGCATGCTTCCTGGATTCGTCGGGTCGGTTGGATCGGTTGGATCAGTTGGGTCAGTCGGATCGGTTGGTATGCCAACTGCTGGCACTTGTAGAGAAATATCGCTATCAAGCGGCTCATTATCACACGAAACGCAAAAAAATGCTAAAAGTATGAATGCTCGTATAAAGGCTTTTTTCATGTGTTTGTTTTTTTGATTGATATTAAATAGGTGTGTTTAATTATTGTCTGAGTAGCCTATTGGTTCACCAATTAAAGTGGCAGAAGTACAGTCTATTACTTTTACATTGACAAAATCGCCAGGTTTGTAATTTTCTTTTGGGAACACGGCAACTGTATTTTCAGAAGTTCTTCCTTTCCAATGCGCGTCTGATTTTTTAGAAGTTCCTTCAATCAGTACTTCTTTGATCTTGCCAAGTTGCGCGTTGGTTCTGTATTCACTATGCTTGCGCTGTAACGCAATAATTTCTGCAAGTCTGCGCTTTTTTACAGGTTCTGGCACATCGTCTTCCATTTTTCTTCCTGCCACAGTTCCTGGTCGTTCCGAATAGGAAAACATGTATCCGAATCCATATTTTACATATTCCATCAGCGATAAGGTATCTTGATGGTCTTCTTCAGTTTCTGTTGGAAAGCCAGCAATCATATCTTGTGAAATGCCACATCCAGGTAAAATTTCACGAATTTTATCGATCAATCTGAAATATTCTTCACGCGTATGCAAACGGTTCATTTCTTTTAAAATACGGTCGCTTCCACTTTGTACAGGCAAGTGAATGTGATTGCAAATATTTTGATGTTTTGCCATCACTAACAATACATTTTCATGCATGTCTTGTGGATTTGACGTAGAGAAACGCAACCGTAACTTTGGAAATTTGGTCGCCACCATTTCCAGCAATTTGGCAAAATCAACTGCGGTAGCTTTTTGCATTTCAGAAGCTTTGACAAAATCCTTTTTCAAGCCGCCGCCATACCATAAATAACTATCTACATTTTGTCCAAGTAGCGTTACTTCTTTGTAATTTTTGTCGACCAATTCTTGAATTTCTTCTATAATGGATTGCGGATCGCGACTGCGTTCACGTCCACGCGTAAACGGAACTACACAAAACGTACACATATTGTCGCAACCTCTGGTAATGGAAACTAATGCGTTAATTCCGTTCGAATTTAATCGCACAGGCGAAATATCACCATAGGTTTCTTCTTTTGATAAAATGACATTAACGGCATTGCGTCCTTCGTCAATTTCCTGCACTAAATTGGGTAAGTCTTTGTAAGCATCTGGTCCAACGACCATGTCTACAATTTTTTCTTCCTCCAAAAACTTATTTTTCAAGCGTTCAGCCATACAGCCCAATACGCCCACTTTCATTTTTGGATTGTTTCTTTTTACTGCATTGTATTTTTCCAAACGTTTGCGTACTGTTTGTTCCGCTTTATCGCGAATAGAACACGTGTTTACTAATACCAAATCGGCTTCTTCTAAACTATTTGTGGTGTTAAATCCTTCTTTTGCTAAAATGGACGCAACAATTTCGCTATCAGAAAAATTCATCTGGCAGCCGTAACTTTCTATATATAATTTTCGCGTATTCTTAGGATTTTGTGCTAAAACAATACGTTCTCCTTGTTTACTTTCGTCAATAATCTTCTCCATGTCCTAGTAGTGTGACCTTGTATTTGTATTCAAATAAGGTACAAAGATAGAATTATTTCAGTCATAGTGACATAATGACATGTTAAATACCAACTTTTATACGCAACCTTTTTAGGATATTTGTATCTTTTCTGTAAATCAATTAATTAACAACTACACCATGAAACTACACCATTTCATTTTAGGTATGGTTTGTTGCTTATTTTTGTCTTGTTCGGACGATGATAAACAGTACGAACTTGTTAACGTAGCAACACCTATTACCATCACTTCCGCAGAATTGCGTGCATCCATTGAAGTACAATCGCCAAAAAGTATGGTGCAATCTGGAAAAATATACGCGTATGAACAGTATATTTTTATAAACGATGTGGACAAAGGTGTTCATATTATTGACAACAGAAATCCACAGCAACCAACACTAGTAAATTTTTTAAAAATTCCATACAATAAAGATGTTTCTGTAAAAGGAAACTATTTATACGCTGATAGCGGAAAAGATTTGGTGGTTTTCGATATCAGTCAAGTAAACAATATTCAGTTTGTAGGACATGTAGAAAACGTGTTGAATGTACAGCAAACCGTAGATTATCCCGAAGGTGTGGATATTTATAATTTGGAAAATTACAATTATGAAGATATCATTATCGGTTGGGATATTGTAGTGGAACAAAGAGAAATACAAGATGACAATATGTATACTATCGATCTTGCGGAAGCGGCTTCCGATGGTGGTGGTAATACAGGTTCGGGCGGATCGTTGGCGCGTTTCAAAATTGTAGATAATTATTTATATGCAGTTGATATCAATCAAATAAATGTATTTGATATTCAAAATTTAGAAGCACCAGTAAAAGTAAATGAAGAATATGTAACCTGGGAATCTGAAACAATTTTTTATCAAGACAACAAACTATTCATTGGATCGCGCACAGGAATGTATATTTATGACATTACCAATCCGAGTTCGCCAACGTTCATTTCCAGTTACGATCACATGAAATTCTGTGATCCTGTTGTGGTTGATGGCAACTATGCGTATGTAACGTTGCGCGCAGGTTCTAGCTGTATGAATGGAGATTTTCAAACCTTGGAAAGTCGCTTAGAAATCATAGACATTTCAGACATTTACAATCCGCAATTGGTAGAAACCTATTTTATGGACGAACCGTACGGATTGGGAATTAAAGGAGAAAAACTATTTATCTGCGATGGCGCTTCTGGCTTGAAAGTGTACAACAAACAAGATATTTCAAATTTACAACTCACGCAAAATTTCAACACAAACGAAGCGTACGACGTCATTCCGATGCAAGACAAATTACTACTCATCGGCGGAAACACACTCACACAATACAATTATACGGCAACAGGCATTGAGGTCATTAGCGAATTTACCATTCAATAATTACAAACACTACGACAACTTTATAAAACAAAAGGTCTATTTTGAAAAAAAATAAGCCTTTTTTCATATTCTCGGGAACTCTTTTAAAAATAATGGCGTCTATGTATGTAGAAACCAATTAAAAAGTTACCAATGAAAAAAATACTTCTAAGTTTTATTATAGTTTGTGTAGTTTCTTGTGCATCTGATGATGGAAATGAAATTGTGATCGATGAACCTGCTCTTGAGGATTTACGTGCAGAAAGCATCGAAATGTTAGCAGGAACCGATGGGAGAGTGTGGCAAATCATTCAAGCATCCTTGCAAAATCAACAAAACAATATTGATATTTCTTCTAATTTTAATGTGGTAGATGACGAATTTATCTTTACGGACGCTTCCATTGAGTGGCGACAAGCGCACGCAATCAAATACATTGCTGCCAATGCTGATGAAGCAAAGCAAGATTATTATGTAGCTCCCGAAAACTATTCATACAGTTTTGAACCAGAAAGTGCTACGCGATTTTCGTCAAACGCAGCAATGCAATACGAAATTATACACAACGATTCCATCAGTGCAAATTTTGACGTGTCTAACGGAGTGGAATTGCAGCTTTTGTTAGTTCCAAAAACAGTACAAGATTATGCTTCTGTGGAAAATACGGCGCTTCAATTTACGCAAGCATTCACAGTAAATACCATCCTAAACAGAATTGGAAAAACAGGCATGGAAAGTGCTCAAAGTCAAAATAGTATCTACATTGTTACACAAGAAGACTTATTATTACAAAAACTCATACAAGTAAATATGACCACAATGGCTCAAAACGAAGTTACGTTTTTAGAAGATCGTTTTGCGGATAAAAGAATACATATTGTAGGAAATCGTTTGTCCATAGCAAGTGCTTTAACAGTGGATGATTACAGTGTAAATGGACTTCAATATTTAGGGAATGGTGTCGAAAACACATTGCTAGAAGGTTGGGAAAATTTCGGATCGGCAACACAAGGAGATGATATTTACATTGTAGGCGGACGTCTTCATGGAGATCGTTCCTTGATTTACAGATATAATTTGCAGACGCAAACGTATTCAGAATTTGCCAATCTTCCAGAAGATCGCTTTGGAGCCGATGCTGTTGTTGTAGGAGATAATTTGTACGTTTTTGGAGGAAAGACCATCATTCCATACTTTACAGCGCCAGAGCAAACAACGATCTATATTGTTCCTTTGAGCAATCCGAGTGCTGTGCAAACCCTGCAAATGACGCAAAGTGCTGCAATTACGTATGTAAGAGCATATCAAAACTTAATCTACATTGCATCCGTAGCAGAAACGAGTACAGGATTGCGCAATACAATTAGTGTGTTCAATACATTGGACAATACGTATCAAGACTTGTCACACGATTTGGATACTACAAATCCGCAAAATGCTATTCAAGGCATGTGTTTGCTAGGAAATAAAATATATGTGTTGTATGGTGAAAACGCGTTCCCTTCACAAGATTGGAAAGTTTACGAGGCAACGTTAGATTAAAAAAACATTTTTTTGGAAACCTTTTCTAAAATAGACACGTCTATACAAATAGAAACATTAACAAAACCATATATGAAAAAGCAATTTATAAAAATAGTACTCGTCCTTTTTGTGGGAATCTTTACATTTTCATGTTCTGATTTAGATGACAACGAAGAAGTAGGTACAGTATCTTTAGAAAACATCATTCAAAAAGAATCGGAATTGTTTGACTTGATTGAACGCGTTGCCGAAACAGATGATGAAGATGAAATTACCTGTATCAAATTTATTTATTCGTTTACAATGTTAGAATTTGATGCGGATTTAATGGTGGTGAATCAATATACGGTTTCTAGCGATCCAGATTTTAGTGCGATTCTTGAAAACATTCCCGACGGCAACAGTATCGGAATCAATTTTCCCATTCAAAGTATTTTAGAAAGTGGCGAAGAATTTCTCATTCAAAACAAAGACGAGCTGAAACAAGCGATTGACGATTGTATAGAAGCACAGCAAGAAGAAATTATAGGAGAATGTAATTTAATATTTCAAGAATGTGTGTGGATTGTAAGTCACGATGACGAAACCGAAGACATTTATGAAAACGCGGTTTTTGATGTGGCTGACAACGGAACGTTTCAATTTTACAACAATGGTGAATTGCATGAAGGCACTTGGATTTTCTACTTCATTGAAGACGAATTGCATGTAAATATCACATTTGAGGAAGAAGGAATCACCGCAGACGACTGGAATTTTGACTGGAAAGTAGTTAGCTTTACGGATGAAGTAATGCAATTTGAAAATAATGGGGTGAGTTTTACGCTTACCAAAGAATGCGATGACAACTATTGCACACAGCTCATATTTGAGGAATGTGAAACCACAGTCGGTGCTGAAATTTCAGAATTTGTTTTTGAAAATTACATACCTTGCATTTTACAAATTGAAGATTTAGCAACACTCACAGATGATGACAGCATCGCCTTTTATGAAACACAACAAGATGCTGATGCAGAAACCAATCCGCTTTCGCAAACCTCGTATCAAAATATTCAGCAAGAGCAAACGATGTATGTACGTGTGAATTATGGCATAAGTGGCGAATTTTTCATCATTCCGATTATTATTATATCGACAGCTTGTTAAAAACCATTCAAATACAAAACAACCAAATAGGGCAAACGTTTTTGGAAAACACAAACGCAGCAACATATAACATCAAAGCATTGATCAAAGGCGATGAGTTGGCACAAAAAGCGGTCTACGATGCCTTTGCACCCAAAATGTTAGCGGCGTGTCAAAACTTTATTTCTGACAAAACGATGGCGGAAGAAGCGATGAATAATGGTTTTGTAAAAGTATTTTTCAACATAAAAAAATATAAAAACGAAGGAAGTTTTGAAGGTTGGATTCGTAAAATCATGATCCGAGAAAGTTTGTCGTTTCTGCGGAAGAAAAAATTCCTCATCGCTTCGCAAAGTGACGTCATTCTGGAACGACAAAAAACCTATCAAAAACCAGTTGATGAAGTTTCGGAAATTCAGCGACTTGTGGATGAGCTTCCGCTGGAATTCAAATTGGTATTCAATCTCTATGCGGTGGAAGGCTATGCGCACAAAGAAATTTCCGAACTCTTAAAAATACCAGCTGCAACGTCCAAAACACGCTTGTTTAGAGCACGAACACTATTAAAAGAACAATTGCAAACCCTAAAAAAAGCGAATGGAAGATTTTGATTACATAGATGCACTTGCTAAAAAAGCACTTTCAGATCGCACTGTGGAACCTTCTGCAGAAGGCTGGACTGTGGTGCAGCAACAAATGAAGCGCAAAAAACGCAAACGATTCTTTATATATATAGTGTTGTTCGCGCTGCTTTGCTCGTTGGGGATTTTTGTAGGCATAAATTCAGGAACAGCCGAAGATGCTTCGATATCTAACCAAACCACAAAAACAGAACACATAAAACCAACTACTACTACTACTAATAATAATAACGAACGAAACACAATCTCAAATTCAGATTCAACTTCTATCGTGAATGATGCCAGTCAAGCTGGAACAAACACTGCTGCGGTTGCAACAGAAGAAAAAAACCAGCATCCAACTACCAACAACGTACATGGAGAGAAAAATGGATTAGCGCAAACGCAGACAAAACATCATTCACGATTTGTTGAAAAAGATAGAAATTCGACTGCAACTACAATAAATGCTTCTAGCTTCACCTACAGTGAATCGCAACTTGACAAAGAGGCAACGTCTTCTTTTTTAAATAAAGATGGCGGATTAGACTCTTTAAACGCCGCAGGAATCCAATTATACAATTGGGAGTTGATACAATCAGACATGCTTACAAAGAAGCGTAAAACAAAAAACAACTCTAAAAAGCCTCAAAAAATCTACGAACAATTAGATGTCATGGTGGGTTTCAATGGTTTTACACGTCCAAATGATTACAATTTTACAGGTTCGTATGTAGTGGAGTTATCATATACAGATGAAAAAAAGTTGAAAAACGACTATTTCTTCAAATATGGAGCGTCATTGCAATTTCGAAATCTGCGTTTTAAAAAAGATTCCATCAGTTTTAACAAAGGCGAACTCAGTATCAACATACATTCAGCTATTGAAAAGCGTTTTGGGAACTTTGGTATAGAAGCTGGTCCGTACTTAGGATATGAATTGCATTCGCCAAATAATGAATTTTTCAATAACAATACGAGCAACTTCTTTGAGGAAAAAATAAATTATGGACTCTTTTCTATCTTTCATTACAAAAAAGTTGGATTGGTATTTAAGTATGAATTTTCACCATATATAAACTATCTCGGAACTAAGGAATTTGGCGCATTTACCATTGGTGTCAAATATGATTTTTAACTTGGGTAAAAACAAAATATTACAGCGCTTAAAAAAGTGTATTCACAAAAAAATGTGTCCGTTTTTAAAAATCTAACTACTTTTGTATTCTGAAAAAATAATATATGGCAAAGAATCTGGTAATTGTTGAGTCACCTGCAAAGGCGAAAACAATTGAAAAATTTCTTGGAAAAGATTACAAAGTAGAATCTAGTTTTGGACACATTGCAGATCTACCTTCCAAAGAATTGGGCGTAAATGTTGAGGGCGATTTTGAACCTGAATATATTGTCTCTGATGATAAAAAATCAGTAGTAAAAAAATTAAAAGACTTAGCTAAGAAAGCAGAAATTGTTTGGCTTGCTAGTGATGAAGATCGGGAAGGAGAAGCCATTGCGTGGCATTTGGCAGAAACGTTAAAGTTAGATCCAGAACGCACGAAACGCATCGTTTTTCATGAAATTACGAAAACAGCCATCCAAAAAGCAATTCAAAATCCAAGAGATATTGACTACAACTTAGTCAACGCGCAACAAGCACGAAGAATCTTAGACAGATTGGTGGGTTACGAACTTTCACCTGTATTATGGCGAAAAGTAAAAGGCGGATTGTCTGCCGGACGTGTGCAATCGGTTTCAGTTCGTTTAATTGTAGAGCGCGAACGTAGCATTCAAGACTTCAAACCAAAAGCATCTTTTAAAATTGCCGCTGAATTTACCAACTCGAAAGGGAAAAAATTCAAAGCCAGACTTAATAAAACATTTTCAACGCATCAAGCTGCTAAAGATTTCTTGGCGAAAAATGTAGGTGCCGATTTTAAAATTGCAAACTTAGAAACCAAGCCCGCAAAAAAATCACCAGCAGCGCCATTTACTACATCAACACTACAACAAGAAGCATCGCGAAAGCTCTATTTCTCGGTAAGTAAAACAATGACCTTGGCGCAACGCTTATATGAAGCTGGTCTAATTACCTATATGAGAACAGACAGCGTGAATCTTTCCAACGATGCTAAAAATGCAGCACAAGAGGAAATCATACGTTCATACGGAGAAGAATACAGTCACCCAAGAAACTACAAAAGCAAAGCAAAAGGTGCACAGGAAGCGCATGAGGCAATTCGTCCGACAAACATGGAAAACCATTCGGTTGATGCAGAATACGATCAAGTGCGTTTGTACGAATTAATTTGGAAACGTACCGTTGCGTCGCAAATGAGTGATGCAAAACTAGAACGTACCAACGCAAAAATAGAAGCCAATACGCATGACGAACGCTTCACGGCAAACGGAGAAGTGTTGAAGTTTGAAGGTTTCTTAAAAGTATATTTAGAAGGAAAAGACGACGACGATGAAGAGCAAGATGGCATGTTGCCAGCATTATTTATAGGTGAATCACTAACGAACGAATTCATCAGCGCCACACAACGCTACACCAAAGCACCATACCGATTTACAGAAGCATCTTTGGTAAAACAATTAGAAGAATTAGGTATTGGACGACCATCTACATACGCGCCAACCATTTCTACCATTCAAAATAGAGGATATGTAGAAAAAGGAACCGTGGAAGGTGTTGAACGGAAATACGAACAACTCACGTTGCAAGGTGATAAAATCATCGAAAAAGAACTCACGGAAAAAGTAGGTTCAGACAAAGGGAAACTCGTGCCAACAGACATTGGAATGATTGTAAATGATTTCTTGGTAAAAAATTTCGCTTCTATCTTAGATTATAACTTTACCGCAAAAGTAGAGCAAGATTTTGACGACATCGCTTCTGGAAACGAAAAGTGGAAAGACATGATGAAGGATTTCTACAAAGATTTTCATCCAAAAGTAGAAGATGTTAAAGAAAATGCCGAACGCGAATCAGGCGAACGTATCTTAGGAACCGATCCAGACACGGGCAAACAAGTAAGTGTGCGACTCGGAAAATTTGGACCGATGGTGCAAATTGGAACGGTTGACGATGAAGAAAAGCCAAAATTTGCCAGTCTCAGTCCCGATCAGCAACTAAATACAATCACCTACGAAGAAGCCATGGATTTATTCCAATTGCCAAAAACGTTGGGCGAATACAAAGGCGAAACGGTTGAGGTAAACAACGGTCGTTATGGTCCGTATGTGAAATTTGGTAAAAAATTCATTTCGTTAGATAAAGGAGAAGATCCACTCAGTGTGGAAATGGACAGAGCGATGGAATTGATCGTTGCGCGTGAAAAAGCAGATGCGCCTATTGCAAATTACGAAGGTCATGATGTGACCAAAGGTGTAGGACGCTTTGGACCTTTCCTCAAATGGAATGGCATCTTTATCAATGTGAATAAAAAATACGATTTCGACAATCTTTCACAAGCTGATATTGAAGAATTGATAGAAGATAAAAAGCAAAAAGAGCGCGATAAAATCATCCATAACTGGGAAGAAGAAGGCATTCGTGTGGAAAAAGCGCGTTGGGGACGAAGTAACATCCTCAAAGGAAAAACAAAAATAGAACTTCCAAAAACGGTGGATGCTACCAAATTGACGTTAGAAGAAGTTCAAAAAATAATAGAGGACAAAGCACCAAAGAAAAAAACCAAAGCAAAAGCAAAGGCAAAACCGAAAAGCAAAGCAAAAGCTAAAAAATAATGGAGTTCGAATTCTTATCGCCAGTCAATGATTTGTTGATGGCTCATAATGAACTATTGCCCAAACAAGCACTGGGAAACCATATAGACATTCACACGTCCAAACATGGAATCCCTGAATCGGTGGCGGAAGCAAAATTTATCATCATTGCCGTCTTAGAAAATCGAAGCGACATCAATTACTTAGGTGAAAACTTAGATTTGCTAGAAATTCGAAAAGCACTGTACAGTTTATATCCAGGCAACTGGAATCACAAAATAGTAGATTTAGGCAATCTTCAAAAAGGAGCATCGGTGGATGATACATATGCAGCGTTGAAAACCATCATGGAGCCCTTGCTCAAAAAAAACAGCATTCCTATTATATTAGGGGGAAGTCAAGATTTAATGTACGCCATGTATCGAGCGTATGACAATTTGGAGCAAACGGTCAACATTGTCAATGTAGACAGTAAATTTGATTTTGGTGCGATTACAGAATCGGTCAGTAATCATTCCTACATGGGAAAAATAATTACCGAAGCACCACACAACCTATTTAATTACAGTAACATTGGGTATCAAACCTATTTCAATGCACAAGAAGAAATAGACTTAATGCAAAAACTCTTTTTTGATGCGTATCGTTTAGGGCAAGTGTCAAACGACATAAGCATTGTAGAACCTATTACGCGTGATGCCGATATTGTCGGAATAGATTTATCTGCGGTAAAAGCTTCTGAAATGAGCGGAAACCAAAGTACATCACCTAATGGTTTGGATGGAAAAGAAATCTGTGCTATTAGTCGTTACGCAGGAATTAGTGATAAAGTATCTTCTTTTGGTATCTTTGAATATAAAAACTCAAAAGACGAAGAAATTACAGCGATGTTAGCGGCACAAATGATTTGGTACTTCATTGAAGGAGTCAATTATCGTGTTAAAGATTATCCTTTTACCTCAAAAGATCAGTATTTAAAGTATATTGTGCCCAATGATACAGAAGAAATGATTTTTTACAAAAGCAATAAAACAGAAAGATGGTGGATAGAAATACCATTTATTTCAAGTTTGAATAATAAATTAAAAAGACATACGTTATTACCTTGCACACACCAAGATTATTTGAATGCTTGCAATCAAATTGTCCCTGAAAGATGGTGGATGGCGTATAAAAAGAGTATAAATTAAATAAGCGTGTTAAGAAAACCTTAAAATTATATTGAGAAAAAGCAATTTAAAACCATTAGTT
This sequence comes from Kordia sp. SMS9, assembly GCF_003352465.1. Classification (NCBI taxonomy): domain Bacteria; kingdom Pseudomonadati; phylum Bacteroidota; class Flavobacteriia; order Flavobacteriales; family Flavobacteriaceae; genus Kordia; species Kordia sp. SMS9. Next base: position 462,041 of record NZ_CP031153.1, on the reverse strand, counting down.
TTTAGAATAAAAAATTGTTTTTTTAAAAATAAATAGATAGGTTTACGCCCTTAAAATCTATAAAAAACGTATTAACCTCAATAATTCCGTATGAAAAAGATTGTTGTATTAACAGCCGTTTTAGCATTTCTTTATAGCTGTGGTTCTAAAGACAGAGGTGAGCTAGTTGGTGTCAAAGGTAAAAAATGGCATCCTGAAAAACCGTATGGTATGACGCTAGTTCCGGGTGGTTCCTTTATCATGGGTAAGTCAGATGATGACATTGCTCAGACTAAAAACGCACCTACTAAAACTGTAACAGTTCCATCATTCTATATGGATGAAACTGAAATTACAAATAGTGAATATAGAGAATTTGTATACTGGGTTCGTGACTCTGTCATCAGAACGAAACTGGCAATCTTAGCGGATGAAGAAGATAAAACTGATCCGAACGAAGATGGAATTGCAAAATATGCATTCAAAGATGCGGATACTACTGACCAAACTGCTTGGCAAAAATATTATAATGATAATTATGCCGGAATGGGACCAACTGGGTATGAAGGCAGACGTTTAAATCAAGATGTGGATTTAATTTGGGATTTCTCTGAAATTCCAGATGAGTTTTATGCTGAGGTAATGGACTCTATTTATATTCCTGAAGAACAAGCGTATAACGGACAACGTACTATAGATTGGACTAAAGTAAGATTTCAATACACTTGGATGGACATTCAAAGTGCTGCCAAGAACAAAGGAATGGATCGTACTAAATTCATCAAAAGAGAAAACTTAGAAATCTATCCTGATACTACTGTTTGGATTAGAGACTTCGAATACTCATACAACGAACCAATGCACAATGACTATTTTTGGCATGATGCTTACAATGACTATCCAGTTGTAGGTGTAACATGGAAACAAGCAAAAGCATTTTGTGAGTGGAGAACGTTGAAGAAAAATATCTACAGAAAAGAAAGAAAGCGTCACATGATCAACAAATTCAGATTACCATCTGAAGCAGAGTGGGAATACGCAGCTAGAGGCGGACTTGAAGGAGCAACATATCCTTGGGGTGGACCTTATACAATGAACGATAGAGGTTGTTTCTTAGCCAACTTCAAACCTTTACGTGGAAACTATGCGGCAGATCAAGCGTTATATACCGTAGAAGCTGATGCATTTGAACCAAACGACTTTAACTTGTACAATATGGCAGGAAACGTAGCTGAGTGGACAGCATCGTCTTACGATCCGAGTTCTTATGAGTACATGTCTACAATGAGTCCAAACGTAAATGACACTTTAAACAAACGAAAAGTAATTCGTGGAGGTTCTTGGAAAGATGTTGAATATTTCTTGCAAGTAAGTACAAGGGATTTTGAATACAAAGATTCAGCAAGAAGCTACATTGGTTTCAGAACGGTACAAAGTTACATGGGAACAGATGTTATCGGAACAGTAAAAAATTAATAAATCGTAATACCTTAAATACCACGGTTAACCCAACAACACTTAAATTTATTAACTAAACACTAAACTAAAAATTAGATTATTATGGCAAAGAATGGCAAGATCACGCTAACGAACATGGTATATGGACTGGGAGCGGCAATTGTAATTGTAGGAGCATTATTTAAAATTCAGCACTGGCCTTACGGAAGTGAAATTTTAACTATAGGTATGATTGTAGAAGCACTCGTATTTACATATTCAGCATTTGAGAGACAATCTGACGAGTTGGATTGGTCACTAGTATATCCTGAATTATCAGGAGGATCAGCTAAAGCGAAAGCTAAAAAAGAAGAAGAAGCAACGGATGCAGAAGGATTATTATCTAAAAAATTAGATGGCTTATTAAAAGATGCTAGAATTGACGGCGAATTAATGAGTAGCTTAGGAGACAGCATTCGCAACTTTGAAGGAGCTGCAAAAAGTATCTCTCCAACAGTAGACGCAATTGCATCTACAAAGAAATACAGTGAAGAAATGTCATTAGCGGCAGCACAAATGGAATCTTTGAATAGCCTTTACAAAGTTCAAATGGAAAGTGCTAACCGTCAAGCAACCATCAACGAAGAAGCTGCAGAAAATGCTGCGAAGTTGAAAGACCAAATGCAATCATTAGCATCTAACCTATCATCATTAAACGGTGTATACGGAGGAATGTTATCTGCAATGAACAAGAACTAATTAGTTACTTATAATTTAATTCAACAAAATTTAACAAAAAAACTAATTAGAAATGGCAGGAGGAAAAGTATCTGCAAGGCAGAAAATGATTAACTTGATGTACTTGGTATTTATCGCAATGATGGCGATGCAAATGTCAAAAGAAGTACTCTCGGCTTTCGGATTAATGGAAGCAAAGTTTGCTGACTCAAATACAGCTACAACTGATAGGAACGATAAATTATTAAAAGAGCTTAAAGTAAAAGCTGACGAGAATCCGAAAGAATTCAAAGCGCCAGCAGCAAGAGCTCAACAAGTAAAAATAGCTTCAGATAAATTCTACGCATATCTTGAAGAACTAAAAAAAGACTTAATTAAGCAAGGAAAGTATGAAGTTGATGCCGAAACAGGAAAACTTCCTTTCGAATCAATGGATAAAACAGATATTCTTGACGAAGCTTGGTTTACAGGTGACGGCTTAACGGTGAAAGGAAAAGAAGTAATGGCTAACATTGAAGAGTACAAAACTGCTATCAATGATATCTTAGCTACTGACGAGAACTACCGAGGAAAAGCAGAGGAATTTGCTAAAACATTTAGTACTGATAAAGTAGAAAACAAAGACGGAAAAAAAATTGACTGGTTAGACTACCATTTCCAAGGTTTCCCAGCTATTGCATCATACACAAAGCTTACAGCAATGCAAAATGATGTAAAAGTTACTGAATCAGACATGTTTAGTCTTTTCTTAGGAAACATTGTTACTGAAGCAACTACATTGAACAACTACGAAGCAATCGTATTGGCTGATAAATCGGCTTTCTTTGCAGGAGAAAAGTTCCAAGGAAAAGTTGTAATTGGTAAGTATGCAAACGTACCGCCAACAAAACTAGTAGTTCAAGGAAAAGAGATCAATTTAGGAGAATCTATTGATGACGAAGGAGCTGCTACTTTAGATTTCAATGTTGGAAATGTAGGCGAGCACGAAATAAAAGGTGAATTTACATTTATTGAAAACAATAAAGAATTAAAAATTCCTATCAAAGCAAACTATGTAGTAGTACCGCGTCCAAACTCAGCAACTATTTCTGCTGATAAAATGAACGTAGTATATCGTGGGGTAGACAATCCAATGACGATTTCTTTTGCAGGTGTGTCTGACAATAAAGTTGCAGCTAACGCCCCTGGATTGAGTAAAAAAGGAAGTGCAGCTGGCGCATATAACATGAAACCACAAGGAGGAAGAGAAGTTACAATTAATGTATCTGCTACACTTGACGACGGTTCAAAAGCTACCGATAAGAAAACATTCAGAATTAAAGAAATTCCTGCACCAACTGGACAATTTAGAGGACTTTCAGGAGCTCAAAAAATGTCTAAAGCTGGTATTGCAAAAGGAACTGTGAAAGCAATCTTTGAAGACTTTGATTTTGACTTACCACTAACGGTAACACAATTTGATTTTAAAGTTCCTGGGCAGCCAACAATAACTGTCAAAGGAGGAAGGTTAGATACAAGAGCTAAAAACGCTTTAAACAGAGCAAAAAGAGGGCAAACCGTACAAATTCTTAATATCAAAGCGAAAAGTAGAGGCCCGCTTATTAAGAAAGTATCGCCAGTAATTATTGAAATTACAAACTAAAATTATTAAACTATTTGTTATGAATTGGAAGAGTTTATTTACAATTGCATTTGCTATGCTGCTATCAGCGTCAATGTTTGCGCAAGCAAATCTATTGAATGCGAAAGATCCAAGTGAAATTGGAGTAAAAACAGAAGCGCAGAAAAAAGCAGACAATGATGGTCCATTGCCGTATGGCTATGTAGACGACAGAGATATTCTTTGGTCAGCTACCACTTGGGAAATCATTGATTTGGATGAAAGAGTAAACTTTCCTTTATACTATCCAATTGATTCTGTTGGAATGCGTTCAGATAGACGTTCATTATATGATGTTTTGATGAAAAATATCAAGTCTAACAAAATTGATAAGATATACGTAGACGGAAACTTTACAGAAACACGTACTTTAAACGACATTCAAGCAAGTTTGAAGAAAGTAGATACATTGCCTGAAGGTTTTGACCAATTGAACCGAAATGAAAAGCTTTCTGATGAATTTGTAGAAGTTAGAGAATTAACTGCAGCTGATATTGAAGCATATCACGTAAAAGGTGTTTGGTATTTTGATAAACGTCAAGGAGAACTTAAATATCGATTGTTAGGAATTGCTCCAGTATCACCAGAAGCACAATTTGTGGACATGGATGGTGAGCAAGATTTAATCGAATTGTTTTGGGTATTCTATCCAGATGCAAGAGAAATTTTGCACGAATCGAAAGCCTTTAATGATCGTAATGCCGCTGTACCATTATCATTTGATCACTTGCTGAACTCTAGACGCTTTAACGGGATCATCTACAAAGAAGAAAATGTGCAAGGTGATCGACGAGTCCGTGAGTATGTCAAAGATAACTCACTCATGCAGTTACTAGAATCTGAACGTATCAAAGAAAAGATCAGAGGAAGAGAACAAGACATGTGGAATTACTAAAATTCATAACATAACAATACAAAAACGCTCACTATTTGGTGGGCGTTTTTTATTTTTGCACTATGATAGAGTATATAGTTGTCGGATTGGGCTTAGCAGGAATTGCTTTCTGTGAAGAATTAGAAGCCACAGGGAAAGAATTTGTGGTGTTTGAAGATAACTCTCAGAAATCTTCTACAGTTGCAGGCGGATTGTACAATCCTGTGATTCTAAAACGTTTCACACTATCTTGGAATGCTAACGAACAATTGGAAGTTGCCTTGCCTTTTTACGAAGCTTTAGAAGAAAAACTACAAACCCATTTTGATGAAAAAATTACTGTAAAACGACGCTTTGCAAGTGTTGAAGAACAAAACTTATGGTTTGAAGCATCTGACAAGCCAAAACTATCCAGATATTTAGATACAGACCTAATCACAAATAAAAATGAAGCTGTTAACGCGTCGTATGCATTGGGTAAAGTAAAAGAAACAGGTAGAGTTTTTACTGAAAGATTACTCAAAGCTTACCGTGAGTATCTTCAACAGAAACACAGCTTTCGAAACGAACGTTTTCACTACGAAAAATTAGTCATTACAGAAAATTCAGTGCGCTACGACAACCTTCAAGCGAAGCACATTATATTCTGTGAAGGTTTTGGCATCAAACAAAATCCGTACTTTTCATATTTACCGCTCAACGGAACCAAAGGTGAATTACTATACATCAAAGCACCACAATTAAAAATTGATTACGTCTTAAAATCTTCCGTGTTTCTTATCCCGCAAGGAAATGACATTTATACGGTTGGAGCTACCTATAATTGGGAAGACAAAACCCATCTTCCCACAGAAAAAGCCAAAAAAGAATTAAAAGAAAAGTTGTCTAATTTGATACAATGTGACTATGAAATCATAAATCAAGTCGCAGGCATACGACCCACCGTTGCCGATCGAAGACCGTTAGTCGGAACGCATCCCAAGCACATGCAATTGGCTGTTTTAAACGGTTTGGGAACGCGTGGCGTTATGATTGGTCCAACCGTAGCCAAACAGCTCTACAATCATCTTACGCATCAAACAGCATTGCCAGATGAAATCAATATCAAACGTTTTGAAAAAAGATACCGAAAAAGTGTTGCTAAAGCACTAGACGAACAACGAAGGGCACAACATTCTCATCGCGAAAAATAAAACAAATCAAAAGATTTTCACAACGAAATCTCAATACTCACTACTAATACCTCACTGCTTTTCGTCACGAATGCACAAATAGTCTTTCTTTTTAGGTTGAATGTAAATTTTCGCGAATTATGTTGAGCTGAAGATTTTCTTTGAAACTTCTCAATACTCAATACTCAATACTCAATACTCAATACTCAATACTAACATCTCACTACTAAAGTCAACTTCGCTTCAAATCTTTCTCTTGATCATACGACATAAAAAGATTGATCCAAATATTTCGCGACAAGCGCATGATGATCGGCATAAAACCAATTAAGGTTCCCATAATTGCAAAAAAGGTGATCAACAAATCGTTGATTCCCAAAAAATAGCGTGTGATGATAAATGCAGCGACCGCAAAAGCGATTCCGACACCATAACTCACGTACATGGCACCGTAAAAAAAGGAAGGTTCAATTTTGTAACGAGTGCCACAATGCGAACAGGTTTCGTGCATTTTTAACGTAGTACTTAATTTGTACGGATTTTTTACCAAGTACATGCTTTCGTTTTGGCATTTTGGGCAACTTCCCGTTAAAATACTATTTAATTTCGTTCCTTTTTTTAACATTTGTAAAATATATAATAAAACTGTCTTGATTACTTACAAAAATAAGACATACATTTTATAAAAACGGTAACTTTTGTCACACTCATGATAAATATTCACAATATTGCGGTCGCTTTCGGCGGAACGTATCTATTTAAAGACATTGCGTTCCGATTGAATGCGGGCGACAGTGTCGGACTGATCGGAAAAAACGGCGCAGGAAAATCTACATTATTAAAAATTCTGGCGAAAGAAAACGAACCTGATGAAGGTGAAATTGCGACGGATAAAGATATTGAAATCGGTTTCTTAAAGCAAGACATTGAATTCACGCAAGGACGCACTGTGTTGGAAGAAAGTTATGAAGCTTTTGAGGAAATTCGGGAGTTAGAATTGAAAATAGATCAAATTAATCATCAGCTTTCCGAACGTACCGATTATGACAGCGAATCATATACAAAACTAATAGAAGATTTAAGCGAATTCACCACGCGATACGAAATATTAGGCGGATACAATTACAAAGGTGATACTGAACGTGTATTACAAGGATTGGGTTTTAAACGAGAAGATTTTGACAAAAAAACAGATACTTTTTCGGGCGGTTGGCGGATGCGAATTGAATTGGCAAAACTCTTATTACAAAAAAACGATATTTTACTCTTAGATGAGCCCACAAACCATTTGGATATAGAATCTATCATTTGGTTAGAACAGTTCTTAAAAACGTTTCCTGGCGTTGTCATCATTGTGTCGCACGATAAAATGTTTTTAGATAATGTAACCAACAGAACTATTGAAATTTCTTTGGGGCGAATTTACGATTACAACAAACCGTATTCAAAATATCTAGTATTACGTGAAGAAATTCGCGAGCAGCAATTAGCCACACAAAAAAATCAGGAAAAACACATTCAACATACGGAAAAACTGATTGAAAAATTCCGTGCCAAAGCTTCCAAAGCGACCATGGCACAATCGCTCATCAAAAAGCTGGAACGTATAGATCGTATTGAGGTTGATGAAGATGACAATGCGGTGATGGCGATTCAGTTTCCAGTGTCAGTTCAGCCTGGAAAAGTGGTCATAGAAGGCGAACAAATTTCAAAAAATTATGGTGTGAAGCAAGTACTTTCAAACGTTGACTTATTTGTGGAGCGAAGTAGTAAAATTGCGTTTGTTGGGCAGAATGGACAAGGAAAATCGACCTTGGCTAAAATTATCGTAAACGAAATCTCGCATGACGGAACATTAGAACACGGTCACAACGTTCAGATTAGTTATTTTGCGCAAAATCAGGCAGAATATTTAGAGGGAAACCTTACGGTAGAAGAAACTATGATTGAAGCTGCTGATGAAAAAACGCGTCCAAAAGTGCGTGATATGTTGGGTGCGTTCTTATTTCGTGGTGAAGAAGTGGATAAAAAAGTAAAAGTCCTTTCGGGAGGAGAACGAAACCGTTTGGCGTTGTGTAAAATGCTCTTGCAACCGTTTAATGTATTGGTGATGGATGAACCTACCAATCACTTAGACATCAAATCGAAAAACGTACTCAAAAAAGCATTGCAAAACTTTGAAGGAACTTTAATTCTTGTTTCGCATGATCGTGACTTTTTACAAGGACTGACCAACAAAGTGTACGAATTTAAAGATCAAAAAATCAAAGAATACCTCGGTGATATCAACTATTACTTGGAAGAACGAAAAGTGGCAAATTTGCGTGAAGTTGAAAAGCGAACTGTGGTAAAGCAGGAAATCGTTAAAGAAGAAGCGCCAAAGCAATCATACGAATCGCAGAAAAAGCTGAAATCGCTCAACAACAAACTCAACAAAGTAGAGCGTGCTATTTCTGATTTGGAAAAAGAAATCAAGGATATTGACATGGAATTGGCGGTGAATTACGAACAAACCATTGCGCAAGCCGATTTCTTTGACACCTATCAAGGGAAAAAGAAAACTTTAGAAACCTTGATGGAAGATTGGGAAGCCATTCAAGAGGAAATGGACACGTTGGAATCACAATTGTAAAGTCGTATTTTTGCAGTATGAACGAACATTTTTTTCAATGTCCATATTGTTGGGAGGAAATTTCCATGTTGATTGACACGTCGGTACGCGCTCAAAAATACATTGAAGACTGCGAAGTTTGCTGCAATCCAATTGAATTAGAGGTTATTAGTGAAGATGGATATATCACAGGATTTCAAGCGCAAAACATAGAGCAATAAAAAATCATTTTTTTGTTGGTGGAATGGAAAATGGTTGTATATTTGCAGTCCAATATCGCGGGATAGAGCAGTAGGTAGCTCGTCGGGCTCATAACCCGAAGGTCACTGGTTCGAGTCCAGTTCCCGCTACTAAGATAAAATAGACTTCAAGTCAGTATTTACACGGTTTACCTCTTTTGGTAAACCGTTTTTTTATGACTAAATTCGATGAACTTTTAACAAACGAGTATGTAAACGAGTATATTTCTATGGCAAAAAAAAAGTTTTCCGAGCCAAAAATATATGATGCCAAAGGCGATCTTTCTAAGCGTTGGTATGTGTATTTCTATTATAGAAATCCAACATCGGGAAAGATGGAAAAGCAAAAACCAATCTTCAAGGGAGCTAATAGATTTAAAACTAGAGCCGAACGAATGGAAGTTTTAAATACATATCGTAGAGCATTACTTAGATTATTAAAAGACGGATTTTCACCTTATGATACCGATGAACAAACAAAAAATCGTTTAGAAAAACATCGGAGTTCAATTGATACAACTGAGAAAGTAGTTCATACAATCAAAAAGAAATCTAAATGGACAGTAAAAAAAGCACTTGAATTTGCTTTAAAACAAAAGGAATCGGATTGGTCAAAAAAATCTGGTGAATCAATGCATGGGCATTATAATAGACTAATCGAGTGGTTAGGCAAGAATGATCTGCTAGATAAAGATATTGTTGACTTAGAAAGAAGTCATATATCTTATTTTCTTAACACATTGACAAAGCGTCAAACAAAAAAAGAAAAAGAGCTAGGACTGAAACCAGTATCAGTTTCTCCTAAAACAAAAAATAATTATAGAGGAACCTTATCACCGTTATTTGCTATTCTGAAAACTGAAAAGATTATTTCTGAAAATATAGTAGAGACAATTGAAAAGAAAAAGACTACTCCAAAAAAGAACAAGCCATTTTCAAATAAACAAATTGAAACAATTCGTAAGCATTTAGATATACATGATCCATATCTAAGAATATTCATAAAATTTATGTCCTATGCTTTTTTAAGAAATAAAGAAGTATGCAATATTCGTATTAAGGATATTGATTTAGATTCAAAACGTATCTTTATTGGTACAAAAGTAGAATCGCAAACGGCAATTCCAATCATTAAAGAATTGGAAGATGAAATTCGTGCAATGAATATTGAAAACTACGATCGAAATGATTTTTTAATTACACGATTTGGTCATCCTGCTGCATGGGATATTGATGCAGATAATAAGTCTAGCCATTTCGGTAAGAGGTTCAATAAGAATGTAAGAGAACCATTAAAATTAGATACTGACCATACATTGTATTCGTTTAGGCATACAGCAGCCATAAATATTTTTAAGTCTTTGAGAGATACAGGAATGCCACACGATCAAATTTTGTTTCGACTTATGTCGATTACTAGACACAAATCTATTGCAGGACTTAAAAATTATTTACGTGATATTGGAGCAACATTGCCCGAAGATTACAGTGATATTTATACAATTGAATTTTAATAAGGGCACAATATGGTATAATATTTGTCGTTATTTTTGCTGTACGGTTTTCCGTAAAATTCTAAAGTAAGCTTCCCCTGCTGATTTCATAAAAAAATTAAGCGATCATTATTTGGTTACTAAGTTGAATATGGAAGAAAGCGAAAAATTAAAAAAAGAACAAGAGTTAAAAAAACTAAAGGCTTTAGAGAAAATCATTAAAATTAAAGATCAAGACAAGATTAAAGAATTACTCAATGAAATAGGAAGTGATTCTGTTTCTTTAGAAAACTACATAAAAATAATTGATTCTAAAGTTTCTTTTAAACTCAATATTGAAATTAATAACGAAGAAGAATGAGTGTATACTATTTGTTTAACTTCATAAGCTTTTCAATACTGATACTCTCACCCTCTTTGGCTAATAGCGCCATTTTCAAAGCTTGAATATAAATCATATCCTTAAATGATTGTTCTTGCAACAAAGCTTCCTCATTTGCTCTTATTTCAAGTGCTAATTTCTTTATATAGTTTGCATCTTTTTTATCAAGAATATCTACATCACTGTTAAAGATCACTCCATTATTGAAACTTTCTTTATGATCTTCCATCAACTTTTTTGCGTACTCAATCACTACATCTTTTGTCTTTTTTCTAGGATTCTGTGTAGTACCATCCAACACGGCAAAAAGAGAGCCAGCACTTAATCCTGAAAAATTGGAAAGTTCTCTCGCTGTTACTCCTTTTTTCTGCAAATAAGCTAATGCATCTTTAAAATCTATCATACAAGAAAATGTTAAATAAAAGAACTAATGTTCTTTAATGTTCTAAAATGTTCTATATTTGAGTAAATAAATCTACTTTGTGAGTGATTTATAGTCACAAATATAGTTTTTAAAACGAAAACAGAACAATAAAATAAGTTAAATCTTACAGTAAATAGATTCTTTGAAAGCAGTAACAGCATATAATGTAATTCAAGCCTTATCTGACGATGAGTTATCAAAGCTGTATAAAATGTTAGGTATAAATCATCCTAAACAAAAAAAGAATCAAAAGAAAAAAGCTTTGATCACTATTGAACAAGCAATGGAAGATATTTTAATCATGTATAGTAATAATTCATAACTGGAATAGATATGGCAACAATTCGTAGAAAGAAAGTCAGACTAAGTATTAAAGATACATTAAGAGATTACAAAGGATTTGGAAAACTAGCCAATGGAATGACTCGAAAAGGGTTTTGCAGACTCGCCAATGGGCAAATTGTTAGTACAAATGATTTAGAAAAAGCCACGAAAGATGAAGTTTTTCATCTGTAATAAAATCAAAGGCGATTCTTATCGCCTTTGGTTTTTCTAATAAAGTATAGCTAATGTATGCAGATCAAATAAAACAACCGATAGCAAGTGCAATACTTGATCGGAGAAATGTAACGATACATAATTTTTCAAATAAAGAAACAGTAGTCATTCTCAAATTTTTGAGTATTCCATCCTTTTGCAATGTGCTAATTTCTAAATATGAAGACATTGTTGAATTCAGTATTACGATCAAAAAGATTGACTGTGTTGATGAAAAATTAGTAAGTCTTCATTCAATTTGCGGCATTGTAACCAATCTTACTGGCGTTAATGCTTCCCAAATATCTAACACCTTCACAAACTTCGATACCTACGATCTTCTAATCATAAAATGTAAACTCAATGCAATTAATCAGTAAGTACAGACCTTCACATATTTCATGTCCTTATTTTTTGAGTGAGGATAAAATAGAAACTATGCAACGCTACCGCATTTTTATCAATGATTTTAATGCGAAGCTTCCAAAGCTGAACAAAGAAGTGAAGCAATATAATCAAAAGGTACGCACCTTTATCAAAGAACATAATTTACAAGCACATGCCTACACCATTACTACCAATTTTAAAAAGCAAAAAACAAATGGAACTGTAAACAGTCAACTTTCTACTTCGGCGTATAATGCACTTGTTGAAAATATAAATACAGATAGTATGCTTCTGCTCTACAAAGAAAAGTACTTACCTGTTCGACAACCTCATGAAAACATTTTTGAGGTCATTTTATGGTTGTACAGTCAGCAACTCATTAAACTTAGGAAACAGCTACAACTCTTATCTGATGATGCGAAAGTAGCATTTCCAAAAGTGCATACCAATTCATACGAAATTGCCAATTTCACCAAAGATGGAGTCGCAAGAATACTATATTGTCAAAATACGATTCTCAATCATATCAAGCGTTTGTACAAAGCAGGTGTATTTGAACAATATCAGTCTAGAGGAAGAAAGAAACCTGTGAATTACTTCATCAATGAAGCCATTTTTGTCTTCCGTGACAAGCAAAATCCTACTACTGAAAATCAACACATTAGTGATTTTAAACCACAAAAATTAGTACTACATAGTGTAGATACAAGAACAATTACTAAAAAAAGAATAAAAAAAGTAGGGAATGTTGATAACCATTCCCGAGAAGCGGAAGTTGATTCTTTTGCTGATGAAAAAATCAGCAAAAACAAGAACTCTTACAAGATCACCACAAAAGATGAAGCCCTAGAAACTTCCAATCAGAACGCAGGCAAACTAGGGGCGCGCGAAATTTTCCCCAAAAATAAGCTTTCCGAGTACTTGCGATCACAAATTCAGTACCGATCCGAGTTTTTACAAGCACTCACCGAGCATCATTACGACAATTACAGCTTTTCGGCAGCACAGATGAACCGACGATTGGACACCGAAGCCACCACTGGCGCACTGTCCAAAGAAGAATTTCGGGAACTGCTCTTGCAATTATTTCTAAAGATTGCCGCACCGATTTGGAAAGGAAAAGACGTGTATTACGGGAGTTGGCATAATGCACTGGTGCAATTGGATGATGAAGTTTCACGCAATCCTAACGGAAGTATTCCACGAAAAGAAACCCTGCTGTACATGTTTGGCTTTTTGGTGTATCGAATCAATCGCGCTAAACGCTTTTTTAGGCGTAAAAAACAGTATCAAATACATTTTCCATGTATCTACTTTGATGCTACACGAAAGCGAGCCAATGAGGGCGGATTTGCCTATACACTAGAGTGGCTCAAAAATTATCAAAAGTATCAAGACATGCGTGCAACAAGACGCCAACAAAACGCAACAAAAGCAGGAGTAAGACGTAGAGTGATGACCGCTGAAGAAAAAGTACGTGCTAAAGTCAAACAATATATAAAAGGTGAGTTTACGCTTCCACAAGTGTATCATTATATAGAACACAACAGAGGAATTCCAAACTACTTTGTTTCGGAAGTACCAAGAATCTTAAATATACTCACGCATAAAGAATTTGAATTATATGAATGTTAATAAAAACTGCAAATGCAACAGTAAAACACGAACAGCTTGCGGTAATTGTTCCAGGCTACGAATGGTGTTTTTAATGGATTATGAGTTGGGTAATATTCAAAACCCTGTCTACTATTCTTTTCAGGCGGAAGATCGTAAGTATAAAGATGGTAAAGAATTAGCCCAGCAAATGCTTGATAGACTTGCAAAGCTGCATCGAGGGCGATATCATAAAATAGTAGTATTTGATAACCGAACCGCAGGGAAACCTCAATTATTTGAATTCAAGAAAAACTAAGTTGTATGATTAAAAAAGAGCAATTTAAAACGATGGGGAAAATTGAACTTCGCAGGTTATTATATGGAATTTCTCGTAGGGATGTTAGAGAAATAACGAATGAAACCATTGCCAAATGCCGAAATATATCTGTAGAAGAAGCCAAAAAGAAGAAATTGGTGTTAGCACATGAAGCTATGAAAGTTGCTGATTATTTTGGGTTTGAGGTTGTTGATTAATTTATTTCAATAAGATACAAAAAGAATGATTCGTATTATTATGTATCTTTTTTTATCGTTTTTTCTAGACTTACTGAATATATTTTAATTAATTTCTTGTATATCAAAATATTTATTCTAATTACTAGAATAATTCAAAAGTGCTAAAAATATCCAACTTCTAATTGAATTATCAAATAAAATTAATTAAATTTGACCTTGATTAGTCAAGTCTAAATTTGGTAAAGTGACACTTGGGCAAAAAATTAAGGAATTAAGAGAATCAAAAGGAATGTTTCAAAGGCAATTAGCTTCAATACTTGAAATCGGAGATGGTTTTTTAAGTAAAGTTGAAAGCGACCAAAAACCCTTAAAACGAGAACACTTAAAAACAATAAGTGAAACTTTCAATTGTTCGTTTTCAGAATTAGAAGCTCTGTGGATTGGTTCAAAGATTTACGATATAGTGAAAGATGAAAAAGAAGGAATGAATGCCTTAAAAGTTGCCGAAAAACAAATGAAATACGAAAAAAAATGAGTTTAGTAGAATTATACTCCCGAGAAAAAAGAAAGCAAAACGGAGTTTTTTATACTCCTGATTTTCTTTCTAATTATTTGTCAAAAAAAGTAATTCAATATCATTCCTTAAAAAAAGAGAATTATTCAATACTTGACCCTGCTTGTGGAGATAGTATGTTATTGAGAAGTTTTGCAGAACAAATTAAAAAGAATAATGCTACAAAGTTTATTGGACTTGATATAGATATAAATGCAATAAATAATTCCATTATAAAATTTTCAGAGCCTGATTTTCAAAACTTTAATCATAGTTTCGTTAAATGTGATGGTTTATTCCCTTATCCAGAATTGAATTCAAAAGATGGATGGAATAAATTAAAAGATAATCTTGAAATTGAAAATGGTTTTGACATTGCATTAAGTAATCCACCTTGGGGAGCTGATTTAAGTAATTACACTTCGCAAACACTATATTCCAATTTTAAATTAACCAAAGGTCAATTTGATATTTACAATTTATTCATTGAGGTTATTTTAAATAATCTAAACGACAATGGAACTTACGGATTGATATTACCTGATTCTATTTTTAGTCAAGAACAAAGTTCTTTGAGGTGTTTATTGTCGAAAAACACAACAATAAATTTTATTGCCAGATTAGGAGAAAAAATCTTTCCAGGAATCAATAGAGCTTGTGTTGTAATTATCGGAAAAAATAAGATGCCAAAAAAGAATCACAAAGTTGATTGTTTCAGGTTATCAACAGCAAATAAGAAAAGAGTTATTTCTAATGAAGTCTCTCTTTTAGAAATAGACAATGAACTTTCACATAAAGTTTTGCAATCTCGATTTTCAGAAAATGAAAATTGCGTATTTGATATTGACTTAAAAGCTGATTCAAGAGAAACTTTTGACAAAATTCAACAAGGAAGTTTAAAGCTAAAAACATTTGTTAATAATACTAGAGGTGCTGAAATTTCTAAAAAGGGAATTGTTTGGCAATGCCATAAATGTAAAAATTGGACACCTGAACCTCGCTCAAAAGAACCTAGGTGTAAAAAGTGTAACACCCCTTTCGTTGAAAACACCATAAAAGAAAAAATAATTTTAAATCACAATGGTGTTGGAAATATAAAAATCAAAGTAGGAGAAGATTTATACCGCTATACATCAAAATCAAAAAGCTGGATTAATACTCAAAAAGAAGGAATTAACTATAAAAATCTATCCATATATCAGGGGAAAAAAATATTGGTCAGAAAAACCGGTATAGGCATAACAGCTAGTATTGATTATGAAAACTCTATTACAAATCAAGTTGTTTACATCTTAAAACTTAATCCTAAATACAAATCAAAAATCACTTTAGAGTTTATTCTTGCAGTACTAAATTCAAGATTAATGACATATTATTTAATAAAGAAATATGGTGAGAATGAATGGAAAAGTCATCCTTATTTGACACAAACTATGCTTGTAAATTTACCTTTTCCAAAAATTAATTTTGAATGTAGAAAAACATTGTCAAAGATTAAAAGTATATCATATATAATTGAAAATGAAGTTGTAAACTCAAATAATAAAAACATCTCAATAGAAAATGACTTACTGATTGAGAAAATTATAGCGAGTTTCTTCGGCTTAAATAACAATGACTATGAAACAATATTTGAAACCCTGCATTCAGCAGACCAATTAATCCCAATTAAGAGGCTGTTAGAATGTGATACTAAAGAAATTTTTCAATAAATGGGTTACAGGTACATTGGTTCAAAAGACAAGCTTTCCGATATAATAATATCAGAAATTCATAGAATAAATAATAACACTGAAACAGTAATTGATTTAATGGCTGGCACTGGATTATTGTCTCTTGCACTCCGCGAAAACAATTTTAAAGTTGTGGCAAATGATGTAATGACTTATTCTTATCATCATTTGCATTTACATTTACTATTATCAAAAGCACCTGATTTTAATAAAATTTCGTCAATCGTTAAAAATCAAAACCTTGACAACAAAAAAAGTAATTACACCCTAATTCTTGACTATTTAAATAATGTTAAGCCCATAAAAGGTTACTTTTTTAATGAATTTAGTCCTGAGGGAAATCCAATTAATGCAACAAAACCAAGAAAGTATTATACAGCAGAAAATGCCGCAAAAATTGATGCAATAAGAAAAGAAATTAAAAGCCTAAAGAAGAGAAACTTAATTACAGACATAGAGCATTCTCTTTTATTACACGACCTTATTATGGCTAGTAATGATATTGCTAATATAGCAGGTACTTACGGTCATTATTTATCAAAATTTGTAAAGCGAGCTGAAAGTCCAATGTTACTGTATCAATCAAAATTTTCAAACCTTGGACAAACAGAAGGACATCAAGTTTTTAAAGGTTATGCAGAAGAAATAGCACCAAAATTAGTTGGTGATATTTGTTATATAGACCCACCATATATCAAAAGACAATACGCAGCTAATTATCATATTTTAGAAACTTTAGCAAGAGAAGATGAGCCAGAAGCTATTGGAGAAAGTGGTTTAAGACCTTGGCGTGACCAATATTCAAATTTTTGTTCGAAAGTTAAAATTAGAGACTCTTTCGATAAAATAATTACAAGTATTAACTGTCAAGATTTCTTAATTAGTTATAGTGAAGACGGACTAATTCCTATATCTGATTTAATTTTGTTTTTATCTAATTATGGCACTGTTTCAAAAAAGAATATAGAATACAAACGATTCAAAAGCAATAATAGCAAGAAAGAATCAACTTTAAACGAGTATTTAATACATCTTAAAAAGGATTAGTCTTCTAAAGATTTTTGCACTGTTTCAAGATGTTGTGGTAGCCAAGTTATTTCATACTCATCTCCATTAATTGTGATTTTTAGCTTGTTATCCACGATATTATTTAAATCTATTTCAGAAACATCTGCATAGTGTAACATTCTATGAATCAATGGAGATATAACAATCGCGTTAGCATAAGAATCGGAACCGCTTTCCCCTAATGGAATCAAATGATGAACCTCTGAATAAAGTTCACCATTTTTCTTTTTAAAAGTCATTGTTTCTCCTGTTATTTGGCATTTTCCGCCATATAACTTCTTTAACTCCTTAACTATTTTGTTATTCCTTTTCCTTATTTTAAATATTCTCTCTTTTAATTCTGGTTCAACACCTTCGTCATCCAATTCTACAAGCTTTGGAGAAGTATCTTGATTCAATAAATCTTCTTCAACATCTTCATCAGTTTTAATCTGATTAACAATTGTTTGTGCATCAAAGTAGAAAGGCCAATCTTTATTTTCTGTATCAAACAAAACTTTAGTTTGAACATCAATTTTACCAGATTCTTCTTCAAACAAAACCTTTAATTCATCATTAAAATTCCAATTTTTTGGTATATCATTTTTCAAAAACCATCCAGCCCAATATTCTCCATCGGTAGTTTTAATTATATAAATAACCAAGTTATCACTGTCGGGGTTATAATCTAGAGGAAATGAATTATTGGGGTGCCAAGAAGCTATCCTTTTTCCTCCTCTACTATGTTCTGGCAATTTTTGAGATGCAATACTAACTGAAGCTGGTCTTCTTTGATAAATCCGAATATCTTCATTTACGGCTATTCCTAAACTTTGTATTTTAAAATCCCATTTTGGTCTATTACCAGCTCCTGTGGAGGTATGGTCTCCTAAAAAAGAATACCATTCTTGTAAACCTATATTTGCAATTGGAAAATCTATGTAAGATTGTCCCCCACCTCCTTGTTCTTCGCCTCCGACTTTATTTATGTGTCTATAATCGGCATAGGTCATTCTTCTAAAAACTATGCTCTCTACTCTTTTTTCCATTCGAAAAGTTTTGTAATCTCTATATCTAAAGCTGTCGCAATTTTTTCAATAACTGTTATTGAAACATTTCTATCACCTTTCTCAATACTAGAGATATAAGTTCTATCAAGTTCCGCCAAGTGAGCAAATGCTTCTTGAGACAAACCTTTTTCAAGCCTTAACTCTTTTACTTTTTGACCGAATTTGATTTTTATATCCATAAATGCAAAGTTGAGCATATGTTGACAACTATACAACGGACAATAGTCAACACTAAAGTGATATGAATCTGTAATTCGCTTCAGCCATACACAAGCCAAAAATTACAAATGAATAATTAGTCATTGCCAACAAAACAAAAGGAAATAGAGCGAAAACAAAATTAATTATACTAATAAATAGTTGTTAAGCAACTAAATGAAAAAAGAATTATAGATTCAAAATCATTTATGAATTTAAAAATAGACATATGAGCCTATAATTTTTATTATCAAACATTAACAAACCCAATCCGCCCCTACCCAACACAATCCTCCCACACAAATTTTATTTCTTAACAATTTAGCTGCAACAAAGCGCAACAGTTTGCAACAAAACGCAACAAGTTGCAACAAGCAGCAACAATGTCAAGAGAACACACCAATACTTCATTAAAACGCGTCGTAGCTTCGGGAGAAGCCTACAAAAAGTACTACGCGCCATCAAATTGCAGCAGAGATTTTCTTGGCAAAGGCACAACGGCACATGGCATGAAAACCATTGCTGCTTGGGCAAAAAAACATAAGGGTGAATCGGCAGCCATTGCAAAGGCAGAGTTTTCAGGTTTTTCTCTCTCCAATACATGCCGTCGCATTCACTCTTTTTTATTCAATCACTTTCAATACGAACTAGATACCGAACTGCAACGCCTTAAAGCACCGAATTGTATGTGGGCAACACGCCATGAGGGGAATGATTGTAAAAGTTTTAGCTTAAACGCATCTACGATTCTACTGAATTTAGGTATCAAACATTACCTAAGACGCATTAAACAAGCAGCCTACTACCCAACACTCTACACGCATGTATATGTGATTGTACCCAAAGATCAAAAACGGGGCAGTCTTAAAAGCGGCTATCATGTTATTGATGGCACTATCAACTCTTTATCTGAATTACCATACTTACAAAAACACGATATCTACATGGAAGAAGCAAACTTACAATATGTCGGACTCTCCGCGCCATCATGCGGATGCAACAATCACAACACATACAACGACTCGCAACCTATTGGACTCTCAGCAGCTTATGCAGGACAATCCATTACAGATTTTAACAAAAATGAGTATCACAAAGCTATCTACGAATCCTTAAACCGTGTAGATGACTTTTTAAATATACTTACACCTTATACGACCTCACAACACAGTAGTGATCTACTTCGGGGAAAGATATTTGACAAACTTTGGTATGGTCACAATCCTACACTAAAATTTACTAGCAAAGGGATTTATGTAGATGATGAGTTTGTCAACTTTTCAAAAACTTTTGCGCGATTAAAAAGAGCAAAATCACATACAGGTTTAGGCAATCCATCCACAGGCGATCCGATAGCAGATTCTTTAATTGGTTCTATATTAGGAGACAATTTCTTTTCCAATACATTCGGCGCAATTTTCGCCAATGGACTTGAACTTACCTGTTGGAACTCCACCTTTACGCCACAACAAACCGTAGCTGAAATATCCGCTATTCATGAACCGTATTTTCAAAACTTATTTCAAGAATTACAAACGGCTATTACGGTCAATCAATTAAATGATAGACTCAATTACTTAGCAATGGCAGTGTATGTTTGTCGTGACATGTATTGGTTCTTACGCGTGAATGAAAATTGGCGCAGGTGTTCCCGCTTGGCACTCGATCAATACAATGAGGTGTTTTATGCACTTATTCCTGCCTTTGAAAGTATTGTTTCCTCACTTAGTATTACCTACAGAATTACAGAGATAGCACAAGAAACTACCGATGCAGCATGGATATTTGAGGGCTATAACCATCAGTGGTCAGAGAATACCACCGCGATCTATCCTGTTTTTTTAGTAGAATCTAAAACTACTACTGATCCTACAGAGCCAGTCGATGTAGTACCATTACCAACCGTTGTTGGTGGCTCAGATATACCAACAAAGAAAAAATCAAATGCAGGACTTTTACTAACAGCCACAGCAGTCATAGGAACACTATTAGCCAAGGCTTAAAATCAAGTATTAATCATTAAATATAAATACACTATGAAATTAAAAATGTTTACAGGCAAGACAATCGCAGGTGCATCCTTTGATGCAGGTGGTATGCTTGCAGGCGGACTACTTTCTTCGGGAATTGAGGGTTTAGTACCTATTGAAGATTCTAAAATGCGAAAAGCTGCATTAGCAGCATTGGGTGTTTTTGGTGCAGCTTCCATACAAGGAAATGACACTACAGCAAAACTTGTAAGGAATTTGTTATTAGGAATGGGAATTCGACAAGGACAACGTTTTATCGCAGAAGCAGCAACACCAACACTTCCCGAAGCAGACGGAACAGCGATGAACAAATTCATGCACGACATGTTAGAGACAGGCGGCGGTGATGTTGTCAAACCAACAGTGGAAGCGCGCAGACGCATGGGGATGGGCTATCGTTTTACGCCAAATCGAAACAACACGTAAGTTGGTAGTTATCAAACAAACATGCAGCCAGCTCGCTTAGAGTTTCCACTAACTTAAAATACCCGCAACAACTTGCAACAAAACGCAACAGTTTGCAACAGTTTGCAACAAAACACAACAACAAATTTTATAAATACATACACAAATGAAACAAACAGAATTATACGGCGAAGTATTGCAATTTCTATCAAGGGTTGCAGGTGAGTCAGGGAACTTCTCAAACGATATGATCACTAACATCCGTAACCAAAACATCAAATTACAGGATAGTGAAATCTATATTCGACAGGAATTACAAGCCAATGGAAGTTCGCAGGATTTATTTGAAAAGGAACTACAAAAGATTGTGGGAGAAAACCTTTTTGATGGCAACAAACTCGATACAGGACGCTATTTTATCGCAACCAGTGTTCGTCTTACCTATGGAGTTGCCAATAGTGATACTTCACGCGGTTTGGTAGAATATACCAACAATCTGCCGATTGCACTTTTAAACGGACAGATCATTCAAAAACTGGACTCAAATATCATTATGGATTTACCGATCAAATCTATTTGTGATGCCATTCAAACAGACAGCTATAAATACAAGTTCAACAAATTCATACTCTTTAGGGACAACAAGACACTAAATGCAGAAATCAGAGTACCCGATGGTGCAAGTCTTGGTCTTAATGCAGGTGAAAAAGGATTTATTGAACTGCGTTATATCGGGTTTGAAACTTCGGCAAGTAAAAAGTAATAACCTCTAAAATCTAATACGAGTCATGCAAACGCGAAGGAATCTAAAATATATTGGTGTGAATCTAACCGTCGATACGGGCAGTAAATTTGTTCAACAACCAAAAGAACTTGTAAGAGGTCGTTGTATTGGTGTCGCTTTTTTTGACTTTGGAAGTGTTCCTCTACAAAATATCAATCTATCTATTGAAGATACACAAGGCAATCCCATATTGGAAGCGGTCGATATACGTGACTACAAAAAAGGCACAATAGGTGGTTTACAATCCTATAAGTCTGTTAACTTTAAAACCAATGGAAAAGTATTTATCAATATGTTTTCTCCAGTGGTATTTGGTAGATCATTTAGCGGACACTTTTTATTTGTAATTGATACCGATGGCTATGATAGATAGGACAGGAACCATTAGTGTTATTGCCATTACAAGTGATACCATCTTGAATTTAAAACAGTTGAACGGGCGTGGTGTATATCGTCTAACCATTCGAAATCGTGGTAATCAAACAGCGATGATAAACGGTATAGACGATATCAAGCCCGAAGAAACTTTTGTAGCGGAAGTTCCCTTTGCAGCGACCAATTCGAGTTTTCGGATTGACTTTGTGCCTAATGAAGAAGAACAAGTCAATCCACGACTTGTGATTTGGTATGGAACACTTCATTGTCAGCAACAATAACAACAAAACGCAACAAAACGCAACAAGTCGCAACAAAATGCAACAGATCATTCATCATTTACTACAGCATCCGAGTAATTCCATAAGCGTGGAATATAACGGTCGTAAAAAGATGAATCCCTATGCTATAAAAAATAAATACCTCTTTACTCAAGAACGTATTGAAAGTGGATGGCATAGTGTACCACAATTTTTAAAGGGCTTAAAAAATGATGGTTTTCCAAGTGGAACAAAAATATACTTACGTATTCCCAACGGAAGCACCTCAAAGGTTATTGGGCAGCCGATCACCTTACAATTTAGCGGCGATATCAAAAACAATGAGTTTATGACACAAGAGGCATCACATAATGAATCAGCAGTACTAAGCAGTCAGATGCAACCTATTCAGTCAAGTCAACCCTACTATGGAATGGGCAATCCAATGATGGGAGTACATCCCGCCGAAAGTAGACTTGAAGCCATTACAGCCAAGTATGAAGATTTAAAAGAACGCTACGATGATCTTAAAAGTCAATGTAAAGACCTCCAATCTACAGAACGTCAATTAAAAGAAGAAAATAACTCTTTAAAATTGGAAGTCAACACCGCTGAAAAGCACAAGGAACTAGCCATTTTGCAAGCGGACTTAAACCGTAAGAGTTTTATGGACAGTGACGCGATGAAAACCATTGCAGCCAATCTTGCGCCTGCACTGCCACAAATCATTAGCGGACAACCTGCGCAAATAGGAATGGGTACAGCTTCAAATCTTTCTAGTGAAAAGAAACAATTCATTGATTTTATCACCAGTGATCGTGTTACTGATGCCGATGTGGGTAATGTCTATAAAATCTACAAACACATGGTTAAAAATCAAGATTTTGCAGCAGCCGTACAGCAATTAATAATACAATTTCAAATACCATAAAACAAACGTAATTATGATACAAGTAAAAGGAAAAAACGATTTAGATACAGACTTACGCTTGGAAGCTTTACAAGCATTAAACAAGCTTTCCACACAAGTACTTACAAGACTTGAACAGCTATCAAAGAGTCAAAGCGCACTCACCTATTTAAAGACTGAGAGTGGGTTTAAAACAGTCAAAGCATTCTTAGGAATGTAATATAAAAAAGTAAAAAATGAGTCAACTAGGAAATCCAATAGTCGCAGGAGTCACAAGTACCGCAGGAAGTTTACTATCCAATAATGCACTTTTAATAGGGGGAACACTTGCCGCTGTCTATGCATGGAATACAATTCCTGCATATTTAAAAAGAAAGGAAGCTGAACGTTATGCGCGTGCCAATATTGGACATCCCGTAGTTACTGCCGCTGCAATTATTCATGAGTCATTTACGCGTGCAGGTTTTAAAGATGGACTCTTTAGCTATTTGATTCCTGAATTTGATATCTATACCGACGAAGCTTCCCTGATGGCAATTGCTTCTAAAATCAATGATATCAGAGAAGTGGCTAAGGCATACGAAATTCTTTTTGACAGGGATTTATTTAGCGATACTCTTAACGGATTGTCTACCGATGAACTCAACTCTTTTTACAATGCGATCAACGCGCCAAATCACAATCCAAATCCACAAATAAATAACGGTGATCATTATTTGATTGGTGACTACCTGTATTGTGCTAAAAAATCGGGAGTACAAGTGCCACTGGTAGAACAAAGAAGTGACGGTTCTTGGCTCACCACCGAGGAACTATACGGAAACTATAAACACAAAGAATATATAGGGCAAATTATTGCCACCGACATCTATGAGCCAGAAAATAAGCGTTACTACATCATTGAATGGTGTGCCGTTTGGGGAATTTGGTGCTATGAAGGAATCGTATGGAGCGATCAAGTTATTAATTATCAAATCTAAAGAAAATGAGTATACACACTATAAATCCAGTATGTGCAAGAGACACTACACATATTACCGTAACAGGACAAGTTTTTGATGGTAATTCAAATGAAACCTTGCCGTTTGCCAATGTATATCTAGCCTTAGATAGTAGTGTTGGAACGGCAGCAGATATGGACGGAAAATTTCGTTTAAGTGTTCCAAAGGGAAGTACCATCGTAGTGAGTTTTGTGGGCTATTATCCTTTTAAATATATGGTAGATGAAAATTTTACCGAAGTGTTTTTAACGCCCGATGATCAGTTAGCACCTGTTGTCATTCACGGAGAAAATAAAAAGAAAAGTAATAATTGGCTTTGGTGGTTACTCCTTGGTGGTGCAGCACTAAAGATGGCGTCTAGTTCTGACAAAAAGAAAAAACCCGCACTAGGACAACCAATGAACGTGAAAATATAGGCAAGCTATGAGACTGATTTTTCAAGAAAGTGTACCAACGGTATACGGAAGCAGTTTTGTGGATTCGGTTATAGATTATAGCGAGTCTTTAGGAATTGATCCGAATTGGCTCATGGCTGTGATGTATTTTGAAACCGCAGGCACATTTAGTGCATCCATTCGCAATCCGTATAGTGATGCTACAGGGCTTATCCAGTTTATGCCAACAACGGCAATAGATTTAGGAACTAGTATAGATGAACTCGCACTAATGAGCGCAGAGGAACAGTTGTATTATGTGTATAGTTATTATTATCCATACAGACAACGGATAAAGAGTTATGTGGATTTGTACTTGGCTACTTTTTTTCCCGTAGCCATCGGAAAACAGGATAGCTATATTCTTCAGACAAAAGGAATCAGTGCTAGTGCTATCGCAGATGTAAACCCTGTTTTTGATCTGAACAATGATCGGAAAATTACAGTAGGAGAAATCAAAGAAGTAATCACTAATAAAATTCCGCAGTCATGGCGTTTTTATTTCGACGGTGATGATTCGAAAAAAAAAAGTTTGATGCCTAAAGTGATCGGAATATCGCTGCTTGGATACCTAACCTATAAAATAATCATCCAATGATCGGTGTAAAAAATAAAAAGCAATCACAATCTAGTAATGACAATACAATACCCACACCCGTAGATACAATTCCAAGTTTCAATTTACAGGATGGACAAGGTGGTATTTATGGCAAAGTCACAGAGCGAAATATCAACTCTGATGAAGTACGAAACATAAGAGATGTAAATATCACTGTATTTGATGAAAATACACTGGTAGCATTTAACCTAACTAGTGATGAGGGAATTTACATTTTTGATGCAATCAATGCCCCGAAAAGCTACACGATTGAGTTTCGAAAAGATGTGGTTTTAACAAAGGAATTCACCATAGCATCCAAAGAGATTAAAGAAATCAATATAGAGTTTTTAGTCAATAATTTTTAATAAAAAACAGATGAAAAAAAGAATAGTAGCTATAACAATGATTAGCCTACTTGCAGTTGGATGCTATTCCATAAAAAAATACAAAGCTGCGGCGGCAATTATAGAAAAATTAGTCGTACACCCTAAACATATTAAAAATGTTAAAGTGAGTTTGGAAAAGTTCAGCTTTACCTTTGATTTACAACTTTTAAATCAAACCCATTATGATTTAGGGTTTACCACAGGTTCGCTCATTGAGATTACAGAAATTAAAGTCTTTACACTCGACGCTGTTTTACTTGCTGATATTAAGACAGATATTTCAGCCATTGAGTTACCTGCTAATGGTAGTTTTTTAATTGAAAATATACAGGTGGAACTAGCAACCTACAGACTTATTGATAAACTAGACACCATCATTGAATTAATCACAACTAATAATTTACAGTATCAAATCACAATCAAAGCCTTTGGAAAAGAGTTTAAAGTCTGGACATAAAAAAAAGCGAACTTTTAGTTCGCTTAAAAGTCTTTTTTTATTTGTCAATCACATGGTTTACATAACTGACCTCCCCACCAAGAAGAACAAATTAACTCAGTTTCACAAAAATTACATACTGAATTATCTTGGAAGGTCGGATATGCTTTTCCTCCATTGACTTTTTGTTCAAAATTACATATTGACTTTTTGTTCAATTTCAATAATTTAAGCTTCTTTTTTTTCATGTCTTTTGTTTTAAAGTTTATACAATAAAAGTAGGAAAAGTGAATTTATTAAAAAAGTAATACCTCTCGATATTTATAAATTATAAGTATTTAAAAATGAATCAAAAAATCGAAAACATACTATCAAAACAAACACTTTCCAATACTGATATAGCTATTTTAGAAAGCTATGAGCCAAAAGAGAATCAAAATCTTTTGTATTCGTTTTTCACCCCTATTTGGCTTTGTGAAGTAATGTATAAACTAGCCATTCGTTATGGTTTTGATACAAATGGTAACGTGTTAGAACCTGCCTGCGGAACAGGGAACTTTTTAACCGTGTTGGACAATCCACAAAATGCAACTGCCTTTGAACTCGATACCCTTAATTATAAAATTGCACAAAAAAGAAGTCCAAAAACTACTATTTATAATCAATATTTTGAAACGGCTTTTTTACAACCGCCACGTTTTAGAAGTAAACTAAAAAACAAGATTACCTGGCTTGAAGCTGCACCGTTTGATTTGGTCATTGGCAATCCACCTTACGGAAAGTATCTAGGAATGTACGCTCCGTATTTCAAGTCTTTAAAATTTAAACAAGTTGAACAATTTTTTATGTACAAATGTTTAGAGCTATTAAAAAAAGATGGCTTGTTGGTATTTATCACTGCATCTTCATTTTTACGAAATAAAGATACCTACACAAAAGAAAAACAACGCATCGGTCAGCTTGCTGAATTTGTTGATGCCTACCGAATGCCTAAAGTATTTAAACATACACAAGTTCCTACCGATATTATAATACTCAAACGAAAATGATTACACAACTTAGAACACACATACAAAATGCACTAAGGGCAGTTACCACTGAAAATGCACCAAATGTATATCTAGCCATCAGTGAGCAGCAAGGATATAAAAATATTGAAGATCAAATCATCCGAATGATGATCAGTGAAAATATGACTGCAAGTGCCTGTATAGTTCATATTGAAAATAGCTTATAAATGGATTTTGTTGGTATTACAAGTGATAATAATTGGTTTAAAAAGTATCCACAAAAAATCGCAGGTGAAGAATACCTAACCACTTCACTATACTTTCCAGTGATGGTCAAAGGAACAAAAGAAGATGTACTTAGAGTAACAGGAATTAAAACACAAACCAATACGCAAAGAATTAAAATAGCCAAAGCAAAAGCCATTGCCTTACAATTAAAAAGAAAAAGAAATGAACGTATATAAAGGAACACTCTATAAAGATACGCTTGCTCTTGTGGAAGCTTCAAAGGGCAAACTCAAACGACTTATCAGTGTAGGACTTGGAAAACCAAGTGCGCCTACCTATTCTATTGAAGAAAGTATAGCCAAACACAATGTTGGTATTTCCAAAGAAGAAATTCAAGCGTGGGTATGGTATCGCAGACAAAACGGTATTCCTATGGAGAATTGGAAAGCCTACCATGTGGATATGACACACGAACGGCTCACATACTTTGTAGCCAAAGGTTTTCTATTTATTGATCCTGTACTTAAAACGTATGTTCCCTATCCTGTATTTGTTTTTGGAAACATCTATACCAAAATAAGCAAGCTTGAACAAATGCGCAGCACTATTATTGATAATCATGGCGAAGCCGTATTTGTTAATAGTTTGGAAATACTGGAAGCGAATAAACCTGCTGCACTATCTATTCAAAACCCGATTGAGAGTGAACGCCCTGTAATTTTATCCATAGCAAGATTTACCAATGAATTTAAAATTAGTGCTTTAAAAATTGAATCGGGCGTACTGATTTCTGAAGAAACTACTTTACGCGGGGCGTATATTAAATGGCTTGAAGCTTTAGACGATGAATTTATAAAAAACACCAATGCCTTTGAGATAAAGAGTTACTACTTGCAAAAAAGTCGTAAACCGATGGACATAGAAAAAATTGCATGGCGCGAGCTAAAGAAAATTACGCGCAATGAAGCAGAGCGACTTTTTAAAGAGTTTTTACATACTGCCCTTACTATAACCGATCAATTACGAATAGATGCACATTATAATAGTAATTACAATGCTATTGCACCTTTACAGCATCATAAAATTCCTGTCGGTATTGAAGTTTCAAAAAAGTTTATGGGCTTGGATTTAGATATCAGAGCTGCACAGCGTGAGGGGATTGCTTTTATGGAACTCATCGGTTCTGGAGTAATTGCTTATGATGTGGGCGTTGGAAAAACCATTACCGCAATTATTGAAACAGCTTCGGCGATTTTAAATGGAAAATGTAAACGCCCAATGATTGTAGTTCCCAATCCAACCTATGCCAATTGGCTTAAAGAAATGCTAGGAACAAGCGATACTATGCAAGGAATTTTAACAGGCACAGGAATTACTGTAAATAAATGGTTCAATCTAGGAGTAGACTACAAGCACCTTGATCTTTCCAAAAAAGTGCCCGAAAACTCTATTACACTGGTCACATACAAAGGACTAGAAAAAATTGGTTTTAATGAACGTACACAGGATGCACATTTTGAACAACTTGCTAATATTTTATCTCAAAATACAGACATAAGTAAGCGTAATATCGAAAAAGATTATGAGAGAATCCGTGGAATTATTGGTGTAGGACTCATGAGTACTATTGCTGATATTGAAGATTTAGGAATAGATTATATCGTCATTGATGAAGCGCACAATTTTAAAAATATTTTTTCTGAGGTCAAAGGCGATCAAAAAAATGGAAAGCAATTTCACATCACAGGAGGAACACCCTCGAATCGAGGAATCAAAGCATTCTTTTTGTGTAATTACATTCAGCGCACCTTTGGTAGAAATGTAATGCTCCTTACCGCGACACCATTTACCAATAGTCCGATGGAAATATACTCGATGTTATCTTTAGTAGCTTATGAGTATATGCGTAGTTGGGGAATTTTAAATATCCGTTCCTTTTTTGAGCAGTACATACAAGAAACTACTGATAATGTTATCACCATTGACGGGGAAATACAATCTAAAAACATTGTAAAGAGTTTTAACAATCGTGTGTCACTTCAAAAACTCATTAATTCACACATTAATTACAAGACAGGTGAAGAAGCCAACATACCGCGTCCATGCAAGATAAATTTACCTAAAACCTCACAGCAAACTGAAAAAGGACTTCAAAAACTTCCAAAAGATAAGCAGCTACTTACGTATTTAAAGATGACACCCAAACAGTCTATGAATCAGTTAGGCTTTAATGAAGATGCTTCTTTAGGTGCTACAAGAAGTGATCCTAACAGATTATTACGTCTTTTAAGTAAGAGTTTAAACAATGCTGTAAGTCCATATTTGAATGAAGGAGTTCCAAAAGACTTTGTCGATTTTATAGATAGCGCGCCAAAAATCAAATATACTATGGAATGTATCGCGAGCGTGAAGAAATAGCATGAGAAAAGAAACTTGCCGATGATAGGACAAGTGATTTATCTAAATCGTGGAAAAGATTTTTTCCCCTATATCAAAGAATATTTAGAAGTGGTTTTGGGTTTTAAAAAAGACAGACCTTTAAAAAGCAATTCGAGAAAAAAAGTAGATGAAGTAGAATTCATCACTGGCGGTATATCTGAAGCTAAAAAAGAAAAAATAAAACAAGCTTTTAATGAGGGCGTTTGCAAAGTAATTATTGGAACAAGCACCATAAGAGAGGGAATCAATCTACAAAAAAAAGCGACAGATTTATACAACCTATATCCCGATTGGAATCCTACGGACTTGCGTCAAGTTGAGGGGCGTATTTGGCGACAAAAAAATGAAAATGCATTTGTCAGAGTCACCATGCCACTGATGGAGAATAGCATGGATATATTTGTTTTTCAAAAACTAGAGGAGAAAACCGCGCGTATCAATGATATTTGGAACAAATCTGATCGCGGAAACGTTTTGGATGAAGAAAGTTTAAATCCCAATGAAATCAAATATGCGCTTATCACTGATACAAAGGTACTTTTGCGATTTGAACTCAAAGAAATGGCTTATGATTTGCAATCGAAAATTAGTTTTTTAAATAAGCGAATTGCAGATGTCAAGACGTATGACGATTTAAAAGAAAAATATGCACTTCAAAAAGAAAGAGTCCAAAAAGACATTCAATTAGCACTTAATAACCTGCAAGATTTTGAGGTACATGCCACCACGGTTCGTACAGTATATTTTTATCAACTAGTTGATATCAACATAGAAGATTTACCGCAAGCTGCACAGAAAAAGGTGAAACGTCTGCAAGAATTACAAGAGCAGCTTATCAGTCTCACCAATAATTTTGATGCTACGCTGCTTATTCAAACACTTCCAAAATATTATAGGCTACTTAATTTTTATGGCTACCCAACCTATTTTAATGACTTTAAAGAAACCGCTTCGAAACTTGGTAAAATTGAAAGAGTGTTTACCTCAAAAGGGTATGAGAAAAACATGAAAACGGCTGATATATTAGAGAAGTTTCAACAAGAATTGCAAGCAACTGAAAAAGAATATGAAGAACTCTCCACAAAGGAGTTTCAAGACAAGCTAGAAGCGAAAATCATTGAAGAAAAACAAAAGCTTTCCGTAGTTGGTGCTGATCTTGAAACTAGAGTAAAGGAATTTGAATCCCTTAATCATTTACTCAGCTATAAATTCAACGAAGTAAAGCAAAACACCTGTGCTATTCCTGATAAAGAAAATCCAAAATTAGCAGCGAAAGTAAAACGAATAAAAATTGCTAAAGCTAAAGCAATCGCCATACAATTAAAACGAAAAAGAGCAGCATAAAACACACAATCCGATGATTACACTACAAAACTATTTTGAAAAAAAAGATCAAATTGATTGGTCAAAGATAAGTGAAGTAACCAAAGCGAATATAAAAGATATAGAGTTACTCATGCAAACGGCTATTGATGTTCCCGAATCTTTAGATGTCAAGGAAATCGAAACAGAAATAACTATTTTTTTAGCTGAAATTAACAAAGCAGCAAAACAGAAAACGACTCGAAAAAAAAGTAGTACAGCTTCGACTTCAAAAAAAGAAAAGCGTCCTGTTAAAAACAAGCAAGCTTCAAAAGGTACTATCCAAGAAGAAAAGCAAGATGAGCGCCTAAGTACTTACGAGCAAATTCGCTTGACTACATATTTTAAGAAACTTGTACCCTACAATCAAAAAAAGGCACTTGTGCAGATGGATAATAGTGAGTTTGACAAAATCATCACTAAAGTAGAAAAGCAACTCGAAGAAATACCGAAAAAATCACAAGGTGAGTCCATCGAAAAAAGTAGTGTTCATGCCCATTATTACCATGGAAACACTGATTGGTATATTGTTGATATCGTGGAAGAAAATAATCTGCTTTTTGGATATATTATTCTCAATGGAAATACACAAGATGCTGAAGCGGGTTATTTCTCTATTGATGAATTAACGGAAGAAAGAAATGCTAGAATTGGATTTATAGAACTTGATTTTCATTTTAAAAAGGATACACTAGAAAATATTCTATATAAAAGATATCCCAAAGCATATCCAAAACCGACTACTAACAATACAAAGTCTGCTGGCAAAGCACCTGCTAAAAAATCAAAACCAAATTCTAAAGCGATACAGAAAGTAGTAGATATTAAAACGGTAGATCATTTCTCAACCGAGTACAGGCTCATAAGACGTTTTTACAATCTTATAAGACTCCACAAAACAACAACCTTCAGAAAAATACAATTACTCTACACAGCATTTCAAAAAGCACCTTTAGAACGCTCTATTCGTAAAACGAGTGCGGATGCTGATTTGTTTACGAAAATCAATAAAAAAGTAGTAGCACTATTCAAAGCAGTAAATCCAACTAAAAGTGATGCAAATATTGATTTTACTGATAAAAAACTATTGGAGCAGATGCAAAATTATGTCAAAGGTCACAAAGTAAATTATGCCATCACCTTATTAAAATCATTTGTTTCCCTACAAGGGTTAAAACCCGATACAGAAAAAGTGGAACGACTTTTAAATCGAATTGAAAATGCTATAGAAAAAGGAAGAGTAACAAAGGATAATCGTTTATTTCATCAAATCTTAATCGCGAAGTCAGAACTGATAGATTATCTTGAGAAACCAACAACTAAAATAGAGCCCACACAAATTGGACTCTCACTTCCTGCAAGAAGTTTGTGTACCAATCGTATCAAATGTGCGGGACTTAGAAAAGATGGGAAACTCAATAAAGGATATCGTTTTGTGGATGGTGGCAATGTTGCTCGCGTAAAAAAAAAAGTGGTTTAGGTACTAACGTTCTTGTCATTAACGAATTAGAATACCAAGGTGTTCCTCAAAATACAGTTCCGATACAAGATACTTTTCCACTCCAAGATGTTACACCAGTTGTTAAAGATAAAGACCAGGGAATCAACCAACCTAAAGGTAGAAAAAAACAAAAGAAAGTTTCAAAAAACAAACGTACGCTCACTTCCAAAGAACTGATGAACATGCACTTTGATACGGTGCAATTTGATAGCGGTTGGGAACATTTTTTACCCAATGCTACCAAACGAATGAATTTAGGGATTTCGGGAAAACCTAAAAACGGAAAAACCGCAGGTGCATGTCAATTTGCAGCATATCTGACTAAGTTTGGAAAAGTGCTTTATAATTTTGCCGATCAAGGGATTATTAAAAACACGCAAGATTTATGGAAGTTGGCAGGGCTACATACAAACCCAAATGCGGAAGCTTCGGACTTTAATACGTTGGAAGATTTAGATTCGGTATGCGCTTCGGGAGAATTTCAGTATATCTTTATTGATTTAATTAACAGTTATATTGACCGAACCAAAATAAAGCCGCATGAATTTGAGGATAAATACATAAAAAAGTATCCGAATATTTCTTTTATTCTTTTGTTTGAAGTGACAAAAACAGGAAACTTTAAAGGCGATCAAAAGTGGATGCATATCGTAGATCAAATTGTGGAAGTAAAAGACTATTTGATGGAAACTAGAGGACGTTATGGGAATGGTTTTCACATTGTTTGGGAGGAGGAGTTTAAAAAGCTTCAGCCAAAAAAATATGCGGAGTTGATGCCATCTCAAGAATTACAATCACAGAGTTTATTGTATCTATAATATCAAAAGTTGTCTAAATAGTAAAGACTATTAGAAGAACTAAATAATGATGTTAACTAGGTTTCTACTACTTAGACAAGCTTACTTGAAAATATTAATCTGAATAATTAAACAAGAATCAATAAGTATTAGCAAGCAACATTCCATGATGGACAGCCTCTTGTGTGATCTTGGTCTGGTTCATTTGGTTTATCATCAGGCATTTGTGTTCCAATACTAGTTGTTCCAGTTAAACACCAACAAGAATCTCTAAATACTCCTCCACGAATTTTAAACGGAAAATCTTCATTTAGTTTACAAACTTTACTTTTTCTAAGCTTTAGATGATTTACTTTATTTTTTTTCATTTGACATTAATTTAGTTACAAAAAGTCCTTTTGACTTCTTTTCATATTTATAACTAACCTACTATATAAACGTGACATTTTTTTAAATAAAAAACCTCAATATTGGGAATCATTGAGGCTTTAAGATTAAATTAAGGAATTTTATAGTGAAAATTTTCAAGTCACATAAAAATAGATTCCAATAAACACAATCAGCGCAAAGAGTGTAGATGCGGCTAAAAAGCCAAAAACAAATCCTTTAAAAAAATGAGTATCTAATTTACACATGTTTGTTTCTATTTTTAAGTAAGTAGAGCAGCTAAATACATAGCTACTCTACTACTACAAAGTCTAAATTAACCCATAACTTAAAACCATGAATAAACTTTTATCCAACCATACTATTTCAGCAATACTATGTTAGTTTTTAGTTATACAGTTACAGCTCCCCCAAACTGATTTCGTTTTAGACTCTTTTTATTTTCTTATTAAAAACAGCAAGGCGGACTGAGGAACTATCGACAATGCCGCCCTGCCTAGCTAAATAAACAGCTTTACCTAAAGATTCCCCAATCCAACGTGATACTTAACTATCAATAGCTGCTTTTTTAACTTACTAATTAATTTATTTTTAGGGTGCTTGTTTCAGAAAGTCAGAAACTGTTTCACCAGTTTTTTTTCGGAATGCCTTTGAAAATGATTCTCTATTGCTGAAACCTGCTTCTTGTGCCATGGCGTGTACCGTATAATTTTTATAATTTGTGTTGTTTTGTAATTCTTCAATGCTGTACTGCACTCTCAAATCATTGATGTAATTTCGAAATGATTTTAATTTGTGGGTATTGATTACTTTCGATAAGTATTTAGTGTTTGTCTGTAGTTTTTTAGCGAAACTATGTAGTGTGATTTTAGTATTTAAAAATCCTTTTTCGTTTTCAAACGCTTTCAAGTTTTCGAGGATCGCATGCACAATTACGGGATCAATGTTCAGTTTGAAACTTGTGTCTTTTTTATCATTAATATCTACATTTTCTTGTTTTGTTTTTTCTAACAATGACACAATCTTGTTTAATCGTTTGTCACCGCGCTTATTTAAGAAGCAGAGCATTCCAAAAAGGATCACTAGAAATAATACAATACCAATCAGCACAAAATGCTTCAGTTCAAACGCTTCTTGTTTTTCGAGTAACGTTGCAATCATCTTTTCTTGTTGCCGCAATATGGCTAAACTGTCTACTTGTATTTCCTTTTTGGAAATAGATAAGCTTTGAATAATTTTATTGGCTTCAATATGCTCACTTCCGTAGCTTGAGCTAACGTTCAAAAAACAACTACTTATGATTAGAATACAGTTATAAATAAACTTCATGGTAACGGTTTTTGTGTTAATGTTTCTTTTTTAATTCTTTTTCAATTTCTTCATCGACTTCGTTTTTCTTTTGACACTTTTGAGCATATTTTTCGGGAGTGTTTCTAAAATAAAGTATCAGTACAATGATGATAAAAATGACAAGTATTATACATATTACTAATAAGCTTTTTGTAATGGTATCCATGTTTTTTATAATTAATGGCTACCAATTGTAAAGGGTTT
This sequence comes from Kordia sp. SMS9, assembly GCF_003352465.1. Lineage (NCBI taxonomy): Bacteria > Pseudomonadati > Bacteroidota > Flavobacteriia > Flavobacteriales > Flavobacteriaceae > Kordia > Kordia sp. SMS9. The sequence continues at coordinate 426,495 of NZ_CP031153.1, read as the reverse complement.
TATTGTTTAGTTATTTTGATTTAGGGTATCTGTATTAGATTCAATGCCTAGCATTTTATTTCTTCTGTTGGTTTCTTCTTCCTTTTCTTTCAGTTTTTGGGCGCACAAGTCAAAAATGGCAGCTTCAATTTTTTTGTTTTCATTTAAGCCATTGTAAACATTTCGAATCATAGACTTGCCGTACGCAGTTCCTTTTCTATTGGTGATGCCGCGTGTTTTTAAAATTTTTAGTACATCATTTGCATAATGATATCCCAAAATTGATTTCAACTTTTCGTGTTGTTTTTTTGTAATCATAGTTCTTTATAATTGTTTATTAATGGCTATCAATAAATTGAACTAGGTGTATAAAAAAGCCATGCGGATAGCAGGCTATGCTATGTAAAAGCATGGCTTTTTAAGTTTATAAAGTCTTTAAAATATTGATTAAGTATTGAAATGTTTAGTGCTCCTTCTTTTCTTTATCTCTGTAAAAATACATTACAATCAATAATCCTATTAAGGCTAAAAGGATGAGTGATTTTATTTTACCCGAAGTACTGTAAGATGAAAAATTGCCTGAAAATAGTATTTCATATAATCCACCTATTAGTAAAATGCAGTATACAAGAAAGGTTGGAAGATTATTTTTAAATTTAGACATAAAATATATAGTTAAGTTTTTAATTAATGTTTAGAAAAACATGCAGCTTACAAACTCAAACACAGCCCAAGCAGCACCTATCCAACTAAGTGTCTTAGCAGCAATTTTTCGAATAGCTTTTTTTAAAGCCCTTTTTCCAGCTGTACTTTTAAGTCCTTGTTGCATTGCTTCTTGTAAAGCTGTAACCCCTAGCGAACGCATAAGACAATCATACATTCTTCCAGATACACTTTCACTATCTTGTGCATAAACAGAAAAACCAAATAAATGCATATAATCAATAGATACATTTGAATTTGTAATATCTTCTTGCGCTATTAGGGCTGTAACTAAAGGTACTAAATTATATTCTTCTTCTCCATCAAGAATTTCTGTAATTTCATTATCTGAGAAACCTTTAGAATAAAAATAATTTTTAGCTTCTACAATAGCTGGAATCATGGCATCAATAACAGGTTGTACAGGGAGTTCAAAAATTGATAAACAATCATTTGGATCGAAACTATTCGGATCTTGATTATTTCCTGTATCTGTTGTATCACTCGGATTATAAGTGAGATCAAACTGAGTCGTTACACCGTGTTGAGTTCTAGCATTCATTAAGTCACCAACAGAATTGATGCTATTAACGATATCATCTACTGCTTGACTAGTGCTACTTGCATCATAATGCATTAAACAAAATGTTTGAGTTTCAACATTACTTCCTGTATTTGTAGTATCACCATCTCTTTTAACAATTGCTCCATTTTCGGTTGGAAGTTTTGATGGTATTGGACTTATTGGAACACTTGATAAATTATTACTAGTAATTTTTAAAGCATCCAAAAAGTTATTTTTTATTTCTTCAGATGTTTCATAATTCAAGTCACTATTGCTATCAGTTTGACATGCTTGAAAGACAAGTACTCCACAAACTAATACTACCTTCATCACAAAGATTGCAAACAATCCTTTTCCAATTCTTTTAATTCCGTTATTCATTTTTTTATTGTTTTTTAAAATACACCTACTCGTACGTTTTTCGGTTTCCACGACTGTTTTTTTTAAGTGATTAGCTACACTTAAATAAACATTCGCCGTGATGTGTATTAAAAAAATACCTATCTTTGATTTGCAGATCGTAGGCAAATGTTTATTTGTTTACAAAAAGGCTTTCAGTAAGACGGAAGCTTTTTTTGTTGATGTAAATGTAGTGGAATTTAGAGGTGTTTTTCAAATACTTGTTGTCGTAATTCTTAATTCAAGACCGTCATATTAAAATTCAAGACTCTTTTTTTATAGATAAAATTTTAGAAATCAGACTCTTATTTTTTTCAGATCTACTCGTGTGTTTTTCAGTAAAATATAGTTTCTACCATAGTAAATTTTGATATAGCAATGCGTAATAAATGTATTTATTTATTTATATTCTTTTTTTATTTCGGCTTTGGACAGCAAAATAATAATGATATTGACTCATTAAGTAAGTTGTCTTACCAAGTATTAATTGATAGTTTTTATAATTCTTCAGAATTAGCAGACAAAGAAGTTTTTACTGAAAGTATCTTGCAAAAGTCAAAAAAGGAGAAAGATACTTTAAGGCAAATTATAGCTTACTATTTTTATACTAACATATATAGAGGGAACAGAAAAAAACCAAGACTTCTATATCTTGATAGTTTAATAGATATATCTAAAAGATATCCTGATACAGATTTCCCTACAACTGCATATTACGATAAGGGTATATTATTATATAAGGAAAGGGACTTTAAAAAAGCTATCAATGCTTTTGTAAAAGGAAATGAATATGCAACAGAGTATTCTAATAATGCATTTATTTTTTTAACAAATAATTATATTGCTCGCATTAAAGATAGAACTGGCAACCAATTAGAAGCGTTAAAAATACATCAAAAAAATACTCAATTTGCAAAAAAAAACATTAAAGAGTTGAAAAATGCTACTTATCTAAGATCTTTATATGCATTGGCTTTTACCCATAAAAATTCACGAAATATTGATTCTGCATCTTACTATAATAATCTAGGATTAGAATTATCAGACGAATTCAATATTGAAAAAATGAAACCCTATTTCAATATGAATGAAGGAGTTGTAATGTATTTAAAAAAAGAATATGATTCTGCTAAATTCAGAATCGAATCATCAAAAGAAAGCTTTAAAAAGACTAATGATCTTCCAAATTTATCAGAAGCTTATTTTTATTTGGGGAAGATAGCATACGACCAAAGCTACAAAAACGAAGCTATTAAGTATTTTAAAAAAGTGGATACAATATTTTCTGAGATTAATGATTTGTTTCCAGAATTGAGAGAAAATTACCTCTTACTAAGGAGTTATTACAAGCAACAAAAAAACTTGAAAAAACAATTGCTGTATACTGAAAAATTAACAAAAATTGATAGTATTCTAAATAGCAATAATATGTACATCAGTGATTATCTAAAGAACGAATTTGATATCCCTAAGATAATTTCTGAAAAAGAAGATCTAATACAAAGATTAAAGAAAACTAATAAATCAAAAACTACTTATATTTATATAGGAGTAGCCTTTATTCTTTTGGTTATAGTTTTTTTCTACAGGCGACAACAAATATTTAAAAAACGATTTGAAAAACTATTATATGATTCAAAAGAAAATAGGAATAATGCTATTGAAATAAACAAAATAGAAAAGCAAAAATCATTGTTAGATGTTCCTAAAGAATTAGTCGAAATTATATTAGGAGGACTGAAATCATTTGAAGCTAATAAAGGCTTTTTAGACTCAAGTATTAAATTATCAACCTTAGCGAAACTTTTAGATACCAATACAAATTATTTATCAAAAACAATAAACTACTACAAAGGAAAAAATATTAATGCGTATTTGAATGAGCTACGTGTTGAATATGCTATTGAAAAATTAAAAGAAGACAAAAAGTTTAGGAATTATACTATAAAAGCTATAGCTAGAGAAGTCGGATTTAAAAGCTCTGAAACTTTTTCTAAGACATTTTATAAAAAAACAGGAATATACCCTTCATATTTTATAAAGCAACTCGATAAAACAGAATAAATATAAAAGCCTAAATGTCAATGTTTTAAAAGTCTTGATTTTTAATTTAAGACAACAAGTAGCTAAATTGAATAGATTTGTTTTGAGTAAAAAGATATATTTGGATTCAATTTAAAACATTAAAAAGAAATGAAGAACAAACAGAAAAAAAGCCTAGAATTAATAAAAAGAAATGTGGCTAAACTTAACAACTTACATTCTATTTTCGCAGGAAATGGAGGCGAAAATGAAACAGACAATACTGGGAATACAGAAACAGAACCACCAACAATAAATGAAACAGAAGTTGTGGTAATTAGATGTATTCAAACTTCAAAAAGGAAAATTAAAGAAGTTAAAGTAGTAATATAAAAATTGAAGTGATTTAACTTAATAGTACTAAAATGAGATTAATAATAATTGTATTACTTAGTTTGATATTTACGTCGTGCTACAGTCAAAAGTATAGCTATATCAAACCAACTTCCATTGTGTTTAATAAGAAAATTTCTAAAAATGATCTTAAAAACTGGCAATATGGAGATATCCATGAAGATTCTATCGCTGGAATAAGTTTAATAAAAGCGTATGATAGTCTAATGGATAAAAAAAAGAGTAATACAATTATTATTGCTGTCATTGATAATCCTGTGGATATAGAACACCAATATTTAAAAAATGCTATTTGGATTAATGAAAAAGAGATTCCCAATAATAATATTGATGATGATAAAAATGGCTTCGTAGATGACGTTCATGGTTGGAACTTTTTGGGCAATAGTAGTGGTGAAAATCAAATTTTTTCTAAGATGGAAAGCTCACGTATTTTACAAAAATATGAATCCGTTTTCGAAGGTAAGCAATACAAAGATATCGTTGATAAGTCTAATTATAGAATCTATAAAAGTGCAAAAGCTGATTATAATAAAATGCGAGAAAAGTCACTAAAAGAAAAAGACTATTTTACTATGATGCATAATTCATATAATGATGCAGAAAAAGTATTGTCAAAATATTTCTCAAGTATAGACTATTCTTTAGAGCAATTAGATAGTTTAAAATTACAGCATCCTAAAGATACAATACTTGAAAGTGCAGTTCTTAGAATGTCTAATTTTAAGGAATATTTTGGTAAAGATTACATTTACAGAAACTATTTAATATATAATAACCACATTGAAAAACTTTTGAATAAAGATTTTAATGATAGAGGTATTACAGGAGATGATTCTGATGATATTACTGATACCAGCTATGGTAATAATGACATTAGTCACAATTTAGAAGTTTTAAATCATGGAACTTTAGTTTCAGGAGTTTTGGTAAAATCAAAAGATATCTTAGATGAAGTTGAAGGTATCACTGAAAATGCTAAAATAATGCCTTTAAGCATTTCTTGCTATGGAGATGAACATGACAAAGACATAGCACTAGCAATTAGATATGCTGTTGACAACGGTGCTAAAGTGATTAATATGAGCTTTGGTAAAAAGTTTTCATTACATAAAGAGTGGGTTTTTGAAGCTTTTAAGTATGCTGAGAAGAATGATGTTTTGATTATTTCATCTGCTGGTAATGGAGGTCAAGATTTAAGTGTTGAAAATAATTATTACCCTAATGACAATGAAAATAACGGTACAGAAGTTTCAAATAATTTTCTATTGGTAGGAGCATCAACCTATAATGTCAATGAAAAATTAGTTTCCTCATTCTCAAACTACGGAAATGTAGACGTTGATATTTTTGCACCAGGTTATTATATATACACTACAGCTGTAAGTAATAAATATGAATTCCAAAATGGAACTTCTATGGCAGCATCAATTACATCAGGAGTAGCCGCACTCATCCGTTCCTACTACCCAAACCTAACAGCAGCCGAAGTCAAACAAATTATCATGGAATCAGGAGTTTCGTATGATATTATGGTCAATAAACCATCTACAAGCAAAGAAAAAGAACTTGTTCTTTTCAGTTCCCTTTCCAAATCGGGAAAAATAGTAAATGCGTACAACGCTTTACTCATGGCAGAAGAAGTATCCAAAAAGAAAAAACGGAACTAACCATGTACCTCATTTGGACAATCATAAATTATGCCTTTATCATTCTATTTTTTGCATTGATATTAACTATGATTGCAAAATATAAAACACTACTTCAAAAAAAGTATAGCATAGTAATTATTGTAATACTAGTTGTCGGATTTGTCGGTCTTGCTGGTGAAAAAGAAAACTCTATAAGAGGTGAATATACTTTACCAACAGATGATGAATCCTTGGGGAGAATTGTAGATCAAAAACGAATTCTCATTGAAGATAATACACTTTTTGACATAACAATGTTGGTTCGATTCCGTAAAAACAACGATGAAGAATTAATACCAGTTTTCACAAGAAGTGGATTAAATGGGTTTACAAGTGACCACAGATGGAATTATGATTATGCAGAAATTGACAAACTAGGTGGCAATACATATTCATACACAGTACATGGTGTGTTAGATTGGTATTTTTTAGATATTAAAATATACGAGGAATATAAAGAACTCACAGGAACTTTTACCATAGATTAACACTTAAAAGTTACAATTCACTGTAATAATCTCATTCAAGTCAGTCGTATAATTTGGTGACAAATGATTCTGACGCATTGCCCAAGGCGAGTCTAGCTTTTGACTTGCCACATTTAGCGTATTTTTTCCGTATTTAGTATTCATTTTATCCATAGTAGCCATCAACTTACTATGATCTGCATTCACAGGTTCAAACATATTTAATTGTTTAGCCGTATCTGGAACCAATCCCATAACTATAACTCCTGCCTTTTTATATTCATAATCCTTTTTAAAAATTTGTTGCACTCCATGTTTTGCATACTTAGCCAGTACGATACTTGAATTTGTTGGATAAGGCAGCTTTAAAACGACATTGTTACTGTATTGTGGTTTATCATTCTTAAAAGGATTTGTTCTAACAAATACCATAATTAAATTACAACAGCTTTTTTGGTGTCTTAACTTTTCAGCAGTGACACACGCATAACTAGAAATAATTTCCTGCAAATCATTGATGTCACTTTTTATTTTTGCAAAGCTTCTAGTTACTGCAATAGATTTTTTATTCTGTACTTCACCTAGTCCAAGTGTTGGAATTCCTTGCAAATCTTTTTTTAGTCGTAATCCGACAACAGAAAACTCCTTACGTACCCAATTGTCGTGAGCGTCCACAAACTGTATTGCTTTTGTAATTCCATACCTATTTAGTTTTTGTGCATGCCGTCTACCAATTCCCCAAATGTCATCTACGTTGAGCCATTTTAAAGCTTTGATTCGCTTCAAATCGGAATTCATAACATAGACACCATTGGTCTGATTCGAAAACTTTTTAGCGATCTTGTTCGCTACTTTGGCTAGTGCTTTTGTAGGGGCAATTCCAATACTAATAGGAAGCCCTAATCCGCGCGCTACTGTGTTTTTAATATCTATGCCTATTTCATCAAAATTAAAGCGTTTAAAGCCTTTAAAATGAAGAAAAGCTTCGTCTATGCTATACACTTCAACATCAGGCGTATAATCAGAGAGAATTTGCATAAGTCTATCGCTCATATCACCATATAAAGAATAATTAGATGAATATATAAGCACATTATTTTCTTTAAAGGTTTTTTCGAATAAATGGGCGACTGCACCCATTGGAATTCCTAGTGCTTTTGCTTCGTTACTTCGAGAAATAACACAACCGTCGTTATTAGACAGAACCACAACAGGTTTCTTATTTAATGCAGGATTAAATATTCTTTCGCAAGAACAATACATATTATTTACGTCTACAAGCGCATACATTTGCAATACATTTAGGGGTTAAGGGATTACGAATGTATGAGTGTAGATTTTAAGTAATTTTCACTTTCTTACAAGCGTTTCTGTAGTTGCAGTATCCAATAAACAAATACTACAGAATTGGTTTTTATAGTTGTAAGTGTTTGAAAGAAAAGGATGTAAAATTATAAGAACCTAAATTTTAAAGAAAAAATCATAAGATAGCATGACAACAAATATTTGTTATATTTATAAAGTTATCCCCTAAAATTAAAAAATATGTGTTTCCATGTTTCCCAAGTAAAGAAAGAAAAAGAACTCGAAAAACGTTTTGATGCAGCTTTTGAGTACGATGGCATATATGAACCTTATTATCACTTCAATGGATGGGAGAATAAGTCACTGTATATCATTACTCAAGATGATCCGTACATTATCAAACCGAGCTATTGGGGATTAATGCCAAATAATATTGATATATCAGAACGAAAAAATTATTTAGGTAATTGGAATACTTTAAATGCGAGAAGTGAACGTGTATTAGAAAGTAGCTTATTTAGAAAACCGACTTTAGAGAATAGATGTTTAATTTTAGTTAGTGGTTTTTTTGAACCACATCAATTTCAAGGAAAGAAATACCCATATTTTATTAGATGTAAGAATCAAGAAGCATTTGCAATGGCGGGAATTTATAATCACTTGGAAGATGATATTTATACCGCAAGTATTTTGACAACAACTGCTAATGATTATTTTAAGCGTGTACATAATAATCCAAATCGTCAAGGTCAATATAGAATGCCCATCATTTTAGATAAAAGTGAAGAAATAGAATGGCTCAATCCCGATTTAAAAGAAGGCGACATTAAAGAACAAATGATGTTCTCATTCACCAAAGAAGATTTTGAAGATTATCCTGTTTCAAAGGATTTGTTTTCGAATAAGATTGATTCTGATAGAGCGGATATTGTAGAGCCGTTTTATTATGCAGAGATGCATACTTTGTTTTGAAAATCAATTAGGAAGAGTTAATAATTTTAGTATATTTACATCATTAATAATCGAAAATCGAATACGTTTCTGAATACGATTTGAGAGTTTAAGCGGAATGGAGCATGGGTAATGTGTTGATAATCAAAGGGGAAATGTCCCAAGATGAACTCATAACCCGAAGGTCACTGGTTCGAGTCCAGTTCCCGCTACTAAGCAAAAGCTTCACAGAAATGTGGAGCTTTTTTATTATACTTGTATAAAAGTAATCTGTATACATATGACTGATGAAAATATAACAAAAGTGAATGAAGCAATAGCTCAGTATTTTAATGAAAATACTACGGTTGATTGGATTCCTGTAAAAACAATTATGCCCGCATTAGTGGAGGCTGGTGTGTTTTTAAAAGATGTAAAAAAAGGATTTCCATTGCGTAAAGTACTTCGGAAATTAGATAAACAATCGCAACTTGCTAAAATACCTGCGGTTCATGCAGAACGAAAAAAAGAAAACACCTATTGGTATTTGGTAAGAGAAGGCAAAGAGTATACACCAAAAGAAGTAATTCCTGAAATTTCTAAAAAAGCACAACATATTCTAGACATTAAAAATAGTGATGAAAATTACTTATTGGATGTATGTGACGAGTTGTTAGCGCAGAAAGCTTCCCGAAAACACACATTTGACACCTTGGTAGGAAATCTTCATAAAAGAGGAAAAGGACGTACAAAACTACCGTTAGATGCGTATTACAAAGATTCAAAACTTGTGATTGAGTTTTTTCAGAAAGAGAAAAATTTTGAAGATTTAGATGAAAAAGAACAAGCGCGTGTTACACAAATAAAATACTATGACGAACTCAAAAAAGAAGCGGTTCTCAACAAAAGATTTCGGTATATGAAAATCAATTTTGCACAATTTGAATGTGACGAAAATGGCAAATTGATCCGAAATACGGAAAATGACACCACCGTATTGAAAGAGATGCTAAAAGATTTCTTAGAAAATTAAGACCATACAAGTATAAAATACAGCAAGACTTCTTGAGAAATCAAGGAGGTATTTTTGTGAAAAAGCATTAGGTATGCATTCCAAGGCTACTATATGTGCTGTATTTTACTTTTTCTTTTTCTTGCCCAATGAAACCTTATAATCATCTATGGTTCCTTTGACTTTTACATTGATATACCGCGTTCTCTTGTTTGTATTTACTTCTACAATCTCATCTTCTTGTTCTTCATCAATAGTACGATCTTTGCGTTTAAATAGTTTATACCAAGCAGCTTTTCGTACAGTTTTCCATGGAATACGCAAATAATAATCAATATTATGATTGTTGTCATGTGAGCCAGACAGTTCCATGTGACCTAAAGTAGATTCAATTGTCATAGAAGGAATATAAATCTTTCCTTTATCTACATTCAAGCTATTTTGCAACGTATCAAACCGAATGTTTCGCAAGTTTTTATTTCCCATGTAATCTGAAAGTGCCAACATTGGGTCGTAATTTTTCAGTCTACCATTCAATACTTTTACATCCATTTCTAAAGTAGATTGATCCAAATCTGGCACCATATCTGGATATACTCTAATCTTTCCTGTAATTCTGGAGGTGATTTTTCCCTGTAAATTTTCGGAAACGAGATGATCTTGCCCGAGATTTTCGAACTTGAAGAGTAATTTATCCAAATCAACATTAGTAATAACCAAATCGGGTTGCAGATAAATATGTTTTGGATCGCTCCCATTAAAATAGCCACTGAATTGAATATTTCCTCCAGCAGCATTCATCTGTAATGTATCTACATATATATAATGGTTGGGTGTTATTCTGAAATCTGCCTTGATCTTTTGAAGATCAATTCGATGATATATAAAATGCGCAATATCTGCTTTAAATCGCATGTCTGTAAATGGCAACTCATAGATATTAAAAGCATCAGCATGTGCTTTCACATCAGCAGTTTCTGACTTGACAACTTCCGCGGGTTTTGGGGGTTGTGTATTAAACTTAAAAAGCGCATCATAATCTATATAATTTGCTTGTACCGCTAAGTAATTATCTCTTTTCATTATTTGCGGATTTTCTCCCACATAATAATTTAAATCGAAATTGAAATTTGTAGTTCCTATTTCACCGTGAAAGTCTTTTATCACAATGTGCTGGTCTTCATAATGAATGTTTCCTCTAAAATCATGAAAACGAAGTGGATGTACTTCCATTTTTGTGTCTAACTTATCTAAAGCCAAATCTATAGAGTGTAAAGCAGAATCTTTATAATGCATACGAGCGTCAAAATGCAATGCCAAATCATCAAATTTTTCATGTCTGTATTCTTCAGGAACATAATTTTCTCCTTTATACGAAAAAACATCTTCTAGTCTTAATTTTTTAGAAGTAAGATTGATATCTAAATCTACATCGCCGTTAAGCTCAGGTTGCATCCAAAAAGCATAATCGTGAATCAATCCATCAAAATGAAAATCACTATCATCAATAAAACCTGAAAAATCTACAACTTTTAAGTCTGTACTATCAATCAGTACATCGGCATGAAAATCATGTAGTGTATGCGGATAATGTTTTAAATCTACATACAAACTATCAATAAAAAATTCACCTTTAGGCAAATACTTAGATTCCGTAAAATCTTTTGCAGAAGCCTTAAAAGAAAGTCCTAAACTCAGATTTTCCAATTGCTCATCAATACCTTTTTGAATAGAGTCTTGCTTTGAATATCCTGTCAATTCTGCAATATCCAAATACTTAGAACTAATGTCAAAATGCGCTTCTACTGGAATATCAGTATGATGCACTACTGCGGGTAAATCTGATATAAAACCGCTAATAGATAGGTTTGTATTGCCCATAGACATGTCAAATTGTTTCAGCGTCGCTTCTTTACCGTTCATGACCAAATCTACATTCAAAGTGTCTAAAGGAGCGGGAAGGTTTTCTGCGCTTAAACGCAAGTCTTTTACTTTCAACTGTGCAAAGTAGGCTTGATTGAGCTTTTGTAATGCTTTTTCGGGTTTGTCAATATCAATAATATCGTGAAAATTCATTTTCAGCGAAACTTCTCCAGAAGCACCTTGTACTTGCTCCAATTCAAAAAAATCTGCAATAAAATTCAAATTGAAGTTAGAGTCTATCTGCATGTCAATTTCTGGAGCGTCAAAATTCTTAACAAGAATAGCACCGTTAAATTCTCCCTTGTCCAAAGAAGCAGTCATGTCGGTGAGCGAAAATTCCATCGTGCTGGCATCTCTATTTTCACCATTCGTAAAATGACCTTTAAAGCTCATATTGTCTATTTTTTTGCCTCTTTTCGTATTTTCTAAAAAAGCTTTTCCAGCTCCAAAATTAGCATCGATAGCAGGTCTGTTTCCTTTGTTTGCGGGTCCCTGAATTGTTGCATTAAAATAAATTTCTCCAGCATTTTTGTATTTTTCCAAAACGGGTATCACATCTGCAGGTGCAAACGCAATAAACATATCAAAATTGGGCTTTGTTCCTCGCATTATAAAATTAAGGTCTACGTCATTCTTAATATCTATAGAACCTTCTAACTCAAAATCGCCATTTTCCATAGTAATCCTTGAAGGAAGTATGTCGAGAATGGTTGTATCTTCATTATATTCTACATCGGTGTGAATTTCAAAATGCTTCTTATTGATGAAGGTTGTGTCCTTATTTTTGATGACATTTAATTCCAAATTGGCATCTATATGTCCTGCGATGATGCTATCTTTTAGCGTAAAACCACCTGAGCCTTCGTACACAAACTTTTCAACATCTGTATTGGTGGCTTCATCTAAGGTGTGAATATCTAGATTTTTAAATTTTATTTTTTTGAGATGAATATTAGTAGATGGAGTTTCTGTATCGGAAGTACTCGCTATGGAATTTTGAATATTCGTCGTATTATTTTCGTGAATCACAATATTAAACACACCATCTTCCACCACTAACGATTGAATGTCATAATTTCCATTGACAATGTCCCAAAAATCAAAACCAACGTAAATATCCTTCACATCCATGATGACAGGCGCATTGTCTTCTTTGGTTTCAAAAATTTGGAAATCATATACCTTTACAGAAATATATGGAAAGTTGCCAAAAAGAGATAATTCACTCTCACCAATACGGACAAGCCCTTTATGTTCCTGGTTTAGTTTTTCAATTTCACTTTTAATAATTTCCGTTTGGTTGCTCTGAATGTAAAGAATCAGTCCTCCTAATACTAAAATTGGAATTAAGATTAACCCTAATAAAATTCGTTTCCATAATTTTTTAATCTTCAAAGTAGCTGTCTTTTGGAATTAGAAAAAGTGTTTGCCTTTAAAAGTAACGAATTCTTACGAAATAAATCATAATAATTATGTCTAGCGCAAATTTAGTATAACTCTTTTGATGCAAATAAGATCTGAAAAAACTTTAAACCTAGTGTAAGTCTTCAACTCACAATAAAGCAAAATGAAAATACCTTTTTTAAAATCACACACCATAAAAATTTGGAACATTCAGAAATATGTTTATATTTGGTAAACCAATCTGGTTAACCAATTTAAAAATGCACACACAAAAATCATTCATAAAACACAAAAATAAAGTAGTAACTCTTTTGTTAGCTACTGTATTTACTATAGGTTGTTCCAATAATGATGAATTAACTCCTCCAACAGGAACCACAACAAATACACCGTCAAGCGATGTTCCGGCAGCTGAAGTACCGACAGTAAATTTTGCAGATATCAACTTTTCTAATTGGAAAGTAACGCTTCCTGTAGATGAAAATAATAACGGAAAACCCGATGAATATCTGCCGAACGAATTGATCAATTTTGGCTATCAAACACTCACGTCTGTACAACCTTTTATGTATGATGATACAGAAGATGAATCGCTCGTTTTTTATACATATCCTGAAAGTTCAACCACAAATAGTTCCTATTCACGAACCGAATTGCGCGAACTCATCAATCCAAGCAACTCAAGAGAAAATTGGACCTTATCAGAAGGCGGCACGATGAAAGGTCGTTTAAAAGTAGTTTCTGTTTCACAAGATACCAACTCAAGTGATGAATTTCACGATGTCATCATCATGCAAATTCACGGAATCCTCTCGGAAGAAGATGTAAATGCATTCAATTTTCCGTCAAATAACGGTCCGCCATTAATTAAAATTTACTGGAAAGACGGATACATTTGGTCACACAAAAAATCATTGGTAGATGAAAGCACTTCTGGAGACGCATTATTAACGACTTCAAACACAATTTGGACAGATGTCAAACAAAACCTTGGCTACGTAGGCTATGATGCATTCAATTTTGAAATTATTGCGTCCGATGCGCGAATAAGTGTACAACTGAACAACAATACACCGTATATATACGAAGATATAAGTTTGGACAAATGGCCTTTTGAAAACTATTTCAAAGCAGGAAACTATTTAACTACTACTGACAACAACGCATTTTCCTATATAAAATACTACAATCTTTACATAACGCATTAAAATCAACTATATGAAAACAAAATTACTTTTTATAGCAATCCTTTTTATAAGTTTTGCAGAAGCGCAAACCCTTACGTTAGGCGCAGGAACATCTTCCTCTGCAACCAGAGGTCCTTTTCAACGTTCAGATGACGGATCAAGTTCTGTATATTCTCGTGCGAGTATATTGTATACTGCAACGGAATTAGCAGCTATGTCACCTTCTGCAACCATATCTCAAATTAATTTTGACTTAGGTTCTTCTAACATTATTACAGCTTCAGGCGATGCTACAATGACAATTTACATGAGAAATTCAAGTGCTACAGAAGTAGTTGCTAGTGGAAGTACTTGGACAGATGCCATAAACGGAGCTACCATCGTAGGAACCTACACATTTAATACAACAAATAACTTTCCTGGTGCTACAGGGTATGTGAGTTTTGCTTTAACAACACCTTTCAATTATACAGGCGATGCGTTAGAAGTTGCTGTAGACTGGGATTGCTCTAATTTAGTTCCTGCTGATCCTTTACAACCTAATTTACTATTTTCAGGAAATGGTTCGTTAAATTGGCGTTGGGACAATACAGCGCATCAATCCCTCAATTACAGAGCTGGTTCTTCATCCGCTCCAACAACACTAACAAGCAGGAAAGCGCAACGTGTAAACACACAAATTGTGTACTCTGGAGCAACGACGCCAGCAACATCTGGTCAAGTAATTGGTGAATTTCCTATCATGGATGGTGGTATGGAAAGTCAAACTGCAGGTAATATGAGTTCTGCGGGTAGTGGTCAATCTGGAACAGCCCAAACAGAATGGACAGTTTCATCCACTGGTAACTCAGCAGTTAGAGATATGACAAACAATGCAACATTGGCACGAACTGGAGATTTTTCAGCAGCATTTCAAATAACATCAGGAAGTAGTAATTTAAGATTGCAAAGTCCTTCAACCGTTGCTCCAAATCAATTGCAAATCAATACAGAATATACAGTACAGTTTTTTTACAGTGCAAGCGCAGATCCAGGAAACGATTTAGATCCTGGAATCTATTTAAATAATACGTCTGGAAGTAATACAACGAATAAAACAGATGCAATACCTTTTATGGCCAATACATGGACTAAAACGTACGGTACTGTCACAACAGGTGGCGCTATCAACGCATCACATTGGGCAGTTGCCAGAATGAGCGGAAGTAATTTAACAGCGGTAAGAGTAGACGATTTTGTTGTATATTCAGGGCCGTATGATGATACTGCTCCAAGTGATCCAACAACAGGAACGTATGCTAATAATTCAGGTATTGCTACAGTAGGTTGGACAGCTCCCGCAGGTGGCGTAGATGCTGGAGGTTATGTTGTTATCAAATATACCTCAATGCCGAATGCAGATAACGATCCTAACCAAAATGGAATCTATCAATTTGGAGGAACCACAACAAACGGAACAGGCGGTCTTACAGGAACCGTAATCTATATTGGAACCGATACAAGCTTTACAGACATTTATGCAACAGGGAATTTTTATAAAATATATGCGGTAGACAAAGCGTTCAATTACTCTAATGAACTAATAGTATCAGATGCAACTTTAAGTATAAATGATGCGGAAACTACTACTTTCAGACTGTATCCAAATCCAAGTAAAGGAACGCTAAACATTCAAACGAATACCATTGGTTCAGTTTCGGTAAATATGTACGATATGTTAGGGAAAGAAGTGTTCACTGCCAATAACGTAACAAATAGTATTGATATTTCTAATCTTAACAACGGAATGTATATAGTTAAAATTTCAACCAACGATGGAAGTATCACCAAAAAAATAATCAAAGAATAATTTTTTAATATCAATAAAGGCATTTGTTTTATAAAGAAATAAGTGCCTTAACAAGTTTTACACCGAAAACTAAGTACAGTTTTACAAAACAAATCATACACCATGAGATTCAACATATCCAAATCAACTTTTATTTTTAATACGCTATTGATGAGTGTCATTTTGCTATGTAATAGCTGTGCTGAAAACAAAAAAGAAAATATCGAAAACAGTGTGAAGCCAAACGAGGTCATACCATTTTTTCAACATTGGAATTTAATCTTAGGCGATGGTGCTAATGTAGGAAAAGCTACGGATTATGATGATAAAAACTACTTTTACACGGCAAACGATGCCAACGGAAACTGGGTAGTATTCAAATCGCCCAATGCAGGAAATACACACGGAACGTCCAACAACACACGCACAGAATTGGCACAACTCAAAAAATGGATGCCAATGACAGAAGCTACCATGAATGCTACACTCAAAGTAATGAATGTAGCTACTACAGGTGATGCAACAGTGGCAGCAACGTATTCGGTTGTAGTAGGACAGATTCATAGTGCAGACGGACATGAAAATGAACCGCTAAAAATATTCTACAAAAAATTCCCAGGACACACCAAAGGTTCTGTATTTTGGAATTATGAAATCAATACTGCTGGAGATGATAACTCAAAACGATGGGATTACTCATATCCAATTTGGGGTTATGATTTTTCTGTGGTCGGAACGGATGCAAATACCTATCCGGCAGAACCAAAAGACGGAATTGCATTAGGAGAAGAATTCAGTTACAAAGTGGAAATCAAAGATGGAATGATGCACCTAACTTTCACAAGTAAAGGACACGAAACCAAAACCTTCACCAAAAACTTGATAGCTTCAGAATATGCAAAGCGTTCAGACATTCCTCAACAAGTACAACAACTATTTGTGCCAATTGGTCAAGATGGCGTAGAACGTGAAAAAGCCTACACAGGCGAAGGATTATTTTTCAAACTTGGCTGCTACAACCAAACCAACGGAAAAGATCCGAAAGTAAACAAAGTTTGGTGTTCTGGCGCAGAAACACATAACGGAGACCTCCAAAAACAATATGCCGATGGCAACTATGCAGAAGTTTGGTTTAAAAAAGCAAAAATTACAATCAGCGACGATGCTATTTCGAATGCAGGATATTTTGAAGCAAATGACGGATTAAGCAAAAAAACAGTCTATCCAAGCGAGGTCATTCCCTTCATGGATAAATTTAAAATATTACTAGGTGATGGTACAAACGTAAAGAATCTTGTCAATTATGAACAAAAAGATTTTTTCTACACTGTCATTGATGGTACACGTCGTTGGGTAGTGTACAAAACGCCAAATTCTGGAGTTACCTCAAAAAATTCAAGCAATACTAGAACGGAATTACAAGAAAAAAGAGAATGGATGCCAGAAGAAGGTGGAAAACTCACAGGAACTTGTAAAGTAATGCAAGTTTCTACTTCGGGCGATGCTAGAGTAGCGGCTTCGTATGCAACAGTAGTTGGACAAATTCACAGTGGAGAAGGGCATGAAAATGAACCTTTTAAACTATTCTACAAAAAATTCCCAAAACATACCAAAGGTTCTGTCTTTTGGAACTACGAAATCAATACTGCGGGTGATGATAACTCAGGAAGATGGGATTATTCAACGGCTGTTTGGGGACACGACATGTCAGTTATTGGTAAAAGTAAAGATGACTATCCTGCGGAACCTGCAGATGGTATAGAACTCGGTGAAGAATTCAGTTATGAAGTCAATGTATACAAAGGAATCATGTACCTCACATTTACAAGTGAAGGTCATCCAACAAAAACATTCACTAAAAACCTACTGAAATCGGAGTACGTACACAAGTCTGATCTTCCAGAACAAGTCAAAAAACTATTTGTACCTATCGGACAAGACGGCACTGAACGTGCGGAAGCGTATAGTGGAGAACTCAACTACTTTAAGCAAGGTGCATACAATCAAACCAACGGAAAAAGTCCTGAAAAAAACAGGGTTTGGTGTGCAGGTGCAGAAACCTATGGAGGTGACATTGCCAAGCAATATGAAAATGGTTGCTACACAGAAGTATGGTTCAGAGAAGCTACAATAGGCGCAGGAACTCCACCAAATAAATAGAAAAAATAAAAAGAACAACAATCAAAAAATAATTAAGAGAACGATATGAAAACATTTGGAGCAAGTAAAGAATTCATCTACGATAACGATTTAGATTGGGAAGTTGTGGGCGAAGGTGTAAAACGAAAAATAATGGGCTATGATGACAAAATCATGCTCGTAAAAGTGCATTTTGAAAAAGGTGGCATCGGATACAAGCACGAACATCATCACAGTCAAGTAACTTATGTAGAAAGTGGTTCTTTTGAATTTTCGATCGGGGAAGAAACAAAAGTTGTCAAAGGAGGCGATACCGTCTACATTCCACCTCATGTATTGCACGGAGCTATCTGCACAGAAGAAGGAATACTTATCGATGTATTCAGTCCGATTCGTGAAGACTTTATGGAATAACTAAAAAAAGCGACTTTAAATTAACATTTCCTTAATAAAATTTAAGAAAATGTTGATAGTTTCAAAAAATTATATATATTTGGTAAACCAATCTGGTTAACCAGTTTAGTTAGCCACAAAAAAAGGACAGGTGCACGCCTATCCTTTTTGATCATTACTTCTTTTGGAGGGAAGTAAATTATACATAATTACTTATAGTAACATGCATACTGTAAAAATACAAATTTTTTAGCAGTAGAAAGAAAGCTTTAAGTGATTAGTTGAATATTAACTAATTAAAAAACTTAATTATGAATTTAAAAACTAAGCTTACCTGTATTGTGATGCTCCTCTTTTGCATTGCAACGTATGCACAGGAGCCTTACCTTCTGAAAGGGAAAGTTGTGGACAAAGCTGACAACCAACCTATTCCTGGCGCAAACATTCAGGTAGTGAAAACATCGAAAGGTACTACGACAAATTTTGATGGTAATTATCAAATTGAAGTAAAGAAAGGTGATGTATTACAATTTTCGTATGTTGGATATACTTCACAAACCGTAATTATTGATGCGCAGGCAACAATAAATATTAGCTTGGTAGAAGATACAAATGCTTTAGATGAAGTGGTTGTCATTGGATACGGTACACAAAAGAAAAGCAACTTAACAGGGGCAATGTCTACCTTAAATGTAGAAAAGAAAGGCTTAGACAAAATTGCAGTTTCAAGATTAGATGATGCTTTAGTAGGACAAGTAGCAGGTTTAAATGTGGCTGCCACAGAAGGGGAAGCAGGTTCCGATCCTACGATTCGTATTCGTGGTGTCGGTTCGTTAAATGGAGATTCTGCGCCTTTAATTGTAATTGACGGATTGGTTGTAGATAGTGATTTCCTTGGAAACTTAGACATGAACGAAGTAGAAACGTTTGATATCTTAAAAGATGCCGCTTCTACCTCAATATATGGTTCTCGTGGTGCCAATGGTGTTATTCAAATTACTACAAAACAAGGGAAAGACGGGAAAACAACGTTCTCTTACAATTCGTTCTTTGGTTTTAAAGAAGCCCGACAAAGTGATGACTACTACTTTACAGTAGCAGAAACTGTTGCGGCAGAACGCGCTGCCACTGGAACACTTTCCAACAGAACTGCGTATAAAGAATTACTTGTACAAACAACAGGAATTGATAGAGATTGGCAAGATGTTATTTTTGAAGGAGGAACCATCACGACACATTCATTCAATGCGCGTGGAGGAAACAAAAACACGAAATTTAGTGCCTCTTTAGGATACAATCATGATGAAGGTGTATTGCTAACAGATGATTACAAACGTTACAATGCCCGATTAAAATTAGACACAAAACTAAATGACAAAATAAAGCTAGGTGTCAACTTTGCGCCTTCATACACAAGAAGAAGACGTTTTGACGGATCTACACACGATATTCTAAGGCAAGCGCCATGGTTGCCACTATACCATGATGCCAACACGATTCAATTTGTAGATACAGCAACGTATCCAAATGTGCAAATTGGTGATTACGCACTTCAAAGACACTTTGATAACTACGATTTATTTGGTGACGGTACAGTGTCACAAGATATCAGTAACACATCCAATACAAATCCGGCAGCAAAAGTATTAGAGCGCGATCGTAATGATTACAAATTCAAAATTGCAGGATTGTTTTATGGTGAATATAAAATCATAGATGGTTTGCGATTTAGAGCAAGCTTAGGTGGTGACTACCAAAACACATTCAGAAACAGATGGCAAGGAGTTCAATCTAGCAGAAATCTTGCAGCTGCGGCAAGTTACTTTGAATCTAACGAAACTAGAATTCACACCTTATCGGAAGGATACTTTACGTACGACAAAGCTTTTGGAGACCACGAATTCAATATAGTGGCTGGAGCTTCTGCTGAAAAGTGGGAATGGCAAGGCGATAGCGCACTTGGATCTGGGTATACTTCAGATTTAGTACAAACCCTAAGTGCTGCTACCGTTTTAAATGAAATAGAATCATATATATATGAAGAAGGATTCTCTTCTTTATTCGCAAGAGTAAATTATGCTTACAAAGACAAATACTTAGCATCGTTAAGCTTTAGACGCGATGGTAGTTCCATTTTTGGTGTAGATAACAAATACGGAAATTTCCCTTCTGCTTCTGTAGGTTGGGTAGTTTCTCAAGAAGACTTTTTAAGTGAAAGTGAAATTGTAAGTACTTTAAAACTGAGAGCAAGTTTCGGTATTACAGGAAACAAAGATATTGATACAGGCGATAATTTGACGGATTTATATCCTTCAATCTCCTTATTAGGAACAGACAATTACAACTCACAGGCAGCGTTTGTAGCGTTGAACATTGCAAACCCTGAATTACAATGGGAGCGATTGATAGAATTTAACCCAGGAATCGACTTCGGATTGTTCAACAACAGAATTACAGGTTCTTTCGATTACTACACAAGAACGAGTGATCAACTATTACTATTCAATCCAGTTCCATCTTCTACAGGATTTTCGGCAGCGCTTGAAAACTTAGGAGAAGTGAGAAACTCAGGAATAGAACTTGAACTTTCGTCGAGAAACATTTCTACGGAAGATTTCAGATGGAATACAACCGTAATTGCTTCTCACAATAAAAATGAATTACTTGACTTTGCCGATTCTAACGGACAAATTCAAAATGTAGACAGCAAAAGAGCTGCAGAATGGATCAACTTAGTAGGAAATCCTATTTCGTCGTTCTATGGTTGGGTTGTAGATCGTGAAATTCCTTTAGAATTCATCAACGATCCATACCATCCAGTTGGCGGACAAGCGCAAGATGTATATGTAAAAGATTTAAATGGTGATGGACTTATTGATGATGATGATAAAACGATCTTAGGAAATCCGTATCCAGACCTAGTTTGGAGTGTAACGAACAATTTCCAATACAAAAATTTCGATCTAAGCTTTATGTTTCAAGGAAGTCACGGTGCCGAAATCCGTAACATGGGAGATCAGTACTTATTCAATCACTTTAACAGTGGACAAGATTTTAGCACATCTACCACGCCAGATCAAAGTTTCATCAGAGAAAAAATATTTACAGACGCCATCATACAAGATGCAAGCTACATTGCGCTTCGTAATTTGACATTTGGCTACAATCTTCCTGATGACCTTGCGAACAGATTGGGTGCATCTTCATTTAGAATATACGCAACAGGTCAAAATTTATTATATTTTACGGCAGATGGATATACAGGGTTTAACCCAGAATCAATAAACGATACAAGTGCAACAACCTATGGATATCAGCGTGCTGGTTCACCTATATTTAGCACGGTATCTTTTGGAGTAAACGTACAATTTTAAAAACACACTATTTATAAAAACATTCAATTATGAAACAACTAAAATATATCAGTTTTTTGATGTTAATGATAGGCTTTCAGTCGTGTCATAAAGACCTCTTGGAGCCAGTGCCACAAGCAGCCATAAGTAGTGAAGGTTACTTTCTCAATGACGCTCAAATTGAAACCGGTGTCATTGCTATTTATGACGCGATGCAAGGTGTAAATTCCACAGATTTAAGGGACAATCGTGGTGTACAAGAAGAATACTATGTAACAGAAATGCGTAGTGATAACACAAGAACCAAAAATCAAGAAGGAGAAGCGGCTCAGTTTGAAAGCTATGCCATTACACCAAACAATGGTATTGTAGAAAACTATTACAGAAGCTGTTACAGCACTATTTTTAGAGCGAATTTAGTATTGGAGAATCTTGCAAATGCATCCGAAACGATGTCGCCTGTTTTTGAAGGAGAAGCAAAATTTGCAAGAGCGTATAGCTACTTTAACTTAGTGCGTCTCTTTGGAGATGTTCCTTTGGTAGAGAGACCAATTACACCACAAGAAGATGAATTAGCCTTTACAAGAGTGGCTACAGCTACCGTGTACGATTTAATCGTGAGTGACTTAGAAACTGCTGCTGCAAATTTAAGTAACGGCGAATACACAAGAGCTTCCAAAGCTGCTGCAGAAGCATTATTGGCAAAAGTTCACCTAACACTAGGAAACTATTTAGACGCACAAATTCTTTGCGAAAACGTAATGAGTTATGGATATACTTTAGAGCCAAACTTTAATGATATCTTCTACAACGAAGGAAACAACGAGCTTATTTTTGTAATAGCGTACTCAATAGGAGTAGAAGCAGATAGTCAAGACTTCTCTGCGGAATTTATGAATGGTGTTGGGCGTACGGTAGGAGTAAACTACGTAACGCAAGATGCTGCTACATTTTTAGATAACAACGGTGGAAACAGAACGGAGTTTTCATATCGTATAGATCCATTTCAACCAACACAAAGACAAGTGGTAAAATACCTGCCAAACGGTGAAGATGGTGGTGCTAATGGAAACCAATTTAATTCAGATGCAACCTTATCTGGAAACGATTGGGTAGTATTAAGATATGCAGATGTATTGCTCATGCATACAGAAGCGATTTTAGCAGGAAATCAAGAAACAACCAACACTGCTGCTATTGGATCATTCCAAATGGTGCGAAACAGAGCTGGCTTAACAGATCCTGTAACTTCCATCACAAAACAAGAACTCTTAGATGAAAGACGCGCAGAATTAGCTTTTGAAAATCAACGTTTATACGATTTACTGCGTTTTGGAGAAGCGCAAAATGTATTATCAGCTTTATCAACGGCTAATAACTACAGCTTTACTGCTACCGATTTATTATTGCCGATTCCACAGCGCGAAATAAATCTTAGTAATGGTGTAATGACTCAAAATCCAGGCTACTAAAAATTAATAAAGAGATATTATGAAAAAAACAATAAAAATCGTGTGTATGGCATTCCTGCTTGCAGGAGCGTTCATATATCAATCGTGTGACATCGACAAATTTGAACCGCTAGGAGAAAATTCAATTGCAGATGCAACACCACCAGAAGCTAACTTTTCATTCACACAAGGAGAAGGAGCAGAAGAAGAATGGAAAGATTATACATTTGCCAACCTATCTACAAGTGCTACCATGTATGTGTGGGACTTTGGAGACGGAAACACTTCTACGGAAATAGATGGTCAAAACACCTATCCAGGAGAAGGTACATATACAGTAACGCTAACAGCTTCCGACGCATTAGGTGTTGTAAGTACATCTACACAAACCATAGAAGTAATTGAGCCAGAAGCGCCACTAGTTCCAGATCCAGTATTAATCAATGCTGATTTTGACAAACTCGAGAAGAACAATGGAAACTCAAGTGATTGTTCTTGCTCTGGTTGGGATAATGATGATATTGGTGAACAAGGAGAATCTAGTTCAGGTAATGGAGGTTCTGACAATGTGGTAAAATTTGACAACAACGAGCCAGATCACGTATATCAAGAATTTGCCGTTACACCAAATGCAGAGTATAGAGTTACACTAGTAGTATCTCATAAAGAAATAGCTTCTACACCTGGTACATATCCTGGTAGTATGCTTGAAGTAAGAGTGTTGTCAGGTGCAGGTTATATAAGTGGATACACACCAACGTACTATGCAACTGCTACAGAGTTTCCTAGTTCAGGGTATGGATACACTACTGTTGCACAAGTAGAAGATCCTGCAAACAACCTTTTAACTGAGACAATCTCAAATCCAGATGATGATGGTTATTTTACATACACCTATTTATTCACTGCAGGAGCTAGTGATAGTGCTGCACTCTTCATCAGAGGTTTAGGAGGCGATAGCAGTGTTGGTAGTTATGGATATAGTAGTGGAGACGAAGAAATACGCGCAGACTCTGTAGTAATAGAAGCCGTTAATTAAGTATTATGACATTAAGAACGCTATTCATACTATTTTTTGCTTTCAACCTAAGCATTGGCATGGCACAGTCTAACGACAGTGGCACTACAGATGTTGTAAAAAAGGAACGAAAACGCAAAAAGAAAAAAAAGAAGCGTAAAAAATATAAATTACCTGAAATTGATTTATCGCATTGGAAAGTGACAACACCTGCGGGTAGCGGAAAAAAACCGCAGGAAGTGTCACCACCAGAAATACTGGACTATGCCACAAATGAAGACTTAAAACCGTATATGTACAATGATTCTGTGCGCGGTGCAATTGTTTTCTATGCCTATCCAAGCAAAGCGACGACTGCAAATACCAAATATTCGCGTTCGGAATTGCGAGAGCAAATGGAACCTGGCAACAACAATGTCAATTGGACATTTAAGCAAGGTGGTATCATGAAAGGGAAGTTGGCAATTGATGAAGTTTCTCGTGATAAAGATGGTAAATATCACAAAATTATCATCATGCAAATTCATGGGCGACTAACCAATGCACAGCGCGATTTAATTGGTCAAAAAGATAACAATGCACCGCCAATGTTAAAAATATATTGGCAAAATGGTAAAATACGTGTCAAGACCAAAGTCTTAAAAAATTTGAATGCTACAGAAACAGAAATGCTCCATGAAGATGCTTGGGGTAATGACAAAGGATTTACATTCAAAGAAAAAGTAAGCTTTAAAAAATTCCGGTTGGAAGTCAGAGTCAGTGAAGGAAAAATGACAATAGTGCTAAACAATAACGAATTCAAAACCTATAAAAACGTACACATGCGAAAATGGGGAATCTTTGAAAACTATTTCAAAGCTGGCAACTACTTTCAATCACGTGATGAAGGCGCGTTTGCCAAAGTTCGGTATTACAGTTTAGAAGTAACACATTAATAATAAAGTTTATTTAATTTGGATTGTGCTTTGCTCGGATTTTACTGATCTGAAAAATTGATCAGTAAGATTCCAGTAAAGATTTCTAAAAATGTTAACGTGTATTCCTTATTAATTTTATAAATTTAACATACAAATCTGGTTAACCAATTACAGTCACTAGCGTATGAAATTAGACATCGTAACAAAAAAAGAAACACTAAACGTTCAAAGTGAGATTATCTCGAAAATAAAAGACTTAATCAATGCAAAAAACTTAGAACCTGGAGACAAACTTCCGTCTGAGCGAATGCTGTCTGAAAAGTTTGATGTGACACGTAGTAATGTTCGAGAAGCCATTCAAAAACTTGAATATTATGGGTTGCTAAAATCAATTCCGCAAAGTGGAACATTTGTTGCCAACATCGGTGTCGTTGCAATGAATGGTATGATTGAAGATATCTTAGGCTTAGAAGAGCCTGACTTTAAATCGTTGGTAGAAACTAGAATTTTGTTAGAACTAAAAACAGTACGACTCGCAGCACTTCGCAGAACGGATGAAGATCTTCAAAAAATAAAAGCTACACTTGATGCGTATACCGAAAAAGTTCTGCGTGGAGAAGATGCAGTACAGGAAGACTTGCTGTTTCATTTAGCCATTGCCAAAGCCTGTGGAAACAGTACCATGAATACCTTCATGCTAAGTATAACACCAGAAATCATCACAAACTTTGAAAAATACCATGTATGTGACAAAGATTTAGCAGAATCGGGAATTCATGAACACACCGAAATTTATGAAGCTATCAAAAATCAAAATCCGCAATTGGCAAAACAAAAAATGAAAGAACACTTTAAAATATTATATCAATACTGTTATAATGTTTAATGAATAATACAACCAATTTTGAAGATGCACGACTTCAAAATTGTCAAAAAAATAGGAGGGAACGTAATTTTATAGATAGAAACGTAACATACATTTCTTCATGAAACGAATTACTTTCAAAAATTCAATGGGCTACATTGCTCTAAAAAAATAATGTGTGATACTTGTTCATTCAAGTATGCATACATCTCATACACACAACATGAAGATAAAAGGATTACGATGGTGGATTATAGGTTTAATAGCCTTAGCAACTATAATTAACTATATCGATAGACAAGCATTGGTCGTACTATGGCCAAGTATAGCAGAAGATTTGTATCCAGAAAAAACAACCACAGAAAGAAAAGAAATTTACGCTTTTATTTCAGTAGTTTTTATGTTTTCATATGCCTTTGGACAGTCAATTTTCGGGAAAATATTTGACAAAGTAGGCACAAGAATAGGTTTTGTATTATCCATAGGTTTTTGGTCCATAGCAACCGCACTTCACGCATTAGCAAAAGGCGTCGCAAGCTTTGCTATTTTTCGATCTATACTAGGAATCTCAGAAGCAGGAAACTGGCCAGGAGCCGCCAAAGGAAATGCAGAATGGTTTCCTACAACTGAAAGAGCCTTTGCACAAGGATTATTCAACTCTGGAGCCGCAATAGGCGGTATCGTTGCTATACCAGCCATCGCTTTCTTAACGGTGTATTTTAGTTGGCAAATGATATTTGTCATTGTAGGTTTGATCGGTTTGCTGTGGTTAGTTCCTTGGTTAATCATCGTAAAAGCACCACCAAAAAAGCATCCATGGTTAACGGAAGAAGAAAAAAAATACATTCTAAGCGGTCAAAAAGTAAAAGAAGCTGAAGATAATACTCAAAAAGAAGAAGAATATAATCCAACTACAGGCGAACTACTATCACGCAAACAAAGTTGGGGAGTTATTATAGCTTCCGCAGCAATAGATCCAATTTGGTGGTTATTTGTTTTTTGGATTCCACTATACTTATCAGAAGTATACGGGATGGACGTAAAAGGCATTGGTATTTACGGTTGGGTTCCGTATGTAGGTGCAATGTTAGGCGCTTGGTTTGGTGGCTTATATGCGCAAAACAGATTAAAAGCGGGTTGGAATGTCAATAAAACACGTAAAGTAGTCATCACGCTAGGATGTGTCATTATGCTTCCAGCTTTATTAGCCTTGTCAAATCCAGGTTCGCCTATTGCCGCAGTATTAATCATGGCGGTCGTTCTCTTTGGTTTTCAAACAGCTATCGGAAATGTACAAACCTTGCCAAGTGATTTATACGGAAAGAAAACAGTAGGCACACTTTCAGGTTTTGCAGGAACAGCCGCAAAATTATCAGGAGCAGGTTTGGTAGCCTTAGTACCAATGTTAACAAAAGGAGGAAATTATGCACCTGCATTTATCATTGGAGCAGTGTTAGCATTTATAGTCATAGCAAGTGTTTGGGGCTTAATTCCTAAAATAGAACCTTTAAAAGCAAAAAAATAATCAAAAACAATACATAAAAGAATATAAAATGAACACAAACAACGGAAAAGTAGCAATCATCACTGGAGCTACTGGTGGTATTGGTTTCGAAGTAGCAAAAAGATTGGGAGAAGATGGGTATACCGTAATTTTAAATGGTATAGATGATAAAGCTGGTGCTGAAAAACTAAAACAATTAACAGATGCAGGAATAACTGCCGAATATTACGGTTTTGATGTTACAAAAGAAGATCAAGTAACAGAAAACATTGTCAAAATTGGAGAAAAATATGGCAAAATAGATGTACTTGTAAACAACGCTGGTGGATTAGGCGGACGTTCTCGATTTGAAGAAATGACCACGGAATTCTATCGTTTTGTCATGGCACTAAACCTTGATTCTGTATTTTTTGCATCCAGAGCGGCAATACCATACCTGAAAAAAGGAGAACATCCTTCCATCATTAACTACACCTCAAATGCAGGATGGACTGCTGGTGGACCAGGTGCTGGAATTTACGGAACTTCAAAAGCTGGAGTACATGCCATCACAAGAGCATTAGCCAAAGATTTAGCAGAATATGGGATTCGATCCAATGCAGTATCACCAGGAACGATTGATACGCCATTTCACGCACAAATAAAATCAACAAAACCAGAAGTTTTTGCTTCTTGGGCAAACAATATTATGTTAGGACGCTTAGGACAACCAGAAGATGTAGCAGGTGTTATTTCATTCTTAGCAAGTAAAGATGCTTCATTTATCACTGCGGAAACGATCCAAATTGGTGGTGGACAAGCGTTAGGAATCTAGCATAAAAATATTTTTTATTTTCAGAATGAATAGGCGTTATTGTTTTTTATACCAGTTATATTTTGAATTTAGCCAGAAATAAAATGATGAATTTTTGTGATAGATGAGACGTGAAAATTAAGCACAGCCTAAGTTCTGTTTTATTTTTACAACGTAATAAAGCGCAAAAAGACACATTTTATTGGGTACATTCAAGGTGTAAATGGTATTGGCAATAGCGCTTATTCTTTTTGAGACGAATCGCGTTCAATCAACGCCGCGTCTAAAATAATCTTATTCAGCGTTTGTTTCAAAGGATCCATCTTTACACGTTCCAAAAAAGTTTTGGCAGCCAATTGCCCTATTTGCGCACTGTGTTGATTAATACTTGTAATGGTTGGAGTGACTAACGAAGTAAAAGGTTCGTTTCCAAAACCCACCAAGCAAATATCATTAGGAACATTGATATTCTTTTCTTTCAACAACTGCAACGCGCCCAAGGCAGCATAATCTCCTGCAATATACACGGCATCTGGAGGATTTTCTAAGGCTAACAATTCTTGCATTTTTAACTTTCCGTCTTCCAAGGTCAAACTACTTTCTATAAGCAAATCATCATCATGAGGTAAATTATACGAATGTATGGCATCAACATATCCTCGAATTCTATTATTAAAAATTCGCGTATGTCTAAAACCGCCAATATGCGCAATACGTTTGCACCCTTTGGAAATAAGGTGTTCCACAATCATAAAACTACTATCATAATCGTTAATTCCGATATAATCTACATTCAAATCGTTCTCTCCTCTGTCAAATAAAATCAATGGAATTCCTTTCGATTTTACTTTTTCATAATATGACAAATCAACTGTTTCATTTGCCATTGAAGCAATAATGCCATCAACTTGGGTAAAAAGCAACGTGTCTATATTATTACATTCTTTCTGAAAAGATTCGTTAGATTGTGTAATAATGATATTATAGCCTTCCTTATTGAGAACTTCTTCGATATTTTGAATCACGGATGAAAAAAAGTTGCTACTCGTTCTCGGAACAATAACGCCCACTAAATTACTTTTCCCTTTTCGCAGTGCGCTTGCTAAATGATTGGGTTGATAATTCAATTCCTTCGCAACACGTTTCACAGCAGCTTTGGTTTTTGCACTAATTCTAGAATCGTCATGAAGTGCTTTCGAAACCGCTGCAGGAGAAATATTCAACACAGTAGCAATGTCTTTTATCGTAGTTCTTTTTTTTTTCACGTAGTTTTTTATATATTTGCTTAAACGATTAAGCAAAAGTAGCTTTTTTAAAGTAAAAAATCAAAACATACCCGTTTTGATTTATTTTTCGACTCTTGGTTAAACGTTTAAGCAAAAAAGAAATTTTAACAAATAAAGACGATATAAAATGAGTAAAGTAGTCACTTTTGGAGAAATCATGCTTCGTTTAGCACCTCCAGGATTTTTAAGGTTTTCGCAAACAAATAGTTTCGACGTCGTGTATGGAGGAGGAGAATCGAACGTAGCGGTTTCATTAGCCAATTATGGAGTAGATGTAGATTTTGTAACACGTTTGCCCGACAACGATATTGGACATTGCGCTATGATGGAAATGCGAAAACGCGGCGTTGGTGTCAACAAAATTGTGTGGGGCGGAGACCGTTTGGGAATCTATTTCTTGGAAACTGGAGCGGTAAGTAGAGGAAGTAAAGTTGTGTACGACAGAGCACATTCAGCCATCGCAGAAGTTACGTCGGGAATGATTGATTGGGACGCTGTTTTTGATGGTGTAAAATGGTTTCACTGGACAGGAATTACACCAGCCATATCACAAGGAGCCGCAGATGTTTGTTTAGAAGCTGTAAAAGCAGCAAGCGCCAAAGGAATTACAATCTCTACCGACTTAAACTACAGAGCAAAACTTTGGAAATATTGTGATGACGCGCACAGAGAAAAAGTCATGACTGAATTGACTTCCTATTGTGATATCGTATTAGGAAACGAAGAAGATGCGGAAAAACACTTCGGCATTCACCCAGAAGGACTCGATGTACACAAACACGGACACGATGTAAAAGCAGAAGCATTCTTATCAGTTTGTAAACAAATGATGGAAAAATTTCCAAGAGCCAAAAAAGTAATCACAACGTTAAGAGGATCTATCTCAGCTTCACACAATACATGGGCAGGCGTTTTATACGATGGTTCAAAAATGTACGAAACACGTCAATATCAAATTACAGATATCGTAGATAGAGTTGGTGGTGGCGATTCGTTTATGGGCGGATTGATCTACGGATTGCTCAAATACCCAGAAGATGATCAAAATGCATTGGACTTTGCAGTTGCAGCTTCTTGTTTAAAGCACACCATCAAAGGAGACGCAAACCTATCCACCATTGCAGAAGTAGAAAAATTAATGGGTGGAGACGCTTCTGGAAGAGTTGCGAGATAAGTAATCTGTTTAATTTCAGCTCAATATTAAAATACTTCCCGTTTTCACGGGAATAAAAATAAATCATTTAATGGCACAATATTCAAGACTCGAAGTAGCACAAATAATGAAGGAAACAGGATTGGTTCCGCTCTTCTTCAACAATGATATAGAAGTAAGTAAAAAAGTAGTCAAAGCTTGTTATGACGGCGGCGCTCGCTTGCTAGAATTTACAGCACGTGGCGATTTTGCCCATGAAATTTTCAGTGAACTAACAAAATACGCCATTGCAGAATTGCCTGGAATGATTATGGGTGTTGGCTCTGTTACAGATGCTGCTGCCGCTTCTTTATACATGTCGCTTGGCGCGAATTTTATCGTAACACCTGTATTGCGAGAAGACATTGCCATCGTTTGCAATCGTAGAAAAGTACTATGGTCGCCAGGTTGCGGATCGCTCACAGAAATCGCGAAAGCAGAAGAATTAGGCTGTGAAATTGTGAAATTATTCCCTGGCGGAATTTACGGACCAAATTTTATCAAAGCGATCAAAGGACCACAACCTTGGACGAGTATCATGCCAACTGGTGGTGTGGCGCCAACACAGGAAAACTTAGAAGGTTGGTTCAACGCAGGTGCCACTTGCGTGGGAATGGGTTCCAAATTGGTGAAAAAAGAAGCAAATGGAACCTTTGATCTAGAAAAAATAAAAGCAACAACGCAAAAAGCACTTCAGATTATAAAACAATTAAAAACATGAGTTTGTCATCATTTTCTACAATGACGTTAAAAGATTTATCGCAACTTTCAGGTTTTTCGGTATCAACGGTTTCAAAGGCATTGAATAACAAATTCGATATCAGTCCTTCTACCCGAAAAGCCATTCAAAAAATCGCCGACCAGCATAATTATGTTCCTAATAATTATGCGGTGGCATTACGTAAAAAACAAACCAAAGCGATTGCAGTGATCATTCCTCAAATTAACACGAATTTTTATAGTTGCTTTTTATACAATATTGAAAAAGTAGCTTCCAAATATGGCTATCGCATCCTAGTATTTCAATCTTTTGAGGAAAAAAAACGCGAAAAAGAATGTCTGAAAAGCATCAACGACGGCAGTGTAGACGGCGCAATTTTAGTCACAAAAAATTCATTGAACTCACTTCGAAAACCACAAAATCACTCCTTACCAATACAATGTGTTCAACTTTCGGAAGAAATTCAAGAAAAGGAATTAAAGCAAAACTGTATGCAAGCGTTTTCTGAGCTGCTTGCTTCGTTCATTGTGGTTTAAAAAAATAGTTTGATCAATAGATTAAAAAAAAGCTTTGCAGTACATGTGAAGCTTTTTTTTGGTTGAGAAAAAAGTATGCAAATACGGACAGCTTTGGAATCTTGAAAAAATCATCTTCAGAACAAAAAACGTCTCAAATTAAACATAAAAATACCAGGATCAATTTACGCAATCGTTGTAGTGTTTATCGAACAGTCAAACAATCGTTAATTTTGATTTAAAATCTATTTTAACAGCTATTTTTTTACTAACTTACCTAGAAAATAATTGCTATAGTGCCAAAAAAATAAGATTGTAAGTATCGTAATGCTGAGCGAATTACTAGTAAAAAGAAACATATACGAAAGTCAAAATCATGAACTCATTGGGTTAATGATTGACGATTTTTTGAAAAGAGAAATACTTCCATTTCATGCCGAATGGGAAAAAAACGGCAAGGTTTCCAGAGAAATTTGGGAACAAACTGGCACACAAGGATTGCTCTGTATTGACGTTCCAGAAAAATATGGAGGTGTTGGGTTCGATTTCTCTTTTAGTGCCTTATTCATTGAAAAATTAGCCAATTTCGGAATTACAGGTCCTGGCTTCTCATTACACTCAGATATTATTGCCAATTACATTGTAAAATATGGTACGGAAGCGCAGAAAAATAGCTATCTGCCCGCAATGTCACAAGGAACTAAAATTGGTGCCATAGCCATGACAGAACCCGATTGTGGAAGCGATTTGTCAAACATAAAAACCACAGCTGTTGACAAAGGTTCCTATTATTTGGTGAACGGACAGAAAATTTTTATCACAAATGGGTTGTTGTGCGATTTTGCAATTGTTGCCGTAAAAACACCCAATGCGTCCCAAAAAGACAGTATTACATTGCTTTTGATGGATGCCACCGCAGAAGGTTTTCAAAAAGGAACAACCTTCAAAAAACTAGGAATGCACGCGCAAGATACATGTACATTATTTTTTGACAATGTAAAAGTGCCCAAAGAACAAGTGTTGTTTGAAGAAGGGAAAGGCTTTCAGTTGATGATGAATGAACTATCACGAGAACGTCTAACCATTGCTATTGCTAGTGCAGGAATGGCAAAAGGAGCTATTGAAGAAACGATCAAATATACGACCATACGAAAAGCGTTCAAAAAGCCAATTGCAGGTTTTCAAAACACGCAATTTAAGCTTGCAGAATGTGCTACACAGCTACAAATTCATCAGGCATTTATAGATCAATGTATTGCCTTGGAAATACGCGGAGAACTCAGTGCCGAATCAGCAGCAATTGCCAAATGCTCAGCCTCTGAAATGAGTACCAATATCATTGACGAATGTTTACAACTATTTGGTGGTTACGGTTATATGTGGGAATATCCAATCGCACGAAGATTTGCCGATAATAGAGTCGCTAAAATCTACGGAGGTACCAATGAAATCATGAAAATACTAATCGCAAAAAAATTACTAGAAGGACACATATAAACACAAGAAGTACATAGTATAGTTATTTTCCCCAGAAATTAATATATATACAAAAGACCTAAAAACTGTAATTCCCCTGCATCAAATCTAATTGTTGAAAAAGGAAAACAGTTTATGAAAATAGTACAAAGTTTTTGGTCAAAACCGAGTTTAAAATTTAAAAACTTAAATGACTTTGATCGTTTTAACGGCGGATGGCTAGACAAACGATACAATTTCATGAGTTGGACATTAAGTTGTCTTCAGCTCAATGCGTTCTATGATCGTGTGGAATTAGTCACTGATCAAGAAGGCGAAGCGTTGCTGATAGAAAAACTAAATCTTCCCTACAGTAAAGTCACGGTTACGCTTGAAGATGTCAATCACTATCACAACGACTTATGGGCAATAGGAAAGTTGTATACCTATTCCATCCAAGACGAACCCTTCATGCATATAGATGGTGACGTGTTTATTTGGAAAAAATTTGACGAACAGGTCAACAATGCGCCGTTAATCGTACAAAATTTAGACAAAGACTTACCGTTTTACTACCCAATTCTCAACGAAGTTGAAGAAAACCTTACATACATTCCTAAAGTTGTCAAAAAACAACGCCAAAAAAACAGAATTGTACATTCATGCAACGCAGGCGTTTTTGGCGGAAATGACATTCCATTTCTTAAAGAATACTGCGCCAAAGCGTTTGAATTTGTCAACAAAAACCTAAAACATCTTGATAAAATTAATGTAGGATATTTTAACTGTATCTACGAACAATATCTCTTTTACTGCATGATAGATCATCACAACAAAGAGGTACGTGCCGTATTAAATGATCTTGACAAAGGCGTAGAAGGTGTAAAAATTGAATTCAATGGCGTTCCTACCAACGTACACTATGCGCATCCTGCCAACTACGCAAAAAAGAGTGAAACCATCTGCAATCACATAGAACATCGCTTGATGATGGATTATCCTGAACACTATTTCCACATCATTGACTTATTAGATTCGCATAAAATTTAGCCGTTATGAAAGAGATACATGAAACTATAAAACCTAAAAATTTCACATACAACACGGAGGAATTGTATGTAAATATTAATGCGTTACATAAAAGAGATGAAAATTCAGCAGGTTGGATGCAAATACTACTATGCTATATAGATTCGTATTCGGTTCAACGCAATGCAGAGACACGAACGCAGCTACATTCGTTAATGGAATTGTATCATCAATGCGTTCAAAAAATAAAAGGCGATTGTTCGTTTGAAAAAGGAAAAGCAGGGTTTTTATATGCCGCGTTGCGATTGTCAGAAGTAGACACGTCTAAAACTTTTATTGACGATGCGTTTGCGTTACTAGAAAAAGACATTCACAACTTTATCATTTCTCCATATACGAACAATACTATCAATGCAGGTCGTTCTGGCTGTTTGTTGGTAT
Source organism: Kordia sp. SMS9 (assembly GCF_003352465.1). Taxonomy (NCBI): domain Bacteria; kingdom Pseudomonadati; phylum Bacteroidota; class Flavobacteriia; order Flavobacteriales; family Flavobacteriaceae; genus Kordia; species Kordia sp. SMS9. Next base: position 391,595 of record NZ_CP031153.1, on the reverse strand, counting down.
TGCAATATTATTATGATGTAACAAATGATGCAAAAGCGAAAAAATGGATCGATGCACTTGCGGAAAAAATGATAGCAGAAGCACAAATTACGGACAAAGGTATCTTTTGGAAAGATCGGTTAGAAAAACAACATGGCTTGCTCAATTTTGAATACGGCAATGCAGGAATTGGAACAGCTTTCTTAATACTTTCAGAAGCGTATCATCAAGATGAATTTGTGACAATTGCGAAACAAATATATTCTTACCAACGTCAATTTTGGGATGAAAACTTAGGTTGGAAAGCGACGAAAAAAGGAATGGAAAACACAAAAACCTATCAAGCTGCGCTAGAAGCTGTACAGCAAGAAAACAGTACGTTTTTCGGACCGTTGTTGGACAATCTGTTCATTCATGTTGGAGTAGCCAAATTTACACTGCATTTATGGCAAAAAACTGCCGATGAAACCATCAAAAATGAACTTATAACATATTTAGAAAGATGTACAAAGCTATATGAAGATCAAAAAGCAACACTCGCTACAGAAAAACACCTTCTATTAGGAACACTTTTTTGGGAAGTTGCACAAATACTAAAAGATGAAAAATATGCATGGATCTCGAAAACGATTTCGAACTTCATTCAAGAAAAACAAGCAAAACAAACAATTGAAAACTTTGAAGATGCTGTAATTGCCGCACAAATTACACACTTTCAATTGGCGTTAGAAAACGAAACAATTCGCAATGCTGTCATACCAGCATATACAATTCCGCAAAGAAATAGTGAAGTGCAAACACTGCCAATCAATCTCAAAGAAAGTGTACTGCAAAACACCTTCAAACGAACGTTGGCATATTTGAAAACACATCATGAAAAGTTGATTTCAGACTATCTAGCACAACCCATAGAAGAGAAAGTCGTTTTCAATTTTATGATGTTCATCAAAAAGAATCTCCATCAATTTCCAATCGCTCAGAAAAAACAAGTATCCGAGATTTTAAAACTAGAAATCAGTCTGCAAAACCTGAAAAAAAGCATCAAAAACTATGCGCAATTAGAAGCAAAAAACATTCACACGTATCAAAAAGTGCAAGCGATTTTCAACCAATCTGATGAAGTCGTAAAAACGCATACACTTCAATTAAATCCAAAAGCAAAAAAGCTCATCACTTCGTGGAGTTGGGAACAGAAACAAGGCAACATTTCACAAGAAAACTTACAACTTCCTGAATCGAAAACGAATGTCTATATCTTACCATATTACACACATTTGATCAAAGAATATTGGCAACATCCCAACAATGTTGTATTGGAATACTTTAAAAATCAAACACAAATTGCTGTTGCAATTGCACAACTCAAACAATTCTATCTGTCGCAAGACGCCATCTATATAGACAATTTTTCACAATTCGTCATGGCAGCATCAAGCTATGTGCTTGAAAATTTAGACACGATTCTATTAAAAATCATCAAAGAATATATGGCAATTGGACTTTTAGAAATTGTGGAAAATAGGACTAAATCAAACTAACGAATGAATAGTAAAGAGTTAATACAAGCATTACGAAAAGGAGAAATTTCGATCGAAAGTTACAAGGAATTGCTAGCCAACAAAGGCAATGCAACATTGATTGCGCCCAAAAAGAAAAGTGCGCTTGATACCTTAAATGAACGTGCGCAACCGTTTACTTCCCAAAAATGCATCCATACGTTGTTTGATGAAATTGCGGCTAAATATCCAACACAAATCGCAGTAATTTATGACGAAAAACATATTTCCTATGCAGAATTACTTGCAAAAAGTAATGCGTTGGCACACAAAATTCAGCAATCTGGAATACAACCTGATGACATTGTCGGAATCTACATGGATCGTTCTGTAGAAAGCATTATTTCCATGCTTGGAATTTTAAAAGCAGGCGCCGCTTTTCTTCCGCTAGACATCAACTATCCAACAGCTAGAATTTCTTACATCATTCAAAACAGTCAACTAAAAACAATCATCACAAAAACAGCTTTCCAAGAAAAATTAGCAGCAATTGATGATGATATAAAAATCCAAAACCATATTACAATTGATAGGTTAGAACTAAATGGAACGACGAATATTCTTCAAAAAGTCACTCCAAAAAACTTAGCCTACATCATTTACACGTCAGGAACTACGGGCGTTCCCAAAGGTGTGATGTTGCAACACAATAGTTTTGTGCCCATGATTACAGATCAGTTGACCCGTTTCTTATGCACAGAAAAAGATGTGTATGCACAATTTGCTTCGATTTCGTTTGACGCTTCGGTTTCGGAAATATTTTTAGCGGTATTAAGTGGCGGAACCTTAGTGATGATTCCTGAAACTGTCAAAAAAAATGGACGCTTACTGTTGGAATATTTCATCGAGAAAAAAATCACAATTGCGACCTTACCACCAACACTTTTGGCAACAGTTCCAAAAGAGGAAAAATTACCACTCAAAACGCTCATCACGGCAGGAGAAGCGGCTCGCATTGCCGATGTAAAACATTATTCAAAGTATTTAACGTACATCAACGCGTACGGACCGACAGAAAGTACAGTGTGTGCGTCGAGTTTTACGGTAGATCCGAATAGTTTACACGAAGAAATTCCAATTGGGATTCCGCTGAGCAACATTCAATTTCACATCTTAGACGAAGAACAACAAGCAGTTTCTGTAGGACAAGCAGGCGAATTGTACCTTTCGGGAGCTGGATTAGCACGCGGATATCTCCACAATCCAGAACTGACAGCTGAGCGATTTTGCACAATTGATGGAATTCGCAGTTACAAAACAGGCGATCGCGTATTGTGCAAACCTGATGGAAATATCTACTTTTTAGGCAGAACGGATCATCAAGTCAAAATCAGAGGTTTTCGAGTAGATCCGCAAGAAATCGAAGTCGTGTTGCAAGAATTCAATCAAATTGAAAGCGCCACGATCATTCCGAAGAAAGTCAATGAAAACCTGAGTTTAATTGCGTATTTCACTGCTGTAGAAACGATCAAAAGCCAGGAACTGAAAACATTTTTGGAAGCAAAATTGCCATCGTATATGGTGCCACATTTTTTCATTCAACTAGAAGAAATGCCATTAACGATCAACAAAAAAATAGATCGCGAACACCTGCAACACAAAGAAATCAAACTCGATTTAGAAAATGAATACGTTGCTGCAGCAAGCAAAACAGAAAAAGAATTGGTCGCTATTTGGGAAGATATCTTAGGAATTGATGCAGTTGGTGTGGAAGATAATTTCTTTGATTTGGGAGGCGATTCCATCAAAAATATTCAAGTGATCAACAAAGCTTCCAAATACGGATTGGATTTAAAAAATGAAGATCTTTTCAAGCATCAAACCATTCAAGAATTATCAAAAAATGTACAATTTTCAACAAACAAAGCAACTGAAAACGGTACAATTGTTCCTATAGAAACACTTAGCGCAGAAGAAATTGAGACTTTTTTAGAAGAAAATAAATTGTCGGAAGCCAAAGAAAATATAGAAGCAGTTTTTAAGCTCACACCATTGCAATTGGGAATTCTGTTCGAACACATCAAAGCAACGAACTCCGATCTGTACTATTTGCAATCAGTAGTGACGATTGAAGAAAAAATTGACTACACACTTTTTGAAGAAAGCATCACTGAACTTGTTGCGCGTTACGATGCGTTGCGCACAGGTGTTTTTTATCAAAATATGGCAAATCCATTACAAGTTACGTTCAAATATTGCAAACCAATTGTAGAAGTTTTAGACTGGCGAAAGGAGCCGAACAAAGTAGAAAAATTACAGGAAATCATCATGCAACGCAGACGGCAAAACTTTGATGTCAGCAAACCGCCATTACTTCGAATATGTTTCATAGAATTTGATGATACCACGGTAAAACTCTTGGTAGAATCGCATCATATTTTGATGGATGGTTGGTCCAATGGAATTCTGTTGAACTATATTTTCAATTCGTATTCACACAAAAAATACCAAACAACTTTTCAGCCGACAACGCCAATTTTATACCGCGATTACGTAACGCAATTATTGCGAATCAAGAATGAAACTGCCGAAAAAACATTTTGGGAAACGCATTTAAAAGGTTTTGAAGAAATTACACCGTTGCCGCTAGAAAATTTGGAAAACAAACGCAGCACTACAAATAAAGAAATCCAAAAACAAACTAAACTATATACCAATTTAGTAGATGCAGAAGCATTCACGGCATTTGCACAAAAAAAGCGTGTGACGCCAAATACCATCACGCTTGCAGCGATATTTATGTTGCTCAAAAAACTGACGAATACGAATGATATTTTAGTTGGTGGCATCAGTTCAGGACGCTCGTTGCGTGGAATTGACACCAAAGATTCCATCGGATTGCACGTAAACACAACGCCATTTCGAATGCAATTGGAAGAGGAACAATCTATTGAAAATTTCTTAAAAATCATCCAAGAAACCAGTTTGCAACGTTTGGCGTACGAACACACGTCTATGGCAGACATTTATTCGTATTCGGAATACAAATCGCCCGAAGGATTATTTCAAATATTATACGGTTTTCAAAACTTTCCAAAATACCAAGTGGAAAGTCAACAAACCGATATTAACATCACGAAATTGGAAACCATTGAGCAAGATCATTATCCGTTGGGATTTGCCTTTTCGTTCAGCAACAACTTGGAAGTCATTCTCAATTATGATGCAAATCGCTATGCTGAAAAAACAATTGACACACTCATCTATTACTTTAAAAATGTGTTGACTGCGATAATTCGCGATGAAACAAATCTAACAATAGCTTCTTTGCCAATATTACAAGAAAAAGACGTCAAAAAGTTGGTGTACGATTGGAATGACAATGCCGCGCCAATTCCAACCGATTGCATTCATGAAATCGTCACAAAACAAGCGTTACAATATTCAAACAAAATTGCAGTACAAGATGCTTCTACCCAAATTTCGTATGCAGAATTGGAAGCAAAAAGCAATCAATTGGCAAACTACTTACACAAACAAAACATTACAACAGGAAACGCAGTTGCCGTATTTTTAGAACGTTCTGCGGATGTAATCATTGCGATGTTAGGAATTATGAAAGCTGGCGCAATCTATGTTCCTGTTGACAGTGCGACTCCTGAAAACAGAGTGGGTTATATTTTGGAAAATGCGGAGGTAAAAGCTGTTATTACGCAAGAAAAGCTACAAGATCGTTTAGCAATTTTTAACGATAGGATTGACAATATCATTACAGTAGAAACGGATTTCAATGATGAAACGAAAGAGTATACAATGCCAAAAGTTTCGCAAACGGATACTGCGTATATCATTTACACATCAGGTTCTACGGGGAAACCGAAAGGCGTTCCAATTGCGCATCGTTCGTTTGTAAATATGATGTCGGATAAAGTACAACGTTTCAACATTCAGCCAAATGATCGCTTGTCGCAAATTGTGTCGTTATCGTTTGATGCGTCTATTTCGGAAATGTTTCTTTCCTTATTTGCAGGTGCAACGTTGGTGATCATTCCTGAAAAGGTGAAAAAATCAGGAACAGATTTAATTTCATACTTAAATGAGCATCAAATTACGATCGGAACGTTTACGCCAGCGTACATTGCGGCATTAGATAAAACTCAGAAGCTTTCGTTACGAACCTTGGTGTCTGGAGGAGAAAAAGCCAAAACAGCAGATGTTGCACATTACAGTAAATACCTAACGTATATCAACGCGTATGGTCCGACAGAAGCTTCTATTTGTGCTACTTTTTATGTAGTCGATGCTGAAAACATTCCACACAACATTCCTATTGGGAAATCAATAGCGAATACAAAACTATATGTCTTAGATAAACATTTGAATCCACAACCAATTGGTGTAGCAGGCGAATTATATATTGGTGGAATTAGTTTGACGAAAGGATATATAAACAATGAAACACTCAGTAAAAAAGTATTGCTAAAAAGTCCGTTCGACAACTCTGAAACGATTTACAAAACTGGCGATATGGTCAAATGGTTGCCTGATAGGAACTTAGTTTTTGTGGAACGAACCGATTTTCAAGTCAAAATTAGAGGCCATCGTATTGAGTTGGGCGAAATAGAAAACACATTGCTCAAATTTTCAGGCATCCAACAAAATGTGGTCATTCACAAGAAAACGGACACAGCATCATTCTTAGTATGTTTTTACAGTACTGAAAATGACATTACGGTAGCAACGTTGGATTTGCGCATGTTTTTACAAAAATACCTGCCCGATTACATGATTCCTTCAAAATTCATTCAATTAGAAAATTTGCCAGTCACGCTGAATGGTAAAGTTGATCTTAAGAAACTAAAAGCGCACGAAATTACATTTGCAACCGCAAGCGAAATTGTGGAACCTACGAACGAAATAGAAGAAAAGCTAGCAGAAATTTGGAAAGAAACGCTAAAGCTAGAAAGCGTGAGTATTACGGATAATTTCTATGAGCTTGGTGGCGATTCCATAAAAATCATGCAGATTTTAGGGAAGATTCAACACGAATTCAAACAAAAAGTAGATGTTACGGTATTTTCAGATCATCCAACAATTGCGAAGCTTTCCAAAGTGATCAATACGCAAAAAGGCATTGAAAACGAGCGGATAGAATCGGCACCAATGGCAGACTATTATCCTGTTTCAAACACGCAATTACGCTTTTGGATGCAATACCAAATGGGCTTAAAAATTGTGGCAAATAGTATCAGTTTATACAATCTAAAAGAAAAAATTGACACAACTATTTTTGAAAAAGCCATACGTTTGTGCATTCAAAAACATGAAATTCTCCGTACGGCTTTTGTGGAAGTAGCGCAATCGCCCATGCAAAAAATACGATCCGAAGACACATTTGAATTTAATTTAGATGTAAAAGATTTCTCTGAAAATGACAACTGGAAATCCTCGATTATAAAACTTGCAAAAGAAGACTATGCAACACCTTTTGACTTGGCAAACGCGCCGTTATTGCGAGGACAATTGATAAAAGTGGAAGCTGAAAAATATGTATTTGTCATGACGCTGCATCACAGTATTGTAGATGGTTGGTCCATCAAATTACTCTATGAAGAAATCCTAGACAATTACAAAAAATTAACTCTTGATGCGAATTATCAACCAGAAGCTTTACGAATTCATTACAAAGATTACAGCGTTTGGTTGCAATCACAACTGTCAGGCGGTTTAGGAAAAAGAGCACTGGAATTCTGGAAAAAACAATTTCCAAATGACGTGAACGATTTTCACTTTCCCACAGATTTTGAACGTAAAAAAGAAAAAACAACCAACGGACAACGAATTTCCGTAAACCTTGCCGAACATCAACTAAAAAAACTCAGAACCTTGGCAGAAAAACAAAATGCAAGTCTGTACATGGTGTTGTTGAGTGTGATGAAGATGAGTTTGGCACGACACATCAATGCGAATGAAATCACCGTACGAACGCCAGTACACGGACGCTTTCATTTGGATTTGCAAAACCAAATTGGACCGTACATTAACAGTATTCCTGTACATACCGAATTGAAAGATGCAGCAACATTTCTATCACTGATCAAAACGATCAAAGATTTTATGTTGGGCGTTTTCAACTATCAATTCTATCCCATTGACAAACTAGCGAGCGACTTGAATGTAAAACGCTATTACGACCGAATGCCGTTTTCGGATGTAGTTATTGTGATGCAAAACAAAGAATTGGCAGAAACAGGTTTGCAAAATGCTGAAGACATTTCTACGGCTGATTTAAGCGATGCAGGCATCATCAGCATGGTAGATTTACGCATAGAACTCAATGAATTGGAAGATTCCATGCTCATTGCACTCGATTATAATAGTGACTTATTTAAAGCAAGTACGATTCAAGAAATTGCGGATGCGATTGTTTTCGTGACCAACGAAGTCATTGAAAATCCAAGCATTCAGATGGAAGCACTTAAAAAAGATACCAGTAACCAAGAAATTAAGAAATCATTTGACTTCGATTTCTTCTTTGACAACTAAAAAAGCAATGTTATGAACCCAAAGAAAAGAAAATATGATGTGATTATTTGTGGCGGCGGCTTAGCTGGACTCACATTAGCGAGACAATTAAAAGTAGAATTTCCACAACTTTCAACCTTAGTGATAGAAAAACGCACGTTTCCAAAACCTGTTGCGACTTACAAAGTGGGCGAATCAACCACGGAAATTGCGTCGTTCTACTTTAAGGAAGATTTACAACTGTCCGACTATTTTAAAAATGCACACTTCAAAAAATTAGGATTCCGCTTTATTCTAGGTGACGGACGCGACGAATGGACATCACGCCCAGAAATTGGCTTGTCCAAATATCCGCCGTACGATTCCTTGCAAATGGACAGAGGCGTGTTGGAAAATGATTTGTGCGAAATCAACAAAGTCAGCGGTGTGGAAATCATTGACGATACAGCAATTATAGACATTGAAATCAATGAAAAAGCACAAGACAATATTGTGAAAATTAAAAAAGATGATCAAACGTTCGATTTGCAATGTCGTTGGGTAATTGACTCGATGGGACGACGTTTGTTTTTTCACAACAAATACAATCTCACCAAAAAAATGGAAACGCCGCACAATGCCGCGTGGTTTCGTGTAAAAGGACGTTTTGATGTAGAAGATATGGTAAACAAAGACAATGCAACTTTTCGCAATCATGTGCCACATAAAAACCGCTATTATTCTACGTTTCACATTATGGGACAAGGCTATTGGGTTTGGTTAATTCCACTCAATTCGGGTCACACAAGCATCGGAATCGTGACTTCGGAAGCGTATCACGATTTTAGTACGTACAATACCAAAGCCAAAGCAAAAGCGTGGTTGGAGCAATACGAACCTACAATTGCGAAACATTTAGAGAACTTCAAGATGGAAGATTTTCTCCGAAACAAAAACTACAGTCATTCCGCAACCCGCGTCGCTTCCATAGATCGTTGGGCGTGTACGGGAGAAGCTGCGGTTTTTGCCGATCCGTTGTATTCTCCAGGTTCCAACATGATTGGGTATGAAAACACCTGTATTGTGGATATGTTGCGAAAAGATTTGAGCAACAATTTGGAGGAAAAGCATGTCGATCGTTTAAGTCAGTTCATCATCTCGCAAAACGAATGGCTGATAGATCATATTCAAGGTTCCTATCCGTATTTCGGACATCAGCAAGTATACACGTTGGCGTATTTGTGGAGCGTTGTCATTGGTTGGTCATTGGATTGTCCGCAAATGTTCAACAAAACTTTTTTAGATATTGAGGTAAAAACGCGCTTAGACAAAGAAAATGCAAACATCATTTTTGCGTTAGGAAGAATGAAAAAACTCTTCTTGGATTGGCATAAAGTAGCAAAAAACACCTTTACGTTCGACTTTATCGACTATCTAAACATTCCGTTCATTCTGGATATTTTCAAGCGGAATTTAGTGCCGAATAAATCTTTAGAAACACTTATTGAAGACAGAATTCACACCGTAGAACGCTTGGAAGAATTTGCACAAGCCATTTTCTTAATTGTGGTAAAAGATGTGATGCCCGAACAATTGGAACGCTTCCAAGAACCGATTTGGCTGAATGTAAATGCTATTAGTTTGAATCCAGATGCCTGGGATGAAGAAGGATTATTTGAACCCAAAACCAAACCGCGCGATTTGACCATTGTACAACATCAAATCCTCAAGGTGATTCAGTACAAAGATCAACTCAAAGAAAAAATAGATTTAGACATATCCATATTTTAAAATAAAACGTCAGCATCGTTATGAATACACAAAATACTATAGAAACCACATCACAAACTTCTTGGACTGGCGAAGCAGGAATTCAATTTTTGTTCAAGCAAAAAAACGGAATTTCGCAAGCAGAAAAAGCTACATTTCAATTTGAGCTTGATATTGAGAAACACGCCAAATTTTTCGAATTGGCAAAAAGCAATGACACCATTTCCTTAGTAGTACTTTTTTCGGCTTTTTCCGTATTGATTCGTAAATATACAGCGCAACAAGACATTGTGATTAACACGCCACATTTGGCAAATGTAGAAAAAGATGCGCTACAAATTCCGATTTCGTTACACGTAGATACAAACCGAAGTTTCAAAGAACATTTAAAAATGTGTCAAGAAACGCTCAAAGAACAATACTGCAAGCAAAAAAGTGATTTGTTAGGAAAAACGGCGAAAAGCAATGTATTGTTTGTCTATGAAAATGCACACGATTCTGCAATAACCGAAACGGTTGATTTCGTGTTTTCGTGTAGCAAAGAAACCGATAAAATGCTAATTAATATCACATACGATACAGCATCTTATGATACTTTTTTCATTCAAAACATACCTTCACATTTTGATGTGTGTTTGGCATTATTTCAACAACCTGAAACGGTACTGAAAGATGTAAACATAGTGTCTGACGAAGAAAAAAACACCATCATCAATGTTTTTAACGATACCAAAAAAGCATACGATTCTGACAAAACCTTGGCAACAATCATGGAAGAGTTTGTAACGACAAATCCTGAAAAAGACGCGATTATTTACAACGGAGAAACGCTAAGTTATCAAGCATTTGACAATCGGATCAACATCTTAGCAAACTATCTTATGGAAGAATACAATTTGCAAATTGGCGATTGTGTCGGAGTAATGCTAGAACGTTCTGATAATTGGTTGATCGCTTTATTGGCGATTTGGAAATGTGGCGGAATCTACGTGCCGTTAGATTTAAAATTACCCGTGGAACGCCGCGATACAATTCTCGAAAAAACCAACACGAATGTGTTAATTACGGTGAGCGATTTAATGTTCGATTTGCAAGAATACACAGGAAATTTACTCGCGATTGACCTAGAAATTGATTTTGATTCTTCGGAAGAAATTGCTTTTCAAAACAAATCGAGTGCTGCACAAACAGCGTATATCATTCATACATCAGGTTCTACAGGCGAACCGAAAGCCATTCCGATCAAGCATAAAAGTATTTCCGATCGTATGCTGTATCATATTGATTATTTGGAATTGAAAGATCACACAGTATTGCAATTTGCGTCTATTTCGTTTGATGCGTCTTTGGTAGAAATTTTTATGGCATTGGCGGCAGGAAATACGCTAGTTGTAAGTTCTGAACGTGAAAAAAATGATACGAATGTCTTAACGCAATTGTTAGAAACATACAATGTAAATGTGGCAATTTTTCCGCCTTCGTATCTCAAAATCTTAAACAAACGCGAATTGCCAACGATGCAAAAAATCATCACGACAGGTGAAAAAGCTTCCATTCCAGACTGTATTCACTATTCGCAAACCAAAGATGTGTATAACGGTTACGGACCGACGGAAACCTGTATTGGCGCTTCGTTCTATAAAATTGAGTATGACAAAAAAGACTATTACGCAGAAAACAGTGTGCCAATTGGAGAACCGTTTAAAAATACCACGATTTTACTGTTGGATGAAGATCTACACTTAGTACCAAACGGATTGCAAGGCGAAATTTGTGTCGCAGGTTTGGGCTTGTCGGATGGATATTTGAATAATGATGCATTAACCGCAGAAAAGTTTACGACAACTTCCTACTTAAATGATGATCGCATCTACAAAACGGGCGATTATGCTTCGTTTACAGAAGATGGCGCATTGTTATTTCACGGACGCATGGATTCGCAAGTACAACTCAACGGAATTCGCGTAGAATTGCACGAAATTGAATCCGCAATTACATCACATGAACATGTTAAAAATACTGTTGTGATTCTGGATGAAGCCAACAACCGAAAACAATTGGTGGCTTTTGTGGAAAAAACTGTGGAGATTGATTCGGAAGCACTCAAATCGTATCTCGCCAATATCATTCCGCCGTACATGTTGCCCAATGCTTTTGTGTATTTTGATGAATTTCCGTTAAACAATGCAGGTAAAGTGGATATGAATGCCCTAAAAGCACAAATTCAAATAGCGGCAACAGCACAAAAAGAAAAAGAAATTGTGGGGCCGACAACGGAATATGAACAACACATTCTCACCATTTTTGAAGAAGTATTACTGCACAAACCGTTGAGCATTACCGATAGCTTTTTTGAATTTGGAGGCAACTCACTAAAAGCCATTCAAGTGGTTTCTGAAGTATACAAAGTCACAGGAATCACCATTGATGTCCGCGATGTATTTGATCATTCTACGCCGCAAACTTTGGCAAAACACACAGAAAACTATTCGCAAAAAGAAGTCATCATTCCTGTCATACATGAAGAAAGTGGTATTTACGACATATCGTTCAATCAAAAACGTTTCTTAGGATTTGAAAAGGCGTTTCAAATGATGAGCAAAGACGAAAAACCAAACAATGCGTTTCCTGGAGCGTTCAAATTAGAAGGTCACTTAAATGTAGCAGCGTTTGAAAAAGCCTTGCGACATATTGTACAACGTCATGAAAGTTTGCGCACCTTATTTTTAGAAGTTGATGGCGAATTGAAACAGCAAATCTTTGAAAACGGCGATCACACGTTTAGCTTTACCTATCATGATGCATCGGAAGAAGATGAACCATCTGAAAAGGTTGCAGAATACTTAGAAATTGAAGATAAACTGTCCATAGATTTGTTTGAAGGTCCATTGTTGCGCATGCGTTTGATTAAAAAATCAGACACCGAACATTCGTTGATTATGGTCATTCATCACATTGTTTCGGATGGTTGGTCGATGAATGTATTATTTGACGAATTGTTTGAAAGCTACAACAATTTTGCAAAAGGAGAAGATTCATCGTTAGCACCGTTAAAGATTCATTACAAAGAATTTGCCTATTGGAAAAATGACAAAATCCATCAAGGAGAATTGGACGCTTCGAAAGATTTTTGGTTTTCGTATTTGAAAGAGTTAACCCAAGCGGTTGATTTCCCGCACACGGTGGAACAACAAGAATTTAATATTTATAACGGATTTGAGCATGAAATTATCTTGGATGAAGCATTTACCAAATTGCTTCGCGATCATGCCATAAAATACAATACAACGATTTTTACCTTTTTGGTGGGAACGTTGCAATTGTTGATTCATGCTGCAACCGATCAAGAAGATGTCGCCATTGCCAGTGTCAATGCGGGACGTGAACACAAAGATTTAAACAATCAAATTGGCTACTACGCGAACGATACTATTTTTAGAACTTCGATTGATACTTCTGTCACAGCCGAAGAATTTATAAAAAACAGTAAACAGAATATGTTAGATGTCTTTTCGCATCAAAACTATCCGTACAGTCTGTTGGTGGAACAACTAAAATTTGCCGAATGTCCTATTGGAATTGGAATAGAAAATTTCACGAAAGTAAGCAATGACACGCAAATGGAAGGCATTTCGTTTAGTACAGACAGTTCATCGGTGCACAAATGGTTTGGACGTAGTTTCTCATTCAATTTCACCGAAAAAGAACATACAATTTTGCTCAATGTACTCTACAATTCCAACCGATTTACAGAAGCAGATGCCATCAAAAGAGCTGATCAATATAGCAAACTTTTACGATTGTTATTAGAAAACGAAACACACACACTTGAAGAAATTATCAACACATTAAATACTACAACCGCATGAACGATCAGGTATATTTAAAACCGAATGTAGTTATTGAACCTTTGTTGAATCGCTGGTATTGCTGGTCGCATTTAATTTCTCCGGCAACGGCAGCTAAGATTGTCAAAGAGCGAAACTTAAAGATTATCAACTCATACATTCAAGCGCCAAAAGCACACAAAGCCGCGACGAAAAATCCAAAACTGTTGGGCGGTCCTTTTATGGATTATCCCACAGAACGAAAAGAAGATGTCATGGCGTTAAAACAAACGACGGAAACGCGACAAGGACAATTATTGCAGTTGGCAGATGCGATTTCTGAACTGGAAACCATGCTGAAAAAGGAGGCAAGCGGACAATCGTTAGACGATTTATATGCTAAAATTCCAACACCATTGCGCGGTTATGTGGAGTTGGTGTACGATTTGAATAACAATCCTTCGTACAACATTTTTGAAAGTTTGTTGTATCAAAGTGAATATTACGACGAAAGTATGCAAAGTATTGCACTTTGGATGACCGATAACGACGACCGACCGTTTGTGTTGAGTACACCGCGTTTGGACGAAGATCACATTAAACATATTGAAATTCCGTTTGCAAATTCTGCAATCGATCAATTGAGTCGCATGAAAAAAGAAGCAGGTTCGTTTTCCGAAATTGCAAAATTATTGGATTGTGAAAATGACGAATTATTTAAGTCGTTCTTTACAGAAGAAAAACCGCCGAAATACGAAAAATACACTGGCGATCATATTCGTATGCGTTACTTTGGTCACGCGTGTATTCTGGTAGAAACGAAAGATATCAGCATTTTGGTAGATCCATTAATTAGTTATTACGGCTACGTGTCGGAAGTTGATCATTTTTCAGATGTAGATTTGCCCGATGTGATTGATTATGTCTTAATCACGCACAATCATCAAGATCATGTCATGTTTGAAACGCTCTTGCCATTACGCCATAAAATCAAAAATATCATCATTCCGCGCGGCGGAAACGGAAAATTACAAGATCCGAGTTTAAAATTGATGTTTCAAAACATTGGGTTTCACAATGTCACCGAGTTGGATGTGATGGAACGTTTTTCCTTAGCCGATTGTCATATTACAGGCGTTCCGTTTTTAGGTGAACATTGCGATTTAAACATTCCGACCAAATTGTGCTTTCACGTAAAAATAGCGTCCTTTTCTATGTTATTTGTGGCAGATTCTTGCAATGTAGAAAATGAAATCTATAAAAAAGTCCACCAAATTATCGGCGACACCGATGTCATCTTTTTAGGAATGGAATGTGAAGGCGCGCCATTGTCGTGGATTTACGGGCCGTATTTGACTGACAAAGTTCCCAAAGAAATGGACGAATCCAGAAGATTGGCAGGTTCAAATTCAAAACGAGGAATGGATTTAGTGAATACCTTCAATCCTTCGGAAGTCTACGTGTACGCGATGGGCATGGAACCTTGGTTAAAATACATCAGCAGTATCAAATACACCGAAGCATCCATTCCGATCATAGAATCCAATGCGTTGATCAAAGCCTGTGAAGCCAACGGAATCATTTCAGAACGACTTTTCGGAGAAAAAGAAATTCTATATCAAGGACAAGAAGTTTCCAACATATAAGTACATTTAAAAGAAATAAAACGATAATTAGCACCTTCATTTTTACATACAATGAGCACAAAAAAATCAACTAAAAAAGCACCCAAAAAGAGCAATGCAATCGCACGAAAAAAGCTGTTGCAATTTATAAAACCGTATCGTGGCATCTTCTCTTTTGGCATGTTGTTTCTCTTACTTTCCAGCATTACCATGATGTTATTTCCGTATCTCATTGGGCAATTGTTAGGACAAGACACGACAAATCCGACGGAAGCCGCAGAAGCGTTTATCAACTTAGACGACACCAATACGCTTGTGAAAGTTTTGTTCATCGTATTTGGTGTGCAAGCCTTGTTTTCGTTCTTTAAAACCTATCTTTTTGGGTATTTTACGGCGAACACGATGAAAGATATCAAAGTACAAGCTTTTCAAAAAATGGTGACCTCGCCGTTGCAGTTTTTTAATGAAAATAAAGTAGGCGAGTTGACAAGTAGAGTTGCCACAGATATTGAATTGTTGCGCGACACCTTCAATACGACATTGCCTTCTTTTATTGGGCAAATTATTACGGTAGTCATTTGTTTGACAGCACTGTTTTTAATGTCTCCAAAATTGTGTTTAATTACCTTAGCCGTCGTTCCTGTGGTAGCAATCATTGGTATGTTTTTTGGGAATTTTATCAAAAAAGTTTCTATGGAAACTCAGGAATACGCTGCAAAATCCAATGCAATTTTAGAAGAAAGTTTGATGGGAATCTCGAATGTAAAATCGTTTGTGAATGAATTTTTTGAAATCAAACGGTATACACGAACTGTGTTGAAAGTGCGCGACAAAACTATGAAAATTGTCAAATGGCAAGGGTTTTTTGGGACGTTGATTATCTTCTGTATGTTTGGCTCGATTGTGTTTGTCATTTGGCAAGGAAAATTAATGGTAGAAGCTGGAGATATTAGCGGAAAACATTTCATTAGTTTTATATTGTATACCATTTTTATTGGCGGTTCTATTGGCGGATTGCCCGATTTATATGCAAAAATTCAAAAAGCACTTGGCGCTACGGAAAGCTTGATGAAAATCTTAGAAGGAAACACCGAAAATATTATTTTAGAGCCAATCAAAGATCCGTTACAGTTAAACGGAACAGTAACACTTCAAAATGTAAACTTTGCCTACGATTCACGCTTGGATGTAGAGGTTTTGAAAAATATTTCACTACATGTAGAAGCGGGAAAACAAATTGCGTTGGTCGGTACGTCTGGTTCGGGGAAATCTACCCTGTCTGCGTTGTTATTACAGTTTTATCAACCGAGTTCGGGTACGATTTTGTTTGATGGAATTCCCGCAAAAGAGTTTGAATTGAGCAAACTTCGAAACGAAATGGCGTTAGTGCCTCAAGAAGTGATTTTGTTTGGTGGAACGATCAAAGAAAATATTATTTATGGCGATTTGAACGCTACGGAAGAAGAAATTATCGCTGCTGCAAAAGACGCCAATGCACACGATTTTATCATGAATTTTCCAGACGGATACGAAACTTTTGTAGGCGATCGAGGCATTCAATTGTCGGGTGGACAAAAACAACGGATTGCCATTGCGAGAGCGATTTTAAAAAATCCTTCCATCTTAATTTTGGACGAAGCTACAAGTTCGTTAGATTCTGAATCGGAACTGTTAATTCAGGAAGCATTGGACAGATTGATGGTAGGAAGAACGTCGTTTATCATTGCGCATCGTTTATCAACGATCAAAGATTGCGATACGATTTTGGTCATCAAACACGGAAAGATTCATGAAACTGGCACGCATGATGAATTGATTTTGTTAGAAAATGGTGTGTATAAAGGTTTGAGTGAATTGCAGTATCAGTAGGAGCTAGTTGGTAATTGAAGTTATGGAATGTATTAAAATACAGTAAGATTCCAGCACCAATAACCAACACAATTACGAATCGAATGATATGTGATTTTGAGGGTGTTTTCATAGGTTGAATTCAAGGAATATTTCCTTAAATATACTCTAATACCAATTTACACATGAAATGATGTTTATAAACTCGTTCATTTGGCAGTTTAGTTCTTTGCGAATACTTTCCGTAGCTACGGCTATGCAAACCATTCACAGCATTCTATACAGCCAAAGCAACTTCGTATCCAAAACACCATTTTAAATGTAAATTGGTATAATACCAAATCTATAAAAACGACAAAAGCTCCACTGAAGAGTGAAGCTTTTTTAAGTTTGTGTAATAGTTAGGTTTTCAGTGAACTACTCGCGTTTTCTCAAATAGACACTTCCTGAACCTGCATCTAACTTCATTTTTGTACGTCCAGCATTTAACTGCAATTGCATGCTTTTTGAAGCATTTGTAATGGTTTCTGTGATGATTTTGAAATCAATATCACTCAGAATACGATATCCAGTAGCGTCAACTTTTAGATTGGCATTTTCGGGTAAGGTTACATCAATATAGCCGTCATTACTGACCAATGAGTATAGTTTAGAAGGCGCACTATTTTCAAAAACTACTTTGATATTTCCACCAATAGTATTCGCAATTACAGGTCCGGTCACATTGGTGAGGTTAATAGAATTATACGAAGTGGAAATTTCTACTTCTCCTGTAAAATCAGACAATTCCCAAGGAGTTGAATTGGTTCTAAAATAAAAGGTGTTTGAGTTCTTTTTGGTGCAATTTTCTGTATTCCAAAGGAGTTTTACAGAATTTGGGACTAACAATTCATATTTATTACTGTGCGAAGTAAAACTTGAAGCTACGATTACACTATTTTGACCAGAGTCTTTGTATTGGTAATCACGAATAATCAATTCTCCTGACTTTTGGGTGATATCCAAGTACAAATTGTCGGCTGGATTTGTCGATTTACTTCCTAATGGTTTCAATCCTTTTTCAAGATTTATCTCATCTAATTGATTTGTAATAAAAGTATATCCTTTCGTTGTTGCGGAATCCGTTGATCTATAGAATCTTACAGAGTCTTTGTTCTTGCTAATAAAGTTATTGCGAAAGACAAAATGATTCGTATTGTTCAAACTTTTAATGATGACTTCATTTCCATCATACCCTTTGATCGTCATATGTGAAGTACTACAGATTTTTAAGGTTCCTTTGTTGAATTTGATTCGCTTTTCGCTTTCTTGTGCATGGCAGACACCTAGTAGTGAAAAAAGTGTCAATAGGGTTACTATTTTTTTCATCTTGTTCGTTTTTTTATTGATTTAACATCGCTAATAGCTCGGAAGCATTTCCTTTTACCAAAGGCAGCGATTCTTTATTATCTATAATTTTTTGCAAAGGTGCTTTGGCACGCTGTTCTCGTAAAGTGGCAATCGACTTTATCAATTTAAGTTGCACCAAAGGTTCTTTTTCAGCTCCTAAAGCATCAATTAAACTGCTGCGTACTTGTGGATTGTCTGGAAATTTTAACAATGCTTCAATGACAGCTACTTTTGAATTTGCATCTGAATCTTCTTTTAAAATTTTAAAAAAAGCATGGAGTATTTTTTCGTCTTCTTTTTGATATTGTACATTATCTTCAATTTCGTAAATAGTCTGTAAGCGCGAACTGTTAGTTTGCTCTTCTTCCAAAGCCAACACGAGATTGTCTCTGATTTCTAGCTTTTTTTGTTGATCTACATAGAAATATCCAACACTTAATAAAAGAACCAAAGTCGCTGCCATAGAAACATATCGAATCGTTTTCAGTCGTTTTACACGATTACTTGTATGCAACTCCTTTTTCAATCGAGCTTCAAAATCGAATGCTGCGTTTTCGGGCATTTGTTGATCGTCAAATGCTTCTTGATGCTGCTTAATAAATTTTTCCAAACTCATGATGTTATTTTGTTTTGAAATTGCTGTTGTAAAAGCCGTTTTCCGCGTCTATATTGATTTCGTACCGTGCTTTCATTTACCCCTAATTGTTGTGCTATTTCTTTATGCGAATAGTCTTCAATCAAGTACAACACAATAATAATTCGGTATTTTTCTTTCAGTCCGTTCAGTGCTTTTTTGACTTCTTCAATTTGAAAAGAAATGTCTTCGTATGCATTTGTGTCTTCTTCCTCTTCGAGAAATTCTGTGACGTCTTGCAACCAACCTAATTTCTTTTTCTTCCGTAAAAAATCTAAAGAACAATTGATGACAATCCGTTTTAACCAGGCGCCTAGGTTAAGATCTTTTTCTAACTTCGAAATATTCTGAAACGCTTTCATAAAAGCATCGTGCACGACATCTTGTGCATCATGTTGATTCTTCACAATCCGAAAGCTTGTATTGTACAGCATATTCTTGTATTGCTGATACACTTGCATTTGTGCTTTCAAATTATGTTGTTGGCATGCTTTTATTAATTCTGATTGGTTCAAAATGTGTTGTTAGTTTATAGTTATAACTCTCGTTTTTGAAAAATGTCGCAAAAAAGGTACATTTTATTTTTTACTAAGTGTTTTTTGAGTGTTATTCAGAAGATCATTCCTGTGCAAATTTTTCCAAACAAGTTTCACATAATCTTTAAGGAAAATACCATTGCTATTTCTTAGGGTTGCACAGTAATTCAATAATTTAAGTATCTTTAAAAAGATAAAAAAAACGGATTCTATTTATTAAATAAGCTATTTAACTCAAAACTATTGTATGAAAAAAAATATATCTCTTTTGACACTTTTTATGTGCATTACGTTCATTGTTCAAGCACAAACCACCATTAAACCTAATACTTGGTACACGCTGCAAAACGGAAAAAGTGATACCTTCATAGGGAATGGTGGTAAGATGGAAGCTGGAGACATCATGGTTGCGAAACAAAGAGTTCTTATTGGTGGACACTGGAAATTCATTCCAAATGACAATGGACTTTACAAAATACAGAACAAAGCTTCTAAAATGTATTTGGCTTCTTATGGGAAAACAAATATAGGTTCACGTGTTAGACAAACGGATACACCTGGCAGCGGCGCACTTTGGAGAATTGTACAGCTTCAAGGAGGAAGCGTGTTACTACAAAATAAAGTTTCTTTATTATTTATAGGAATTGCCAGTGAAAACAATCAAACAGATTTGGTACAAGCCAGAGCATTAACTTCACGAATCACATGGAAACCTGCTGAGGTAGTCGTAAATAAAGGACTGCCAAGAAATACCAATATCAATGCGTTTCGACCAAGACACGGTGGAAAAATAGCAATGGCGTATGTACGCAATACAGGTGAAATTACGATTGAAGGTATTAAGCCTAGAAACGGACAACGTATTTATTTCTTTCCTCAACAATTGGTCGCGGCAAACAAAAAAGGGCTTTCTTTCAATCCTAAAAAGCCATCAATTTGTGGGAAAACGTTTTTAATACGAAGAGTTTTGCCAACCATACTACTCAACAAACCTATGCCCAACATGCGAAACAGAAAGAAGCAAAAATTTATGTTTATAGTGGAAGTTTTTTAGTGATGTAATTTGCCAAATATGAATGTTTTACACGAGCTAAACTACAACGTGAAAGAAAGCTTTAAAAACGTTGTTAAAAAAGGAGCATAACACTCAAATATGATCTTTATTGAATATAATCACCCATAAGTCAGCAGATTAATTATGGTTTTCCCGTAAAGGATTCAGCGTTTAAAACAATACTTTAGAGGATAACTTTAAAAACCTATATCATGCTAAAATCAATTTTAAACTTAGAAGGTGTTCAAGAATTAAAGAAAGAAGCACAAAAAGGCATTCAAGGTGGAATTCAATTTCCAATAGGATGTGTAGATCGTAGAGATTGTTTCTTCATTGACCGTGCTTCGAGATGTATCAACAGAATATGTGTATTTTTATAGATAAAACTAAAGATTGTCTAATGAGTGTTACTCTTTAGACAATCTTTGTTTGTATTTATGAAGTATGTAAATTACTTTTTGATCACTTTTTCTATAAAAGTTTTTGACGCTGTTCGGACTTTTACAAAATACATACCTGGAAGATTTTGCTGAATATCTACAGAAAGTTTGGTAGTTTTTTCAAATTCCAAAGTTTGTATAAGTTCGCCTTTGAAATCTAAGATTTGTAATATTCCGCTTTCTTCTTCTTCAAAATACACAGAAAATGCACCTCGGTTTGGATTGGGAGCAATGTACATTTGCTGTATTTCTTCCGAAGTTTCATCCTTACTGATTTCATCTGAAAAAGTGAGCGCATCCGTAGCTGATCTGCTTGCAAATGAATCTGTACAACCTTCAATATACGCTCTAAAAGTAGCACCACTCAAGGCACTAAAGTCGTCTTGCAATAGCACTTCTTGTCCAGCATGGTATATGGCAGTTCCGCCAAAATAAACTGTATTTGTCGCGGTAATCGTTTGTGACGCTTGTACTTCGTCTGTGCTGTTGGAAAGATCGGTTGTAACTATTTCATCAATGGGACAACAATAATTTACACAACTAGCATTTGAAACATTATTGCGCATCACATTACCAGGTTGCAATCCAAATCCTAAAGAAAAATTGATGCCGACACCACTTTGCAAATGGCAATAACTCATGATGGTTCCTCCACCTGAGGGAATTCCAGGGTCAACACAGCCTGAAACAGTTCCACATCCGTCAATAGGCGTATTATTTCCATTCCATATACAAGCATGTGTATGTCCTGAACCAAATGAATGACCAAATTCGTGGGCAACGACATATACATTCCAGCTGTAATTAGGAATATTGGTTATTGTATTACTGAGACTGCCAGACACAGATACATTGTAAATACTATTACATAAGGTGTTTACAAAGGCAATTCCGCCTCCTATGTTATCAAACGTTAACAATTGCCCTAAATCTCCGCTAAATTGATACGAACTATTTCTAAATTCATAAAGTAAATCACGCGGGTTTGTTCCCGTATACGGATCACTTATATCCCAAACTCTAATTTCAGAAATTTTTGTTGGAATATTTTCATTCAAATACAATACAGCAACTTGATTATGTAATCCACAGACATAGTTTTCAACGGCTGTGATGCTACCAAGATTCTGAAACATATCATATTTTGTTTCATAATACAAATCCACACAAGGCGTATTGGCTGATTTCATAGTTTTGCCTTTTCGTGATAATACGTTTGGATCGTATCCTTTAAACTTTTTATCATCAATTGCCGAACATTCAAACTCTGGACGTTCTTTGAGATTTAAATCGTTATATATCATGTATTGTCCTATATCATTTATTTTAACGATGTTAAAGTTTCCTTTTTCTGTACTTACAATGCCCATAACATCGTCTTTAAAGAAACTGACAGCAGCCAAACTATTAGGATTGCCTTTTACAATTCCTTGATAATGTTTATTACTTCTGTTTGCAGAAATTATTTTTCCGCTACCTGTCGTAATCGTATAATCGTAAAACGAATTGTCAACTTCTATAAGTTCCAAACTCATTTTTGTGCTTCCCATAGGAATGTCGATTGATATGGTTTTCTTTTTAGTTTTAAGGATAGAATTGTCATAACTAAAAAAGTAGACTTCTTCTTTATTTTTAAAACTTCTCAACACATCTGTATTTAACTTGCTTGAAGAAAAAATCTTTACGCTATTAAATACTTTTCCTTTGTTTTTTTCTTGCTGAACCTTACTGTAAATGATACTTTCCTGTCCTAACATGGAGAAGAACATACAACATAAGAAGAAACAGCAACTATATATTTTTAGTTTCATAAAATTTAATTTTTAGTGCTGTTTTTATTTCTTCTTATCAAGCCATCAATAGACAGTTTTAATGCATCAATTTGTTTCTGTTGCTCAATGATGTACAGCATTAATTCTTCAATTTTTTCTTGTTGAATTCTTGTAATATCGCCTAATTCTAGTCCTTCTTCTTCAACAGTTTTTGCAGATGGAACATTTGGTAAATGTTTGTTTTCTTTGATGAAGTTTTCTACTTCTTTAATCGAAAGTAATTGATAATCATCAGCAAACACATAATCTGCCCATCCCGTGCGTACGCGTACTTCTTCTGTTAATACGCCTCCTTGTACATAAAGTTTATAAGCACTTACATCGGCTCCTCCAACAGTATTAGGCATATTTGTGGTACCGATTCCCAACTTTCCGCTGTCCGCCAAGGTCATTCTTGTATCAGGTCCTGCTTTGAAGTGGATAATACCATCGCCAGTATTATCATCATCAGCTTGAATATGCATAATACCTTCTGATTTAATACTTTTATTGTGTTCAATATCAAGATTTCCCTGTAATCTGATATTACCATATACTTGAAGTTTCTCTGTTGGTTCTACAGTTCCAATACCCACAAAACCATAATTGTCAATTCTAATTCTTTCTATATTGTTTGTGTAAATTCCCAATTCTCCATCTCCATTTTGGTTAAATCCAGTGTCGCTATCACCAATTGCCAAATGTATTACAGGATCAAAATCTCCAATTCCTAATTTTCCATCGGTAGTTAACGACATTTTTCTGTAACCTAAATTTGAGTGATTTGCACTGGTATCATAACTCCATTTTAAGGATCCTTCGCTCAATATGTTCCAAGCTTGAGTAGTACCTACTTGTAATCGTAATTGTGACCAATGATCTGAATTATCATCGTTAATAGTCCAACGATCTAAGTATTCTCCATCTCCTAAATTACTCCAAGTTTGTGCAGTAACTGAATTGGTACAAAAAATGGTCATCATCATTGTAATGAGTACGATGACTGTAGATTTTGCCATAGACAATGTCTGTGCCTGTTTTTGTTGATTTACGTTTAAATTTTTCATGAGTTCTTGTTTTTTGGTTATTTAATTTCTTACTCTATTCATTCAGGCTTTTCAGATTCCGCCTCCTAAATCAAGAACAAACGCTTGTAGCTACTTAATCGAACTATTTGTTTTGATTTATAGCTTAAAGTTGTAAAAACAGCAGATGTAATTCGAAAAAAAGAGCATGAGCATCAAATTTTTAGGAACGAAAGTTCCTTTTTGGTGTATGAATTATGTCCAGTCATACAAAAGTGATTGTGAAATAGTCTAAGTTATATTCATATGATGAGTTTCTTTTTTCAGAAAAGACGTATTTGAAACATTTAACAGAAAAAATTCCCACAAATGTTTTAAAAACATCTGTAAAATGTTATATTTGTGTATCGTAGATTTTAATAAAACCCAATACTTATACAAAACTTTTCATGTCTTTTGAACGAATTAAAGAAAAACTAAACATACTGGCTGATGCCGCAAAATACGATGTGTCTTGTTCTTCTAGCGGAAGCAATCGTACGAATAAAAACAAAGGATTAGGCGACGCAACTGGCATGGGAATTTGCCATACGTATACCGAAGATGGTCGCTGCGTGTCCTTGTTGAAAATTTTATTGACGAATCACTGTATTTTTGATTGTGCCTATTGCGTGACGCGAAAAAGTAACGACATTAAACGTGCCGCGTTCAAAGTGCAGGAAGTAGTCGATTTGACAATTAATTTTTACCGCAGAAACTATATTGAAGGACTTTTTTTAAGTTCCGGAATCTTTAAAAATGCCGATTATACGATGGAACGTTTGGTGTCTGTCGCTAAAAAATTACGCTTGGAAGAAAACTTTAACGGCTACATTCACTTAAAATCCATTCCAGGTGCTTCTGACGAATTGATGCGCGAAGCAGGTTTGTATGCAGACCGATTGAGTGTTAATATCGAAATTCCTACGCGAGAAGGTTTGAAGCGACTTGCTCCCGATAAAAATAGAGAAGATTTCATCAAACCGATGAAAAAGGTGAAAAATGAAATCATTCAATACAAAGCAGAGAAAAAAATTATCAAAAGCACGCCAAAATATGCGCCAGCGGGACAAAGCACACAAATGATTATTGGCGCAAGTGGCGAAAATGATTATCAAATCATGACGGCTTCTAATTTTTTCTATAAAAAGTTCAATCTAAAACGTGTGTATTATTCGGGGTATGTGCCAATTAGTTACGACAGTCGTTTGCCGCAAATTGGAAGCGAAGTGCCGATGTTGCGTGAAAATAGATTGTATCAAACCGATTGGTTAATGCGCTTTTACGGCTTTCACGTGCATGAAATTGTCAACGAAACGCATCAACATTTAGACTTAGATATTGATCCAAAATTATCGTGGGCATTGCGGAATATTCACGAATTTCCTGTAGATGTAAATCGTGCAGATAATGGCATGTTGGCGCGTGTGCCAGGTTTGGGAATGACATCGGTGTATAAAATTTTACATGCGCGAAAATTTCGTCAACTCAATTGGGAACATTTAAAGCGTTTGGGCGTGGCATTGAACCGAGCGAAGTATTTCATCATCTGTAATTCCAACGATTTTGAGCGTCGCGATTTGGAACCCGAGAAAATCAAAGGATTCATTTTGCAAAACTCTAAAAGTAAGTTTCGACAAGCCACGAGCAATCAATTAAACTTATTCGGATGATGCAAAAAGTATTGGTGTACGACGGTTCGTTTGAAGGATTTTTAAGTGCAGTTTTTAAAGTGTATGAAGAAAAAATTGAACATGTGGACATTCAGCGAGAAACGAGTGTACAACCTTCTTTTTTTGGCAATACAGAAGAAATTATTTCCAATAAAAAACACGCAGATCGTGTGTGGAATGGGCTCAAAAAAAAATTGACTTCGTATGGACGAAATCAATTGTATTATGCGTTTTTAAGTGAAATGAATTCGGTTGAAAATGTATTGCTCGATTATATTCGGCAAGTTTTTGCTTCTTCAGATACTATTGAAAAAGATTTTTCCAATTTGACGGTTTTAAAAGTGTCTAAAATTACCAGAAGTGTCGGTCGTGAAAAGCATCGTATGGAAGCTTTTGTACGTTTTAAGCTGACGAAAGATGGTTTGTATTTTTCAAATGTGGAACCCGATTTTAATGTATTGCCTTTAATTGCAAAGCATTTCAAATCGCGCTATGCAGATCAGAAATGGGTAATTTACGACATCAAACGAAATTATGGTTTGCATTACAATTTAGATACTGTAGAAACCATTGTAATGGATTTTCCAAAGGAGTTTGATTTTACAAAAACGTCTGGCGATTTCTTTGCCGAAGAAGAATTGGCGTTTCAAGAATTGTGGCAAAACTATTTTAAAAGTACCAATATTGAATCGAGAAAAAATATGCTATTACATGTACGGCATGTTCCGAAACGGTATTGGAGATATCTGAGCGAAAAACAACCTTAATTGGTGTTATTTTATAGGGCAAATGCAGAAACGAACAATGCGGCAATTAAAAATACTAAAACGGTAGCTACAAAATAAAATGCAGTCTTGGTCTTCTTATTTTTTTGAAAAATATAATTACGTTGTTCTGTGTTTTCAGGGTTTTTAATGAATTTAAAATCTTCTTTTCCTTGTTTCATAATATATAGAGTTTTTTTATTAATAATTTATTTACTGTAAAGATATGGGTTGTGTGCCGTTTCGATTAACGGATATGCTATTATGATTGACACAAATGCCAAAAATGATATATTAGAGTTTAAATCTTAAACTTAATTCCTGATCGCAAGTAGATTTTCGCTTCGTTATCTAACGAAAAAATAGGATCTCTGTTGTCACTACGCAATTCGTTGTTAATGGCAAGAATGTATGCTGCGCGTGCGTAAAATTGTAGTTGTTTGGTAAAATGATATTCATATTGCAATCCTGTCAAAATCAGCGATAAATTGATGCTTTCTGCGGCTTCTCCGTCAATAATAGGAACTTCTCGTTGTAAATTAGACGTAAAACCATCCAACTGCGCATAGGCTTTCAATCGGTGTTTTGGTGAAAAATAGTATTGCAAATTTGTCTTCGGAATTCCTAAATTATAAGACCAATTTGGGCGAAATTTTTTATAATAACTGACAAAAGGCAACGGAAAATTAAATCCTGAATTTCCTCCATACGTTACACCTAAAATCAATCGTGTAGATTTGTCATTGTATTTTTTTCCTTGTTTTATAAAAGCGATTGTTCCCGAAAGGACCACATCTTTAATGCTCAACGCATCTGCGACTAAATTGGTACTAAATCCAGGTTGAAATCGGACTCCTAATCGCCAATTATTTCGCAATGGAGTTGTGTATCCAATACTAAAATCGAGCAGTTGAAAATCATTTAAATCTCTAGTATTAAAAGGAAAATCAATTTCCGATCGCAAGTGAATATTGCTGTAATCCAATCCTAAAAATAAATAGGTATTATCGTCTTTTAATTTGATTGGATAATTGAACAAAGCTCTAAATCTGGAGTATTCTACATTCGATTTTGCGTTGGGAATAAGCGTGTAATCAATACGTGCCAAATCGCTTAACTGCGCCTGTACTTCTGAGCAACAGAAGATGAGCAAGCAGAGTAAAACTCGAAAGGTATTTGACATGTATGTGTGTTTGTATTTTTTTGGTGAAAGATAAACGTTTCAAATGAATATGACTTATTTTCATACGTTTTTCCGAAAAATTGGGGAAAGCGATATTCTATTAAATATCGCTTTCATTGTATGTTATAAATTATCAAAATGTTTAAAACTGATATCGAATACTCAGCGCAATATCAAAATCGAGATCATCGCTGTATGTATCGTCAAAAGATAATTCTGGACGCATATCAAGTGAGATTAAGAGTGGAAAGTCAAAATTATATTCAATTCCTACATTCCCTGCGGCCAACGCAAAAGTTCCATCACTCACAGGTGTGTCATACGAGCCAATTCCCGCACCAGCGCCTAAAAACCAGTTAAAATTTCCGTCAATCGGGCGCACCCATTGGTACAATCCTACCAACTTAAAAGCTTCTACATTATTGCTATCTCTAAATCCCAAATCGAACTCCAAACGATTATTACCGCCAATATGTCTTTGATATGAAATTTCTGCTCCCAAACCGTCATTGTCACCAATTCGTAATCCGATAGCATTTTCTGAAATTTGTTGTGCACTTACTGAAGTTGCAATCGTTAAAAAGGCAATCGTAAAAAGTGTTTTGATTTTTTTCATTATTTCTGATTTTATGATTGTTATACAAAATTAATTTACATAAAGATACTGTCTTTGCTCATTTCCTACAATCATTAACGCATATTCATTTGCAATTATTTGATGATATAGCTAATACTTTTAGTAACTTTGAAACTCGGTTAAAAACTCTTGATCAACTTTACGTATTTATGAAAATAATTCGCATTACCGCATCTGATACCGCAGAAACGGTGCAACAAATCCAAGAAGCAATTGGCGGAACTATTATAGAAAGATGGGGCGAGCATATCTTGAAAATAGATAATAACATTGCCAAAGGTGCCATTCACTTTATTACGTTTGAATGGGGCGGAAGTCTGTTGGAATATAATATTACTTTTTTTGAGGAAATAGAATTGATCATGGATGCTTCCGAATACAATCCTATTCACTTTACGTATTGTTTGAAAGGTTATTGTGAACATCGTTTTCACGACGAAAAAAAGCGTAGAAAGTTAGAAGAATTACAACCGAGCATCATTACTTCAAAAAGCGGCGGATTCAATCACGGATTTTTCCCAAAAGATATATACTTGCATATCAATGTCGTGCAAATAAGTCGCGTGAAGTTTATCCGAAAACGTTTGAATGATGCTTCTATTTTGAATCAGCAATTGTATGAAGTGTTTCACGATTCGTATCATGAAAATCGTTTTGTATATCAAGGAACGTACAATTTAAAGTTGGCAGAATTGATAGATTCTTTAAACAACATTGAACAAAAAGGCATGATTCGCATTATGATGATTGAAGGGATTGTGTATCAAATTTTGTCATTACACATGATTCAACATACCAAAGACATCAAAGCGAGAAAAAATAAGGCGCCGTTGGCACTTGCTGAATTGGATATGATTCGCCAAGTAGCAGAACAAATTTCAAATGATGTTTCCAAAGAATATACGTTGGAACAGTTGGCAGAAGAAACAATGTTGACGCAAGCAAAGTTGCAACAGGGTTTTAAACATTTGTATGCACGAACGGTGACAGAATACATTCGTCATGTGCGCTTGGAAAAAGCAAGAGATTTAATTAATGATAAAGATCAAAATCTAAACATTTCACAAATTGTATATACAATTGGATTGAGCAGTCGCAGTTACTTTTCTAAAATATTCAAGCGTAAATATGGTATCAGTCCAAGTGAATTTTTAAAGAACAAACAAAAAGCCAGAATTTCAGCTTGATCTTAGGAAGCTATTTTTTGAATTTTGAATTTGGTGATATACGGTTTTTCAATAATTTTCTCGATATCTTCCAAATCTGTTTTTGAATTCAGCCACATATTTTTAAACAACGAAGGAATTTCTAATGGCATGAAATTGTATAAGTTTGTTTCCGAAGACAAAGTATCATTAATGTCCGTATTAATCACGGTGCAAGTTAAAAATCCGTCTTCTAAAATATTATAAACACCTGCAAGCGCTAACGGTTTTGGTGGTTCTTTTTCCACTAAAAAAGTTTCAATACTGTTGTCAATAATATGATGTATATAAAATCCGGTTACCAAAATAAGACAACGACGTTTTGACAATGCTTCCTTATACAACACACTTTTTTGTATTTCTTCTTTATTGGTATGTAATGTAGTTTTGATTTGTTGAAATTTTTTCCAGTCGCCTTCAAAATTTTGCGGTAAAATTCCCCAAATACCTTCTGAGATCACATGTGGTTCTTCCATCGTTATCATAGGAATCGACTGTTCTTTGTGTCCTTTAATGACCAAACGTGGTTTGTATATATTTGGAAACTTTAAAGGCAATCCAAATGTTAATTCGATATGTGTTCTACTAGCAGTATTTGATAAATAATAATTCATGTTTGAGTTTCTTTTTTCTTCAAATTGCTCTGTGAAAGCAATTCATCAGCGTTCATTTTTCAATTCATCCAAAAGTAAAATTTACTCTATATATAGCTTAACTCTTTCAAAATTCATTTTAACGCATTTGATAGAAAATGAATCATATTTGACATAAAAAAGGGCAATTTTGAGCAAAAAAAGAGCAAATTCAGACCAAAAACGCTTCACAAATGCGTCAACATAAAAATTGATCTAGCAAAACAGAAAACACTCCTCAGCGTACATTTGTATCAAACAAAATCAAATTATTAATCTTTAAAAAACTATATACTATGTTACGTTGGTCAATTACCTTTATTATTATCGCATTAATCGCTGGAATTTTAGGTTTCGGTGGAATTGCTGGAGCAGCCGCAGGAATAGCAAAAATTTTATTCTTTGTGTTTATGGTACTGTTTGTCGTTTCATTGGTAACAGGACGAACTAGAGTATAAAAATCAAAAAATGCACATCATTTAATAGAAAAAGGTTTTTTACGAAAAAGAAAATTGAAGTCCCCAACACGAAATAAATCATCACATAAAAAAAAGAAAAGAACATGCAGGAAGGAATAAAATCATCAACAAAAATACTCACTGAAAAACTGGAAAATTGGTGGGTGCTATTCATAGAAAACTTACCCAACATAGCGGTAGCAATTTTAGTTTTATTTATTAGTTACTTTATATCACGTTTTGTGTATAATATTACCTTAAAACTAATTCAAGGACGCATACGACAAAAAGCTGTTGCTAAATTAATATCAAGAGTTATTTCAGCTTTTACGGTATTGCTCGGATTGTTTTTAGCACTTAGTGTTATGAATTTAGGAGAATCTATTACGGGCTTATTAGCTGGAGCAGGAATTTCAGGTATTGTAATTGGTTTGGCGATGCAAAGCACACTTTCCAATACCATTTCGGGAGTTGTGTTATCGTTTAGAAAAAACATACGACTCGGAAACTGGGTAGAAACTACAGGCTATGCAGGTGAAGTAATTGATATTGCGTTGAATTATTTAGTCTTGAAAGAAGCCGATAATAACATTGTAGTAATTCCTAATAAAACCATTTTAGACAACCCTATAAAAAACTATTCTTTAACAACGCGAATGCGTGTCACGATCGAATGTGGTATTGGGTACGAATCTGATTTAGAGAAAGTTGAACACATTACCAAAGGTGTCATTGCCGATTCGTTTGAACAAATAGATGAGGCAGAAGATGTAGAATTTTACTTTACCGAATTTGGCGGAAGCTCCATTAATTTCTTGTGTAGATTTTGGATTGATGCTGAAAATGCCTTAGAAAAACTAAGAGCAAAAAGTACGGCAATCAAAAAGATAAAACAGGCTTTTGTAGAAGAAGACATTAACATTCCATTCCCAATTCGTACGTTGAAATTTGAGGATGAAACCTTAAATGTTTCAAATGTGGAAAAATCCTTAGAAGAAGCTTAAAAATAACACCCAAAAAACACCCTAAAAGTACAGTTAGATTTTATCGTTAGCTGTACTTTTTTTAAGTACATTTGAATTTGTGATTTTTCAAATAGTTAAAATCAACGTACATTGAAATTCATACTATTAAACTGATATTTGAAAATTTACTGAAACAAAATTTACCTAAAAATACATATAAAACAATTCGTTATGACCTTTCCGCAAACCGAATTCCTATTCACCTTCATTCTTTTGGTCATCGTAATTTTGACCTTGATTACGATTAAAAAAGCCATACGAAAATTTAGCTTTGTCAAAGCCATTGAAGTCAATCGCAGAAAAGTAATTTTCAATCTTTGTTTCTTTATAATTTACGTAATTGCAGGAATCATTCTCGCGATTATTTGGGGAATTCAATTCCGAGATTTTACGGTATTTATTTCTTCCGTATTGGCAGTTTTAGGTGTCGGATTCTTTGCGCAATGGTCTATTTTGTCCAACCTAACTTCCTGTTTCATTCTCTTCTTTTACCATCCGGTTCGTATTGGACATCGCATACAAATCATTGATAAAGACTACGATTGGACAGGCGAGGTAAAGAATATTACGGCATTTTACTTTTTCATCAAAACAGATGCAGGACAAAATATTTCATTGCCAAACTCGCTTGTCATGCAAAAAGGGATTGAAATTTTAGAAGAAAAACAAGCTCCAGAAGAAATTGTAGAAACACCTTTGCAAGACGAGCCGAAACCAGCAAACGAAGACGAATCGTAAACAGTGTCAATTTATTCTGTATATTTAAGTCATTAAGCCTAAAAAAATAAAATTTGCGACCGCCGTTTAAAAAAGCCAAAAAGCCTAAAAAAGTAACTGCTTCCAAAAGTTTGGGAAAAGCTCCTGGTGAAGTTGTGTACATGGGCGATAAGGAAAATTTAGAAACCTTACTCGAAGTTCATGAATACACGGCAGAAACCTACAACACGTACGACAGCAAGCAAATAAAAAACATACTCAATACCAAAGGAAACAATCGCGTAACGTGGATTAATATCAACGGATTAAACAATGCTACGGACATTACTAAAATTGGCGAATACTTTAAAATTCATCCGTTAATTTTGGAAGACATCGTGAATACGAATCAGCGACCAAAAATTGACGAGTTTGAAAACTATATTTTTGTGGTGTTAAAAATGCTCTATCATAACAAACAAAACGAACTGCTTACGGAACATATTTCGTTTATTATTGGAACCGATTATGTGCTAACATTTCAAGAAACGGAAGAAGATATCTTTCAACCGATTCGTCAGCGTTTCAAAAATCAAGCAAGCCGATTGCGGAGTTCTGGCGCCGATTATTTGGCGTTTTCTTTGATGGATGCCATTATTGATAACTATGCTGTAGTGATTGAATCGTTTGGTTCTAAAGTAGAAATCACCGAAGACGAATTGTTCTTAGAAAGTTCGCGCGATGGAATTTCGAGAGACATTCAATACCTAAAACATGAATTATTACGCTTGCGCAGAAATATCTTGCCTTCGCGGGAAGTGATCAGTCGAATTGTAAAATCGGAGTCCAAACTCATCACCATCAAAACGCACGATTACTTAAAAGATTTGCAAGATCATATTTTACAAATCAACGACAACATAGATTTGTATCGCGAAATGGTTTGGGGATTAATGGACATGCACATGACCACTATTAGCAACAAAATGAATGGCATCATGAAAGTCTTAACCATCATTTCCACCATTTTTATTCCATTAACTTTTATTGTCGGTGTTTACGGAATGAACTTTGACAACATGCCCGAACTCCAGTATAAATACGGATATTTTATCCTTTGGGGAATTATGGTTGTACTCTTCTTAGTTTTATTATTGTACTTCCGTAGAAAAAAGTGGCTGTAATATTCTAAATCACACTTCTACAGGCTCAGTGTTCTACCTAAGTAACTTACAAATACCGAACACCCAAAAGAAAAACGTTCCAAAACCTATTACATTGAACCTATACAAGCTTCTTCAATACCGCAATTTGTCCTAAATGATAATGTGTATGTTCAATAATGCCGTGCATGTTTCGGTAGTAGCTTCCGTATTTTTCATCGGTAAAAGGTTGATCGAAACAGTCTTCGGGTAACTTTTCCAAATGTGTTGTAAAATCTTCTGCAGTTTTCAAAACGTTTGCCACAAAAGCTTCCCATTCTGCTTGTGAATTAATTTCTGGATGATCAAAACTATGTGCGTCTTTCGCTTGTAATGCTTCGCCTTGAAATACTTTTAACACCGCAGCCACATAATAATGAATGTGATAGGTTAAGGTTACAATCGTATTCAAATTTTTCACTTTCGTCGTTGCTTGTTCGTATGTAATTCCTTCTAAAACAGCTTTTACGTTGGAAGCTGTCCAGTTTCCACCAACATGCACTTCCTTAAAATGTTTTGCAATTTGTTCCGCTAGTTTCATAAATATTCAGATTTTAAATGATCAGGATTTACCAAATTCCCTAAGGCTTCAATCACGCCCAAAGCGGCAGCTTCACCCGCAAGCATCGCAGCATTGAGCGAACCGTTTAGTTGTACATCTCCCGCAAGGAAAACTTGTGTTGTCAAACGTGTTTCCGATGGCGACATGCTGTATTGTAATTGTTGCAAATTGGGCAAGGCTTTCGGAATGGTATATCGTTTTAAAAACGTACAATTGGTAATGCCGCAATATTGTTGCAATTCTTCTTGTACTTTTTTAATTAAAAATTCTTCAGATAAATTATGAGCTTTCACAACAGTTACAGACAACAATTCTTTAGTTCCTATAGAAGCTGTTGGCAAACTGTGATGAAAAAAGATATTATTGATAAGCAATGTTTCATCAGCAGCCAAACCGATCAACGGTTTTGAAATCGTGCGTTTGGAAGTCTCAAAATACAAAGCTTCACAGGATTTCCAAGCAGTTTCTTGCGACTTTAAATTTGAAATTAACGAACTCGCTTCTGTGGCAACAATGGTAAAATGACTTTCTAAAACGGTGCCATTTTCTAAGGTAATTTTTCCATCTTCAATCGCTTGTACACGAGTATTAAAGTGAAATTTTGTGTGTTGTAAGGTTGATTTTAGCTGTTTGGGAATCGCTTCAATTCCTGCTTTTGGTAGCGCAGCAAAACCGTCGCCAAACATTTTATACACAAACTCAAACATTCGGTTGGATGTTTCTAAATTTGGCTCTAGGAAAATTCCACTAAAGAACGGTTTGAAAAATTTTGAAATCATTTCGTCCGAAAAACCTAGTTTTTGCAAATGTGCCAACGTTGTCGTTTCTGGCTGCGCGAAAATATCGTCTAATGATTTCTTTTTTAAGTTTGAATTCAATTTGAGTACTTTCAGTTTATCTGAGAAATTTCCAATGCCAGAGAGAAGCGTAGGAAACAGCAACGAAAAATTTCGCAACGGATCGCCAATGGTTTTTTGTGTTCCTTGAGTGAAAATTGTGGCACCAGGTAGAAACTTTTGTAAATTGAGCGCTTCATAATCCAAATATTTCTGAGCCGCAGGATAGGAAGTCAACAATACTTGAAAACCGTGATCTAGCTGATAATCATCGACAATATCTGTCTTTACACGTCCGCCAACACGATCGGTTGCTTCTATAATTTCAGGATGATATCCGTTTGCTTCCAACACTTTTGCAGCGATCAATCCGCTAATTCCTGCACCTACAATATAAATTTTGTACGCTTCTTTTTTCATGAAAATAAATTCTAAAATCTAGGTAAAAATACGATAAAACGCGCATATTTTTGCGCAAAGTTTGTGCTAAAAAAGAGAGGTGAAATTATTCTTTCCCGTAGACTTTTAAATTATAAACTCCCCAAATTACAAATAGAATTTCTAAAAAGGTACCCACAGTGAATGCTGTAGAAGGAATGCCATCAACCAACATGCTTAACAAGCGTCCTGCAGCCAATCCGCCCATAAAAAAGACGACAGAATAGGTAGCACTGCGCCAATGTTTTTGAAAAAGAATGCTGTAGCCCCAATAAATTCCCAATGCAAAATAGCAACCCATCATGGCTCTAAAAACGTGATTGAGATCTGTGCCTTCAACGCTAAAATCGAAAAAAAGCGGCAAAAAAGTACTTGGATAGAGTCCGTATGTGACACCAACTACTAAAATGGCAGCCGTAGAGAGCGAGAGATGCAGATTTTTATGTACTTCTTTCAAAATAGAAAATAGTTTTTAGTAATTTCGATTTTTGATCAATTTGGTTATAAATTCACAACGTTTTGTGGAACTATTTAGTATTGCATAGGTTTCTAGAATCCACAATTTTTGTTAGAGATATGTTAAAATTAGTTAAAAAATTTAACTTACACACGCAATTTTAGGAAAAAAATCCAATTTTGTTCATTCAAAGTAAAAAAAAACTAAACAAGAAAACGAAGCTTAACATCAGTATCGTATGCATTGGAAAATAAAGGCGAGTTTGCAGAAAGTATTGCATTTTACAAAAATTGGCGATCAACTGAACCATATTCCAGCGACACTTCGTAAAGCGTATCACAAAAATGTGTGTTTGTATCAATTTTATGAATGCATTCGAAAGTTTGAAGCTTCTGAAATTCAATTCAATGCTAACCGCGAAACATCAGTGTTAGAAATTGGCACAGGATATTCTTTCATTGCGCCTGTAGTGTTGTTTTTATTAGGATTTGACAAAATTGTTACGGTTGATATTTCCAAAGATGTTTCTATCAAAACGTTTCAAAAACAAGTTCAGTATTTAAATGATGAAACATTGCTTCAACTCCTAGCAGAAAAGGGGAAACGTAGCTTATCAGACATTCAACAAAAATTAGTGGAAATTGAGTCGTTTCAAACACTTGAAAAAGTAACAGAATATTGCCACATTACTTACATTCCAAAATATACCTTACAAGCTATTGAAAAGGTAGATACTGCGTTTGATTACATTTGTTCACAAGTTGTTTTTGAGCACATTCCGCCCGAATTCCTAGAAAAATTATTCTCCAAAATGAAGCATTGGTTGACTGAAGATGGTTGCGCTGTACACACGATTAATTTTATAGATCATTTTGCCAATCCAGGATTTTTTCAAGATACAAACATTTCAGAGTTTAACTTTTTAAAATATTCTGATAAAACGTGGAATTTTTGGGCAGGAAACGACATTGCGTACACGAATCGCTTGTCATATTTGTATTATTTGGAATTATGTGAAGTCAACAATTTACACATTGTTGATTTTATTGGTGAAAATTACCGAGTGCATCATCCGTTACTTGCAGAAGAAATTCACGAAGATGTCATCAAAAAATACAAACAACTTGCTAACGTAGCAGCTATTTGTAAATACCAGCGTGGAACGTTGATTTTTAAAAAAATAAAAAAGCCAAAGCTTGCACTTTGACTTTTAAGATAGGTAGTAATGTCTTGTACTTGTATCGGTTTAGTTACATGGTAAAAAGTGGTATTGTGCATCTGGCGCAATTAATTGCCAAAATACGGTATCACCAGCGTTTAAGGTCTTTGTTGCAAAAGATTCTCCGATATTTCCACTATTTCCAGAGATATTTCCGTCTGCTCTTCCGTTGATAGAATAGAACCAAAATACATAATCATCACTAGTTGTGTATTTAGATAAATCTGCTGTAAGCGGATATACGCCTAAAGGAACAATCGCTTTTACATACTCAGCGCCATCTATAGTAACTGTTTCATAAGGCATTACAGGAGTTGCAAAATATTTGTCATTTACAGCATCATATACTTCTTGTACCGTAGGATTAGGATTGTCAAGCGATACAGTATATACTGGAGTTGCCCACGCATACGGACCACCAATTTTATCAATATCGGCATTTGTATTAAACGTATAGTCTACTGGACCAGAAGCAGTATTGTTTGGAAAGTTGAAAATCATCGAAAATGAATACGTACTCTCTGAAGTTTCAGGATGTTTTAACGAATCCTGCACCATTTTTGAACCAACATGATGCAATACATTTTGCAATAAACGTAAAGAACGTCTGTACGAACCTGAATGTCTTGCAACGCTGTATCCGTTTTTAGAATTATTACTTAAATGTGCTACAGTTCTTCGTAATACAGCACGCTCTGCTTTGGTGATTCCGTGGTTTTCCTCTGCTTGAATAGGATCGACCAAGAATTGATGCAATGCAGCGTCATCTGTCATCAACAAATGAATGTAATTCAATAGTTTTGAATTGGATTGAATCATAGT
This sequence comes from Kordia sp. SMS9, assembly GCF_003352465.1. NCBI lineage: Bacteria > Pseudomonadati > Bacteroidota > Flavobacteriia > Flavobacteriales > Flavobacteriaceae > Kordia > Kordia sp. SMS9. The sequence continues at coordinate 353,809 of NZ_CP031153.1, read as the reverse complement.
TTTATTTTTAAAGATTAATAATCATTAAAAGTAGGAATATTCAGTTTCCAGTTTGCGCGTAGTAATACCTGTTTGTGTTTTTAGAGGTTTCTTTCTGTTTAATTTTTTAATTTAATCATTAAACAATTGTAAAATAATCTGTCTTAGAATTGAATATTGTAAGAAGCTAACGCTGTATGGGTAAAATATGAAATGCAATACATTGATACGATATCAAAAAATACGCAATGTATCGTATTGTGCAAGCTGTTAAAAAAAAGGAATTTTGAACAGCACTAATACCAATAACACAAAAATAATGAGAAAATTAGGAATGTTGCTTCTTGTGACCGTACTCGCGGTTTCTTGTACAAACTTTGGCGAAATGAAAACTTTTAATGGTACGGAAGTCTATTACAAAGATGGAATTACAGATGCGCAAGTAGAAAAATTAGGTAAAAGTCTCATTGAATCAGAATTTGCAACGGGCGAAACGAAATCGGTTCAATTTATAAAAGAAGGAAATACGTATGTATTTAAAATGGTAATAAAAGATGAATTTTTAAACGATGCTTCTTTAGAAAAATCGTTTCAATACATGCCAAGAGAACTCTCAAATTATATGGAATTGCCTGTTGATTTTCACGTATGCGACAATCAATTCAACACTTTGCGTGTCTACAAACTCAAAGATGCTACAAAATCCATCATGGCAAAAGCCACAGAAATTCGGTATACAAAAAAAGTCATGAAAGAAGATGCAGAAAAACTTCGAGATTTCTTGATTGAGTATGGGTTCTCAGACAATACAAACGAAAAAACTGTAGAACTGGACAGAGAAAATATGACCTACATTTTTAAACTTGTTTTGAACAAAAGAAGTGTAGAAAATCAAACGATTCTCAGTTATCTCACATTACTCAAAAATAAATTATCAACAGACGTATTCAGTCGCTTGCCAGTAAAAATTCACGCATGTGACGAATTCATGAATACATTCAAAGAAATATAAAATAACTATTACAATTTAGTACAAATGAAGAATATCATCACAATTTTACTTTTCTGTTTTGTCTGTCAATTCACGATGGCGCAAAAAATAGACATGGAAAATGCACCGCGAAATCCGATAGGTTTCAAACACAAAAAAGAACATTTTTTCTTGCGAGGAGACATCTACACTTCTAGTGGAAAAATATTTGACAGACAAGGGAACTTAGTTTACAACTACGGAACGCGTTATTATTACGATACAAACGGAAAAATTATAGGCAACAATTATGATGATACCTTCGAATATGATTCAAAAGGAAACATTGTGTTGTTCAAATACAAAAGCGGAAGTGTGAGTAATTACAGGTTCAATAATAAAAATTTATTAACGTATGAGAAAAACACGTACGGTGAAGAAAAAATATATACTTACGATTCAAAAGACAGATTGATCAAAACAGTGGTAAATAAAAAAGGGGTTTTCTTCCAACAACGCGATTATTCATACAGTAAAAAAGGAAAAAATGTGATCGTTTCGTTACAATACACCAAAGCAAATGGACAAGCTGGATTCAAAGGAAAATACTATTACAAAAACGGGTTTTTAATCAAAGAGGAATTGGCTTCTGGAACCTATGAATATACAGTAGATGTAGATACGAAAGGCAATAAAATTAATTTTTACACCGCAAATGATCCCAAAGCAAAACACTATAAAACGTTCAATCGCTACTTCAGTGACGCCAACAAACCAATGGAATTGGAATATGGATATTACATTCCTGGCGATAAAAAAACGGGCAAAAAACTTACAACAGCATACATCAATGGCGAACGCTCACAAGATATTATCATCAGCAAAGGTGTAAAGGCAAATGAAAAAATACTGTATGATGGATTGACAAAAACGTACTACGCCATTCCAAATGTAAATCCTGATACAGACACGATTGACAAACGCGTTACGGCAACCAACGTACTTTCCAAAGGTGAAACGATGTTGAGTTATGCGCATGATGGGAAATTCATCAATTACGTATACGGACAAAACAAAGTGAAATCGCGCGACTTTGCATTTTTAGGACCGCACATGGTAGATTATCGTGTAGATAAAACGCTGGGAAGAACGTACGTAGTTCGCGATTACCAAAACAAAAAAAGTCAGGCAGTAAAAAAAATGGAGCTATCTACTACTGATGAAGCTTCTATTTTATACTTGCGTGAATTGGAAAAAGATAACTTCTTCATCGTTGTCAAAGGAAAACACATTGATTATAAAAAAGCACGTTTTGAATACCTAACCAATGGCGATCCTGTAATTTTTATTGATGACGAACCGTTGTACATTCTCACAGGTTTTCGAACGGCTCAAAACAATCAAATTTTGCACGGACGCGTGTACAATGGCGAATTAGACAACAAGCAAAATACAACAACTTCCACTTCAAATACAACCAAAAATACAGACGGTTTAAACTGTGTTGATGGCGATTGCAAAGAAGGTTGGGGAAAAGTAAAAGTAGGCGATATTCTTACAGAAGCAACGTTTAAAAATAGTGCCATTGAAGGTGTGGCGTACATTACATATCCTAACAATGCATATTACCACGGACAATACCAAAACAACCGTCGTCATGGAATGGGATATTACAAATGGTCCAATGGAAACATCTATGTTGGTGGTTGGAAAGATGGCAAACAACACGGTTTGGGCTATACGATGAACAGTAAAAACAAAATAACAAGTGCAGGACTTTTTGAAAATGGAAAACTCATAGAAAAATCGGCACAAAACTACAAAGACGGAAAAAAAACAGGCAAATGTACAGGCGATTGTGTCAACGGATTTGGGAAATATGAATACACCAATGGCGATACGTACTGGGGATTTTTCAAAGCCGGAAAGCGCTTCGGAGTTGGTACGTATTTATGGAGTAACAAAAGTGCCTACACAGGCGCGTACACTGCCGATGGAAAACGAAATGGCTACGGAATGTACACCTACGTAGATCGTTCGGTATTTAAAGGAATATTTGTTGACGATCGTATTAACGGACTCGGCATGATGAAATACAACACATCTGGTAACACGGTTAGAGGCGTTTTCAATAACAAAGGCGCAAAAGTGAAAGATTACTAACAAAACACGAATAAAAACACATGAAAAAAATAACTAAAATTACGTTGCTATGTTGCGTATTGCTATGTTTTACACACTGTAAAGAAAAAACTAAAGTTGCTGTAGAAACCTTTGAAATGACGCCAGAATATGCGGAAAAAATAGACAAACCTGAAGTGCATTTCAAAGTTGACATTCCTAAAAATTTACAATTTGACAAACCTGTGGAAGGCAAAAAAACATCTTCATACGGAATGATTCAAGAAAAAAATGATGATGGTGTTGTCACAGAAATGTATTCGTTCGGATACATTTCTTTAGACGGAATGGAGTTTGAAAAAAATGCGCGTTCGTTTATGGTGCAAATTCGCGATATGCTCAAAAGAGGCGGTTATAAAGTTGACAAACATGAAATTGGCATGTTACCGTTTGATGGCGAAAAATACGTGTCGTTTCAGGCAACTGCAACCATGGAAGAAGGCAAAACACCAGAATTTGTGGGCAACTATTTATTCAACGCGGTGGTAAAACCAAATCCGCACGGAAACACACACATTATTATGTTAATGGCTGCTCGCGACGATCAAAATGCAGTAACCTATGAAGATTTTAAAGACAAACTAGCCATTTCCACAGTATGGAATACTTTTAAATACTTACAATAAATCCCGTTAGTCGTTAAAAGAGGTTGCAAGTGCATGATTTTGCAGCCTCTTTTTTTAGTGAAATGAAGTTTTATTTGATTAAACCTTATATCTAACTTATCTTACATTCCAATCAATCAAAAATTCACGAATGAACAACCAAAAAGTTACTTCAATGTACATTCTCATTACCATACTTTCTGTGTTCTTTACTTGGTTCATTCACGAATTTACACATTGGCTTACGAGTGAAATGTTAGGTTATGAAGCCATCATGCGTTTGAACGGTGTTGGACCCAAAAAAGGTGTCATTCCCACAGAAGATCACCAAGCCATTATTTCTATTTCAGCACCAATCATTACCATTTTGCAAGGTGTTTTCTTTTACTTTATATTGAAATCTAAAGGTTGGAACAAATATCTATATCCGTTTCTATTTACAGCATTTTACATGCGCTTTATGGCAGGAATCATGAACTTTTTAAATCCAAATGACGAAGCGCGTTTTGGGGAATACTTAGGAATCGGAACGCATACATTGTCGCTCATCATCAGTATTTTTCTATTTACGTTGGTATATCTTATCAGTAAAAAATACAAACTGAATTGGAAGTTTCAACTTTTTACAATTATCATTATTATCATCATAAGTTGGATGATCATTATTGGAGATCAATATTTTAGGATTCAGATTATATAGCAGTTTAATTGTAACTTTTTATCCAAATTAATCACATATTTGTATGATACATTTAGAAGCGATAAAGAACTTTTTCATTGCAATAGGTTGCAGCTGTATTGTCATCATTATATTTATGATTATTAAAAGCTTTTCCAATGATTTCATAGCTTCTATTATTGTATTTCCATCGATACTTTTTTTCATCACATATAAATTGGAAAAATATAAAAACTAATTCTTAAACTTTTCAATCCAAAAATACGCAACTCTACGTATAGGAAATTCAGTAAAAAAAGAAGAATATTGTTAGTGTGAATCATCACGCAAAACGAAATCAACCAAAACTTTTCTATCTTTATAAAGATGAAACTACGCATACTCACATTCTTTCTATTACTTTCTACGCTACTCGTGGCACAAAATGGGGAAGTATCTTCTGAGGAAGCAATTGTGCTATTTGAAAAATACGAACAACAAAGTGAAGATTTCAACCAAAAAAGAGAATTTGATTCATTGCAAATCTACGCTGAAAAATTAGACAAATTACTCCCAAAACTACAAGATTCATCGTACCATTACAGAACCGATTTGATTCGCGGTTCGCTGTTTATTCGCAATACAGAATCAGACAAAGCCATGAATATCTTGTTAAAAGCAACCGAATTTTTCAAACGGCAAAAAGACTACAAAAACTATTACCGCGGTCGCTATAAAATTGGCATTTGTTATTACTACGTCAATCGCCGTGAAGAAACCAAAAACATCATGTTGGAAGTCTTTGAAAACAAACAATTCGTTGGTGAAGATGTTGCCACAAGCGCGTTGGCAAATATTGGCGCGGTTAATATTGAATTGGGCATGCAGCAGAAAAACAAGGAACTTTTGTACGATGCTATTTCTAAATTGAGCAAAGCAATTTCCATCAATCGCACCCAAAAAAAGTATACCAAATTGGCGTCTAATTATAGCTTATTAGCCGAAAGTTACAACCAATTAAAAGAACCAACACAAGCACTCAAACTATTAGACAGCGCCATCTATTTTTCTCAAAAAGATCAAAATACGGCACAAGAAGGATTTGCACTCATCAAAAAAGGCAAATTATTTTCGGATAAAAAGCAATATGTGGAAGCGCGCAACATGTTTGACAAAGCCATAAAAAACTATAAAAAGGCAAAAGACAATTCGGGATTGTTATATGGTTTTTTAGAAAAAAAGCGCCTGTTAATGTTGGAAGAAAACTATGAAGCTGCCAGCAAATTGGGCGATTCAATTTACAATCTCACCATACAAAACTACAACGAACGCTTTGCGGATGGAATTTCAGAAATGGAAACCAAGTACAAAACCGCCGAAAAAGAACGTGAAATCTTAGAACAACGCGCAGACATCGCTGAAAAAGGCTTATTGCTCCAAAAACGGCAATATCAAATATACGGAGCGTTGGCGTTGGCATTGTTGATTTTAATTTTAGGATATGTAGTGTACAATCAGCAGAAATTAAAAAACCGACAATTAATCAAAGAAAACAAACTAAAAGTTGCGCTAAAAGAAATAGAAACCCAAAACAAATTGCAGGAACAGCGTTTGCGAATTTCGCGCGATTTACACGATAATATTGGCGCGCAATTGTCGTTCATCATTTCGTCGATTGACAACTTAAAATACGCTTCCAAAGATACTTCAACGGAGTTCAAAGACAAGTTGAGTTACATCAGTGAATTCACATCTGCCACCATTGATCAATTGCGCGATACGATTTGGGCAATGAACAAAGACGAAATTTCACTAACTGATTTACAAAGCAGAACCTTGGCTTTTATTGAAAAAGCGAAAGTTGCAAAGCAAGCTGTAAAATTTACCTTTACCAATGAAGTGAATTCGAATATTCAATTTACGGCAATAGAAGGCATGCACTTGTTCAGAGTCATTCAAGAAGCGATCAACAATTCGCTCAAATATGCCAATGCGAAATTGGTTTCGGTCAACTTTCAAGAAGCGAATACACAACTTGTAATTTCTGTAAAAGACGATGGTGACGGATTTGAAAAAGAAACGGTGCAACTCGGAAACGGATTGTACAACATGCAAAAACGCATGGACGAAATCAATGCGTATATTGACATCAATTCAAAACCAGGAAACGGAACGGAGATTGTAGTGAAATATAGTATTTAGTTAGTATTGAGATGTTAGTATTGAGTATTGAGAAGTTGCAAAGTTCAGCGTTTAAAAGAAGTAAAACGAATCAGTAATAAAGGAATTAGGTCTCAGGTATTAGGAAGTTTCTAAACAAACAACAAACAAATCTATAAACCAAAAAAAACATGAAACTCAAAATTGCCATTGCGGAAGACAACCATTTTTTAGCCAAAGCTGTGATAGAAAAATTATCTTTCTTTGACGATTTTGTATTTAAGTTTAAAGCTGCAAATGGTGCGGAAATGGTGGGAAAACTTGAGGCAAATCACAATATTGATGTCATTCTGATGGACATTCAAATGCCAGAAATGGACGGCATCAAAGCAACGGAAATCATCAAAGAAAAGCATCCGCAGATCAAAATTATCATGTTAACCGTTTTTGACGATGAAGAACATATTTTCAAGGCGATTCAAGCGGGTGCAGATGGATATTTATTGAAAGAAATCAACGCGGAAAACATTCACAAATCCATTCTGGAAGTCGTGAACGATGGTGCGCCCATGTCGCCAAGTATTGCGTTGAAAGCGTTGAATTTATTACGAAATCCGCTTCAAATCACAGAGAATGATGAAGAAATTGAAAAAGTAAAACTCACCAAACGCGAAACCGATGTGTTGTTGCAATTAAGCAAAGGATTGAATTACAACGAAATCGCAGAAAACCTATTCATCTCTTCCGGAACCATCCGCAAACACATAGAAAACATATACCGAAAACTACAAGTACACAACAAAATGGAAGCCGTACAAAAAGCAAAATCGCAAAAGCTTATTTAAGTTAGTATTGAGTATTGAGATGTTAGTATTGAGATATCTTCAAAGTAACTATTTTCTATATAATCATATATTTTGATTCGAGAATAATTCGTGAATTCGTAAAAAGTTTTTAATAAGTATTGAGATGTTAGTATTGAGTTGTTGTTGTGGAGTGATCAACGTTTTTCCAATTCTTGTTCCAACTCAAAACGTCTTTTTTTGATGCTTTTTCGTGATTTTTTATAGATCGAATTTTCCTCATTACTATTCAAGTCTTCAATCAAAAATTGAAGTTCCTCAATTGTAAGTTCATTCGGTTTTTTAAAGTGAAGTCGCGCATCAAATTCAATGGGTTCCAAACGCTCATTCTCTAATGCGGTAATACGTTCTTTCGGAATATTTACATCCACATCAACGAGTTCATAACCCTTTTTCGGCAATTCAGTTCTTCCAATAATTTTAAGATATTCAGGCAAAATTCGTTTCTCAACCGCAATTGTTCCGCCGCCAAAACGATGTCTATCAGTTAAATTTTTCTTTGGGTTTGAAATCCAATATTCATCATCTGTTTCCACATCAAAATAATTTCCAGCAATTCCACTGCCGCCCAAACTCTGAAAAGCAGTATTATTAAAATAAAGTGTTTTTCCACTTTTGGAAAACGAAACCATTCCAATCCACGCCGGACCGTTATCGTTGTAACTACTTTTCAATTCGATATACTTAATTTGTGATTTCACAGCTACTTCATTTGGATACTCAAAATAGTTATTTTACAACAATTTCTTTAATATATGAGGAAAAATCTTCTTCTTTTATGTTTAATTTCTCTTTGATAAACTTAAAGAAATCTTCATCGGTATCTACAGTTCGCAATCCTTCAATAACGCCGTCCATTCCGTGTTCTTCAAATACCTTCTTACAAATAATTCCACCAATCACATAACGAAATTCTGTATTGTGTTGTCCATTGGGAATATAACCACGCAATTCGGATAAAGAAATTTCAAAATCTGGATTTTCTAAAACATACGCTTTTAATTTTTGTATATGCCATTCCAAATCATAGCCGCTACTTCCGCCCATATATGTTGCAAAACCTTCGTTCAACCAAAAATGATTAGCGTTAGGATAAAGCTCATACGTATAATTATGAACCAATTCGTGCGCATAATAAGTAGAATTATTTCCAGCATACACAATTCGATTTTGAACATCAGCAACACCGCCAGTTTGTCCAGGAATGTAAATTTTAGACATATACTCATAGCCTAACAAACGCACAATTTCTCTAGAATAACTGCTCACAAAATAATCAAACGAAATAGGAGAAGTCCTAAGTTTTTTTGCAATTTCCTCATTAAAGACGTTCATGCGTACAGCATCTTTCTCCTCAAATTGATGCATGGGATGAATGTAATATGTAATGTTGCCAACCTGCTTTTTTTGCCAAATATCTTTGTGATATTGCGAGCTGTTGACAAGCAAATATTGTCCATTCACTTTTTTAGCATACACCGAAAGGATAGCTTCTAAAACAACGGTATTATCTTCGGTAAGATGCGCTAAAGAGGTTTTAACGGCGTAATGACCATTTTCAACGGCAAAGATGCCTAGTATCGTGCATTGTACTTTTGGCGTTCTTGTACGAAGCGATCTAAGATCCACCATCCATAAAAAATAATCAGGAATTCGGTATTGACTTGTGTCCCAAAAAGTAGTTGCTACATTTTGATACTCTCCAGATTGTAAATAGTTTGTCCAAAGTGCTATAATTTCTTTCTCTTCAGGATCGTTTGCATTCTCCATATTGGCATCAATCTTTACCTCAAAAGTAGTTTCATTTTGTGTATACCCAATGGAGCTTGTAATGAAAAAGAGTAGTAGTAAAGTTTGTTTCATAATTAGTTTGTAAGTGTCTAACATACGAAACGAAAGCTTTTAAAATATATTATTTATAAGTGTAACTTGTCGCGAAAAAGCAGAAGAAGTTTAGAATTTTAAATTTTAAATTGAAAATAACTCATAACAGGAGCAAAGCGACCAACTCACAATAATAAAAAAATGTGAACCGCTAAATATAAAATGAAAAAGTATTTTTAAAACACCAAACTAATGCGGCAACTTATCTTTCAACAAACCATACACAAACGTTCCCAACAATGCTGCAACAATCACCACTAAAATTGGCAAAAATCCTGCGCCTAACAAGGTAAACATTGGTCCAGGACATGCACCAGCCAATGCCCAACCGAATCCGAATAAAATTCCACCAAAGATATAGCGCTTAAACTTTCTTTGTTTCGGGAAGAAGTGAATTCTCTCTCCGTAAAATGATTTGATATCAAAGCGTTTAATTACAAATGTACCTATAACGCCCAAAACGACAGCAACACCAATAATTCCGTACATGTGAAACGATTCAAACTTGAACATTTCATAAATGCGAAACCACGAAGCAGCTTCCGACTTAAACATGGTAATTCCGAATACAATTCCGATTAATAAATATGTAAGTGTTCTCATAATTAAAAAAGTAAAGGGAAAATAAAGTGAATCATAAGTAAACCGCCAATAAAGAAGCCAATGACAGCAAGGAGTGAAGGCAATTGTAAATTACTCAATCCTGAAATGGCATGTCCAGAAGTGCATCCGCCCGCATACCGTGCGCCAAAACCGACTAAAAATCCGCCAATAATCAATAATGAAAGGTTTTTTACATCAGCAAAAACATCCAAAGAAAATAACGTTTCGGGTAAATAAGCTGTTCCTGCACTTTCAAATCCCAACGCTTGTAAATCTGCAACCGTTTTTGGATTGATCGCCACCGCATCACTTACTGTTAGGAATTCATGAGCAATAAATCCACCAATAATCGCTCCTACAACTACTGTTAAATTCCAACGCTGTGCTTTCCAATCAAAACGAAAAAAATCAGCCTTATTTCCAGCGCCGCACATACTACACATCGTACGCAAGTTGCTCGACATTCCAAAGTTTTTTCCAACGAGGATCAGCAAAAACATAATCAAAGCAATCATAAAACCTGAAACGTACCAAGGCCAAGGTTCGTATATCCAATTCATACCAAAATTTTTAACAAAAGAAATAAAATTATACGATGTAAAAAGTAACTTAGGTTACAAAATCGCGAAAATTGACCGAATTCACTATTTTTATCGGTATGAAACAACAAATTTTAGCTGAAATTGTAGGAAATACAGATATTTATCTGCTCGATCAAATTCTAAAAGGACGTTACAAACCGCATGATGTACTCTTAGATGCAGGTTGTGGAAGCGGACGAAATTTGCAGTATTTTCACGAAAGTGGTTTTGATTTTTTTGCGATAGATTCCAATGCAGAACACGTTGAAAATTTACAACAACGCTATCCAAAATCTGCTGCCAATTGTAAAGTCGCCACTGTAGAAGAGTTGCCTTTTCCTGATCAAACTTTTGATCATGTGTTGTGCAATGCGGTGTTGCATTTTGCCAAAAGTGAAGCACATTTTAAAGAAATGTTTTTTGAATTGGTACGTGTGTTGAAAAAAGAAGGAAGTTTATTTATACGAATGACTTCAGATATTGGTATTGAAGGCAAACCTACGCATTTGCAAAATGGCGTGTATTTTTTACCAGATGCATCTGAGCGTTTTCTGCTGACGCGTACAGTATTGAATGAAATCTTAAAAACACATCAACTTTCGCTATTAGAACCTGTAAAAAGCACCAACGTGCACGACTTGCGAAGTATGACGACATTGGTATTGTCAAAATAGTTACTTCCAAGCTTTGTAGCCACCTTTCAAATCGTATATTTTTTTGAAACCTATTTTCAGAAGTTTTTTGGCAGCGCGTTGACTTCTAAGCCCAGATCGACAATAGAGATACACAGGTTTTTCACGATTAAAACCAGCAAAATTTTCATTAAAGTTAGCACGATCGAAAAAGTCAATATTCACAGCATTTTCAATATGTCCAGCGTTGAATTCTAGCTTGGTGCGTACGTCAACTAATTGAACATCTCCAGCAGCAATAGCGTCTTTGAATGTTGTTGCATCCAAAATTTTTATAGCATCTGCCGAAGATGTTTTGTCGCCAAATAAGGAGTTAATAAAAGACATTAGATTGGGGTTTAGGGGGATTTCTTAGATGCAATATTAGCACAATTCTGTTTCTAGGACAGTAACCAAAGTTACAAAGTTCGTGTTGCAATCTATTTTTAACTAATTTTTAAGAAATAAAAGATGATTTTTTGTAGCATATCGAGCACAGTTGATCGGTTTTTTATCATACCAAATTTCATAAACAGTTGTATTTTCAATTGCACTCGATAGTGATTTTATAAACTTGACGGACATACATATTCCGACACAGGAATGTCTGTTTCTTTAATCGCTTTAAATCCACCTTCTATATTAACCAGGTTGTGAATGCCTCTACTTTTTAAGATAGAAGCTGCAATGACACTTCGGTATCCGCCAGCGCAATGGACAAAGAAAGTTTCTTCTTGTGGAAATTCCGCTAAGTGCGAATTGATATAATGTAATGGTGTGTTTTTGGCTTCGATTACGTGTTCTGAAGCAAACTCACTTTCGCGACGAACATCAAAAACAGCGAGTTCATTTTGAAAAGCTTCTTGAAAGGTTTCCGTTGAAATTGAGCTGATTGTATCATATTCTTTAGCGGCTTTTTTCCAAGCGTTAAATCCGCCTTGCAAATATCCTAATGTATGATCAAAACCAACTCTCGACAAACGTGTCACGGCTTCTTCTTCACGATTTTCGGGAGTTACCAAAAGAATTGGTTGTTTTGTATCCGCAATCAACGCGCCAACCCAAGGTGCAAAACTTCCGTCCAAGCCAATAAAGATAGATCGCGGAATGTGTCCTTTGACAAATTCATGTTGAGGACGCACGTCTAAAACAATCGCGTTGGTTTCATTGGCAATCACTTCAAATTCTGTGGGTGATAATGCCGTGGTTCCACGTTTTAGTACTTCTGAAATGTCGTCGTAGCCTTCTTTGTTAAGTTTTACATTTTCGGGGAAATAACTTGGTGGCGGCAACAAACCATCTGTCACTTCTTTAATAAATTCTGCTTTGGTCATATCTGCACGTAAGGCATAATTCACTTTCTTCTGATTGCCTAGCGTATCCATGGTTTCTTTCATCATGTTTTTTCCGCAGGCAGAACCAGCTCCATGCGCAGGATACACTATTACTTCGTCAGCTAACGGCATGATTTTTTCGCGCAAGCTATCGTATAAATGACTTGCTAAATCTTCTACCGTAATCGCACCTGTTTTTTGTGCTAAATCGGGTCTTCCAACATCGCCTAAAAATAATGTGTCGCCACTAAACAATGCATGATCTTTTCCGTTTTCATCACGCAAAAGATAGGACGTACTTTCCATGGTATGTCCTGGTGTGTGTAATGCAATAATAGTGATGTTTCCAAGTGTAAATTCCTGCTGATCTTCGGCAATAAGTGCTTTAAACGTAGGATTTGCATTAGGACCGTAGATAATTGGCGCACCTGTTTTTTCGGCAAGTGTTACATGTCCGCTAACAAAATCGGCATGAAAATGTGTTTCAAAAATGTATTTTACAGTCGCGTTTTGTTGTGCTGCTTTGTCAATATAGGGTTGTACTTCACGTAATGGATCAATAATTGCCACTTCGCCATTACTTTCTATGTAATATGCGCCTTGTGCCAAGCACCCTGTGTATATTTGTTCTATGTTCATGAGGTCTAATTTTTGAGATAAAAGTACATCGCGAAACATTTATACACAGTAACTTATGTTACAGAATTGCCTTTTGTGAATTTTTATTGCTTCACGAAAAACTCCATGTAGAAGATGAAAATAGCCATGACAAAAATGAAATAGCCAAATCCTTTTTTGAGTTTTTTTCCATCGACGAAATTCCCTAGATAACTCCCAATAAAGATTCCGATGAGTGAAATGGTTGTGAAAATAGCTAAGAATTGCCAATCAATTTCCATCGTTAATGCATCTCCCAAAAAGAAGCCTAGTAAGGATTTAAACGCAATAATTACTAAAGAAGTTCCAACAGCGACTTTCATTTCAACATTTGCCAATAAAACCAACGCAGGGATGATTAAAAAACCACCGCCAGCACCAATCATTCCTGTAATGGAGCCTACAACTAAACCTTCTAGGATGATTAATGGATAATTGTATGAAATGGTGCCTGCATTTTCTTTTTCTTTGCGTTCTTTCAGCATGGAAATAGCTGCGGGAAACATGAGTGCGGCAAACAAACCGAACATGCCCATTCTGCGCGTAAATTCAAAATTTCCAATGGTACATAAAATATCTGGCAATGCAGGAATTACATAATAGCGTACGATTGTGACTCCAATAATGGAAGGAATACCAAAAACGATTGCGGTTCGCCAGTCAACAAAGCCTTTCATATGCTGTTTCAGTCCACCAACAAGTGCGCTGGTTCCTACAATAAATAGTGAATATGCAGTGGCTACTTTTTCGTTCACAGCAAATAGATACGCAAGCACGGGAACTGCTAATATAGAGCCGCCACCGCCAATAAGACCTAGAGAAATTCCAATAATCAAGGCACTAACATAGCCAAGTATTTCCATAATTGTTGGGTGTTTGTCAGTGCAAAGAACAGAATCGTATGCGCATTTTGCAGTAACAAAAGTTACATAATTAGTCTAAATTTATGATTTTAATATGATTTCTATGCAATTCAATGCGTCCCATTTGTTCTAATTTCTTTAAAAGTCGTGATATTACAACTCTGGAACTGTGCAAATCGTAGGCAATTTCTTGATGTGTGTTGTGAATGGTATTGGTTTTGTTGATGCGGACTTTTTCTTTAAGATAATTGAGTAAGCGTTGGTCCATTTTTTCAAATGCAACGCTGTCCAAAATGTGCAATACTTCGTTGAGTCGCGTGTGATAGCTTTGAAACACAAAATCGCGCCACGATTTGTATTTGGCAGTCCATTCTTCCATTTTTTGCACAGGAACCATGATCAATTTTGTGTCTTGTTCTGCTACAGCTTTAATTTCGCTTTTCGTGTGTCCCATACAGCAATTCATCGTCATAGAACAGGTTTCGCCACTTTCTAAATAGTAGAGTAGAAGTTCGTCGCCTTCTTTGTCTTCTCGCATGACTTTCATAGCTCCCGAAATTAACAAAGGAACACCGCGAATATAATCGCCAATCGCTAACATCGTAAAACCTGCAGGAACTTCTTTAAACGTGCCAACTTGTGCAATTTCATTCAGAAGTTCTTCTTCAAACAGCTGTCCGTAATTGTCTTTAAGTTCTTGAATCATGAGTGCGATTTGGTGTTTTAGTTTTCTTTTAAAAGTACTAAAAGTATTTGAGTATCAAAATTAGTTTTTTTAAGTTTTTGTGCTGTAACAAAGGTTACATTATTATTTTGTAAGAAATACCATTTAAAACAAAATTCTCTATTTTTATGGGAACCATCTAAATTATATCATGAGTGAGTTCAAAATTCCTAAGGAAAATTGGAAGTCAATTTCCATTGATTCCGCTTTATTTATCTTGAATGAAAGTAAAGATTATATTGATTACACGTTAAAAGAATCTGAAAGTATAACCAGTCGATCATATTCGCTAGTACTTGTGTTAGTTACTTTGTTGTCAGCAATCATAGGATATACCTATAGTAAAGTTGTAGAAGGTGAATTAAGCAATATTATCTATATTAACTTCTTTTTTATTTTCACGATCGTGATGCTTGTCATCTATTTGTCGATCATTATTTTTCCAAAAAAGATGATTGTAAAAGGAAGAATGCCCAAAGAATTAGCATTAAAAAACGTTTTGATCACTCCAAAATTGACAGATAAACAAAATTATTTAGCATTTATTATCCAAGAAATTGAAAATTCACAACACAAAATAGATTTTAATCTACGAAAAAACGCACTCAGAAGAAGCAAGCTCAAAATGACAATGTACACCATTATTGTCTTGATGCCAATTTACTTGATTATTGCATTTTTTACCATCTAAGCAGGCAATGCCAATAAGCTTATATTATATGCGATCGTCTAAATCTTCAGATGTTTTCGGACTTGGTGGTAACGGATGTTCTACTTCCCGTAAAGTTTCTGTGGGTGGAGTCTTTGTAAAACCGGGGAAATCATCTTCATCATCAAAATATAAATGTGCCATAATTTTTGGGATTATCTTTTCTTACATAAATATATGAAAATTTGTCAATATAAGATGGTTTATTGCAATTCAGGAAATTCTTGTAGTTTTTCTTGTTTATTTTGATCGAATTTTGGGAAAAGATAATTTTTGTGAGAAGCCTTGAAATACAGTTGAATATGCGTTTTATTGTTTTCACGAATGCACTTTTTGAAGTTGTATCAGCAATTTCAAACACTACTTTTGTCAATTTCTGAATGTTATTTGCATGCGTGATTGATTCCGAGGCAGCTTCTTCTGTAAAACCAAAACGCGGGAAACCAATCGTTTCTTTTCCAGCTTTATTGGAAAAAACGAATATGTGATATTTGTATGAAAAGATGTTTTTAAAAATCCTATAAAGCTTCTATTTGCTTCATGATTTCTTCTGCTTCCGCAGTTTTCTGATCGCTCAATTTTCTATTGCTAGTCGATAAGTTAAAAGCTTCTTGTGTAAGTTTGTTGTACTTTTCGTAGAGTTTGTCTTTTTCTGATTTCTTTTTGAATAATCCGAACATAATTTTCTTTTTTTAGCACTGTAAAGATACGACTTATATAGCTAATATAGAAAAGCCAAAGTTTCTTTAAGAATACTTTGGCTTTTTTATTGTATGTATGTTTTAGGAATTGATGTATGAGCTTAATGACTAGAAAAAAGTAACTTTTCCATTGCTAATATCATACATTCCGCCTACAATTTTGATGTCTTCATCACGTTCCATATCTGCTAATACAGGGCTTTGTTTGCGAATATTTTCAATGGTCATTTCTACATTTTTAACCGCAACATTATTGACAAATTCTATGTTCTTAGAATTTCGCAAACTTTCATCTGTTGGTTCTTTGACAGCATCTACCGCAGGCTCAATTTTGTTGATCAAAGCCGTTAAGTTTCCAAGTCTGGCATGATCACAAGCGCCTTTTACCGCACCACAAGCAGTATGACCTAATACTACAATGACTTTGGTGCCTGCAAGTTTACACGCAAATTCCATACTTCCCAAAATATCTTGGTTGACAAAGTTTCCTGCAATTCGGACACTAAAAATATCTCCAATTCCTTGATCAAAAATCAGTTCAGAGGAAACACGCGAATCAATACAACTTAAAACCGTTGCAAATGGATATTGCCCTGTACTTGTATCAGAAACTTGATCGAGTAAGTCGCGAGAAACCTGCGTATTGTCCATAAAACGTTTGTTTCCATCTTTCAAAGCTTGGATTGACGAATCTGGAGTCATGACAGCTTGTGTTTCTTTTGTTTGTGCTTTCATATATAATTAATTAGTGTTATTGTAATTGAATAGTTGATTTGTGGTTTACGATTAAAATTGGCACATTGATTTTATGAATCGCTTCTTTAATGTTAGAGGTTAAACTGCGCAAACGTCTGCTATTTTTGTTGGTATTATGCGGATTGATACAAAGCAGTTCAATATTATTTTTAGCCACGTATTTTGCAATATGATTCATGGTATTGCTTCCGTTTTGAAACTCAAATGTAACGACGTTTTCGGCTGTTTTTTCTGATGATTTTGCAGCGACACCATCTGTGTATACATAAAACCGTTTGATTGGGTTTTTAAGATGTTTGCGCAAATCATTAGCCATTTCAAGTGGTAATTCGTCCGCCGTTGTATTGAGCATTCCTAGCGATGAAATTTCAGCAGAACTCAACGCTTTATCTTTTCCAGAAATTAATACCGAACCTTCAAACGAGTTGATAATGAACTTTGTAAAACTATCGCCAAAAAAATCGACAAATTTAGGTTTGCGCTTTCCTAATACAATAATATCCGGTTGCGTTTGTGTAATATGTGTTTGAGTTTCGTCTTTCAAATTTCCTAAAACACAGCGTGTGCGGATAGAAACATTGTATTTCTTAGCAATTGACTTTGCGATACTTTTTAACTTTGATTTTGAGCGAATTCGCGCTTCATCAATAGAACGTATGGTTGCATGTTGATTTTCATATTCAGCAACATTAGATGGTTTCAATACATGAAAAACATCAATACTTCCACCAATAATCTTAGAGAGATTTACGGCGTTTTCCAAAGCAATATTACTAGCTTTAGAAAGATCGGTCAATACTAATAATTTATATTTTGACGTATTCATACGATATCTTTTTTTAGATGAAAATTTGGCTTAGGCGCTTTTTTCAAGTTGGAAGAATTCTATAAAACTTGGTGGATTTTCCACAACGCCACGCTGTGAAATCAACTTAATATCAATATTTCTGTTGCGTGCTTTTTCTGAAAAATCTTCTAAAATTTCAATAATATCATTATCTAAGAAATGTGTTTTACGAACGTCAATCTCTAAAAACGTATCTCTTGGCAAACTGTCTAGTTCTTTTAAAATAGCACCTTTGTTAAAGAAGGTTACTTCTTCCGCCAAGGTCATCTTAATTTTGTGTTTTCCATTACTCTTATCTTCAATATGTAAAAAGTGAGAATTTTGAAAACTCTTGTATAAAATAACGACGATACCTACCGCAAGTCCGAGTCCAATTCCCCATAACAAGTCGATAAACACAATTCCAGCAATGGTGACGATAAACGGCACAAACTGCATCCATCCAGCATTCCACATGCTTTTAAAGGTAGATGGTTTTGCTAACTTATATCCAACTAATAATAAGATGGCTGCCAATACAGAAAGTGGAATTTTATTTAATATTGTTGGAATTAAAATCACAGAAACAATTAAAAAGAAACCGTGAATAATCGCAGACATTTTTGTACGTCCACCTGATTGAATGTTGGCAGAACTTCTCACAATTACTTGTGTAATTGGCAATCCACCAATCAATCCAGAAAACATGTTTCCAACACCTTGTGCTATCAACTCTCTATTTGTTGGAGTCACACGCTTTAGCGGATCTAACTTATCCGTTGCTTCCACACATAATAAAGTTTCTAAACTTGCCACCAATGCAATGGTAAACCCTGTAATCAATACTTCAGGATTGGTAATTGCACCCCAGTTTGGAAATTGAAACTGACCAAAAAAGGAACTCATTGTTTCTGGTACAGGAACATTTACTAAGTTTTTATCGGCAATTGCAAAAGCTTCAGAATCGCCAAGAATTACATAAAATATAATCCCAACAACTACCGCTACTAAAGGTCCTTGTATCAATTGAAATATTTTAGCTTTCTTCATCAAGAAGTTTTGCCATAACAAAAGAATTCCCAATCCTATAACTGCAATCATCGTATTTCCTAAACTAATTTTGGGAAATGTAGAAGCGATGGCAGCAAATGTGCCTTCTCCTTTTACAGGAATGTACCCGAAAAAGTATGGAATTTCTTTTAAAATGATAATAATACCGATTCCCGTTAGCATTCCTTTAATGACAGAAGAAGGAAAAAAGTATCCAATAATTCCGGCTTTAAGTACTCCAAATAGAATTTGAATGACACCTGCAATGACAACGGCAACTAGAAAATCTTTAAAACCGAGTGAACCAATAGCAATAAAAACGATGGCAGCCAAACCAGCCGCAGGACCACTGACTCCAATTTGAGAACCGCTAATGATACCAACAACGATACCACCAACAATACCCGCAATAATACCTGAAAATAAAGGAGCTCCACTGGCTAATGCAATTCCTAAACAGAGCGG
Source organism: Kordia sp. SMS9 (assembly GCF_003352465.1). Lineage (NCBI taxonomy): Bacteria > Pseudomonadati > Bacteroidota > Flavobacteriia > Flavobacteriales > Flavobacteriaceae > Kordia > Kordia sp. SMS9. Next base: position 334,569 of record NZ_CP031153.1, on the reverse strand, counting down.
AAGTGCCACGAAGAAAACGACAATACTAGCGGGGAAATCCGCTTTTAAATTTTTAAATGGATTTGAACTATGCATGATAGTAAATGATGTTTTTTTTTGAATTGAATACGCAGTACATGTTGGACTTGCGCTCAATTCGTAGTTAGCTTAATATTTTAAATTTGGGATTGAACAATGCTCTATAAGGTGTGTGAGAATGCAGAGAAAGCTCAAAATTGCACATGCGTGTACATAGAAGTGTACTATGCCATTTCTGGAGGCGGAATCAATATTTCAATGCTGTATGACATGTCTGACGGATGTACATAAAAGTGAGAATTGTACAACGACAGGTCCATACTTGCAAGCATGAAATGGATAGAATTGTGGGTTACTTTTTCGTCTTTTTCAGAAGTGTCTTCGAATTCCTTTTCAGAATCGTCGTCAAAATCGTAATCAACTAGCTCATACGATGCATCCGCAAAAAGCGTATATGTTTTAATAATTGGCTGTAAAAACAAAGCGCAAAGCACAAGCAAAAAGGAAAATTGCCTGATGAAACTAACTATGTATTTGCGCGTGTTGTGCATGTCAATTAATAACTTTAAAAACTAAATCTGTATAAAATTTTACAATGGAATCTTTTCCTTGCTTTACATCGGTTAGCGATGGCAAATGTTTGGAAAAATACCGTTGCTGATGTGCACCTTCAATTACTGTTGAAATGAGCATATTTGGATATTCAAAAGTTGGATTGATGTCTGTCACCATATTACTTACGCGTTGTACCACACGTTTGTACACTTTGTAATATCCTTTCTCGTTCTCGGTATCAATATCTTTGGTATGATACGCTTTTGAGGACTCAGCAATGATAATCCTATTCAAAATTATTTCGTCAATATAAGAAAATGAATTATCAACATCAACTTTACGTGTTAAAATTTCTACAGCAGCATTCAATTTGTCTTTTCCAGAAGGAATATTGTTGGTAGCAAACACTAATTTGTACTCAACCCAACTCCAATACCAGCAAATCAAATAGACCAAAAGCATGTGTTTGCTTTCAAAATAACGGTAAATGGAACTTTCGTTAGAACCAATTGATTGTCCAAGCTTTTTAAACGTAAACGCTTCAAAACCGAGTTCATCAATCATTTCAATACTTCGCGACACAATCTTTTTTCCCAACGCAGAAGACTCAGGATTTTTTGTGTATAATTCTTGGCTGATAACGATATGTACTTGTAAATTTTCCATACTAGTTTCACAAATATAATAGTATTACTATTAAAAACTAAAAGTTTAACTGTTTTTTTTGAAAAAAGGAAAATTGTTACTAAATCAAATCTTTAAAATAAGTGGTAATAAATTGAAAATCAGTTTTATGAAAAACACAGTAAAGTCATTATTTCTTGAGAAATATACGTACTTTTGTAGCCTAAATTTACAGCAGAAATCTATAAATGTCTATGGCACACAAAGCAGGATTTGTCAATATCATTGGAAACCCGAATGTTGGAAAATCAACCTTAATGAACGCATTTGTTGGTGAAAAACTATCCATCATCACCTCAAAAGCACAAACGACACGTCACCGAATCTTAGGAATTGTAAACGGGGAAGATTTCCAAGTGATTTTATCAGATACTCCAGGCATTATAAAACCTGCATACGAATTGCAATCGTCCATGATGGATTTTGTAAAATCTGCCTTTGAAGATGCTGATGTGCTAATTTATATGGTAGAAATTGGTGAAAAAAGCTTAAAAGATGAAGCGTTTTTTAAAAAAATTGTCAATAGTGAAATTCCTGTATTATTATTGTTGAATAAAATTGACAAGTCTTCGCAAGAAGAATTAGAAGAACAAATGGAAGTATGGCGCGAAAAAGTGCCAACCGCAGAAATTTATCCGATTTCCGCTTTAGAAAACTTCAATGTACCACAAGTATTCTCAAGAATTATTGAATTGCTTCCGATGTCGCCAGCGTTTTATCCAAAAGATCAATTGACTGACAAACCAGAGCGTTTCTTTGTCAACGAAACCATTCGCGAGAAAATCTTAGTCAACTACAAAAAAGAAATTCCATACGCGGTTGAAGTAGAAACCGAAGAATTCTTTGAAGAAGAAGACATCATTCGCATTCGTTCAGTCATCATGGTTGAACGCGAAACGCAAAAAGGAATCATCATCGGGCACAAAGGAAGCGCCATCAAAACCGTGGGAATTCAAGCGCGAAAGGACTTGGAAAAATTCTTCGGGAAGCAAATTCACATCGAACTCTACGTAAAAGTCAACAAAAACTGGCGAAGCAATGCAAAGCAGTTAAAGCGTTTTGGGTATAATAATAAGTAGTTGTTGGTTGCTGGATAAAGTATTTTTATATTTTGAGTTTTTCATTTTACATTTCTGCTTCGATTGTTGTGTGTTGCTAGTTCTTAGTTGCAGTTTTTGAATATTTTCTTGGCTTTTATTTTAAATATTGAATTGTTCTTTGCAACTTCTCAATACTCAATACTCAATACTCAATACTCAATACTCAATACTCAATACTCAATACTCAATACTCAATACTATTTCAATAAAAGGGTTTCCTTCAAAAAACCATACAACGCCAACATTTCTGGTTTTCCCGTAGCTTTTCCCCAGCGCCCACCAAAATACAACACAAACCATATCATGACCATGAAAAACATCAGCGCGACTTGTATCGCATACGAATTCCCTAAAGTGGCATTTGTGTACGCCCACACACCAAATCCGATAAACAAACACGCGACCAAAAAGTGCAGAAACATAAAAAACGTCCAAACGGTCGGACTCGGTCCAAACAATCCGTGAAGTAAACAGGAATGTGCATCAATCTCATCTACTTCTACATGCAATTGTGGCGACCAAAAATGTTGCTTTGCTTTTGGAATGCGGATAAACACATGCTGATCAACCCGAGAAACGACAAACGCTTTTTGACTATTTTTCGTAGCTTCCAAACGATCTAATACAGTTTCAGATGCTTCTGAAAGCTCTAGTTGAAACCGCGGCCGCAATACAATTTCTTCTCCTAAACTCATGACAGACGTTTTGATGATTTTAAAAATACTGCATTCCATCAAAATAAAATCTGATAAATGTCATACAGTCCATAATTAGACTAAAAAACATAAACTCCAAAGACTTACTTCATTTTACTTTTTAATCACCAACATAAAATATACCTTTGCAGGCACAAAAAGAACGAAATGATACCAATTCTGCTTTAAAATGCGACTTTAGAAGCGAAGTTGCTTTGGTGTCATAAAACGCTGTGAATAATTTGCATAGCCGTAGCTATGGAAATTATTCGCAAGGCATTAAGATGCCAAATGAACGAGTTTATATGTTGTATTTTAAAGTAAAATTGGTATGAGTAATATAGTAGCCATCGTAGGACGTCCAAATGTAGGGAAATCAACGTTGTTTAATCGTATGATTAAACGTAGAGAAGCGATTGTTGATTCCGTAAGTGGTGTCACCCGAGATCGCCATTACGGGAAATCAGATTGGAACGGAAAAGAATTTTCGCTCATTGACACGGGCGGATATGTAGTAGGAAGCGACGATATTTTTGAACAAGAAATTGACAAGCAAGTAGAATTGGCAATTGATGAAGCAGACGCGATTCTTTTTGTAGTAGATGTAGAAACGGGCGTCACAGGAATGGACGAAGAAGTAGCAAACTTGCTTCGCAGAGTCAACAAACCTGTATTACTTGTGGTAAATAAAGTAGATGCCGCAAATCGGTTGCACGATGCTACAGAATTCTATTCGTTAGGTTTGGGTGAATACTATCCAATTGCCAGCATCAACGGAAGTGGAACAGGCGAACTGTTAGACGCACTCGTAGAAGCTTTGCCAGATGTAGCAGAAGTAGAAGAAGAAAACTTGCCGCGTTTTGCCGTGGTCGGAAGACCAAATGCTGGAAAATCATCTTTAATCAATGCCTTAATTGGAGAAGATCGGTACATTGTTACTGACATCGCAGGAACTACGCGTGATGCTATTGATACCAAATACAATCGTTTTGGGTTTGAATTCAACTTGGTAGATACTGCCGGAATTCGCCGAAAAGCAAAAGTAAAAGAAGACTTAGAATTTTACTCTGTCATGCGTTCTATTCGCGCTATTGAACACAGTGATGTATGTTTACTTGTTGTAGATGCGACAAGAGGATTTGACTCACAAGTGCAAAATATTTTCTGGTTAGCGGAAAAAAACCACAAAGGAATTGTCATTTTGGTGAACAAGTGGGATTTGGTCGAAAAAAACACCTCAACCGTAAAAGAATTTGAAAAACACATTCGCCAACAAATTGAACCGTTTACAGACGTACCGATCGTATTTATTTCTGTATTGACAAAACAACGTATTTTCAAAGCGATTGAAACTGCGGTACAAGTTTATAAAAATCGCGCTAAAAGAATTGCTACAAGCAAGCTCAACGATGTCATGTTGCCGATTATAGAACATACACCGCCGCCAGCGTACAAAGGAAAATACATCAAAATTAAATTCTGTACACAATTGCCAACACAGTATCCTCAATTTGCATTTTTTGCTAATTTACCACAATACATTCGCGATCCATACCGACGTTTTGTAGAAAACAAACTCAGAGAACAATTTGACTTTACAGGCGTTCCAGTTCAGATCTACTTTAGAAAAAAATAACATGTCACCCAAAGGAATTCTCATTGCGTTTTTAGTAGTAAGTCTATTATTGATTGGAATAATGTTTTTGGTAGTAGATGGAAGAAACAACACGGTTTTAGAAAAAAGTCCGATCACGAAAACTTCCACACCAAAAGAAGCAATCGAAACGCTTGAACGTGAAAATTCTCAAGAAGCTACAAAACCAAAGGAGGATTCAAAATTAGATGCTTTTGGTACTATGAGAACGATCAATCTAAACGAAGATTACAATGTGAAACAACGTTTAGACTCGCTCAAATCAGTCATACAATCAAAAGAATTTACGGAACTAAAGAAATTCAGTGAACTTTCTGAAAAACTCATCACACAAATACAAGACATACAACAAACACTATTTCCTGGCGGACTTGACAAACATGATATCGGAGAATCTCCTGAAATACAGGAAAACAACGCGGTTTTCTTTACACAAAAAAATAACTATACAGAAACAGCAACACAATTCTTAGCAAAATTAGATGCTTTTGAAAATGCCATTCGTATGCTAAAACAAAAGTATTCACAACTTCAAAACGTACAAGCGGAAGTTCGGGAAGCCTATACAGGCGGGCAAAACTGGCTGGATTATAATTTTAAAGATTTTCCTGCGATTGCTTCGTATGCAAAATTAAAACTACTTGAAGACGCTATAAAAACAAAACAAAAAGAGGTACTAATGGCTGTGTTAAGAAATGAGTAATTTTTAAACATAAAAAAATGGCTCACAAAACTTCATTCCGAAAACAACTCACACTATTCGTCAATACGTTTGAAGCGATACCAATAGAAAACATTCGTGCAGAATTCAACCCGAAACAATACGGATTAATTCCTGCACATGTAACGCTTTGCCGCGAAGACGAAATTGAACCAATTGCAACAACAATCAAGCGTTTGCAAACTGTTTTCATAGAAAAACCACTTCGAATAGAATTTGAAAAAGTACAACGATTTGCCAATGGAAAAGGTGTATTCATGCCCTGTTCAGAAAACTATTCTGAATTTATAGCATTGCGAAAAGCTGTTTTAGGGCAATCGGAACTAAAAAAAGCGCAAATTCCACACATTACGTTGATGCATCCGCGAAATGCTACCTGTACAGATGCCACATTTGCAGCAATACAAAATAGGCAATTGCCAAGATTACTCACATTTACCAAAATCAGTCTCATTGCACAAAAAAATGGCGGTAAGTGGCACGTTTTAAATGAGTTTGAAATCGTGAAGTAATTTTATAAGTTTGTAAACGCTTTTAATTTTAAGAAATCTCTCCTCTGTTTTAAGATTATTTTAATAATAAATGAAGAATTTTTCTGTTTGTTTGTTATTAAAACCGATCATCAATCAAAACAAACCATGAATAAACCATTTATTACCGCGTTGATAGTGCTGTGCAGTTTACTATCAACAAATCTATTTGCACAAGAATTTGAAATCAAAGGAAGCGTTGTAGATAAGACTGATAAAACTCCTTTAGAATCTGCAACCGTCTATTTACAAACACTCAAAGATTCTACATTAATTACGTACACCATTAGTGACAGAAATGGAAAATTTGAATTGGCAGGACGCACGAAACAAAAAGAAGCCAATCTCTTTATCACCTATACAGGATTTAAACTGTATCAACAAAAAATTACCTTAGACAAATCCGTGATCATGTTGCCGCAAATCGGAATGGAATTAGCTTCAGACGAATTAGATGCAGTGCAATTAGTCGCGGTGAGAGCGCCGATTACAGTCAAAAAAGATACCTTAGAATTTAATGCAGATTCCTTCAAAACACGACCAGATGCTACGGTGGAAGATCTCATCAAACAATTGCCAGGCGTTGAGGTGGATAGTGACGGAAAAATAAGAGTCAATGGAAAAGAAGTCAACAAAATCTTAGTCAATGGAAAACCATTTTTCGGAGACGATCCTAACATCGCTACGAAAAACTTAACGAAAGAAATTGTTGATAAAATTCAAGTAACAACTACTAAAAGTGAAGCGGAAGAATTTACAGGAAAAAAAGGAACTGGAGAAGAACAAACCATCAATATAGAACTCAAAGAAGATCAAAACAAAGGATTCTTTGGGCGAGCCACCGTGAGTGGCGGAACGGACGAACGGTACGCCATTAGTGGAATTGGTAACTATTTTAACGACAAACAACGCGTCAGTGTGCTTGCCAGTAAAAACAATATCAACAGTTCTGGATTTAGTTTTGACGAAATCTATGATATGATGGGAAGCACTGCGAACAGTATTTCTAGAAATAGTAATGGTCAATTTTCCATAAACGGTCAAAGTTTTGGCGGCGGAGAAGGAATTACCACCACAACCAACGGCGGAATGAGTTTTGTAGACGAATACAAAGACAAAACGGAAGTCGTAGCTGATTATTTCTATTCGCGAGCCGATTCGGAAAATGAAAGTAGAGTTAACCGTGAAAACATTCTGCCAGACGGACGTTTCTTCACCAATTCGTCAAGTACATTTTTAAATAGAAATGACAATCACAGAGCCAATGCAGAATTGCAATTTGAAATTGATTCTACCTTTAAGATTATTGTGCGACCAAACTATCAATTTACAGAAGGAGAAAACTTTTCTTCACGAACGGAAGAATCACTTGATGAAGATGGCAACTTAATAAACACAGGAGTTTCACAAGATTTGACGGAATCGGAACGTAGAAACTTTAGGGGCGATATTGACATCATTAAGAAATTTGGAAGCAAAGGTGCATTTTTACGTGTAGGAACCAATGGAAACTTTATCAACAATACTTCTGAAAATTTCCTAAACACAACCAACGAAATATTTGGCACCACACCTTTCGTGGAAACCAGAGACCAATTGACGGATACCGAATCCAAACAAAACAACATTTCCGCAGATATTGAATATCGAATTCCACTCAAAGAAAAGCTGTTTTTAGATATTGAATATCGCTATTCCAACAGACGCGAACGCAATGATAGACGCGTCTTTGATTTTGACAATACGACCAACGAATATGACGATTTCAACGAAAGTTTAAGCTCTGACTTAGAAGTAAACTTCCAAACGCATTTGCCAAGAATCGGCATCAATTATGAAACCGAAAAACTATACCTAAGTTTCAACACAGGATTGTTCTTTTCAGAACTAGAAAACGAAGAATTCATTCAAAATACATCGTTTCGTTCTACATTTTCAGATATCAACATCAATAGTTATATGAACTATCGCATCAAGCAGGGAATGAGTATTTACTTTAACTACAACACGCGAACGCAAGCGCCAAGTGCGCAGCAATTACAACCTGTGGCAAATGTGAGTAATCCGCTAAACATTACGGTGGGGAATCCAAACTTGAACCGAGAATTTAGTCACAACATGTATGCAAACTTTAACAACTACGATTTTAAAACGCGATCAGGTTTCTTCTTTTATCTTTCGGCAGGTTTTACCAACGATCAAGTAGTTCCAGTATCGGTTACGGATGAAAATAGAATTCGAACAACAACGTATACAAACGTAGACGGAATTGTGAGAACCAATGGTGGCGGATCATTCAGTAAAACGGTAAAAAAAGACAGTACATCGCTGCGTTATAGCATTGGAATGTACGGAAACTATAATAAAAATTTCAATTTTAGCAACGGCGTCAAGTTCTCTACAACGCGAAGTGGATTTACACCGAACATACGATTAAATTACAACTACAAAGAGCTACTAGAAATAGAGCCGCAATACAGCGTAAGATTTAACACGACACGTTACAGCTTGGATAACTTAGAAAACGAAACGTTTCAAGCGCATACAGTAGGATTAAAAACTACCACGTTTTGGCCTAAAAAAGTAGTCTTTGGGAACGATTTACGCTATACCTATCAAACCAATGTAGCCCCAGGATTTGAGCGAAGTTCCTTATTTTGGAACATGAGTTTAGGACTCAAAATATTAAACGATAAAGGCACGATCAAGTTGACAGCGTATGACATTTTGGATCAAAACATAAACACACGAAGAACCGTAACTGCCGATTTCATTCAAGATTCACAAAGTACCGTGCTACAACGCTATTTCATGCTAGGATTTACATACAAACTCAGTAAAGTAGGTGGAAAGAAAAATAACTTTGAAGTATTTTAATCTGCACAAAAACATACAAAAAAGCTTCTCAAAATTTGTAGAAGCTTTTTTTATACGCGTAATTTTGTATTTTGAGCATACTATTGTAACGAATGCTTGTAAAACACCGTCAAACAGAAAAATTGTGTATGAAAAACATCTTAAAATTACTTAGTTGCCTTATCGTTTGGTCAAGTTCGATAACAGTTTTTGGTCAAAAAGAACAGCTAAAAACGGAAACAGACTTCATGCAATGCTTTTATCAAGCACTGCCAGATCAAGGTGAAGAATTTAAAAATATTCTTAACAAAGCTGAGCAAAAACTCATTGATTTAAACTATCTAAAAGACGGAAGTGGCGAAAGTTATGTGGCGCTCTATCAGAATATAAAAAACATGTTCAATACCGATCTTCAAGACTTGGGTGTTGTCCAATATATGATGAAAGTATCTAATAAAATCAAGGTTTTGCAGAGTGAAAATTGTATGAAAGCTGTATTTGCATCGGACATTTACAAAACGTCAAAGCTTTCAAAAATGATGGCAATAATGATAGCATTAGAGCAAGAAGAAGGCGAACAGCAAAATCCCACTGAAAAGCTATTGGAAATTTTAGATCCCGCAGATTTTACACATGATTATTACAAAATGACCACATTTACCATGATTGAATCCATGAACATACCACATCATGATGACAGTCTTGAATCCTCAGCGCACAAAACTGAAAATCCGTTATCGGAAGAAGAGCAAAAATATGCCTTAAAAATAGTAGTACTTTCAAAAGACTATGTAGTTGTGAATGACGAAAAAATAGCATTCAATGAATTGCGAATGAAAGTTGTCAATCATCTAAAAAATAATACATCAAAAAGTATATTTTTAGTCCAAACAGAACACTTGGTGAATGATACGCTCTTCACAGAGGTTCACAATCAAATAACAGCAGGAGCCAATATGGTACGAAATCACATGGCAAAGAAAAAATATAAACGTCCATTCAACGAATTATCAGAAAAACAACAAGAAGAATTTATAAACATGTATCCGTTAAACGTAAAAGACATAGTTACACATGAATAAAATAACGAAATCAATACTCTGTGCTTTTGTGGTATTCATATCATTTCAAGCAGTCGCACAAAACAAATTTGAACAAGAAACTGCGTATATGAACTGTATGTACAGTTTATTTGACGACAATGGCGACGAATTAAAATCACTCATCAAAAAAGCAGAACAAAGCTTATTAGCTGCGGAAGTATTGTCAGGTACTAGAGGTGAAAGTTACCTAGTATTATACAAAAACATCCGCACAGCAATTGACGGCAGAGTTGCCAGCTTCGGAATCAGTGATTATGTGATCAAGTCACTTTTGGAAAGTAAAAACGCTAAAAAATATTCCGCGTGTATGAAGACCATGATGACGAGCGAAAATTTTAAAGACTCAAAACTTAGCAAAATTGTTGCGATGTCCACTTCTGGGAACAATCCAAAAATTACCGAAATCACAGGTAAAATGCTAGAAATCTTTACTGCAGAAGATTTCAATCATGATTTTTACAAATACCTAACATTTTCATTGATAGATAAGTACAACGCAGCGAATCAAAAGTAATTACAAAATTCAACAAATCATCGTGTAAGCGCGCGCAATAAGGATGAAGAAAAAACTACTCAAAATCAGCATTATATTGCTAATTCTCATCGGAATTGCAGGCTACATTCTTACCATTCATGTAGCGCCGTACGCCATCATTCAACCACAAAAAATAAATCTAGCCATTACACCAAAACTACTTGGTTTACAAAGTGAAAAATTAACCATTACAACAAAAGATAGCATTTCCTTAAAAGGCTATTGGATTCAGTCTGAAACGGAAAATACCAATGGAATCATGATTCTTATTCACGGCATTGGCGGTTGTAAAGAACACTTTTTAAACCTTGCGGGAAACTTAGCAAATCACGGAATTGCTTCGGTCGTTTTTGACGGAAGAGCGCATGGCGAAAGTGGCGGAAAATATTGCAGCTATGGTTTCCATGAAAAAAAAGATATAGCAGCCATTGTAGATGAAATCAAAAAGCGAAATCCTTTACTAAAAGTTGGAATTTGGGGAAACTCGCTCGGTGGTGCCATTGCCATTCAAGCCTTAGAATTTGACAAACGTATCGAATTTGGCATCATAGAAAGCACGTTCGCAGAATTAGATCAAATTGTATACGATTACAAAAAAAAGATGTTAGGCGGCTTCGGATTGCGCTTCATCTCGGACGCAGCGTTGCAAGAAGCTGGAAACCTTGCGAATTTCAATCCAGATGCTGTAAAACCGATTCGTTCTGTGCAAAACATCCAACAACCAATATTATTTGCGCACGGCGATCAAGATGAAAATATTCACTATACGTATGGAGAAAAACTCTTCAAAAATACTGCTTCTGCGGAAAAGAAATTTGTCTTGGTTCAAGGTGCAGGACACTTCAACGTAGGAGAAAAAGGTGGAAGCGAATACCAAAAAAAGTGGTTGGATTTCATTCAAAAACAATTATAAAAAATGTTAGTGTTACAACTACAACGTTGTAGTTGTTAAATATGTCATATCGAGATAAAATTCACTAAAAAAATACGTATTTTTAAAAGAATATATATTTTGGTATGATGCGTGCTTTTTCAAAAAATATCCTTTGTTTATTGTTGTTTACAACAACAGCAATACTGTATGCGCAAACGCCACCAACCATTACAGCAGATGGCGATCAAAAATATTGTGGAGACGCACCAATGCCAATTGCATTCAACGTATCCATCACCGATCCTGATCCTGCAGATACAAGCTTGCCAGTCGTGTATATTCAAATTGCTGAAGGATATAGCGAGGGAGAAGATCAACTGAGTTTAACAGGAATACATCCAAATATCACTGCTTTTTGGACGCCTGCATTGGGACGTTTAGCACTCGTTGGACCTGCAACTTTTGCCGAATATGAAGCTGCAATTGAAGCGGTTGTATTTGAAACCACACAAGTCAACTTCACAGAAGATAAATTTTTCTCAATTAACTTAGGCGATGCAAACTATTTGCCTTCCACAGGACACTATTACTTTTATGTGCAAAACACAGGAGTTACATGGACGCAAGCACGCAATATTGCGGCAACACAAACCTACTTTGGACTGCAAGGATATTTGGCAACCTTAACCACGGAAGAAGAAGCAGATTTAGCAGGATCGCAGAGTTTAGGAACTGGCTGGATTGGCGCCACAGATATTGATCAAGAAGGAACTTGGCAATGGGTAACAGGACCTGAAGCAGGCACTGTTTTTTGGATTGGAGAAGTGGGCGGATTTCCTCAAAATGGATTATATACTTTTTGGAATACAGGTGAACCCAATAATTTTGGAGGCGAACACTATGCACACATTACCGATCCAAGTATTGGAATATTAGGTTCCTGGAACGATTTGCCAAATACAGGTTCAACCGATATAACGAGTCCATATCATCCGCAAGGCTATATTGTTGAATTTGGCGGAATGCCTGGAGATCCAGATGTCAATTTATCGGCAAGTACGCGCATTGAAACGCCAAAATCAACACTTACCGGAAGCGGAAGTTGTGGAGCAGCCGAGTTAACTTTAACTGTAGAAACCAATACAGACACGGTACTTTGGTACGAATCTCAAACCGCAATAACCCCAATTCATACAGGAACAAGTTATACAGTTACCCTCACAGAAACCACTACATTTTGGATACTTCCTGCATTTACAGGTTGTACAGCTGGTGCTAGAATCCCTATTACAGGAACTATTTTTGGCTTGCCAGACACGGAAGATATCTCCATTGTACAATGCGGCTCTACAAGTGGCGAAACTATTTTTAATCTATTTGAATACAATCAAGAAGTGGCTGCGGGTGTCTTGGCAAATCGGCAAGTGCGATATTATACAGATGCAGGTTTCACAGATGAAATCGCGACAAGCGCATATACCAATACTTCCAATCCACAAATTGTGTATGCGAGAGTCATAGATTTAATTTCTGGATGCCAAAATACTGCGGAAGTTACCTTAGAAGTAAGTTCAAATGCAGTCAATAATGCTATGATAAGTGAATGTGATACGAATGAAGAACTTGGACTCACACAATTTGACCTATCTCAAGCTGAAACACAACTTCTCAACGGATTGCCTACAGATATTACGATTGCTTATTATGAAACGCTGGAGGATGCATTATTATTATCCAATCCGTTAGGAAATCAATTTACAAATACCACACCAAATTCACAGACGATTTACGCGCGTTTGGAACAAAATGGAGCTTGTTATGGAATTGGAGAAGTAGTACTGAATGTTATAAATCTACCTCAAGTAGCAACAGAAGAAATAGCGTATTACTGTTTAAACTTTTCACCGCAATTAATTACACTCTACAGCGGAATAAATGGCAATTTTAGCAATTATACATTTCTTTGGTCCACGGGAGAAACCACACCAGAAATTCAAGTGAACGAACTCGGAACGTATACTGTGGAAGTGACACAAATTGGTGGTTGCACCAAAACAAAAACTATTTTGGTACAACCATCAGATATTGCAACTATTGCAAACATTCAAATTGATGATATTTCAGATACTAATGTTGTTACAGTTTTAGTTTCAGGAGAAGGCGAATACACGTATGCATTAAACAATCCGAATGGTGTCTATCAAGAATCAAATGTCTTTCAAAATGTTCCTGCTGGATTTCATACAGTATACATAAAAGACATCAAAAATAATTGTGGAACAGTCTCAGAAGAAATTGCTGTGATTGGCTATCCACGATTCTTTACACCAAACAACGATGGAGTGAATGATACATGGCAACTCAAAGGAATTTCAAGCATATTTCAAGCCAATACAAAAGTTTACATTTATGATCGTTACGGAAAATTTTTACGAGTTTTAATCAATTCCGAAGACGCTTGGAACGGAACCATCAACGGCACCAGAATGCCTTCAAGCGATTATTGGTTTTCCGTACAACTACAAGACGGTCGCAGCTTTACAGGGCATTTTACGTTGAAACGGTAAGTTTTTAACTCGTTATTTTGTCATTCCTGCGAAGGCAGAATCTGTTGGATGCGCGCTATGCGTTTTCAGATGTTAGATCGCTTTTCTTTAGTTTTTAGAATTGAGAATTGAGAAGTTTCAAAGCTTACTCTGATACGTCATTGCGAAAGTTTTGCAAAAACTTGTGGCAATCTGTTTCTCGTATGTATTTCAGTCGTTTGATTACCTATAATATTTTTAGTTTCCAAGTACTTCTCGATACTAAATTTCTTCGAAATTTCATTCGAAGTGACGTTTTAGGCTTAAAGTTTATGCGTTTATAAGTTTAACGGTTTAGTGTTAGAACTAATTCAAAATTCAGCATGTAACATTAAAAAAAACGATCTAATTTGCGCAGCAAATCTAAGCTAGTCTAAAAGTGATAACTAGTCTAAGAAGTCTAAATCAAATATCTAAACAAAGGTAGCGAAGTTTATCATGGTGGCAGAGCCTGCGATAGCTGAATCTGCATGGTAGCTGAGCCTATATGGTAGCTGAGCTTGTCGAAGCTACCAACTTCCACCAGCACCACCACCGCTAAATCCGCCGCCGCCGAAGCCGCCACCAAATCCACCGCCACCGCCGCTTCCGCTGCCAAAGGAGCCTTTTCCAAGGTTACTCAAAATAATAATATCGAGTAAGTCATTTCCAGTAGTTCGTCTTCTGCCACCGCGATTATTACCGCCACCGTTACGTTTATTATTTCCTAAAATAGAAACTAGGACTATAAAAAATACAATTAAAAAGAAAATAACACTAAAATGCGTTCCTTCTGAAGATCTTCGCCGCTCGCCTGTAAATTCACCGGCTAGGACTTCAAAAATACTATCAACACCAGCGTTTAATCCGCCGTAATAATCACCGCGTTTAAAGTATGGTATGATCCGATTTCGGGTTATTTGTCCCACAATTCCTGCGGTTAATTCATTTTCTGCACCGTAGCCAGGAGAAATCCAAATTTTATGTTCTTTCTTAGCCAAAAGGATCACCACTCCGTTATCTTTTCCATCTTGTCCAACGCCCCATTTTTGTCCCCATTCTGGCGTAAGCATGCCAATACTTTCTCCTTTCAAGCTTTCAATAACTACTATGATAATTTGTGTAGAAGTCGTATCCGAATACTTTATGAGTTTATTTTCAAGTGCTGCTTTTTCTTGGCTTGCAAGCAAATTAGCATAGTCGTATACAGCATCAGGATTGGCTTTTGTGGGTTTGGGCGGAATGTCATATTGACCATACGAAAGGTTCAAAAATAGCAGTCCCATCAAACAGAAAAAGTAGCGTAAATAGTTGCTATGTAGTGTTGGTTGCATCAGCCTTTAGAAATTTCGTTGGAGAGTTCATTTTCAGTATCCACATCCCAAGGAAAATGTGCTTGCAATTCTTTCCCAGCTTCCAATATTCCTTGAATCATTCCTTGCGCAAAATTTCCATGTTGAAATTGTTCGCGCATGGCATCGCGTGTACTGTCCCAAAAATCTTTTGGAACTACATTGTTAATGCCTTCATCGCCATAGATTACAAATTTTCGATCGCGAACGGCGACATAAATCAGCACGCCATTTCGAAGTTTGGTATTGTCCATTTTCAGTAGATGAAATACTTCCAGTGCACGATCAAAAGGATCAATATCTGCATGATCTTCGATGTGGATTCTGATTTCTCCAGAAGTATTTCGTTCTGCCGTTCGGATGGCAGCAATGATTTCTTGTTCTTCCTCAGCGGAAAGGAAATCTTCTACTTTAGACATAATATGTTTTCAAATTAGTTTCGTTATTTATTAAAATCAAATTCAACATCTGGCGCATCTTCAGAACCTGGTGCTGATTTAAATCGTGCCATGTCATCAAATCCAAAAAGACCTGCGAAAACATTGTTTGGAAACAGTTTAATGGTTTTGTTGAAATTGTTTACTGCGGTATTAAAACGGTTTCTTGACGTACGAACTGAGTTTTCCGTGCTTGCCAGTTCGTCTTGTAACTTTAAGAAATTTTGATTGGCTTTTAAATCAGGATAGCGTTCTACCGTTACTAAAAGTCGCGATAAAGCACCTGATAAACCATCTTGTGCTTGTTGAAACTTCGCCATGTTTTCAGGCGTTAAATCATCTACATTAATTTGTGTTGAAGTCGCTTTGGCTCGTGCGTTAATCACAGCTTCTAACGTGGATTTTTCAAAATCGGCAGCACCTTTTACAGTGTTTACTAAATTTTTTATGAGATCACTTCTTCGTTGATATTCACTTTCAACATTGGACCAAGCGGTTTTTGCATCTTCGCTTTTAACGACCATTCCGTTGTATTTGGTGTACGAGAAAATAATAATCACTACAAGAACGACTGTAATGATAATCGATTTTTTATTCATAATTATTCGGGTTTATCTAATTGTTTGTATTGAGTTAGGTGTATGTGTTACAGATTGTCTTTAATTTTTACAAGCTCTGCTCGTATATGTTGTAATTTACGAATAATCTCAAAATTGGAAAGTGTTTTTTTCTTTTCTTCTTTCAAATGAACTTTGGCACCTTCTAGCGTAAAGCCACGCTCTTTGACCAAATGATAGATAAGTTCAATGTGTTTGATGTCTTCTGGTGTAAACTTGCGATTTCCTTTGGCGTTTTTTTTCGGTTGAATTTCATCAAATTCTTTCTCCCAAAAACGAATCAAAGAAGCGTTGACACCAAAAGCGTTGGCTACTTCGCCAATGCTGTAATATAATTTATCGGGTAAATCAATATGCATTAGTCAAGCGATTGATTCTGCTTTGCAGCGTTTTTCAGTAATTCTTCAAATTCTTTGGCAGTTAAATTTCCGTAGTAGAAATTAATCGGATTTATTTTATCGCCATTTTTTCGAATTTCATAGTGCAAATGCGGTGCTTGCGATCGTCCTGTGCTTCCCACAAAACCAATCAAGTCGCCACGTTTTACTTTTTTTCCTTTGCGAACATTGTATTTACTCAAATGCGCGTACAACGAAACATATCCATAACCGTGATCAATACGAATGTGCTTTCCAAAACCAGAAGCCGAATTATCGGCACGTACTACAACACCATCACCAGAAGCATATACAGGAGTTCCTCTTGGCGCAGTAAAATCCATTCCCCAGTGCATTTTACGTACTTTGGTAAACGGATCGCTTCGAAAACCATATCCAGAAGCCATACGCGTTAAATCTTCATTATTAACTGGTTGTATTGCAGGAATAGAGGCTAAAAATTTCTCTTTATCTTCGGCGAGTTTTGCAATTTCATCCAATGACTTGGAATGTACAATCATGCGTTTTTGTAGCTTTTCAAATTCTCGTGTGGTAGTCACTAACAAATCTGCATTTTCATAATTGTATAACGCTTCATACCGATTGACACCACCAAAACCAGCTTTGCGTTGCTCTTCCGGAATTGGATTGGCTTCAAAATACAAGCGATAAATATTATTGTCGCGTTCCTCTAAATTTTCTAACACAGCTTGCGCTTGGGTCATTTTTTTATTCAACAATTTATATTGCAATTGCAATTGTGCTATTTCACGTTTCAAGACCTTTTCTTTCGGTGTTTCTAGTGCCGTATTAAAGATCAATGTGACGAATAAAAAAGAACACAAAAGCACCGCAGCAAAGAACAAAAGAATGAAACCAATTTTGCGCCCGCGCTTGGATTCAATCTTCCGATATGACAATGTTTCTGAATCGTAATAGTATTTTACCTTACTCATTTCTTAAATTATTCTATTTTTGTACAGCTTTTCGTGAAAAATATAACAAGAGAAGCTCATAAAACGAACAAATATAGTCATAGTTTTACAGTTTTTAGAAAGATTACAAAAGCTTATGATAATTTTAATAGTCTAAATGGACAATTTTAAACATAGATAATTTACAAATCCAACGCATGAAATCTCAAGATATAAGAGCGAAGTTTTTAGAGTTTTTTAGGTCTAAAACACATCAAATTGTGCCGTCTGCACCAATGGTTATGAAAAATGATCCAACGTTGATGTTTATTAACTCTGGAATGGCACCTTTTAAAGAATATTTCTTAGGAAATGGAACGCCAAAAAACAATCGTATTGCTGATACTCAAAAATGTTTGCGCGTCAGCGGAAAGCACAATGATTTGGAAGAAGTAGGATACGATACCTATCATCACACCATGTTTGAAATGTTAGGAAATTGGAGTTTTGGCGATTATTTTAAGAAAGAAGCTATCGCTTGGGCGTGGGAATTGTTGACCGAAGTGTACGGTATAGACAAAGATATTTTATATGTAACCGTATTTGAAGGAAGCGATGAAGATAGTTTGAAACTCGATCAAGAAGCATACGATTTGTGGAAAGAAATTATTCCCGAAGAACGTATTTTGATGGGAAATAAAGCAGATAACTTCTGGGAAATGGGAAGTCAAGGACCGTGTGGACCTTGTTCTGAAATTCACGTCGATATTCGTTCCGCAGAAGAAAAAGCGAAAGTTCCAGGTGCGCAATTGGTCAATATGGACCATCCGCAAGTAGTAGAAATATGGAACTTGGTGTTCATGCAATACAATCGTAAAGCAGATAAATCGTTAGAAAAATTGCCTGCGCAACACGTAGACACTGGAATGGGTTTTGAGCGTTTGTGTATGGTGTTACAAAATGTAACATCGAACTATGATACAGATGTTTTTACACCAATTATTCGAGAAATTGAAACCATCACACATACGGAATACGGAAACGATGAAAAAGTGGATGTCGCGATTCGCGTCATTGCCGATCATGTGCGTGCAGTGTCTTTCTCTATTGCAGATGGACAATTGCCAAGTAACAATACGGCAGGATATGTAATTCGTAGAATTCTGCGTAGAGCCGTGCGTTACGGATTTACATTCTTACACAAAAAAGAACCATTCATCTATCGCCTTGTAGAAGTTTTAGACAAAAAAATGGGGAACGCGTTTCCTGAATTGAAAGAGCAAAAACAACTCATTCAAAATGTAATCAAAGAAGAAGAAGCTTCGTTTTTGCGTACACTAGATCAAGGTTTGGTGTTGTTGGATCGTGTCATGAAAAATGTTAAAGGCACAGAAGTTTCAGGGAAGAAAGTATTCGAATTAAAAGATACGTATGGTTTTCCAGAAGATTTAACCAAGTTGATTCTGAAAGAAAATGACTTGACTTACAATCATGATGAATTCAACAAACTTCTTGAAGAACAAAAAGGAAAAGGACGTGAAGCAACTGCAATTCAAACGGACGACTGGGTTACGATTATTGAAGATGAAGACGAAGAATTTGTAGGCTACGACACGCTAGAAGTGGATGTAAAACTAGTAAAGTATCGTAAAATAGAGACCAAAAAAGAAGGTATTCAGTATCAATTGGTATTCAATTTGACTCCTTTTTATCCAGAAGGCGGAGGACAAGTAGGCGATAAAGGCTATTTGCAAACACAGGATAATGATATTGTATACATCATCGATACCAAAAAAGAAAACAACCTAATTGTTCATATTGCCAAAACATTGCCTAAAAAACTCGAAGCGACATTTAAAGCTGTGGTAGACGAGAAACAACGCAATCGTACGGCGGCAAATCACACGGCGACACACTTATTACATCAAGCATTGCGCGAAGTATTGGGAACGCATGTAGAACAAAAAGGCTCGGCAGTACATTCAAAATACTTGCGTTTCGATTTCTCACATTTTTCCAAAATGACCAAAGAAGAATTGCGAGATGTTGAAAGCTTCGTAAATGCACGAATTGAAGGGAAATTGCCGTTAATTGAAAAACGAAATCAACCGTTGGCAGCTGCAAAAGCAGAAGGTGCCATTGGTTTGTTTGGTGAAAAATATGGCGACACCGTTCGTTCCATACGTTTTGGACAATCTATAGAATTGTGCGGCGGAACACATGTAGAAAACACGGCTGATATTTGGCATTTTAAAATCAAATCGGAAGGTGCTGTTGCTGCAGGAATTCGAAGAATTGAAGGAATTACGTATGATGCGACGAAAGAATTTTATTTTGAAAATAACAGAGCGTATTACGAAATCAAAGATGCGTTAAACAACCCGAAAGATGCGGTAAAAGCAGTTGCTGACTTGAAAGATGAAAATGCAAAACTGAAAAAACAGATTGAAAGTTTACTCAAAGACAAAGCGAAAAACTTAAAAACCGATCTGAAAAATGAATTGGAAGACATCAACGGCGTGCAGTTTTTAGCGAAAAAAGTAGATTTAGATCAAAACGGAATCAAAAATCTAGCATTTGAGTTGGGCGGTGAACTAAAAAACCTATTTTTATTCTTCGCAACCGCAACAGAAAACAAAGTAATGTTGACGTGTTATATTTCGAAAGAATTGGTCGCAGCTCGCGGTTATGATGCAGGAAAAGTAGTGCGTGAACTTGGAAAGCTCATTCACGGCGGCGGCGGCGGACAAGCCTTTTTTGCAACTGCTGGAGGGAAAAATCCTGGCGGAATTCCAAAGGCCATCGAACGCGTTCGTGAATATGTAAAATAAAATCAATTCATAAAAAATTGAATTATAATTATAAACAATTAAATAGTAACATTATATAATAGCCTTATGAAAAAAATGTATATCGCACTTTTTGCAGTACTGTTTGCCCTTCCATTGTGTGCGCAAGAAACCTCTCAAAAAGAAGAAAAAAACAAAAAAGAAGACGTGTATGTTTGGTGTGAGATGCCAAGACAAAAAGGGAAATGGTATAAATTGGAGAAACCAACACCTAAAGTTGTGACGGATTTTCAAGAGAAATTAATCTATCTCGAAATTTTAAATCCGTACGATATTGTAGAAAAAGGAAAGCTAGATCGTGCTACGAGCGATGCCATTTTGAAAATGGAAAAAATAAAAGGTGTTACCTATGACAGTCAGGAATTGGTCGGTTTTACACAAGGAATGAAAAACAGACTCAATTTAATGTATCACACTGCAAAGCGCGCTGCGGAAGCAAAAGAAAAGCAATAATATATGTTGTTGCAAACCAACATTCCGTTTGTAAAAGAACCACACAACCCAATAAACTACGAATCCAATATATGTTTATTGGGTTCTTGTTTTTCGGAACATATAGGTGAGAAGTTGTCGTACTTTAAATTTAAAACGTTTCAAAATCCGTTGGGAATCTTATTTCACCCTAAAGCGATCGAAAATGTCATTCTGAAAGCAATCAACCATGAAGTGTTTACAAAAGCTGATATTTTCTATGTAAACGAACGTTGGCATTGTTTTGAAGCACATTCTGAATTGAGTCACGCAGACAAAAATATATTGTTGCACAATTTAAATACCGTTGTAGCGGAAACGTACAAATATATCCTCACTGCTTCACACATCATTATTACTTTAGGAACTGCGTGGACGTATCGTCATATTGAAACGGATATGCGTGTCGCGAATTGCCACAAAGTCCCGCAAAAACAATTTTTAAAAGAACTTTTAACGGTAGATGAGGTTTCAGAAAGTGTTGAAAATTGTGTGGTATTGCTCAAAAGCATCAATCCGAAAATAACTGTACTTTTTACAGTTTCGCCTGTGCGACACATAAAAGATGGTTTTGTGGAAAATCAACGGAGCAAAGCACATTTACTAACGGGAATTCATCAACATATATCCAAACGACATTTGGTGCATTACTTTCCTTCCTATGAATTGATGATGGACGAATTGCGCGATTATCGTTTTTACGCGGACGACATGATTCATCCTAACAAAATTGCTATTGATTACATTTGGGAGAAATTTCAGCACGCTTGGATTTCGCACGAAAGTGAACAAACGATGAAAACAGTGGATACTATTCAAAAAGGATTGGCGCACAAACCGTTCAACCCTGAATCGACACAACACCAACAATTTTTAGCACATCTTCACGCTAAAATTGAAAAACTGCAACAACAGTTTCCTTTTATGAAATTTTAACAATTTTATTGTAACTTCTTAATTTATAGTTAAGTAAGGGAATACCGTAAATGACTATTTTTTAGTTAAATTATTTTTATGATGAAAAAGAAACTAAAAAATTAAAGTTATGAAAAAACAGAATTTAAAAAATTTGCAACTAAGAAAAAAATCAATTTCTAACTTGCGCAATTTCTCTGTAAAAGGTGGAAATCCATACGACAGTAGACTTATTTGTCCAGGACCAGACACAGAAGGTTCAGATTGTCAAACTGCTGGAAACACTTGTAATACTAAATTTACAGATTGTTTATGTTAAATTGATTGACAATACACATACTGTAGTTCGCTAAATTTCAAAAAACACTTTGCATATTTACAACTGCTGTAGTGCTAAATTAAAAAGGTCGGAAGTCATTCTGACCTTTGCTGTTTGGTATAATTCTGACCTAAGCGTAGCTAACAATCTAGGCATTTGAATTCACCAAATCCACACCATCACGAATCAATTGTGTCGTTTCTGGGCGTTCTGTTTGAATGGTTTGTAAACGGAGTAAAATAGCGCGTTGTAACTCCGGTTGATCAATGGTCAATTCATACAATTCAATCAACAACAGCCAATCTTTGGGATGCTTTTTAGTGAGTTTTTTGAAAATACTTTTCAATGAAGTTGTCATGTCTTTTCCAGTTCTCACATCTCGAACTTGTGCGTACAATTGCTCCAAAGCTTCATCATCTTTCGATTTCGGAACTTTCACCGTTAAGGTTTCCGATTTAAAATGCAACATATCAAACGAACGGTAATCGGCAGCACCCGCAAAGGCGGACACAATGTTTTTCCCCAACGCCAAATCAAACGTACCATATTCAGGTTGAAACAATATGCGATCTCCGTAGGTAACCGTGCAATCGGTAAACTGAATCAAAATCAACTTTCCATAGATATTTCGAATTCCTGTAACGTTTAAGCCATCGACTTTAATGCCGCTTTCATATTCAAAAGAAATACGTTCGCCATCGTAAAAATTATACGCTTTCAAATCGCGTGGACTCATATCTTCAATCGCTAAATTAATGCCTTTCAATTTGCCTAAAGGCGAACTAAAACCATGCGCATGCATCGTCACACCATGACCAATCAACTCTTTCTCACGATTGGACAATGCCGTTGGACCTTCCGTTCTAAAAAAGACGACTTCATTATCTTCATTCTTGATCATTTCCGTGAAAACACCAGAAACTTGCAAACCTGTGCTCAACTCAATTGTTCCAATCTTCTTTGAGGCTATTAATTTTCGCAACCCACGAAAACCACCTTTTCGCAATGCCATGGTTTCCGCAAACTCTTCCAACACTTGCATCAAGTATGAAAAATCGGGTGTTACATACAATTGCGGTTGTGGTTTGGTAATGTCAAACTCTTGATATGCAGCATCAACCGAATACGGAATCTTTTTCACTTCATCAGACATGCACCATTTGCTTTCCCCGATAGACGATAACAAACCTGCGCCATAGATTTTCGGATTTTCTACATCGCCAATCAAACCATATTCAACCGTCCACCAATGTAAATTTCGAATCATTGCCATTTCCGACAATTCTACTTTCTTGGCTTGCAATTCGTTCACGCGTTCTTCGGCAGCTTCAAGTATTGTTTCTGACGTATCTGGTGCTTCTTTCAAAATAGATAATTTTCGAACCGCTTCATACATGTCATTATCATGTGCAGACAAAATAGCTTTCGCACCAATTTCACCAAAACGACGTAAATATTCTGCATAATCTGGATTGGCAATAATAGGTGCGTGCCCAGCCGCTTCGTGAATAATATCGGGAGCAGGTGTATATGAAATATGTTCCAACTGACGAATATCACTGGCAATGACCAACACTTTATATGCTTGAAACTCCATAAATGCGTTTGGCGGAATAAAACCATCAACAGCAACAGCTGCCCAACCAATCTCTTTCAAAATACGGTTCATGCCATACATGCTTGGAATTTCATCAATGGAAATTCCCGTTTTCTGCAAACCATCCAAATAGGATTCGTGTGCTACTGAACTCAAATACGAAACACTCTTTCGCATCACATAGCGCCAAACAGCTTGATTAATAGGTGTATACTCCTCATAATTTTGCGGTTTCATATACTGTTGTAAATGCGGAGGAAGTCTCTCTAAAAGCGGGTTGGTTTCAATATTCTCGTTCATGAGGCAAGTTTTCACAAAGCTATTAAATCATAAAATAGCAAAGCAATAAAATATAAAAATTCAACGTAATTTATAAAATATGTATCTTGATACACAAAAAAAGAGTTCATGACGAAGAAACCAATAACGCGAAAAGAAGAAATCGTACAAACAGCCGAAATCTTATTCAAAAAGAAAGGCTATAGTGCAGTGACCATGCGTGATATTGCCCAAGCAATGGGCATCAAAGCAGCAAGTTTGTACAATCATATTCAATCCAAACAACAAATTCTTTCCGAAATTATTATCAAAATCGGAGAAGATTTTACAGAAGGAATGGCAGAAATTGTGAATGCAGAACTCAGCAGCATTGAAAAACTCGAAAAAATCATCGGGTTGCATGTTAAAATTACCATGAAAAATCCTTCCAGAATGGCAACAATGAACAATGATTGGATGCATTTAGAAGAAAAAATTGACTACTACTTACAACTGCGAAGAAACTATGAAGAAAGCTTCCGACAAATCTTAAAACAAGGCATCGAAAAACAAGAACTAAAAGCAGTAAACCCAGAAATCATCTTATTTTCTATACTTTCCACACTGCGCTCACTCTACTTGTGGATTCCAAAAAAAGAAGAAATTCGCCAAGAGGATTTACTTCATGCACTCGGTAAAGTATTGCTTACTGGAATAGCAAAGTAAAAAGAAACTACACTTTAACACTAAAAGAAATAGCGAAAACCCATAATTTAATAAGTTTTTACTTACTTATATTTGCAATGCAAATTTTTTAAATCTACCGTAATGAAAAAAAAACCTACCAGTGATTTGAGATTTAAAAAATACAGTATCTCAAATCTGAATGCTATTGTTGCTGGCGGACCGCCACCACCGCCAGGAAGTAACTCATGTATACAAGAACAAACCTGTTTAACCTGCGAAGGGCATTCCTGTAATCAACAAACATGTGACCGGACATGTACGTAGAGTACTAGACTAATACCAATTTACACATAAAATGATGTATAATTGGTATAAATACAGAAAAGAGCGCAATTTGCGCTCTTTTTATTAAATAATTATAAGGTGAAACGGGTATAAACTCTTGATTGATACTATTTAACAAAAAATTAGTTGTAAGTCAAACTAACAATTGTTAGTTTTGTAAAAAACAACTAACTATTGCATGGCAAAGTTTCATGAAATTAAAGTCGCGGAAGTATACAAAGAAACTTCAGACTGTACCGTAATCACATTCGACATTCCTGAGAATCTTCAGGAAGAATTCCATTATACGCAAGGACAATACCTAACACTCCGAAAAATGATCAATGATGAAGATGTGCGCAGATCGTATTCCTTATGTTCAAGTCCTGTGGATAGCGAATGGAAAGTAGCGGTAAAGCAAATTCCAGGCGGAAAATTTTCTACCTATGCCAACACAGAATTAAAAGCAGGCGACACACTCGAATTAATGGCGCCAGCAGGTCGGTTTTTCGTAGAAGTTGATCCAAAAGGGAAGAAAAATTACATTGCTTTTGCCGCAGGAAGCGGAATTACACCGATGCTCTCCATCATCAAAACACATTTAGAATTAGAGCCAGAAAGTACATTCAAGCTTTTTTACTTGAATCGCACGGTAAAATCTATTATCTTTAAAGAAGAGATAGAACAGCTGAAAAACAAATACTTAGAGCGTTTCAACGTCTTCTATTTCTTAACAAAAGAGCAACGAGATATTGAATTTTTAAACGGACGTTTCACACCAGAAAAAATTCAACTGCTCACCAACATGTTCATTGATATTAAGGACACAGCCGATTGTTTTATTTGTGGTCCAGAAGAAATGATCTTTCTCATCAGAGACGAATTGGAAGCTGCGGGATTGCCAAAAGAAAACATTCATTACGAACTGTTCTTTTCAGGAGATAAAAAAGAATCAAACGCACACATTGCAGAAATATTAGAACAAAAAGTTGATGGAACGGATGTCACGATCATTGATGGCGGAAAAGAGCTCCATTTCATCATGGAAAACGAATACGATAACATTCTTGATGGCGCATTAGCCGCTGGAGCCGATTTGCCATTTGCTTGTAAAGGCGGCGTTTGTAGTACTTGTAAATGTAGAGTCGTGGAAGGTTCGGTTGAAATGAAAGTCAACTATGCATTAATAGAAGAAGAACTTGCGAGCGGATTGGTACTTTCGTGTCAAGCTGTTCCAACCACAGAAAAAGTCGTAGTCGATTTTGACGTGTAGATAAATAATTTGAGCGTTCCCACAAAAGTTCACTTCGAGTGCCTCAGTGAACTTTTGTGGTCGGGCTTTCGGCTATATCTTTTTTAGATATCGTTATTGCGAGACAAAGTTTTAATTTGTTGTGGCAATCTGCCAAAAAGAAGCAGATTACTTCGTCGCTTACTCCTCGTAATGACGTAACAAAGAAAAAAGGATGCCGCCTCAATCCCTAACGCGAAAACAAAGCTCGTTGAGACACTCGAAGCGAGCGAGTAACAAAAAAGAAAAAGAATAGTAATCCAATGGTATATACAGAACGATTACAAAAACAACATTAAAATTCAGAACTATGAGTGAAGCACAATTAAAAAACTTAGGAGCAGAGCGTAGTCGAAGCTTAGAGGAAATCTTTGAGCAGCGCATTGCAAATGACCAAAAAATAGAACCAAAAGACTGGATGCCTGAAAAATATAGGAAAACACATATCAGACAAATATCGCAACATGCACACTCTGAAATCGTTGGAATGTTGCCAGAAGGTAACTGGATTACCAGAGCGCCTTCATTGCGAAGAAAAGTAGCTTTACTAGCCAAAGTGCAAGACGAAGCTGGTCACGGATTATATTTATACAGCGCATGCGAAACCTTAGGCATCTCTCGTAACGAACTCTACGAGCAATTACATTCTGGAAAAGCAAAATACTCAAGTATCTTCAACTATCCAACGGTAACTTGGGCAGACATGGGAGCTATTGGTTGGTTGGTAGATGGAGCCGCCATCATCAATCAAGTACCATTATGTAACACTTCATACGGACCGTATGCAAGAGCGATGATTCGTGTATGTAAAGAAGAAAGTTTTCACCAACGTCAAGGGTTCGAAATCATGATGACACTTTGCAATGGAACAGAAGTGCAAAAGCAAATGGCACAAGACGCACTAAACCGTTGGTGGTGGCCATCATTAATGATGTTAGGTCCAACAGATGCTGAATCGGTTCACACGGCACAATCCATGAAATGGAAACTCAAGCGTAAAACGAATGACGAATTACGTCAACAATTCATCGACCAAACGGTTCCACAAGCAGACATCTTAGGATTAACAGTTCCTGATCCAGACTTAAAATGGAATGAAGAAACAGGTCATTACGATTTTGGAGAAATTGACTGGGATGAATTTTGGCAAGTAGTCAAAGGACACGGACCGTGCAACAAAGAACGTATGAATGCGAGAGTAGGTGCATGGGAAGAAGGAACGTGGGTTCGCGATGCAGCAATGGCGTATGCAGAAAAGCAACAAATTAAAAAAGAAAATTCAGCGAAAGCTGTATAAAAAACTATTGAAAAGGTAGTATAGATAGTAATCTCAATTCTACAATCTCAATACTCAATACTATAAAAATGGAAAAAAATTGGCCTCTTTGGGAAATATTCGTCAGAAGTAAAAACGGATTGGAACACAGACACTTTGGAAGTCTTCACGCCGCTGATGCAGAAATGGCATTAGAAAATGCAAGAGATGTATACACGCGTAGAAGCGAAGGTGTAAGCATTTGGGTAGTGGAATCCAAAAATATCACAGCATCCAATCCCGAAAACAACGGAGAATTATTTGAACCTGCACAAGACAAAGTCTATCGTCATCCAACGTTTTATACGTTGCCGGATGAGATTAAGCATATGTGACACAAAGTGCCATTCCCGCGAAGGCGGGAATCTGTAATTCGTACACTGAGCGGAGTCGAAGTGTACTATGAAGTTTAATAATAAAAAGATTCTCGTTTTCACGGGAAATAAATATGAAAACAACCCTATACAATTACATTCTCGAACTAGCAGATAATTGCTTAATCGCAGGGCAGCGTTTGGGAGAATTATGTGGTCACGGACCAAGTTTGGAAACCGATATTGCGTGTACTAACATCTCTTTGGATTTATTTGGACAAACACGTAGTTATTTCCAATACGCAGCAGATATCAAAGGTGAAGGCGCTACAGAAGACAGCATTGCATTCCTACGTTACGAACGTGAATACAAAAACGTATTATTAGTAGAACAGCCAAATCGTGATTTTGCATATACAGTAGCAAGACAATATTTATTTGATGTCTTTCACTTGCTATTGTTAGAGAAATTACAATTCAGTCAAGACATGACGTTAAGTGCCATTGCAAAAAAATCAATCAAAGAAGTATCGTATCACGTACGTTTCACTGGCGATTGGATCAAACGTTTAGGTGATGGAACTGAAGAAAGTTATGCGAAAATGCAAGCCGCTATTGACGGACTTTGGACGTACACCAACGAATTATTTGAAGTTACTGAAGATGCAAAAGTATTAGCAGAAGAAGGAATTGCTATAGACGTATCTACACTTAAAGATGCGTATTACGAAAAAGTAACATCATTACTAGAAGAAGCAACACTTACTGTTCCGGAAAGTAACTATTTTCAAAAAGGCGGAAAAGCAGGAATTCATACAGAACATATGGGATACTTACTCGCAGACATGCAATATATGCAAAGAGCGTATCCAAACATGAAATGGTAGAGAAGCTTTCGTCTGTCATTCCTGCGTGGTTGCTGAGTTTATGGAAGTGAAGGCAGGAATCCAAATAAACTAAAAAGCAAGAATAAAAACCAAACACTTAAAACCCAAAACCGAAAAATCAATAGATGCTCGCAACCAATCAACATATAGACGAGGAACTCATTCCCATCTTAGAGAAAGTATCGGATCCTGAAATTCCTGTACTTTCTATCATGGATATGGGCGTGGTACGTTCGGCTACATTGATCAATGGAATTGTAGAAGTTAGTATCACACCAACGTATTCTGGCTGTCCCGCAATGGATGTGATCGGTGATGATATTGCCAAAGCACTAAAAGAAAACGGATATGAATCCAACGTAAAACTAATTTTAGTGCCAGCATGGACAACCGATTGGATTACCGAACGCGGACGCAAAGCATTACGTGAATATGGAATTGCGCCACCATTAAATCCTGATGCAGACAAAGAAGCATTGTTAGGTGATAAACGCATTGTAAAATGTACCAACTGTAATTCAACCAATACAAAACTAGTCAGTCAATTTGGTTCTACAGCTTGCAAAGCATTATTCAAATGTGAAGACTGCTTAGAACCTTTTGACTATTTTAAATGCCTTAAATAAACAATAAACCGCAAAATTTTAAATAGTAAATGTAAATCTGATACTTTATTATGAACTAGACTTTTACATTTAGACTTTATTATTTTATATTTTACATTACTTATGAGTGACCAATCAATCAAAATAACCATTCAAAATAACGTAGCGTACATTACGCTCAATCGTCCTGAAGTATTCAATAGTTTCAATCGTGAAATGGCATTGCGTTTACAAGATACACTAGATCAATGCGAACAAAATGACGAAGTGCGCGCAATCGTATTAACGGGAGAAGGAAAAGCATTTTGCGCAGGACAAGACTTAAAAGAAGTTACACATCCAGAACTCAACCCGGGATTCAAAAAAATACTAGAAGAACACTACAATCCTATCATTCAGCGAATTCGAAACATTGAAAAACCAATTATTGGAGCAATAAACGGTGTGGCAGCTGGAGCTGGAGCAAACATTGCGCTGGCATGTGACATTGTAGTAGCACATGAAAAAGTGAGTTTCATTCAAGCATTTAGTAAAATCGGACTCATTCCAGACAGCGCAGGAACATTCTTCTTACCACGACTCATCGGATTCCAAAAAGCATCCGCCTTAATGATGTTAGGTGACAAAATTGGCGCAGTAGAAGCAGAACGCTTAGGAATGTTATACAAAATATTGCCGCTAGAAACGTTCAAAGACGATGTAACCGCTTTGGCGGAAAAACTCGCAAAAATGCCCACAAAAGCTCTTGGGTTAACTAAAAAAGTACTGAATCAATCATTAAGTAACGATTTAGAATCACAACTTGCGTTAGAATCAAAACATCAAATAGAAGCGAGCGAATCAGAAGACTACCGCGAAGGTGTTGCTTCATTTGTTGAAAAACGTCTACCTAATTTTAAAGGGAAATAAAATATCAAACCGCAAAATCTAAAAGTTTAAATAGTAAATGTAAAAGGTGAATATATAGACATTTAACATTTATAATTTAACATTTATAATTTATGATTAAAAACGTAGGAATAATAGGCTCAGGAACCATGGGAAGTGGAATTGCACAAGTCGCATCAACCGCAGGATGCATGGTCAAACTATACGACACCAAACAAACCGCTTTAGACAAAAGTAAAGCCGCTTTAGAAAAAATACTAAATCGTCTCATTCAAAAAGGACGTATTGACGAAGCTGAAAAAGAACGTATTCAAGAAAACATTTCCTATGTCAATACACTCAAAGAGTTGGGAGATTCTGATATAACCATTGAAGCCATTGTTGAAAATCTAGACATCAAACAAAAAGTATTTTCAGAACTAGAAACCTATCTTTCTGAAGAAGCAATCATTGCTTCCAATACGTCGTCATTGTCTATTGCCTCTATCGCTTCAGCATTGCAAAAGCCTGAACGCTGCATCGGAATTCACTTCTTCAATCCAGCACCATTAATGAAACTAGTTGAGGTGATTCCTGCCATTCAAACCTCAAAAGAAGTAGTAGACAAAGCAACTAAAACCATTGCCGATTGGAAAAAAGTAGTTGCTGTAGCAAAAGACACCCCAGGATTCATTGTAAACAGAGTGGCACGACCTTTTTACGGAGAATCTTTACGAATCTATGAAGAAGGAATTGCAGACTTTGAAACCATTGACAATGCTTTAAAAACACTCGGTAAATTCCGTATGGGACCTTTTGAACTCATGGATTTCATAGGAAACGACGTAAACTACACCGTAACCGAAACCGTATTTACAGCATTCTATTTTGACTCAAGATACAAACCATCATTCACTCAAAAACGCTTATCAGAAGCAGGATATCTCGGAAGAAAAACAGGAAAAGGCTATTACGACTACGATGAAAACGGAAAACGTATCACGTTGAGCGCTGACATTGAGCGGAGTCGAAATGCAGAATCTCATAATAGTGAATTATCACAACAAATATTCAACCGCGTTTTAGTCATGCTCATCAACGAAGCAGCAGACGCTTTATTCTTAAATATCGCTTCCGCAGAAGACATAGACAACGCCATGACTAAAGGAGTAAACTATCCAAAAGGACTATTAGCTTGGGCAGATGAAAAAGGAATCGATTGGTGTGTGCAAACTTTAGATGCTTTATACGACGAATACCATGAAGATCGTTATCGTTGTTCTTCATTGCTTAGGAAAATGCTAAGAAATGGGAAGACTTTTTTTTAATGGAAAAGCTTTTAAATGTACAAATAGAAGATAAGTTTAAAGTAGCAAAAGGACTTGTATTAACAGGAATTATTGATGTAAAATATTATGGAGAATTAGAAACTGGAAATTATATAGAATTTGAAATTGAAGGTGAAACGTTGATCAGAAAAGTTATTGCTGTTGATTACTTTACTCTTCCAATGTCTACTGGTTATATTGAAATAAAAACTAGAAATGTAGGATTGCTAATTGAATGTGATAATGAAGATGAATTAAATAAAATATTAGAGACAAAATCAATAAGACAGACAACAACAATTTATAACAATAAAAAATAAAATGTAAGATGACTATAATTTAAAATTTAGCATTCAACATTTATAATTCAAAACATGCAAGGAGAAAAAATACCCCACAAAATGCTCAGTCTCGATCCATTCAGTACATGGCTCGGAATTGAAATTTTAGAATGTGAAATAGGAAGATGTAAAGTTGGGTTAACGGTCAAAAAAGACATGCTCAACAGTATGGGTAAAGCACATGGCGGCATCAGTTATTCGTTGGCAGACACAGCATTTGGTTTTGCTGCAAACACACATGGAAAATATGCGGTTTCTATTGAAACGTCGATCAATCATATAGAAGCGCTAGAAGAAGGAGATTATATAGTAGCAGAATCAGTCATAGAAAAAGTAAAAAACAAACTCGGTTTCAACATCATCGAAGTCAAACGTGGCGACGAACTCATTGCATTATTCAAAGGCGTTGTGTATCGAACTCAAAAAGATTGGACATAAACTCTAAATGTAAAATTTAAAATAAAAAATGTAAAAGTGGAAAAAAAGAAACAATATGACTTACAAAAACGTTTGGTGAAATTTTCAGCAAATGTTATCGTCAATTCTTCTGCTTTAAAAAAAGAATATGCATCTGAGCATTTAATAAAACAATTGATTCGTTCGTCAACTTCAGCAGCGTTAAACTATGGAGAAGCTCAATCGGCTGAGTCAAAGAGAGATTTCATTCATAAAATGAAAATATGTCTAAAAGAATTACGAGAATCTCAAGTGAATATGGAAATTATGGTAGAAGCAAACTTAGTAAATAACAAGATTGAGTTTGAAAAAAATCAAAAAGAGTGCAGCGAATTAGTAGCTATCTTTACAACAAGTATAAAAACATCAAACAAAAACTAATATATAAATAAGAAAACACTAAATAGGATTTAATAATCCAAACGACACTTTAACATTTTATATTTAGAGTTTTACATTTTACATTAAACAAGAAACAAAGAGCAAAAATTTTAAATAGAAGCAATACCAACCACTTTTATATTTAAAATTTAGCATTTAAAATTTAGCATTTCAAGCATGGAATCATACATCATAGACGGAGTCAGAACTCCCATAGGAAAATTCAAAGGATCATTGGCAACCACACGTGTAGACGATTTAGGCGCATTGGTCATCAAAGAAGTGACGGATCGCAATCCAAACATTCCAAAAGACGCGTATGACGATGTCATCATCGGTTGTGCCAATCAAGCAGGTGAAGACAATCGGAATGTAGCACGCATGTCGTCACTATTAGCAGGATTGCCACACACAGTTCCTGGCGAAACAGTCAACAGATTGTGTAGTTCTGGACTCTCTGCCATCATTCACGCAAATCGCGCGATCAAAGCTGGTGACGGCGATCTATTCATTGCAGGCGGCGTGGAAAACATGACACGCGGACCGTACGCAATTGCAAAACCATCTAGCGCTTTCGGAACCGATGCTAAAATGTACGACACAAGTTTTGGATGGCGATTCATCAATCCAAAAATGCACGCTGCGTATGGTACGGACGGAATGGGCGTCACAGCAGAAAATCTCGTAGAAAAATACAACATCTCACGCGAAGATCAAGATGCATTTGCGTACAGAAGTCAAATGAAAGCAACCAAAGCGCAAACATCTGGACGCTTAGCCAAAGAAATTGTCGCTGTGGAAATCCCACAACGTAAAAAAGATCCGATCATTTTCAATCAAGATGAATTCATAAAACCAACCACAACACCAGAAATCTTAGCCAAACTAAGAGCTGCATTCAAAAAAGAAGGTGGAAGCGTTACCGCAGGAAATGCTTCTGGACTCAACGACGGCGCGGCTGCAACGATCATTGCTTCCGAAGCGGCTGTCAAAAGATACAATCTCAAACCGATGGCGCGCATCGTGAGTTCGGCGGTTGTAGGTGTGGAACCGCGTATCATGGGAATTGGCCCTGTAAATGCGTCCAACAAAGCACTTGAAAAAGCGGGATTAACCATGAACGATATGGACATTATAGAACTCAATGAAGCCTTTGCAGCACAAAGTTTAGCTTGCATTCGCGCATGGGGATTGGCAGACGACGACGCGCGAATCAATCCAAATGGTGGCGCTATTGCGATCGGACATCCACTCGGCGTTACAGGAACGCGTATTGCGTATTCTGCGGCATTGCAATTGCAGGAAACGGGCAAGCGTTATGCGCTCATCACCATGTGTATCGGTGTCGGACAAGGCTATGCAGCCATCATTGAAAATGTAAATAGGTAAAATAATTTGGGCGTTCCCCCAAAAGTTCACTGAGGCACTCGAAGTGAACTTTTGCGGTCGCGCTTTCGGCTATATCTTTTTTAAAATTCGGTCATTGTGAGACAAATTTGTAAATTGTTTTGGCAATCTGCTCAAAGCAAAAAAGGATGCCGCCTCAATCGCTAACGCGGAACTTCCAACGAAAATTGGAAACTAGAATTGAGAGTTTAGTATTGCGTATTGAGAAGTTTCAAAGTGCAATTCGAGTCAATTTAAAATAAACGAATCAACAAAAAAAAACAAGAGCGTAGCGACCAACACACAACCAAAAACCGACAACCAACAACAAAAAACAACAAAATGATTCTACAAAGCTATATCAACGGACAATGGACGCAAGGAACAGGAGAAGGTTCTCCAATGTTTGATGCCGTCACAGGAGAAACCATTGGGTTTGCAACTACGGAAGGACTCGATATTCCGTCAGCCTTGCAATACGGAAGAACCAAAGGCGGTGAAAAACTTCGTAAAATGACCTTTCAAGAGCGTGGAAACATGCTCAAAAAACTAGCGTTATATCTCAACAAACGAAAAGAACAATTCTACGAAATCAGTTACAAAACAGGTGCCACACGTGTAGACAGTTGGATCGATATCGAAGGCGGATTCGGAAACCTGTTTGCGAATGCTTCGTTACGAAAACTCTTTCCAAATCAACCCTTTCACGTAGAAGGCGACCCAATCGATCTTTCTCGTGGTGGACGATTCATGGCACATCACATTCTCGTGCCAAAACGCGGAGTAGCCGTGCATATCAACGCCTTCAACTTCCCAGTTTGGGGAATGCTAGAAAAATGTGCCGTCAATTGGATGGCAGGAATGGCTGCAGTCGTATTACCAGCACCACAAACAGCATACCTTACTGAAGCCGTAGTAAGAATCATTGTAGATTCCGGAATCTTGCCAGAAGGTGCATTGCAGTTATTGAGCGGAATGACAAAATCTATCTTAGACACGGTTGAATCGCAAGATGTGGTAACCTTTACAGGTTCTGCGCATACAGGTCGCATCTTAAAAGCACATCCGCGACTCACACAAGAAGCAGTTCCATTCACCATGGAAGCCGATTCCTTAAACTGTTCTGTCTTAGGAGAAGATGCCGTGCCAGGAACACCAGAATTTGAGCTATTCATCAAAGAAGTTCGAAAAGAAATGACCGTAAAAACAGGTCAAAAATGTACCGCAATTCGAAGAATCATCGTTCCAGGAAATCTAGTGGAAGATGTACAAATCGCGCTTGGAAAACAATTGAGTAAAGTAACCATTGGCGATCCAAGACTGAAAGAGGTTCGCATGGGCGCATTGATCAACAAAACGCAAGTACAAACGGTAAAAGATCAAGTGTCTAAACTAGCCCAAACTGCCGATATCGTCTACGGAACTTTAGATACGATTGATGCTGTGGGTGCTGATGGCGAAAAAGGTGCATTCCTCAGTCCCATCTTACTCAGAGAAAACAATCCATTCAAAAACACAGCAGTCCATGAAATTGAAGCTTTCGGACCTGTAAGTACGATCATGCCCTACAAAAACATGGACGAAGCTATCGAATTGGCTCAAATGGGGAAAGGCTCACTAGTATCTTCCATCTTCACAAATGACGATAAAAAAGCCAAAGAATATGTAGTGGGAGCAGCGTCGCATCACGGAAGAATCTTAGTAGGAAATCGCGATATGGCAAAACAAAGTACAGGTCACGGTTCACCCTTACCTTTATTGGTGCATGGAGGTCCAGGACGTGCTGGCGGCGGCGAAGAAATGGGAGGAATACGAGGCATTAAACATTACATGCAACGTTGTGCCATTCAAGGTTCACCAACTACACTTACGGAAGTCACAGGAATCTATCAGGCAAATGCCAACTATAAAGAAACTGACAAACATCCATTCGCATACCACTGGGAAGATATCGAAGCAGGAATGTCGCTCAAAACACACAAACGCACCATTACAGATACCGATATTATCAACTTTGGGAATTTGACTTGGGATCATTTTTACGCACATACAGACATTACTTCGTTAGATGGAAGTATTTTTGAAAAGCGAACGGCGCACGGATACTTTATCATTTCTGCAGCAGCAGGATTATTTGTCTATCCAAACAAAGGTCCAGTAGCGGCAAATTACGGATTGGAAGAATGTCGTTTCTTACGTCCAATTTACCACAATGATACGGTATATGTACGATTGACCTGTAAAGAAAAAATAGATCGTGATTCACGCGGAAAAGAATTGCCAAGCGGCATCGTAAAATGGTTTGTTGAGGTGTTTGATCAAGAAGATGAATTGGTTGCGATTGCGACGATTTTGACAATGGTTCAAAAGAAAAATCCATTCAAAACGATCAACAAAAAGACGGTTCAAAACTATCTAAGCAAACTTACAGAAGACACAAAACCCGCTTGGGGAACTATGTCGCCGCAGCAAATGGTAGAACATTTAGAATATTCGTTACGAG
Organism: Kordia sp. SMS9; assembly: GCF_003352465.1. Taxonomy (NCBI): domain Bacteria; kingdom Pseudomonadati; phylum Bacteroidota; class Flavobacteriia; order Flavobacteriales; family Flavobacteriaceae; genus Kordia; species Kordia sp. SMS9. The sequence continues at coordinate 297,889 of NZ_CP031153.1, read as the reverse complement.
TTGCTTCTGGGGAAATCCAAGATTTTGACATCGAAACACCTGAAAAGATTTTGGAGAAAGTACAGGAAACCTTGTACAATCACACTCCAATGCCAAAAAACTACGATGCACCAAAGTTGCTAGAAAAAGTGATGTCGCAAGCACGTTACGAACATCTGGCGGAAGCCAAAACAAAATTACTAGAAGCCTACGACGAATTTGAAGCTTATTTCAAAGAAAATCCAGAAGCAACAACGAAAAATGCAGTCTTCGGGCATTTGGATAAATTTGAATGGAGTTTGATGAATACGAAGCACTTCTGTCACCATTTTGAACAATTTGGACTTTTATAGTAACTAGTACTGAGCTTTGAGAATTGAGTAGTGAGAAATTTTGAAACATCATTACGAGAAAGTATGACGAAGTAATCTGCCAAAATCATAGAACGAATAGCCTATGAAATAAACAGATTGCCACGAATTTTTAAAATTCTCGCAAAGACGTATCATAAAAAAGTAAAAAAATCAACAAAAGTAGCGAGTCTCAATACCAACGGCTCACTACTAATACCTAAGAATATGACAGATCCATATGTAAAACAAAACATAGAAAACGGTGTCGCTACCATCGAATTTTTTCATCCAGCACACAACTCGTTGCCAGGTGATATTTTAGCCAAATTAGCACAAACGATTACAGATGCAGGAACGAATGATGATATCAAAGTTATTGTGCTCAAAAGTGGACGTGATAGAACGTTCTGTGCAGGTGCAAGCTTTAAAGAACTGATCAATATCAACGATGCAGAAACAGGAAGAATCTTCTTTTCAGGATTTGCAAACGTTATCAATGCGATGCGCAAATGTCCAAAATTCATCATTGGTCGTGTACAAGGAAAAACCGTTGGCGGCGGAGTAGGATTGGCTTCTGCGGTAGATTATTGCATGGCTTCAAAATTTGCATCGATCAAATTAAGTGAACTCAATGTCGGAATCGGACCGTTTGTGGTTGGGCCAGCCGTAGAACGTAAATTAGGGTTGAGTGGCATGTCGCAAATAGCCATTGATGCCAACAGTTTTTACGATGCAGAATGGGCAAGAAGCAAAGGATTGTACATGAATGTCTACAACTCTAACGAAGAACTCGATGAGGCTGTAACCGCTTTTGCCAATCATTTATGTACCTACAATCCAGAAGCGATGGCGGAAATGAAAAAAGCATTTTGGAAAGGCACTGAAGACTGGGATACCTTACTAGCAGAACGCGCGGCAATCTCTGGGCGTTTAGTACTTTCTGACTTTACGAAGGAGACGTTGAAGCGTTTTGCGTAGTTTTTAGATTCTGTGATACGTCTTTGAGGAACAATCTGTTAGTAGTGGACTAAAATCTGTATTTGAAACAAGCAGATTGCCACGAATTTTTCCTAAAACCTTAACGACGCATCATAGATTACAAAACACTTAAATTGATGTTTTGTTGCTGAATTATATTTTGAATAATCAACACTTCGACAAGCTTAGCGCAGGCAAACAAACAAAAAACAAATTCACAAAAGAGCAAGAGCAAAGCACTCAAAATGTTAAGTACGGTATTCCCGTAATTCATGATCATAAAATATTACTAATTTGAGGATAGTATTAATTTATTAAAGAGAAAACTCATGAAAAAAAAGAATCTTAAAAATTTAGCATTAAACAGAAAAACGATTTCTAACCTAAAAACATCTCAAAGTTTTGGAGGAAACGCACCTATTTCAGTGCAATGTCCACTATCACTTTTTGCTCCTACTACTTGTTTGGTAACTGTAGAATGTTATCAAACGGATAATTGTATACCCGTGACCAAAGAAGAATGTAATAGTATATTTATTGATTGTATCACACAAACAGAAACTCCAACCTGTAGAGATTGTGCATAATGCTAATTTTACAGTAGAATTGGTATAATATATAGCTATCACATATATGAAAAATAAGCGAACTTCGGTTCGCTTATTTTTTTGTCAAAAACAAACGTTAAAATATACCTGTAAATAGTTGGTAATAATTTTATTTTCAGTGAATTATATAAAAATGAATACTTTTTTTATCCGCTTTTAACAAAATCTTCTCAAGACTGTGTTTTTAGTGTGGGAAAAACCGTAAACACCTTAAAAATAAGGACATAGCGAAAGCGTGTTTTTGGACTTGATACGACTTTGGTTTCGGCGAAACGTCATAAAAACCCGTTGAAATGTACTAAAGGGTAGATCAATGAAAAGATATATTTTATAACTTCACAAAGATTAATAGCCCAGATTAACAAACCCCTAAATCTAAAGTCTATGAGAGGAAAACTACCATTGACTCTTATTCTATTTTGCTTAATTTCTGTGAATTTACAAGCACAGTGTCCTGGAATAAGTTCAAATGCATGTACCACAGCTGCGCCAACAGTAATTGGAAGTAGTATTACATGTACGCCACCATCAACCCAAGGAGGAAGACGAAACTTCAGAGTCACCAATATGATTGCTGGAGCAACTTACAGAATTTCTAACTGTGGTTCTGGTTTTGATACGCAAATGACCATCAGAGATGCTGCGGGGAATTTCGTAGCATTCAATGACGATAACGGTCCCGCTTGTAATGGAACAGCAGCTTCTATAGATTTTGTGCCAGCAACTACAGGGGATTACAGAATCCACTTAAATAGATACAACTTTGCAACTACCAATGCGTTAAATGGAGATATCGTAGTCACTTTACTTTCCAACGGAGCTTCTGCACCAACAAATGATAATTGCGCAAATGCTATACCACTTACCGTAAATGGACCTACATGTACTACAAGTACCACAGCTACGACTTTATATGCAACACAAAGTATTGGAGCAATTAGCTGTAATGGCTTTTCAGGAAATGCAGATGATGATGTATGGTTTAGTTTTGTGGCAACTGCCACAGATCTCGATATTACGGTAACTCCAGGGACACTTTCAGATGCAGTTATTGATTTACGATCAGGTGCGTGTAATGGTACCAATATTGATTGTGCAGATGCTTCAACTGGTAGTAGCACGGAGAGAATAAGTGCAACTGGATTAACCATTGGAAATACGTATTATGTCCGCGTATACAGCTATGGCGGATTTGGTGATGGAACATTTGATATTTGTATAACGACACCTTCACTAATCAACTGTCAACCAACGACAGATACGCCAAGTCGCATGTACATTGAAGAAGTATCTTTTTTAGGAACACTTGAAGATGTTACCAATACTGCTTCAGGTTTCAGTACAGGATACCAAGATCATACAGGCTTGTCAACATTAGCAAGACAAGTAGAAGGTGAAGGAATTAATGTATTTGTAGAAGCACCATTTAGATGTACATGGAAAGCTTGGGTCGATTGGAATCAAGACGATATATTTGATGAAGCCACGGAAGAAGTATACAATTCCAACTTCATTTCAACAACCACAACTACGTTTGGTTTTGTAATTCCGTTAGGAACTGCTGCTGGCGATTACAAAATACGGATACGAAACTATACAGGATATGATTACTCAATAGGAAATTATAACAATTCGTATGATTTTAACCCATGTGAAAACTTTGTCAATACAGGATTTACAATTGATCAGTTTGGAGAAGCAGAAGATTATCTCTTTACGGTTGAGCCGTTCTGTGATGCGCTCATTGATACGATTACAGAAGGGGAAACTTGTGGAACAGGAACGGTAGATTTATCAGTAACCGCATCTTTTAGTGGTTTTAAACGATTTAGATGGTACGATGCAGAAACTGGTGGAACGATGTTAGCAGAAACAAACAACGGAAACTGGACAACACCTTCTATTTCAACGACCACAACGTATTATGTAACCGCATACAACGGAACTTGTGAATCGTGGGTGCGCGAGCCAATTGTTGCTAAATTCAATCCAGTACCAACCGTAAATATTACACCGGATATCAATAACAGGGTAGTTTGTGGTGAAAATGACATGCTCGAAATTTCGGTTTCTGGTGACGTGGAAGATGTGTTCTTAATTGATGAAGACTTTGAATCTGGTACTTTGGGAGATTTTACAAATGTTTTTATTGTGGACAATGGCGCCACCATAAATGCTAAAACAGCTTGGCAAGCCCAAACCAGTACGTTTGTTCCAGCGGAACAAGTGTGGTTTCCAGCAATTTCTTCAGGATTTGGAAGTGACCAATTCGTAATTTGTAATTCCGATGTAGGAGCTGACGGCTCGGGTACTTCCTATACAACACACAATGCACTGCAATCTACTACTTCGTATGATACCACCAATTTTGTCAATCTTTCGTTAAGTTTCGATTGTTACTACTCACATTATCTAGAAGATGGAAACGGAGCAACAAACGATTACTTTACCGTAGAAGTATCTACCGACGGAACCAATTGGACAGCAGTAACTGCCGATATTGTTGCCGATGTAGGAATAGGAACCAGATTTGACAATCTATCGTATGATTTATCAGCATATATCAATGAACCAACGGTAAGTATTCGTATTCGATTTTTTGGTATTTGGGTTGATGGAATGGCTGTAGACAACATACAACTATTTGGCGATAAAGATGTCACTGCGGTAGATTGGACAACTACTCCTTCTGGCATCATTGATCTATACATTGATACAGACAATGATAACATCGGAGATACACCTTATGTTTCTGGAAGTTATGAAACTGTGTATGCAATGCCAACCTTAGCACAGCTTGAAGAAGCAGATTACTCATTCACCATTGACGCGAATCTAGCGAATGGTTGTGGTGCTGTAAGTTCAAACTTTAATGTGACGAATAAAACCCGAATATTTGATAGTACAGTTGATGCATGGGGAAATGCTGCCAACTGGGCGCAAAATGTAGTGCCAACATCTGACGATTGTGTGATCATCAAAGATAATGGTCTTACTGTAGATACGAGAGCTTCAGGAATTGGACTCGCCAAAAATATCACTGTAAAAAATGGAGCTTATTTGGAAATGGCAACAGGTTCTTCAATCACAGTTACAGACTGGATCAATGTTGAAGCTGGAGGAACGTTTCATGTAAGAAATGGAGCAAATTTAATACAAGTTACAGATGTAACCTCCAACAACAATACAGGAGAAATAAACATGGATCGTACGCCTTCAAGCGTCAATCCGTTTGACTATATATATTGGTCTTCCGCAGTAGAAGGTTTTGATGTAGCAGATGTTTCTCCAGGAACGCAACCATTTTATATCTACCAATGGCAACCCACTGTAAGTGGAAATGGCGTTGGAGGTTATGGAGAATGGCAAAGTGCTTCAGGAAACATGGGCATCGGAAATGGATACATCATACAAGGTATTTCGGGAACAAGTGTTGCCAACACAGCAGAATTTGTGGGACGACCAAACAATGGAATCATCAATACCACAGTAACCAGAGGAACCTACACAGGAGCCGATTATCCAGGTGGTGGAAGCACAATTGCAACTGCATTAGACGACAATTGGAATCTAGTCGGAAACCCATATCCTTCCGCCATATCAGCAGATGCTTTCATTGCGGCAAATGCTTCTGTCATTACCGATGATACCAATCCTTCAACCATTACAGGAACCGTATACTTATGGAGGCATCTAAGTTCGCCAAGTGATGCCTATGATGATCCTTTCTATTCAGGATATGCGTATAACTATAATGAAGACGATTACATTCAGTACAACAGTACAGGATCAAACCCAGCAGGATTTAATGGAAATATTGCATCCGGACAAGCCTTTTTTGTCTTAATGGATGATGCTGCACCAACAACATCTACGATTCAGTTCAACAACTCTATGCGTGGCGTGGCATACACCAATGATCAATTTTACAGATCAGATGATGAAGTAGCAGTGCAATTTGAAAATAGCAGCGAAACTTCAACTTCAACGACAAATACGATTGAAAAAAACAGAATTTGGTTAGACATCATTTCGCCAAACAACACAGCTTCGTCTACCTTAATTGGATACATTACAGGAGCTTCTGACGCACATGATCGTTTATTTGACGGAAACAATTTCAGTGCTGCAGCAACAAACATTTACTCGCTCATTGGTAACGAACAAATGTCCATTCAAGGAAGATCGGTACCTTTCAATGATACTGATCAAGTGCCGCTCGGTGTAAAAATTGCGCAAAGTGGAAATTACACCATTGCTATCAATGCGGTAGACGGACTTTTTGAAAATACAAATCAAGAAATCTACCTAGAAGATACCTATACAAATACGGAACACAATTTGCGACTTACGCCGTACACTTTCTATTCAGAAAATGGCGAATTTGAGGATCGTTTCATCCTAAAATATGTAGCTGTAAGCAATACTACTTTAGGTGTTGACGAATTCAATACAAATACTGGAATTGTCATCACAACAGGCGAAAATCAAATAAAAGTACATGCATACAATAGTCAAATAGAAGAAATAACGATACATAACATTCTTGGAAAGCGTTTAATACATCGAAGCAATATCAGAACCGAAGTATATGACATTACCAATCTAAAACCAACAAACAGTACACTCATTGTAAAAGTTGTATTAGAAAATGGGAAACAAAAAATTCAAAAAGTCATCTATTAAAAGTATGAACGCTCCAAAAAAATCCTCTTCATAACATTTCATGAAGAGGATTTTTATATGCTAAAAACGAAACTAAAACAATGCTAGCTTTCTTGATCCTTTTTAGGACAAATAGTACACGACAATCCACATTGCGAATCGTTCTGTGAGCCGCTGCATCCTTGTGGAGACGAAATTCCACCTTTAATCACATCTTCGCGTAAATCTGAAATGATCTTCTTGTTCAGTCGTAACGATTTTAAACTTCTTTTTTTCATAATAAAATTTTTAAAGATTAATAATGTAGTAAATTACAAATGTAGAAGCGTATTTTAGTAAGGGAACACCGTAAATCGTTCAAAATAAACACACTGCAATGCTTCGGTTTTAATACCAACATTCAACGTATCAAAAAGTGTCAGAAAATATCCAAAATCCAAAACACATGAAAATACGGGTTGCTAAATACAAAAGCATGGCTTACTTTTATGCAAAATAAAAACAAGCATGTTACGCAGCACCATCAAAACACTTTCCACGACCATTCTCAACAATCAATCTAACTTTGACACCATCAAAAATTCGATTGACGAAATTCATAAACACTATCTAGAAACAACCAATATTGGCGATTTAGGAGAAGGAATGCAACACATGGCAGCGGTTCCAACAGCAAGTGGAATGGCACTATCGCTCAATCACGCCGCAGCCTGCTTACTCGATTATCGCAGAACCGCAAAATTCTTAGATGGAATGGTAGCGCTCATTCGCGAAAAACAACAACAATTTCCTAACGAAACTATTAATATATTCTATGCAGGTTGCGGACCATACGCGCCTTTTGTAACTTTAGTTGCACCTTTATTTGATGCTTCGGAAGTGCAATTTACCTTGCTCGAAATCAACGCGGCTTCCATAAACGCAGCAGAAAAATTGGTGAAAGCATTGGAACTGACAGACTATATAACAGAATTCCATACGTCAGATGCCGTTACCTTTCAAATTCCAAATGCCAAAAAATACCACATTCTCTTCAGCGAAACACTCGATGCGTTGCTGTACAGAGAATCCTATGTGCCAATACTTTGGAACATGTTGCCACAACTCTCAGAAAACTGTTCGGTCATTCCCAACAATGTCATCGTGCAAGCAAGTCTCACCTTTCCTCAAAAAGAAAATGAAGACACACGCAAAGAAAAAGAAGCAGCCACAATCATTGACGTACGTGAAGCCGTAAAAGCAAATGGCGGAAACCAAGAACTTCCACAAACATTTGCACCCACAACCATCAATTTGGCAGATGATCAGCAATATTACACCATGATTATCGACACCAAAGTACACATCTACAAAGACATTTGGTTGTACAGAAACGAATCGTCACTCAGCATTCCGCTCGAAATGGAAATTCAATATCCACTAGAAGCACCAAAAGTAACATTATACTATCAACTCAAACCATCTGTAGAATTAAAACTGCAAAACTAAACCTAATTCGGGTATTAGGTGTTCGGTCTTGGGTTTCTTAATTTACCCAACATCCAAAACCCAACACTGCCACATTGAGCGCAGTCGAAATGCAACTCGAAAACGTTATCGTTCAAAAATCACTAAAAAATACTTGCATCTTCTCCTTGGATGCCGTTTCTTTGTAACAAATAGTTCATATATGTATTGACGTTATCAAGAAAGGCTGAGGGAATAGACCCGTTGAAGCCTTAGCAACCCTTTACACTTAAAGAAGGTGCTACGTTCTACTGCAAAAGCAGATAGATAACCCTGCGAAATTCGCATCAATTTCTCAATCTTTTTTGATAACACTAACTAGGGCGTTACCCTAAAGGGTCAGGCTATCCGCTATATCTTTTTAAAGAGAAACGTCATTGCGAGAATTTTTTTAAAAATTCGTGGAAATCTGTGTATTAAAAAAACAGATTACTTCGTCGATTCCTCCTCGTAATGACGATTCAAAGCTTTAAAAAGGATGTCGCTGCTATCCTTAACGCCAAAGTCCCATGACAATGGGAATCTAACAAAACGGAGATCTAACGAAAATTAGGAATCTATAAAAAAACAACAAACAAAGCCCGCTGAGCAAAGCCGAAGCAAAAACAAAAATGAAAAATATCTGGAACGAAATAGAAAAACGCATCCTTGTCCTTGACGGTGCCATGGGAACCATGTTGCAAGCCTACAAATTCACAGAAAAAGACTTTCGTGGCGAACGCTTCAAAGACTTCAAAGTGCCGCTACAAGGAAACAACGATTTGCTCTCCATCACGCAACCACATGCCATCAAAGAAGTACATGCAAAATACTTTGCGGCAGGTGCCGACATCGTAGAAACCAATACATTCTCTGGGACTACCATTGCCATGGCAGACTATGAAATGGAAGACATCGTATACGAACTCAACTACGAATCGGCAAAAATTGCCAAAGAAGTTGCGGACGAATTCACCGAAAAAGAACCTCACAAACCACGATTTGTTGCAGGTTCTATCGGCCCCACCAACAAAACGGCAAGCATGTCCCCCGATGTAAACGATCCAGGATATCGTGCGGTTACTTTCGACGAATTACGCATCGCCTACAAACAACAAGTAGAAGCATTAATAGATGGTGGCGTAGATATATTACTCGTAGAAACAGTTTTTGATACACTCAACGCAAAAGCTGCTTTATTCGCTATCGAAGAAGTAAAAGCAGAAAGAAACATCAAAATTCCAATAATGCTTAGCGGCACCATTACAGATGCGAGTGGGCGAACACTTTCGGGACAAACCGCAGAAGCGTTTTTGATCTCCGTTTCACACATTCCGTTACTCTCAGTAGGATTCAACTGTGCCTTAGGAGCCAACCTATTACAACCACACTTAGAAGCCATTGCCAACAAAACGGACTTTGCAGTATCTGCGCATCCAAATGCAGGATTGCCAAACGCTTTCGGAGAATATGACGAATCACCAGCTGAAATGGCACTTCAAATTGAAGAATACCTAAAAAAGAACCTTATCAACATCATTGGTGGTTGTTGCGGTACCACACCAAGTCATATAAACGCCATCGCGGAAGTCGCTGCGAAGTACAAACCACGTGAAATGGTTGCTAGTTGTTAGTTATTTGTTGTTAGGGATAAAATAAGAATCAGATGAAATCATATACAGAATTAGAGGTGTGGATGCAAGCGAGAGTTCTAGTGAATGCTGTATATGAACTCACAAAAAAGTTTCCTAAAGAGGAAGTTTTTGGAATCACAAGTCAAATAAGAAGAAGTGCAATTTCAATACCTTCTGATATTGCAGAAGGTTGCGGAAGGAGTAGTACAAAAGAAACGATACATTTTTTGTTCATAGCTAGAGGTTCTCTGTATGAATTAGAGACGCAATTATATCTATCAAACGATCAAAAATATATAACACAAGAAGAATTAGAAAAAATTCAACAGCAAGTAATAGCTTGTAAAAAGTTGTTAAATGGATTTATCAATTATTATAAAAAAAGATAAAAGCTCTAACAATGAGCAACCAGCAACTAACAACTAAATAAAAAGAGAAAAGATAATGCGAGATTTTGAGCAAACGACCAACAACGAACAACCAACACCCAACAACCAAGCGAAGCGCAACCAAACCAAATTCATGCGCCTTTCAGGTTTAGAACCTTTAGTCCTAAATGAAAATAGCAACTTTGTCAATGTTGGAGAACGTACCAATGTGGCAGGTTCGCGGAAGTTTTTGCGACTCATCAAAGAGGAGAAATTTGACGAAGCCTTGGCAATTGCACGTCATCAAGTAGATGGTGGCGCACAAATCATCGACATCAATATGGACGATGGTTTAATTGATGGAAAAGAAGCAATGGTAAAGTTTCTAAATCTCATCGCTGCCGAACCTGATATTTGTCGTGTGCCGATTATGATTGACAGTTCCAAATGGGACATCATTGAAGCTGGATTGCAAGTCGTACAAGGAAAAAGTGTGGTGAATTCCATTTCGCTCAAAGAAGGAGAAGAAAATTTTATTAGAGAAGCGACGCAAATCAAACGGTATGGAGCAGCGGTCATTGTGATGGCTTTCGATGAGGTTGGACAAGCAGATAACTACGAACGCCGATTGGAAATTGTAAAACGCTCGTATGATGTATTGGTGAACAAAGTAGGATTTCCAGAAGAAGACATCATTTTCGATTTAAATATATTTCCAGTTGCTACTGGAATGGAAGAACACCGCAAAAACGCCATCGACTTTATAGAAGCGACACGTTGGACGCGCGAAACCTATCCAAACGTAAGTGTGAGTGGCGGTGTGAGTAACGTGTCATTCTCATTTCGTGGAAACAATGCCGTACGTGAAGCCATGCATTCGGTATTTTTATATCATGCCATTCAAGCTGGAATGAACATGGGAATCGTAAATCCTACCATGTTGGAAGTCTATGACGACATTCCAAAAGATTTACTAGAACATGTAGAAGATGTCATTCTCGATCGTCGCGATGATGCTACGGAACGTTTGTTAGACTTGGCAGAAACCTTCAAAGGAGTTAAAAAAGCAGATACCGCAGCGGTTCAAGAATGGCGTAGTTACGAATTGCAAGAGCGTATCACACATTCGCTCGTTAAAGGAATTGACAAATACATTGTTGAAGATGTAGAGGAAGCACGCCAACAAGCCGAAAAACCGATTGAAGTGATTGAAGGAAACCTCATGATCGGAATGAATGTCGTAGGAGATTTATTTGGCTCTGGGAAAATGTTCTTGCCGCAAGTCGTAAAATCGGCACGTGTCATGAAAAAAGCCGTTGCCTATCTAAATCCTTTTATAGAAGCCGAAAAAGGAGAGCAACAGCAAGCCATTGGAAAAGTATTGATGGCAACCGTAAAAGGAGATGTACATGACATTGGAAAAAACATTGTAAGTGTCGTTCTCGGTTGTAATAACTACGAAATTGTCGATTTAGGTGTAATGGTGCCACCAGAAAAAATCATAGAAACTGCCAAAGTGGAAAATGTAGATATCATTGGTTTGTCAGGATTGATTACGCCTTCGCTAGATGAAATGGTGTATTTGGCAAAAGAAATGGAACGTCAAAATCTGAACATTCCGTTATTAATTGGTGGCGCAACAACGTCCAAAGCACACACAGCAGTAAAGATTGATCCAGAATACAAAAACGCAGTCGTACACGTCAACGATGCATCAAGAGCGGTGACGGTTGTGGGCGATTTGCTAAACAAGAAAAAATCGAAAGACTATCGCGATAAGTTAAAGCAAGATTACGACGAATTCCGTGAAAAGTTTTTAAAACGAAAAGAGAAAAAATCATACATCTCGTTGGAAGCGGCGAGAGCAAAAAAATATCCGATTGACTGGGAAACGAGCAATATTGTAAAACCAAGAGAATTGGGTATTCAGAAGTTAACACAGTTAAGTTTAAAAGAACTCGTTCCGTATATAGATTGGAGTCCGTTTTTCCGTTCGTGGGATTTGCACGGGCGTTTTCCTAACATTCTAACGGATGAAGTTGTGGGCGAACAAGCGACACAATTATATGAAGATGCCACAAAAATGATTGAAGAAATCATTGCGAAACAATCGCTAAAAGCCAAAGCCATTTTTGGACTGTTTGAAGCGAATTCGGTAAATGATGATGATATTTCTATTCAGAAAAAAGGAAAAGAAATTGCGGTGTTTAGAACGCTTCGTCAGCAACAAGACAAGCGCGCGGAAGTTCCAAATATCGCATTGGCAGATTTTATTGCACCGAAAGAAACGGGCAAGCAAGATTATATGGGCGCGTTTTGTACGGCGATTTTTGGTGCAGACGAATTGGCAAACAGTTACAAAAAACAGCACGACGATTACAATGCAATTATGGCGCAAGCCATTGCCGATCGTTTTGCAGAAGCGTTTGCAGAATATTTGCACAAACAAGTCCGAACGAAACATTGGGGATACGCTGCCGCGGAAGATTTATCAAATGAAGAATTGATCAAAGAAACGTATAAAGGAATTCGTCCTGCGCCAGGATATCCAGCCTGTCCCGATCATTTGGAAAAGGAAACCATTTGGGAATTGTTGGAGGTAGAAAACGTCATTGGAGTTACCTTAACGGAAAGTTTAGCGATGTGGCCAGCCGCAGCAGTTTCGGGGTATTATTTTGGGAATGAAGAAGCTAAATACTTTGGACTCGGAAAGATAAAGAACGATCAAGTGGAAGATTTTGCGAATAGAAAAGGAATTACGGTAGAAAAAGCACAAAAATGGTTGCATCCGGTATTGGCGGATTGATTTTATTTCGATTGTGCTTGATGCGAGCCGTTTCATAAATGATGTTGATTTTGTGATGTGAGTTTGAGTTTCTCACTTTCGTGTGAACTTGGCGTTAGTGATAGGAGTGGCATCCTTTTTAAAGCTATGAATCGTTATTGCGAGGAGGAACGACGAAGCAATCTGTGTGTTGAAAAACTGGTTGAACAAATTTTTTGAAAGTTGCTAGTACATACAAACTGTTTTAAAAAGATATAGCGGATAGCACGACCGACGGGAACGCCCTCGATGAATTTTAAATGCTAAATGTTAAATATCGAATCAAGAACCAAATTGACAAACATACAAACTGACAAATCAACAAATAAAAAAAACATAAGAACCGAGTACCCAAGTCTCAGTACTAACATCTAACAAAACATGAAAGTAACAGAACATATAGCGCAATCGGAAGGGAAAACCTTGTTTACCTTTGAAATTTTGCCACCGTTGAAAGGACAAGATATTCAATCAATTTTTGACAATATTGATCCGTTGATGGAATACAAGCCGCCGTTTATTGACGTCACGTATCATCGAGAAGAATACACGTTTAAAGAGTTGGAAAACGGCTTATTGAAGAAGCAAGTGGTAAAAAAACGCCCTGGAACGGTTGGAATTTGCGCCGCGATTCAGAATAAATATCAGGTTGATGCCATTCCGCATATTTTGTGTGGTGGATTTACGAAAGAAGACACGGAAAACTTTTTGATCGATTTGGATTTCTTAGGAATAGACAATGTGGTCGCGCTTCGTGGCGATGCTGTAAAAAGCGAAATTTATTTTAAAGCGGAAAAGGAAGGACATCGCTATGCGTCTGAATTGGTAAGTCAGATACAAGACTTAAACAACGGAAAATACTTGGATGAAGAATTGCAAAATTCGTCCAAAACAGACTTTTGTATTGGTGTTGCGGGATATCCTGAAAAGCACATGGAAGCGCCGAGTTTGGATTCGGACATTCACTTTTTGAAGAAAAAAATAAAAGCAGGTGCCGAATACATTGTGACACAGATGTTTTTTGACAATCAGAAGTTTTTTGAGTTTGAAGAAAAATGCAGAACCGCAGGAATTACAGTGCCAATTATTCCAGGATTAAAACCAATTGCGACCCGAAAACAGTTGAATATGATTCCACATCGTTTTCACGTAGATTTACCAGACGATTTGATTATGGAAGTTGTGCATTGTAAAGATAACAAAGCAGTGCGTAAGGTAGGAATTGAATGGTGTACTCAGCAAAGTAAAGAATTGGTAGCGGCTGGCGTGCCGATTTTGCATTATTATTCTATGGGAAGATCGAGCAATATCAACGCGATTGCGAAAGAGGTATTTTAATAAAATTAAAGTATACAAAAAGCTGTCTGACGTTTCCAAACATTTCAGACAGCTTTTTTTTGCTATTTTCTATAAATTTCCTGACGGATCAAAAATTCCGCAGTTTCTATTTCCGTAGCACATCGAATAATCCACGGTTAAACACCAGTTGTCAGATTCGCATAAATACACAGATTGCCAAGGATCGTTTCCTCCTTTTAAATTAGTTGCACTTAAATTAGAAACGGGTGCTTTTTTTAAACTTAATTTCTTGATAGATTTTTTTTTCATGAGTATAGTTTTTGGTTTGTTGGGAAGGTAAGCAATCGCAAAAATAATTTAGTATATTTTCACAGTACTAAAAGTATGTGATCTCTGTATTTAAAAGGATAAAAAGAAAAGAGAGGAACTTTAGCTCCTCTCTTTTATTACATAATTGAATAGTTAGGTTACATATGAGTCGGTTCTCGGATCAAACAAACCAAAATTCTGCTTCCATAACTTTTGCAAATAATTGGTTTCCCAACTACTTACGCATTCGCTTATGTAAATTGAGTCTCTAAATCTGCTTGATGTGAAACGCGTTCAAAGCAGACACAGAAATTTTTTAATTTCAACATAAGAATTGACTTTTTTTCATGGTTGTAATTCTTAGATGACTGTTAACATAAATTGGTTCTCGGATCAAACAAACCGCAATTTAAGTTGCCATTACATCTGGTTACATTGATAGTTTCGCAAAAATTATTTACAGACTCACATATATAAATGGAATCGCCTAATCCACCTTTCATGCTGTAGGCATTCAGCGTAGAAACAGACGATTTTTTTAATTTTAATTGTTTGATTGATTTTTTCTTCATGGTGTTATTTTTTTAGAAACTTCCTCCTTGATCTGTTGGAAAAGGATAGATTTGACAATTTAATTCTCCTCTACATCTAGTAAAGTCAATAGTTTCACAAATTTCTTGCGATCGACAAATAAATTGAGATGTTGGATCTGTTCCACCTTTTACAGCGCTTGTATTTAACTTAGATACAGAAGCTTTGTGTAAGGATAGCTTTTGAATTGATTTTTTTTCACAATTGAGGGTTTTTTACATCACTAAAAAGTGGTGTGTTTTTTAAAAATTTTGATCTGTTGGAATTTTGTAAATTTGACATTGATATTCGCCTCTACACGCCGAATAATCAATGGTTTCACAAAAGTTGTTTGACGGACAAAAAAGAGTACCAGTGTCGTTTCCTCCACTAATTGCATTTCCGTTAAGTGTAGAAATTGACGATTTTTTTAATTTTAATTGTTTGATTGATTTTTTCTTCATGACTTTTACTTTAACGTGACGAAGGTAGAAAAATCGTCAGTAAAACAGTGTTGGTTTTACATTACCAGAAGTACGTGTTCGCTGTATTTAACATTTGCGCATAAAAAAAGAGGAATGCCTTAAATTCCTCTTTTTAACTAAACATAAAATCGATTATTTTAGAAATCAGTTTTGTCAATTGCTTCGAAAAGCAATATATCATAGCATCGCAAATAGTCTATTGGTGCATTAAAGTTAGAAACTGTAAAGCAACTAAAATTTAA
The DNA here is from genome assembly GCF_003352465.1 of Kordia sp. SMS9. Lineage (NCBI taxonomy): Bacteria > Pseudomonadati > Bacteroidota > Flavobacteriia > Flavobacteriales > Flavobacteriaceae > Kordia > Kordia sp. SMS9. The sequence continues at coordinate 282,090 of NZ_CP031153.1, read as the reverse complement.
TGAATCATAAACAATAAAAAAGCAATCGAAAACTTTCTTACTCGCAATAGGTATGTTTTATATTTGTATTATTTGGTTGGTGTAAATCTACTAAAAAGCAGAATGTTATCATGCAGGTTTTACAGTACTTTCACTACGTGATTGCTGTAAGTCAAAAAATAAACATACGTCACGACTCAATAAAGTCGCCTTTTTAGTACATTTTTTTTATTAAAAATTAGCGTTGTGGCTCTGTATAAATCTGACAGATAAATTCTCCATTACATGCTGTGTAGTCGATGGTTTCGCAGAAATTTCTGGAAAAACAAGGGAAATTAGTTTGTGCATCACCTCCTTTTGTAGCATTGACACTCAAGTTTGAAACAGCCGCTTTTTTGAATCTTAATTTCTGGATGGATTTTTTTTTCATGATAGAGGGTTTTTAGGTTTTAACAAATGTATGGAAACAAAACAGTTATTAGTAGCGGTTTTCCAATACAAGAAGTATGTGGATGCTGTAGTTAACATTAGAAACGATTTTGCGTAGAAAAGTATCAGAAATAGAACCATTTTTAAAATATAAACTACATTTGTCAACGCAATGAAAAAAGTAGTATTCCTCATATTTCTATATTCGTGTTTCTGTATTGCTCAAGAAAACACCGCTAAAAAACAACAATCGCCCAAAGCGGCTACGATTGATGTGAATTATTTTAGCGGAAGCATTGCACGTCATAACGACGATATTTTACACTTGATTACAGGGCATCCAGAAGGATTTATTGTCAGCTATAATCAAAAAACGTTTGGCTATGACGATTGGTCGCAGTTTTACAACTATCCAGATTATGGGTTTTCGCTGAGTTATCAAAACTTACAAAATGAATTCTTAGGAGAAAACGTAGCGTTGTATGCACACTATAATTTTTACTTTTTAAAGCGAAACATCGTATTGCGCATTGGACAAGGAATTGCATATACCACAAATCCGTACGACAAAGTAACTAACTTTCGAAACATAGCATTCGGTTCACGCTTGATGAGTAGCACGTATTTGATGCTCAACTACAAAAAAGAAAACCTATTCAAGCGTTTTGGAATCCAAGCAGGATTATCGTTTATACACTATTCCAACGCCAATGTAAAAGCGCCAAATACAAGTATCAACACATTAGCTTTCAATGTTGGTGTCAACTATAACTTAGACGATACTTCTTTGGTGCACTATCAAAAAAATGAAATCACGCAAAATTATAAAGAACCGATCAAGTTTAACTTTGTCTTGCGTGCTGGAGTCAACGAAAGTGATGCGATTGGTAGCGGTCAATACGGTTTTACAATCCTTTCTGCGTATGCAGACAAACGTTTGGGGCGAAAAAGTGCTGTGCAACTCGGAACCGAAGTATTTTTTGCTAACTTTTTAAAAGAATGGATTCGCTATCGTTCCATCGCTTTCCCAGATGGAGAAGTGCAAGGCGATGAAGATTACAAACGCGTAGGTGTTTTTGTGGGACATGAATTATTCATCAACAAACTATCGGTGGTTACCCAATTAGGGTATTACGCATATTATCCAGTAGATTTTGAAGGAAGAACCTATATTCGTATTGGAATGAAACGCTATTTTGGCAAAAAATGGTTTGCAGCAATTACACTCAAATCACATGCAGCCAAAGCGGAAGCGGTAGAATTTGGTGTCGGAATTAGATTGTAACAATTTAAAAATAATGGACTCTTTACATAACAATCAAAAAAACAAAAAGATGAAAAAAAGAGTCGCATACTGTACGTTCATACTATTCATGATATGTCAATTTGGAATGGCGCAACTAGCACCAGAAGAAACCAAAGTTCCAAACAAGCTTGGAATTAAAGAGGACAGTGAAAAATATCCTGCATCAAGAGGAATACTTTTTGGAGTGCATGGCGCACGTGAAACCATGTTCGAACTTGGGTATTTTAATTACAAATGGGACTATGTGGGTTATGGAGATATAGGAATGGGATATTCCATATCCACGGAACATTACATCAACCATAACTATATAATTGCTCCAAAAATAGCAGGGTTTTCAAATATATGGGGCATAAATATGGGAGCAGCGACAGTATGGTATTTTGACATGGAAAAAAATAATAGTTTCAGAATACGTCCAGAAATTGGAATAGGTTCAGGAAATTTTAAATTGACCTATGCTTTTAATATGGCAATAACCAATAAAGACATGCGAAATGTAAGTAAGCACATGGTGTCTGGAATTTACTTTATAAACTTTAATAGAAAAGCAAAGAAGGTAAGGTTGTGAAGGTGAACAACTAAATCTCATAAAATAATAATGAAAAAACTATATTTCATACTACTTATACTATGTATTTCTTGTAATTCAGAAGATGCCAACGATTGTTTTCAAACTTCTGGAAACATAATTTCAGAAGAAATCAGCGTGACAAGTTTTTCTAAAATTGAAGTGGGAGAAAACATTACGTTGGTTATAAAAGAAGGCGAAAGACATCAAGTTACGGTAGAAACAGGGAGCAATCTTTTAAATGATGTGGATATCAATGTAGTAGGAGAGACCTTGTTTTTGAGAGATACTAACAATTGCAACTACTTCCGCGATTACGGAGTAACAATCATTCATGTAACGGCACCAAACATTATAGAAATTGTTAGCAAAACACAATTTGAAGTACGTTCAGACGGAATACTCACATTTCCAATACTCAAACTCATCTCCGAAAATTTTACCAACGACAGCGCTGCTTCTGGAAACTTTATATTGCAAGTGCAAAATCAGGAATTGCAGATTGTGTTCAATAACCTATCAAATCTATTTATTTTGGGAAGTACAGATGATTTTATCATCAGTTTTCCTGGTGGAAATTCAAGAATAGAAGCGGCTGATTTTATGGCAAGCAAAGTAATTATATCTTCTCGTGGAAGTAACGATATCATCATCAATCCGCAACGAGAATTACGAGGCGATATTTACGGAACAGGCGATGTTATTGCCGTCAATCGTCCGCCAATTGTGGAATTCATAGCGCACTACACAGGTCAGCTTGTATTTAATTAAGGAAAGTATTGAGTATTGAGAAATGAGTATTGAGAATTGAGTATTGAGTTTTTTCAAAGAAAATAATACTCAATAAGAAGCACCAATTTTAAAACGAAACAATTTAAAATCTAACATTCAAGAAGCCGTCAACTCCCGAAACAAACTCTCCAAATTCTTATTCTTCTGATTAATCTGCAAGGTTTTCAAGCTATGATCATGTGCAAAATCAAACACAGCAGGACGCATATCTTTGGTGGTGCTAAAGGTAATTTCATATACCAAACCATGTGTGTTGACTACTTGAACGACATGTGGAAGCTGTTCAATCAACACATCTTCAATGCGGTAATCAAACTCTACCTCAATCACTTGATCTTGATTCTTCTGAAGTTTTGCCAACGTTGTATCTGCCACAATTTCGCCTTTATTAATAATAATCACACGATCGCAAATGGCTTCTACCTCTTGCATAATATGTGTAGAAAGAAAAATGGTTTTCTCCTTTCCAATCGAAGTAATCAAATTCCGAATTTCCGTCAACTGATTCGGGTCCAATCCAGTCGTCGGTTCATCCAAAATCAATACTTCTGGATCGTGCAATAGCGCATTCGCCAAACCTACACGCTGGCGATATCCTTTCGACAATTCACCAATCTTCTTTTTCGCTTCTGGTGTCAATCCTGTCATTTCTATCACCTCGTTAATGCGCGATTTTGGTGTTTTATACACATTTGCGTTAAACGCTAAATACTCGCGCACATGCATATCTAAATACAACGGATTATGCTCTGGCAAATAGCCAACACTCTTCTGTACATTGCGAGCTTCGGTTGTTGTGTCAAAGGCATTCACAGAAGCCGTTCCGGAAGTCGCTTTCAAATATGTGGTCAAAATCTTCATCATGGTAGACTTTCCTGCGCCGTTTGGTCCCAAAAAGCCAACAATTTCTCCTTTCGTTACTTGGAAAGAAACTGAATTCAAGGCTTTCTGCTCGCCATACACTTTCGTGACATTTTCTACTACAATAGACATATTATACCAATTTGAAAATCAAAATTACATAAATTTTTATCAGTATTTCTTTAGTTTGAATTAAATAAAAACAAAAAAAACTGCGGTTTGTTGATAAAAACGTTTTTCTGCAAAAAATATTGGCAAACGATTTTGAATCTAAAAATTAATCTATACTTTAGCTGTAACAAAATGAAAAACAACATGTTTCATACAAACTATTTTTGGCAAGGGTATTTTTACTTCTTTTATGGAAAGAAGTCGGAGCTCATTGTTGTATAGTTTAGTGTAAAACAAATAACATATAAAAAAGTTCCGAAATATATTCGGAACTTTTTTTTTTGAGTAAAAACGAATGTCACATACCATCGCCATACAAGGAATATTAGGATCTAACCATCACAAAGTAGCACAGCTATATTTTGGAAACGAAATACAGTTGGACGAATGCTTATCTTTTGATGCGCTCGTAGATAGCTTGATTCATGAGAAAAGTAACTACGCTATTATGGCATTAGAGAACACGATTGCAGGTTCTATCATTCCAAATTACGCACTCATTGATGAACACAACATTCACATTAACGGCGAATATTACCTAAACATTCATCATCACTTAATGGCGTTGCCAAATCAAACCATTCAAGACATTACGGAAGTTTGCTCGCATCCAATGGCGTTGTTGCAATGCAAAGAATTCTTCAAGCAATATCCACACATAAAACTGGTAGAAGATGTAGATACGGCGGCTGTTGCCAGAAGAATTCAAGAACAACAACAAAAAGGAATTGCCGCAATTGCTACCAAAACCGCAGCAGAATTATTTGAGCTGCAAGTGCTTTCAGCGGAAATTCAAACGATCAAAACCAATGCGACACGTTTTGTGATTCTGCAAAAGCAACCACCAACAAACGGCATTGATCAAATAGACAAAGCTTCCTTGCGATTCGTCTTAGATCACAAAAGAGGAAGTTTGGCAACCATTCTCAATGTCATGAGCGATTGCAAACTGAATCTCACAAAAATACAATCCTTACCCATTATTGAAACACCTTGGAAATACGCCTTTTTTGTCGATGTTACGTTTGAAGCGTACGAAGATTATAAAAAAGCAATTTCCATCTTAGAAATAATGTCCACAAGTCTCAAAATCTTAGGAACCTACAAAAACCAACGAAACGCATGATTCCTGCAAAACGCATACATACGGTTGAAGAATACTATTTCTCTCGAAAACTACGAGAAGTACGCGGCTTGGTAACGGCTGGCAAATCGATCATCAATCTCGGTATCGGAAGTCCCGATTTGCAACCACCAACAGTTGTAGTAACTGCTTTAGAAGCGAGTCTGCACGACGAAACAGCACACAAATATCAAAGCTATCAAGGAATTCCTGCGTTGCGAAATGCGATTGCAGATTTCTATCAAAAAAACTACAAGGTTTCGCTCAATGCAGATACGGAAGTATTGCCATTAATGGGAAGTAAAGAAGGCATCATGCACATTTCTATGGCGTATTTGGATGAAGGCGACGAAGTATTAATCGCGAATCCAAGTTATCCAACGTACACTTCCGTGACGAAACTGTTAGGCGCGATTCCAAAATATTACAATCTCAGTGCAGACAATGATTGGTTGCCAAATTTAGAAGCGCTAGAAGCACAAGATTTGAGCAAAGTAAAACTCATGTGGATCAACTATCCACACATGCCCACAGGTGCCAAAGCACCGAAAGCATTCTTTGAAAAACTAATTGCATTTGCCAAAAAGCATCAAATTCTGCTCATCAACGACAATCCGTACAGCTTTATTCTCAATGAAGAGCCGTTAAGCATTCTGTCAATTAATGGCGCAAAAGAAGTAGCGTTAGAGTTAAATTCACTGAGCAAATCGTTCAATATGGCTGGTTGGCGCACAGGCATGGTCATGGGAAAAGCGGAACACATTCAACATGTATTAAAAGTAAAAAGCAACATGGATTCGGGCATGTTTTACGGAATTCAAAAAGGTGCCATTCAAGCGTTGGCAAGTTCCAAAGATTGGTTTATAGAATTGAACAAAATTTACGAAAAACGCCGTAAACTCATTTGGGAATTAGCGACCAAATTACAATGTGAGTTTGACAAAGAAACCGCAGGAATGTTTGTGTGGGCAAAATTACCAGAAAACAATCAGTTGTCGTCAGAAGCGTTTGTAGACAAGCTATTATACGAAAAAGACGTATTCATTACGCCAGGAAGCATCTTTGGAACACAAGGTGAAGGCTATGTGCGTTTTTCACTCTGTGTTACAGAAGAAAAAATAAAAGAAGTCATTCAACGAATCTGACATGGAAAAGCAACTAGCAATCATACACGCATACATTGATGCATACAATAACTATGATATCTCAGGAATGATACAAAACATGCAGTCTGATATCATTTTTGAAAACTATGATGCTGAAGAATTAACGCTTTCTACAAAAGGAATTGAAGAATTTGAAACGCAAGCTAAAAAAGCAGCAACGCTATTTTCAATGCGAAACCAACAAATAAAAGGAATACTAAAAAACGAAGCAGAAAACACTATTGAAGTGTCAATAACATATCAGGGGATTTTTGCAGTTAACATGACGGAAACGCTAAAAAAAGGAACTAAAATTACACTTGAAGGGAAAAGTATTTTTTACTTCTCTGATGAAAAAATAAATAAAATAGTAGACAAAAGTTAATATGAACGTATACATCATCGGAATCGGACTCATTGGCGGAAGCATGTCGCTGGATATTCAATCAGCATATCCCGAAGCAAGCATCTATGGAATTGATGTAAACGACGCGCATTTAGAAGAAGCACTGCAAAGACAGCTAATTCATGAAAAAGCGACGCTTCAACATGTGCAAAATGCAGATATTGTCATCATCACCATTCCTGTACATGCGTCCATCGGAATTATCACGGAAGTGTTAGATGAAATTAACGACAACACGTTGGTGATCGATGCAGGTTCTACCAAAGAAAAAATTTGTCAAAGCATTGCAAAGCATCCAAAACGGCGCAACTTTTTGGCAGCGCATCCCATTGCGGGAACGGAATTTTCAGGACCGTCAGCAGCAATTCAACGGTTGTTTGATGGCAAAACCAACATCATTTGCGAAGTGGAAAAAACGGCGTTCAGTCTGCAAGAAAAAGCACTGGAATTATTTAAAAATCTAGGCATGCGCATTCGCTATATGGATCCAAAATCGCACGATAAGCACATTGCGTACGTTTCGCATTTATCGCACATTAGTTCGTTCATGCTAGGAAAAACGGTCATTGAAAAAGAAAAAAACGAACGCGATATTTTCGATTTGGCAGGTAGTGGATTTGCTTCCACCGTGCGTTTGGCAAAAAGTTCACCAGCCATGTGGACGCCGATTTTTGAACAAAACAAAGCCAATGTCATTGAAACCTTGGACGAATATATACAAAACTTGCAGGAATTTAAAAGCCTGATGGTGCAAGACAATTTTGAAGGAATTTATAAAGAAATGGAAAACACAAATCACATTAAAAAAATACTAAAAGGATTGGAATGACAATTTGGGCGTTTTAACGGGCTTTCGGCTATATCTTTTTGCAAAAGGATACCGCCTCAATCCCTAACGCGGAACTTCCAACGAAAGTGGAAATCTCAAAGAAACGATAATGAATCAAAGGGAAACTCAAAAAAAAATTGACGAATCAACAAATAGACAAATCAACAAATAGAAAAATAGACAAAAGACAATAAAAAAATAATCATGGAAAATAAAAAAGAACTCAGAAGCTGGTTAAATAACTTCGGATTGGAACATCCGATTGTAATTGCAGGACCATGCAGCGCCGAAACGGAAGATCAAGTATTGAACATTGCACATCAACTTAAAGATACGGATGCAACTGTATTGCGTGCAGGAATTTGGAAACCACGTACACGTCCTGGAAACTTTGAAGGTGTAGGCGCATTAGGATTAAAATGGTTGCAAAAAGCCAAAGAAGAAACGGGAATGTTAACAGCTACGGAAGTTGCCAATGCAACACACGTACGTTTGGCATTAGAACACGATATTGATGTATTGTGGATTGGCGCACGCTCAACGGTGAGTCCGTTTATTGTACAAGAAATTGCAGATGCGTTAAACGGAACGGACAAAATTGTCTTGGTAAAAAATCCTGTAAATCCAGATTTAGCCTTGTGGTTAGGTGCAATTGAACGGTTACATTCGGCCAATATTGATAAATTGGGTGTGATTCACAGAGGATTTTCAACCTATGAAAAAACACGTTACCGAAACAATCCGGAATGGCAAATTCCGATCGAATTGCAAAATCGTTTCCCAGATTTACCATTAATTCTAGATCCATCGCACATTGCAGGTCGTAGAGATATTATTTTCGATTTGTGTCAAACGGCTTTAGATTTAAATTATGACGGATTGATGGTAGAAACACATTTCGATCCAGATAATGCGTGGAGTGATGCCAAACAGCAAATCACACCAAACCGTTTGGTAGAAGTGATGGACGATTTAAAAATCAGAAAAGCAACAGATACGGAAGCAAACTACCGAAATGCATTAAACACATTGCGTACGCAAATTGATGTCATTGACCATCAGTTGATTGAAACCTTAGGGAAACGTATGAAAGTGGCGGACAAAATTGGAGAACTCAAAAAAGACAAAAATGTTGCCATTTTACAAACCAGACGTTGGAATGAAATTTTAGGAAAAATGATTCTCGAAGGCGAGCAAAATAAATTGAGTGAAGAATTTGTATTGCGTATTTTTAAAGCCATTCACCAAGAATCAATCAATCATCAAGAGAAGATTATGAATCAGTAATTTTCTTAAAAATACATTAGGAAATTAAAGAGGCTGTCTCAATATTAAGACAGCCTCTTTTAGTATATTATACCAATTTACACATAAAATGATGTTTATAAACTCGTTCATTTGGTAGTCTAGTTCTTTGCGAATACTTTTCGTAGCTACGGCTATGCAAATCATTCACAGCATCCTATACTGCCAAAGTTACTTCGTATCCAAAACACCATTTTAAATGTAAATTGGTATTATACCAATTCTATACATTGCAGATTATAGTATAATTGGTATTGCTAGCATCCAGCCGAAAAAGGGCACGTAACGCCAGGCGTTGTCCAATCGAGACAAGTGCCATCAGGACACCACTCACAGCAAATTCTGCCACGCATTCCAATAATACTTTTTTGTGTTGACTTTGTAAGTGTATTTACACCTTCTAATTTTAAAATGTTTTTTAACATGATTTATATTTTAAGGTTAACAATCTTTTATAGTACTAAAAACTATTTTTTATTTGCTACGGTAACGCCTTACTTAACAAGATTCTAACATAATTGAAAATTATAATTCAATTATAAAAGCTCTAAAAATATGCGCAAATCTTAAAATAGCTATTTCTTTGAAAAGCAAGCAGTAAAGCTTTGTTATTTTTAAGAATAATCTTGATCTTTGCCGTAATGATAGGAACTGTTTATAAATCTACGGGAAGTTGGTATTTGGTGAAAACCGAAAGTGGTGCGGAGTACGAGTGTAGAATTAAAGGAAAATTTAGACTTAAAGGCATTAAAAGCACGAATCCTATTGCGGTTGGTGACAAAGTGAATTTTACACTTGAAACAAAAAACAACACCGAAACAGGAATTATCGACGAAATTTTTGATCGTAAAAACTACATCATTCGAAAATCGGTCAACCTTTCCAAACAAACACATATCATTGCTGCAAATATTGATCAGGTATTTTTATTAATTACCATAGACAATCCGCCAACATTTCCAAGTTTTATAGATCGTTTCTTGGTCACCGCAGAAGCCTATTCCATTCCGTGCGTATTGGTTTTCAATAAAATAGATTCTTACACAGAAATTGAACGCCGCGCTGAGGTCATGTATCTCAAAGATATTTATGAAAACATTGGCTATGAATGTTTGGAAATATCTGCCAAAGAGCAAAAAAATATAGACGCCATTAAAGAACGCATGAAAGGAACTGTAAGCATGTTTGCGGGACATTCAGGTGTTGGGAAATCTACCTTGGTGAATGCGATTTCTCCTGAACTCAACTTAAAAACCAAAGAAATTTCCGAGCAACATAAGCAAGGTCAACACACCACAACCTTTGCAGAGATGTTCGATTTGGAATTTGGAGCCAAAATAATTGATACACCAGGCATCAAAGGGTTTGGAATTGTAGACATGGAAAAAGAAGAAATTGGCGATTACTTTCCAGAATTCTTCGCGCTTAAAAACGAATGTAAATTCAATAACTGCATTCACATTGAAGAACCAAAATGTGCCATAAAAGCAGCAGTTGAAGAAGGTTACATCGCTTGGTCGCGCTACAAAAGCTACATGCAAATGATAGAAGGCGACGAAAATAACTATCGCGTAGACGAATTTAAAGAGCAATAATCTTTCTTTTCAAAATGTATATAGATGAAATAATTTTTTCTTTACAGTTTATTCCTTTAGTTTGGTTTTTGTTCTTAGATGAAGAGATTTCGAACAAAAAAAAGGTGTTTCTGAAATTTGTGTTGATTTCAATAATAATTTTGATTTTCGGAATTGTTTATGAAAATTACATCGGCAAATCTAAGACGTCACTTGTGTATTTTGGTTCTCAAATTACATTTACCTATTTATTGTTGTACAAAATAATCCAAATTCCATACGATTGGATTTTCAAAAGAAGGCCTGAAATTTCAGCAATACCTAAAAAAAATATAGACATCATTCCGTCATTAATTATGATAGTAGGATCTATAACTTTGCCAATTATAATAGATAGTTTTATCATTCGAAAGTTGATCTAAAAAAGCATTAAAAATGAAAGCAGTTATACAAAGAGTTACAGAAGCCAGCGTTACCGTTAATCAAAAAAAAGTAGCCAATATTGGTTGCGGATTGCTCATTTTACTAGGGATTGAAAACGAAGATACACAGGAAGATATCACATGGCTTTCCAATAAAATAGCGCGCTTGCGTATTTTCAACGATGAAAATGGTGTGATGAATACTTCCTTGTTAGATGTTGATGGCGAAGCAATTGTCGTTAGTCAATTTACCTTACATGCAAGTACGAAAAAAGGCAACCGTCCGAGTTACATCAAAGCTGCAAAACCTGATATTTCCATTCCGATGTACGAAGAATTTGTGGCGCAATTGGAAAAAGATTTGAACAAAAAAGTACAAACAGGAATCTTTGGTGCCGATATGAAAGTAGCATTGCTCAATGATGGACCTGTTACCATTAGTATTGACACAAAAAATAAAGAATAATATCACGTTTATAAACATTTTGTGACGCTTATAAACTTTCCGATGAAAAATTAAATACTTTTCTTATATTGTGAACTGTTCTCCTGAATAGAAAATATTATAATACGTATGCGCATAAAATTATCAATGATTGCTGTGCTTTTAGTTATTTCAAACTTCGTAAAAGCGCAAGACGATCTAAAAAGTTATCTCACACTTCCACAGGAACTTGCAAAAAATGCCAATGCCGTTATTCGGCTTAGTGAAACCGTTGTTGATGTAAAAGCCATCAATGATATGGAAGTTACCCAAAAACGAATTGTAACCGTATTAAATGAAAATGGCCTGAAGCAAATTGGCGCCGTAGTTTGGTACGATAACGATATAAAAGTTAAAAATGTAGAAGTTCGAATTTACGATCAAGCTGGAAGGCAAATAAAGAAAATTCGAGAGCGCGACTTCCAAGATGTCAGTGCTGTAGATGGCGCAACGATGTATACAGATTCCCGTGTAAAATATTTAGATTACACACCGATATCGTATCCGTTTACAGCTGAATTTACAAGTGCAATTCAAACAAAAAATACGGCAAACGTTCGTGGATTTCGTCCGCTAGGCTATTATGTTGGTGTGCAAAAAAGCAGTTACAAAATTTACTATCCGTTATCATTTACGGTACACAAAAAAGAACTCAATTTGGAGGAATTTGGTGTCATCAAAGATGAAAAAGAAGGAAAACTTGTGTACAGTATTGAAAATGTTTCTGGAATCAAACCAGAAGCGTACAGTCCGTCAGAAGCTGACTTAAAACCAAGTGTATTTCTCGCGCTCAATAAATTTAATTATGATGGCGTTACCGCCGAAATTAACAATTGGGATGAATTTGGCAAATGGATGTATCAAAACTTACTCAATGGACGTGCAACGGTTGATGAAGCTACGAAAGCAAAAATACGCAGCCTAATTTTAGACGCAACCACCGATCGCGAAAAAGCCAAAATCATATACGAATACATGCAAAATAAAACACGCTACATCAGTGTGCAAGTGGGTATTGGAGGTTTTCAGCCAATTCCTGCCGAAGAAGTTGATACTGTGGGCTATGGCGATTGCAAAGGATTGTCTAATTATATGATGGCTTTGCTAAAAATTGCAGGTATTGAATCGTATTACACGCATGTGGAAGCTGGTGATGAAATTGTAGGTTTTTATGATGATTTTGCCTCGTTAGCGCAAGGAAATCATGTCATCTTAAACATTCCTAACAATGGTGATGATATTTGGCTGGAATGTACGAGTCAAAAAGTACCTTTTGGTCATATTGGAAAATTTACGGATGATCGAAATGTGTTGGTGATTACACCAGAAGGCGGAAAACTAAAACACACCAAAAAGTATACAACAGAAGAAAATCTTCAAGAAACCACGGGTATGTATACCTTAGATGCAAACGGAAATATAAAAGCGCAAGCGACAATAAAAACGCAGGGAATTCAGTATGACAATCGTTATTATTTAGAAGATCGTTCGGATGTAGATAAAGACAAATATTATAAAAGATACTTTCAAACCGTTAACAATGTCAATATTGACAACATTGAACTCAAAAACGACAAAAAGGACATCGCTTTTACAGAAAAAATAGCATTCAATGCAGATGCGTACGGTGTTGCTACAGGCGATAGAATGTTGTTTGCGCCCAATGCTTTTAACAGATTGACAAGCATTCCTGATCGCTATCGAAATCGTAAATTCCCACTAGAAATTCAAAGAGGCTATTACGATCAAGATGCGTATGAAATCACCTTGCCAAGCGATTACACGATTGAAGCCATTCCTGAAGATGTGTTGTACGAAACCAAATTTGGAACCTATTCGTATTCCATCACACAAAAAGACGATCAAACATTACAATACAAAAGAACCTTCAAAATAAACGATGGTTTGTATCCAAAAGAAGAATATAAAAACTATCGAAAATTTATTAAAAAAATCGTTCGTTACGATGGTTCAAAAATCGTATTAATCAAAAAATAACCTATTTCCCTTACGTCCATAATAATAACAATTCACAAATGAAAAAACACACACTATTCGTGCTTGCGCTATTATGTTTTGTCACATTGCAAGCTCAAGATTTCGAGTTTGGAGAAGTATCCAAAGCCGAATTAGAAGAAGCAAAACACCCAACAGATCCCGAAGCAAGTGCTGCAATTCTTTATGAAAGAAACTATATCACGATGCGTTACATTCAGGGTGAAGGATTTCAAATAGAAACCAACATTCACAAACGTATCAAAATATATAACAAAGACGGTTTTGATTGGGCAAATCACTCCGTTCCGTTATACAAAAGCAGCGGAGGAAATCGTGAAAAAGTGTCCAATTTGAAAGCGTACACCTATAATTTAGTCGGTGGAAAAATTGAAGATACAAAACTGCGCAAAGATGGAATTTTTAAAGAAAAACGAAATGAATATGTAGACATTCAAAAAATTACGATGCCCAATGTAAAAGAAGGTTCTGTCATTGAATATCGTTACAAAATGATTTCTCCCTATTATGGAAATATCAATGAAGTCTACTTTCAATACTCAATTCCTGTAAATCACATTGAAGTTTCTTTCGAAGCACACGAATATTTCACTTATAAAAAACATTACAAAGGGTATTTTAGATTAAATCCAAAAGAAGGCAGTCGTCCAGGGAAAATTAGTATAAATTCAAAGTCTAAAAGTAACTTTGGAGGAAAAACTAATTTCAGTCGTGATGAAATTGACTTTTCTTTTAAAACTACTAAATACGAACTCAAAAATGTACCAGCATTGAAAGCGGAAAATTTTGTTAGCAATATTGAAAACTATCGCAGTGCTGTAAAATTTGAATTGGCACAAGTGCAAATGCCAAATCAAATACCAGAATACTACGCAAAATCGTGGGATAATGTCGTAAAAACGATTTACAAAAGTCAAAGTTTTGGCGGCGAATTGGAAAAAGCATCCTATTTTAAAAGTGACATAGATAACCTAATTGCAGGCGAATCTGATGATATGCGAAAAGCAGCGAAGATTTATACCTATGTGCGCGACAGAATCAAATGGAATGGAAACTATGGAAAATACACGGATAAAGGCGTTCGGAAAGCCTACAAAGAAAAAACAGGAAATGTTGCGGATATGAATTTGATGCTAACAGCCATGCTGCGTCATGCAGGTATTAGTGCCAATCCTGTCATTTTAAGCACACGTTCACACGGAATTACCTTGTTTCCAACGTTAGAAGGATTCAACTATGTCATTACAGCTATTGAAGTTGAAAATGCTGTTATTCTGTTAGATGCTACCAATTACTATGGAGAGCCAAATGTACTGCCAATGCGCGCTTTAAACTGGTCAGGACGACTGATACGTAGAGACGGAAGTTGGAGTCAAATCAGTTTGATGCCAAAACAATCTGCCTTGCGTGCTACAATGATAAATGTTACCTTAGATGAAGAAGGTGACTTAACAGGAAAACAACGTACACAATTTACCTCTCACAATGCATTGACATTTCGCGAAAATTACATTCAAGCAGACAAAGAAGATTATTTAGAAAAACTGGAAAATAGCATTGAAGACATTGAAATTTCAGAGCATGCTGTAAAAAATGTAACCAGCGTTGGAAAACCAGTAATGGAATCGTATGCGTTTGAAAAAGAGTCGCAAGCAGAAATCATTGGAGATAAAATGTATTTTTCGCCACTGTTTTTCTTAGCAACCGATGAAAACATGTTCAAAGCAGAAGAGCGCGTATATCCTGTTGACTTTGGCTATCCTTGGAAGCGAAAAATTATGTTGAATATCAAGTTGCCAGAAGGGTACGAAGTTGAGTCATTGCCAGATGCAAGCGCTGTAAAAATGCCAGAAGGTTTGGGTGAATATTCGTTCAATATTTCCAAAACGCCGACGGGAATCAGTGTGGTAATGTCAAAAGAAATCAAATCGTCTGTGATTACGCCAGACAAATACGGCGCTTTGCGCGAATTTTACAAAATGTTGGTAGAAAAGGAAAAAGAAAAAGTAGTATTGAAGAAGATTTAAAACACACTTAAAAGTGAAAATGTTTCTGCAAAAACGCATGAACTAATTCATTGAAAAACTATATTTTTACAAGTGACTTTATAACGCGTTTATAAAGTCACTTTTACATTAAAACAAACTTAGCCTTATGAACTTGAAAGCAGCACAACTAGACGTAGATACTTGGATCAAAGAACACGGCGTTCGTTACTTCAATGAATTAACCAACATGGCGCAGCTTACCGAAGAAGTTGGCGAAGTTGCGCGGATTATTGCCAGACGCTACGGCGAACAAAGTGAAAAAGAAAGTGACAAAGACAAAGATCTTGGTGAAGAATTGGCAGATGTGGTTTTTGTAGTACTGTGTTTGGCAAATCAAACCGGAATTGACTTACAAGCAGCTTTTGATCAAAAAATGGACAAGAAAACCAAACGCGATCACGATCGTCATCACAACAATGAAAAATTGAAATAACGACTGTTCAACTCTCAATCAGCATACATAAAAAACTATGAAAATTGCCGTATTTAGTACCAAATCGTACGATCAAGAATACTTTGAAAAATATAATAATCAATACGAGTTCTCTTTTTTTGAAACCTCTTTAGATTCTTCAACGGCAAGTCTCGCCAAAGGATTTGATGCTGTTTGTGTATTTGTAAATGATACGGTCGACGAAGAAACGATTGCAATACTTTCAAAAAAAGGAGTACAATTAATCGCGCTGCGTTGCGCAGGTTACAATAATGTGAACATAGAAGCTGCCAAAAAATACAATATCAAAATTGTACGTGTGCCAGCATATTCGCCAGAAGCGGTTGCGGAACATGCGATTGCGTTAATTTTGACACTCAACCGAAAAACACACAAAGCATACAATCGGGTTCGTGAAGGAAACTTTTCCTTAAAAAACTTGATTGGTTTCAACATTCACGGTAAAAAAGTTGGTGTGATCGGAACGGGACAAATCGGAGCTACATTTTGTAAAACCATCATAGGATTTGGTTGTGAAATTATTGCATTCGACATCGCAGAAAACAAAGAATTGGTCGATTTGGGTGTTACATATCTTCCGCTAGAAGAAGTATTTGCTCAAGCAGACATTCTGTCGTTGCATTGTCCGTTGAACCAATATACCAAACACGTCATCAACAAAAATGCAATTGCATTGATGAAAAAAGGTGTCATGATTATCAACACAAGTCGTGGCGCATTAATCAACACTGCTGATGCCATAGAAGGACTGATCAATGAAAAAATTGGCTATCTAGGTATTGACGTGTACGAACAAGAAGAAGATTTGTTCTTTGAAGATTTGTCCGAAAGTATCATTCAAGACGAATATATTTTGCGTTTGATGAGCTTTCCAAACGTATTGATTACTTCGCATCAAGCGTATTTTACCAAAGAAGCCATGCGCGAAATCACACTGACAACACTAGAAAACATACAGGCTTTCGAAAAAAATCAAATATTAAAAAACGAAGTAAAGTAACCAATTTTTTTTACAACCTATCAATTCAATATCATGAACGTAAAGCTTCAAAAATCAACGCTTCAACAACAATCAAACATTGCGATAACAGGTTCCAAAAGTGAATCCAACCGATTGTTATTACTACAAGCTTTATATCCAAACATTGACATCAACAATATTTCCAATTCAGACGATGCTGCGTTGATGCAAAAAGCGTTGCAGTCTACAAATACCATAAAAGACATTCATCACGCAGGAACCGCCATGCGATTTCTCACAGCATATTACGCCACCAAAGAAGGACAAGAAATTACCTTAACAGGTTCGTCACGCATGCAAGAACGTCCTATTAAAATATTGGTAGAAGCCTTGCAACAATTGGGCGCAGATATTCAATATGCAAATAACGAAGGCTATCCACCATTACATATCAAAGGAAAAAAATTACAAGGAAATCAAGTAACATTAGCCGCCAACGTAAGTAGTCAGTACATTTCTGCCTTACTCTTAATTGCGCCAACCTTGGAAAATGGAGTATCGCTTACGCTGGATGGAAACATTACGTCAGTTCCGTACATAAAAATGACGCTTTCGTTGTTGAACGAACTTGGAGTTGCTACCAATTTTAAAGGAAACACCATCACTGTAGCACGATTTGAAGCTGCGCAAGAAGCAAAAGTGTTTACAGTAGAATCTGACTGGAGTTCGGCGTCGTATTTTTACAGTTTAATCGCGCTTAGCGACATTGGCACAACCATTACACTTTCAGCTTACAAGCAAAACAGCTTGCAAGGAGATTCATGCTTGGCAGAAATTTACACAAAATTTGGGGTTGAAACGAAATTTGATACGAATACCATTACATTGACCAAAACGCGTGAAGCAACTCAGGAAACCATCAAGCTCGACTTAAAAAATGCACCAGATATTGCGCAAACTATTGCTGTAACGGCGTTCGGATTGCAATTGTCTTGTGAAATGGTCGGATTGCACACTCTAAAAATAAAAGAAACAGATCGGTTGGTAGCACTCAAAGTGGAACTTGAAAAATTAGGCGCTTCTGTCGATATTACTGACGCTTCTTTACATTTGCACAAAGCATCAAAAATTCACGAAAACATTTCCATAGAAACGTACAAAGATCATCGAATGGCAATGGCATTTGCACCGTTGGCGTTACGCGTACCAATTTGTATTGAAAAAGCGGATGTAGTGTCGAAATCTTTCCCAGATTTTTGGACAGATTTGCAAAATATAGGCATAGAACTCACAGAAATTTAAAAAAACTCACTAAATACTTGACAACCCCTATGTTGAGATTGTATATTTGCCATTCTTAAAAAATAACTTAAAAGACTTATGGCAAAAAAGCTATCGCATTTTAATTTTGATCTTCCTGAAGATTTATTAGCTGAATACCCTTCTGAACACAGAGATGAAGCACGTTTAATGGTGTTAAATCGCGAAAAACAAACCATAGAACACAAACAATTCAAAGATTTAGTGGACTATTTTGATGAAGGAGATGTAATGGTGTTGAACAATACGAAAGTATTTCCAGCAAGATTGTTTGGAAACAAAGAAAAAACAGGCGCGCGTATTGAAGTCTTTTTATTAAGAGAGTTGAACGAAGATCAGCGTTTGTGGGACGTTTTGGTTGATCCGGCACGAAAAATCAGAATCGGAAACAAATTGTATTTTGGTGAAGACGAAAGTTTAGTTGCAGAGGTTATTGACAACACGACTTCGAGAGGTCGTACGTTGCGTTTCTTATATGACGGTTCGTATGAAGAATTCAGAACAAAATTAGGGGAACTTGGACAAACACCACTTCCAAAATACATCAAAAGAGATGTAGAGCCAGAAGATGAAGAACGTTACCAAACTATTTATGCTAAGGAAGAAGGAGCTGTAGCGGCACCAACGGCTGGATTGCACTTCTCAAAGCACTTGTTAAAGCGTTTGGAAATTAAAGGAATAGACTTTTCTGAAATCACGTTGCACGTAGGTTTAGGAACGTTTAATCCTGTAGAAGTTGAAGATTTGTCGAAGCATAAAATGGACTCTGAGGAATTAAAAATTCTTCCAGATGCTGTAGAAACCGTAAACAGTGCCAAGAAAAACAAGCGCAAAGTTTGTGCGGTTGGAACAACGGTAATGCGTGCATTGGAAAGTTCAGTGTCATCAGATTTAACGTTGAATGAATATGAAGGTTGGACCAACAAATTTATCTTTCCTCCGTACGAGTTTAGCATTGCAAACTGTATGATTACCAACTTTCACACACCAAAATCGACACTTTTAATGATGGTTTCTGCCTTTGCAGGTCACGATTTTATCTTAAAAGCGTATGAAGAAGCGATCAAAGAAGGATACCAATTCTATTCGTATGGTGATGCCATGTTGATTCTTTAACTAGAAAAACACAAAATATATTATATTCAAAATCCTGCCGAAAGACAGGATTTTGTTTTTTTATACCAAATGTAAATTGTAGTTGAGTGAATTGAAGTTAGGCAATTTCAACAAAAAGCCCATCGTCTGTTTTCTCCACTTTTGCCAAACTGTTTTTGGTGAGTTCTTTGATAGATTTGTCCCACTTTTTGTTAGACAGTCCTGCTTGTGCTTTCAAATCCGCTAATGGTAATTTTTCAGCTTTTTTCAACAATTCTAAGACTGCTTTTGCTTCGTCAGTTAGTGGAATTTGCTTTTTCTCAGGACGCATTTGCGGGAAGAACAATACTTCTTGAATCGACGGATTGTTTGTCAAATACATAATCAAACGATCCATTCCAATACCTAAACCAGAAGTTGGTGGCATTCCATATTCGAGTGCGCGAATAAAATCATCATCAATAAACATGGCTTCGTCATCTCCTTTTTCGGAAAGTTTTAATTGTGCTTCAAAGCGTTCGCGTTGATCAATAGGATCGTTCAGCTCTGAATATGCGTTCGCAATTTCTTTTCCACAGACCATCAATTCAAAGCGTTCTGTTAATTCTGGATTTTCGCGGTGTTCTTTACACAACGGACTCATTTCTTTTGGATAATCGGTAATGAAAGTAGGTTCAATATAATTTCCTTCACACTTTTCACCGAAAATTTCATCGATCAATTTTCCTTTTCCCATCGTTTCATCCACGTCGATTCCCATGTCTTTCGCAGCTTCGCGCAATTCCTCTTCCGATTTTCCAGTAATGTCAAATCCTGTAAAATCTATGATTGATTGCGTCATGGTGACACGTTTGTACGGCGCTTTAAAATCAATTTGGTGTTCGCCAAAAGTAGCTTCTGTCGTTCCGTTTACGGCAATGGCACAGTGTTCCAATAAACTTTCTGTGAATTCCATCATCCAATTGTAGTCTTTATACGCGACATAAATTTCCATCGCAGTAAATTCTGGATTGTGCGTACGATCCATTCCTTCGTTTCGGAAGTTTTTAGAGAATTCGTACACACCGTCAAATCCGCCCACAATCAAGCGCTTCAAATACAATTCATTGGCAATTCGCATATACAACGGAATATTTAATGAGTTGTGATGTGTGACAAACGGACGTGCTGCTGCACCACCTGGAATTGGTTGTAAAATTGGTGTTTCTACTTCAAAATAACCTGCTTCATTAAAGAAGTTACGCATTGCGTTGAACAATTTTGTACGCTTTACAAACACTTCTTTTACGTGCGGATTCACGACTAAATCTGCATAACGCTGACGATATCGTTGTTCAGGATCGTCAAACTTGTCATACACAACGCCGTCTTTTTCTTTTGGTAATGGCAACGGACGCAACGCTTTGCTCAACACGGTAAAGTTTTTCACCATGACGGTTTGCTCGCCAACTTTCGTTGTAAACAACTCGCCTTCTATCCCAATAAAATCGCCAATATCTAATAATTTTTTATAGACGTCATTGTAGTGTGATTTATCTTCTCCAGGACAAATTTCGTCTCTGTTAAAATACACTTGAATTCGTCCGTCCGCATCTTGCAATTCGGCAAAAGAAGCAGAACCTTGAATACGACGCGACATTAATCTACCTGCAATGATCACCTGTTTACCTGCTGCAAATGTGTCTTTTACCTGTTTCGAAGTGTGATTTACAGGATATAGATTTGCTGGATACGGATTGATGCCGAGTTCGCGTAACTTTGAAAGTTTTTCCCTGCGAACGATTTCTTGCTCTGATAATTGCATAGTATTATGTGTAAATTTAAGTTTGCAAAGATAAATACATTTCATTAGTATACCAATGTATTGATTTGGAAATATTTGAAGTAGTTTTACTTCTGAAATGGTCGGTTGCTGTAACTTTTTGGGTGTTTTTAAGTCTTACAAGTATCATCAATCATCAAACAAAAATTAACATGAGTATATGGAGAGTATTGCTGGCAATTATATTTCCGCCCTTATCTGTTGTCGATAAAGGTTGTGGTTCTGTAATAATTGTCTTTATTTTGTGGCTTTGCGGATGGGTTCCTGGCACGATAGCTGCATTGGTCATTGTAAATAATCCGAATCAATAAAATTAATTTAATAAAATTTATATGAAAAAAATGTATTTCGCAGTACTTGTGGTATTGCTCACTTTTTGCACAAGTTGCGAATTCTCTGAAACTATTTACATCAACGACGATGGAAGTGGAAAATTATCTATGTATTTAGACGGATCTGAATTAATGCCAATGATGGGCACACAAATGACAGGCGGACAAGAACAATCTATTGACTCTATGATATCATTTAAAGATATGTTTAAAGGAAATAGCAAGTTTATTTCTGAAATATCTGATACTGATCGAAAAATGATCAAAAGTCTTGAAAACTTGAATGCACACATGGTTTTGGACACCAAAAAGAATAAATTTAATGTGGATCTTTTTACAGATTTTAAGAGTGTCAATGACATCCAAGAAATGTTTGGTGCTGTAAATTCACTTGCTAAAATTGCAAAAAACAGCAATGCAATGGGAAGCGGAAATCCTTTAACTAATACAAATATTGACAAGTTGACCAAGATGAATTATTCGTATGATACGAAAACGTTCAAACGCGCATTAAACATCATGGATAAAGGGTTGATGGATAAACTTAAAGAAAATCTTGGGCAAGCCGAAATGTTATTAGCTGCCTCAACGTACAAGCTGAATTATCATTTCCCTAGAAAAATTAAATCAGTTTCTGATGAAAATGCCGTGATGGCAGAAGATGGAAAGAGTTTTTCGGTAAAAGTGAATGCGTTGGAATTTGTAAACAATCCAGAAATGCTCAATTTAGAAGTGGAATTGGAGAAATAAAAATCATATTTACAATATAATATAAGAGGAATTGCAACTACGCAGTTCCTCTTTTATATTTTACAGAGAAATTATAAAGATGATTTTCCTAAAATTTTTATAAAAGAAATGCCCGAAAAAGAATCGTAACGTAAAACGAATATAATTATCGTATTTTTGTGCTTTATAAAGCATGCAGACATTGAACAAGATCATACAAGTACAAGATTTAGGTACAAAAGATTATAAAGAAACCTGGGATTTTCAAGAGGAATTATTCAAGGAAATTGTAGATACGAAGATTAAAAATCGTCGTGAAAATGCAGGTTTGGACACAAAAAATCATTTTCTTTTTGTAGCACATCCACATGTGTATACTTTAGGAAAAAGTGGCGATATGTCTAATTTATTGTTAGATGAAACGCAGTTGGCGGCCAAAGGCGCTACGTTTTACAAAATAAATCGTGGTGGCGATATTACGTATCACGGACCTGGACAAATTGTAGGATATCCAATTTTGGATTTGGAAAATTTCTTCACCGACATTCACAAATACTTGCGATTATTGGAAGAAATGATCATTCTGACACTAGCAGAATACGGTTTGAAAGCCACAAGAAGTGAAGGCGAAACAGGCGTTTGGCTCGATGTTGGTACACCATTTGCACGAAAAATTTGTGCTATGGGCGTTCGGGCGAGTCGTTGGGTAACCATGCATGGTTTTGCGTTGAATGTCAATGCGGATTTGGGCTATTTTGACAACATTATTCCGTGTGGAATTCGTGGAAAAGCGGTTACTTCTTTAAATGTAGAATTAGGGAAAATGCACGTTGACGAAGCAGAAGTGAAAGAAAAACTATTGCGTCATTTTGAAACATTGTTTGAGGCGGAACTTGTATATCAAATGGTGGAATGAGAGTTCAGAAACTGTTATTATTGATGATTACAGCGGCAATCACAGCTATTTTGCTCTTCGTTGGAATTATTAATTATATCGGCAATTTAGACAAAGAAACGCCGTCAACTGCCATTTTCTTTTTAGGAGTTACAGGAGCTTTTAGTGTATATTTTCATTTTAAAACGAAAGAAATTTATCCTTTTGCCGAATTTGATAGCAAATTAGAAGAATTATCCAAAAAATACTGGGCGTTGCATGTTTCCTTTGGATGTACACTGTTGATTCTAGGAATTTATGCTACTATTTCTTGGTTGAAAAATCCAAAAGAAGTTGACCTAATTGCAATTCCTATCTTTGTCACGCTTTTGGCTATTTGGACATTGTTAGATACATATTTTTTGAATAAATTTATAGTTTCTCACAAACAACGTCTGGAACGTCGTGAAGAAATAGACAACATCAAAGGTACTACAGACGAATCATAAATCGTGAAAGTTTTTGTGTGTTCTGGTTTATTTCATATTTTACCACGTTTATGAAAATACTTAAAATCATACTCTTAACCATTACTTTTGGAATTGCATTGTTGTTTGCTACTGAATTCCCTATGAGATTAAAAACAGGTCTACAATACATGCCATTGTATGATTTGATAATGATTTCGTTAACCATTTTGTTTAGCTTTTTGTGTGCAGGATATCATATTGTAAGTCTAAAATATTACAGAAAAAATAAACCAAGTACTGATATTGGAAAATTATTGTGGATCGCTGCTATCGGTTGTTCATTATTTGCAATGTATGTAGCTGTAGTTGAATTTGTAAAGGCTTTTAGGGCTGATATTCAAATGGAAATACTTCTTGTGCTGGTTGGTGTTTTTATATACGGAGTTTTAAATATAGTAGAAGTTGTATATCTTAGAAAAAAAATAAACCTATTAGTAAAAACTTCGTTTACATCCGAAATTGACGACATAGGTAATTCACATTGATACTCATTTATTCATGCGCGTTTTAAAAATACTATTCATCATCATTTCATTTGCAATCATTGGCATGTCGCTTCTAACCATGTATCAATTTTCGATGTTGGCGGGAGAAGAAGGTGTTCCCAATGTGTTATATATTGTTTTTGGTCTTTTGATCGTATTTTCATTCTTCAATATTATATATCACATCAAAAGTTTCCGTTTTTACAGGCGCAAGCAGAAACAACGATTGGATAAAAAACTACACAAAATATTCTGGATGGCAGGTTTTCTACTTCCAGGTTTTCTGTTTATTTTACTATCCATGGCATTGTATAATACTGCAGGTCGTTTTGCAGATGGTTATGTCAAATCAGAAGAAATTGTTGTGATGCTTGTCTTTCTTGTTGTTGGGATTACAGAATTTTTAGAAACTTCTTTGTTGCAAAGACGGATCAAAAAATTGAAGGAAAACCGTGAAATTAAAAGCGAAATTGACGATATTGGAGCCGTAAACTAGGATCACTACATGCGTTTTATTAAAATACTTTTAATTATTAGTTCCTTAATTGTAATGGGTGTAGCGATATACATTGTGATGTATGAACTTTCACGTTACAATTTAAGTCAACTTCCGCTGTCTTTATACTTCCATATGAGTTTTGCCTTTATTTCAGCAGCAATCAATATTATTTTTCATGTGAGAAGCTTTCAATATTACAAACGCAAAGAAAACGTACGATTGCATAAAAAAATACATAAAATCTTGTGGGTTGGCGCTATTTGCTTCGCTGCATTCTTAATATATGTAGGAGGCGTTACCTTATATTCTTTAATACTACTTATCGAATATGGATACAATGGGCAGCAACTGTTGGTAATTTTTTTATTTATCATCGGAGGTTGTTTAGGTTTTTTAGAAGCTTCGATCTTAAAAAAACGTATGCGACGCTTGCGTAGCGAAAACAATACCATGGATGAAATAGACAATATTGGAAAAGAAGTAGACTACTAATGCGTGTTTTAAAAATAATATTGATGGTCTTTTTGGGGGTTTTAGTAACCTTTATGACCTTTATGTTTTTTGGTGCAACGGAAGATGCTACTGATCCAAAAACTAAAAAGTTCTTTGCCATTATGTTAGTGTCTATTGGACTTGGTATTTTTTTGGGAATCATGGCACTTTCGTATCATTTCATCAGTTTCCGTTATTACCGAAAAACCAACCGTATGCGAAGAATGAAAAAAGTACCTGCCTATTTTTTGGTGTGTGCCATCTTATCTCACATATATTTTCTTCTGATCAGTACTACATTTCTAGCAGGCGGTATTTTTGGTTTTATGGATATAAAAAACAGCGAAGCATTTGTTTTTTACCTTATTACACTTTTCATTTTTGCATATGCAATTGGGAGTCTCATTGAAACAGGTATTTTAAAAAAACGCATCCGACAATATGAAAAAGATGTTTTTCTTCGTGATGAAATTGATACGATTGGAGTTTCGGAATCTTGAATTAGTATTGAGTTGTTAGTATTGAGTATTGAGAAGTTTCAAAGGAAATAATTCGTGAAAATCTAACTGCAAACCAAAAAAGACAATTTTGTGCATTCGTGATAAGAAGTAGTGAGTAGTGAGTATTGAGTATTGAGTATTGAGAAGTTTCAAAGGAAATAATTCGTGAAAATCTAACTGCAAACCAAAAAAGACAATTTGTGCATTCGTGACAAGAAGTAGTGAGTTATGAGTAGTGAGAAGTTTCAAATGTTGAATGCTAAATTTTAAATTGAAGTTAGGCTTAAAAATTCGAGTAAATCATCATAAAAGTTAGTCTAAAATCATTTGTGAATTCGTGGTTAAAAAAGAAGTTTATTAGTTTAAACACGCAACAATCAAAAAAAATATAAAACGCTAAATGAAAAATGAAAAATGAAAAAGTATTTTTCTAACACCTAACACCTAACACCTAACACCTAACACCTAACACCCAAAACCCTAATTCAACTTATACACCAAAATCGTATTGTTTTCTCCTTTGGTTACAGCTTCCAATTGAGTGTCTTTGTCAAAATTGTCAAGATCTATTGCAGAACTTCCAAACACTGGAAAACCTGCAATCGGTTTGGCGTTGCTGTCAAATAAGTACACTTTTCGCGCGTCTTTATCAGTAATACTTACGTAAATTTTATTGCGAATTAAAAAGAGCTTCGGTTTGCTATACGAACCAAAATCGAGTTCCACGGTTTTGTCTTTGATGCGCAATTTATTCTCAAAGAAACTCACCAAAGTTTTGGTTGTCATTACGACATCGTGATTGGCTTCTACAGGCAATTTTGTCGTTTGAAACTGTCCTTTGCTATCAATCTGAATCAAATTTCCATCGCGATCAGACGTCGTAAAAAGATTGTTGTGAATGTACATCGTATTGTCCGAAAACTGAATGTTTTTCTTAGGCGTAATTCTCGGTTTTCCAGTGCGCGACAAAATGTGCAATTTCCCGTTGCTTTCCTGAAACGTAATATAATCTTTCGTTTGTACTCTAAAATGCTGCGGCGGATTGATAAAATCGTTCTCCGAGCCAGAAAACTTAAATCCAGCGACTTTGTTTAGTTTCTTGTCGCGCATGTCCACTTTGTTGCCTTCGGTAAATACAAAACGGTAATTTCTCGATTTGTCATAATCAAAAATTGCAACAGGTTGCGTGTAGCTTTTCTTTGCTTTTCTCGGATACGGTTGTACGTCATTTCCGTTTCTATCCAACACATAAAAAGATTGCGGTGTCGTAAATGCCAATTGCAAACGTCCATTTTTATACAAATCTACTTGTGAAATCTTTCCTAAAATACGTCCGTCAACTTCCTTTTTCCACAATACTTTTCCTGCGGTAGAAATCAAATACAACATGTTTTGATCATCTTGAACGATAATTTCCTTTCGTTTTGTCACATGATTTTTTACAAACTGCGGATTGGAAACGGCAGGATTATCCAACACAACATTCAACAATTGCGAAATGGTATTCTCGGAAGGTTTGACAGTATTTCGCTTCAAAATTCCGTGTACATGTGCATAATTACTTCCTTTTTCGTTGGTAAATTGCAAGGTGGCAAACGGATATTCTTCCAGATTCATACTAGCAATTTCTTTTTGATATTTCTTTGGAGCACTTTCCGCGAATGTTTTCTTAAACTTTTCCGTATTCACCATCATCAGCAACGAAGATTCATCGCTTAAATTTTTGATCGTTTCTATATAATTCTCTTTGTAAAACAGTGTTTGTTTGTCTTTGTACATGCCAATCAACATTGCCAAACTGCGCAAACCATCAGGTTCACAAAACACCATATATTCGTCTAAAATCACAAAATGACGATTGTCAAACTGATTGATAAACGGCGTAAAATGATCCTTAAAAAGTGTATCATCTTCGTTTTTGTGAATCTTACTGTTTCGAACGGTGCTTATTTCAGGTTTGGTTTGTAACTGTGTGAAGGCT
Source organism: Kordia sp. SMS9 (assembly GCF_003352465.1). Lineage (NCBI taxonomy): Bacteria > Pseudomonadati > Bacteroidota > Flavobacteriia > Flavobacteriales > Flavobacteriaceae > Kordia > Kordia sp. SMS9. The sequence continues at coordinate 254,555 of NZ_CP031153.1, read as the reverse complement.
TCATTGCTGGAAGAAATAAATCGAAATCCTGTAAAAGTAGTTCCGTTAAAAGAAAACGTGGCAACTTCTTCCAATGCATCTAACAGTGAATTTTTAGTTGCTGGGTGAAACTTCTCGTAGGCATCAAACGTAACCGCCGTAAAATGTTCAAAAAATGGCGGAATCACTTTTGCGATTTTCGAAGCTCTTGGAATTGTATTTTTCAAAGAACTCAGCGAATGATCAAGCGAATCGTTCGCAGTGATAATTCCGGTAAAAGACAACTCATCAGGCAAAATACTTACATCCAATGCGGCTTGCGCACCAAAATTTGAAACGATATTTGTAGTTGCATTTGGGAATAACTTCTTCAACAAAGGCTGCAGATACTTCGGATTCGCCAAAATAGTCGCCGATTTCGTTTCGTCAATCGTAGCGTACACTTTTTTCATCGCTTCTGATACTGTTGCCTTTTTGTACGAACGAATGCAATTTTCAATCAACAATTCCGAAGACGAATTTACAAAAATACTATCTGCAATAAAGGTATAATTCACACGATTGTTCAGTGTTGTTTTCGTGATTGTGTTGCCTTCATAGGTAATTTTTTCGGTAGAAACTTTCGCCAACGAATCGAGCGCAATCAAATCAGGATGCATTTTAGTAATAAACGTATATTCAAAACTATTCTTTCCCAATTCATTAAAACACAACAACGATTTTGACATTGGTTTTACATATTGCAAATATTCCACAAAGGCATTAAAATCTGTTTTAAACGCAGGTTTTCGAAATGATTTTAGCAACTGATTATTTTTTAATTCACTGCGGAAACTTTCAAAATTCTGAATCTGAATAATAGCCGAAGCATGTAGTGGCGCGTATGCCAAAAGTGAAGACCTTTTAGGAATTTCGGTTTCACAACCAATACTTAGTATAATGAGAAGAAGAATGAAAATTCTTTGCATGTAATTTCTATTTAAAACACCATCTGGTGTCGTTGCCCTTTTATATCTTTACAAAAATATAAAACTTACCAATTTCCCAATTAGGTTCGCGGTAATAGAATTACAGTTGTTATTAACAAAAATGCTATTTTGGCTCCAGCGACATCACATACGCATAACTTTCGTTTAGCAAATCTGCTAATCTGTCCAAATCCGTCAGCATGTTTTCAGGAATTAACACATATCCTTTCATCGTAGCACCATACGATTTGTAATAATCGGAGTTAAATTCTTGGATATATTTTTCCTGTACTTCTTTCGAATATCGAAAGCCAATTTCGCCAGCTTTGTTCAGTAAACCAAACATGTGTCCGTTTGCCGAAGTATAAATCATACTCTTGCCTTTTAGGGCAAAGTCAGGACATTTTGCCACAATAGCATCAAAAATTTCAAGTTGTTTTTCCCACATACTAAAAAATAAAAATAGTGATTTGTAATATATTACAAATCCAACGTATACTGTTCAGGAAGCAATCGGAACGACATACGGTGATATTTGGTAGTTCCGTATTTTTTAATTGCTTCACGATGTTCTACGGTAGGATAGCCTTTATTTTTTTTCCAATTATACATCGGAAACTCTTCGTGAATCTTTTCCATATACGCATCACGATAGGTTTTTGCTAATACAGAAGCAGCAGCAATATTCAAATACTTTCCATCGCCTTTAATAATAGTTTGATGCGGAATATCTTTATAGGGTTTAAATTTATTACCATCTACAATAATGTGTTTTGGAGTTACCGAAAGTTGATCCATCGCTTTGTGCATTCCTAAAATAGAAGCATTCAAAATATTAATTTGGTCAATCTCAATAGGAAAAATATGTGCTACGCCAAACGTTAGGGCTTCCAATTCAATAACAGGGCGCAATAGTTCACGTTTGCGTTCGCTCAACTGTTTTGAGTCGTTTAACACCTCATTTGAAAAATCTTTAGGTAAAATCACGGCCGCTGCGGTTACAGGTCCTGCAAGACATCCGCGTCCAGCTTCATCCGTTCCTGCTTCCAGTACATCCAATAATTGTAATGCTAACATGTCTAAAATCTTAATAGACAAATCTATCTGTTCTGCAAGTCAAATCAAAATTGAAAAATAAAATAAGAAGACTCAAAAACTACAATTTATGATTTCAATAACAAAACTTAGCTTTTTATTTCGATCAAAAAGTATACTTTTGTTGCATAGCTAGCGTAAAATGCTTGATGAATTGTGAAGAATACGCTAAAAAAGTCAAAAAAGTGAAGTACATCCTTTTCGTTATCATAACATGTATTACAATTTCTGCCGTACAAGCGCAGAAAAAGTTACAACCCATACCAAAAGACAAACAGCAACTCAATCAGCAACGTGCTGATGGTAACGCTAACAGCGATTCTGAAAAAGACAAAACAGGCGAACGAAAAGAATATGATATCAATCTCTACAAAATCATTTCTCACCAACGCGATACCACTGCAGTAGATACCACGCTCACCATTGAAAAAGATTACAAATACAATTACCTTCGAAAAGATGATTTTGGACTGATTCCTTTTGCGAATTTAGGACAAACCTACAACAGTTTGACATATTCATTTGATAGAACACAAGCGTTTCCGGATATTGGAATGCGCGCAAAACACTTCAACTATGATGAAGTAGAAGATGTAAAATATTTCAACGTGCCAACACCTACTACGGAGTTATTCTTTAAAACCGCCATGGAGCAAGGGCAACTCTTAGAAGCGTTTATTACCATGAATACGTCAAAACGAATGAATTTTTCCATCGCTTACAAAGGAATGCGTTCTTTGGGGAAATATCAAAACGTACTTAGTAGTACAGGAAACTTCAAACTTACTGCAAACTACCGAACCAAAAATGATCGCTACGGATTGCGGGCACATTTCTATTCACAAGATGTGCTGAACAACGAAAACGGAGGATTAACGGCAGAAGCAGTTACGGACTTTGTAACGGGCGTAGAAGAATTCACCGATCGTTCGCGCTTGGCAGTTCAATTTCAAAATGCAGAAAACATTCTCGTTGGAAAACGCTATTATTTAGAGCATGACTACAAAATCGTTCGACAAAAAGATTCTTTACGAGACAATAACTTGCGCATTGGGCACACATTCAATTACGAAACAAAATATTACATTTTCAATCAAGACTCAGAAAATGAACTGTTTGGAGATGCTTTTGTGTCATCATCATTAAGAGATCGTACGCAGTTGCGAAAACTATTCAATCAAGCAAGTCTAAGTTACACCACAAAAACATTTGGAGACGTAAAATTCAAAGCCAATCATACAAAATACAATTACTTCTTTGATAAAATCTTGTACACAGCAGATGGTAATGTAGTTCCAAACCAACTAGAAGGCGATGTCATCGCTATTGGAGGGCAATGGCAACACACCATTGCAGGAATCCGACTGAAAGCAGATTTACTAGCAAATATCTCGGGAGAACTTGGTGGAAACTACTTCACAGGAAGTGCGCGCTACAAACTAAATGAAGACATAGATCTTGGAGCTTCAATTGTCATAAATTCCAAAGCACCAAACTTTAACTTTTTGGTAAATCAAAGTGATTACATTGCCTACAATTGGCGAAACAGTTTTGAAAATGAACGCACGCAAAGTATCAATTTCAGTTTAAAATCCAAAAAGTGGTTGAATGCCGATGTGAGTTTTACATCGCTAGACAACTTTACATACTTTTCAGGACTCACTGATGGAGCGCAAATATCACCACAACAAAGTCAAGATGCAATAACATACTTAAAAGTAAAAGTAGGACGCGAATTCCGTTATGGGAAATTTGCGCTCAACAATACCATAATGTATCAGCAAGTTGGGCAAACAGGCGATGTATTCAATGTCCCAGAATTGGTCACTAGAAACACCATATACTACACGGACAAATGGTTTAAAAAAGCATTATTCATTCAAACGGGAATCACATTCAACTATTTCACGGAATACTTCGGAGATGCATACAGTCCATTACTGGGGGAATTTTATAGTCAAAACCAGCAAAAAATTGGAGGCTTCCCACGTTTTGATGTCTTCATCAATGCCAAAGTACGGCGTACACGCATCTATTTCAAGTTAGAGCATTTAAATTCATCGTTTACAGGCTACGAATTCTTCTCAGCACCAAACCAACCGTATCGCGATTTCATCATCCGTTTCGGACTCGTCTGGAATTTCTTCTCATAAACCCACGCTATTCGAAGTTTTCAATTGCTATTCGAAGTTTGCAACTTCGACATGACCAGTTCAAGTTTATAACTTGGACTGCTTGTGTTTCCAATTTGCTAGTTGAAGTTTGGGGCTTCAATCAACTTGAATTCGCGCGCCAATAAATTCTGTAAGGATGGTTAATTTAAGTTTGGAACTTCGGCAAAAATCAAAAAAACTTTCCCTTCTAAATGCCTAGTGAATAAGCTGTTAGAATTAGTATTAAAAAAAGGCTTAAAAAAGTATTAGGAAGTTATAAAAAGGTGATTATATTTGCAGCCGCTAAAACGGGAAGTTTTGGTTTTCAGCAATACGTTCTGATTATTTTTTTGAATGATA